>JACKJG010000025.1 GCA_020638065.1 Hyphomicrobiaceae bacterium | reverse complement strand
CACAGAGTACGGTGAGTCGGTTGATCCTCTCGCTAGAAGACCAACTCGACCGCAAATTGTTTACGAGAGAGCGTCGGCGTCTGATCCCCAATTCCGCTGCACTCACATATCAGCGCGAAATTGCTCGTGCTTTGGATATCGTTCACCGTGCCAGCATGTCCCTTGTGGCCAATCCTGACGGTGGAACGCTGACGCTTGCGGTTCCGCCAACCTTTGCCTCGCGCTGGCTCGGTCCGCGCCTGGGGCGCTTCATGGGCGAGAATCCGGGAATCCTGATTAATATGTCCACGCGGATAGGAAGACTGGATTTCGATGGAGAGGTCTTCGACGCAGCCATTTACTGCGGCCTAGATGACTGGGAAGGGGTGAATTATCTTAAGCTTTTCAAAGAGAAGGTGACAGCCTGCGTCTCGCCGGCATTTGCTGCGTTGCATCGATTGGAGTGTTTTGAGGATCTGGAAGGGATTCCGATGCTTCAGCTCGAATCCCTCCCCAATGCCTGGCCCGACTGGTTTCGTGGCCAAGGTGCAAAGCCTGCGGCACCCAGCGGAATGCTGATGGATCAGTTTTCCATGATGATACAGGCGGCGATTGCAGGCCTTGGCATCGCGCTGTTACCCGACTATCTCGCCCAAATTGAAATCTCTGAAGGTCGCCTTGTGCCGGTCTTTGAGCAAGCGGTGCCCTTGCGCGAGGCATATTGGCTGGTTTGGCCCAAGCGCAAGGATGGCGATGTGCCCTTGCGCGTGTTCCGGTCCTGGCTTGAACGTTGTTGTCGGGCGGATTCCGACTCTGCGGCGCAGGAGCAAGGCTCCGCGCACCGAGTTGCCAGGCCCGACCATCCGTCGCAAGGATTCGTCAATGCGCCCTGAGCCTGGCCTCTACCCGGTCTTGCGCTGTTCCTCGCCAGGCAAACCAGCCAGAGACCGCCCTGCTTAAGCCGCCACCCGATCTCGAGTGAACAATGGTTGCATCCGCGTCTTCATATCCAGCAACGACGATGCTCAAAGCTCCAGGGTCGCCTTGATCGATAATCCAGCCTCCGAATCATGGGCATTCATGGGTTCAGAAGCCCTCTGGACTCGTAACTGGCCTGATCGGCCCGAAGCTGCGATTTTGGCCAAGTTGTGGAACGTTGCAGGAACGGATTGACCGCTTGGTTTCCGCGCCTGAAAATCCGCTCTCGAAACAGGGAGATGCGCCCCAACCGCTCCTTGGGGTCATGTGTGGATGTTCTCCGCATTGCAAGGGAGTTTGATGACGATCTGAACGGGACGGTCGGGTGAGAACGCACGCAGGAGGCCGATGACCTCCTGCGTTGCGCCGACATTTGATCCTGCTTGCCAAGTGTAGGCGGAACCACGGCGCGGGCCCTTTAACTGACGGAGAGGGGCAACCTCACCAACAGACTCCATTTGGTCGCCGCTCTATTCTATCCAGCGCGACCTTCCAAACCGTCTGCCTCCGCTTCAGAAGCTTGCGGAATTCTCATCTCGAAGGTCTCTGAAACGACTGTGTAGTCGTAGTACCCCATACGAGCGATCGGGCGGATTGCTGGTATGTTGAGCTTACCTTGCTCAGTTATGAAGCGATCGTCCACATGAATTCGAGCGACCTCTCCAAATACGATATCTACAGTTCCGACAGTGCTACGTCCCGGAAGGCGATGCGTGGACAAATACCGGCATTCGAAGTGACATGGGCTTTCAGCTACACGAGGCCCTGGAGCGTCAATGCAGGCAGCTTTCGTCACGCCCGCCTTCAGGAATTCGTCTTCGCCGGCGGGCAGCGCCATGGCAGAAATGTTCACCGCCTCGCGCAAGGCATAGGTGGCCATATTCCAGACAAACCACCCGGTTTTTTCCGCATTTGTCACTGTGTCCTTACGGCGGCCGTCAGGATACTGGTTGGCGGCAAACATCACCATCGGCGGATCGAAAGTGAGATTCTGCCATTGGCTGTAGGGCGCAAGATTCGCCACGCCGGACTCGCTGATGGTCGAAAGCCAGCCAATCGGTCGTGGCACCGTGCAGCTCTTGAACGGTGAAAACGGCAGGGGACACTTCTCTAGCAAGGGAGCGTAGTTCATCTGGCATTCCTTCAGAGAAGAGATAGGGCCGCAAAGACCATATCTCTTCGTTTTTATTTCGTGATGCAGGCCCGAAACCGCGCGGCAGTCGAGGGCTACCAGCTTTTGCTGATTTGAAGTTCGCCACCTTTCCAGATTGCAATGCCGAACCTGTCGACGCCTGCATGATCTTCCTTCGTATAGGTGATCGGTGGGAAAATGCCGGATTCGAAGCCCTTGATGCTCTCCATGGCTTCAATCAAGGCCTCCCTTGTGGGCTCGCCTTCAATGTGCTTCAGAGCTTCGACAAACAGCATTGCGCCGATAACGCCGTTATATGCGAAGTAACCGGGTCGGGTGTCCGGTGCATATTTGGCGAGGATCTTGTTCGTCGCCTGCGCCTCCGGCATGTTCGGAAGAGCCACGTCGAAGACGATATGCATTCCTTCCACGGCACTGCCGCCCAGTTCGGCGAACAAGGGGTCGGCCAGAAGCGAAGGACCGACCCAGGTCGGGGCCCAGCCCTGCGTTTCCGCCGTCCTCAGAAACAACGCGACAGGTTTCGGGATACCCGCAAGAACCACCACGTCGGGTTCGGCGCTCCGCAGCCGCGCAA
>JACKJG010000024.1 GCA_020638065.1 Hyphomicrobiaceae bacterium | reverse complement strand
TTTCGCTGCCTCTCTCGCTGCATTGATGGAGCGCGACTGCAAGTGGTGGTTGCGGTGCGAGACGATCCGGATGGCGATCACCGCGACAATCGCCACCCTGTCGGAAGGCTGCAAAAAGAACCTGCCAATACACCTCGAGGTCCACAACGCCCTCGCCGAACTGATCGGGCGGCACCTCGAAGAATGCTCGCGCAAGTTGACGGCCTAGGCCGCTGGCAGCGCGATCCGGTCTGACCCCATCAGTTCCGCAACACGCGTCTCGGAATGTGGGAACCGGTTGTCTTCTATCTCTCCGGAGACAAATGTCGGCATCACGCCTCGAGATGCCTCACGGGCCAGAACGAGATTCTGCTCATTGAGATAGGCAAAGCCTTCGCTCAATTCGTCCGGCAGCAAGCCATCATGCTCGATGACCAGCTCCTCGATCAGTGCAGTGACGACAAATAGCCGTGCCGCGACGTCTCCGCTGAGATCGACATCGCGGGCGAACATCACGAGCCGGGTCAAAAGGTTCCTCAATCCGGCGCTCATCCCCGAACGCGCAAGCAGGGCATTCACCGAGACCCTCGCTCCCTGCCCCAAAATCGAAAAAACCTTGGCAGGGGTCACACCACACAATTGCCCGATCGCGTCCGCGAAGAACAGGGCTTGGCCGTGCAGCAAGGCGTGCATGAGAATGCGTGTATTGATGTCTCCACTTCCGCGTGCGGATCGAACAAAACCCTGTTCGCGATTTGCTGCCGCCTGCTCCCCGATCGCACAGAGCGCATTGTCCGCTGCGTCCCGGAACAAACGCTCGGCACGTTGCGGCATGAGTGCCCCCTGCACCAGCCGGCCCGCACGTATCGCAGTGGCCGCCTGCTGAACCAGAAGCCAACGGGCATGAGCCGGCAGCGTTTTACGTTTCAGGAGCGCCCCGCGATAGGTCGCATCGTCTGCGTAGGCCTCGGCCAGTAGCGCGAGCCGTTCCGCATCGATCTCGATTTCTGATCTTGCAAGCAGTTCCAGGTTGACCGTCCGCATCTCCCGCTCGAAGAGGACATTGGCCAGCCGCGGCGAAACCCGGTCTCGTGCGACAATTGCCGGTAGCAGTTCTTCGCCAACCCGGCGCGCCAGGCCCAAAAGGTCGGTTTCGATCAGTACCGGCGAGTGCTGCAGAACGGCACGTGAAATGATCGGCGCGTCGTCGGCCAATGCAAGAATGGCGACGCGCGGCGCTTTGTCGGAACGGAGCATGCCATAGGCCAGAGCGGCCCTGACTTTGACCGAACTGTCCTCAAGAAAACTGATAAGCGCCGCGAACAAGGCCGCCCGCTCATCTTCCGGACCGGAATGATCGACGTAGGCACTCGACACGAGAAAGGCCGCCTGTGCCCTCGCCGCACTGTCGGCAGACCGCGACAAATCGAGAAACTCGCCGTATCCGATCATTCCCAAACCCAATTCACGCAAACACTCAAATGGGATTGTGCGCGACAAGCCTTAAGGAACGGTTCACCACGTTTGGAAACGGTGCGGTAACCACAAGGGAGCGGTTCAGAGCAGGACGGAACGCGGTTCGTGGGCGCCCACTCTAGCGGTTGTATAGCTGGGCGAAAAACGCCGCGCCGGGATCCACGACCACAAATCTCGCTGCGCTCGCATCCTGGGTCTGGGCCACGGGCGAAGCGGAGTTGTTCGGATCCGTCGAGTAAAGCTGCGTGAAATCCATGGGCAAACTAGGACCGTAGCGCGACGGAACTGGCAAGTCGCCATTGTTGGCGACAACCGTTTGCGGTGTGGAGGTCACCGGCACAGGTGCCGTTTGATCGTGCAAAGCCACCAGTGACCGATAGACTTCGCGGATGGTTTTGGCGCGTCCGCGATTGTAGAAAATGGCCTGATTTGCTGCTGCCTGTTTGGGGAAAAGGCTGGCCGCAATCTGGTCCGGATTGCTGAGGCCCGCTTCAAACAGCTTCGCCGCCCCTCGTGCACCCAGAAAGTGCGCAATATAGAGCTCGCCGGGGCTTGGCTGCCGCCCGAAACGGTTCTTCAGATATTCCCCGTTCGAGCGCGTGAAGGCTGCCGCCAGATCGGCAGACATCTGCGGGTCCTCGCGCAGCGCCAGAATTTCAGAGCGCTTGGCTGCGTTTGGCACCACATAATCACCATCGGCGTTTTGCGTGATGTACTGCGCATATTGTCCGTATCCGAGCGATGGCCCCTGCGTCTTGAGGACCTCGAGCCAGGTCGATTCGATGAACTGAAACAGCCCCACGGCACTCGAGGTCGGTGCCTTGGCGTGCGGGTCAAGGCTGCTCTCCCGCATGGCGGTCTGAACCAGATAGTCGAAATCGACACCACTTTTGTCCCCGGCCCGATTGATGATCGAGGCGAGTGCCGGAGAAATGGAAATGGAATCGACCGCCATGATCGGATCCGGGTCAGAGTTTATGGTTAATAAACTCTCACTTGCAGCTTAACGTCTGGTTAACAGTCAGTGGGCGGGTGGGGTCCAATAGCGCACGACTTCCTCCAGTTCCGGCCTGTCACGCTCCCCAAGATGCGCCGTTGGCGTGCCGATGTGGATGAACCCAACAAACTGCTCGCCCTCTTCCGCGCCCAGAAAGGTGGCTGCCTCTTTGTCGAAAGCAAACCAGCGGGTCACCCAGTGGGCGGCATAGCCCAAAGCGAACGCTCCGTTGAGCAAATTGAAGGCCACGCACCCCGCGCTCAGGAGCTGCTCCATTTCCGGAGCTTTGGGATTCTCCACGGGCTTTGAAAGCACACCGACAGTCAACGGCGCAGGCAGAAACTGATTGCGCTCCTTTTCCAGCATTTCCTCTGAAATTGCAGGATTGCGTTCCGCGGCCCGGCGCGCCAATTCCGCGCCGATCGCCGCCCGGTCCTCGCCCGAATAGACAACGAGACGCCAAGGCGTCAGCTTGGCGTGATCGGGCACGCGGGTTGCGATGGTCAGAAGCGTCTTGAGCTCTGCGGCACTCGGCCCGGGCTCGGCCAGAAACGGCAATGTCACCGAGCGCCGCGTCAGCAAATAGTCCAGCATTGCCTGATTGCCTGCCATTTTGTTTCCTTTCGTTTGAACCTTCTCCGGTTGCGCTGCGTCTACCTGTGTGACACACAAAAAACCGATTCACTGCCTAACGCGACACGCGAGTCAGTGCCAAGCGATGTGTAGGGGCAACATGCAGAAACGCACCGCCAATCCGATCAAGGCGCCAACACTTGGCGCGATGGCGTTTGTTCTCATCTGGAGCGTCGCAGTTCCTCCCGTTTTTGCGCAGGACATCCCGCCCCTGCCCCGTCCAAGACCCGAAAATCTCGGCGCCGGAGGCGAAGGCAGTTTTGAAGTTGCGTCCCTGCCGCAACAGCAAACGGCCCTCGATGCCGTGCAAATGGCGGCCGCAGGTGCGGATCAACCCGTTACCCTCATTGCTCGCATCAGCCGGGACGGCCCCGTCATCCCCAGCGGTGTCGAATGGCGTGTCTTCGGCGCGGCCGACAGCAATGGACAACTCAAACTCATCGCCAAATCCGAGGACTCGACCGCTCATATCGAACTGCCGCCCGGTCAATACATGATCCACGCCGCCTATGGGCATGCCCAGATCAGCGACACACTTCAGGTTTCGCCCGGCGAAAACGACAAGACCATGGTCATGGAAGCCGGTGCTCTTAAGCTCAACAGCGCTGTGACAGGCGACATTTCGATCAATCCGGGCAGCCTGCGCTACGACATTTTCGCCACCAGCGTCGATGAGGACCCGGTCGCAATCGTGCGGAACCTGAAACCAGGCGAAGTCATTCATCTCAATGCCGGCGTTTACCGGGTTGAGAGCCGCTGGGGCACCAACAACGCCACCGTCAAGGCCGACATTCGTGTCGAACCGGGCGAAATGACCGAGGCCACGCTTTACCACCGCGCGTCACGCATCAATCTCAAACTCGTATCTGTCGCGGGCGGCGAGGCCATTGCCGACGTCGACTGGACTGTTCAGGACGATCAGGGCAATCAGATCTACACCTTCTTTGGTGCGTTTCCGTCACTGGTGCTGGCGGAAGGCGACTATCAGGTCATCGCGAAACTGGGCGGCAAGGTCTACAATCGCGACTTCGAGGTAAAGCCCGGCGCTCCGCAAGACGTCGAAGTGCTGACGGCGGTCTATGCCGCAGGTACTTCGGACAACGGTTGAACCCGCCGCCCAAAGTGATTCCAAAGACTCGACAAACTAGCGCGCGAGATCGGGCGGAACGGCTTCTTTCAGAATCTGGGCGACCGCTTCGTCGGCCGGCAAGACGCTCTGTCCGTCGGAACCGAGCCGCCGCACCGACACCGTACCCTCTTCCGCTTCGCGCTTGCCGATCACGAAAATCGCCGGCACCTTGTTCACGGAGTGCTCGCGCACCTTGTAGTTGATCTTTTCGTTGCGGAAATCGGTCTCGACGCGCAATCCCAGGGCCCGCATCTTTTGCGCCAGAGCCTCGGCAGCCGGATCGGCTTCCGACACAATCGTGGCAACCACCACCTGCACCGGAGAAAGCCACATGGGCATACGGCCCGCATGGTTTTCGATCAAAATGCCAATAAATCGCTCAAGCGATCCAAGGATGGCCCGATGCAGCATGACCGCGTATTGACGCGAACCATCTTCAGCCACGTAGGTAGCATTCAGTCGTTCGGGCAGGACGAAATCAAGTTGCAGGGTACCCACCTGCCAAGACCTCCCGATGGCATCCTTGAGGTGGAACTCCAGCTTGGGCGCATAAAATGCTCCCTCGCCCTCGGCGATTTCGAAATCATAGCCGGTGGCACGAAGGGCCGCGCCGAGGGCCTGTTCGGCCATGTCCCAACGCTCGATCGTGCCACCAAACTTGTCAGGCCGCGTCGCCAGCTTGATGACCACCTTGTCAAATCCAAGATCGCCATAGACCGAATAGAGGAGATTGACGAAATGCTCCGTTTCGGACTGGATCTGGTCTTCTCTGCAGAAAATATGGGCATCGTCCTGGGTCATCTGCCGGACCCGCATGAGTCCGTGCAGCGCACCATGCGCCTCATTGCGATGGCAGCAGCCAAATTCGGCCATGCGCAACGGCAGGTCGCGATAGCTTTTGACACCCTGATTGAAAATCTGCACGTGGGCCGGACAGTTCATCGGCTTGAGCGCCATCAGGTCGCCCTCGCCGGTCAGCACCGGTCCCTCATCCTCGGTATTGGGTACCTCGTCCGGCACCACGAACATGTTTTCGCGGTATTTGCCCCAATGCCCCGATTGTTCCCAGAACTTGGCGTGCATCAGTTGCGGGGTCTTGACCTCTACATAGCCAGCCTTGCCGAGCTTGCGGCGGATATATTCCTCCATCTGGTTATAGATGACAAAGCCCCTCGGGTGCCAGAAAACGCTGCCCTGAGCTTCCTCCTGGAAGTGAAACAGGTCCAGCTCGCGCCCGAGTTTGCGATGATCGCGCTTCTCGGCCTCCTCAAGCATATGCAGATGCTCGTCGAGGTCTTTCTGATTGGCGAACGCAGTGCCATAGATTCGGCTCAAAACCGGATTGTTGCTGTCGCCACGCCAATAGGCCCCGGCCACCTTGGTCAACTTGAATGCCGTGCCAACATCCTTGGTTGAACGCATATGGGGGCCGCGGCAAAGATCAAACCATTGACCTTGCTTGTAGATTTTGACGTCTTCGCCCTCGGGGATGGCATCGACCAGCTCGACCTTGAAGTGTTCGCCCTTGGCCTTGAACACGCGTTTGGCTTCGTTCCGGTCCCAGACTTCCTTGGTGAACGCCGCGCCCCGCTGGACGATCTCGGACATCTTCTTTTCGATCTCGCGCAGCTCATCCTCTGAAAAAGGCTCATCACGCTTGAAATCGTAATAGAATCCGTTCTCGATCACCGGCCCGATGGTCACCTGCGTGCCCGGCCACAGCTCCTGCACGGCCTCGGCCAGCACGTGCGCAGCATCGTGCCGGATCAGCTCGAGCGCTGCTGGGTCCTCGCGTTTGACGAATTCGATAGTTGCACCGTCGCCGAGTGGATCGGACAGATCGCTCAACACTCCGTTGACGCGCATGGCGACCGTCGCTTTGGCCAGCGACTTGGAGATCGACTCGACAACGGTGGTGCCCGTGGTGCCAACCGCAAATTCGCGTTGAGCGCCATCGGGGAAATTCACCGTAATCATTTTCGTCTCCATTGAATTGAAGCGTCCCGCGGCTTGCGGACGCGGCGCCGCTCATAGCACAGCTTCGCTTCGTTGCCAGCCTGTTACGCGCGCGCGATTGCAGCTATCATCGCCTCGAACCGGCACACATGGGTGGCAGCATGCGAAATTTCTTCCATATCCCGATTCTGGCTCTCCTTGTGGTCCTCAGCGCCAGCAATGCTGGCAACGCCGAAGACCTGCGCGACGAAAACATTCTCGTCTCGATGCCCGGTGATTTCGAACTCGGCTACCACGCCGGCAATGAAAACGTGGATATGAGCGAATATGTCCCCAAAGGTGAAACCGTCGAGGACTGGACGCACATGATCACGGTGCAGGTCTATTTTCATCAGGGCAACGTTGATCCGAAACAGTTTTCCGAGAACCTTGCCGGCCTTGTCACGCAATCCTGCCCGGGCGCCATGGCCGTGCCGGTCAGAGACGGAACGGAGAATGGATATCCGTACGCAATCTGGCTTTATGAATGTCCTCTAAATCCTGACACCGCTCAGCCCGAAACCTTCTTCAGCAAGGCGGTTTCTGGAAACGACGCGTTCTACGATGTTCAGTACGCGGTGCGTGAGGAAATGAGCGACGATCTCATTCAACCCTCGGTTGCATTCCTGCGATCAGTCCTGGTCTGCGACACGCGCATTCCCGAACAGGCCTGCCCCTAGAGCAGTCGCTACCGGTCCAGCGTTCGTTCAAGAAGGCTGACCCAGTTGCGCCAGGCGATTTTCTCGATCAGCTCCGGGCCATGGCCATGTTCGGCCAGAGCCTCGAAAAATGTGGGCATGTCGCTGACGTCGCGGATGCTCTTTGGAACCTCGACACCGTCAAAGTCTGATCCCAAACCGACATGGTCCTCGCCAAGCCTCTCCAGCATGTAGTCGAGATGCTCGATCATACGGCCGATCGGAACGTCTGCATTGGCCTGCCCGTCTTCACGCAGGAACCGCGCACCGAAATTAAGACCGACCATCCCGCCACTTTCCCGGATGGCATCCAGTTGCTTGTCGGTCAGATTTCGCGGCGCCGTGCACAGCGCATGAACGTTGGAATGTGTGGCCACCAGCGGCGCGTCCGAAATTTCGGCAATGTCCCAAAAACCCTTTTCGTTCATATGCGACAGGTCCACGACGATCCTGAGCTTGTTCGCTTCCCGGATCAGAGCCTTGCCCGCGTCGGTCAGCCCCGGACCGATGTCGGGGGAACCGGGGAACTTCAGCGGCACACCGGTTCCAAAAATCGTCTCGCGGCTCCAGACTGGACCAAGCGACCGCAGCCCCGCTGCATAAAGCACATGCAACAGATCGAGATCGGCCTCGATTGCCTCGCAACCCTCAAGATGAAGGATCATCGCGTAGATGCCGTTTTCGATAGCTTCGGAAACCGCCGCCCCGTCCCTGCAATGCGCAACCTTGCCGGCACCATCTTCAATGATGCGCTCGAACAGTGCGAGTTCCCGCTTCACCCAATACCAGGCCCGGTCTGCCGGAAGCATGGGCGGCAAACCATTGAAACTTGCTGCAACAGGTTGGCCCGCCGGCCGGTCCGGCGGCGAAAACATCGCATAGAACCCGCCGACCATACCGCCCTTTTGGGCGCGCGGCAGGTCCACATGGCCCTTCCCGTCACCATCAAGAAAGTCCGAAGACGACACATTCGCCATCGTCAAACGCAGGAGCAGATCGTTGTGGCCGTCGAAATAGCGGATCATTTTTCGTCCGATTTTGCGCCGGGATATCCGGCTTTTGTCCAATAGCCATAGCGCCAGGGCAAATACCAGTGCGCCTTTTGCGGTACCTCTTCCGGCGCCGGGTCATATCCGTGCGTACCGCCCGGCCGGCAGCGCCAGAACCGCGCCAGCCCCATCCAGCCTCCGGCCCAGAACCCGTATTTCCAGATCGCATCGCGGGTGAACTCGGAACAGGTCGGCAGGTGCCGGCACGTCCGCCCCGCAACCGCCGACAGCGTGTAACGATAGATCGTGATCAACGCGATCGCGACAAACTGGAATGGAAAATCGATGACCCTCGCCCAAAGCGGGCGCTCGTGTCTGGAGCCGTTGGTTTCACTCACCCGGCGGCACCTTCCCGATTGAGCCGGATTTGATCGAAACAATCGAGCAACGCTTCAAACACCAGAAGAATGGACTTGTGCCGGGGAGTGTAGTCGCGCACCGATTCCAACACGCCGAGATCCCGGAACCGCCCCGTTGGCGGCGGCCCGTCGGCTTTCAGCATTGCCGTGAGCTGCGCATGCGCCAGCCGCACCTCGTCTTCACTTGCACCAACGACGTTGTGCTCAACCACGGACGCCGAGGTCTGGCCGAGCGCACACGCATCGACCATGTGGCCATAATCGGTCACCACGCCTTCCGCCACTTTGAGATCGACCTCGACCCGCGATCCGCAAACCCGCGAGACCTTTCGCGCCGTCGCATCAGGCGCTGCAAGCCGCTTGTCGGCATGCAGCTGCCCTGCAATCTCAAGCACCTTTTGCGTATAGACCGCTGTGGCTTCTGACACTTCACAATTCCGTTTTGGCTCGGCTTCAGCTTGGAGCCGGTCCGAATATGTCTATATATGGTGATCCAAACGCAATGTCAGCGCCGTATAGGTTGCTGAAACGCAATCCGGAGGCCTGACACATGGACGCCCGCGTCAAACCCACACAGCCGGCGAACGCCGATTCTGATCAAAAGGCGCAGCGCCCGTCCCGTGAGGAGGCGCGCGAAGCGGTACGCACCCTGATCGCTTGGGGTGGTGACGACCCCGGTCGCGAGGGCATGCTCGAAACACCGGATCGGGTGCTTGATGCCTATGGAGAACTGTTCGACGGCTATCTCAAGGATCCGCGCGAAATTCTCTCCAAGACTTTCCGCGAGGTCGGCGGTTATGACGATGTCGTCATGGTCAAGGATATCCCGTTCCACTCGCACTGCGAGCACCATATGGTGCCTTTTTTCGGCAAGGCGCACATCGCCTACCTGCCGCATGACGGGGTTGTCGGGCTCTCGAAACTGGCCCGCATCGTCAATGCCTTTGCCCATCGCTTCCAGACGCAGGAAAATCTGACCGCCCAGATTATCGATGCGGTCAACGACCATCTGAACCCACGCGGAGCTGCAGTCATGCTCGAGGCCGAGCACATGTGCATGACCATGCGCGGCGTTCGCGCGCCCGGAGCATTGACCATCACCCACCGGTTTACCGGCGTCTTTGCGGAAGACGTCAAGGAACAGGACCGCTTTTTCGCAATGGTCAACCGCGACTAGGCCATCCCTCGACACACAAACCGATTGCGTCTAAGCCTCTGACCGTTTCGACGGCAGAGGTGAATTCATGAATTTCCAGGACCCTTCATCGCTCAGCGAAGACGAACTGGAATCCAGCGCGGTGTTCGCACCGCGTTTCGGTTCCGGCGGACTGATCACCGCCATCGCCGTCGATCATGCGGACGGTCAGGTCTTGATGGTCGCACACATGAACCAAGAAGCATTGCGGATGACGCTCGAAACCGGCACCGTCCACTATTGGTCCCGCTCCCGCCAAAGCCTTTGGAAAAAAGGCGAAACTTCGGGTGAAACTCAGCGTCTGATTGAAATGCGTACCGATTGCGATCAGGACGCCATTGTCATGAAGGTCGAACAACTTGGTCATGGCGCCGCTTGCCACACCGGCCGCAAATCCTGCTTTTACCGTCGGGTTGACCTCGAGAACGGCACGCCGCGTCTGATCATGGATTCCGAGCCACCGCTTTTCGATCCCGAAAAGGTCTATTCCTGATCGGCAACCAGTTTGTCGAAAGGCTGTTTCGGCAACACGTCAGCCAGCAACGCACCAGCAACAAACCCGCCCAGATGCGCCTGCCAGGCGATCTGCATGTCCCCGCCTGCTCCTATCCAGGCCATGAGCGGAATGGCCAGGTTGAGCCCGAACCAGATCAGGGTGAAGGCGCGCGCCCGTGTTTCAGTCAGCAAGCTTGTGATCGGCCCGATCCGCCGCCCGAGCGGGATGAAATTGCCCGTTACCGGGTCCTTGGCCACGATCATGGGCTGAAACATGAATCTCAGGGCGAGGCCCGTTAATCCCGCCACCCCACCGGAAGCGCCGATCAGAACCTGCAAACTGCCGCTCTGAAACACGGCAAATGTCAACGCACCCGCGGCCGCACCCACCAGGAACGCCGCGACAAAACCCAGATTACCGAAACGCCGCGCGACCGGAGTTCCGAAAATCACCAGCCAGGCTGTGTTGAGCAGAACGTGGGCCCATGACGCATGCAGGAAAGCGTGTGTGAAAAGGCTCCAGACAATGGCCACCTGCCCGCCCGGAATATCCGGATACCAGAACCGGATGGGCCAGAAACCAAACCACAGCGCAAATTGCAGTTTGCCTTCTTCATCAAGCGCAAGCTCATACGCGGCGAAGACTGCAATCAGGATTCCGGCAGTCAAAAGCACGATCGGGGGAACGTTGAAGATCGGTTGGTGCTGGTTGTCGTTTGATGGAAGGCTCACTCTGCAACTCCGTTTTGACGGTGCCCACGCCGCCAATGCGCCGGGAACTGGGCGGCACAATGTCCCGCGCCCGGGTCTTTTCCACAATCGCTCGCCGCGTTAACCTTAACAATTGATTAAGGGCGATTTTTTCGCCCGGTTTTGCGAGAGTTGTCAGCGGCGGGGGCAATCCGTCGGGGCCAGACTTAGTTAACGTTCGGGGCGAGTAACATGCAACGCGAGAGTTCGCGCATCCTTTTTGACTATTGGAACGAGCTGCGCGGCGAACGCCAGGCACCCGAACGCCGCGAAATCGAGCCGACCCGCATTCGCATGGCCCTGTCCAACACTTTCATTCTCGAAGCGGCCGATCGCAATGACTTCAATTTCCGTCTCGCCGGCTCGCACCTCTGCTCCGCCTATTGCCGCGAATTGAAGAACCGCTCATTCGTCAATCTGTGGCAGCAGAAGGATCGTGACGCCATCACAACCCTCATTCGCGCCGTCACCGACGATTGCGCCGTGGCGCTCGTCACCTTCGAGGGAACGACCTCGTCCAACAATCGCCTTGCATTCGAGACGATTCTCCTGCCCCTCGCCCACAACGGCTCGACCCAGACCCGTCTGCTCGGCGCCATGTCCGCTTTCGACGAGCCCTACTGGTTTGGCGCCCAGCCGATGATGGAACAGAAGATCACCGGCCTGCGGCTGATCTGGCCGGATGACCTCAAACGCGAGGAATTCTCGCCCAAGCCATACGAACCCGTCTTCGGCATGGTCAATTCCGGCTTTTCGGGCGGTATTTCCGGCGTTCCAGCCAAGGTGCACGGCAACAATGCGCGCCGCTATCAGCACCTTGCCGTTATTGACGGCGGCCGCAACTAAACGCGAAAATCGGTGGTTCTACTGATCCGCGCAAAGACTCTGTGAACCAGGCGAAAAAACAACTTCACAAAGTCGCGCAAGCGATGCTTCGAGCAATCTCTGATTAACCATCGTCGGCTAGTCTGAACCCCGGACTGGGAACCGGGTTGAATTCTTGATGCTCAAGGAAGCCGCAATCGCTAAACTGCGCGCCGAGGAGAACGCCAAGGTGATTTCGCGCCGGGCGTCAACACGGCCGCGCTTCCAGCGCGTCAAGGTGTCCATCCTCGGCCGCTACATGCTTGAAAACAAGAGCGAATATCCCTGCCAGATCATTTCCATGTCGCCTGGCGACGCCGATATCATCGCGCCGGTTCCCGGCCGCGAGGGTGAACGCGTCATCGGCTATGTCGACCACATTGGGCGAATCGAAGGCTCGATAACAGGCTACATTGACGGCGGTTTTGAAATGGACATCTCCGCCTCCCCCCGCAAGCGAGACAAGATGGCCAATCAGCTCACCTGGCTGGCCAACAAGGACGAACTCAACCTGCCGGAAGACCGGCGCCACGAACGTGTGGTTCCCGACGAGCGTCATGCCAACATCGTTTTGCAGGATGGGCGCAAATATACCTGCAGAATCATCGACTTTTCACTGTCAGGTGTCGCCATTGAAATGCATGTGCGCCCGGCCATCGGTACGCCCTGCACGATTGGCCGCATGCGCGCCCGCGTCGTACGTCACTTCCACAATGGCGTCGCCCTCGAATTCACCACCATGCAGCAGATGGTTTCGGTGGTTCAGCAAAACCTCCGGATCAACTAAACCCGCCATTGCCGGAACTTCCCGCCGGCTGGCGACTCCCGCCCGGCTTCCCAATAGACATTCGCAGTCGTTTCAGCACATCGCGGCTGCCGCAATCGTGCGCCGATCCGAGATGCTCTGACCGGCAGGCTCACGCTGCA
>JACKJG010000023.1 GCA_020638065.1 Hyphomicrobiaceae bacterium | reverse complement strand
GCGATCCCTGCCGCACGCGCCGAGTTGGTTGATGAGATCGCGCATCTGGTTTCCGAACAGCGCAATCCGGCCACCATGGGTATCGACTTGATGCCCACTATCGACATCCTCAAAACAATCAACGCCGAAGATGCGACGGTTCCCGGCGCAGTTGCCAAGACGCTGCCGGATGTAGCCAAAGCAGTTGATGTTATCGTTGATGCCTTTGGGCGGGGCGGGCGGCTCATCTATGTCGGTGCTGGCACGAGCGGCCGGTTGGGCGTACTGGACGCATCAGAATGCCCGCCAACTTTCAGCGTTCCCGCCACAATGGTGGTTGGGCTGATCGCCGGAGGCCCTGACGCGCTCACCAATGCGGTCGAGGGCATGGAGGACCGGGCCGAAGCAGGTGTCGAAGCCCTGAGAAACGCATCTCTGACTGCGAACGATGTCGTGGTCGGTATTGCCGTGAGTGGCCGGACCCCGTTCGTCATCGGCGCGCTGGAATTCGCCAATCGTGTCGGGGCGACGACAATTGCCCTGTCCTGTAATCCGCACTCGGTGATCGCGGGCATCGCAGATATTGCCATTTCCCCGGTGGTCGGACCGGAGGTGATCACCGGTTCCACCCGTCTCAAGTCGGGGACGGCGCAAAAACTCGTGCTCAACATGCTGACTACGGCGAGCATGATCCGCATCGGCAAGACCTACGAAAACCTGATGGTCGATCTCAACGCCAGCAACGAAAAGCTCGTGGCGCGCTCCCTGCACATCGTCATGCAGGCAACCGAATGCAGCGCCAGCGAGGCACAGGCTGCGCTGAACAACACCAACAACGATGTCAAGCTCGCCATCCTGACCCTTTTGACCGGTCAGGACACGGATGAGGCACGCGATCAACTCAACGCGGCCGGCGGTTTTCTGCGCCGCGCCCTGAGCAAGGCGGAGACACAATGACTGGTCTCCAGGAAACAACAAGGAATTCGGGCCGTTTCGGAAGGCAGGGGCCTGCCGTCGCGTCCGAGGCGTCAAAGCCGGAAGTGCCGGTGATTTCACGCAAACCAGAAGGGAAACAAACCAATGCACTGGACTAAATCGAAGAAGATTTTGGCCGGCGCCGCCCTCGCACTCGCGCTTGGCGGCACGGCAATCGGGCTCCCCGTGCAGGCAGCCGAATTGCGAATGGCCTGGTCGCAGGACGCAACCGGCCTCGACCCGCACAAACAAACGGCGTTCTCCTCGATCCGCCTGCTTGAACTCATTTACGAGCCGTTGGTTCAACTCAATGCCGATCTGGAGGTTGTTCCCGCGGTCGCCAGCAGCTGGAGCTTTTCGGATGATGGTCTCACCCTGACCTTCAACATCAATCCCGACGCCAAGTTCTCCGACGGCAGCAGCGTGACCTCGGAAGACGTGAAAGCGTCGTTCGAGCGCCTTCTGAACGAAGATACAGGCGCTGCGGCCCGCTCCAACTTCCTTTCCATTGCCAGCATCGATACACCCGATCCGCAGACGGCCGTTTTCCATCTGTCACAGCCGGACGCGCCGATCCTTGTCGCCATGGCCACGGCAAACGCGTCGATTGTTCCGGCAGCAGAGATTGCGGCAGGCAATATCGGCACCAAGACTTTGGGTTCCGGTCCATTCGTTCTGGATGACTGGCAGCCCAACTCGAAGGAAGTGCTCAGCCCCAATCCCTATTGGGCAGGCGGCAAGACCGGCGTAGACGGCATCACCATTTCCGTTCTTCCCGATGAAACGGCCATTCTGGCGTCGCTCCGGGCCGGACAGACCGACTTTGCGCTGATCAACGACCCGTTGGTGGCAACGCTCGTTCCGAGCGAGCCTAACCTGCAGCTCAATCGTGCCGCCGGACTGGCCTACAACGTCCTGCAACTGAACCCGTCCCGGGCGCCGATGGACAATCTGAAGGTCCGCCAGGCCATGTCCTGCGCCGTCAACCGTCAGGAAGTGCTCGACACCGCGCTTCTGGGTGAAGGCCGGGTCACCGGACCGTTGACCATGCCCGCATTCCGCAGCGACCCCAACACGCTGTTCTGCTACCAGCAGGATGTGGAAAAGGCCAAACAGCTGATGGCCGAAGCCGGTTATCCGGATGGCTTCTCGGCAACGGTGATCGCAGCGACCGGCGAACCGCCTGTTGCCTCTGCCGAAGCGCAGGTGCTGCAGAGCCAACTGGCAGCCATCGGCATCAAGCTCGACATCAAGCTGATGGAGCTCAACGTCTATGTTGACGCCTGGCTGAATGCCGACTTCGACATGGCCGTCGCCCTGAATGGTGGACGTCCGGATCCCTATCCGATGTACAATCGCTACTTCACTAAGGACGGCAACCTGCTCAAGGTCTCCAACTATGTCGACGACACGCTCGACAGCTTGATGCAGCAGGGCCGGGTGGAAACCGACTTCGAAAAGCGCAAGGCGATTTTCCAGGAATTCGAGCGTCACCTTGCCGAGGTTTCGCCCTGGATCTGGCTGTCGACCTCCTACAGTTACACCGCGCAACTCAAAACGGTTCACGGCTTCGAACCATCACCGCTCGGGTCGCTGGTTTCGCTCAGCCACGTGACGGTGGACGAATAGACAAATCGCGGGCAGGGCGGCTTAATGCTGCCCTGCCATTCTCTCTGATCCCGGGAACGACGCATGAACCATGTAGCCCAGCGGCTTTTGACGTTCCCGCTGATCCTTTGGGGTGTTTCGCTGATCGTCTTCTTTTCGATCAGGCTCATTCCGGGTGATGCCATCACGGCAATGCTTGGCACCGAAGCCGGACTCCTGACACCCGACCAGCGCGCATCGCTGGCCCGCTATTTCGGCATCGACCAGCCCGTCCACGTTCAATATCTCAATTGGCTTGGCGGACTGCTTCATGGCGATCTGGGTGTGTCGGTGACGTTCGGCAAACCGGTGCTCGACGTCATTCTCCAGCATTTCCCGCTGACCCTCGAACTGGCCATCCTGTCAATGATCATCGCGCTGGTGGTCGGCGTGCCACTGGGCGTCCTGGCGGCGACCCGTAATGAACGCCTGAGCGATCTTGTCGTGCGCATACTCGCCATGCTCGGCCAGTCGACACCAAATTTCGTTCTCGGCCTTCTGATCGTCTTCGTTCTGTCGGTCTATTTCGGCACCGTTCCTGCGATGGGCGTTTTCACGCCGATCACGGAAGACCTTGGCACCAACCTGCTGCAGCTGATTTTTCCAGCGATCACGCTTGGCTTTGCCTTCGCCGCATCGGTGATGCGCATTTCGCGCTCTGCCATGCTCGACGTTCTGGGCGACGATTATGTCCGTACGGCCCATTCCAAGGGCGTTTCGTATTGGGGCGTGATCTGGAAGCATGCGTTGCCCAACGCGCTCATTCCCGTCGTGACAATCAGCGGTGTCGAATTCGGTTATCTGCTCGGAGGCGCGGTGATCGTCGAGCAGATCTTTGCTTTGCCGGGCCTCGGCCGACTCGTGCTCGATGCGGTGACGCACCGGGACTATGCGCTCGTGCAGGGCACGGTGCTCTTCATCGCCTTCAATTTCCTGTTGGTGAACCTGATCATAGATCTCCTCTACGTCGCGCTCGATCCGCGCATCCGGCTGGGGAACCGCTGATGCACATTCTGCGCGCCCTCATCCGGCATCCCAGTGGCCGCATCGGTGGCGCTATCATTTTGCTATTGCTCATTGCAGCAATCTGCGGAGCTTTGGGCCTGACCCCGCACGATCCGATCAAGGCTTTTCCGCCCGATCGCCTCAAGCCGCCAAGTGCCACCTACTGGATGGGTACCGATCTTCTGGGCCGCGACACTGCCAGCCGCCTGATGCTCGGGATCGGACTGAGCTTTATCGTGGCCTTCGCTTCGGTCATCTGCGCGACCATTGCCGGAACCGTGATTGGCCTGTTCGCCGCCTGGTGGGGCAGGCCGTGGGATGGCATTTTTATGCGCACGATGGACGTTCTCTTGGCGTTCCCTGCGATCCTTCTGGCGCTGCTGATCATCTCCATCGTTGGACCCGGGCCGATGACCTCGATCGTGGCCATCGCCATCGTCTACACGCCCATTTTTGCCCGTGTCGTGCGCGGCCCGGCGCTTTCGCTCAAGCATCGAGAATTCATCGATGCGGCCCGCACCTTCGGCAGCTCCGAAAGCTACATCCTGACCCGGCATCTCCTGCTCAACCTCATCGCCCCGCTGACCGTCCAGTTCACACTCGCCCTGGCCTGGTCGCTTCTCACCGAGGCCGGACTGAGTTTTCTCGGCCTTGGCACTCAGCCGCCATCGCCATCCTTGGGCCTGATGCTGTCGGAAAGCCGCAACCTGATGCAGCATGCACCCTGGCTGATGCTGTTTCCGGGCCTGACCGTGATGATCGGCGTATTGGGCTTCAATCTGACCGGTGATGCTCTGCGCGACATTCTAGACCCCAGAACACAGGAGAGGGGCGCATGACCTCACTTCTGTCGGTGAAGGACCTGCATGTGGGCTTTGGCCGCGATGCACGCGCCAATGAGGTGGTGAGCGGCGTTTCATTCGAACTTCAGGCGGGCCAGACCCTCGGCATCGTCGGCGAGAGCGGTTCGGGCAAGTCGGTGACCGCCCTGTCCGTCAATCGTCTCGTCGACTTTGGCGGGGGGCGGATCACCGCTGGGAAAATCACCCTGGAACGCGCAGGCGGAGACGTTCTGGACCTGACCTCCGCCAGCCGGCATCAACTGCGACAGATGCGCGGACGTGACATCGGCATGATCTTTCAGGAACCGATGACGTCCCTCAATCCGGTCCACACGATCGGCCGTCAGATCGAAGAGGCTTTCCGCATCAATCGCGGCCTGCATGGCCGTGATTCCGTCGATGCGGCGCGCGAAGTTCTGGAGCGGGTGCGCATTCCGGACGCGCAGTCGCGCCTTGGTTATTATCCGCATCAGCTGTCAGGCGGCATGCGCCAGCGGGTCATGATTGCCATGGCGCTGGCGAGCGCTCCGCGCCTCCTGATCGCCGACGAACCGACAACGGCACTGGACGTTACGGTTCAGGCGCAGATCATGGGGCTTCTGACCGAATTGCGCGACGAAACCGGCATGGCGATGATCTTCATCACCCACGATATTGGCCTTGTCGCGGGCATCGCCGATCAGATCATGGTCATGCAGAACGGCGTTGTCGTCGAGCAGAATGACACCTCGTCCGTGCTGGACAATCCCCAACACGACTATACGAAACACCTGCTCGAGGCCGTGCCACATTTCAGTTCGGGGCAATCGGCCCGAAATGACGGCAAGCGCGCAACCGGGGTCGAGCCCGTCGTCGCTGTCGATGATCTGGTGGTCCGGTTTCCAACCGGAAAGAGCTGGCTGCACAAGGGCGGCGCCGTGCACGCTGTGGATGGGGTCGATTTCGATCTTTTGCCGGGTGAGACCCTGGCAATCGTTGGCGAAAGTGGATCCGGGAAGTCGACCGCAGCGCGGGCGATGCTGGGGCTGGTCGGGAAGACACGCGGCAGGATCGACCGTTCCACCGGCGCAGAGCATCGACCAATCCAGATGGTGTTTCAGGATCCGTATGCGTCGCTCAACCCGCGTCTCAACGTTGAAAGCCTGCTGGCCGAACCGGCCATCGCGGCGGGCCATCGCAAGGATCAGACTTTGCGTGAACGCATGACCTTCCTGCTTGAAAAGGTGGAACTTTCCGCCGATGCCCTGACGCGTTTCCCCCACCAGTTTTCCGGCGGCCAGCGTCAGCGCCTTTGTGTTGCACGCGCCCTCATGCTCAATCCTGAAATCCTTGTGCTGGATGAGGCGGTCTCGGCTCTCGATGTTTCGGTGCAGGCGCGCGTGCTCGATCTGCTGGTCGAGTTGCAGCAGGAGTTTGGTCTGGCATACCTTTTCATCTCGCATGACATGGCGGTGGTCGAACGCATCGCCCACCGCGTCGCGGTCATGTATGCCGGCCAGATCGTCGAGATCGGTGACGCCGCCTCTGTGCTCGCCAATCCGCAGCACTCCTATACCAAACGGCTGATTTCCGCCGTCCCCATGGTGGGCCAGCGCAAGCGCCACTACACGCTCGATCACACCCAGATTCCATCACTGGTGCGCGCAGCAGGCTACGAGCCACCGGCTGCCAGATGGCGCGAGGTCGGCGCCGATCATCAGGTTCGTATCGAGGAGCCGGCATGAGCGATCTGCAAGTGCTTTTCGACCGCGCCTTTCAGCCGCTTGCGGAATCGGTTGCCGCCGGGCGCATTCCGGGCGGCGTATTGGGTATCGTCAATAACGACGGCACGCTCATCACCCGCGCCGTCGGGCATGCCCAGATCGTGCCGCACGAACGGCCGATGACCGAAAGCACCTGGTTCGATCTGGCGTCTCTGACCAAGGTTCTGTTCACGACGGAGCGTATCCTGCAGCTCGCAAAGTCCGGCAGGATCGATCTCGACGCACCACTGACGAGCGTGTTGCCCGACTTGCGCCAGTACGAACCCGACGCATGGGAGCGCAAGGTTACGTTCCGCCAATGCCTCGGCCACCAGACGCCGTTTCCTGCCGTTTTCCCGATTTACACCTATGGCCGGGACCCGGACCTGTTGCGCACATTCGTGCTTCAGCACAAATGGGAGGCGGGCCCAAGCGTCTATTCGGATATCAATTTCATCCTGCTCGGCCTCGCCCTCGAACGGCTCGAAAAAACGGGCATCCGCGACATGGATCCTGGCCCCGGATTTGCCTGGGCGGCCAATCCCGGCCAATCTGCCGCCACCGAAGACGATACCTGGCGGCATCGTGTCCTTTGTGGCGAAGTGCATGATGACAATTGCTCGGCACTTGAAGGGGCTGGCCACGCGGGACTGTTCGGCACTGCCGATGCCATCCTCGATTTCGCGAAAGCCCGGCTGGATGACACCCGCCCCGATGCGCTGATCCGCACGCCGCTCTCCGCGCGCCGCACCCATGGCTGGGAGCGCCCCTATACCGGCTGGTCGGGCGGTGATCATTGCTCAGAGCAAACGATCGGCCATACCGGCTTCACAGGCACAGGGCTTTGGATCGATTTCGCGAAAGGGCGCGCCTGGACCCTGCTGACCAATCGCATTCATCCAACGCGCCATTTCGATAGCGGTATTCTGGAATTGCGCCGGTCGACTGGCGATCAGATCAACAGGGAATAGGGACATATGAGCGATCCAATCTGGGCCGTCGGCCTGATGACCGGAACCGTGCTTGACGGCAACATCGATGTGGCGACGCTGCGCACCGACGGAGAAACCATCGAGGCTTTCGGACCCTACACGCTGGCCCCCTACACCCGAGAAATCCGCGACGAGCTCGAACAGGCCCAGGCCGAAGCCCTGCGATGGAACTTCGCCGGGCCCGATCCCGAGATATTCGCCAAGGCCGAAGATGATCTGACCCGCGCGCAATCCGCGGCGGTCCGCGATCTCGTCACTTCATCCGGAATGACCATGCAGGACATCGGCATTGTCGGTTTCCATGGCCAGACCGTGCTGCATCGCGCGCCGCAAGCCGGCCATGTCGGCGAAACGCGGCAACTTGGCGACGGCCACCTGATGAGCCGACTGCTCGGCGTTCCTGTAGCCTACGACTTCCGCACCGCCGACATCCGCGCGGGCGGGCAGGGGGCGCCGCTGGCGGCCCTCTATCATCAGGCCCTGTTACGCATGCTGGACGTCAGAGACGGCCGGACGGCCGTGCTCAATCTCGGCGGCGTCGGCAACATCACCTATTGGGATGGCGGAGACACGCTCATTGCCTTTGATACCGGCCCGGCCAACGCGCCCATCAACGACTTCATGAAAGCCCGCGGTCTCGGCGACATGGACGCGAACGGTGAATTGGCCCTCGACGGCAAGGTCGACGAGGAACGTCTGGTGCAATTGCTCGAACATCCCTACCTTTCCGCGCCTTTTCCGAAATCCCTCGACCGCTTCGACTTCTCGGCAAAAATGGCGGATGGACTCGACCCGGCCACTGGCGCGGCCACGCTGACGGCGTTCACCGCGAGCGCGGTCGGCAAATCCCTCGACCTGCTGCCGAAAAGGCCGAACCGGCTGATCGTTTGCGGCGGTGGCCGGCACAACCCGGCGATCATGGCGATGCTGCAAACCCGTGCCAATATCGATGCCGTCCCGGCCGAGGAAGTCGGCTGGCGCGGCGATGCAATCGAAGCGGAATGTTTCGCGTTCCTGGCCGTGCGCGTACTGCGAGGGCTGCCGATCAGCCTGCCGACCACCACCGGTGCGCCGCATCCGCTGACGGGCGGAAAGCTCGCCGCCTGAGCTCTCAGAACCGCTTTTGCAGAAACGTCCGGGTGCGCCCAACGGGAAAGTCCTTCAGCTCACCGAAAGGTTCATAGCCCGCGCGCTGGTAGGTCCTGAGCGCGACCGGGTTGAACGTATCGATATAAGCGGCATGGCATCCGCGTTTTCGCGCCTCGCCTTCGGCGGCGTCGAGCATTTTCCTGGCCAATCCCTTGCCGCGTTGGCTGTCGGCCACCCAAAGCCATTGCAGGTACAGCCAACCCCAAGCAGTATATCCGGAAATGCCCGCAACAACCTCTCCCGATTCGTCTTTTGCCAGCACGGCAATCGGAACGCGGTTAGCGGCCCCCACATCCGTATCGTTGAATGCGGCCAGATTTTCGCCGACCATCGCGAGGTCTTCGGGCGAGGGGGTGGCCGTCACGTGTATTTCAGTTTCGTCCATTTGCGACGACGCTATCCGGCAATTTGAGACGGGCGGCTTCGGCTTTGGTCCGCAACCTGCCGCCTACGACTTGGTCAGCTGAATCTGGAACACGTCGATGCTGTGGGCGCGGAAACCGGCAGCGCAATAGCTGAGATAGAATTGCCACATGCGCCGGAACCGTTCATCGAAACCCATCGGCTGGATGTTGCGCCAATTGGCCAGAAACGCTTCTTCCCAAGTCACCAGCGTCCTTGCGTAATGTTCGCCGAAATTCAGCCAGTCGCGCACCACGAGGCCGGCCTTATTGGCGCTGGCCTTGAAGCGCTCGAACGAGGGCAACATGCCGCCGGGAAAGATGAACGTCTGGATGAAATCGGCATTGCGCCGATAATCCTCGAACCTGCGTTCATCGATGGTGATTGTCTGGATCATCGCCCGCCCGCCGGGCTTCAGGAGTTGTTCGACCGCAGCGAAATAGGTCGGCCAATGCTCTTCGCCCACCGCCTCGAACATTTCGATGGAAACGATGGCGTCAAAAGACCCCCTGCAATCGCGGTAATCCTCCAGCCGAATGTCGACACGGTCCGCCAATCCTGCGTTTTCCAGCCGCTTTCTCGCGAACGCCGCCTGTTCCTGCGACAGGGTCAGCCCGGTAACCCGGCATCCGGTCGTGCGAACCGCGTGTTCGGCGAAGCCGCCCCAGCCACAACCGATCTCCAGAATATGATCGTCCGGGCCAATGCCCAATTCATCGATGATTCTTTGGTATTTGGCCGATTGCGCTTGCTCCAGGCTCATGCCGTCCTTGTCGTAAAGAGCCGACGAATAGGTCATCGTGCCGTCGAGCCAGAGCCGGTAGAACTCATTGCCCAGATCATAGTGGTAGGCGATGTTCTTTTTGCTGCCCTCGCGCGAATTGTGGCGCAACTTGTGCCTGAGAAAGTCGACCCACTTCAAAGCGCCCGCCCAATTTGTCGCGCTGTGGAGCATGGCTTCGTTTGCCATCGCGAAATCGAGGAACTTGCCAATATCCGGGCTGTCGCAATCCCCGTCAATAAATGCCCGCGAAAAGCCGAGATTGCCACCAAACAGGAAGCGGTAGATCGCACGTGGATTGTTGAGTCCGCAATTCTGCGTCCGGCCCGGATTCTTGCCTTTCGAACCGGCAGCTCTGCCCGTCCGAAAAAATGAGCACTCAACGATCCTGCGAGTTCCCTTTGAAACGGCGCAAGCAAACTGCCTTTGCCAAAGCTTCAGCGATGGCGCGTGGGTGACATCGTGTTTGCTCAGCGCTATCCGTCACGTTAATGCTCCTCCCATTACCTGGTTGCCGCATGCCAAGTCAAGCCTCATGAACACGGAGCGAATAATACGAAATTCAGTGTCATTTTGCCAACAGAGTATAGCCTCCAGATGGGAAGACCAATCCAAAGTTTAATATCATCGTCCGATATCGCAACACGGCATGCCGCAATTGTCAAAATTTGTCTCTGAATGCTCTCGCCAGCCCGTCGCTTTCCGGCCAACATGCGCCGGCAGTGAGGCGGATGGGTCTGCGCATCGCCGTGGCGTTAACTCTATTTCGTTAAACATTGTTCTTAACCTTCTATTAAGGTTGTCGAAATGGTAATTTGGCGGTCGGCGGAAACCATTGAGAGGCACTCATGGCCGACATTTCCAGGCTTGCACAACCCCTGACGCTTCCCTGCGGGGTAACCCTTCCGAACCGGATCGTGAAAGCGGCACTGACCGAAGGACTATCCGACGGAACCAACGCGGCAAACGACCGGTTCGTAACGCTATATCGCACCTGGGGGGGGCGGGGCCGCGATGCTGATCACGGCAATGTTCTGCTTGATCGCTTCCATCTCGAGCGCGGCGGCAATCTCGCGGTCGAGGGACAGCAATCCAATGCCTCGCTCGATAAACTGGCCGAAATGGCCTCCGCTGCCAGAGCGCACAGCGCTCGCATCGTCGTCCAGCTCAATCACGCTGGCCGGCAGACACAAAGGCAGCCATCAACAAACGGCCGAACGCGCCGTCCGACATCGCTCTCAAGATGGGCAACGGCCGATTTGGGCAACCTGTTCCCTCAACGATGATCAGATCGAACAGGTGATCGAGAGCTTTGTGAACGCTGCCCGCATTCTGCGCAGCACGGGTTTGACGGTGTCCAGATTCACGCCGCCCACGGCTACCTGATGAGCCAGTTCCTTTCTCCCTTTCGAACCGCCGCACCGATCAATGGGCGGATCGTTGAAACCGCGCACGCATTCTGCTCGAAATCGTCCGCCGGGTGCGGGAAGCAACCAGCGATGATTTCATCGTCGCTGCAAAACTGAACTCTGCCGACTTCCAGCGCGGCGGTTTTTCCGAAGACGACAGCGTGATTGTTGCGAAATGGCTCCAGGAGGCCGGCTGCGATTTCATTGAAGTATCCGGCGGAAACTACGAGCAACCCCGCATGATCGACTTCGACCGAAAGGATCCTCTCGCCGCCAGCAAGCGCGAGAGCACCCGCCGGCGCGAGGCCTATTTCCTCGATTTCGTTCCGAAACTGCGCCAGGCCGTGAGCATTCCGGTCATGGTCACCGGCGGCTTTCGCAGCGTCGCCGCGATGGTTGAGGCAATTGAACTCGATGGCGTCGATTTGATCGGCCTTGGCCGGCCGATGATTATCGATCCCGATGTGGCGACCAAAATACTCAGCGGCCGGATCGAGCGTGTCGAAAGCCGCGACGACGATCTGGTGGTCGGCACGGGATTGTTGGGTCCGCGCTCGCCTATCTCGTATCTGCGCGATCTCAACGCCTGGGGCGCGCTCGGCTGGTACTACGAGCACATCTACTCAATCGCGGACGGCAAAAAACCCGACCTCAACCTGTCGCCGTTCCGAGCCTTGCTGTCCTACGATCGCACCGAGACGCGTACGGCCAAGGCGGTCATCCGAGAGCCAAAGCCGCACTAGCAAAGCATTAACCGTCCTGCCGGGTTACGCTGTTTGTTTACTCTGCCTTTGCGCTGCGAACTTACGTTCGAGTGCAAAGGCAGGTCATCATGCAGCTATCAATTCCGCACAATTCCGCCACGCCAGTCTCGAAGCTAGAGGCGAAACGCCTCTTCGTTCCGCTGTTCGCGGCGTTCATTGCGGCGGCCTTCCTGTGGCATCCGGGCTTGGCCGTAATGATTTCCATCATGGCCCTGATCAATCTGATCGCGCTTGGTCTGTCAGCCGCCGTGACCATCAGCGTCAAGGCCATTGCTGCGCGCGGACTGGTGCAGATCTTGAGCCCGCTTCATCTTGCCGGGCTTGTCTGGCTCGCCATTCTGCTTGGAGAGACGACGGCAAACCCCGCGCTTGCGGTGCTTTTTTCCTTCGCGGGTCTGACCACTCTGGTCGTTGCGGACCTTGTGTTCTCCGCTGCCGCCGCCTTTGTCATGGCGCGCTTGGCCGGAACCCATGGCGACGTTTTGTCGGCCTTGGTCCTGGCCGACAAGTATGGCGGTTTGCTTGGCGAGCTTCGCTGAACCTCGGCTGACCGGCACAAGTTTACGGGTTTGGAAAGGCGCCGACCAAAGGCCCCGTTTTGCGCCTGCGGCCGGGTCGGAACACACGCGTTTTCCACCGTCAGGAAACTGTCACAAATCTTTTGATTCCCTCTGATCTAGAGGATTTGACCTTTCGGTAAAAATCGCGATGATGTCCGAAAACTATCGAGAGCAAATCTCAACAAGGGGAGAAAATCAGAATGAAAAAGTCAGTACTTGCGGTCGCCATTCCGGCGATCGGTTTGGCGGTTGCGGGATGGGTATCTTCGGCATCGGCCGACACCCTCCGTCTCCTGACCTGGGGTGGCTATGCACCTGAAAACGTTATTCAAATGTTCGAGGAAGAGACCGGCCATACGGTCGAGGTAACCACCTCGAACAACGAAGAGATGATCTCCAAGCTGCGCGCCACCGGCGGCGGCGGTTTTGATCTCGTGCAGCCGTCTCAGGACCGTATTGCCGGTCCGCAGACGGAATTCGGCATCTACAAGCCGATCGACATTTCCAAGATCGACACTTCTCAGTTCATTCCGTCGATGCTGTCGGCCACCATGGCCAACACCACGGTTGATGGCCAAGTCTATGGCGTGCCGCACGTCTGGGGAACCTCCGGCCTCGTGGTCGACACCACCAAGGCCGCCTCGGTCAAGGATTACACCGACCTCTGCAATGCGGACGTTGCCGGCAAAGTGACCTATCGCCTGAAACGCCCGACCCTGATCGCCTTCGCCTTCGCGATGGGTATGGATCCGTTCGCAGCCTATGGGGATGAAGCCGCATATACGGACATTCTCAGCCAGGTCGAGGCCAAGCTCATCGAGTGCAAGCCGAACGTGAAGACCTATTGGTCGGGTAGCGACGAGCTTCTAAACCTGATGCGCTCGGGTGAAACCGTGGCGGCGATGGCCTGGGATACGGGCGGCTGGAAGCTGAATGCCGATAATCCGGACATCACCTTTGTCGCGCCCACTTCCGGCGCACTCGGCTGGATCGACACCTTTGCGCTTCCCGCCAAGGGTCAAGCCGATCAGGCAGCCTATGACTGGATCAACTTCGTGATGCGTCCCGAAGTTGCCGCGATGGTGACCGAAGCGGCTGGCAACTTCACGGCCTCCCTGGGTGCCGACGAATTCGCCCCGGCGGACCTGAAGGCCCGCTATCAAGCCAGCTTCCCGCCCGAAGCGGTTGACAACATCAAGTGGTATCCGCCGGTTCCGGCCGGTCTGGAAGTCATCGAAGGCAACGTTCTGGATCGCGTTCAGGCGGCCAACTAACCGACCCTTCGGCCAATAGGCTGCACCCGCGTTCGGCGGGTGCAGCATTCCAGCTTCCCTCAGCAGGACGCCTCATGAGCCCTGATCTGGAATGCGTCGATCTGACTAAGCGATTTGATGGCTTTACGGCCGTCGACAATGTCTCGTTCAGCGTGCCGAATGGCTCGTTCTTTTCCATTCTCGGACCCTCGGGCTGCGGCAAGACCACGATCATGCGCATGGTTGCCGGGTTCCTCGAACCAACCTCCGGCGATATCCTGATCAAGGGCAAGTCTGTCCTGGACGTGCCGCCCAACAAGCGCCCGGTCAGCATGGTATTTCAGCATCTGGCGCTCTTCCCGATGATGAACATCGCCGACAATATCGGCTACGGTCTGCGCCGCCAGAAACTCCCCAAATCCGAAATCGCCCGCAAGGTTGACGAGGTGCTCGAGCGTATCGGGCTTCCCGGCATCGGCAAGCGCAAGGTGGATGAGCTTTCCGGCGGCCAGAAGCAGCGCGTGGCCATTGCCCGCTGCATGGTGCTTGAACCGGACGTGCTCCTGCTCGACGAGCCGCTCGGCGCGCTTGACTTGAAACTGCGCGAACACATGAAGATCGAGCTGAAATCGTTGCAGGCTGCATTCGATACGACCTTCGTCTACATTACCCATGACCAGTCCGAAGCACTCGTCATGTCCGACAATATCGCGGTCATGAACAATGGTCGTTTCGAGCAGGTCGGCACCGGACATGATCTCTACTACCGCCCGCAAACTGCCTTCGTGGCCGGGTTTGTCGGAGACTCAAACCGTTGGTCGGGCAAGATCGAACGGGTTGAGGGCGATCAGATGGAAATGCGCACCGAAACGGGCATGCTCATGCGCGGTGCAGCCCACGGC
>JACKJG010000022.1 GCA_020638065.1 Hyphomicrobiaceae bacterium | reverse complement strand
CGGCGTTGGCGCTGTGCGGCTGGATCTGCAGAAGAAGGTCACCGCGCTCAGCGGCTGGGGCTTTCCGGCGGGCGATTTGGGCAGCGGTGCCTGGATCGGTCTTGAATTCTTTCGCGCGGCGCTGAAGTCGCTGGACGGTTCTCCAGTCTTTCCAGGCATTTCCCCGCAAACCCTGAATCGATTTGTCGGCATGTGCGGTCCCACCGACAATGATTTGATGCAATGGCACACGGGCGCCCGGCCGAAGCAGTTTGCAGGACTCGCTCCCATGGTGCTGGATGCGGCGGCTGACGGTGACGCCTTCTGTGACGATCTTCTGAACCGGGCCGCTCGCGAAATCGCGGATGTCGCGATTGCGCTGCGTGTGAAGGATTTGCCGGTCCATATCGGCGGAGGGCTTGGCAAGTCGTTGATGCACCGTCTTGCCGCAACAGAACCGGACATAGACTGGCAACCGGCTTCCGGCGATGCGGTGCAGGGACTTTTGTTGTTGGCACAGGGCAAGGCGCCCCCTGAGATTTTCCAGAAACGCCCCGGATTTCTGGCGCTGAACACGCGGGAGGCCAACCAATGACCAAGGAAAGCGCTGCCAGCCGTATTGGCGGGTTCAGGCCCGATGAGGATGATCCGGCCCCGCTCTACTTGCAGCTTGCCTCGCTCATCCGCGGCCTGATCCGCGATGGCGATCTGGATTTGGGTCAGGCGCTACCGTCCGAGCGCCGCATCATGCAGCAGACCAACCTGTCACGCGTCACCATCCGCAAGGCGATCGATCAACTGGTCAGTGAGGGATTGCTGCAGCAGAGGCGCGGCTCCGGAACCTATGTGGCCGATGGTCTTCCGCGTATCGAACAGCCGCTCGAGCGTCTCTCGAGCTTCACCGAGGACATGCTCAATCGCGGTCACGTGCCGACCGTGAAATGGCTCGACAAGGTGCGCACCCGCCCCACGTCCGAACAGGTCATGCTTTTTGGTCTGTCGCCCGGGGACGAAGTCATCCGCCTCCATCGGCTGAGAATGGGCGACGGTATCCCTTTGGCCGTGGAACTGGCTACCGTACCGGCCAAGTATTTGCCGGACCCGGCTCTGGTCAGGGATTCCCTTTACGACGCGCTCAACCGGCTCGGACGCTTGCCGGTGCGCGCCACGCAAAGACACAAGGCGCGGGCTCTGCCGGCGCGAGAGGCCCAATTGCTTGGAGCATCGGCAGGAGAGCCGGCCCTATACATCGAGCGCATGTCGCGCCTGGCGGACGGGCATTTGGTCGAGCATGTACTGTCCTGGTACCGCAGCGACACCTATGACTTTGTCGCTGAACTCAATATCGAGCCAAAACCCTGACACTGATCGTTGGTGTCGCTGTGGTTGAAGGTCTGATACGGGATAAATGTGAAGCTGCGGCAATTATTTGCGCATTTTGACTCGACAGCACAAACAGCAAAGTTGTGTAATCCGTTTTGCGCATTCCCTTTGCGGCTTCTGAACCGCGCGGAGTGATGCGCAACAACAGGACGGCGGGGGAAATGTTTCGGCTGGCCCGGCTGCGTTTTCCCTTATTATTCAATGACAAAATAGAAATTGGGCATGTCAACGGAAGGAATGTGAATGAAACCCGTAAAGACCCTGGCATGGGTGCTTGCCGCGGCCGCCTTTTCGGCATTTGCCGGCACTGCGATGGCAGAAACGCTGAAATTGGGCACGGAAGGTGCCTATCCCCCATTCAATTATATCGAACCCGATGGAACGATCACCGGCTTCGACGTGGAGATCGGTCTGGCCCTGTGCGAGCGCATCGGAGCCGATTGCGAAGTCGTGGCCCAGGATTGGGACGGGATCATTCCCGGACTTCTGGCCAAGAAATATGATTTCATCATTGCTTCGATGTACATCACCGAAGAGCGCATGAAGCAGGTCTCGTTCACCGACCCATACTACAAGGCAGCTATGACCATGGTTGCGCCGAAGGGTTCGACCATCACCGACTTCTCCCCTGAAGGGCTGGCCGGTAAAGTCATCGGCGCACAGTCGGGAACGACCATGTCTGACTATATCGAAGCGGTTTACCCCGATGCAGATATTCGCCTTTATCCCACTCAGGACGAGGCAAATCTCGATCTGGCAAGCGGGCGTCTCGACCTGATGGTCGGCGACATGCTGCCCATGGTTGACTGGGTGCAAAAGACCGACGACGGCGCCTGCTGTGAACTGGCCGGCGATCCAATCACCGATCCGACCTATGTGGGTCTGGGCGCTGGCATTGCCGTGCGCAAGGAAGACGAGGATCTCCGCGAGCGTTTCAATACGGCGCTTGAGGAAATTCGTGCTGACGGCACCTACAAGGCGATCAACGATAAATACTTCGCCATCGACGTCTACACGATGGAATAATGCCGGCGGGTTCCCCAACCGCGAGGCGCGTTCATGCTTGAACTGTTTGCACTCGGCGATACCGGCTGGGGGGATGAAATCCTGCGCGGACTTCTGGTCACGGCGGAGCTCGCCGTGGCCACTTTGCCTGTCGGAATTCTTCTTGGTTTTCTGGCTGCCTATTTCTCGCTGTCCCGCGTTGCGCCGCTCAGGGCGCTCGGCTTCGGCTACACCACCATCATGCGGGGCATGCCGGAAATTCTGACCCTCTTCGTGGTTTATAATGGCGTCGGCATGCTGCTCAATGCACTGATCCAATGGTGGAACCCGGAAGCGGGCGCCGTTGATTTCAGTCCATTCGCTGCCGGTGTGATTGCCCTGGGCATGGTTTTTGGCGCCTTTGCCGGTGAGGTCCTGCGCGGCGCGTTCAACGCGATAGATCCCGGCCAGATCGAGGCCGGCCGCGCCATTGGCATGAGCAACAGCCAGGTCTTCTGGCGCATCAGCCTTCCGCAGGTCTGGCGCTTTGCACTCCCCGGACTTGGCAATCTGTGGATCAACCTGCTGAAGGATACGGCACTCGTCTCGGTGATCGCACTCGATGATCTGATGCGCATGACCAAGGTCGCCGTCGGCGTCACCAAGCAGCCCTTTACCTTCTATCTGTTGGCCTGTCTGATTTACTGGGCGCTGTCTGTTCTGTCCGAGCTGGTTCTGGCCGCCATGGAGCGGCGGGCCAACCGCGGCGTCAGGAGGGCGGCATGAACCCGATCGACATCATCACCGCCTACTGGCCGCGGTTGATAGACGGCACGCTGATGACTATCCGCCTGACGCTGATGGGCGCTTTCATCGCGGCGCTCGTGTCACCCTGGCTCGCTTTGGTGCGGGTCAACGCGCCGATCGCGGTGCAAGCGCCAATCCGGATCTACGTCTCCTTCATGCGCGGCACGCCGCTGCTCGCGCAACTGTTTCTGATCTTCTATGGGTCTGGCCAGTTTCGACCGGTCCTCGAGGCCTGGGGTCTCTGGACCTTCTTCCGCGATCCGTTCAGTTGCGCGCTTCTGGCCTTTGCGCTCAATTCCACCGCCTATCAGACGGAAATCCTGCGCGGCGGCATATTGGGTGTCCCGCAGGGTGAAATCGAATCGGCCAAGGCAATTGGCATGAATCCATTGCAGATTCTGCGCCGCGTCGTTGCCCCACATGCCTATCGGATTGCGTGGCCTGCCCTCGGCAACGAAGTCATCCTCTTGATGAAGGCCAGTGCGCTGGCGAGCATCGTGACTGTGTTCGACCTGATGGGCCGAACGCGACAGGTCTTTTCACGAACCTTCGATTTCTCTGTCTATTTGTGGGCAGCGCTCATCTATCTCTGCCTCACGGCAACATTCGTATTCCTGTGGCGCCTGTTCGAACGGTGGATGAACCACGAGCTTGGCCTGGCGAAAACACCATCCGCCGCGCCGCAAGCATGGGAGACCCGTCCATGACGCAATCGGATATCGTTCTTAAAGCGGACAAAATTCACAAGACCTTTGGGCAGGTCGAGGTGCTCAAGGGGATCTCGCTGCAAGCGCGCAATCACGATGTCATTTCGATCCTCGGGTCATCGGGATCGGGGAAAAGCACCTTCCTGCGCTGCCTCAATTTCCTTGAAACGCCCACATCCGGCACGGTCACCCTGCATGGCGAAGAGGTGGTTGTGCGCAACGGCAAACCCGCCAATCCGCGCCAGATCGAGCAATTGCGCAAGCGACTCGGCATGGTGTTCCAGCAATTCAATCTCTGGTCGCATCGCACGGTGATCGAAAACGTCATGGAAGGGCCGGTCATCGTCAAACGCGAGACAAAGGCGGATGCCCGTGACAAGGCAGAAGCGCTTCTGCAGCGTGTCGGGCTGACCGAAAGAATGAATGCTTATCCATCCCAATTGTCGGGCGGACAGCAGCAGCGCGTTGCCATCGCGCGTGCCCTCGCCATGGAACCGGACGTCATTCTGTTCGACGAGCCAACGTCCGCGCTTGACCCGGAACTCGTTGATGAGGTGCTCAAGGTGATGCAGTCGCTGGCGGGCGAGGGGCGCACTATGATCCTTGTGACCCACGAAATGGGCTTTGCCCGAGAGGTATCGTCCGAAGTGGTGTTTTTGCACGAGGGCCGGGTGGCCGAGCAGGGGCCGCCGCAGGAAATGTTCGCACATCCGAAAACCGAGGTCTTCGAGAGGTTCATTGCCAAGGTCAAATGACCGGAACGGCTATCGGGCCTGATTGCAGGGTAAACTCATGCGTCTGCGGTCCGGCGCGTCTCGAGTTGCCCAAGCCGTTGCATCAGCGCGATGACTTCCTGGTCGCTCGTCTGCGGGAATTGCTGATAGGCGGCGCCCACCGCCAGAAACGGTTCCGGAGAGCTTAGGCAAACGACATCGTCGGCGAGCGCTTCGAGTTCCCCCAGCGCGTCCGAGGGCGCAACCGGCACTGCGACGATGATTTTGCGCACGTCACGCGCCCTCAGGGCTTCGATCGCGGCCTTGATGCTGGCGCCCGTGGCAATGCCGTCGTCAACAAGAATCGCCGACTTCCCTGCAACGGGCAGGGGAGCATGTCCCGTGAGGTAGGATTTGCGCCGATGCTCGATTTCCACGAGCAGCGGCTCGGCCATCGCCTGGACCTGCGCGTCCCTTATTCCGAAGGCCGTTGCCACATCATCGTTGACGACGATTTGCGGCGTGTCACCGTCAACAACCGCGCCCAGTGCCAGCTCCGGCTGTCCCGGTGCACCGATCTTGCGAACGAACACCAGATCGAGTGGTGCGCCCAGCGCATCGGCAATTCTTGCGGCAACGGGAACGCCGCCACGTGGCATGGCAAGAATAACCGGGTTTTCGACACCAGAATTCAGGAGAGCCTTCGCCAAAAGCTCTCCGGCCTCATTTCGGTCCTTGAATTCAGGGTTTCCCACCAACCCTTCCCATTATTTAGCGCGTGAACGGAATCGATGTATGAAGCTTGTCGCCGGAATCCGTGAAGGTGACAGTGAAATCGATCACGATCTTGCTGCCGCGCAGCGCAATCTGCGAGGATACGGCCATCTCGACATTATCGTCGTCGACTTCGGTCTTCTGGAAGGCGAAGACGATATCGCTGCCGACCTGACGTCCGTAAACGGGGCCAGAAAAGCCTCTGTTCGTGGACATGCCGGCGACGTAGCGATTGGCGCTATCGTCGTAAAGAATGGTGCCCCGAACCGACAGGTTGAGCCGGACAAGCGCGCAGCGGCCATTGTAGTAGAGCTTGTGCTGCGGGTTGTTGGTCACCTCGATGCGGCACGAAAAGGTCTCGGGCTCTTCACCACCCTGCAGAACCCCGCTGCCCGACCAACTACCGACATAGGAATCCAGAAGCGCATTCTGTGTATCGCCCGCCTGTGCCGGCGCTGCCGCAAATGCCGTTCCGGCGACGAGCAGCAAAAACCCCGCTGCAATCCGCAACGGTTTGAATTGATTGAAATAACGTTTGACAGTCGAAAGCCAGATCATGGTTCCACACTCGGTTATGGCGGAATAATCCCGGCACTTGCCGGGTTCGCGCGCTGTGTATCATCGTTTCCGTTGCCCACCCATGCGGCATTTTTAAGGAAACAATCGATCCCGGCAAGCATCAACTTTGCGGGACAGGACAACATGTCACCCAATTCGGATTGACAATGCCGCCTTGCGCCGTCACCAAGAGCCCCTTACCTATTGCGTTTTCAACACGAAGCAGACTGCACCCATGTCCGACACCCTGGTCGAAACCAACGACGTCAACCTGCACTTGATGTCCGGCAAGTCCCGTTTGCACATTCTCAAGGACATCAATTTCAAGATCAACGTGGCCGAAGTGGTGTCCATCGTCGGGCCTTCGGGTAGCGGCAAAACTTCTCTCCTGATGGTGATGGCCGGGCTCGAGCGCGCCACCAGTGGGCGTGTGATTGTCGATGGCAAGAACCTCTCTGAGCTCGATGAAGACGGGCTCGCCGTGTTCCGGCGCCACCATATCGGCGTGCTGTTTCAGAACTTCAATCTCATTCCGTCTCTAACGGCGCTCGAAAACGTCAGCCTCGCGCTCGAAGTCGCCGAAACCGGCCTGACCTTCAAGCAGATCCGCGACACGGCGTCAGAAGCGCTGGCCGAAGTCGGCCTTGGCGATCGCCTGACCCACCTGCCGTCTTCGCTCTCCGGTGGCGAACAGCAGCGCGTCGGGCTTGCCCGCGCCATCGTCACCAAACCGCCGCTGTTGCTCGCCGATGAGCCGACCGGAAACCTCGATCAGGACACGGGTTCGATGGTGATCGAACTGATGCTCAACCTGGCGCGCAAACACCAGACGGCCATGATGTTGATCACCCACGACCCGAAAATGGCGACCAAGGCCGACCGCCGGCTGGTGATGGATCACGGCGTCCTGACCGAGCAGAAAGTCCCGGAGCACGCATGAGCCGTCTTTGGGGTTGGATCAGGGTCGGTCTGGCCGACCTGCGCGGCGATATGCGCAGGTTCGGCCTGCTCATTATTTGTCTTGCGCTGGGCACAAGCGTCATCGCGGCCGTGGGGTCCGTCGGGACGGTGCTAAAGGATGCGGTTGAGCGTGATGCGACCGCACTGATGGGCGGCGATCTCGAAGCGACGCGGCCCGACCGCGACGCCACCCCGGAAGAACTGGCTTTCTTCAGGACGCTGGGCACTGTTTCGCAGGTCGTCAACACCAATGCCCACGGCTCCCATGGCGAGGACACGGCTCTGATCGACCTGGTGGCGGCCGATGGCAATTATCCCCTACTTGGCAATGTCTTGAGCCCACAACTTGAATCAGGGCAGAAGCCAACGCAATTGCTTGCCGAACAGAATGGTGCTTTCGGCGCCATCGTGGACCCGGTCCTGCTCGACAACCTCGGAATTGAACTGGGGCAAGAGTTCACTGTCGGAGAAGTTCCGCTGCAGGTGCGCGGCGAGTTGATTTCACTTCCCGACAGCGCCGTGCGTGGTTTTCATCTCGGCCTTACCGTTTTGATTTCAACCGATGCGCTGGCGCAAATGGCAGATCTGCGGTCGCCCTTGCCCGGACTTCTGACCAAGCATAGCTACAAGATCGTCCTGAATGGCATCGACTATGACAGCGCTGCCAAGGCCATCGCCGACAAGTTCGGTCCAACAACCTGGGAGGTGCAGTCTCCCAGAGAGGCGGTCGGCCCGACCATTCGCTACTACAATCTCTTCACGCGCTATCTGTTGATCATTGGCCTGTCGTCACTCCTGGTCGGTGGCGTCGGCGTCTCCAGCGCGGTTTCGACCTATGTCGGCGAGCGTCAGCGAACCATTGCGATTCTGCGCACGCTTGGCGCCACAAGTGCGCGCGTGCTGGTCCATCACCTGGCCCAGATCGGGGTTCTGATCGGCGTTGGCGTCGGTATCGGTGTTTTCCTCGGTGCTGTGGCTTCGCTGTTCATGCTGCCGCTGGTCGGTGGCGCGCTGAGCGTCAACCTGCCACCCACCATCGTGCCCGCACCGCTGCTCGTTGCTGCGGGCTTCGGCATTCTGTCCGGCTTTGCCTATGCCTATCTGCCACTCATGCAGACGCAGCGGGTCAGTCCCGCTCTGCTGTTCCGGTCGCCCGGAATGGCTCTGCCCGTCGCCGACTGGTGGGCGCTGACGAACCCGAAAATCATAATTCCGGTGGCGCTTGCGGCACTTGGTGTGTTTGCCCTGGCCGTCTATGAAACCGGCGACGTCCTGCTCGTGGCCTGGTATGCAATCGGGGTCGCTGCGACCTTTGCCCTGCTTCGGGGTGCCGCCTGGTTGTTGCAGCTTGCTTTGAGGTCCATGCCGCCGGCGCCCATGACCGGCGTGCGCAACGTCGTGCGCAGCATCTACGGTCCGGGCTCAAGCGCGCCGGTCGTCATCGTTTCGATCGGTCTTGGCCTGTCCATGGTCCTGATCATTGCCCTGCTCGAAAGCAATCTGCATTCGCAATTGCTGGGCTCGGTGATGAAGAATGCGCCAACTTTTGTTGCCACCGACCTGTTCGATGATGAGGTCGCCGCCGTCGAGCAGATGCAAAAGGATAATCCTGACATTACCGAATTCATGTGGCGTCCCATGCTGCGCGGTGCCGTGATCGAGGTGAACGGGGTCGACACAAGCACGCTCAAAGACGTTGATGAGGAAGCGCAATTCCTGTTTTCCGGCGAAATCCCGATGACCTGGACCGCAGACCTGCCGGCCAACTCGACCGTTGTGGAAGGCGAGTGGTGGCCTGAGGATTATTCCGGCCCACCGTTGATTTCGCTGCGTTCGACCATGAAAGCGGCGCTCAATCTCAAGGTCGGCGACACATTCAAAATCCGCATGTTCGGCGAAGAATTCGATGCCAAGATCGCCAATTTCCGGGAATACCAATACCAAAACGGTCTCAACTTCATGGTGACCTTCTCGCCCGGTGATGTTCAATACTACCCATCCACCAACCTGGGCACCATCAAGGCCGCCGAGGGCAAGGAGAAGGACATTGAACGCCTGTTGAACCGGAATTTCCCAACCGTGGCTTTCATCCCGGTGGGTGATGCGCTCAAACAGGCAGCAACCATTCTGGGGCAATTGGGTACGGCGGTGAACGTCGTAGGCGGGATTGCCGTGATCAATGGCCTGCTGGTGCTTGCGGGCACCATGGCCGCCGGCCGCAAACAGCGCGAATCCGACGCTGTGATCAAAAAAGTGCTCGGGGCGACCCGTGGCGATATCTTGCGCAATTTCGTGGCGGAATATGCCGTGCTGGGCGTGTTTTCATCGTTGATCGCAACGTTTGTGGGCATATTCGGCGCCTGGATTATCACCGAGAGCGCACTCGAGGTCGATTTCAACGCCGACCCGGTCCTGATTTTCTTGGTGATCGTCGGGGCCGTTTTCCTCACCCTGGCAGCTGGCGCGATCACCACCTGGCAGGCACTTTCGACGTCACCCGCACGTTTCCTCAGAACGATCGGTTGATCAGCGCCAGCCAATCCGGACAAACGGATTTGCCTGCGGCCTAGATTCGGTTGCCGGTCTGCTTGTCGAAAAAGCACATATGGGCCGTGTCGACGGAAAAGCCCATCTCGTCTTCGCTGAGTTGCTCCCGGCCTGAGAGGCGGGCCGTTGCGACAGATTCCCCGAGCTTGAAGCTGACGAAATTGTCCGAGCCGGTATGCTCCAGCGTCAGGGGTTTGATCTTGAGATCGCCACCAATGCTGAAATCTTCGGGCCGGATGCCGACGATGATCGAGGAGCGGGAACTCACCTTTTCCGCCAAACCAGGCACATGCACCTGTTGACCGCCGCCAAATTGCACCGAACTGCTCGCAGTGTCGGCGGAGGCCTCGATCAGGTTCATCGGTGGAGACCCCATGAAGTCGGCGACGAACGTGGTCTGCGGTGAATTGTAGATTTCATCGGGCGTGCCGATCTGTTGCACCACGCCATCCTTGAGCACGACGATCTTGGTGGCCAGGGTCATTGCCTCGATCTGATCGTGGGTGACGTAAACGATCGAGGTGCCGGTCGTGGCATGCAGCTTCTTGATTTCGCCACGCATCTCAACTCGCAGTTTGGCGTCGAGGTTCGAGAGCGGTTCGTCGAACAGGAAGAGGGCAGGCTCACGCACCAGCGCCCGTCCCATTGCCACGCGCTGCCGCTGTCCGCCGGACAATTGGCTAGGACGGCGGTCAAGCAGATGGTCGATCTGCAACAGACGCGCCACATAGCCGGTCCGTTGGTCGATTTCGGATTGCGCCACGTGCCGGATGCGCATGCCGAACCCGATATTCTCCGCGACGCTCATCGTCGGGTAGAGCGCGTAGGACTGAAACACCATGGCGATGTCACGGTCTTTCGGCGGTATCTGCGTCACGTCGCGTCCGTTGATCTCCACTGTGCCGCTGGTCACGTCTTCCAGTCCGGAAATGCAGTTGAGCAAGGTCGACTTTCCGCATCCCGACGGGCCGACGAGCACGAGAAACTCGCCCTTGTCGATCGAGACGCTGATGTCTTTGAGGATTTCGACAGAGCCGTAGCTCTTGTAGAGCGACTTGATGGAGAGTGCCGTCGTCATGCCGTTTGTCCTTTGGACTGGTCAACAGAAGGGGAAGGGCCGGTAGATTGGCGCACGATCAGCTCTGCCTCCTCGGTGATCTGCAGCTTATCCAGATTTTCACCGTTGAGAAGACCCTGAAGAATGTCGGCCAGTGGCCCGCAGGCGTCGCGCAGGGGCGAATAGGTCACCGTCAGAGCCGGATCAAAGCCCATCGCGTCCAATTGGGGTGGAGCATCGTCATGCGAAACGATGGACACGTCGTCGGGCACCCTCAACCCCTTGTCGCGGACCGCGCGCAATATGCCCGCCGCTATGATCGTGGACGAACTAACGAACGCGGTCGGTCTTTGTGCAGGCGGCAGGCTGAGCGCAGCAAGCGCTTCGCGATAACCATAGGATTCCGACATGCGCCCGTGCCGCACCGCGCCGGAAGCCGCATCTGATCCGTGGTCCGCCAGCGCCTTTTCGAAGCCGCGCTTTCGCTCGAATGAAAAGTGTACGTCGTCCGGGCCATTCAGAAAGCAGATTTTGCGATGCCCCAGGTCGAGCAGCAATTTGGTGGCGTCATAACCCACTCTGAAATTGTCGATATCGAAATAGGCAAAGCCGGGCTGTTCGCTGGCGTTTCGGCCGTGAACGACGAATGGAATGTCTTCTTCCAGCAAAAAATCGATGCGCGCGTCAGAGAGCCTTGGATTGGTGACGATGAACCCGTCAACCGCCTGCTTGCCCACCAGCCGCCGGAACGGTTCGATGTCGTCACCAAATACCGGAGCATGAAAAACCAGATCAAGGTCGAGTTCCGTGAGGCGGCGAGAAAGGCCGGTCATTACGTCAAAAAACGTTGGGTCGAAGCCCTTGTCGTTCGAAGGCGGCAAAACCAGTCCGATCATGCCCGAGCGACCTGTCGCCAGCTTTTTGGCCAACTGGTTGGGGCGGTAATTGAGATTTCGCGCGGTCTCCTCGACCAGGATGCGCGTCTTGGCCGAGACTTCGGGATAGCCGTTCAAAGCGCGACTGACCGTGGCCGGTGACAGCCGTAATTTCTCGCTGATTTGCTTGATTGTGACCAATCGGCTTCCCCCTAAACCGATTTGAACAATAGCGGTATCTCACGACAAATGACAAGTCTTGAGTCCTTTATTTCCGGTAGTTTCACCATTTCCAAAACGATTTGAAAAGTCCGGATCATGTGTTAAGGACTCGATCCAAGGGCAGGGGGACTTCCCACACCAAGGGCATATCCGGACGTGCGGAATTCAGCCTGTCTTTGAACGGTCGAGCCGGGCATTTTGAATGGTTTGGCTTGACTTTGTCACATTGCTGTTCTTGCGTTCGGTTATGCCTTGGATGGCGTCCCGGACGATCCGTCCTTCGGGACAAGACATGTCAATCAATGGGAGGATCAGACATGAAATCCTTGAAAGCCCTGACGGCGTTTTTGCTGCTGTCAGCCTCGACCTCGAGCGCCTTTGCTCTTGAAGATGGCGTCATCACGATCTGGTTGCAGGACCGTGATCCCGACCAGCTCAAAATGGTCACCGACAAATTCACCAACGACCTCGGCATCGACGTGGTCATCGAAAACGTCAGCGAGCTGACCGACAAGTTCCAGCAGGCAGCTGCCACCGGCGACGGCCCGGACATCGTGCTCTGGGCGCATGACCGCTTCGGCGAATGGGCCAATGGCGGCCTGATTTCGCCGGTCACGCCGAGCCAGGAAGTGACCGATGGCATTATCGGAACGGCTTGGGACGCTGTATCCTTTGGTGGCAAGGTCTGGGGTTACCCGGTCGCCGTTGAAGCGATCGGTCTGGTCTACAATACCGACCTGATCTCTTCGCCGCCGGCATCGTTCGAAGAACTGAAGAACGTTTCGGTTCCGGACGGCGTTTCGCCGATCCTGTGGGATTACAACAACACCTACTTCACCTTCCCGATGATGATGGCCAATGGTGGTTTCGCCTTCCAGAAGGTCGATGGCAATTACGACGGCAAGCATACCGGCGTGAACAATGAAGGTTCGATGATGGGCGGCCACGTCCTGCGCAGCCTGTTCGACGATGGCGTGATGCCGACCGGCGTTGACTACGGCGTCATGGATGGTGCCATGGCCAAGGGCGAAGTGGCGATGATCATCAACGGCCCATGGTCGTGGAAAGCCTACGCGGATGCCGGCGTGAATATTGCCGTCGCACCGCTGCCGACCGTCGATGGCAAGCCCGCCAAGCCGTTCCTCGGCGTGCAGGCCTGGGCCGTCAATGCAGCGTCCCCGAATAAGGATCTGGCCATCGAACTGCTCGAAAACTACATCCTTTCGGACGACGGCCTTTCAACCTGGAACGAAAAGGGTGCTCTGGGCGTTCTGGTCGACAAGTCGGCCGGCGCTGAGCAGTCCGATCCCAAGATCCAGGCCACTATGGCCAACGCCGAAATTGGCGTGCCGATGCCGTCCAATCCGGAAATGGGCGCCTTCTGGTCGGCCATGGAACCGGCTCTGGGCAATATCACAACCGGCGCGACGTCTGTTGAAGACGCTCTGAACGACGCCGCTGCCCGTATCCTGGGCGAATAAATAGCTCTTGCACGGGGCCGCTTCGGCGGCCCCGTCATCGTTTGGCTTGGAGGGGGAATGAGCCTGACGCAGACCGTGCCGGCCGGAGCGGCATCCGGCATTTCGCCGCTTGGCATTCTGGCCAAGGCAAGCGTGCTGCTTGTCACCGCGATCGTGCTTTACGCAGCATGGTCCGTTTATCTGATCGGCCAGCCGCTCTTCGGTCTGTTCCTGGTCATCGTCGCGCTCTTTTTCTTCTTCATCTACGGCTTTCGGCGCTACTATTTTGCCCGCTTCATCTATCCCGGCGCTGCGGCGGTTCTGCTCTTTATCGCCTTTCCGATCATCTACACGATCTATCTCGGCTTCACGAACTACAGCTCACAGAACCTTCTGAGCTATGAGCGGGCCAAGGAGGTCATCCTGTCTGGCCAGATCATCGATCAGGCCAGTAAGCGGCCTTTTGCGCTGGTCGATGAAGGTGGGGGGAGCTATCGCATTTTCCTGCCCGAAGGAGAGGCGGGATACCTGACCGGTCCGCTCGCGCTCGACGGCTCGAGCGTCACTCTGACTGCGGAACCCGTCGACACTCCGCCTGCGGAAACGATGGCCATGCGCGACGCCATCAAGTTCCGTGAGGCTTTGGGTGTGGTTGGTATCGCCATGCCTGACGGCACAGAGCTCAAATCCGCCGGGCTTCGCGAATTCGCGTCCGTCGAACCGGAATATACGCTCCTGGATGGTGACCGGATGCGGGACAACGCGACCGGGGACATTCTCGGGCCAGACCAATCGCAAGGCTATTACGTCAAGCCGGACGGCACGCTGCTTCCGCCGGGCTGGCGGGTCAATATAGGTTGGGCAAACTTCAATCGCATCTTCACCTCTGCCGGCATCCGCGCGCCGATGCTCGGCATCTTCATCTGGACCGTGATCTTTGCGGCCGGTTCGGTGGGTCTGACCTTCGCACTGGGGCTGGTTCTGGCGTCCATTCTCCAGTGGGAGCATTTGCGATTCAAAGCCATCTACCGTGTTCTGCTGATCCTGCCTTACGCGGTGCCGGCCTTCATCTCGATCCTCGTCTTTCGCGGCCTGTTCAACCAGAATTTCGGTGAGATCAACCTGATCCTTGAAACCCTGTTCGGTATTCGTCCGGAATGGTTCACCAACGGATTTCTGGCCAGAACCATGATCCTGATCGTCAACGTGTGGCTTGGCTATCCATACATGATGCTGTTGGCCATGGGCTTCCTGCAGGCCGTTCCCGTGGAACAGAAGAAGGCCGCCGTTCTGGAAGGCGCTTCGGCATTTCGGGTGTTCTTCACCATCACATTGCCGCAGATCCTGCCGCCGTTCCTGCCGCTGCTGCTCGCTTCGTTCGCCTTCAACTTCAACAATATCGTTCTCATCCTGCTGCTGACCCAAGGCGGGCCGGATATTCCCGGCACGATCATTCCGGCGGGCCAGACCGATATCCTCGGGTCGTTCACGTTCCGCATGGCGTTCCAGGATTCTGCGCAGCAATTCGGTCTCGCCGGCGCAATCACGCTGATCATCTTCCTCATCGTGACCATCATCGCCTACGCGAATTTCGTGGCCATGCGCCGCGCCGCCAACAAGGGAGCAAGCCAATGATCGTTGAGGACCGACGCAGCCTGACGATGAAAAAGCTTGCCGCGCACGGCTTCCTTATCGTTTTCCTGATCATCATCATGTTCCCGTTCCTGATGGTGGTGTCGATCTCCTTCCGTCAGGGCAATTTCACCATTGGCTCGCTCATTCCCGAACGCCCGACCCTCGAACATTGGTATCTCGCGTTCGGCCTCGACTATACGCGACCCGATGGCACCGTGATCGAACCGCCATATCCGGTGATGTTGTGGATGTTCAACTCCATCAAGATCGCTCTGATTTCGTCTCTTGGCTGTCTGGTGATCGCCACCATCTCGGCCTACGCGCTCAGCCGGATTCGCTTCAGGGGCAGGGGTGCATTCCTGGATTCACTGTTCGTCATCCAGATGTTCCCGACGACCCTGGCGCTGATCGCGCTTTATGCGGTATTCGACGCGATGGGCGACCTTTCGCCAATCATCGGCATCGACAGTCACGTCAGCCTCGTCATCATCTATCTCAGTTGGGTGACGCTGCACATCTGGACCCTCAAGGGTTATTTCGACTCCATCGATCCGGCCATGGACAAGGCCGCTGCAATTGATGGCGCGACCCCGTGGCAAACCTTCCGCCACGTGTTCCTGCCGCTCGCGGTGCCAATGATGGCGGTTGTGTTTGTGCTCATCTTCATTGCGGTGATCAACGATTATCCCATCGCCTCGATCCTGCTGCGCAATGAGAACAATCTCACGCTGGCCACCGGTTCTCGGCTCTATCTGAATGAATTCCGCTATCTTTGGGGCGACTTCGCTGCCGCCGCCATTCTGTCCGGCGTCCCGATCACGGCAGTCTTTTTGATCGCCCAGCGCTATCTGGTTTCGGGGCTGAGCGAAGGCTCTGTGAAGGGCTAGACAATGCGGCATGCGCTTTTGTCGAGAATTGCTGCCTTCGGTCTGGCGGCAATTCTGTCCGCGCCGGCCCTCGCGATCGACTGGATTGCCGAAATCG
>JACKJG010000021.1 GCA_020638065.1 Hyphomicrobiaceae bacterium | reverse complement strand
GGCTGAAATAGAACCACCACGCAAAAGCGCCTAGCGCTGCCAAAAACAGAACCAACAGGAACCAGAACCAGCGGTGTGGACGCCACCTGCGAGCAGTTCGGTTTGATTTGTCCTCGTGGCTTGAGGGGGTGGTGCCGGCGTGAGCCGTGATATCCAAAGTCATTTTGACACCCGGTTGAAACTGATTGTCTGGCGCAATCCCCCTTGCGGCCGGTTTTCGATAGTGAGCGCGCCTCCAGCGCGCTCGATGATTTCCTTGGCGATGGCCAGACCCAGCCCACTTCCCTTGATCGTGCGGGTCCGGCCGGGCGCAGCGCGGAAGAATGGCTCGAAGACATGAGACATCATCTCTTCGGGAATGCCCGGTCCGTTGTCTTCGATCGTGATCACGGCTTTGTCGCCGCGTGCAGCGAGCGATATTTCGGCGCCACCGCCATGGGTGGCCGCGTTGGTCACAAGATTACCGAGCGCACGCCTCAGCGAGAGCGGGCCGACCTTGACGATGGCATTGTCGGTCTTGGCGGTTTTTACCGGCAGTCCGGCACCTTCCAGATCGTGAGCGACTTCACGCACAACTTGATCAAGCGCCATCTCTTCGGGTTCTTCGGTCGACCCGCCTTCCTTGACCAGGCGAATGGCGCTGTCGGCAATCATTTCGAGTTCATCGATGTCGTCGATCCAGGCGGACTGCTCTTCCTCGGGCAGGAATTCGGCCCGGAGCCGCATGCGCGTGATCGGTGTGCGCAGATCGTGTCCGGCAGCCGCAACCAACCGCATACGGCTGGCCATCGCGGTGCGCAGACGATCAGACAACCGATTGAGCACAGTCGCCGTATGCCGCGCTTCGCCGGAGCCGCTATCTTCGGGAATGTGCGGCAGCGTGCCGTCTTCGCCAACGTCTGCCACTGCCTTTTCAAGGATGGCAAAGGGCTCGGTCACGCGTCTGGCCAGAATGAGCGCCACGCTCGCCACGCCAGCGATCATCAACACCAGCCAGAGGCCTAGCGCCAGGACCATGTGCGGCGGTGGCGGCGGCGGTCCCGGATATTCCATGACCACCCAACTGCCTGGCGCATATTGATAGGAAACAGCTTCGTCCTTCTGACCTGCCACTTTCGTGATCTGAACGGATCCCGAGAGGTCGCGCTCCGAGAGCGCGCGCTGCATTGCCGACGTAAGCGCGTTGTCGGCTTCGCCTGCCTCTGGCTGATCGGACAGACGGGTATGGGTAAACGGCGGCATCGACGGCAATTCACCTGACGAGTTTATGCCCTGGACCGCGAACTCGATCTGGCTGGCCACGGGTTCGATCATGCGATTGGCGTCGCTCGCCGATGAGACAAGCCAAGTGGCGATCGTTGCGACCAGAACAACGGCGCTCATCGAGGCAATCAGGATCAATGCAAAGCGGTAACGCAGCGAGCGCATCAGTCCGCCTCCTCGCGCGATACAATGGCGGTGAACTGATAGCCACCGTTGCGGATCGTTTCGAACATCTTGCCGGGTGCGGCTTTGCCGAGCTTCCGGCGCAGGCGGCTGACCAGAACATCGATAGAGCGCTCGAACGGTCCGGCTTCGCGATGCTGGGTCAAATCCAACAATTGTTCCCGTGACAGTACGCGTCCCGGCCGCTCGAGAAATACCCGCAAGAGCTCGAATTCGGCCCCGGTCAGGGCAATGGTTGCACCGTATGAATCCATGACCGACCGCTCAGCGATGTTGACCGTCAAACCGGAGAAACGGAAAACGGCGCTTGCCGGCCGCACTTCAACCGGTGTGCGGGAAGTGCGCCGGATGACGGCCCGAATGCGCGCCAGCAATTCGCGCGGATTGAACGGCTTGCCGAGATAGTCGTCAGCGCCGATTTCAAGACCGATGATCCGGTCCACATCCTCCTTGAGGGCGGTCACCAGAATGACCGGAAGATCAGGGAATTGGCGGCGAATGTATCTGCAGATGTCCAGCCCGGACCCATCCGGCAGCAACACATCGAGAATGACGATATCGAACTGACCAGTCGCGAGACGTTCGTTGCATTCCTGTCGGCTGCCGGCCGTGGAAACGCGAAAGCCCTGCTCGGACAGGTAGCGTCCAAGCAAGCGTCTGATTTCGAGATCGTCGTCCACAACCAGGATGTGCGTTTGCGTTGCCATATGCCGTATTTGGGACGGAAACGGCCACAAGCAAGTTACAGTTCAGCAATGTATGCTGCCAAGCGTTACCGCACCCCGGTCTGGCAATGTTCAGAAACAATTCCACCAGATCGGAAATGAACCCGGCCAGATCCGTCAATCGACCGGCGGCGGAAACTAGGCCCTATTGCAGGTCGTCCGGCAGGAGCGCTCCGGGCATGTTCTGGTAGCAGACGGGGCGCAGGAAGCGGCGGATCGACAGGGTGCCGACCGAGGTGGCACCGAAATTGGTCGACGCCGGATAGGGTCCACCGTGAACCATCGCGTCGCAAACCTCGACACCCGTCGGGTAGCCATTGGCCAGAACCCGGCCTGCCTTGCGCTCGATGATTGGCATGAGCCGCGCAGCCAATGCATGGTCGGCATCATCGACGTGAAGAGTGACCGTCAACTGCCCCTGAAGGCTTTGCGCCAGCGCGATCATCTGGCCCTCATCCGCGGCACGGACAATCAGCCCAAGAGGTCCAAACACTTCCTCGCCAAGTTCTTCGTTGTTCAGCCAGTCGTGGCCCGAGACTTCGAAGAGGTATGGCGTGGCATTGCGCAGGTCGCAGGTCGAGGTCAGCACCTCACGTACGCCCGAGCCTTCAGCAATCCGATCGCGTCCGGCGCGATAGGCTTCCGCAATTCCGTCGGTGAGCATTGTCTGGGCGTCCACGCAGGCGAGCGCGGCCTTGGCTTCGGCGACAAACGCATCAGCTTCCGCACTATCAATCACGACGGCAATACCGGGATTGGTGCAGAACTGACCGGCGCCCATCGTCAACGAGCCCGACCAACCTCCGGCAATCTGCTTGCCGCGCGATTTGAGCGCGGAGGGTAGCAGGAACATGGGATTGACCGAACCGAGTTCGCCAAAGAATGGGATCGGGTCCGGCCGGGACGAACAGAGATCAAACAGGGCCCTGCCCCCGGCCAGAGATCCGGTAAAGCCAACGGCCTTGATGAGCGGATGCTGCACCAATGCCTGACCCGTCTCGCGGGTGCCGCCCTGAATGAGCGAAAAGGTGCCGGGATGAAGCCCGAGCGCCTTGATGGCCGCGTCAATTGCCTGAGCAACCAGTTCGCCCGTGCCCGGGTGAGCCGAGTGACCTTTGACCACAACCGGGCAACCGGCGGCCAAGGCGGCAGCGGTGTCTCCACCTGCGGTCGAGAACGCCAGCGGGAAATTGGATGCACCAAACACAGCGACAGGGCCAATAGGCCGCTGGATCATGCGCAGATCCGGACGCGGAAGCGGTTGACGATCGGGCAATGCCGCGTCGTGCCGCCGATCGAGATAGTCGCCCTTGCGGATATGGCTGGCAAAGAGCTTGAGCTGACCTGTGGTACGGCCGCGCTCGCCTTCGAGCCGTACTTCTGGCAATCCGGTTTCGGCCGAACCGACCTTGGTGATCTCGTCTCCACGCGCGTCAATTTCGTCGGCGATCCTTTCCAGAAATGCCGCCCGTTCTTCGCGGCTTGAATAGCCATAGGTCCAGAAGGCATCTTCAGCGGCCATCGCTGCGCTGGCGACGTGTTCTGGCGTGCCCACCGCGAATTCTGACGCTTCGCCGGTGGCCGGGCTGTTGGGGAAAGTCTTGTCGCCTGCGACCCACTGGCCGGCAATCAGGTGTTTTCCGTGAAGCAAGGTTCGTCTCCTAAATCAAGTTTCGCTGCGCCAGATTGCGCATCAGATCGCTCAGGCCGAATGTCCAGGGTTCACACTCGGTCGAGAGGCGCACCGTATTCCGAAGCGCTCCCAGACCGGGCGCAGAGATTTCGACGCGGTCCCCAAGCTTGTGCGTAAAGCCGGCGCCCGGCTTTTCCCGGTCCTGCGTGGGGGCAAAGAGCGTGCCGAGAAATAGGACAAATCCGTCCGGATATTGATGGTGCGGGCCAACGACCTGTTTGACGATGTCGATCGGGTCGCGACTGATCTCCGACATCGAGGAACGTCCGTTGAGCACAAAACCATCATCTCCCTCGACGGTCAGGGTCAGTTCGGCCGCGCGGACATCGTCCAGACCAAATTCCACATCGAATAGCCGAAGCACCGGCCCGATGGCGCAGGATGCGTTGTTGTCCTTGGCCTTGGATAGCAACAAAGCAGACCGCCCTTCCACGTCGCGCAAATTGACGTCATTGCCGAGGGTCGCGCCGACAATCCGGCCGCGTGAGGACACGGCGAGAACGACTTCGGGTTCAGGATTGTTCCAGGCGGAGATGGGGTGCAAGCCGACATCGGCGCCCGGCCCCACGGCCGAGAGCACCTGCGACTTGGAGAAAACCTCCGCGTCCGGACCGATGCCGACTTCGAGATATTGGCTCCACAAACCCTCATTGATCAGAGCCTGTTTGATTTCGGCCGCTTCAGGCGAACCGGGCACGATATTGCGAAGACTGTCGCCGATGTTCTGGGCGACGCGCCGGCGAATTTCGTCGGCAAGGGCCGGATTTCCCTGCGCCCGTTCCTCGATAACACGCTCGACCATGGATCCGGCGAAGGTCACGCCGCAGGCCTTGATGGCCTGGAGATCGCAGGGCGCGAGAAAGTGAAATGCGGAATTATCCGAGGCGGAATTGCCGGCGATCTCTTCCAGACTGCCGATATCCCTACCATCAGCGGCCATCACATAGGCGGCCGGGTCATCCAGTTCGCACACATCGCGCACTGTCGGCGCCTGCTTCGACGTAATGTCGATGACCCGGCCATCGCGTATCGTGACGATTGACGGTCCGGCGAATTGAGGGTGCCAGACGCGCCCCAAAGCCACGCCGGCGGTGCCAAAGTCCATCAGTTTCTCCTGTGCGATTGTGCAGAAGCCGCGACCGAATGGCGCAAGCAGACTGAGTGCCCTAAATCACGCAGGGGATCAAGGTTATCGCTAACGTAAGCGCGAATTCGACGGGGTTGGGCGGAAGCTCAGGCAGTTTGCCCGGCAGGCACTCTACCAATTCGTGGCGATGTATTGGGCTTCCATGAACTCGAGCATGCCTTCGTGTCCGCCTTCGCGGCCAAGGCCCGATTGCTTGACGCCGCCGAACGGGGCTGCCGGATCGGAGACGAGTCCGCGATTGAGGCCGACCATGCCGTATTCGAGTTGCTCGCTGACACGCAGGCCACGCCTCATGTCTTCGGTGAAGACGTAGGCGACCAGACCATATTCGGTGTTGTTGGCGCGGCGAATGACGTCATCCTCGTCGGTGAAAGTCTGTATCGCGGCGACCGGGCCGAAAATCTCGTCGGTCACGCATTCGGCATCTTCAGGCACGTTCGAGAGAACCGTGGGTGGATAGAAAAAGCCCTTCCCATTGGGCATTGCTCCGCCAAGATGCACCCTGGCGCCGCGCGAAACCGCGTCATCGACAAAGTGCGCGACCTTGTCCCTGGTCGATTTGTTGACCAGCGGACCAACGTCGATGCCCACTTCAAGGCCGTTGCCCATTTTCAGGCCGCCCATGGCTTCGGTGAATTTGGCAATGAACTTGTCCGCGACATTTTCATGCACGTAGAAGCGGTTGGCGGCGGTGCAGGCCTCGCCGAGGTTGCGCATCTTGGCCAGCATGGCCCCCTGAACGGCGGCATCGATGTCCGCATCTTCAAACACCAGCAAAGGCGCATTGCCGCCCAGTTCCATGGCGGGTTTGAGCACCTGGTCGGCGGCGTTCTTGAGAAGCGTGCGTCCCACCTCGGTGGAGCCGGTGAACGAGACGACACGAACACGCGGATCGTGCAGCATTTCATCTACAATCGCGCCCGTGTTGCGCGACGGCAGCACGTTGACCAGCCCCTTGGGCACGCCCGCCTCTTCTAGCAGCGGCATGAGGGCGAGCATGGTCAGCGGCGTTTCAGATGCCGGCTTGATGATGACAGGGCAACCCGCGGCGAGCGCCGGGGCGATCTTGCGGGTGCCCATCGCTGCTGGATAGTTCCACGGCGTGATGAGCACGGCGATGCCAGCCGGTTTGTATTGCACCAGAATTCGGGCGCCAGACGAAGGGGCATGGCTGACCATGCCGTGGGCGCGCACGGCCTCTTCGGAAAACCAGCGGAAGAATTCGGCCGAATAGACCGCCTCGCCCATGGCGTCGCCGCGCGCCTTGCCGTTTTCGAGGGTGATCAGACGTGCGAATTCGTCGAGGCGCGAAGTGAACAGTTCAAAGGCCTTGCGCAGCACTTCGCCACGTTCGCGGGGCGAGCGTTTGGCCCAGAGAGCACCTGCCTCGGCGGCGGCATCAAGCGCCACGCGTGCATCGTCTACAGTGGCGGACGCAACACTCGCGAGCACCTTCTCATCGGCCGGGTTCATGACATCGAAGCGCTTGCCATCCGCGCTCGGGCGCCATTCGCCATTGATGTAAAGATCGGTGTACTGCATCGGAGCGGTCCTTTGGTCGGTCAGAAGATGTGCAGAAGCGGCTGGTCCACCCGTGCCGCGAAGGCTTCGAGAAGGGCATAGGCCGTGTCGAGATCCAGCAAGTCTTCCCGAAAACTGAGAACAAGTCGATAGGCGCCCGGCCTGCCCGCCACAGATAATATCGGCGTTTCCGCGGTTCCGGGCCGCAGCCCGGTTGCGTGGCCGCCGGTCAAGTCCACTACCCAAATATCCGGCAAACCCTCGATTTCCCCGCCATTCAGGCGGGAAATGCCGCCGACATGGGGATTGAGATAATGGGCCTCGCGGCCCGTCGCGGGTGTGACGATCTTCACGCGGACAATATCTGATATGCCGAGGATTGTGGCATATGACGAGGCGGCGAAGGCGGCCCAGATCGCCTCGTCTGCCAGCACGGCTTCGTCCTTGCCGATTGACATCCCCCGCAAATCCTTGAGTGCCGCACCCTCGACTTCAGCTTCGAGGCTCGTAACCGGTGCGGCTCCGAAGTTGGTCTGTTTCGCAGCAATCTCGCGCAGGGTTTGAAGGTCGGACACGTGGTAGGGCTGCGGAATACCGGCCCGCGCCAACATTCCGAGGTCCAGACCCTCCTGCAGGGCCAGACGCCTCGATTTCGGAGAGGCAAGAACCTTTCCTGCCACGTCCTCAACAGGGGCCGGCTTGAACGGTTTGACGGGCTTGGGAGACTCAATTGTCGTGGTTGGGGGTGGCGCTTCGTCGGCAACCGGCTCTGGAGGCGTTGCGGTTCTGGCAGGTTCGGGAGCAGCTGGCGCTTCGACAACCAGATCCGCGTCGCCCTCATCGCCAATGTGGGCGATGACGTCGCCGACCGGCACGGCGGTTCCGGCCTCGAACAGGATGTTCAGCAGCGTGCCCTCGACGCCGGCGGGGACTTCCATTGTCGCCTTGTCGGTTTCAACCTCCATCAGGACATCGTCCGCGGCGATCCTGTCGCCGGGCTTCTTGTGCCAGGCAACGATCAGTCCGGTGTCCTGCGCCATGCCGAGCGCCGGCATGATCACATCATGCGGCATGGATCATGTCTCCGGCCACAAGGCGCTTGGCTTGTTCAACGACTTTTTCAGGCGTCGGAACCGTCAGATCTTCAAGCGCCGGGGTAAAGGGCACCGGCACGTCCATCGCGCCCATGCGCAGGACCGGCGCATCGAGATGATAGAAAGCCTTTTCGTTGAGACGGCTGGCAATCTCCGCTGTGACGCCGAAACTCTGGTGCCCCTCATCAATGACAATGGCGCGCGAAGTTTTCTTGACCGAGGCGAGAAGCGTGTCCTCGTCGAGCGGTACGATGGTTCGGGGATCGATGACCTCGGCCGAAATGCCGTCCGCAGCCAAAAGATCGGCTGCCTTTTGCGCCACCTGCACCATGGAGGAGGTGGCGATCAGCGTCAGGTCTTCTCCCTCGCGCAAGATCTTGGCCTGGCCGAAGGGGATGAGGTATTCCTCCTCGGGCACGGGTGCCTTGTCGTTGTACATCAGCTTGTCTTCGAAGATGACGACTGGGCTGTTGTCGCGGATTGCGGTCTTGAGCAGGCCCTTGGCCTCGTAGGCGGACGAGGGAAGCGCGACCTTGAGGCCGGGAATGTGGGCGACCAGTGCGTGCAAAGACTGGCTGTGCTGCGCGGCCGAGCGCCGGGTTGCCCCGAGATTGGTGCGCACCACAAGCGGAACGGTCAGCTTGCCGCCGGACATGTAATGGGTCTTTGCGGCCTGATTGCAGAGCTGGTCCATGATCAGGAACAGGAAGTCTCCGAACATCAGATCGACGATGGGGCGGGAGCCGGTCATTGCCGCGCCGACGGCAAGGCCCATGAAACCGGGTTCGGAAATCGGCGTATCGATTATGCGATCGGGACCAAATTCTTCGACCAGTCCCGAGAGAACCTTGAACGGCGTTCCTGCCTCGGCCACGTCCTCGCCAAGCAGGAAGATCGCCGGATCGCGCCGCATTTCCTCGGCAATGGCCTCGTTGACCGCTTTTGAAAGGGTGATTTCACGCATGGTTCAACTCACAGGCCTGAAGGATTTTCGGCGAAGACATGTTTGGTGACCTCGGACGCATCCGGATAGTCTGCATCGAGCGCAAAGTTGACAGCTGCCTCGGCATCGGCCTTGACCTCCGCCTCGATTTCCTTGAGTTCATCCTTAGTCACAAGCCCCTCGTCCGACAGCCATTTCGCGAAATTGGTCAACGGATCGCGCTCGGTCTTCCAGAGCGTCTCTTCGTCTTTCGGGCGGTAATATTCGCGGTTGATGTCGCCCACGTGGTGACCGAAATAGCGATAGGTATCGAGCTGAATGAAGAACGGCCCTTCCCCCTTGCGGCAGCGCTCCACCAGTTTCTGGGCGAGATTGTTGACTGCCAGAACATCCTGCCCGTCGACGATGTGGGTCTCGATGCCGAACGCCTTGGCGCGGGCGGTCAGGTCGCCTGCGGCCTGTTCTTCGGTTTTCGTATATTCGCCATAGAGATTGTTCTCGCAGGCATAGATGACCGGCAGCTTCCAGAGCGCCGCCATGTTCATAGTCTCGTATAGCAGCCCCTGTCCCAGCGCGCCGTCACCGAAGAAGCAGACCGTCACGTCATCCTTGCCGAGGCGCTTTGCCGAAAGCGCGGACCCGGTCGCAATGCCGGCCGATCCGCCGACGATGGCGTTGGCGCCGAGATTGCCATTGTCCTGATCGGCGATATGCATCGAGCCGCCCTTGCCGCCGCAATAGCCATCGGCCTTGCCCAGAAGCTCGGCAAACATGGGGCGGAACTCCCCACCCTTGGCCACACAATGGCCGTGGCCACGATGGGTCGAGGTGATCCGGTCGGTGGTCTTGAGGGCTTCACAGATACCGACCGCCACCGCTTCCTGCCCCGAATACATATGGGTCAGCCCCGGCATTTTGGCGGAGAGATAAAGCTGATTGGCATTGTCCTCGAACACTCGGATGCGCATCATCTGCCGATACATGCGTAGATATTGCTCGGCGTTCGACTTCTTTTTTGCAGCAGCCATTCTGGTTCGTTCCCCGCCGCCCGTCAGTACCGGTTCGCGATCGGCAATTCTTCGGCCGGGAAGAGGCTGATCACCTTGCAGCCCGTATCGGTGACGACAACCTCTTCCTCGATGCGGGCAGCCGAAATGCCGTCCGTTGCGGGGCAATAGGTTTCGAGCGCGAAGACCATGCCGGTCTTGATTTCCATCGGATTTTCCAGGCTGACCGCCCGGCTGATGATGGGCCGCTCATGCAGAGCCAACCCAAGTCCGTGACCGAATTGCAGGCCGAAGGCCGCCAGTTCGTTGGGGAACCCGTACTCCTCAGCCCTTGGCCAGACAGCAGCGACCTTGTCGGTCGTCACTCCTGGCTTGATCAGTTCGATGGCGGCGTCCAGCCATTCGCGGCACTTCACGTAGGCGTCATGCTGAACCGGGGTCGCCCGGCCGATATTGAAGGTGCGATAGTAGCAGGTGCGATAACCCTGATAGGATTGCAGGATATCGAAGAAGGCCTGGTCGCCGGGCCGGAAATAACGGTCGGTGAAATTGTGCGGATGCGGATTGCAGCGCTCGCCGGCAATCGCATTGATCGCTTCAACGTCGTCCGAGCCCATTTCGTAGAGCATCTTGTTGGCTAGCGCGACGATGTCATTCTCGCGCACGCCCGGTTTCAGTTCTTCCCAGATCGTGTGATAGACGCCGTCGACCATGCTGGCCGCCTGATTGAGCAGGTGGATTTCGTCGATATTCTTGATCTCGCGGGCCCCGAGCATGATCTGCTGGCCATCGACGACCTTCATGCCGGCTTCCTGCAAAGCAAAGAACATGGCGGTTTCGGCATAGTCCACGCCCACGGGCATGTCGGCCACGCCGGCCTTTTTCAACAGGCCGTAGATCTCTTCGGCATAGAGCTTCATTAGTCCGAACGAGGGCGGGATGGTGCCGCGCATGCCCACGACGCCGGGCCGGCAATGGTCGGGGTCGAGCCAGTCGCAGTAGAGCTTGTGATGCACGGCCGCAGACCCGAAGTCCCAGACATAGGGCGCCTCGTCGCCTGCCAGCAGGGCAAAGCGGGCCATCTTGTCGCGTTCCCACTCACCGATCTTGGTGCCGGTGACGTAGCGGATGTTGTTGACGTCGAAGAGCAACAGCGCCCCGCACTCGGAGTTTTTCAGCGCCTGCTTGGCGCGGGATAACCGGTAGCGGCGCAGGCGATCCTGATCGACACGCCCCTCGAAATCCACGGACATATGCCCGAGGGCCGGAATCGGCCGGTCCCAGCGCCAGTTCGGTTCAATGTCGCCTGGCTGCAGAATGCGTGGGCTGAGTGCGGTATTCATCGTCAAGTCCTCCGGTGATCGGAACGTTTGTTATTCTTCGACTTCAAGTCCGGTCGGAACCGGCACGTTTTCGGATTGCAGCTTCAGGCCCGACGCCAGCGCGACGGTTTCCAGCAAAGCGGCAAAATCCTTGGACAGATATTCTTCGGGGTTGGCCTGAACGCTGGCAGCGCCGAAATGCGTCTGCAACGCTTCACGCGTCGCCGCAGTCACCGGCATGGCAACGTTGAGGTTGCGCGCACTTTCCAGGCCAAGGTCAAGGTCCTTGCGCAGCAAGGCTGGCGTAAAGGTCGTGGTCCAATCGAGATTGACCAGCGCGTTCGACTTGTAGCGGGTGAAGACCGAACCCATGACCGAATTGTTCATGAAATCGAGGAAGGCATGGCGCGGCACGCCGGCCTTTTCGCAAAGGATCGTGATTTCGGCGAGGTTCTGCGTCACGACGCCGAGGAACACATTGTGGGCAATCTTGCAGAAGCGCGCCAGTTCGGCGTCGCCGACATATGATACGCCGCGAAGGGCAAAGGCCGCGAGCATCGGCTCGACCTTGTCGAAGGCATCCTTCGGACCCGAGGCCACGGTGCTGAGCTTGCCGGCTTTCACGCATTTGCCATTGCCGCTGACGGGCGACGCGACAAGGGCCGCTCCGCGTTCAGCCAGACGGGCGCGAATGGATTCGGAATCCCCTACTCCGATCGACGAGCAATCGACAAAAATGGATGGTGTCTTGTCGCCGGAGAGAACGCCATTTTCACCGAAATAGACCTGCTCGACGTCCTTGCCGGTCGAGACCATCGTGAAAAGCACGTCGCAGCCCGCGAGATCCTGAAGCGAGTCCACCAAGGTTGCGCCAAGCGGCACAAGCGGTTCGGCTTTGGAGCGGGTGCGGTTCCAGACGGAGACGTCATATCCCGCTTTCACCAGCCGCTCGGCCATGGGATAGCCCATGCGGCCCATACCGACCCAACCAATCTTCATGCCTGCCATTGTGTGCTCCCCAATCTTGTTTCGCGGGCCGTTTCTGGAACCCTGTTCAACCCTGTTGTGGCAAACATTTGCACATCTGGTTGGGGAAGGCAGCCATGGATTTGCCGCCGAAGCGTCCCCGCGCAGCCGTTTTGCGCAAACGTTTGCATCGGAGCTACCATGTCAGTTTTTCGACGGTCAAGAGTTTTACGCAAACGATTGCGTAATTTTTTCGGTTGCACATTTGATCGGCGTGAATGCCGACTGGTCTGGTTGTCGAGCGGCCGGACGGCCTGGACTACTCGGAGCCCTGCAAACCAGCGCAAAAGGCAGGTCCGCGTGTCGACCGGCGCGCGCTGGGCGGGCCGCATGTCGGTTTTGGACAAAGAAATGGCCGTCATGTGAAGACCGACCAGGCCAGTTTGATGACCAGAACCACCAGAAATCCCATGATCAACTGATTGAACAGTTTGACAGAAATGTACTTGCCCAAATGTTCGCCCAGCCACATACCGGCGACAACGGGAATGAGGGCCAGAGCGCTGCCGAATATCTGATGGGGCCCCAAAAGCCCGGCCACCATCATGGCGGGCACCTGGGCGGCTCCGGACACCAGAAACAACAGCGACACGGAAAAGATGAAGCTGCCCCGATCGAGGCCAACCGAGCTGAGATACATCAGGACGGCGGGCGCCGAAATGCCGGTCGCGCCCTGCAGAATGCCGGCCGATATGGAGGCCGGAAACGCCAGCAGGCGTGCCATGCGATCAGAGAGCCGCCAATCGGGTCGCAGAACGCGCGAAACCAGAAATACCGTGACCACGAGCGCCACGCCGAGGTTGAGCCAACGCTCGGGCAGATAGGCCAGCAGGGTCACGCCGAGGATGATTCCAGCACACGCGCCAATGAAGATGGCGATGGCGATGTAGCGTGGAGTGTGCTCCTTGCGGAACTTCCAGACCTGCCACGCATTGGAAAGGACGCTGGGGATCAGAATCACGGCGATGGCAAAGTGCAGGTTCGAATAGGCGGTCAGAACCGGAATGCCGATGATCGGCAGACCCAGTCCGGTCGCGCTTTTCATTGCGCCACCGACAAACAGGGCTGCAAAAATGACGATCAAATCCTGAATCGGCATGTCGTGTTCCGGGGCGCCGGCCCGAACGTCCAATCAGGACCGCCGGCTCAATTGCGTTTGTGAAGCAGGTGCTAGCCGTGGGCCGACTGCGCCCGATTGAATTCGGAAAGGATGCGTTCGCCGGTGCGGGCCAGAATGGCCGGATCGCGACGCGCGGGAAGATCACAAAGCTCACCACCGCGCTTGCGGAACGTGCCAGCGATCATGACCGAATCGACATTGCCGACGCCGGCATGAAACAGGATCGACGCCACGGGCTCGAGCGGCGGAAACATGTTGGGTTTCGTCGCATCGAGCAGAACGATATCCGCCTGCTTGCCCGGCGTGAGAGAGCCGATGCGATCGTCGAGCCCGACCATGCGCGCCCCTTCGATGGTGGCCCAGCTTAGCGCTTCACGCGTCGGAATGGTCATTTCGGGCGGGCTGGCACCGGTTTCGCGAATGGCTTCGAGATTGTCGTAGTGGCGCGCCGCCTGCAGCGCAAAACGGGTCACGGCAAACATGTCACCGGCCATCGCGCTTTCAATATCCGACCCGATGGAAATCCGCCCACCGATCTTCCTCAGGCGTGCGGTCAGTGGATCGCCAAATCCCATCTGCAATTCGACCTCGGGGGTCAGCGTGAAGGTGACGCCCAGATCGCTGAGCATGTGCAACTGATCGTCCGTCAAAATGTTGCCGTGCACGATGTTGACCTGAGGGCCAAGCAGGCCGAGTGCCGCCAACCGCTCGAGACCGTCAGGCGTCCGCATGGCCCCACTGATGTGCATGGAGGCGCGTAGACCGGTTTCCCTGGCGAGTTGAAAATCCTCCTCGCAGACATCCCAGACCGCGAGTTGAGGGCCGAGAACCGCCAGACCCATCGTCACAAGGGCGTCGTCGGACGACAGGCGGCCATTGCGCAAGCGCTCCACCTCCCCTTTCGGCATGGGCACTTCGGAAAAGTGCTTCTGGCCGGGTTTGGGGTCCGGCTTGGGCGAGCCATGCAGGAAAACAGCCCGAATGCCTGAATCCATCAACCCGTCGATGGCCGCGTCTGTGTGATCGGGGGCCGGGTTGTTGTGGCACCAGTCGACCAGCGTCGTCGTGCCGGAGGCAATCTGGTTGATCGCGCCGAAATAGTTGCCCGTGCTGATGTCTTCGGGCTTGAAAAAGCCGGCAAGGCCCGCGTGCATCGCGCGCAGATATTGGCCGAGCGTCCAGTCCGCAGCGATGCCGCGCAGCGGTGTCTGCCAGGTGTGGATATGTGCGTTGACGAAGCCCGGCATGGCGATCATGCCCTCGGCCTCAACGATCTCTGCGCCTTCGGGCGCGTCGATTTGGGCACCGATCTCCACAATGCGGTCGTCACGCACGAGGATGTCACCGCGCGGCAGATCGTCGACCGTGTCGTCCATGCTGACGATGTTTGCGCTGCGAATGAGAGTATCCGCCATTCCGCCCTCCCCTAAAGCAGCACCAGCGCGATCGCCGGCATCAGGATCAGCAGGGATGTGAATATCAGCATGGTGATCGCGTATGGCGCGACGCCGGTGAAAATGTCGCCAAGCGTCGCGAAATTGTCGGGTAACGAGCCTTTCACAACGAATACGGACAGCCCGAATGGCGGTGTGAGCAAACCAATCTCAACGGATACGACGGTGAAAATCCCGAACCAGATGAGATCGCCGCCCAATGCGCTGACGATGGGCAGCGCGATCGGCAGAACGATCAGGAGAATGGACACGGAGTCCAGGATCATGCCGAGCAGCACGACGAGGATCAGATAGGCAAAACAGAAACCAACCAGCGACAAAGCCTGCGAGCCGATTAGCTCGGTCATCACCGAGGGAATCGAAGACAAGGCCAGCATGCGCGAATAAAGGCTGGCGGCGATGATCAGGAACAGAATGCTGGAGGTGATGTAGCCGGTTTCAAGAACCACGCTCTTGATGGTTTCCCAGTTGAGCTTGCGGCGCACGGCCCCAATCAGAAACGCCCCAAGTGCGCCAATTGCGCCTGCTTCGGTGGGACTGAAGAACCCACCATAGATGCCGCCCATCACCAGGAAAATGAGGAAGCCGATCGGCGCAAGATTGATGGCCATTTCACGATAGCTCATTTCCTCACCATCAAATGACGGTGTTGGATTACCGACAAACTTCTTGGCGAAAGTGACCAGTCCCGCGTTGAGCAATCCAAAAAACACGGCCAGCAGAATGCCCGGCACGATGGCTGCGATGAAGAGCGCGCCAACGGAAACCTCGGCGACCAGACCGTAGATGATCAGCAGCAGGCTTGGCGGAATGAGCATGCCCAGCACGGACGAGCCGGCCACGACTCCGACCGCGAAGCGCTTGGAATAGCCGGCTTCGACCATGGGCGGCACGGCAATACGGCTGAACACGGCCGCAGATGCAATCGAGGAGCCGGTGATCGCGGCGAAAACGGCATTAGCGGCAACGGTGGCGTTGGCCAGGCCGCCCCGTACGCGGCGCAGGAGAACCACCGCGACACGGAAAGCGTCCCGGCCCACATCGGCGCGATCGAGCACCAACCCCATGAGCACGAAGAGCGGAACCACGCCAAACTCAAAGGACCGCACGGTCCCTGAAGCGGCGATTCCGAGCGCATTGTCCGAGATGGAAATGTTGTTGCGGATCGCCCAGATGGCGACAAAAGACATGGCAATCAGCGCAAAGGCCACGGGCATGCCCATGGCCACGAGGGCAAACAGGCCCGCGAAGGCGAGAAAGCCCAATTGCACTCTGGAAAGATCGCCATAGGCCATGACGAGTATGAAAGCCGTCACAAGCACGGTGAAAACAATCAGGCCGATCAACCCCGAACCTTTGATCTTGTGATCGCGGAAGCCGACAAACAGGTCCCGTGCATTGATCGCGACCATACGGGCGATTTCGGTTATCGCCACCAGGGCGCCAATGACCGTCGCGAACTTGAACGGCCAGAGCGGCATCTGAAAAGCGCCGATCGCGCCAGCATATTCACCCTCGTTCCAGGCCTTGAGCGCGTCGGCGGCGAGCCAGGCAAACAGGCGGCCAAACAGAATGAGTGCCGCGGAATAGAAAACGAATTTCAGGCCGGCGGCAAATACCGGCCGGCGCGCCTCCAGCCCACTCATGATAAAATCGGCGGAGATCAGCTTGCCGTTCCGGATCGTCGCGCCGAATTGCAGGAAGATGCAGGCAACGATGGCATAGGCCACGAATTCCGCTACCCCGAATATCGGCAGGGAGAAAAACTTGCGCAGGAATACGTCGGCAAAGACGACGAGCATGAAGCTGGCAATGGTGGCAGAGCCAATGGCCGTGAGGCTGAACGATACGCGTCCGATCAACCCGTCCAGAACGCGCACAAACGTGCCGTTCTTTGCCGCCTGGGATTCGTCAGCTTGTGACATGACACCTGCCGCCCGTAGCCGGGCACGTTTTAATTGCGTTTGCCACTCCGGCCAGGTTGGGACCGGCCGGAGTGCACTTCGTTAGGCGTCTTGCTGGTCTAGACGTTGGCCGACCAGTCGCGAAGCGGCGTCGCGCCCTCTTCCTTCAGGGTGGCCATGAAGATTTTCATGATCTCGGCGGCCGGAGCGCCGGTTTGCGAGGTCGCGTCAACCCAGGCCTTGCCGAGATCCGGCAGGCGATTGACCCATTCCTCTTTCTGCGCGAGCGGCATGTCGGCGACATTCGCACCTTCATCGGCAAACGCGGTGAAAACACGCTTTTCGAGATCGACGATCAGGCGAGCGTTTTCGGTCGAGTATTCCGCGCCGAGTTCGGCCAGAACCTGCTGAACGTCTTCCGGCAGAGAGTTGTAGGTGTCGGTGTTGATGCCGAAACCACCGAAGGTCAGCGGGCCGGTGTCGACACGCGTCACATACGGGGCCACTTCATGCAACTTGAGCGGATAGGCACCGGTCGCGATCAGCATGACGCCGTCACCGACGCCGGTCTGGGTCTGGCTGTACATGTTGGGAATGGCGGTTGCCACAACCGATGCGCCAAGCGGTTCGACCCACGGGGCCAGCGACGCGCCACCGAGGATTTTCATGCCCTCGAGATCGGCAAGGCTGTTGATCGGCTTCTTGGTGAACAGGCTATAGCCGTCCGACACGCAGGACCCGAAGAAGCTGATGTTCTGGCGGGACCATTCTTCCTTCATCGCCGGCTGGGTGGCGTTGAGCTTATTCATGGTGTTGATCGCCTGTGCCACGGTCTGGGTGGCAAACGGCGTCGAATACATGATGTTCTGCAGCGGCAAGGTCGCCGGTTCAAACAGGGAGCCGATCCATCCCATGTCAGTCAGCTGGGTGGTGACAGCTTCAAGCGTGTCGTTGAAGTTGTAGAGCGTGCCGCCAAAGGCCTCCGTCCACTCGATCCGGTAATTCGAACCGCGTTCTTCCAGCATGGCATTGGACTTGTCGACGATGATCGTCTTCAAGGGCGCAACCCAGGCAATCGTGAGCGGATGGCTCGACGAAATCGTGAGCGGGATCGTCTCCTGCCCGAACGCGCGGCCGGCGCCGAGCATCGGCAGCGCCGTTGCCGAAATCATCGCCGTAATCGCGGTGCGTCTATTCATTTTCATTTCTATTCCTCCCAGTGTCGTTGCCCCAACTCCTCATCAGGGCGGCCACGTTAAGGCTCGAAGTGGCTAATCCACTATGAGACCACACTCCACCTGCGTCAAGGCCTCGCGGCTCAAGCAGGAACTCGCTACGCGTTGGTCGCCGGTTGCGAACGGTTGGCCCGCAGCCCGGACTCAGTCATCAAAATTGTTCTTTTTGCCCTGACGAACGTAATCCACCACCGATGAAATTCCTGACCGGGTGTGGATCGCCTTCTTCTTGGACACATGCCCGAACATCTGAATGCCGAAGCCGCCATCAAGGTCATTGACGATGCGCTGCTTCCACGGACGGCGCACAATCTGGGTTGTCAACCTACGGGTCGTGCGCGGTTGCGTCATGATGTGGTCGGCCAATTTGTAGGCCCTTGCGATCAGTTGATCGCGCGGCATGATTTCGTTGACCATGCCCCATTCGAGTGCCTTCTGTGCCGTAATCGCTTCGCCGGTCAAAAGAGCGTAGGCGGCCCGCTTGACGCCCAGCAATTCCTGAAAGCAATTGTGAATCCCGTCGGCCGGCACCGATCCGATATCGTAATGCAGATCGAAAATGGTGGCGTCTTCGGCAGCAATGGTGATGTCGCACATCAAGACGATTTCGGAGTGAAAGCCGTGACCATTGAAAATGCCGATGGTCGGGATCTCGAGATCGTTGATCAATGAGCTGACATTGATGCGGCCGTCCTTGTAGGCATATTCATAGGCCCAGTATTCCATGTCCGCTTCTTCGAGCGCGAAGCCTTCGGGATCGGAATCCATCATGAATTCCTCACCGGAGCCGGTAAGTATGAGGATTTCGTTTTCGGGATCCGCGCCGATGACCTTGAGCATCTGCCCAAGCGCCCGGTGGTTCTGAACGCTGAGCTGGATTGGTCCGCCTAGTGTGTGTGCTTCAGCCAGAATGACCCCGTCGTCGCGGCGGGTGAGTTTGAAGAAGTCCTTGAAGGTCTCCTTGTAGTCCTCGAATTTCGGGGTTGGAACGAATTCTTGTAGTGACACCGGACTTTCCTTTCGTTGGACGCCGAAGCGTTCTCACCTGTCATTATGGCGTCAGCAGCGCCGGCGCCACGCCTCCCTTGTTATTTCTTGGGCAAAGTCATGCCTGCCGATTCCGCCTGCACCTGGAACAGGGACAAGAAGTCGTCATTGCGATGACCCCGGCCGATGGCGTTCTGAATGAGCTGCATCACACTGGCAGCGAGCGGCATCGGCATTTCTTCCTTGCGCGCGATGGCCAGACCGAGATCGAAATCCTTGCGCAGCAATTCGGTTGTGAAGGTCGGCGTCCAGTCGAGCGAGAGCATATCGGGGGTACGCTTGCGCACCCAATCGCTGGCCATGACCGTGTTGTTCAGAAATTCGAGAAAGGCTTCGCGCGGAACCCCGGATTTCTCGGCCAGCGCCGTCACCTCGCTTACGGACTGCACGACCAGGCCAAGATAGAGATTGTGGCAGATCTTGACGACGCGGGCCTGCTCGGCCTCGCCTACCCAGACCGACTTCTTGCCGATCGCGTTGAGATAGGGCGCAGCCACATCATAGGTTTCATGGGGCCCTGAGACCATCAGCATCGACAGCCCTTCGGCAACGACGTG
>JACKJG010000020.1 GCA_020638065.1 Hyphomicrobiaceae bacterium | reverse complement strand
ATCGTCCGACCTGCGTGCCGCCGACCCGCGCTATCAGCGCACCGGTTCAGGCTATTATTGGGAAATCAAGGCCGCCGACGGTGCCGTTGCCAACACATCGCAATCGCTTCTGGGATCGATCCTGCCCGAAACTGACGGGCCGTTCGACGATACCGGCCGCCGCACGACAGTCGCACAGGATGATTTCGGCGCCAATATCCGCATCATCGAGCGCCGGATTTCGCTGCCTGCCGGCACTTACATCTTCTCGGTGACCGGCAATCTCGACGAGAACTCCGCACTGACCGACAATTTCCGTTGGCAGGCCATTCTGGTGCTGGTGGCCGTCGGCGCAGCGCTGGCCGTCATGTCGGCACTAGTCGCGCGCGTTGCTCTGAGGCCCGTCGAACGATTGCGTGCCGAAATGGAAGATGTGCGCGACGGGACCCGCCCTGAGATCGCCGGAGACTATCCGCGCGAACTTGCGCCGCTCGCCCAGGAGGTGAACGCATTGCTGCGCTCCAACGCGCAGATCGTCGAGCGCGCACGGGCTCAGGTGGGCAATCTGGCGCATGGCCTAAAGACGCCCTTGGCGGTACTGCGCAATGAAACAGACGGCAAGAAAGAGCCACTTGCGCAGACCGTCCGCGAACAGACCGGCCGCATGTCGGACATCGTTTCCAACTATCTCGACAGGGCACGGCTCGCGGCCAGAACGGCGGTGGTCGGCAAGCGCACCGACGCCCAGCAGGCATTGATACGTCTTGTGCGCGTGATGCAGAAGATCCACGCCGAACGTGACATCGAGTTGGCCCAAAGCGCGGCCCTGTGGTTTCGCGGTGAAGAAGCCGATTTCGAAGAGATCAGCGGCAACCTGCTCGACAATGCGTGCAAATTTGCATCGGGCTCCGTGCGAATTGCGCTAACCGCGCATCCGGATGACCGGCGGCAATTACGTCTTGTTATCGAGGACGACGGACCCGGGCTGACAGAGACCGAGCGAAAGGAGGTTTTGCGGCGCGGCGTTCGGCTGGACGAAAAGGTGCAGGGGAGTGGGCTGGGGCTCGACATCGTCAAGGAACTCATCGACATCTACGGCGGCAACCTGCAGCTTGGCCGCTCCGAATTGGGCGGACTGTCTGTCATTCTTGACTTGCCTGCCGCAAAATCACCATCATGAAACAGGATAGGGCGGGCACCCAACTTCAAGGTCTTTGATGTCTTTCCGAGTTCATTTTCCCCTCGCGATCGCACTTTTGCTGGCGGTTTCCGGATGCGCGAATTCCGGTTTCACCAGCGCGCCCAGCGGTCCGGTATTCGCGTCTACCCCACCTCAGGAAAATCAGCAGTCCGTCGCCGCGCTGCCCGCGCTGCCCCAGGCCGCAACCACCGAGGTTTCGGTATCGGCCGTCGATTCGCAGCTTCAGGAATTCGTTGACCCCGCCGCACTGGCGAAAATGTCGGACAAGGACAAGCAGGAAGCTTCGAGCGCTCAGTACTTTGCCATGCAAACCGGGCGGCCTGGAGCGCCCCGCCATTGGAGTGGCGACAGCGGTGCCAGCGGCAGCGTCACCGTGGGGCCATTTGTTCGCGTCAATGAACGCGACTGCCGTGAATTCGAACACACCGTTACCATCGGTGGCACTAACTACACCAAGTCGGGGACCAGTTGCCGCGAGAATGGCAACTGGGTTGTTGCGCAAAGCTGATCACGTTCGGCTTTGCGAATAGCCGCTTGTCGTGTCCAAACAATGATTTGTTTACGCCAATTCACCTAAAATAGGCAAGAAATGGCATAACCCTGAATTGAACATGAGCCAGCCCAGCCCCGTTATACCGCCGAACCCGGCGGACGCACCCCATGCGAGCAGCGGCGCCGCGGCTGCCTCGCCGGCTGTTCCAGACTTTTCTCCCCGGCAAATCGTCCGTCACCTGCTTGGTCCGGTTCTGATCGATGGCCCTGATCTGGTTCACTGCGATGGAGCCATTCGCACCGAAGCGGCCATCGAGGTCTGGAAATGGATGGTGCGGGATCTCGACCCGCAACTCGGCAACTATGCCGCCCTGGCCCTGCGACCTGGCGCTCCGCTGGGGACTGACGAACGCTTTGCCAGGCTTCTCGGTGATCTCATTGGCGCCCAGCATCGTGCTGCCGCAGAGCAGCTCGATGGGCTTCACAGGCTCGGCATTCAGCTTGGTGGCGAGCAGATGCTCGAAGTGCTGCCTGCGCTGCAGAGCGCGCTTCGAAACCTCAAGCTGGTCCATCAGGCAGCGCATTTCGGCAAGACCCTCAATGCAATTTCCGATCGGCATGCATTGGCGGTGACGCTGCAATCACTGCCAGTCGAAGATGGCTTGTTGACCCATCAACTTGCCCTCGCCGCCATTGGTCAGGTCTCAAATCCCCAGATTCTGGGTGAAGGTATGATTGTGGCCGCTGGTGCGAGCCATCCCGCGAGGATCGGGCAGGCCGGACTCGGGCCCTATGTCAACGCCATCATCGCACACGCTCAGAACCAGATCGGGCTACTCAAGAGCGGCGGTGGTCATTTCACCGACATCGATCTTGCCTGCAGGGTCATTGCCCGGTTTCATCGTTTCATGCGGGCGCTGGCGCCGATCGTCGAAGAGGACCGGCGGTCCTTGTGGTTCGCCAATGTCGCACGTCTTGTCGGGCATCTGAGCGAATTGTTGCGCCGCCGCATCGAAGAGGTTGATTCCCAGATCCGCCGCGGGTTGCGACCATCCCGGATCGGTGCCGATTCTTTGGATAGGGACGGACTCCTCGACGCATTGAACAATATGTATCTCCTGCACGCGGCCAAGGATGCGCGCGAATCTCTGGCCCTCAACCAGGCCATCGACACCGCCTGGATACATACCGGGCAATCTTGCGAAACCCTCAGCACGAGGTTGCTGGACCGATTGCGCGAGCACCCGCACGACGCCATAACTCAGGATCGTATCGATTTTTGTGCGAAGATCGCGCGTGTCCGGTTTTCCGAGGAATATGCCGACGTTCTCGCGCGCGCCAAGGAAACCATCATTCGCAATGGCGGCTCGGCATAAAGCGACTAGCCGGCCGGCTCTTCCGCAACGCCGACGGGCTTTTCCTCGTTCTGGTGTTCTTTTCCGACAATCTTGCAGGCAACAGACCGCTCACCGATGCGCGCGAAGCAGGTACCGGGTTGTTCCGGCTTCTGGCGGACAAGTGCGACTGCATCATGGTCTGAAACCGAGAGGATGACCCCAAGCGGAGCGCCCGGATCGGGTTCCTCGCCCGTAGCGAACAGGAGGGCACCGCGCGCCAATGCCCCTTCGCTGCTTGAAATATTGAAGACTTCCGCTTCACCGCCCAGACGCGCGCGCCACACATTCTCGACAAGGCGATCATCGCACATCTCGACCGGCAGTTCGGCGTTGCGGTCGATAGTGTAGTCGGACAAGTCACCATGGCTGTGCTCGTCAATCTGCACTTCGATGAATTCTGCCGGAATCTCGCCGGCCCGCACCTTGGACACGAGATCAAACACGTCGGTCGTATTGTACGCATGCCAGGCGTCTTCGTCTCGGCCGAGGAGAGATCGGACGGTCCCTGCCAATCCGCGCGGCTGCTCCTTTTCTTCATGCCGGACAAAGGTGCGAGAAAAACTCAGAAACGGCGCCTTGCGGTTTTCCACAAAGCTGACGATGCCGTCGCACCCATCGGGAGATTCCAGAGCTTCATTCTGCCGCGGTCCACCCTCAGAGGCCTTGCCGGGCAAACCTGCAAACTCAACGCCATCCAGCCGGCCGGAAGGCCAAAGCTGCTGGTGGCCGGGGTTCCACGACACGGCGCCGCCGGCCCGAACCCACAAATCGAGATCCGGTTGCCAGCCTCCGAACGTGATCAGCGCCTCAGCTTCAAGCGTAGTGGTGTTCGCAGGAATGGCTTCGGTGCTTGGCGCCATCTCAATCCTGATCCCGTTTTTTCCGGTTTCCACGGCGTGCACCCTGGTGCCTGTGGTCGTTCCCACGCCATAGGCCTTGAGAAAATCGATGTAGCGTGACTGCGGCGCCAAACGCAGATCGATGACCTTTTCGATTTTGACGCCGTGTTCCGCGAGGCGAAGGGCGAGGCTGATACCGGCATTCCCGGCCGTGGCAACGGCGATCCGCTTGCCCGGCACCAAACCGAAATCCCTTAGCAAGCGAAAGGCATCGCTCGTCGGCACAACGCGCGGAGAACGGTTTCCGGCAAACGGCAGAGGCATTTCCGTGTTCCCGGTCGCGAGCACGATTCTTCTGGCTCTGATCGTCAGGACGTGCGTGCGGTCGGTTTCTGATCCGCCAAGTCTGACAGCGCCCGCCGACCCGGGCAGAAGCCTTTCGACCAGAAAGCCGGTCCTGACATCGATCAGGGGGATGTTCGTCACATCGTCAATCAGATTGGCGAGTGCTTCGGAAGCGCGCAGTCCACCCCAGCCTTCGCCCTGAAGCAGGTGAAAACCACCCGGGGCGTGTTCCCTTTCCACAACCAGAACATTGGCGCCCTGACCCGCATAATCCACGGCCGCCTTGAGCCCCGAAACACCGCCACCGACGACAAGCACGTCGGTTTCAATCTCTTCACTGATTGTCGTGGTCAGGTCAGTCGTGTCGGCCCGGCGTGTCCAAAGAGATTGGGGGTGGTCCAGGTTGAGGCCGAATGACGCGTCGGAACCCGAGAAAAGGCGTCCAAGTCTTGCTTTCAGCCGGTTGGTGCTGCGCGGGGGCTCATCCTCGTTGCCTTGCGTTGATATCCAGTAGTCTCCGCCGTCACGCACCTGCAGCAATGCGCTGTTGAAACGCTTTTGCCGCGCGCCATCCACGACCCAGACATCAGGAGCGAGGTTGGCGGAAACGCCCACTGGCTCAGCTTCCCGCGTTCCGGCAATCAGATAGCCATTCGCCAGAGCGGCCGAATAGAGCGTATCGCCCGCAAGTCCGATCATGGTCTCGCCGTTTAGCTTGAAACGCACCGGTTTGGCGCGATCGACCCGTTGGCCACCGAATGAATTGTCAGATCTTTTGTCGGCCCGAACAAACATTCACGCCACCTCTGCGGTGCGGGACATGGGTATGGGCAAATCACGGACTTTGCGCTGCAAATCGGGATCGGGTCTGATCCCTTCGAAGAGCCGTTCTTCCTCGGGCCTGAGACTTTCGGCGATCAGTCTGGCTAGTGCCGGTGCGAGGAACGGCGCGGTCAGTCCGAACCCGGCAATCAGAAGCGGTGACCCGGCGCCGGCCCGGCCGGCCAGCGGGCCGCCACCTTTCACCGCCAGCGACGAACGGGTGCTGAGCGCGTTTATCTGGCCTGGTTCAAAATCCGAAAGAAGGCCAGCCGCGTTGGAAAGCGCCTCGTCCAGTGATCCCCGAAGCCCGATCACGCGCGCAAACCGGCCCGAAACGAATTGTCTGAGATTGAATTCCGGGACGAAGAGGGTCTCGCGCTGTCTTGATCGCTGGGTCAGGCCGATAACGCTGTCCTGTCCGGTTTCAAAGCAGCCCGACAGAAGATCGTCCGGACAATAATGGCTGATCGCCTCGCTATCGATCAGCGCGATGCGCTTGGCCCGAAACGTTTGTTCGTTTGCCCGGATTTCCGCCCCGCCGGAGGTCCCGAACCCAACCGACATGTTGGCGAAATCGGCGATTGTGATTTTGTCCGAATTGATGCGGCCGAAGAACTTCAACCAGAACCGAGCGGGATCGAAACTCATGACGCCGCGCACAACGCCGCTGGCGCGCGGCTTGATGACCTGTTCGACCGGAACGGACTCGCTTTCATAGCCATAGAACCGCGCCAATTGCGTCACATGGTCGAGGGCCTGCGCGCCGGCGCCGCTGACCGCCGCGATGTGGAGATCCCGGCGCTTGATGAGACCGCGTCCGCCGGCCTCGTTGATCAAGTGCTGCGCCTCGTCGCGGCACGATTTGAGAACCTGCCATGCGTGGGGGTTGAGAAAAAAGCCGAAGTTTGCCGGAAGGTCGCGCGTAAGCCGGTAAGGGCGGGACCGGTCCGTTACAAAAAGCACGCTTTTCCCATGATCTCGCGACAGCGAAAGCACCGTTAAGGCAGACAGAACGCTGGTGCCCACAACCGCGACATCTCTTTCTTCCACGCCCGTCAAACCCTCATTTTCTGCACGCGTGGTGCGACATCTCGGTACAAATGCGCGTTACGCGCTTGGAGCTTTGTCCAATTGTTACTATTAAACCGGCCAACGCGAAAATCCTAAACGGTGGGATCAATTGACATTCTGGCTTCTTGCGGGCGCTTTGTGCGTGCTGGTGCTCGTCACTTTGTGGCTTTCGGCCCGGCAGGGTGTCGGCCGCCTTCGCCCGAATGACGGAGAAGGCGGTGAGCGTGCCATGTTCCGCGCGCGCCTCGACGACATCCAGACCGACCTCGACATGGGCCGCTTGGGCGAGGCGGAAGCCGAGGCCGCGCGTGCCGAACTGGCGCGGGAAGTCATGCGTCTCGAGGATTCTTCGGGTCCGGCTCAACATCCCGTCAGCCGCAATCAATGGGCGGTCGTGGCGCTGACCCTGCTTCTGGTTCCGGTGCTGGCCTTTTGGGTTTACACGGAAATCGGACAGCCCAATCTGCCGGCCATGCCGCTCGCCACGCGGCCCGACGCGCAAATCGCCAACATGAGCTTCGAGGAGGCAGTGGCCAAGATCGAAGCGCGCATGCAACAGGATCCGAGCGATGTGCGCGGCTGGCAGGTTCTCGGCCCCGCCTATATGCAGCTTGAGCGCTTTGACGACGCTGTTGACGCCTTTGCCCGCGTCAACGCCATGATTACGCCGACGCCGGATACGCTCACCAACGAAGCCGAAGCACGGCTGATGGCCAATAACGGGCATTTCGATCCCGACGTCACCGGCTTGCTCGATCAAGCCCTGACACTCGATCCGCAAAACGCGCGGGCCCTCTACTATCTGGCTGGCGAGGCAACGCGCACCGAGGACTGGAGAAAGGCGGAGCAATTGTGGACACAAATGCTCGCGCTTTCAGATGGAACCGAAGCATGGATTCCAATCGCCGAGCGTGGTCTTGCGCTGGCACAGAACGACGGCCAGCTTCCCGCCGGCACGGCAACGCCGCCGACGCAGGCGCCGGCCACCGGCGACAATCTCAACCTCAGCGATGATCAGCGTGAAATGGTTCAGGGCATGGTCGAGGGCCTGGCGAACAGGCTCCACGCCGACGGCGGCACGATCGACGAATGGACCCGGCTGGTTCGATCGCGGCTGGTGCTCGGCGATCTTGAAACCGCCAAACTTGACTATGAAAAAGCCATAGCGGCTTTCCCGGACCCCGCCACCCGTCAGGATCTCGATGCCCTTGCCGCGAGCGCCGGATTGGCCGAAATTGCCGCACAACCTGAAACGAGCCCGCAACAATGACGCGCAAACAGAAACGCCTCGCCTTGATTTTGGGATTGCTGCTTGTGCTCGGACTGGCCACGGCGTTGATCCTGAATGCCCTGCGCAACGAGATCGTTTTCTTTTTCTCCCCGAGTGAATTGATTGAGCGTGGCGATATTGCCGGCCAGTCGATCCGCGTCGGCGGACTGGTGGAAGACGGGACCTGGGTCAAGAACGGACAGGACAATACCTTCACCATCACCGATGGCGACAAGGAACTGAAGATAGCTTTCGTCGGCATTCTGCCCGATCTCTTTCGCGAAGGGCAGGGCGTAATCGCCGAGGGGAAGCTGGGCAGCGACGGAACCTTCGTGGCCACCAACGTTCTGGCCAAGCACGACGAGAATTACATTCCCAAGGAAATCGAACAGACCCTCAAGGATCAGGGTCATTGGGAAGGCCAGTAGGCCGGAAACCGGTCGCGGACCGGAAGGGAGCAAACCATGTCCATCGAATTGGGGCATTTCGCAATGGTTCTGGCCTTCGCTCTCGCGGCGGGGCAGGCCGTTTTGGGTATGGTTTTCTGGCGCCGTGACACCGTCACCCCCATTCTCCAGCAGGCCTCGCTCCTGACATTCATTCTGGTGGCCATCGCTTTCGCGGCCCTTTTGCAGGCTTTTGCCCGGTCCGATTTCTCGGTGGCGCTGGTCTACGAATACTCACACTCTCAACAGCCGCTTCTGTTCAAGCTGACCTCGGTCTGGGGCAACCATGAGGGCTCCATGCTGCTCTGGGTGCTCATTCTGGTCATCTTTGGCGCGGCGCTGGCGGTCTTTGGCCGCAACCTGCCGACCGATCTCGCCAACCTGACCCTGACCGTGCAATCGGCCATGATCGCCGCCTTTTCCGGCTTCATTCTCTTCACCTCCAATCCCTTCCTGCGCCTTATGCCCGCGCCGCTTGAGGGCCGCGACCTCAATCCGGTTTTGCAGGACATCGGTTTGGCCATCCATCCCCCGCTGCTTTATCTCGGCTATGTCGGGCTGTCCGTCTGCTTCGCTTTCGCCATCGCGGCGCTGGTCTCGGGCCGCATCGACGCCGCCTGGGCGCGCTGGGTGCGACCCTGGACGCTGGCCAGCTGGATGTTTCTGACCCTCGGCATCGCGATGGGGTCCTACTGGGCCTATTACGAACTCGGCTGGGGCGGCTGGTGGTATTGGGACCCGGTCGAGAACGCATCCTTCATGCCCTGGCTGGCGGCGACAGCGTTGTTGCACTCGGCCCTCGTCATGGAAAAGCGCAACGCACTGAAAGTCTGGTCGATCTTTCTCGCCATCGTCGCCTTTTCCTTGAGCTTGCTCGGCACGTTCCTGGTCCGCTCGGGCATTCTGACGTCGGTTCACTCCTTCGCGTCCGATCCCACCCGCGGCATCGTCATCCTCGCCATTCTCGCAGTGATTATCGGTGGTGCATTCGTGCTCTTTGCGCTGCGGGCCAATGCGTTGAAGGCCGGCGGTGTTTTCGCCCCGGTCAGCCGCGAAGGCGCGCTGGTGCTCAACAATCTGTTTCTGGCGACGGGCATCGTCGCGGTGTTCGTCGGCACGCTTTACCCGTTACTGCTCGAAGCATTGGACGGTCAGCGCATTTCTGTTGGCGCGCCGTTCTTCAATCTGACTTTTGGTGCCCTGATGGTGCCCCTTGTGCTGCTGGTGCCGTTCGGGCCTTATTTGCCCTGGAAGCGCGCTGATCTGGCAGGCGTGACCCAGCGGCTGATCTGGGCCATCGTCGCAACCCTTGTGCTCTGGCTGATCATCGCCTTTGTACTGCAGTCCGGCGCCACCCTGACGACCTTCGGTTTGCTTCTAGGCACCTGGGTCATTGTCGGCGCTATCGCCGATATTCTTGACCGTGCCCGTGTTGGGCGCATCGCCTTTGGCGAAAGCCTGCGCCGGATGGCCGGCCTGCCGCGAACCGCTTGGTCAACGGCCATGGCACATTTCGGACTCGGCGTGACCATCCTTGGCATCGTGATCGTGTCCTCGTTTCAGACCGAAAACATAACCACCCTCAAACCGGGCGAAAGCCTGCAAATCTCGGGCTACGGGGTAACGCTTGCCGGCTCCGAAAACTATCAGGGTCCGAATTATGTCGGCGATGCGGTGACCTTCGACATCGTGGCGCCGAACGGTTCAACCGCCAAAGCCGTGTCCGAAAAGCGGGTCTATACTGCACAGCGCATGCCCAGCACCGAAGCGGCGATCACCAATTTCGGCTTGTCACAGCTTTACCTCGCCATCGGTGATCTCGATGATGCGGGCGCCTATGTCGTGCGGGCCTGGTTCAAGCCCTATGTCACGCTGGTCTGGCTCGGCGCGCTGATCATGGCGGCAGGTGGGCTGCTGTCGCTGACCGACCGCCGCTTGCGCATTGGCGCACCGCAACCCGCACGGACGCGCCAGAAGGTGGAAGCCGCCTGATGCGCCGCCTTCTGTTCGCAATTGCGCTGCTTCTTTCGCTTGCTGTTCCGGCCCTCGCCGTCCAGCCGGACGAGGTCCTGTCCGATCCGGCCCTCGAAGCACGCGCCCGGGCCATTTCGGCGCAATTGCGGTGCCTTGTCTGCCAGAACCAGTCGATCGACGATTCCGAGGCCGGGCTGGCCCGTGATCTCCGCCTTCTCGTGCGGGAACGCATCGTCGCAGGTGATACCGACGATCAGGTCATGGAGTTCCTTGTCGACCGCTATGGCGAATTCGTTCTGCTGAAACCCGTCTTCGCGTTACACACGCTCATCCTGTGGATCGCAGCGCCGCTGGTGCTTATCGGAGGTGCCATTGGCCTTTTCGTTTGGGTCAGGCGGCGGCCCAAATCCGCCCAAACGGCAACAGGCGCGGGATTGACCGAAGAGGAAATGGCGGCACTGGCACGGCTGACCGACAAAAGCACCGACGCCTGATCGATCACCATTCGCTTGCCGAAACCGGGCGCTGCGGATATCAGGCGCGCATGGCCGATATCCTGTCATGGATCGTCCCGCCCGGGCTCGATCTTTTCCAATCCCTGCTGCTGATCGTCGTCAGCTTCTTCACCTCTGCCATTACCGCGACGTTCGGGTTGGGCGGCGGTTCGGCCATGATTGCCGTGATGAGCCTGTTGATGAGCCCGGCGGTTGTGGTGCCGGTGCATGGGGCGGTTCAACTCGGCTCCAATGCCGGTAGGGCAGTCCTGCGTCGCAACTACATCCAGTGGGATTTCGCCGGCTGGTTCGTTCTGGGAAGTGCCATCGGTGCCGTGATCGGTGGGCAGGTGGCGCAGTTTCTTCCTGAACACTGGTTCCGCGCCGCCATAGCATTGTTCATTCTCTATTCGATCTGGGCGCCCAAACCGGTTTTCAAGGCCAACGGCACGCCATCCTACGTCGCTGCGGGAACCTTCACCTCAGCCGTGGGCATGGTGGTGGGTGTTTCCGGCCCGCTGGTCATTTCCTTTCTGAAGCATCTGACCGACCGGCGCGAAATTGTCGGCACCCATGCTTTCCTGATGTCGATGCAGAACACCTTCAAGCTCGTCACCTTCATGCTGCTCGGCTTCGCCTTTCACGACTATGTGATCCTGATCCTGCTCATGATTGCCACCGGTTATGCGGGCACGCATTTGGGCTCGCATTTCCTCGACCGGTTGCCGGAAACCGTGTTCCGCTGGGCCTTTCGCATCATTCTGACGGTCATCGCCATCGACCTGTTGCGCCGTTCATTTTTTGGCGGCTGACGGGCCGTCGCAATTCGGCCACCATCCTTACGGGAAATTAATGTCGGCGACATTTTCCGGAAAGGTAACCGCTCCTAACGCTTTTCGCCCAGTGACCATTGTTAGGAGAGGTCTGAATGTCATTTGAGTTCAAGTCCAAGACCAAGCGCCTGCTCGGCGCGGTTTCCGTGGCGGCTGTTCTGGCCGCGGGTGGGTTCTATGCCGCAACGCTGACGGCACCGGCGGCGGTGGCCCAGGTTTCCGTTCAGGTCGGCGCGCCTTCAAGCTTTGCGGACCTGGTCGAGGCGGTGAACCCGGCGGTGGTGTCCGTCAATGTCAGTGGCCAGCGGCAGGTTCGTCAGTTCGGCCCCAATTTCCAGTTCCAGTTCCCCGATCTGCCTGAAGACCATCCGTTCCGCGATCTGTTCCGCCAATTCGGCCAGCAGTTCGGTCAGGATCAGGGACAGAATAATGGCCAACCCCAGATGCGTGAGTTTCAGGCCGCGGGTTCCGGCTTCGTGATCTCGGCGGACGGCTACATCGTCACCAACAATCATGTTGTGCAGGACGCCGACAACGTCTCGGTCACCTTCAACGACGGCACCGAAAAACCCGCCACGGTTGTCGGCACCGATCCGCGCACCGATCTGGCATTGCTCAAGATCGATGATGGCGACAATCTCACATACGTGGATTTTGCCAGCGATCCGGCCCGGGTTGGCGACTGGGTTGTCGCAATCGGCAATCCGTTCGGCTTGGGTGACACTGTTACCGCTGGCATTGTGTCCGCCCGCGGCCGCGACATCACCCCCAATTCCTACGGCGACTACATCCAGATCGACGCCGCCATCAATCGCGGCAATTCCGGCGGTCCGGCCTTCAATCTCAATGGCCAGGTCGTCGGCGTGAACACCGCGATCTTCTCGCCCAACGGCGGCAATGTCGGCATTGCCTTCGCCATTCCTGCTTCGACCGTTCAACAGGTCATCAATGATCTCAAGGACGATGGTGCGGTGACGCGCGGCTTCCTTGGTGTTCACCTGCAGGACATCGATCAGGTTCTGGCCAATTCCATCGGCCTCGACAAGGCCGAGGGCGCCATGGTCACCCAGCCGACGGACGGCGGTCCGGCGGCCGGCGTCGGCATCCAGTCGGGCGACGTCATCACCGCGGTGAACGGCAAGCCCATCAAGGATTCACTTGAACTGTCGCGCACCATCTCGCGGCTCGATCCGGGATCCAACGTGGATGTGCAGGTGTTCCGTCAGGGTCAGAGCATGGATTTCCAGGTCCAGCTCGGAACGCTCAACGAACAGCAGCAGGCCAGCCTCTCCCAGCCTGCCGAACCCGCACCCCCGCCGGTTCCCCAGCAGCTCGGCCTCGAACTGGCGCCAAATCCGGACGGTGACGGACTGGTAATCGATCAGGTTGCGACCGGTTCGGTGGCCGATGACACCGGGTTTACCCCGGGCGATGTCATCGTGCAGGCGAACAACCAGGCCGTTGCGACGGTGGCGGATTTCGAAAGGATTGTCGGTGAGGTCAAGGATAGCGGCAAGGATGCCGTTTTCCTCAAGGTCCTGCACAACGATCAGGTGGTTTACGTCGGTCTACCCGTCTCCCAGTAGACCGGCCTCCCACGCCGCTCGCGCTTTTCCCCCTTATGCGCGGGCGGCGTTGTTCTTTTCCGCGCGCGCGCATAGATAGTTCACATGAAGATTCTTCTGATCGAAGACGACACCGAGGCGGCCAAGTATCTTGTCCAGGCGTTGGACGAGGCCGGACACGTTACCCATCACGCTGCTGACGGCGAAACCGGCATGGCCATGGCCGAGAGCATGGACTACGACGTCATGATCATCGACCGCATGCTGCCGCGCCGGGATGGCCTGTCGATCATCGAATCCTTGCGCGCCCAGAACGACAATACGCCGGTCCTGATCCTTTCGGCGCTTGGTGAGGTCGATGACCGCGTCGCCGGCCTGAGGTCGGGCGGCGACGATTATCTGACCAAGCCCTATGCCTTTACCGAACTGTTGGCCCGTATCGAGGTTCTCGCCCGCCGGGCCAATCCCGCGGAGGCGGACACCAAATACTCCGTCGGCGGCCTGACCCTGGATCGTCTGGCACGCACCGTTGATCGCGACGGCGAAAACATCCTGTTGCAGCCGCGCGAGTTCCGCCTGCTCGAATACCTCATGCGCCATGCCGGGCAGGTGGTGACGCGCACCATGCTGCTTGAAAACGTCTGGGATTATCATTTCGATCCGCAGACGAACGTGATCGACGTCCACATGTCGCGACTTCGCGCCAAGATCGACCGGGGCCATGACAATCCGCTGCTGCACACGATCAGAGGCGCCGGATATATGATCCGTGAATAGCTGGTGGGGACGCATTGCCTCCCTGTGGCGAACCACCACCGTTCGCCTGACCGCGATCTTCATCGCGATCTTCATCATTTTTTCCGTGCTTTTGCTCGGCTACACCGCCTTCCAGGTGTCCTACGCCATCCAGCGGCAACAGACCGATGCCATACACCGCGAGACCGGGCAGCTGGTGCAACTCGATCGCCAGCGTGGCATTCGTTCGGTGGCCATCGCGGTTCAGCAGCTCAGCCAGCGGCCGGGTCCGGGCATTTATTATCTGGGTGATGCGACCGGCCAGCAGATTGTCGGCAACGTGTCCGACTTTCCGCCAAACATTCTGGCCGCACCCGGGGAATATTCTTTCAGCTACGATCGCAACGTCGACCTCGAAAACCCCAACGCGGGAGACGAGGGCGGATATGCGGTCGTTCAGACAACGCTTCTCGACAATGGCTTTCGTCTTGTGGTCGGCCGCGACGTCGTTGAGAGACGGGGCTTTACGGCCATCATTTTCGGCTGGTTGGGTCTCGGCGTGCTCGGCATCGTCGTGTTATCTGCGCTGGCGGGCGGCATCACCGCAAATCGCGTGATCAAGCGCATCGATTCCATCACCGCCACATCATCCAAGATCATGTCGGGCAATCTCTCGGAACGCGTGCCGATGACGCGCCGTAATGACGAGTTCGACGATCTGGCCCGCAGCCTCAACGCCATGCTCGACCGCATCGAACAATTGTTGCAGGGCCTCAAGGATGTCACCGACAATGTCGCGCACGACCTGAAGACGCCGCTGACCCGCTTGCGCAACAGGGCTCAGGCTGCGCTGGGCGACAAGGCAACCGAGGAAACGCGGCGCGAGACCCTTGAGGGTGTGATCGAGGAAAGCGATCAGCTTATCCGCACCTTCAACGCCCTTCTTCTGATTGCGCGGGTCGAGGCGGGCACGCCATCGGGCGCGTTTTCGCCCGTCAATCTCAAGGAAGTGGTTGAGGATATCGTCGAACTTTACGAGCCGGTGGCGGAAGAACAAGGTGCCAGGCTGACATGGTCCGCCAACGAGGGCATCGTGCTCGAAGCCAATCGCGAACTGCTTGGCCAGGCGCTTGTGAACCTGATCGAAAACGCCATAAAGTACGGCGTGCGACGGGACCATCCCGAGGGAGAAGATGACGCCGACCGGCCAAAAAGCACCATTGACGTCAGAACCTCTGCTGACGCCAGTTTCATCACGCTCGAAGTCTGCGACAATGGACCGGGAATTCCTGAAGGCGAGCGCGGTCGCGTCCTCGAACGCTTCGTGCGCCTCGAAAAAAGCCGCACCGCAGCAGGGTCGGGCTTGGGATTATCGCTGGTTTCGGCCGTGGCGCACCTGCACAAGGGCGAGCTTGTGCTCGACGACAATCATCCCGGACTTTGCGCGCGTCTGGTCCTTCCGCGCAAACGATAGTTGCGCCATACCGGGACTCGCCTGATGAAGGCGCTTCCCGCACTGACCGGACCTTTGCCGCCACGGCTGGCCGACGCCTTTCCCGAGCTCGCAGCGCGCGATACGCCCGTCTGGTCCAGTCTTTGCACCATCTTCAAGCTATCGCCATTCCTCGCCGATCAGGCGATCAGGGAACCAGTGCTCGTGCGGTTTCTTGCCCACGATATGGATGCCAACGCTGAGTTCAGCAAACTGATTGCCGAAGCCAAGGCGCTCGCGTTGGCGCCGCGCCCCGTCGAGGAGACCGGCACGGCGCTGCGCCTGATCCGGCGGCGTGTTGCGCTGCTGGCCGGCATCGCCGAAATATCAGGCCTTTGGACAACCAAAAGATGCACAAGTGCCCTGACCGAATTCGCCGATGCGGCGGTCGAAGTGGCGCTGTCCAGTCTGCTCGCGCGCCAGGTCGAAAAGGGTGCGTTCAGGGAGGGTGAAGCGGTTAACGCCGGCAATTGCGGTTTGGCGATCTTCGCGCTTGGCAAGCATGGCGGCGGCGAACTCAATTACTCCTCCGACATCGACATCGTCGCCTTTTTCGATCCCGACGAAGCCCCGCTCGCCGATCCCGGCGAAGCGACAAAACTCTATTCGCGGATGGTGCAGAATCTCGGCAACCTTCTGACCGACCGCAATGAGAACGGCTACGTGTTCCGCACCGACCTGCGCCTGCGCCCCGATCCGGGCTCGACGCCGGTCGCAATTCCCGTTGACGCTGCGCTCACCTATTACGAGGCGCGCGGCCAGAACTGGGAGCGCGCCGCGTGGATCAAGGCCCGGCAATGCGCCGGAGACCACCGGGTTGGCGATGCGTTTCTGAAGGACCTCACGCCGTTCATCTGGCGCAAGCACCTCGATTTCGCCACCATCGCCGACATTCAGGCGATGAAGCGCCAGATCAACATTTCAAAAAGCGTCGGCGGTCAACGTCTTGCCGGGCATAATGTCAAACTCGGCCGTGGCGGCATCCGCGAGGTCGAGTTTTTCGTTCAAACCCAGCTGTTGATCGCTGGCGGGCGGGACCTTGGCCTGCGTGTGAAATCGACCGAAGCCGCGCTTCAGGCATTGTCGAAAGCCGGATGGATCGATGAGAAGGCCCGCGCCGAACTATCCGAGGCCTATTGGTTTCTGCGCGCCGTCGAAAACCGGCTGCAAATGGTCGGCGACCAGCAGACTCAGGACATGCCGACCGAGCAAGACAAGCTGGCCGGCATTGCGGCGCTCATGGGTTTCGGGACGCTGGATGAGTTCGAAAGGGCCTATCTCGGTGCGCTCGACTGCGTTTCCCGGAATTATGCCAATCTCTTCTCCGAACAGGGCGAACTGTCCGCGGCCGAAGGCAATCTTGTGTTCACCGGAACCGATGACGATCCGGCCACGCTCGATACCCTGTCGCGCATGGGGTTCGCCGAACCTAAGCGCGCCTCGGCGACGATCCGCAAATGGCACTACGGTGGCTACGCGGCTACCCGCACAGCCGCTGCCCGCGCGCATCTGACCGAGTTGATGCCCATTCTTCTGACGGCTGTGGGGTCGGCCCGCAATGCCGACGCAACTCTGGAGCGGTTCGACCGGTTTCTGGCCCGCTTGCCCGCGGGCGTGCAGCTCTTCTCACTGCTGCGCGCCCACGCCGAACTCTGCCAATTGCTGATTGCGCTTCTTGCCGCCGCGCCGCGCATGGCCGACGCCGTGATCCGCAGGGCCCACGTGCTGGACGGATTGCTGGATCCGTCACGGTCGGGCGAAGTGGTCGATCCAGAGGTCTTGCGGGAAAAGGTCGATCATTTCCTTGGTCAGGCGACGTCATACGAAGATCTGATCGACCGGGCCCGTATCGTTGGTCAGGAACAGCAATTTCTCATTTCCGCCGGGCTCGTTTCGGGTTCGATCAACGGCCAGATCGCCGCTGGCCAATTCACCGTGCTTGCCGAAACATTGATGATGCGGCTCTTTGCCGACGTGCAGGCGCGCTTCGCCGAAGCGCACGGGCGCATTGCGGACGCATCAGTCGGACTGATCGGCTTTGGCAAGCTCGGCAGCCGGGAGATGACCGCCCGCTCCGATCTTGATCTCATTCTGGTCTATGACGTGCCGCAAAGTCTTGCCCAGTCCGATGGCGCCAGACCACTCGATGCGGTCACCTATTTTGCCCGGCTGACCCAGCGCTTCATCACGGCTTTGTCGGCGCCAACGGCCACCGGTGTGCTCTACGAAGTCGATATGCGCCTGCGCCCCTCTGGCAATGCCGGGCCGGTGGCGACGTCACTGACGTCGTTCCGCGACTATCAGGCGGGTGAGGCCTGGACGTGGGAACACCTCGCCCTGAGCCGGGCCCGGCCGATCTGTGCCGATCCGTCCTTTGCGGAAACGCTCGATCGCGCAATTACCGAAGCGTTGGGCAAAGATCGAGATCGCTCGGCGACGCTCAAGGACATCACCGACATGCGGGCGCGCATGCTGCGCGATCGCGCGGCCCGCCATCCATTCGACCTCAAGCTGGCCGATGGTGGCCTCGTTGATCTTGATTTCATGGCGCAATCGGTGGTTCTGCTTTTTGGCAGCGAAAGAGCCGATGTGATGGCCGCACGTCGCGACATTCCGGCCCTTCTCGAAATGTTGCCTCAACTCATCGCGGGCATCGATTCCGGACCACTTGTCGAAGCCTATCACCTCATGAGTGATGTGCTGCAGATCATGAGCGCCAGCCTCGCCGAACCCTTCAACGAAGATGGCTGGACCGACGCCTTCAAGGATCAGCTTGCCCGGCTCTGCAATGCGCCCGACTTTGAGCGTCTGACTGACGATATCGAGCGCGCCGAGTTGGCTGTGCGGACTGGCCGGGATCTCTGGTTTGCACGGGTGGGAGAGGTTTTGGGAGGCTAGGCGACCAGTGCCGCCGGTGCGCTCTGAACGGACTTGGCTGCGGGAAGCGTCGCCAGCGGCCGCATCGGCAATTGCACGGCGACGGTTGTGCCGATCCCCAGAGTGCTGTCGACGCGCAGTTCGCCGCCGGAAAGCTCGGCCAGCGTGCGCGACACCGCTAACCCCATGCCCTTGCCCGGCTTTCGGGATTTCGTTTCATAATCGGCGAACGCGAAGGGCAGGTTGAGCATTTCCAGCTGTTCTGGCGCGATGCCGACACCCGTATCACTGACACGAAACACAATTGAGTCGTTGAAGCGGAAGGCGTCGAGCCGCACTTCGCCGCCGCGTGGCGTGAAGCGCAGGGCATTGCTCAGCAATTGTCCCACGATCCTGTGCAGGCAGTTGAAGTCCGCACTCAGGTTCACATCATCGGGCAGGGCAATGGAAAGCGCGATGCCGCGTTTCTTGGCCTTCTCGTCATATTCCATCAGGAGCCGGCCCTCGAAGCGGCGAAGGTCGACCTGAGTGATATTGAGTGCTTTCTGGCCCGTTTCGATCGCCGCCAGTTCGAGAATGTGACCAAATGAGTTCATCAGCACTTCGCCGGACCGGGTAATATCGTCGAGATAGGCGAGATAGCGCGGATCGCCGAGCGTGCCGAACGTCTGCTTCTTTATCAGGTCGGTGAACCCGAGAATATGATTGAGCGGCGTGCGGATGTCGTGGTTGAGCTGGGAAACGAAGGCCTGCTTGGCCATGTTCGCGGCCTGCGCACGCCGTTCGGCAATGCGCAGCATGCTTCTGACATTCGCCAGCTCTTCTTCGAGGTCTCGGTCATTGCGGGCAGCCGCGCAGGTCAGGCAGGTCCGCTCAGCCTTTCGGGACGAACTGCGCGCACCAAGCACAAACCCACCCGCCACCAGAAGGCCGATCAAGGCAATGCCAGCTCCGGTCAGGAGCATTTCCTGCGTCACGCCATGCGCTAGATCGAGCGTCAGAATGGCCATCAGGCAGAGAAGGGAGGTGGCCAGCAATTGTCCGAGGACAAGGCCGATCAATACCCGATCCTGTTGCGGAGGAGCGCCTGTTTCTGCGAAGGCTGAATTGTGAGGAGCGGCTGCCTGCTTTGCGCGATTTCCAGTCCAGAAACGCGAATTGCCTGCACGAAATGCCATTATCCGCCCCGAATTGCCCGTTTCTCAATTGCCCGCAACACACTGAATCAACTCAAAGACTCTTGTCCAGAGGGCAATTGGTACGCGATGGCGCCCGGATCGAAAAAGACGATTCGGCAGAATCACTTAAGCCGGAAAGATTTTTTTAACCTTCCAGAATGAGGGTCAGGATTTCCTCGGTATTTCTCGAAAGATGCTTCTGTTCGGCGAGTTTTTTGAGCGCCGATTCGGCTCTTGCGCGCCGATTTGATTCGAACATGCGGAAGGTTCTGAAACTGGTCAGAAGCCGTGCCGCGAGTTGCGGGTTGGCGCGGTCGAGCTCGCCCAGGGTCCCGGCCACAAACGCAAAACCCTTGCCGTCCGGCCGCGCGAATTGCGGGACATTGTTGATGGCAAATGCACCCACAAGCGCGCGGAACCGGTTTGGGTTGGATTTCGGGAATCGTGAATCGCCCAGCGTGGTGATGACGCCATCGAGCGCCAGCGCATCGGGACGGGTCGCGGTCAGGATCAGCCACTTGTCCCAGACCAGCGGTTCGCCGATGGATGCGTCGCCAAATTCCCGCAACAGCCGATCGGCGTGGGGGGTGCGATTGTGCACCGAGGTGCTGAGTGCCGCGAAACGGTCCGTCAAATTGTCTGCCTGTTCGAACTGCCTTGCCGCCGCGCCTGCCCATTCGGTGTCGCCGGTCGCAACCAGCAAGCGAAGCGCCTGATTACGCAACGCCCGCCGGTCAACCTCGGCAAAGTCCAGCGAGAACGCGCCGGCCGGTGCACTGGCGCGATAATGGTCTGCGAGACCAGAGGCCAGCGCCTCGCCAGTCAGTTTCATCAATTCGTCGCGGGCCGCACGAACGGCATCCGGATCGATGTCTGACTTGAGCGCCGAATAAAGCTCGCCTTCGCTCGGCAATGACAGACAAAGGGCCTTGAAGCTCGGGTCGCCATTGGGTCGCTCAAGCGTCTGCTTCATTGCGTCGGTCAACGTGCGGAGTTCTTCTTCATGATAGGCCGAACCGCTCCGCACCCGGCCAACCATCATTTCCTTGGCGAGTTCCTGCAGCGCCATCCAGCGATTGACCGGATCGTCATCGTGGCGGGCAAGGAAAGAGAGTTCTTTCGGGCTGAGGTCGTCTGTGACATTGACCGGTGCGGAAAACTCGCGATTGATCGACAGGACCGGCTTGGCAGAAAGCCCTTTGAAGGTCAGCGTCTGCTTCTTGCCTGTCAGCCGGATCAGGCCCGACGACACGTCGCCGCCCTCGACCTCACCAATTTCAAGGTCTTCCCCATTCGGCCCCACCAGACCGAAAGACAAGGGAATATCGAGCGCCTTCTTGTCTGGTTCTCCCGGCGTTGGCGCGACGTGCTGCTCCAGATCGAGCGTGAATGCGCGGGCATCCTCATCCCACGAGGTCGCGACACGCACCTCCGGCGTACCGGCCTGGGTGTACCAGGCCAGAAACTGTTGCAGGTCTTCGCCGCTCGCGTCTTCGAAGACCTTGATCCAGGCCTCGATCGTGGTCGCCTCGCCATCATGCCGCTCGAAATAGAGGTCCATGCCCTTGCGGAACTCTTCACGGCCAAGAATGGTCAGGAGCATGCGGACGACTTCCGCGCCCTTTTCGTAAACGGTCGAGGTGTAGAAATTGTCGATCGCCTCATAATGATCCGGCCGCGGCGGATGGGCGAGGGGACCCGCATCTTCGGGGAATTGCCGCGCCCACAAATCCTTGATGTCATCGATCCGCTTGACCGCCCGCGAGCGAGTGTCCGAGGTGAATTCCTGATCACGGAAGACGGTCAGCCCCTCCTTGAGGCAGAGCTGGAACCAGTCTCGGCAGGTAATCCGGTTGCCTGTCCAATTGTGGAAATATTCATGGCTGACCACCCGCTCGACATTGGCATAGTCGGCATCGGTCGCCGTTTCGGGGCTGGCCAGGATCAGCTTGTCGTTGAAGATATTGAGGCCCTTGTTCTCCATCGCGCCCGAATTGAAATCGGAGACGGCCACGATGTTGAACACGTCGAGATCATATTCCCGGCCCCAGCGGCTCTCGTCCCAGCGCATCGAATCCTTGAGCACCTGCATGGCGTAACCGCAGCGGTCCTGTTTGCCCTGCTCGCAATGGATTTTCAGCGCCACCTGTTTGCCAGACGCGGTCGTGAACGTGTCTGCAACATGCGCCAGATCGCCTGCCACGAGCGCGAACAGATAGGTCGGCTTGGGGAAGGGGTCATGCCATTGCGCAAAGTGCCGTCCACCACCAAGCTCACCTGATGCACCCGGATTGCCGTTCGACAGCAGCACCGGGGCAACGGCCTTGTCTGCCTCGATCCGTACCGAATAGGTGCTGAGCACATCCGGCCGGTCGTACATGAAGGTGATACGGCGGAACCCTTCGGCCTCGCACTGCGTGCACCAGATGCCGTTCGAGCGGAACAGACCCTCGTAGCAGGTATTCTCTTCAGGCCGGATGATGACTTCGGTGGTCAGTTCGAACGGCGCCGCGGGCACATCGTAGATCACCAGGTGATCATTTTCGTAGCCGTAGCCGGCATCAGGCAAAGGGGTGCCGTTGATTTCGATCCGTTCGAGCGCAAGTTCTTCGCCGTTCAGTTCCAACAGGCGTTGCGGGGCATCTTCCCGCCGGGCGATGCTGAGTGTCGAGACCACCCGCGTTTCGCCTTCGGCAATGTCGAACCTCAGGTCAACGTGCCGGATTTCGAATGGCGTTGGCTGATAGTCGGCGAGATGGACGAATTTGTCGGCGTCGGCGTCGGGGGCAGGGGAGGTCTGGCTCATGGAAAACTGTCATTTTGTCGCAGGTGTGGCCCTGCGGTTACACGGGAATCACGCGAACTGGGATAGCCTGACCGGCTGACCTGCGCAAACGATGTGTCACAAAACTGGTGCATCGGTTTGCGCAACAGGTCTGCGCGACGCTCCTCTACGATCGAATGACGCATCGAGCGCGCCTATCAGAAAAGAACCGACAGGTGCACCATGTTGAGCTGGTTTGAACGCCGCCTCGATCCATATCCCGTTGAAGAACCGGAGCAGCCGCCAAAAGGTCTCTGGGCCTTCTGCCTTCACTATTCCGAAGGGGCCAAGCTTGCGCTGACGCTAATGGCAATGCTGTCGGCGCTGATCGCGATCCTCGAGGTCGCGGTTTATGGCTTCATCGGCGCGATTGTGAACTGGATCTCCAACGAACCCGCCGAAACCTTTCTCTCCGATCATGGCTGGGCGCTTGCCGGCATGTTGGTGACGCTTCTGGTCGTTTTGCCGGTCATGGTCGCGATCAATGCCGGCATTCGCCATCAGACGCTCATGGGCAACCTGCCCCAGCGCATTCGCTGGTTTGCGCATCGCTACATTCTTCGCCAGTCGATGAGCTACTTTCAGGACGAGTTTGCCGGCCGCATCACGACCAAACTCATGCAGACGTCCCTGGCTGTCCGGGAAGTGGCGATCAAGATTCTCGATGTCTTTGTCTACGTCGCGGTCTATTTCCTGTCGGCGATCGTCATGGCCGCGAGTGCGGACGGTTGGCTGGCCCTGCCGTTCATCGTCTGGCTCGGCCTCTATTTCGCTTTGATGGTCTATTTCGTGCCGCGCATGTCGAAGGTCTCGGAAGAGCAGGCCGACGCACGCGCCCTGATGACCGGACAGATTGTCGATTCCTACACAAACATCTCGACCATCAAGCTCTTTTCGCACAATGCGCGCGAGGAATCCTACGTGCGTCGCTCGATGGACGGTTTCCTTGATACTGTCTATCGCCAGATGCGCTACGGGACCTTCATCGATATCCTGGTCACCGTGCTTAACGTTCTGCTCGTGGTTTCTCTGGCCGCGCTAGGCATTTCGCAATGGATGGCAGGTCAGCTCGAGGCGGGACCCATTGCTGCGGCGCTTGCCATTGCCACGCGCATGCAGGGCATGTCGCACTGGGTGATCTGGGAAATGGCGGCCCTTTTCGAAAACATCGGCACCGTGCGCGACGGCATCAACTCGATCTCCGTGCCGCGCCTTGTGATCGACAAGCCGAATGCGGCGGTGCTGGCACGGGCGAAAGGCGAGGTCTCTTTCGACGATGTCAGCTTTTCCTATAACGCCAACGGCGCAGATGGCGATCAGGTCAAGGTTGTGATCGACGGGTTGAATCTTGGCATTCCCGCCGGCCGCAAGATCGGACTCGTGGGCCGCTCCGGCGCCGGCAAGTCGACCCTCGTCAATCTGCTGCTGCGCTTCTTCGATGTCGAAAAGGGCAAGATCACCATCGACGGGGTCGATATCGGTGCGGTGACCCAGGAATCGCTGCGTTCCAATATCGGCATGGTCAGCCAGGACACATCACTTCTGCATCGCTCGGTGCGTGAAAACATCGCCTATGGCAAACCCGACGCCACCGACGAGGAAATCATGTCGGCGGCCCGCATGGCCGAAGCAGACGAGTTCATCGCGCATCTGGTTGATGCCAAGGGACGAAGAGGGCTGGACGCCCATGTCGGCGAGCGCGGCGTCAAGCTCTCCGGCGGCCAGCGTCAGCGGATCGCCATTGCCCGCGTCTTGCTCAAGGACGCGCCCATTCTGGTGCTCGACGAGGCGACTTCGGCACTTGATTCCGAGGTCGAAGCTGCGATTCAAAGCCAGTTCGAATTGCTCATGCAAGGCAAGACGGTGATCGCCATCGCCCATCGTCTGTCGACCATTGCGGCGATGGATCATCTGGTCATTCTTGATCAGGGAAAGATCGTCGAGCAGGGCAGTCACGAAGAACTTCTGGCCCGTGGCGGTACCTATGCCCGCCTCTGGGAGCACCAGTCCGGCGGCTTCCTGCACGAGGACGAAGACGTCGAAGCGGCTGAATAGAAGCCAATTGTGAACGCGACGGGCCTGCCGGTTTCGACCAAACCGGCTATGCTCCCGTTTTTGCCGAATTGAAGGAAAGACATTGCGCGGCCACTTTCGCCACATCAATCGTCACGGAAACCGGGCGCACGAATTCGAACAGAAGCGTGAGCGGCGCTATCCGGAAAAACCGGATGGCAACAATCCACTGGCGGCCGTCGCGCGGCTTTTCGAGGGCTGGGTCGATCCGCTCAAAGAGCCCAAGACCTTGCAGCCCCCGGCGGAGATCTGGCGATACATCTGGCACTATGCCCGCCAGGCCAAGCTTCCGCTTATCGCCTCGTTTGTCCTCAGCGCCATCAGCGGGTCGCTCGAAGCGGTGCTGCTGTTTTACGTCGGGCGTATCGTCGACATTCTCGCCGGATCCAGGATCGTGGATGGCTGGAGCGGCCTGTTCGCGGTGAACGGCTATGAACTGGCCGCGATTTTTGTCTTTGCCATTCTGATCCGATCGCTTCTGGCGGTCCTGCAATCGCTGATCGACACCCAGGTGATCGGACGCGGCTTCTACAACCTCGTGTCCTGGCAAGCCTATTCGCAGGTTGCCCGGCAAAGTCTTGGCTTCTTCAGCAACGAACAATCCGGCGCGATCCTGACCAAGGCCGGGCAGGCGGGAGACTCGGTCGGCAATTTCATCACCGGCTCTCTGTCATCCTTCTGGACCATCGCCACCTATTTCGGCACCTCGATGTTTCTCTTCGCGCAATTGCATATCGCGCTGGATGGCATCGTGGTGGCCTGGGTCATTGCCGTGCTTCTGACCGCGCGCTACTTCCTGCCGCGCCTGCGCGAAACCTCGACCGATGTGGCCGAAGCCTCTGCGGAAATGAACGGCCGCTTCGTCGACGTGTTCACCAACATCCAGACCGTTCGCCTCTATGGATCGTCTCAGGAAGCCGACGGCTACATGCGCGATGGCGTTGTCTCCTATATCAATCGTGTGCGCCGGTCTGGCCGCCTCTCGGTGGGCCTGCATTCGGTCATGACCATCACTTCTGGCCTGGCTTTCGCGGCAACCATCGCGCTGTGCATCGATCTTTGGACCCGGGGCGCGATCAGTGTTGGCAGCGTGGCCGCGGCGCTGGCGCTCATTCTCCGGCTCAACATGTGGATGGGCTGGATGCTGGGCAGCATCAGCGGGCTAATGCGCAATTTCGGCGTTTTGCAGAACACCATGGAAATGGTCTCGCGACCAATCGACGTGGTGGATAGGCCGGGTGCCGGCAAGCTGGCCGTTTCGGAAGGTGCCATCACTTTCGAAAACGTGTCATTCGAGTACCTGAAAGACAAAGAAGTCTTCGAGAATTTCAGCCTTGCGATCAAACCGGGCGAGCGCGTGGGCCTTGTTGGCCGCTCCGGCGCCGGCAAATCGACCCTCGCCAGCCTGTTGTTGCGCTTCTACGATCTGAAGGCCGGCGCCATCAAAATCGATGACCAGAACATTGCCGAAGTGACGCAGGACTCGCTACGACACGCCATCGGCGTTGTGACCCAGGACACCGCGCTTCTGCATCGTTCGGTCCGCGACAATATCGGGATCGGAAAAGCTGGGGCGAGCCAACGGGAGATCGAAGAAGCAGCCCGCCGCGCCGAGGCGCACGACTTCATCACCGCGCTCGCCGATCATCAGGGCCGCAACGGCTACAATGCTTATGTCGGCGAACGTGGCGTCAAGCTCAGCGGCGGCCAGCGCCAGCGCATCGCCATTGCCCGTGTCCTCCTCAAAGACGCGCCCATTCTCGTGCTCGATGAAGCAACATCGGCGCTCGACTCCGAGGTGGAAGCGGCCATCCAGAGCCAGCTCAATGAGCTCATCGAGGGCAAGACTGTCATCGCCATCGCCCACCGGCTGTCCACTATCGCGGCCATGGACCGGTTGGTGGTGCTGGACGAGGGCAAGGTGATCGAGCAGGGCACCCATGAGCAATTGTTGGCGCGGAATGGGGTCTATGCCGCGCTCTGGAATCGCCAGTCCGGCGGTTTTCTGGGCGACGAATCCGAAAAGCTGGCCGAACCGGCCTGACCTTTCCCAAATCCGGGAAGAGAACGGCAGAAGCATGCCCGTTTTCGGCATCTTGAATATATTAGAATAATCTAATATATAGGCATCGAACCGATTTCGGGCGGTCAGCCCTCAACCCATTGCCCAGGAATGAACACGATGAAAATCGAACCCATCAGCCGTGATTACGGCATCAGCGGCCAGATCGCCGAAGGCGATGTGCGCGTCGTCGCGCAGGCCGGATACAAGTCTGTTGTCTGCATCCGTCCGGACAACGAATCCGCCGGCCAGCCGCGCTTTGACGACATCGCCCGCACCGCCAATCAGTTCGGAATGAAAGCCGTCTACATTCCCGTCGCCAGCAGCGCCTCAAATTCGCAGCTGCGACAGTTCAATGAGATTTGCCAGAGCCTGCCCAAACCGGTTCTTGGCTATTGCAACACCGGCGCGCGTGCGCTCGGCATCTACAACAGCACCCACGGCCGCGCCTAACCAAAACATTGCGGTGCGGGCCCAATATCCGCATTGAACCAGCTTCCCCCTTCTGGCATGTGAGCGTTCATACGAAGCGCCAGCATGCCGGAGGGATAAGTGTCCGATTCCGAAATCGAACTGAACATTGGCGGCACCTATCGCCTGACCAGCGCCGACGGTGAAATCGAGGTTCCAATCAACCTGCCGGGCGATGTTCACACCGCGCTTCTTGGCGCGGGCAAGATTCCCGATCCCTATTTCGGCGGCAACGAACAGGAAGTCATGTGGGTCAACAAGACCCGCTGGACCATCGACGGCACATTCAGCGTGCCCCAGAACATGGCAATGGGCATCCTCACGCTGACCCTGTCCGAGGTCGATTGCATCGCTTCGATCTACCTCAACGGCGAAAAGCTCGCCGAAGTCGACAACCAGTTCATCCGCCACGATCTTGACGTCACCGGCAAGATCAGACCGGGCGAAAACCAGATCCGGTTCAGCTTCGCCATCGCCCGCGATGTGGCCGCCGCCCGCGCCAAGGCCCACCCGTTTCCTCTGCCCTTCACCAAGAATTACCAGACCAACGGGCTTGAAGGCGTCCACATGAACTTCATCCGCAAGGTCGCCTGCCACGCGGGTTGGGATTGGGGAATCTGCCTGATGCCGACGGGCATCTATGGCCAGATGCGCTTGCGCAAATCGAACCTCGCCCGCATTGATTCCGTGCAGGTCAATCAGCGCCACGCCAACGGAAATGTCACACTTCTGATCAAAACCCGCATCCATTCGGTTGCGCAAGGCGAGGTGAATCTGTCTCACAGCATCGCCGGGCAAACCGTTGAATCGACTCATCAAGTCGCGCCTGGCGAAAATGAACTTGAATCAGAACTTGAAGTTCAGGGCCCGGAATTGTGGTGGCCCGCGGGTCAGGGTGCCCAGCCGCTCTATGATCTCGTCACCCGGGTGGACGAGCAGACGTTCCGCCAGAAGATCGGTTTCCGTCAACTCGACTGGATCATCGAAAACGACGCGATCGACCATACGTTCAAATGCCGGGTCAATGGCCGCGACATCACCATGATGGGCGCCAACTGGATTCCGGCCGACGCCATCCCCTCGCGCATCACGCCTGAGGTCGTCCGCGACCTGCTCGAAAGCGCGGTCGCGGCCAACATGAACATGATCCGGGTCTGGGGCGGAGGGCAGTACGAGCCCGACTATTTCTACCAGATCTGCGACGAGCTTGGCATTCTGGTCTGGCAGGATTTCATGTTCTCCTGCATGCCCTATCCCAGCGACGAAGACTTCCTGCAAAGTGTTTCGACAGAGATCACCCAACAGGTGCGCCGCCTGCAGCACCATGCCTCGATCGCACTGTGGTGCGGTGACAACGAGGTCATCGGTTCGCTGACCTGGTACCCCGAGACGATCGCCAACCGCGACCGCTACGTTGCCAACTACACGCGGTTGTCGAAGGTGTTGGCCGACACCGTCGAACGGGAGGATCCGGCGCGCCGCTTCTGGCCCTCATCTCCCTCGCTCGGCTACATGGATTTCTCCGATGGCTGGCACGTCGATTCACGCGGCGACATGCACTATTGGGACGTCTGGCACTCCGCCAAACCCTTCGAGGCGTACCGTACCGTCAATCCGCGCTTCGCCTCGGAATTCGGCTTTCAATCCTTCACCTCGATGAACGTCATCGAGAGTTTCACGGAACCCGGAGACCGCAACCCCTCGTCGCCGGTCATGGAAGTCCATCAGCGCAACGAAGGCGGCAACGCGCGCATCCTTGAAACCATGTGCCGCTATTTCCGGTTCCCGAAGAATTTCGAGCAGATGGTATTTCTCAGCCAGATGCAGCAGGGCCTCGCCATCAAGACGGCGATCGAATATTGGCGTTCGACCAAGCCGCGCTGCATGGGCACGCTCTTCTGGCAGATCAACGACACCTGGCCAGTCCATTCCTGGTCATCGCTCGACTATGGCGGGCAGTGGAAACCGCTACACTACATGGCGGCCCGCTTTTTCCGGCAGATCAATGTCGTCGCGATTCCGCGCGCCAACGGCAATGTCGATCTGCGTGCTGTCAATGACACGCCGCAATCCGCTGCCATTGGCCTGACCGTCTGGGCCATCGATATGGCTGGCCACAAGCGCCAATTGCACGGTGGACGCCACGGAGTTACCACGGACAGCGCGGTTACAGTTGCCACGGTTGCGGCCGAAAACCTCAAGCAGGATGAGTTCCTCTACTTCGTCTGGACCGACGATTCGGCCAATCGCCTGGGCGAAAACGACTTCTTTCCGCGCGCCTACAAATATTACGATCTGTCGAGGCCTGAAATTGAAACCAGCGTCGAGTTTGAAGGCGAACGCATCCGCATCAGCCTCAAATGCAGCCATCCGGCCTTCTTTGTCACGCTGCAAACGCCCCTTGCCGGGCGATTCTCGGACAATGCCTTCACGCTGCTGTCCGGTGAACGCAGAACCATCGAGTTTACACCGAAAGACAAAAACGCAGATTTCTCGGATTTCGCAGAGAAACTCAGCGTGTCGGAGCTTTCTGGGACCTTTTAGGCCCGGTCCGGAAAAAGCGCGGCGCGCCCCTTCAAACGTGCGCGCCGAGCGTGTATGACACGGACCCTCACTTAAGGCGAAAGGGCAGAATCATGGGGAATTCGGACAAGCTGGCGATTCTATTGGTGCTCATAGGCGCGTTCAGCCGTCTCATGCATCTGCCGCCCAATATTGCTGCCGTGACTGGCGTCACGATTTTCGCCGGTTTCGCCATCACGAACAAATGGATCGCCCTGCTGGTGCCGATCCTGTCCATGATGTTGGCTGATTTCGTTCTCGGTTGGTACAACGAGGTGCTCTACACCTATGCCGGCATGGCTGCGGGCGTGTTCCTGGCGCGCTGGTTCCTGCACCCGCTGACCCCGGTCCGTCTGATCGGCGTGACCTTCGCATCGAGCGTTGCCTTCTTCCTCCTGTCGAACTTCGGCGTCTTCATGTCCGGCTATTACGGCTTCACCTTCGACGGCTTCGTGACCTGCTACGTTATGGCGCTGCCGTTCTGGCAGAACAGCTTGATTGCGGACTTCACCTCGACGGCACTGGTGTTCGGCCTTTACCTCTTGGCTATCCGCGCCGTGCCGAGTGCCAGGGTCGCAGACTAACCCAGACAAGACGGGCGAATTCAGTATGGACTTTCTGCCGGGGCTGGCGACCAGACTGAAGCGCAAGGCCACCGCGCCATCCGAAAAGGATGTGCCGGTGGCCGGGCTCGTCGTATCCGACTACAGGCGCCATCTGCCGCAGGAAGAAGCGCCAAAACCGCCGGTCGCGCGCAAGGATTGGGGTAATCGCGTTGCGCCACTTTTCGGCACCTGCCCCTACATGCCCAAAAAGAAAAAGCGCTAGTTTCGCCGGTTCGAAAGCGCTGGAGGGAAGAAAAATGCCACAAGCCTCGATGAAACGCTCCGAGGTCAACCGCATCATGCGTGAAGCCGACGAGTTCATCCGCTCGCTTGGCTACGTCATGCCGCCGTTTGCATACTGGACTCCTGAAGAATTCCGCGACAGGCGTGACGTCGCCGGCAATATCGTGGGTGCCAATCTCGGCTGGGATATCACCGACTATGGCCTCGGCGATTTCATGGATACCGGCCTGTTCCTGTTCACGGTCCGCAATGGCAACGTGGCCGACCTCAGCAAAGGGCGCGGCATGCTCTATGCCGAAAAGGCCATGATTTCCCGCAAGGATCAATATTCGCCGATGCACCGGCACAATCTCAAGGCGGAAGACATCATCAATCGCGGCGGCGGCACGCTGGTGATCGAGCTATTCGGCGATACCAACGGCGCATGCGACCGGGCAAAGGGAACAACTGTCTTCACCGACGGCATCCGCCGGGAACTGGAGCCGGGTCACAAACTTAAATTGCAGCCCGGCGAAAGCGTGACCCTGATGCCCAACGAGCATTGGCACGCTTTCTGGGGTGAGGGCGGTGACGTATTCGTCGGTGAAGTTTCGACGGTCAACGACGACAATACCGACAATGTCTTCGAGGACCCGAGGATCTCGCGCTTTTCCGGCATTGAGGAAGACGAAGCGCCGCTGCACCTCTTGGTCAGCGATTACGCGAAATGGCTCGCCTGATCTGAGCGGCGCTTAGCTGGATTTCGTCGTCATCCTGAACGGCGCGACGACAACCCGGTTGCGCCCGCCATTCTTGGCGTCATAGCAAGCCGCGTCCGCCTTCTTGTAGGTCGTGTCGGCGCAAGGCGATTGCTCGTCGAACGGCGCAACACCAACACTCGCCCCAACCTTGTAGGTCTCGCCTTCATGCTTGAAATTGAGCCGTCCGATGGCTTTTGCGATGGCGTTGGCCACCCGCCGCGCAGGTTTTTCACCGCAATCCTTCAGAACGACGGCGAATTCATCCCCGCCCAGACGGGCCGAAAAATCGTTGCGGCGGCAATTGTCCCGAATGACATCGGCGACCTGTTTGAGAAGCCGGTCGCCTGCCATGTGGCCGGCATTGTCGTTGACCTGTTTGAAATGATCGAGATCGATCAGACACAGCGCGGCCGACCGGCCTTCATCCCGGACCAACTCCAGCGTTTCCTGCATTTCCCGCTCGAACGCCAGCCGATTTGGCAGGCCTGTCAGACTGTCGTGCAGTGCTGAATATTCAAGCTTGCTGTGCATTTCGCGCGTGGCCGTCGCGTCCCGGAAAACCACCACCGCACCGGTGATCTCGCCGTTCTCCTGAAACAGTGGAGACGCGGATTCCTTGAGGAAACGCATCGATCCATCCGGCTGCAACAGCCGCGAATAATCATCGACCCGGCAGACCTCACCGCTCGAAAGACAGGTCAGAACCGACTGAACGCGGGTCTTTTTCCCATCTTCGGCATAGGTGTCGAATATCGTTCCGATCGGCTTGCCAACGGCATCGTCTGCCGGCTTTGCAAGCATCCGCTCGGCAGCATCGTTGATAAAGGTGATCCGCCCCTTGGCGTCTGTGGCGATAACACCTTCGTCGATGGCCTCGAGCGTAACGCGCAGCCGTTCCTTCTCGTCAGCCAGCTCGGCTTCGATCTGTTTGATATGGGTGATGTCGGTGTCGATCCCGACTGTGCGCGTCGGCGTGCCGTTTTCGTCCCACTCGACCGGACGCCCTCGGCTCCAGATCCAGACATAATGCCCGTTCCGGTGCTTTTCGCGATAGACTAGGGCATCGTGACCGTTTTCGCCGGAATCCTGTTTCTTCACCACAGCACGAATGCGCGCGCGATCTTCGGGATGGAGACGGGCGAGCCAAACCTCCAGCGCGTCATCGACCTCTTCATCATCACGATAGCCGCGCATCTGCCGCCAATGACGCGAATAGAACATCTTGTCCTTGCGGATATCGTGATCCCACACGCCTTGTCCGGCCGCCTCAAGCGCGTTGATCCAGCGCGCCTCGTTATAAGCTCGCGCCGCTTCATCGCGCTTTTGTTGATCGATATCGCTGAGCTGCAGGAAATAGTGAGTCGGTGTGCCGTCGCCATCTGGCTGCAGCACCGAGGCCGAAAGCCGAACCCAGATCAGTTGCCCGTCCCGGTGCCGATACTGACACTCGACCTCCAGGGCGTTGATCTTGCCCACCCGCAACCGTTCGAACTGCACAGCAGCTGCGCTGAGCGCATCATCGGGTGCAAGGTCTGAAAGCGATAGCCGCGAAATCTCGGTCCCGGAAAACCCAAGAAGTGCCGCAAAGGCCGGGTTCGCATAAAGCAGCCGGCCCTCTGCGCTCAACAGCACCATGCCCGTTGCCGCGTGGTCGAGCACGCTCTGCAAAAGCGCGTCGCTTTGCACGAACGGCACGACCTGATTCTCGCGTCTGATATTCCCCACCTCATTCATGCCGGCCAGTCTGGCGGGGAAACCCTAATCCTTCGTCGATTTTTCCGCGTGTGGGCCACTTGCTGAAAACGCAGTTAGCGCCGGGTAATCATGTGAGGTTATCGGAAGGAAAACAGAACTGATCGCATTTTCACGGGCTATCAGATCATCCCGGCGAAACGCCGCTCGTACCGCTTGCAAAATCGGGAAAATTGCCGCTTTGTGAGCGAACGTTTGGAGATCCGCCATGTTCAGCCCCACCGTTTTTGCGACCTATGCCATTGCCAGCTTTATTCTCGCGGTCGTTCCCGGCCCTAACGTGACGGTTATCATCGGCAACGCACTTACACGCGGCACCAAAGCCGGCATCGCGGTGGTTCTGGGCACCCAGGTCGGCATCTTTTCCATGGTCTGCGTCATTGCGCTCGGCATGCAGGCGCTGGTGGCGTTCATGGCCTGGGCTTTTGACTGGATCAAGCTGTTTGGTGCGGCTTATCTGATCTGGATGGGCGTCGGCATGTTGCGCTCCACGGGCCGCCTTGCCCAGGGTGAGATTGTTGCCGAGAAGTCCCTCTGGCGGCTGGCGCTCGAAGGTTGCCTGGTGCTCTGGTCCAACCCCAAGGCGCTGATTTTCCTTGGTGCTTTCATTCCGCAATTCGTCAGCCCCGATGGTGCAGCCGCACCGCAGGTTATGGTCCTTGGGATAACGTTCATGGTCATCGCGGGAATTACCGACGCGCTCTACGCGCTTTTGGCCGGGTCGGCACGCCACTTCCTCACCAGCACCCGCATCCGCCTTCTGAACCGGATTTCCGGGCTGATCCTGATCGGTGGCGGCATCTGGCTGGCGCTACAAAAGAAAACCGCGGCTGCCTAGCCAATTTACGGGCTGTTCACGTGACCCTTCAGGACTACATCACCTTCGTTCTGGCGACGGCCGCCGTCATGGCCACGCCCGGCATCACGATTTCCAACGTCACCGGTACGGCGATGTCGAGAGGCGTTGGAGCCGGGTTCCTTGTCGAAGCGGGTGCCGCGCTCGGACGCGTTACCATGCTCATCATTCTTGGACTTGCGCTCGACATTGTCAGCGAGATCATCGAAGCCGCTTTCACCTGGATCAAACTCGTGGGTGCCGCCTATCTGTTTTGGCTCGGCATTCGCGCCATCCGCCAGCCGCACACCCTCACGCCTGAACGCACGCAGGGCAGGGATGCTGGCCTTCTGGTTATCCGTGGTTTTCTGGTGCTCTGGAGCAATCCCAAAGCCTTCTTGTTCCTTGGCGCTTTTATCCCGCAATTCATCGACACTCAGGCTCCGGTCTGGCCGCAGATCGCCCAGCTTGGCGCGATCTGGCTGATAGTCGCCTTTCTGGTCGATGGCGCCTACATTCTCGGCGCCGGCCGCATTCGCGCGGCCCTCGCCAAGAGCGGCGGACACGCGCTCGGCTGGGTCTCGGGATTGGTCCTCATCGCCGCGGCAGTCTGGCTTGCGTCCCAGCAAAATGCGTGACAAAACCGCCCGGCGAGCGCAAAGGGGTGTCCAATGAGCAAGATGACGGGCTTTTATCCCGGGTCCTTCGATCCGGTTACAAACGGTCATCTCGACGTAATCGAACGGGCATGCAAGATCGTCGACAAGCTCTATGTCGGCGTTGGCATGCATGCGGGCAAAACCCCGATTCTCTCACATGAGGATCGCCGGATTCTGCTGGCTCAGACGACGGAGGCCATCGCCAACCGGACCTCAACCGAAATCGAGATCGTCGATTTCGAGGGACTGATGATCCAGAAGGCGCGCGAACTGGGCGCCCGGCTCATTATTCGCGGTTTGCGCGACACGACCGACTACAATTATGAAATGCAAATGGTGGGCATGAATGCCCAGATGGCGCCGGATCTGCAGACGGTGTTTGTGCCCTCCAGCCCGCATGTGCGCCACATTTCAGCGTCATTGGTGCGCCAGATCGCAGAGATGGGCGGAGACGTTTCCGCCTTCGTGCCCGGCGTGGTCTTGCGCGTCCTGGAGAACAAATGAGCTCACATTCTGAATCTGAAACGCCCCGGGTCATCGGATATCTGGCCCTGGCCTTCGCCGCATTGTTTGTCGGTTTTCTCGGCTACAAGATGTTCTTTTCGACGCCAGTTTCCGAACCCACGGAAATTGCGACGGTCTCCGCCGGTGAACGCCCCGTTCTGGAGATGATGCTAAAGGACGGTCCGGTCGAAATCGAACTTCGGCCCGACCTCGCGCCGAACCATGTCGCGCAAATCCTGACCCTGGTCAAAGAAGGCTTCTATGACGGCCTGACCTTCCACCGCGTCATCGATGGTTTCATGGCCCAAACCGGCGATCCGACAGGCACCGGCCGTGGCGGCTCGGAACTCCCGGATATCAAGGCTGAATTCACCGACACTCCGTTCGAGCGCGGAACGCTCGGCATGGCGCGCTCCGCCAGCCCTGACAGCGCCAATTCACAATTCTTCATCACATTCGAGCCGTATCCGAGCCTTGATGGCAATTACACGGTGTTTGGCGAGGTGATTAGCGGCATGGAACATGTTGATGCCATCAAGAAGGGCGACAGTGCCAGCAACGGCATGGTCGATGATCCCGACAGGATCATTTCGCTCAAGCTCGTCGAACCCGAAGGGGCGACCGAAGAAACTCACTGACACACACAATCTGAAAGGCGGACAATGGCCGATTACAAAGACCCCGAAAATACCCTGATCCTTGAAACCACCAAGGGCACTGCAATCATTGAGCTGCGTCCCGATCTGGCGCCAAACCACGTGGCCCGGATCAAGGAACTGGCGCGTGAGGGCTTTTACGACGGCATCGTCTTCCATCGCGTGATCGATGATTTCATGGCCCAGGCGGGTTGCCCGAACGGTACCGGCACCGGAGGCTCGGACAAGCCCGACCTCAAGCAGGAATTCAATGATGAGCCGCACGTGCGCGGTACTTGCTCGATGGCCCGCACGGCCGTTCCGGATTCGGCCAATTCGCAATTCTTCATCTGCTTCACCGACGTTCCGTTCCTCAACCGGCAATATACCGTCTGGGGGCAGGTGACCGAGGGCATGGAAGCGATCGATCAGCTGAAGCGCGGCGAGCCGGTGCGTGATCCGGACAAGATCATCTCCATGAAAGTCGCTGCCGACGCCTGATGCGCGTATTCGCCTCCATCCTTGCTCTATTATTCGCCACTCCGGCCTTCGCAACCGGCACAGTCAGTTGCGAAAGCCCGGACCAGTCGGCTTTCGTCGGCCTGACCGTCGGTTCCGTGCCAGGCGCCGCCATTGTTGGGGCAGCGCTCGGCTTTGGCGAAACCCAATGGAGCATCGAAACCGGCGACATTGCGGTCAGCCAGGCTTTCGTCGAAGAGGGGCGCTGGCTGATCGATTTCGTCGATCCAAACTTCGAACGCGTCATGGCTTCTGTACGATTGGTCGAGGCCATAGAAGGCGAGGACTACGTGCTCGCCGGCCTGTTGTCCGTGCCCGGCGAGGGAGCGTGGCCGCTCATCTGCGAAGGGCCGTGAATGCAGGTTGACCTGTTCGATTTTGACCTGCCGTCAGACCGGATCGCTCTGCACCCCGCCGAGCCGCGCGATGCCGCGCGTCTGCTCCACGTTGCGGCGGACGGGTCACTTGCAGACCTGCACATTCCTGATCTTCTGGACTTCCTCAACGAAGGCGACGTTCTGGTCGTCAACGACACCCGCGTGTTGCCGGCCGAACTCAGCGGCACCCGCTTTCGAGGCGACAATCGTGCGCATGTCTCGTTTAATCTGCATCGCCGCATCGACCCCGAGCGCTGGGCCGCCTTTGCCCGGCCGGCCAAGCGCCTGAAACCGGAAGACCTGGTCGCCTTCGGTACCGAGGAGGACATGGCCTGCGCCATTCTCAGTCTCGGCGCGGAAGTCGAGGAGGTTCGCGAAGGCGGCGAGGTCATTCTGCGCTTCGACAAGTCCGGGGCCTACCTCGACGAAACCATCAAGGGTCTCGGCGCCATGCCATTGCCGCCCTACATCGCCTCGCGCCGCGACATCACCGAGAAAGACAAGAAGGACTATCAGACCATTTTCGCCGAACGCGACGGCGCGGTGGCCGCACCAACGGCGGGGCTGCACTTCACCGAAGGCCTGCTAACCCGCATCGCCGAAAAGGGTGTGGACCTGGTGAGCATCACCCTGCATGTCGGGGCCGGAACCTTTCTGCCGGTCAAATCCGACGACACGGCGGACCACAAGATGCACGCCGAATGGATCGAAGTGCCCGAAGAGGCCGTTGAGGTGATCAACGCGGCCCGTGCGCGCGGCAACAAATGCGTTGCGGTCGGCACGACGAGCCTGCGTTCCCTGGAAGCGGCCAGCCAGGCAAGCGGCAAACTGGAACCGTTTACCGGCGAAACCGACATCTTCATCACGCCCGGCTATCGCTTCAATACCGTCGACAGGCTGATGACCAATTTTCATCTGCCGCGTTCGACATTGTTCATGCTGGTCTCGGCCTTTTCCGGCCTCGAAACCATGCACAGGGCATACCAGCACGCCGTCGACAAAGGCTACCGCTTCTATTCCTATGGCGATGCCTGCCTGTTGGAGCGTGCCGACACGGACCGGGCGGCATGAGCACCGGCTTTTCCTTCGCACTCTCCAAAACCGACGGCAAGGCTCGCCGTGGCGAGATCACCACACCGCGCGGCAGGATCCAGACCCCCGCCTTCATGCCAGTCGGCACGGCGGCTACGGTCAAGGCCATGTATCCCGAACAGGTGCGCGAGACCGGCGCCGAAATCCTGCTCGGCAACACCTATCACCTGATGCTCCGCCCCGGCTCCGAACGGGTAGAGCGCCTCGGCGGTCTGCACACATTCATGGATTGGCCGCTGCCGATCCTGACCGACAGCGGCGGCTTTCAGGTCATGTCCCTGGCCAAGCTGAGAAAGCTCAGCGAGGAGGGCGTGACCTTCAAGAGTCATATCGACGGCAGCACCCATGAACTGAGCCCGGAACGTTCCGTCGAAATCCAGCTTCAGCTCGATTCCGACATTCTCATGCAGCTTGACGAATGCATTCGCCTGCCTGCGGAACGTGACGACATCGAACGTGCGATGGAATTGTCCCTGCGCTGGGCTGAACGCAGCAAGAATGCGTTCAACGGCGCGCCGGGCCGCGCTCTGTTCGGTATCGTCCAGGGTGGTGATGATGCGGATCTCCGCGCTCGTTCTGCAGCCGGGCTGCGATCCATCGGTTTTCAGGGCTATTCGATCGGCGGCCTTGCGGTGGGCGAGCCGCAGGAGACCATGTTTCGCGTGCTCGATGAGATCGTGCCTGAACTGCCGGCGGACCGGCCGCATTATCTGATGGGAGTGGGAAAACCCGATGATCTTCTCGGTTCTGTTGCTCGTGGGGTCGATATGTTCGACTGCGTCCACCCCACTCGGGCTGGCCGGCACGGCCATGCTTATACGCGTTTTGGTGTTGTGAATCTCAAGAACGCCCGGCACCGGGACGATGCACGTCCGCTCGATGAGACGTCGTCAAACCAGAACTGCCGGCGTTTTTCGCGCGCCTACTTGCATCATCTGGTCAAAACGGAAGAAATATTGGGGGCCATGATCCTGAGCCAGATCAATCTGGCCTATTATCAGACCCTCATGGCGGGCATGCGCAATGCCATCGAACAAGGGACGTTCGATGATTTCGCGGCCGAAACACGAGCCGGTTGGGCTCGGGGCGACCTGCCGGAATATTCATAGGATGGGATCATGGCATCGAAGAGAAAATCGCGCCTTAACGAATTGATGGCGCACCGCAAGCGCCTTCAGGACAAAACCATGCGGCAGATGTTTGCCGATGATCCGAAGCGCTTTCAAACCTATTCGGTCAGACACGTCGACCTGCTACTCGACTATTCCAAGAACCGGATCGACGCCAAAGCCATGCAGGCTCTGTTCGACCTGGCCGAAGATTGCGGTGTGGCCGAGCGCCGCGACGCCATGTGGGCCGGGGAACCCATCAACTTCACCGAGAACCGCGCGGTCATGCACATGGCGCTGCGCTACGGCGGTGATCAGCCGGTCATGGTGGATGGCAGGGACGTGATGCCCGATGTGCGCAGCGTTTTATCGGCCATGAGTGCATTTTCGGATTCCGTGCGCGACGGGTCGATTGCCGGCGCCAGCGGTGCGCCGTTCCGCGATGTTGTGAATATCGGCATCGGCGGCTCAGACCTCGGTCCGGCCATGGTCACGCTGGCGCTTGAACCCTACACCCGCGCTGACCTGCGCCTGCATTACGTCTCCAATGTCGACGGCGCGCATATGCACGACACGCTGAAACGCCTCGACCCCGCAACCACCCTCTTCATCGTCGCGTCGAAAACCTTCACCACCGACGAAACCATGACCAACGCCCACTCGGCCCGCAAATGGATCGCCGAGGCATTGGGCGAAGCAGCGGTCACTGCCCATTTCGCGGCCCTGTCCACAAATCTTGAAGCCTGCGCCGCCTTCGGAATCGCCGGGGATCGGATCTTCGGTTTCTGGGACTGGGTCGGCGGGCGCTATTCGGTCTGGTCGGCTATTGGCCTGCCGGTCGCCATCGCCGTCGGTTTCGACAATTTCGCCCAATTTCTGGCGGGCGCCGCGGAGATGGATCGGCATTTCCTCACCGCGCCGCTCAAAAAGAACCTGCCGGTAATCATGGGGCTTCTCGGCGTCTGGTATCGCAACGCCTGGGGCTTCGACACGCACGCCGTTTTGCCCTACGACCAGCGCCTGTCGCGCTTCACCGCCTACCTGCAGCAGCAGGATATGGAATCGAACGGCAAGTTTGTCGGTCTCGACGGCAAACAGGTCGACTACAATACCGGGCCGATCATCTGGGGTGAGCCGGGCACCAACGGTCAGCACGCCTTCTATCAGCTTATCCATCAGGGGACCTCGGTGATCCCGTGCGATTTCCTCGTTGCCGCCAATCCGCATGAATTAATGCCGCCCCATCACGACAAGCTGGTGGCCAATTGTTTCGCCCAATCCGAAGCCCTGATGGGCGGCAAAACCCGCGAGGAAGCCGAGGCGGAACTCGAGGCAGCCGGCATGTCGAAGAAGCGGATCAGAAAAATCGCCCCGCACAAGGTGTTCAGGGGCAACCGGCCCTCAAACACGCTCCTCTACCGCACCCTCGACCCGCACACGCTCGGCATGCTGATCGCGCTTTACGAGCATAAGGTTTTCGTTCAGGGCACGATCTGGAACATCAATTCCTTCGATCAATGGGGCGTGGAACTGGGCAAGCAATTGGCCAAGGCCGTCCTGCCCGCCGTGCAATCAGGCCCCGACGGCACCCACGACAGTTCAACCGAGGGCCTGCTGGCGCAATACCATGCGTTGAAGTAGGTCTCGTTCCGCCAACCAGCCGCGGGCTTCGTGGAGTGCAGGCGTTGCGGGGACATTCCCGCCATTCGAGCATAGCTCCCATGGCCTTCTCACCTAAAATCAGTCCACTGGACTGATTTTGCCATCGGCCGGTTCGAAGTGGTACGCCCGGAAGGATTTGAACCTTCGACCTGCCGATTAAAAGTCGGATGCTCTACCACTGAGCTACGGGCGCCTGAAAAGATGGCGCGAACATAGTGATTGGCCTTGCGCTGTCAACCACGCATCGCCCTTGGGCCGGAACTTTCCGCGCGCGGCGGGCAGGGGCGTTCAGTTGGATGCGAGAACGGTTTCCGGGTCGAAGCTGTAGCGCACCGGATTGCAGGAAATACCCATCAGATTGACCCGCGCGCAGATGTTCTCCGCGCTCGCATAATCGGTGATCGGGCCGGCAACCACCCGGGCGCGGCCGGTTCCATCCGGGTCGGAAATGGCCGGCTCCAGCCCGATCATCAGCATACCGGCCTTGTTGAGCACATCCTGCCAGGCCTGTTCGGCCGCCAGTGGCACCACCTCATCGATGGGGCCGAGATCCTTGCCCAGCGCCACCCCGAAATCGGTCGCTATGACCGGATTTGCTGGCGCCGCCGGTGCCGGATCAACCGGCGCCGCTGACTCGGGCGCATTGGCTTCAAGGCCGGGCGGCAGCCCGTCGATTTCAGAGGGAAACGCCTGCACCATGCTCTGGTCGATGGTGAACAATGGCCGCCGAACAATCGAGACGCTGCCGCCGTCGACGTCATAAGTCTGCTGCGGCGTGTCAGTACCGATCGCCGAGGTCACCAGCGACCGGTCGATATCGGCGTCAGGCGGCACGGCCTCCAGCAGCATGGGAATGGCTGTTTCGAGTGCGCCAACCCGCTCGGCGACCTGGCCGCGCTGGCGCTCAAGTTCGGCGATCCGCGTCCGCAATTGATCGTTTTCGCTGATAATCCGGTCCTGATCGGCCCGCATCCGCTCGAGCTGGGCCAGCAATTGCGCATTGTTGACGCTGCCGCCGCGCTCGGCGTGAAGAATGGCCGTCAGATTTGGCGGCAGGACGAAGGCCAGGACGCCACTGATCACAGCCAGGCCACCCGCGAACATGGCAAGAAACGCCCAGCGCCCGATATCTCGCTGGGTAAGTGGTTCGTCGGGTTTGGCCACCAAAGCCCCTCTGCCGAATCAATGCTTCATTAAGCAGTTTACCACCGGTTCACCTTGTTATTGGTTTGCCAACATCTTGCTGCCATAAAACCAAGGCACCGCAAATGCAGCGCCACAGCACGAAAAATCATGTCCGACTTTTCAATTGTCATTCTCGCCGCCGGTGATGGCACCCGCATGAAATCGCGGTTGCCGAAGCTTTTGCACAAGGTCGGCGGCGCGCCCATCATCGCCCATCTGGTCCGCGCGGCGCGCGACAGCGGCGCCGATGAAGTGCATGTGGTCACGGCCCCCGATGCCGAAGAATTGCGCGCGGTTGTCAGTCAAATCGACCCCGCGATCGGGTTCTTCACGCAATCCGAAAAACTCGGGACCGGCCACGCCGCCAAGATGGCCGGGCCGGCATGGGCAAAGGGCGAGGGGCATGTCGCCTTCGTCTATGCCGATCACCCACTGCTTTTGCCCGAGACCTTCAACGCTATTCGCGGCAAACTCGAGAACGGTTGGGATGGCGCTATCCTAGGGTTCAA
>JACKJG010000002.1 GCA_020638065.1 Hyphomicrobiaceae bacterium | reverse complement strand
CGCTGGAACCTCGACGGCCTCCACCAAATCCTCCCACGATGTCCCAGGATTTTGCTCGAGAACCGCCAATAGGTTCACAAATGCGGTCACAGTGTTTCGGGGCGTCCTGAAATAAGCCTCGCCAATACGGTTTGAGCAGTGGAACATGAACGCCTCCAGCGCGCTGTCTGGGAATTGCTCAGCCGAGTTGTGGGCAACATTTCGGACGTTGCTCAACAATACGAACATGTCTTCCGGGGTGAGATTGGCCAGCCGCAGCACTGGCCCCGAAAGGTCCAAAAGCCCGTTTCGCGCAAAGGTGTTTTCTGCCAGACGAGACTGAAGCGCCTCGTAGCTGTAAAGGCCGCGGCGGGTGTTCATTAAGAACTCTGGTGTTCCTCCAAAAAGAAAACCGAGATGGCTGGCGGTGCCTTGAAGAACGTCGTTCAGGATGCGTAGGAGTTGCTCGTAGTTGGCGTTTCGCGCTTGCGATGATGTGAGTTTGAATAGATTCACCATTTCATCCAGCGAGACGAGCAACCCTTTGTATCCGGCCGCACAAACGAACTCGGACATGAGCTTGAGTTGATCATAGACATTCGCGTCGTCGATGATTGTGCGGACGCCCAGCGCCTTCCTAGCATCGGTTCTTGTTGAAAATTCACCGCGCAGCCAACGAAGCGAAGCGGTTTTCAGCTCTTGGTCATCTGAGTCATGCCCCAACCAGTACTGCCGAACCACCTCTGCGAAATCAAATCCCCCCGTAAGTTCTTCAAAGTGCGAAAGTCTTTCCCGAATGATTTCCCCCGTTTGGACAAGCCGACTCTCTGCCTCCTGTTGAGCTTGGCCCACAAACCGTTCCACCACGCTTGATAACGCTCCTCCATCCGGCCGAGTGCGGGTCGACATGTTGCGGGCCATTTCTGCGTAGAGGTTTCGCGCCTGTCCCCCAGTCGCGTGCAGTCTCCTGTCCGGTGCGAGGTCGGCAGACATCACGACCAATCCCTTTTCGAGAGCCACTGTCTGGATGAGATTGAGAAAGAATGTCTTCCCCGAACCATATTCACCGATGACGAACCGTATCGCCGAGCCCCCGTCGATAATCCGATCGATGTCTTTGATGAGCTCTTCAATTTCCCGGGCACGTCCGACCTGGATGTGCTGAAGTCCCATTTTGGGAACGACTCCGGCGCGCAGGGCCTGCAGGATTGCAGCGCGTTCTCGTTTCTTGATTTCTGGCAAAGCTGGCGTCCCCGTTAAATCTGGCCTTCAAGTACCGTTACAATTTCCGAGTTTAGATCAATTTCATCATAGGCCTCGATCAATAGATCGTCGAATCGCTGTACCGACCACTCGTTTATTGTCTCCAGACATCCATCCACCATGAGCCCGTGCCTGCCAACTAATTCATCGAATTCTTGGCTGGTCCAACTTAGCCGTCCGATCAGCTCGGCAATAAACGCTCTATACCGGTGGTCCAGTTCAGGAATTGCCGTGGCGGCTTCAGAAAGCTCATCGCCTTCTTCGACGTCATCATCGTCACCGCCAAACACTTGCCCCAAAAGCATTGCGGCGCGCTCGGTTGATTGTTTCGTTGCTTCTATTCTGGAGCGATCCAGGCGAGAACTGTTGGATGGGGGAGTGCTTTCAGGTGGGATCTGCTCGCCCTTCGGAGGGAGAATCGCTTGCCGCACTACGATCGGGTCATCGCTGCCACTCGCGTGTAGATCAGAGTAGACATCGCGCCCTTCAAAACCCATCACCTTGTAGATTTTTTCGATTCCTCCAACCTCGTCGGCGCTGACAACCGAGTCGGCGTTGGCCATTCCGATCACGACTTTCTTTATTTCTTGTCGCTGCTCTTCGTTTGCCTGTTTGATGGCTTGTCTTAGAAGCGGAAGATCTGGAGGGACAGCCAGCAGCCAGCTTAGATTAGCATTAAGCCTGGAACGTTCGGAGTCGGTGAGACCGGGGGCGTGCGAAATTGATTGCTGAAGTGCATCCTTCTCCTCGGAGGAGACTACGCCGTCGAGTTGCGCAACAAATGCGCCAATGGTGAGCTCAAGCAATGCGAATCGATAGGAAGCAGTTACTTCTTCGAGTTTGAAGGTCCTTTCCGGAAGATGGAACAAAACGACAGGTTCATCAGGGGTTGGGCTTCTGATTGCAAACCGTGGGTCGGGCGCCAAGCCGATCCCCACCCGAGCCAACGCGTCCGCTGCGCCAGTCAATTGCTTTTTTCCAAGCTTGATCGGAGGTGAACTCTCTAACTTTGTGACCACCTCCCGAGCGGGGACCAGTCCACCGGCTTGAACAAGTTCCTCCGCCCAACTTCTCAGCGCTTCCAGTTCATCGGAATGGACGTGGCCCAGTAGCCTTTCAGGCAAGAGGGAGTGAGCCTCGAGTGTGCCTCGCCCATCGGTTACTCGGCCCAGGTACCTACTGTATTTTTCGAGCTCCTTGATCGCTTGTTCGGCTATACCGCCACCAATTTCAACCGGTCGCCTCAACCGCGAAATGTCAGGAATCGGTTGACCGTTCACCTTTGGCGAAACCGAAACATCGAACTCATTTGAAGCGGCCCTATATGAGACTTTGAGAGGCGTCTTAGGGGGCTGGATTGCCAGTCCATCAGGATACAAATCTCTAAAAAGGCTGCCAAACAAGGCAACAAATTCAGGTTTGCAGCGGTGCGCCGGTGTCCTCAGTCGCGTATCTGGATCGCACCAAACCCAACTCAAGAGCCAATCTGCATCCAGCGGCTGCTGTTCGACCAACTTGATCCCGATGGACATGCGTACCGCCAAAGGCAATTCGGCACCGTTGTTCTCAAAGACTGGTTGAAGCTCAGTATTTGATCTCAGCGACCACTGTGCCAGCTCGTTGAATCGTCCGAGGTAGTTCCGCGCCGAACGATTCCAGGAAAACGCTTGAGCCAAACGTTCGGTCTCCAACAAGATCTGCTGTTTTTCTTCCCGGTCCGCGCCGTCGAGTACAAATCTGCGCTCAAGCCCGTAAAAATACAAAAACATGTAGCCGGGATTGTAGTCAGTATTGCTGCGGCCGGAGGAAAGCCAATCGAGATAAGTTGCGCGTGATTTGGCGGGGATGTTTGAGTATCCTGGCCAGTAAGGCATGCCGTCACCTTCAAGGTCATCGCCCACCCGTGCGACTGGAAGTGTAGGATCGATATAAGGTCGTGATCGCTCTCCATTTGGAAGGCGCGGAGGCGCGCCTACGTAGATCATTCCTCTTAATCTGCGCCCAGCTATCTCAACGATCTCATTTGCCGGAATCCAAGAGGAATTGGATTTGACACTGGAGTTAGCGGGCTTGGTAGCGGTCCGAGAGCCCGAAATGGGTTTCGAGCTTTCGACGGTCCTACTTGGGACCGCGCTATTGTAGTTAGAAGACGTGGGTGTGATGGGCGGATGGGAATGAGCTGTTGGGATCAATTGATCTGGGGCCGCTGAATCGGCCTCGGGATTGTGATCAAAGACTGATGAAGGGTCGATCTTGCCCACCGACTCTGGCAAATCTGATTCGAAAGCATTTCTGCTCTCAGAACCGGAGTTCAGCGACGCGCCGGGCATAGCTGCTCTTCTCCGTCTTCTCCAAAATCCAAGCCAGAATGCCTCAGAAATCCTCGCGACGGTCATGCTGCCTACCAAAAGCAGGAGACCGTAGAGCAAGGTAGTTTGGCGATTTCGCTCCCCGGGAGGTTGGTTGAGTGGAGTTGCCATTCCAGCCGGATTGGATGTGTCGCTTTCAAGTTGATCTTGCAGTTCTGGAGCAGCTTGAGCGACGGCCTCCGGTGGAACCTCAGGCTCGTCGGTTAGCCCTTCGACTGGACTGGTTGTTGGCTGCGCGGCGGGCGGCGGCACAAAAGCCGGCTCTTCCGTTGCGATCTGCGTGGCTGGTTCGGGCTGTTGCGATTGTTGAGGCTGATCTTCAAGGGCAACAATTTGCTGTTCACGAACAAGCCTTGGCGCAGGGAAAACCGGCGCCACCTCCAGCGGAAACTGTGTCGGAACCTGCGCAACCGCCTCAAGAAGCGAGGGATCTATCTGCCCCGTAACAGGGAGCCCGCGGTCGCGCTGATAGTTCTCGATGGCCTGGCTCGTGCCAGTGCCCATAAATCCATCGACCGGGCCGACTGTGTATCCGAGTTGGAGCAGGAAACTCTGGACTTGGGCAATTCGAGAATCCTGGGCTGTCGCGAAGTGAGCAAGGCAAGGCAGAAGGACAATCGCAAGCAGCCATTGCGACCATGACTTTTTCGGTCTTTGGATGCTTGTGGTTCCAAACTCGTACATGGCAAACTGCGGTCGTAAATTCCGCTACCCTACTTCTCAATTGCCGAGCAAGTATTCTCGAATATTGGGCGTGAGGGAAGGGCGGCCAACAATAACCGTCGCACCGCGCCGGTGAAATTAACCAGCCAACGCCCGCACAATCTCAGCAGCCTTTGCCAGCTCCTTGTCAGTGAGCTTTCTAAGATCGACAGAGATCTCTGCCAACATTTCAGCTCGTCGGGATGAAGTTATCTTGGGGTCAAACTCAACAAGCTCGGGCAGGGAGACGCCGAAGACGCCGGCTATGGCGAGCGCGGTGTCGATGCCAGGGTAATTCACACCCCTTTCAATCGCCGAGATGGTGTCGAGCGAACGATCTGTGCGTTCGGCTAATTGCGCTTGGGTGAGCCCGCGATCCTTGCGCAGGGCTTTGATGCGAATCCCGATCTGTTCCTTCATGTCCATGCCCGTAGTGTGAATACGGGCATGTCATCCGAGAACTGAGTGGACTACGGAAACGTGTATGGTAGCGTATTGATAATACGGTTCTTTGGAGATTTTTGGAATGTACACCGTTGCTGCCATTCTCGCGCTCATAGCTCTTGTCGTCTTCGTCATCGGTGTCATTGGCGTTCTGTTCGCCAAAGGCAAACGCCGACGCAGCGCCCTGATCTGTTTGGGTGGCATCGGCTTGTTTCTGGTCAGCGGCGTTTTGGGTGCGGTGTTTAGACCAGACCCATCTCCGACCGTGAACGAAGCGATTGCCGAGGCGGCCTCTCCGGTCGAGGCGGAGAATACTGACGAGCTTCAAACTTTGCCCACAGAAGAGCCGGCACCTCAATCTCAGGCCGTAGAGGACCAAGTGGCAATCGAACAGGCGCGGCTTCTGGCACGACCTGAAGCTCTGGAAGCCTACTGCGCGGGGATGGACCAGTATGTGACCCTCTACGAGCGCGCGGACGAAAAGTTCGGCTTGGATTTCTCGGACGAAAAGACGGCCTGGATCAGACAGACGGATGCCGAAGAGACCGCTCAGATGACGGAGGTCATCGGTCTGCCGGCAAGTGTGTGGAGCAGCAGGGCCACGGAGGATCATTGGGACCAACGCTGTAGGGCGCTGGAACAAGGTTGGCCCGCAATCACCTTCGAAGAAATCTACGGCGCCGATGCAGATGATCGTCGGGCGGTGCGGAATGCCCTTGAGACATTCTATACATCTCAGATCAACCTGGGGCGCTTGAGCGACGCCCTGTCGAATCCCTACAACAGCATCAATTGCCGAGATGACGAGGTGGACGGCATTCCTTTGATTGGCTGTCGACTGGAGGGGCGTGCCAGTCGCACACCCTTCTACCTGTTCTTTGCCGCCCGTGCGGATGAGCGCCTGTTTGCCGTCCCCTATGATCAGGAACTTGTCGACCATTTCCAAACAGCAAACGCGATCCCAGGATCTGGGAGCCTCCGGATCCAGTTGGGCTGGTTCATCGATTATCCAACCCCTGTGCCTTATCCGGTCCTCAAGTCGACCTTTAATTGATCAAAAAGCTGGTTCTGGACTTCGTGTCCAACTCACCGCTTGCTCTCCTCAATTCAAATGGAGACCGCAATGGGCAAACGCAAAGCCAAGGACCTCAAGCCGATCATCAGGAAGCTGCGATCACGGCTGAAAGAAGCAGACATGTTGGCTGGTTCTGCCGAGCAATCGGTAAAGCTCGAAAAGGACCATGATCGCGCCCTCAACCAGCTTGAGGACATTCAGAACCTGCTGCGTGATGCCCGATATCTGACCGGCGCAGCCCTTGTCATGAAGTATCCCGACAGTCCGATGGAGCATATCGACTGATAGATGCCCTAAACATTGGAGAGCGGACTTCGACCGCTAGAAGTCCCTTGAGCTGCGCACGCTCTTCAGCGGACCAGGTTGCTGGATATCCTGACTACAGCGGCAGAAACCTTCTTTTCGCCTCGCATATTTCCCTTTCGAACGGGACCCAACGTGTAGTTCTCGACCTTAAGTCTCTCGCTGATATCATCGATGACTGAGCTCATATTGCCGGAATTATCTTCCGGCATCAAAAATGCCAGGTAGGCGTTGTTCACTGTGCCGCCAGCGGCGGTCCCAAGGCGCCGCAGGGCGTTGCAAACCTTAACGGCGTCGTTGAACACCGTGACAGCCTTTGTCGCCCATTTTACTTCGACGATTGCGTAGGGTTTGGCGGGGCCCTCCCAGACTACGAGATCGTAGATGTACGCCATCTTTTCAGGCTCAGGTCTGTCGTCCAGCTGAGAGCTGGAAGTTTGCCGCTGGCGGAGCGCCATTGCGGCATCAAGGACAAAGTTTCGTGTTTCGTGGGTCACAAATCCGGACAGTTGTGCGTCACGGTCTTTCCCAAAGTTTGACCGCAGACTGTCGGCGATGAACGAGCTTAAAATTTGCTCATTCCTTAAAATTGAACCGCTCTTGCGAACGTAATTTTTGCTTGTGTTTCCATCAAATACTGCAGAATGAAACTCCAGCGCGCGCGAGATCCCTTGATTAATTGCCTGAGAAATCTGAGCGTGCCGCAACATCGCAAACCTCAATAAATATTGTTCTTCAACAATTTATCACTCGTTTCGAGGCGTTCAACTGCTCATTTCAAAAGACGTGAAATCGGCAAACGTTGTGATTGTAGAGGTGCCAATTTTGCGGACTGCAATATATTGCGAGGGAACGGATGTGGTCGCAAAAATTTCGGGCGCAGGTAAACTCATGCTCGAAACGCATAAGCACCCATGGCGAAATGGAGATGATGATGGACGCGCTTTTGCTGCCCGAAGATATCAATCAGGCCATCACGCGATTTCTAGAAGAGCAGGCCGGCGACATGACGCGGCTGGAGGCAGTTGAGGTGCTGTTGCGCGATCAGCTCATTCAGCTGGGGCTGTTGAAACTGGAAGATGACCCCGAGCCCTGGGAGGTCAACTAGCGTGACGCACGTCTGGCTTGGGGCGTTACTGCTCGTCGCGTCCTTGTTCTTCGCGCCGACGACACATGCACAACCCATCCAGTTTGAGATGTGCGTGCGGGGTCAGCAGCGGTCTGGGACCGAAACCTGCATCGTCGACGGCGACACGCTCTGGCTCAATGGCGTCAACATCCGGCTCAAGGATTTTGACACGCCCGAGCCGCAGACGGCCATTTGTGGTGGTCAGGCGGAGGTCGACCTAGCTGGGCAGGCGAGTGCCCGTCTGCTGCAACTGCTCAATTCCAATGACTGGACGATCGAATATTTCGGCATGGACAATGGCGGAAACCGGCGGCTTGCCACCATTCGGATTGGTGGGCGTGATGTGGGTGATATCCTGATTAGCGAACGGTTGGCGCGGCACTGGCCGGACGGCGACGAATGGTGGTGCGATTAGAAGGCACCGGGTAAGACAGAAACTTCCGGGTCAGCCGAACTGTGCCCGCAGACATAACAAATAACATCAAAACTCCTCTTTCACAGTCAGGTGCATTGATCAGGCGGCTTCATCATCGTTTGTCGCGTCATAAATCACTTCCCGAAACCCGCCCAGTGTCCCGTAGGTGACAGAAGCGTCAGACCGCCGTCCGAGCGTGGTGGCATGGCTCGCCCGCGTGCCAATCCTTCGACGCTCATGAACCTGTGCGCCATCCCGATCGAACTGGAGAGCGCCTGGTCGAAGACGGCGCACGTGCCCGAGAAACTGCGAAACACTGTCGACCTGATCATCGTGGGCACTGGTCGGAAAGCCGAGGAGTTCACGCTCGAAGGTTTCGAGCCAGCTGGCCTCGCGAGGCAGCAACACTGTGCCCGCTTCGAACATGTGCGAGACCCCGGCAATGCGCGCTTCCTTGTCGCCATGTGGGGAGAGGGAGATGACTTTCACGCACAATTGGGACCTCAGGCTCTGGGCGAGAGAGCGTCCGCTGGCGGCCTTTTCAATTAGTACCTGATTGGCGCGGTGGTGTTCAGCCAATTGCACCGCCCGTCGCAACAGGCTCGGAAACTCCAACCGCTCCCGAACCACGTCGAGGAGATAGAGGTGTTCACGGTCAAGTCCCCAGGTGGTGCAGACGGACCAGTCATTGTCTTCGCCTTGTTCAAACGCAGTATCCCAGCTTTGCACCACAGCAAGGAGGTCACGTCGGTCCGGAGCTGTCTCGTAATGGTGCAGCCAGGCGCGACGGATGACGTTGCCGGCATGTCCGGCCGGGTTCTGGTTATATTGCGCATCAAAGGCTCTTGAGCCCATTTGTTGCCTGAGCCGGTCGAGGGCCTCACGGGACATGCGGCGGTCATCAATGACCTCTTCGACCTGGCGATGATAGATTTGGTCCGCTCGATTGCCGATACGATAGTCCATGTCCTCTGGAGCAATGGCCGGAATATTGAGAACAGTCCAGCCGTGTCCGGGCGTGTTGGTCAGGTGTCCAACAAGATCATCATCGTGCAGCCGTTGCATGACAATAATGATCGCATCGGTCCCCGGATTGTCGAGACGGGTGCTAAAGGCGCGATCGAACTGTTCGTTGACCCGTTTGCGCTCGGCGTCCGACATGATGTCATCGGCCTTGATCGGGTCATCTATGATGATGAGGCGCCCACCGAGACCGGTGAGGGTGCCGCCGAACGAGGTGGCGTGCCGGAATCCGCCGAGAGTGGTCACCTGCTCGTTTTGCCGGTCCTGCCCCGGTCTGACCCGCATCCTTGGGAAAATCCGCTGGTAACGGGCGGAACCAATCACCTGCCGAAAGTCTCTGGTGTGGCGGGCGGCGAGTTCGCCGCTGTAGCTGGCCGTCAACAGTCGAATGGTTGGGTCACGCCCCATAAGCCAGGCCGGCAGGGCAACCGAGGTCAGTATGGATTTAAGGTGCCGCGGCGGCATGGTGATGATCAGCCGCGGAATATGACCAGCCGCGACCTGTTCGAGATGCCAGGCCATGGAGTGCAGGTGCCAATTGTCCAGCAACTGTTCACCCGAATGAAGCAGCTGGAACGTGGTGTGAAGGAACGCCTTCAACGAGTGCCGTGCCAGAAAGTCGAGGCCGTTTCGGGTCAGGCTCACTTCAGATGGGTTGAGCTGAGCCGTCATCATCCAACTCCCCGATCAGATCGATTAGAAACGTGCGCTCTTCGGGCGACAGGCTCTCAACCAGTGCGTCTTCCGAAGACCGATCTGCGTTGCCTGAGGAGAACATTTTGGCGACAATTTCCTGGGCGCGCGTTCTGCCTTCAAGCGCTTGGTTGACCATACGTTTGATCAGGGCACGTTGCTTTGTGATGGTTCTGCGCTGACCGTTCTCGCTGAACGTGATCGGTTCGGAAAGTTCTTCGGCCAAAAGATCTGGCCATGATCGGGTCTGTCTTCGCGGTCGACCGGAAGGATTGCCGGACTGGCCCGGCTGAAAGCGTGTGTGGAGGGGAGGGCGTCCTCGCCCCACTCGATAGGTCTCAACGCTAACAGAGGTGTCTGCCCCTTCTTGTTCCGGGGCTTCGCTGTGTGCGTCGCCCTGCGGCACAGCGCGGGACCGGATGCGCGGCTGTCTGACACGATCTGACGGACCTACCGAGGGGTTAGAACGTACGATACGAGACCGCGGCGTCGCCGGAACCTGGGCGCGCGTGCGGTTTAAGCGGTTCGTCATCAGAAATTCCTCTTCGATAAATGGAAGGTGATTGGGTTGGGCCAATGTGCGCCGGTTGCTGGGGAGCGGGGCGCAGAACAGTCCATCAGGCCGCAGGGCGTTTCCGCGTCGGTGCAGGAAAAGACGCTCGAACCCGATGTTTTCCCGGCACAGATGGCCGCACACGCTCAAGGGGAAGAGGGGCGCCGGCCGACCCGTGAGAAACAGTGCCGCTCAATGAAAGAGCATCTGCCTGACCTTCTGCAAGCCGCATCACCTGCACTTCCGCAAACGTCAGGTTGGAGCCACTCAGTGTGGCCTGAACACCGAACCGTTCTTCGAACCGCTTGATGGCGCAGTCGACATAGAGCGGATCTAATTCCACGCATCGGGCTTTTCGCCCGGTGCGTTGGGCAGCAACCAAAAGCGTTCCGGAGCCTGCAAAACTATCGAGGACAATATCGCCCCTGTCGGTCGCATCCCTGATCGCGTCGGCGATCATCGCGGCTGGCTTGACTGTGGGATGGTCAGAAAGATCGTCCATCCTTCCGGGTCCAAAACTATTCATTCCGGCGTAGTCCCACACATTGGTGCGATAACGCCCGGTGGCGCCCAACTGCACATTGTTGATGTGCGGTTCATTGCCTTTTTTGAACAGGGCGATCAGTTCGTGCTGACTGCGGTAAAGACTGCCCATGCCTGCGTTTTGTTTGGCCCAGACGATCAGGTTCTTGAGGGAAAGACCCAGTTCACGTCCTGCGCGCAGCAGCAGTTCGATATTGTTGAAGTCCATGAACGCGTAGATCAGCGCACCGTCAACGAGCCTCTCGGACAGGCGCAGAAGCGCCGTGGAAACGAACTGCTCAAACTCGTCATCTGACATTTCGCCTGATGCCTGGACGAACTCACGATGCTTGGTGGCGCCGGTTCCACCAACATGTCCGTTGATTTTGCAATTGAAGGGCATATCGGTCACTGCGATACGCGCCAATTCGCCTTCCATCAGGGTAGAAAATGACACTTCGTCGAGGGCATCCCCACAAAGCAGTCGATGGTCCCCGATCAGCCACAGGTCGCCACGTCGCGACACGGCCATGTCATCGGGCGAGGGCGATACGTCCTCGTCGTCGCCAGCCGCAACGTCATCGAACTCCAGCGTCAGATCGATTTCCGCCGTCTGAAACCCTGTGAGCCGCAGATCAAAATCAATCTCCAGATTGAGAATATCCTCGAACTCGCGTTTGAGTTCTGCGGGGTTCCAGGTAGCGCCCTCTGCCAACTTGTTGTCCGCCATCCGGAACGCTTTGACTTGGGCTTCGGACAGGTGGGTGACTACGATGACGGGCAGTTCATCGAACCCCATTGCCAGAGCAGCTTCGAAGCGTTGAGCCCCAACAACCACCTCTCCGCTTTTGGTCACCAGTAGGGGCAACAGGAAACCAAATTCCTGGATGCTGGCCTGCAAACGCTCCTGGTGTCCGCGTTTGAACTTTCGAAGCTGGCGGGCAGGAACGCTCAACTCCCCGACGGGGAAGTAGTCGATCTGCAGTCTGTTACTTCCGAAGTTAAAGTGTCGATCATTACTTCCCGCAGCACACGACTGATCTTTAGTCGGCTTTTTCATATCCGTTCTCCATTCACCTTATTCGTCGAAAAACTCTATCAACGTCGCAAGCAGGGTATTCGGAGAAGTCAACAGGGAATAGAGGGATACCTTACTTTATCTAGAACCTCTCGACCGACGAGGCAAAACTATGGGCGCGGACTACCATCCAAACAGCCAACCCATTGAACCAAAAACAATAATCTGCTGCACCCGGGTGCAGCAGAAGTGGGAGCATGTTGCGTGTGCTGCGGAGTTCCCTGCAATCGGCAAGTATTTGGATGATTTTTGTGGCTCGGTGCTGCGCGCTCACGAGGGCCGCGGAATGTTTCTGGGTTTCGCGCCGGAGCAATGCGTCGAACCAAACATGACAACTGGCCGGAGGCGACGAAAGCATCAATAGATGTGGTCCGGGATCCGGAAAGCCTAGTACGAACAAAAGAGGAGCAAGGCGATTATACCAATCAGTGTCGACTGTTTGCCATCTGAATGCTCCGTTTGAAGGACGGAGCATTTAGACTCATGAGGGATCTTGGCGTCGAGACGTGCCATGTGCGTGACAGATGAGAATCCGCTTGACACATAGAGAAATTGGTGGGAACGTTCCCACAAGAGGAGCGAATTGCCTTGCGAGCTAAACGGCCAACTATAATTGATGTTGCGAAAGAAGCAGGCGTTTCCAAGAGCACAGCGGCGCGTGCGCTCAATGGTGCCGAAAACGTAACAGACGCTGCGCGTCAAACTGTTCTCAAAGCGGCAGAGACAGTTGGCTACGAGCGCAATCACCTCGCCGTCGGGATGCGTTCCGGCCGTTCGGGCCTGATTGGCCTCGTAATTCCAGACATCTCGCATCCATTTTGGGCCGACGTGGCAAGGGGGGCTCAAGATCGTGTGGAAGCTTACGGCCGTTCACTCGTAATCTTCAGTTCGGACTGGAGCATTGACAGGGAAGTTGCGCATCTGCGCTCCGTTCGGCAGGCGCGGGTTGAAGGCATAATGTTGAATCGCGTTGCCGATCGAACTTTCGATGACCGGCTGACCGATATTCCGCTGGTCATGATCGGGTCCAGCGCAGCCATGTTTCCAGACTTGCCAAATGTGGGAAGCAATATCGACCAGGGCGTGCGTTTGGCCTGCGACTATCTCTGGCGACGCGGACACAAGTCACCGAGTCTGATTGTGGGACCCCACGCACGTTTGGCCCACGGCAGGTTCATGGCGGCGATAGAACGCTTCTATGCTGAGCGCGGAGTCGACAGTTCACAGTTCGATGTTGAAGAAGCCACTTATACCGACGAGGCCGGATATCACGCGTCAAAGCGTATACTTTCACGAAACCCAAGACGACCTTTGGCGATCTTTGCAGTAAGTGACCTCCTTGCGCTGGGAGCTATGATGGCAATTCGCGACACCGGATTGAGCTGTCCTGAAGAGGTTTCGGTTCTCGGATTCGATGGCATCGCGGCGGGCCGTTTTTCGGTTCCGCCGCTGACAGCTATCCAGAAGCCAAGTCGGCTCATCGGTGAGCGCGCGGTCGACATGCTTATTGAAGAAATTGAGGATCGACCCGGTGATCGAAGCCTTAGTCTGGATTGTGTCCTGCAGGAACGAGGTTCGGTAGCTGACCTCGGGTCCAAGTCGGGACGAATGAGCGTAGTGGCCTAGGTTTCGTTTGATGTCGGTACGCACTAATCCTAGAAATGGCGCGGTTAAAATTGGGAACGTTCCCAAACGCTCTCAGGCTTTATTCGAGATTTGGCGTTTCTGGCCATATTATCTCATGCTGGCACCAGGCATCATATATTTTGTGGTCTATCACTACCTGCCGATCTACGAAGCCCGTCTGGCCTTTCAGGATGTACGGATATTCGGCGACAATATCTGGGTCGGATTCAAGCACTTCGCGGCCATCTTCCGGTCTTCGGTCTTTTACCAGGTCCTGTGGAACACCCTGATCATCAGCGCCATGAAGTTGGTCTTCGTGTTTCCGGTGGCCATCGTCGTTGCGCTGCTGGTCAACGAAGTGCGCTCCGGGGCTCTGCGCAAGTTCATCCAGTCAGCAATCTACCTGCCGCATTTTCTATCCTGGGTGGTGATTGCCTCGATCTTCATTGCAGCACTTTCTCCATCCGAAGGTGGCGTCAACGAAATACTGAAGCTTATCGGCCTGCAGCCGATCGCCTTCATGACTGACGCAGGTGCCATTCGCTGGGTTCTGGTTTTCACCGAGAACTGGCGTAGCGCGGGCTGGGACTCGCTGATTTATCTGGCCGCCATTCTGGCAATCGACCCGCAACTTTACGACGCAGCGGAAATGGACGGCGCCAACCGCTGGCACAAGATCTTCTACATCACGCTTCCCGGCATTGCCCCCACCATCGCTACCCTGTTCATCCTCAATATGGGGCTGTTCCTGAACGCCGGCTTCGACCAGGTCTTTAACCTGTCGAACGATGCTGTGCGCAGCCAGATCGACATCATCGACACCTATGTCTACCGGATCGGCCTTCAAAGCGGCGAATTTGCTCTGGCGACGGCGGTGGGTCTGTTCAAGGGCATTGTCGGCATGGGCATGATCGTGTCCGCCCACCTCATCTCCAAGACCCTGACCGGAAAAGGGATGTGGTAATGACAAGGCCGCTTGAACGTCCCCGTATGGAGCGGGTGGAAAACTTGCTCATCACCTCAACGCTATTGTTGATGGTGGTGATCACAGTCCAGCCCATTCTCAACCTGTTGGCGATTTCATTCTCGGATCCTGCGCAGGTTCCGGGCAAGAGCGGGCTCGACATATGGCCATCTGGTTTCTCCACTCAGATCTGGGAGATTCTGGTCCTTCATCCCAGCGTGTTGCGTGGGCTGGCCAACTCCGCGCTGATTACTATCGGCGGTACGCTGATCAATGTCACGTTCACCGCGATGATGGCCTACGCCATGTCGCGGCCCAATCTGCCCGGACGGCGGCCGCTCTACATCTTCGTCCTGATCACGATCGCTTTTGAGCCGGGTAGCGTGTCAGGCGGACGGCGCTCAAACTGCGATGCCTTGGCTTAGCGATCTTGCGCCGCCCAGCGTGGTCTCCTAACGCGCCGGAGGGCACTGTCAGAGTAAACTTGCTTACAGCGGGCATTGTCAGACTAAAGCTTGAGCCGGGCAGGGCGGCTTTGTAGCCTTCTGAGATGACCAAACATTCCCCATTTCGCTACTTCAAAACCAGTCCAGACATTATCCGCCTTGCGGTGATGCTTTACGTCCGATTTCCGTTGTCGCTTCGGAACGTCGAAGACCTTCTTCATGAGCGGGGCATTGAGATCAGCCATGAAACGGTGAGGATCTGGTGGAACCGGTTCGGTCCAATGTTCGCGTCTGAGATCAGGAAGAGACGAATAGGTGCCATGCGCGTGAGCCGCTGGCGCTGGCATCTGGACGAGGTGTTCGTGAAGATCAACGGCGAAACACATTATCTGTGGCGAGCAGTGGATCACGAAGGCGAGGTGCTTGAAAGCTATGTGACCAAGACCAGAGACAAGGCTGCGGCTCTGAAATTCCTCAAGAAACTGATGAAAAGGCAGGGTCGCACTGAGGAATTAGTGACCGACAAACTCAGATCCTACGGCGCTGCGGTCAGGGAACTCGGATCACCCAAACATCGAAACGATGGCAGATGGACAAACAACCGGGCGGAGAATTCGCATCTCCCGTTCCGAAGACGGGAGCGGGCCATGCTTCGGTTTCGGCAAATGCGAAGTTTGCAAAAGTTCGTCGTGGTGCATGATTCTTTCTACAACCACCTCAATCAGGAACGTCATCTAACTAGCCGAGATATATTCAAATCAAATCGCGCCGCCGCTCTAACCGAATGGCGTGGTCTTGGTGCTGCCTAGGGTCCGACAGTATTAGGCGACCAGAGATTCGTTTGCATTCTTCTGACAGCACCCTCGGCCGCCATTTCCGGCAAGCGTATCATTTCCCTTCCCTCCGAGAAGACCATCTCTGCCTTTGCCGCCCAGAAGATTGTCGTTACCTCCGCCGCCATCAAGACTATCTTTGCCGTCTTCGCCTCTTAGAATGTCGCGGCCGCTTCCCCCGACAAGCACATCATGGCCCGAACGGCATTGTCAGACTAAGATGGCTTGAGCCAGGCAAGGCGGCTTTGTAGCCTTCCGAGATGAGCAAACATTCTCCCTTTCGCTATTTCAAGACCAGTCCAGAGATCATCCGGCTGGCGTTGATGCTCTATGTCCGATTTCCACTGTCTTTGCGGAACGTCGAGGACCTGCTGCATGAACGCGGCATCGAGATCAGCCACGAGACGGTGAGATTTTGGTGGAAGCGGTTCGGGCCATTGTTTGCTTCCGAAATCCGGAAACGCCGAGTTGCAGGGATGCGGTCGAGCCGCTGGCGCTGGCATCTTGACGAGGTCTTTGTGAAGATCAACGGCGAAACCCATTACCTTTGGCGGGCCGTGGATCACGAAGGTGAGGTGCTTGAAAGCTACGTGACCAAAACCCGGGATCGCACGGCTGCTTTGGCTTTCCTGAAGAAATTGATGCGGCGCCATGGTAAGACCGAGGAATTTGTCACCGACAAATTGGGGTCCTACGGGGCGGCTGTTCGAGAACTCGGATCAGCAAAACATCGGAACGATGGGCGTTGGACAAACAATCGCGCGGAGAATTCACATCTACCTTTCCGAAGACGGGAACGAGCCATGCTGCGTTTCCGGCAAATGCGTAGTCTACAAAAGTTCGCCGCTGTGCATGCCTCCATTTACAACCAATTCAATCAGGAACGACACCAAACCAGCCGAGACATGTTCAAATCAAATCGCAACGTCGCTCTCACCGAGTGGCGCGGTATTGGTGTTGCCTAGAATCTGGCCACATTGGGCGAACTGAGTCGGATTTGCACTCGTTTGACAGCACCGATGGTTCGCGACTTGCAACACTCAGGGCCCGCTATTGCATCTCACAGGTCTGATGGCGCGTAATCTTAAAGACGTAAGCGTGTTCGCAGGGCTGCTCGTTTGGCCGCGCAATGTGCAGTCCCCGTCTATCTTGGTGGAAAGGCAATAGCGCCTCATGTCCAATCATCTGTACGGAAGCAACTTCGTTGGGGTATAATTCCCCAACCGATTCAATGGTGAATTCTTTTTCGGGCCAAGCAAGTGCTATTGCGTAAACAATGTTGTTGCGGGTCGTGAATCTGAAGTCACGATTGGTGAAATTGACCTTCTCACCCATGTCCCCGAAAGCTCCTTCAACGGCATATCTTGTCGGACCTTCTCCAAAACGATGCCATGGCGCTGTTTCAAAAATGGCTTCCCCATTCAAGGCAAGCCATCGCCCCATGCCAAGAAGGACCTCTTTGGCTTGATCTGGAATTATGCCATCTGCCCTTGGGCCGACATTCAAAAGCAAATAGCCATTCTTGCTGACGTTATCGATCAAATAGTGCAGAAGCTCGGACACCGACTTGTACCCAGCATTCTTCATATAACCCCATGCTTGGCCGTCATCCACTGTCGTATCGGTAATCCAGTCGTAGTAGGTTTGGTCCGCCATTCGGCCGAGTTCAATATCGACTAACGCAGAGCCGGCGGCGAAGTCATTGCCTTTGTAGGATACGACGACGTCGCGGCCCCATTTGAGTCCCATATTGTAGTAGTACGCTAGGAAGTTCTTCCTGTACTGCTCGTGAATGAACTTGAGCCCGTAATCGAACCATACATAGTCGGGCTCAAACCGCTCGACCACTTCATGCAGTCTTGACATCCACTGATCAAGGAATGCCTTGCTCGGCATATCTTGAAGTGCCCACTCATGGTCACGGGTCCAGGATTCAGGAGGAATGTCTAGATCCAAGTTGTGCAATTCGCCATAAAGCTCTGCATAGGCGGGATCCGACACATCGGCGTCCTTCAGCCAATGAGGAAAGAACCACCAATTTTCCGCGTGGTGCATTGCTACCATGAATTTCATTCCGCGTTGACGAATTGACTTCTCCAAAGCAGCGACAATATCGCGTTTCGGTCCCATTTGAGCAGCGTTCCAGCTCCCAGTGGGTGAGTCCCACATGGGAAATCCGTCGTGATGTTCGGCAACCGGTCCCGCGAAGCGTGCTCCTGCGTTTTGAAACAACTCCGCCCATTCCTCTGGGTCGAAATGTTCCGCCTTGAACTTGGGAATGAAGTCCTTATAACCGAAGCGGGCGGTCGGACCATAATTCTTGATGTGATCATGAAACTGATTGGTGGCGTGCGTGCCGCGAATGCCGGACGTGCCCTCTCGGTACATATTGTGACCATACCAAGATGTGTTGGGGCCCGTGGCAGGCACACTATAGATTCCCCAATGCGTGTAGATGCCGAATTTTGCGTCCCGAAACCACTGCGGAGTTTTGTGGCTCTGCAGTGAACGCCAGTTGGGCTCATACTTGAAAGGCATGATAAACTCCAATTTGGTGCGAGCGAGTAGCCGCTCGTCAGTGTTGAGGCGTTGTGGGCAACAGACCTTGATTATACAGGTCTTTCCACAGTTCGTGCGGCACAGGGAATGTGAGGGCGCGATAACAGGCTTCCGCGTGTTCCGCAGTCGTCCCACCCAGAACGACCGTGCAGACAGCCGGATGGGCCAGCGAAAATTGAGCGGCGACGGCCGCTATTGGAGTGCCGTGTCGAAGACAGACCCTTTCAATTTGCACAACGCGACTCAAGATCTCTGGCGAGCTTTTCGAATAGTCGTAGGTCGCGTTCGGGACAGCTCCCGATGCCAAGATGCCGGAGTTAAAAACACCCGCTGCAACGATCTTGGTGCCCTTGGTCATTGCTGTTGGCAGACAATCAATCGCTGCGCTTTGGTCGAGCAGCGTGTATCGTCCGGCTATCATGGCGATGTCGATGTTCACGTCCCGAATGAAGTTTGCTGCGACATCAGCCTCATTCAGTCCAATTCCAATCATTTTGATGTGGCCGGCCCGACGTAACTCATCAAGTGCCTTGTACGCGCCAAGCACCGCTTGTTCGCGACGTTTGTTAAAGGCGGCCCCCTGTGTGCGGCGGTCGAGGTCATGGATGAAGACAATATCAATCCGGTCTAGCCCCAGCCTCGAATGAGATTGTTCGAGTGAACGCATTGTGCCTTCGTACGAGTAATCAATCACCGGCAGCAAACCTGAAGAAGGTGTCCAGAGCCCGTGATCAACCGTTCGACCCAGCGGTGGCACGAGGTATCTTCCAACTTTGGTGGAGACCATGAAGGAGTCGCGGTGCTGCTCGCGCAGGAATTGACCAACTCTCAGTTCGCTCAATCCGTGGCCGTAAAGAGGCGCAGTATCAAAGTAGCGGAACCCCGATTGCCACGCGCTCTCAAGAACCTCACGAGCCTCGCTTTCACTCAACGTGCAACCCAAATTGCCAAGGCCACTTGTTCCGAAGCCGTAGCCAGGAAGTCGGTCCTCTTTGTCACGACTCAATGAACTTCCCTTTCGAACGTTTCGCACTCGGCCTCAAGGGTTAAAGTAAATTGGTCTCATGCGAGTCCATCCTTCAGCACCAGGTAGAGGACGTTGCATTGGATCACAAAGTTGCAGCCATTCGCGGTGTCGCGGCTGAGCATTCAGCCACTCCATGTCGCGCACGAAGTCGTCGCCGACGTATTCGAAGTAGGCGAACTCATAAAGTAGGCCGTCTGGCATGCGCTGAAGAAAGATGCTGAAGTTGCGTATGTTCGCGATCGCGAGAAGATCACGCACTCCGGGCCCTTCGTGAACCTTACAGTATTCGTCCCACGTCTCGTCGTGCAGTCCAATTACCTGGCCAAATCTCTGCAATGGATGAGTCCTCGTTCGTGATTGCGCAATGGATCAGTCGAATTGAAGGCCGCCGTTCATGTCGATCACCTCTCCTGTTATGAAACCTGCAAGCGGAGACGCCAGAAACCTCACGGTGTGGGCTACCTCAACCGGTTCGCAGAATCGCCCCACGGGGATACTGGTCAGTTGCTTTTCGCGTTGTTCGGCAGTCAGTTGCGTCTCAATCATTTGCGACATGACGTACGCTGGCGCAATTGCATTGACAGTTACCCCTTCAGCTGCGGTCTCTCTCGCAACGCTGAAGGTCAGGCCAATCATTGCCGCCTTGGAGACCGAGTAGGCCGTGCCGGAAGTCAGGCCACCAGATTTGGCGGCGAACGACGCGAGATTCACGATGCGTCCCCATTGCTGTCGGCGCATCGGCGATACTAATGTACGGATTAGAGCGAAAGCAGCATCCACGTTAACGGCGTGAACTTGGTTCCATTCCTCGTTTCGGGTATCGATGATCTTATTGTTGGAGAGGACACCTGCGTTGTTCACAAGAATATCAACGCAACCGAATTGCTTGACCACTTCCGACGCCAAACTTTCGACGTTAGAAATTGACGAGAAGTCTGCGCTCATCGGAATGACATTCGGATGCCGATTTTTGAGTGCAACGAGGCCAGCTTCGTCAACATCCACAGCAATGACACGCGCGCAATCATGCAAGAGAGCATTGGTCACTGCCGAGCCGATTGCGCCAGCAGCACCTGTAACAAGCGCGGTCATGTCGGCAGTGCTCATTCGAGTAGTCTCGTTCATATTTTCTGCGTTGCCAGTTGTTGTGGAATTCGACGCGCAGGAACGAAACAAACAAACTCCCAAGTGTCGACGTTTGGTTGTTTAACTGATATATGGGTTTTCTGTCAACGCCGCTAAAAGCGAATTCGTGCTGCAAGGATTCCCAAGTGCCAAGACCACGCAAGAACAGCCAGATCGGCAACCCGTCTGAGACCCTAAATGGGCCGGTTCTGCCGGCAAGCCTGGTCGACCGCATCGACCCAGCGCTACCCAAAGCACCCCAGGTCTATGACGTCTTGAGAGCGGCCATTGTGACGCTTGTGATGCCTCCAGGGTGTTTGATTAATGAGCGCCAACTGTGCGAACAGCTTGGCGTATCGCGCACACCATTGCGGGAAGCGATCCTGCAATTGAGTGTGGAAAACCTTGTTCTCGTCATTCCAAATAGCGGGACATTTGTTTCGCGAATAAATCTTCAAGATGTCTTTGATGGTCAATTGGTGCGAGATGCGTTGGAGATGAAAGTAGTCCGCCTTGCGGCCGCTAAAATGAATACGTCTGCGGAAAGAAAATTAGACTTCAATCTTCATCAGCAAACAAAACTAGCAGAAGACCTGGACTACGACGGATTCTACGAGCTTGATGAAGAATTTCACAGCATGATCTGTGACATTGGGGCGTCTCCTGGTATGTGGAAGATTATTAATAGCGCAAAAGCTCAACTCGACCGCGTACGTCGACTTGCTTTTCCGGCGCCCTCTCACCTCAGTGTCGTGCTTAAAGAGCACACTGCTATTGCAACTGCGCTTAAGATCCGTGCTTCAGACGAAGCCGCCGCCGCTATGAAGGTTCATTTGGACCGGGTGTTTGAAACAATCCGTCGCCTCATTGTTGAACAGTCCGACTATTTTTCGTCGGTTTCAAACGTTGATCTCGATCGGTATGAGAGTTTTCTGCGAGAGGCGCGACGCGACGAGTAGTCCTGCGCTTCTTGAATTCCCAAAACACACAGTGCGTCGCGTCCGATTCGAATGTTGCAGCATTCGAGCATATTGACTCGAGTCAAAAAACATATACCAATATATCGGTTTTTGGTTCGCATCTCAGGAGGGAAAGAAATGAGTTTGTTTGAGAAGAGGAGTTTGGGGGTCGCGGTCATTGCTGTCGCCACATCTTTTGCGACGCTACCTGCAATGTCCCAAGTACAATTGGACTTCTGGAGTGAGTTTTCAGCGTCGCCGGGATTGGAGTCAATTACGGCAATTGTCGAAGCCTTTAATGAGGCTAACCCCGACATTGTGGTGACGCACACTGGCTTTGAAAACACGCCCTACGAAACTGCGCTGAAGACGTCATTCGCGGGTGGCTCACCTGCCGACATCGTACAAGTGAATGCGGGTGGTGCAATGTTTCAATATGCTGAAGCTGGGCAGTTGCTCGATCTCTCAGACTTCATTGCTGAAAGCGGCGTAACAGTGCGACCCGGGCTCGACACATTTTACAAGCTGGGCGGAAGAGCATGGGGCATCCCGCTGGTGCTCAATATCGGCAATCTTTTGTACTTCAATGCAGATATGCTGGCCGAACAGGGAATTGACCCTCAGAGTCTCAACACCTGGAATGGTCTCTTAGAGGCTGCTGAGACATTCAAGCAGGCCGGAATCGCTCCAATCGCTTTCGGAAACCAGGAAGGATGGCCCGGAAATCACCTGCACAATCATCTATTGCTCAGGCTGTTCGGCTACGAGGATTACGTTAGTGTTTGGTTCCGAACCCTCGACCCAACAGCGGCCGGTGAAGCGCGCTTTACCGACCAGGAAGAAACAGTGTCCTGGGAGATGTTTAAGGAACTTCAAGATCGCGGATACTTCACCGCTGGCTATCTTGCCGACAACTATCCCGCAGCGTACCGGCTCTTTCTGAACGAAGAAGCGCCTATCTTCATCATGGGATCGTGGTTCCTCGCAAACATTCAGAGCATCGCGCCTGACATGAACTTTGGGGTGATACCCTTCCCCGAGGTCGAAGGGTACCCTGGCAAGCAGACTGACCTTGTGACCGCGGGACTCGTGGTCAGCATAACTGAATCCTCGGAACACCCAGAAGAGGCGAAACGTTTCCTTGAGTACCTGATGAGTGAGCCCGTCCAGCGACAGTGGGCCGAGGAGACAGTGGGTCTAACCCCATACGTTTACGATACCTCCAATTGGGACTATTCCGACGAGTTCAAAAGGATAGCGGAGCTGTTGGCCAATTCAACCGCAGCAGTGCCGTTTGGCGACATGCTTGAAGACCAAGCGTGTAATGTACCTTGGACTTGGCAAGCAAGCCAAGGCATTCTGACGGGCGATATCACGCCTGAAGAGGTCGGCCAGGGCCACGAAGATTGTGTCACTGATTTAATGTCAACAAAGTTCGGCATTTAGGCCTTTCGGCGGGCGACTGTTTGTTGCCCGCCAACCCATTCCAACCCGGACGAACCATGCCCCAACAAACGTCAAGTCACCGATGGCGGCTGCGCGAAGCGCTAAATCGGCACGCACCAATATTGTTTATTGCGCCTTCATTTGTGTTCTTCACCGCGTTCTGGATTTTGCCAGCTCTCGGCTCTCTCGGGTTAAGTTTCACTCATTGGAACGGGATCGGATGGGATCGCATTCGTTTTGCTGGCTTAGAGAACTACGCAACTCTGCTGAACGATCGCTTCTTTTGGACGTCGCTGCAAAACAATCTGTTCTTTGTAGCGGGCGCTCTCATTGCGATTATTGCCCTGGCATTGTTGATTGCGCTTATCCTACACACCAGGCCGGTCGGGCACACTGTTTTCTCCACGGTCTTCTTCATCCCGATCGTACTTTCCAGTGTGGTGATCGGTCTGGTGTTCTCATTGCTCTTGAGTCCTACCAGCGGCGTCGTCAAAGGTCTTGCCGAAGCGTTCGGCATTGAAGGCATGGCCAACCTTCAGTTGTTGGGAAGTAAAAGCACAGCAACTGGAAGCGTCCTCGCAGTATTCATATGGCGCGAACTGGGTTTCTTTATTTTGCTGATCACCGCAGGCTTGCAGGCCGTCCCTAAGGAGTACATTGACGCGGCCCGAATAGATGGTGCCGGACCCTTCGCCACGATTTGGTACATCACAATTCCGCTTATTCGGAACGTTCTGGTGGTTGTCATGATACTCGCCGTGACTGGGGCGTTCTTGCTCTTTGACCTAATCATTGTAATGACCAAGGGCGGTCCATTTCATGCCTCAGAGGTTCTTAGCACTTATATGTACTACACGGCTTTCACGAGCGGGAGGCTGAGTTACGGAGCCGCGATCGCTGTGGTCCTCTTTTTAGTAGTGGTGGTTGTCACCGCGATTCAGTTGCTCCTGTCACGTCGGTTTGGGAGCCCACAATGAATTTCTCGGTCTTTCCGATTCCGGTCCGGATTGCAGCTTATATGCTGCTGCTGGTGTTTGCCGGTTCGATACTTTTGCCATTCGGATGGATGATCATGACGTCATTTAAGACGTTATCGGATTACACAAGCAACGCGTTTGGACTACCGGCTGAATGGCGGCTAGATAATTTTTCCACGGCTTGGCAGTTCGGTGGATTTCTGCGTCTGTATGTCAATTCACTACTAATCACTACTGTGTCTGTCGCTGGATTGCTGTTTATCTGCAGCGCAGCGGGCTACGCATTTGCACACTACAAATTTCGCGGAGCGAACATCCTATTCTTCTACTTCCTGACGGGAATGATGATTCCGCCGCAGGTCATAATGATTCCGGCCTTCAAAATCATGAGTACAATTGGACTCGTAAACACATATCTTGCAGTTATACTAACCTATCTGGCTTGGGTACCATTTGCCATATTCTTTTTTCGGGCCTACTTCTCTAGCATACCAAAAGAACTCATCGAGGCAGCCCGGATAGATGGCGCGTCAGAATTTGAGATATTTTTCCGGATAATGCTTCCGTTAGCGCGGCCTGCATTTGTAACAGTTGGAATCATCTATTTTGTTTGGATATTCAATGACTTTCTGTGGCCATTGGTCTATCTGAACAGTGCGGAAATAAGAACCGTTACCCTGGGTATGATGGCATTCAATGGACAGTTTACATCTGATACGACTCTGAAAACTGCTGCTCTGACCATTGCGACATTGCCGCCGATGATTGTCTTCGTTATCTTTCGCCGGCAGATTCAGGGCGGCCTTGTGGAAGGTGCTCTCAAGTAAGTTCGGATCGTACATCCATGTTGTGTCTGCTCTGACCCGCAAAAACTGGATCGCTTTCGGTTCGAGTTTTCCGTTTAGTGTTCACTGGCTGGAATGGAGCGGAGAGCAACGAAGGCATCGAGTTGTTCGCTTGCGCATGACCTGAGCCCCTAGATTTCCTTCATTTTTTGGGTTGAGTCCGTCACGCACAGGAGACGGACAGATGAAGCGTTCATGGTTCACGGAAGAGCAGATTATTGGGGTGTTCAAGGAGCAAGAGGCGGGAACACCGGCCGTTGATGTGTGCCGCAAGCATGGAATCATGCTCTGCCACCTTCTACAATTGGAAGGCCAAGTGTGGCGGGTTGGAGGTATCCGACGCCCGCAAGTTGAAGGTGCTTTCGGATGAGAACGCCAAGCTGAAGAAGCTTTTGGCCGAGGCGATGCTCGACAACGCCATCCTGAAGGATGTTGCTGCACAAGTGAGCGCGCTGCGCCACCGGTTCGAGCAGCGCCAAGCGAACGTTGACGCCCGACGCAAAGCGGGAGGCTGTGGCGCACGCCTGCCAGTTACATGGTGTGAGCCAGCGGCGGGTGTGTGAGGTGCTGGGAGCTGATCGATCGAGTGTGCGTTACCGCAGCGTCCTGCCCGTTGATCAGGATCTGCGGGAGGCCATGAAGACGATCGCTGGTGAGCGACGACGGTTTGGCTATCGGCGCATCCATGTGATGCTGCAGCGCCAGGGTATCGATATGAACATCAAGAAGCTTAGGCGGCTGTATCGCGAGGAGAAGCTCCAGGTGCGACGCAGAGGCGGCCGCATGCGGGCCTTGGGCACCAGACGTCCGATGGTTGTACCGGATCGTGCCTATCAACGCTGGTGCCTGGACTTCGTCAGCGACGCCTTCACCGATGGCCGGCGGTTACGGGTTCTGACCATTGTGCACGATCACACGCGGGAGTGCCTGGCGCTGGTGGTGGATACCTCGCTGTCCGGCCCAAGGGTCGCCAGAGAGCAGGATCAGATCATTGCCTGTCGTGGGCAACCGGGCACCATCGCCTCAGACAACGGGACCGAGTTCACCAGCATGGCGATCCTGCGCTGATCTCAGGGCCGGCAGATCGACTGGCATTACATCGCTCCGGGCAAGCCGATGCAGAACGGCTTCATCGAGAGCTGCAACGGCAGCTTTAGGGACGAGTGCCTCAACGAGACACTTTTCTCCACTCTGAAGAAAGCTCGCATTCGCATCACGCACTGGAAAGAGGACTACAACACCCAACGACCGCACTCGGCGCCGGGCAATATCACGCCAGCTGAGTTTGCAATGAAAAGGACTCAGGAAAACGAGCCGCATGAGGCCACAAATCAACCCAAGGACTCTCCTCATAACCGGAGGGAAGTTGGGGCTCAGGTCAGTCCTCCTTTCCCAACGAGAATGTGGTGCGGCGGAGCGGGCGGTCTGCAAGCAGCTATTGACGGTTTCAGCGCGAGCATCCTCCCTGGAGCTCGGCACGTTGGAATCCCCTGTGAAAGCCTAAGTGGTTTTGCACTCGGCGGTCACCATAGGCGGTCGATGCTGAGGATTGATGGCACCGAATACCGAGTTGGATCTGCCAGACCTTTAGTTGGGCAAACGACTCGGCGGACTAAAAACAACTTGTTATGTTGAATGTCTCCCATGAGTGGCGACACAGTTGACAGCAAAAAGGAATAGTGTCACAAAATTGGTCAGGTCACCTTAACAGCAGGCCAAAACCGACGTGGGAGGAGAAACTATGTCGATCAATCACAAAGCAGCAGAAAAGTCCGGACTAACCAGGCGGTCGGTTCTCAAGGGAGCCGCCGCTGGCGGCGCCAGCCTGGCGCTGGCATCGGGCTTCGGTATCCGCATGGCGTCGGCCCAGGAGAACACCCTGAAGATCATGTCTACACCCGACTTCAAGTTTGCCGACGCACTTGCCGCGGCCACTGAGCCGGAAAACGATGGCACCTACTTGCGCGCCGCGTGGGGCATCCTGCAGAACTGGAAGGAAAAACACCCCGAAGTCACCCTGCAGTTTGATGAAGTGCCTTGGGACCAGGTCACACAGAATGTGATTCTTGCCGCGCAGAGCGGAACGGAAGCAGACGTTGTTATGGTCAACGACCTCAATATTCCGAAACTGGCGGGCGGCGGTCTCTTGCTGGCCTACGACCAGTTCGACGGTGGCAATTGGGATGACTACAACCAGCATCTTTTGCGCGGTATCGCCTCTTTTGACGGCAGCATCTATGCGCTGCCGTGGATGACGGACTGTCGTCACGAATATTACTGGAAGTCGTCCTACGCCGACGCGGGTCTGGACGCCCCGGCATCGACCTGGGATGAGTTCCGCGCCCAGTTGCTGGCGCTCAAGGAGAGCGGCATGGAAAGCCCTTACTCTTTCTTTGCAAGCAACTCGGTCCACACCCCCACGCAGTCCATCATGTCGCAACTCTGGATGCTCGGCGGTGACGTGCTCGATGCCGAGGGCCGCGCCGCGCTCAACTCGCCAGAGATGGTTGAAGTTTTCAACTATTACAATGACTTGATGAATGTCGCTGAAGTGGCGAGCCCGGATTTGATCGCTCTGCCGAACAGTGGTGCTTTCAATGATTTGTTCTCAAGCAAGAAGAACGCGGTGCAAAAGAACGGCGGCTGGGTGATGGCGACCCTCAAGTCCGCCGGTGCCGGCGACGATCTGGGCTACTTCCGGACTCCGCGGCCCACCGCAGATTCACCGGACGCCACGCTCTCCGGCTTCTGGTCGTTCAACCTGCCGGCACGGACCGGTGTAGATGATGCGCACCAGGAACTGGCAGCGGAGTTCGCGCTGCACGTATCGAGCGCCGAAAGTCAGGCTATCGTCGTTGAGTTCATGGACGGTCAATTGCCGACACGCCCGAGCGCCAACCAGTCCGCAGCTGCCCAGAACAAGGCAGACGACTGGCGGTTCCAGGCGGCATATGCTGCAGAGGCAGGACGCGGCATGCCGCCGGCTTCCGATGCAGGTCTGTTGTTCGATCAGATGACAACCGCCTTCCAGCGGTTCCTGACCGGCCAGCAGACGGCCGAAGAAGCCCTGACCGCCGCTGAATCGACCTACAACTCACAGGCCGTCTGAGGACTTGATGACCAATTCCACAAGCAATTCGATCGCGTCAGCTGAGCTGGCGCGGTCGGAATCCGGTCGCGATCAGATCAGATTCCATAATCAGTTCTACGAACTCAAAGTCGATATCGACCCTTTCATAAACCCATCAAGCCTCGTGCATCTCAAGTCGGCCCATGTGTTGGCCGACGAGGACTACTGCTATGAGGTCGATCTGGCCTCGGCTGAATTCAGCACAAACGGTTTTAGTGGGGGACCTCAGAAAGCACGTCGGGCCCGTCTGCTCGAGTGGACGCTTGAGGAGCAAGTTGAGGACGCCGTCACCCTCAAGGTGGCCGGACGTCTCGACTTCGGAGACGCCGGACCCACAGATATTGTCGTTGAGCACCGCTTCACCCTCTTCAGGGACAAGGATCGCTTTGACGAACAGATTTCGCTGGTTCATCGCTACGCCCATGACACGCATGAGGTCGCCGACTATCGTTTCGGCTTCCGCAAGAAATTATTCGATGCCTCCGAAGCACGCTGGGTCGATCATGCGGAGACTTTCCGGCTGGGCGCGATCCCGTTTCGCCGCCGCCGCGGTCACGGCCAGGATTGGCTGAAAGAAGATTACTCAACTGCTGATCTGGTGCCCGACAATTGGGCGGGAAATGACCTGCCAAACCGGCAGTCCGAAGCCTGGAGCTGGCAGAATGGCAAAGCCGGCTTTGTCTTCTCCAAGTATGCGCAGCATTTGATCGAGTTTGCGCTTGTCGATGGGGAATTTTATACCCGCCCGACTTCCGAGCAGATGGACAGTCTGACTGAACTGGCCAGCGTGGGGGATATTTGCCTCAGATTTCTGGGGGCAGGGCGCACCAACGGGGCGCCGGGCCGGCCGGTCGTTATCAGCGCTGCCAATCGCGAATTCAGCTTTGGTACGTCGACGATACTTCCATTCGAAGGCGACTGGCAGGAAGGTCACCGCGCCTACGGGGCGCACCTGCGCGAGCACGGACACATCGTGCCGAAAGGGTTCAACCCGCCCGTTCACTGGAACGAACTTTACAATCTGGGCTGGCGAGGGACCAACTCCCCGCTCCAGGAACTGCCCGAGCTCTGGGAAGAGGCACGCCGCGCACAACTGATGGGCGCAGAAGCATTCTATTTCGACCCCGTCTGGGACATTTTCGAGGGCAGTTCGATTTGGGACACCGATCGGCTCGGCGAAGTGACTGACTTTGTCGATACCCTAAAAGACAAGTACGGCCTCAGCCTATCGCTGCACCTGATGATGCACGCCAAGTCTGATCAGGACGACCCTCGCATCTATCGGCGCGCCGAGGATGGCACCATGCTCCACTACAAGGGGCAGTATACCGGCGGCTATGCCTGTTGCGCTTCGCATGCATGGCAGGACGTGAAAACAGAGCGGCTCCTGGCGCTGGCGAAGTCGGGAGTGAGCTTTTTCATGTTCGACTTCTGTGAATATGCGTTACCCGGCACCACGGGCGACAAGTGGCGGCACGGATGGTGTGAACCCTGTTTTGCGCCGGACCATGGCCACAGCGTTCCGGCCACTCTTGAAGAACACGCCGAGGGCCTTGGGAACGTGATGCGACGCATCAAGTCCGAGTTCCCCGACTTGATCATCGAGGCGCACGACGCGGTGACGGCCGGCTGGCAGGACTATCTGCCGCTTTACTACGGACACGGCACCAAAGAGGCGACCTTCGACGAACACTGGGGGTTTGAGTTCATGTGGAACTCGTTCCTTGATCTTTTGTCTGGCAAGGCTTTGTCTCTTTATGAGTACAATCTTGCCTACGACATACCGCTGTATCTCCATGTCAATCTTCGCTTCGACAACGACAACGCGCTCGCGTTCTGGTGGTACGCTTCGAACTGCCGGCATCTCGGCATTGGCGGTCTGAAGCCCGGCGACGCGATTTGGGACAGCCATGTTGCGGCCATGAAGACCTACATGCGGCTGAAACCGCACTTTAGTCGCGGCCGGTTTGCGGGGCTGGATCTTGATGCCCACGGCCATGTGCTGGACGAGGAAAAATCTGCCGTCATCGTTCTTTTCAACATGTCTTCTGACGACAAAAGTGTCGCACGCACCTTCAAGGCGATTGACCTGGGCTTGCCTGATGGTCTGACATATGAGCGGCAGGGCGTCACAGTCAGAGCAGGCGAATTGCATCTGACAGCAGACTTGCCCGCCCTTTCGGCTCACGTGTTTGAACTGGAGTGGACCTAGTGGCCATCACGGCAATCGGCTCTGCCGAAAACGTTCCGCTGCGGCGCAAGCGGGCGGACCTGTTTCCTTATTTGTTGATCCTGCCGGCCGGCTTACTGGTCGGCGCCTTCACGGTACTCAGCTTGATGTTCACAGGTGTTGCCAGTTTGACAGACTGGGACATCGGTCGGCGTGTGGTCTCGTTCATCGGCTTTGCCAACTACCTGCGTGCTTTTGCCGACGCTGATTTGATCGGAGCGTTTTTCCGCTCAACGGTTTTCGTTTTGAGCGTCACGTTCATTTCCACCGCTCTGGGCTTTCTGTTGGCGGTGGCTGTAAACCGCAAGATTCGGGGGCAGGGAGTGCTCAGGGCCATTATCGTGGTGCCCTGGGTGATCAGTGAATTAGCCACCGGTGTGTTCTGGATGATCCTGTTGCAGCCCGATGCACCGATCGGGTTTATCACCGGCGGTCCTCTGCGCACGGCCACCGGCTCCATGGTTGCGCTGATCCTTGTCGAATGTTGGCGCAGCATCGGCTTTGCCATGGTGATGGTTCTGGCCAGCCTGCAGTCGATCGATGAGTCGCTGTACGAAGCGGCGCGCGTTGACGGTGCCCCGGGCTGGCGCATGGTCTGGCTCATTACACTTCCATTGGTCAGCCCGACATTGCTGGTTGTCTCCATTCTGCTGCTGATCGGGAATTTCAACCTTGTGACCATCATCATTGCGCTGACAGGGGGCGGCCCGATCGACGCAACAACGACGACGGCGCTCTACATGTACCAGCACTCTTTCCTGTATTTTCACATCGGCTACGGATCGGCGATTGCCATCCTGATGTCCGTTGTCAACGTGGTGGCGATGGGGCTGTTCATTCTGCTGCAGCGCGGCCGGGGAGCTCAAAATTGACCACCGCAATCAAGCGCCGCTCACGCATTGACCTGACCACATGGTTCACCTGGTTCGCAGTGGTGACCATGTTCCTGTTGCCCATGGTCTGGATCGTGCTCAAGTCGCTGCAACCGGAACAGTACGTGTTTTCCAGCACCATCGACCCTTCGGCCTTCACCGTGGAAAACTTCCAACGCGCCTTCGTTCAGGGGTCGCTGCTGTCCTACACGATCAGCACCACGCTGATTGCACTGGCCACCTGCGCCATCGTCTTGCCTTTCGGGTTCGTGACGGGTTATGCGCTTGCCCGCTTCAAGTTCCTGGGGCGCGGGCCAGTTTTGTTCCTTTTCATGTTTTCGCTGACGATACCGGGGCTTGTGAACCTGGTTGCCATCTATCAGGCCTTCAGCGCGCTAAGGATGATCAACAATCCGATTTCCCTTGTCATCATCTATTCGGCCTCCAGCCTGCCTTTGGCCGTCTGGCTGATGCGCGCCTACATTCTTGCTTTGCCAAGTGAGATCGAAGAGGCCGCGCTGATCGATGGGTGCTCCCGACCTGGAATTATCTGGCGTATCGTTCTGCCTCTTGCCCTGCCGGGCGTCGGAGCGGTCGCGGTACTGACCGTGGTGGCCGTGTTCCACGAGTTCATCGTGGCCACAACCATGATGCGCACTGAAGGAATCGGCGTGGTCAATCAGGGACTGAGACAGCTCCAGACACAGTACAGTTTCGACTTCACGGGACTGGCGGCCGGATCTGTGATGGTGAGTATCATTCCCGTATTGCTGTTCTTGATCCTGCAGCGCCAGTTCATCTCGGGAATGACAGCCGGCGCGATCAAAAGCTAGTTGGTCTGGATCAGAGACCCAACCGTCGCGATGAGTTGTTCAGGTGCGAGCGCATGGCAGCGGAAGCCGCATTCGGATCCCGGGCGCGAATGGCGTCGAAGATGGTGCGGTGTTCAGCGATGGAGATCTCGGTTGTCGCTTCGAAGTCAAGTTTGCGCAAAGCCACGTAAATGCTTTCCTGCAGCTTCCGGTCGACGAATGAGATGAACATCGACACGAACGGGTTTTTGCTGGCGGCGGCCACCGTACGGTGAAAGGCAATATCGTGGTGAACGTAGATTTCGTGGGAGTCTTGCACGCTTCTCATTGAATCGATGGCAGCCTCAATCGCTGCCAGATCATCGTTGTTGCAGTTCTGCGCCGCCAGTTCCGCCGCACCGCTTTCCAACACCAGTCGCAGTTCATAAAGGTGCTTGAAGTCCTTGGGCTCGGCAAAACTGCCCGGGTCGAGCACGAGTGCTGTGGCTGATTCCGGTGAAGCCACGAATGCACCAACGCCTTGCCGCGAATTCACCAGACCTTCATGGATCAGCTTGGCAACCGCCTCGCGAATGACCGCGCGGCTGACGCCATGCTGTTCAGCCATTTCCCGTTCGGTGGGGAGCCTGTCTCCCGGCACAAGCGTTCCCTGCACGATTTGATCACGTACATGGTTGGCTACCTGCGATGGCAGGCCCTGTCGCGTCAGCTTGGTTGTTGCAACTGCCATTGTATCCTCACTCAGCTCGAAAATTATCTCTATCGGGTCAAATCACTCAAACGCCCAACTGTGCTCTCAGTCCGCCATCGACCGGATAGTCGCCACCCGTGCAGAACCCGGATCGGGGCCCCACCAGGAAGGCCACAAGTTCCGCCACTTCTTCGACTGTCCCGACCCGCCCGATGGGATGACTTTTGCCGAAGCCTGCGAGCGTCTCTTCCATCGTTCCTCCATGAGGAGTCAGTGATTCCGCCGCGAATTCCAGAAGCGGCGTTCTGATGGAGCCGGGTGAGACCGAATTCACCTTCACGCCGTCATGTGCACAATCGACAGCCATGGCGCGGGTTAGCGCATGTATGGCGCCCTTGGAAGTGGCGTACGCCAGAACGTTTCGCTGGTTGGCGTGTCCCTGAACCGAGGCCATGTGCACGATTGACGCGTCGCTCCTGCCCTTGAGGAGTGGATAGAAATAGTGTGACATCAGATAACATGACCGCAGATTGACATTCAACGTACGGTCCCAGTCCGAAGGACGGGTGGTCTCAATGTTTCCGTAAGGCTGTATCGCCGCGACATTCACGAGCGCATTGATGCCGCCGTCCGCTTCCGCCACCTGCTGTGCCAGGTCGCTGACCTGCTGATCTTCGCTGACGTCGAGCAGGTGCATCCGCACATCAAGCCCTGACGTCTTTTCCGCGGCTGTTTCGTTATGCTTTGGGTCATTACCGCACAGGTGGACGCGGGCGCCGGCCTGCGCCAGCCGCAGAGCGCATCCCAGCCCGATGCCCGCGCTGCCGGAAACGACTGCGATCTTGCCCTTCATATCTTCAACCATGGCACCTCCGCTGTACCACCGCATCATAGCCCGGTGTTGGCGCCCTGCGATAGGTAACTTGTTGACACAAAACAGGCTCTAACATAGGTTAGGTCACCTGACAAGCAGACCGGAGAGGAGGGCAGCCCGGGAATGGCAAGCCACGTGGAATGTATTCAACAAGCCAATGCCATTCTCGGCGAAGGACCCTTGTGGGACTGGCGGACCGGGGACCTGTTCTGGATCGACATTCGTCGTCAGCAAATTTTCCGGCATAACCTGAAAACCGGGCGGCAAACCGGCCAATGGGCGACATCGGAGCGCATCGGATGTGTTGCGCTGACCAGCCAGCCCGACACTTTGCTGGTCGCAGCCGGTCTGACGGTTTCACAGATGGACCTGGCGACAGGCGATTTCACCTTGTTGGCGGACCTGAGTGCTGGCCGCCCCGGGCAGCGCTTCAACGATGGCAAGGTCGATGCGGCAGGCCGGCTCTGGGTCGGCACGATGCTGGATGATTTTCTGGGACCAGAGCGCTTTGACGGGGGTGGGCTCCACCGCATCGATCCCGATGGCACCGTGACCTATTTTGGCGAGTACCTGCTGCCCAACGGGATCGGTTGGACGACTGACAACAAGTCCATGATCTTCAGCGACACTGTCGCAGCTTCAACATACGCGTTTGATTTCGACGTCGCTGCGGGCACAGCAACAAATCGCAGAACCATTCATCGATTTGAACCCGAAGACGGCGGACCGGATGGACTGACCATCGACGCGGACGACAATATCTGGAGTGCCATGTGGGACGGTTGGTGCCTGATCAAGCTTTCGCAGGAAGGCGAAGAGCTTGAACGCATTCAAATGCCGGTGCGACGCCCGTCATCCGTCACTTTTGGCGGCGAAAATCTCGATCAGATGCTCATCACTTCGGCGACCGTTGACTTCACGAGCGCCGACTATCTCAAGAGTCCGCAGGCCGGTGGATTGTTCGCCATGCGCTGCGGCGTAACGGGCAAGCGAGAAAACCTGTTTGGCCTGAACGGGGCTGATTCCCAATGAGCACCGTGTCCATTGCATTATTTGGTTTGAACTGTGGTCGAAAGATCGCGTTCAGCAAGAATATCTTGAAGGCGATTCAAAATGCGTCAAATCGCCTGCATTGAAGACCTCAGGGTTCTTGCGCGCCGAAGAGTGCCCCGCATGTTCTATGAATATGTCGACGGCGGCTCCTGGAGTGAACAGACCTATCGGGAAAACCGCAGCGACTTTGAGCGTATCCATTTGCGCCAGCGCGTGGCTATCGACGTGTCGTCTCGCACAACCGCTTCCAGCATGCTGGGAACACCTTCTGCAATGCCGCTGGCGATCGCGCCTACCGGTCTGACCGGCATGGTGCACCCGGATGGCGAAATCCTCGCGGCCCAGGCCGCCGAAAAGTTTGGAATTCGCTACACCCTGTCGACGGTGAGCATCTGTTCTCTCGAGGATGTTGCCCGTCACGTAAGCTCGCCATTCTGGTTTCAGCTCTACGCCATGCGGGACCGCGATTTCGTGGACCGGCTAATTGATCGTGCGGCGGCGGTGGACTGCTCCGCGCTGGTCGTCACGCTTGACCTGCCTCTGTCGAGCAAACGCCACAAGGATGCGCGCAATGGTCTGTCGTCGCCGCCCCGGCCAACCCTGGGCAATGTCCTGAACCTTGTGACCAAGCCAGCCTGGTGCCTGGGAATGATGCAGACCCGGCGGCACAGTTTTGGAAATCTCGTGGGTCACGTGCCCAACCTCGATAATCTCGACTCGCTATCGGACTGGACTGACAAACAATACGACCCTTCGCTCAACTGGTCCGATGTCCAACGGATACGGGACCGTTGGCGGGGCAAGTTGATCGTCAAGGGGGTGCTCGACCCCAATGATGCGGCCGAGGCCGTGAAGTGCGGCGCGGACGCCGTCATAGTTTCAAACCACGGCGGCCGCCAGTTGGACGGCGCGATCTCTTCGATAAGCGCCCTTTCGGCCGTGGTGCAGGAAGTGGGGCACCTGACCGAGGTGCACCTGGATGGTGGCATTCAATCCGGGCAGGACGTTTTCAAGGCGATCGCGCTCGGCGCCAAAGGCACCTACATAGGCCGCAGCATGATGTACGGGCTCGGAGCCCTCGGCGCGCGCGGGGTGACGCTGGCGCTGGAAATCCTGCAAAGCGAACTCGAAAAAACCATGGGACTCTGCGGTGTCACCACCGTCGAGGGGATCGGCCGCGAGAACCTCATACTCGAGGACGTCAGATCCATGTTTGGCGCGTGAGCCAATTGGTTTTCATGCCTTCAGAATCCTGAGCGAAGCTGCTCGGGCAAGCAAGTGGCGCATGTCGCGCCCGAACCATAATGGAGATAAGCAATGGGGAGTGTAAGCGTTCGCGACTTGCGCAAGAATTACGGAACAGTGCCTGTTCTGCACGGCGTGTCGATCGACATTGCCGACGGGGAATTCGTTAGCCTCGTCGGTCCGTCCGGGTGCGGCAAGTCTACTTTGCTGCGCATGATTGCCGGTCTTGAAGACATAACTGGCGGCGAGATTTCAATTGGCGGCCGTGTTGTCAATGAAATGCCACCCAAGAACCGCGACATCGCAATGGTCTTCCAGTCCTACGCGCTTTATCCGCACATGACGGTTGAAGAGAACATGGGGTTCTCGCTCAAGATGTTGCGCGTCGACAAGCAAACCACCAAAAAACGTGTTGAAGAGGTTGCGGCAATTCTGGGCCTGACTGACCAACTGGAGCGTTTCCCCAAACAGCTTTCGGGTGGTCAACGGCAGCGCGTCGCGATGGGACGCGCCATCGTCCGCAGCCCGGAAGTTTTTCTGTTTGACGAACCGCTTTCCAACCTTGATGCCAAGTTGCGTGTCCAAATGCGCTCGGAAATCAAGCAGAACCATCACCGGCTGCAAACCACGACGATCTACGTCACGCACGACCAGATCGAGGCGATGACCATGGCCGACAGAATTGTCGTCATGCATGACGGGCTGATTGAACAGGTCGGCACGCCTCTTGAACTTTACGACAATCCTGCCAACAAGTTTGTGGCCGGGTTTATCGGTTCGCCGGCGATGAACTTCGTTCAAGGCACACTTGAAGGAGACGCTCTTGTGCTTCCTACGGGCGACCGCATTGCTTTGGGCAAGGTTCCCGCGCATGAGGCGGGCCGCCCTGTCACGTTGGGAATTCGGCCCGAGCACTTCCAACTCGACCCGGAAGGCCTCGCCATGCAGGTCGTTACTGTCGAGCCAACTGGCTCCGAAACCCAGGTCATGATGCGCTATGCCGGGCAGGATCTGGTCGGCGTGTTTCGGGAGCGCATTTCGGCGAAGCCTGGTGAGAAGCTTCACGTCCGGCCAAGTGCAGAACGACTGCACTTCTTCACCGGTAACAACGGCGTACGGCTCGTCGCCTGATCGGGCCAGTCTACAACAAGAAAATGGCGGCGGAATTGCTTCCGCCGCCAAGACTACCGTAAGGGTGTCAGTGGCGGGCTAGGCCACCTCGACTTCAAGCCCGACCCAATCCCTCCCGGCAACTTCCAAATTCAATGACCCGTTTGTCACGGTACAAGCTCCGATGACCTTGCCGCTCAACTGAATCAGATTTGCTGCCAACATGTTCAGAGCGGCCGACCCCAGCCGCAAAACTTTTGGCTCATTTTCGGGGTTCAATACGTAGAATCTCACGGTCTGGTCGGAACGCTCCATGCCGGTGATCAGAAGCCCGTCGGCGTCAATGTCAAACAGGCTCCCCGTGGCAGCGCCGGTTGCACGCATGATGTGATACTGCGGTTCCACCACATAGGGCAGGGCGCGGGCAATTGAACGCGACAAGCATTCGCACTCGTGTGCAATCAAATGCAGTCGCGATCGCAAGGGGCCGGACTGCGAGATTTCGAAGTTTGTGTCCCAGTAATTGTTGTTGAGCCAGGCCAGAAGCACGGGGTGGTCACGTTTAACTTCGCCCGCGACGTGCCGGCCGAAAGTGAAGCCACCGACCTGGAACAAGGGAAGGTCCGGCGTGGCAAAAGTTACGCCCCGCTCATGATCCTGCATACGCAGGAAGCGCTGCGTGGTCACGAAGTGGCGGTTGCCCCCGGTTAGTTGTTCACGGTCCAATTCGACCGTTGCGCCGGCTGTCTCGTAGTGCGTGGTCCACCCGTCAGAAAGGGCAAGCGGAAGCGGGAGATAATGCGCGTGCGGCGTGGTAACTCGCTTCTTGTCGACCACGGTTTCAATCGTCAATCCCGCATCGCCAGCCGAAAGCCGGTAGATGACGCTGACGCACTCGCCGTTTGAGTGGGCAAAATCCTGGATGACTTCGCAGTGACCTTTGCTCTGACGCACTCTGGTTTCCCGAAATGTGGCCGCTTGCCGCCGCGCAACCCAGTCCGTATGCCAATCCTGATGAAGGTCGAGGGCATGTTCGAGGTCGGCAAAACGGGGAGGTCCGTAGATGGCCGTCCTGAGGCCGGTCTCCGGGCTTTCCAGCACGGGCACGCCAAATCGGAAGTCCCAGTCGGATATGCGCTCAACGCCATCGACAAGAAGCGAGCTGACCCCGCCACCGATCGTGTCGAAGCGAATTTCAACGTGATCATTTACGAGGTGACCTTCGGATGCGTCCAACTTTCCCAAACGCTGTTCGAAGGCCGATTGTGGGACGATGGCATAGCTAAGCGCCGGCAGATCGACTGCAACGGAGAAAGTCTCCTCGTCGAGCACTTCCCCGAAAATCTTGTCCTGGCGTTGCAGCATGTTGGACCAGGGTTCAAGCAGGACCGTAGTAAGGTCGGTTTTGGGGATGCGCAGTGACCGGGAAACCGGGAAGGGCAGCGGATTGTAAAATAGTCCGGCAGGCTCGTCCCCTGCGTGCAGCGACGCCAATTGGTGAAGTCCGTCCCGCCGCAACATCCGCGCCAGGCTGAACCCTTCGTAGGCGAGGTTCTTTTTCCAGTGGATCTGGTTTAGACTTTCCAGATTATCGGGTTTTTTGGCGGCGCTGTCGGACGTGTACGTATGTTCGACGAAAAGGGCGAGCGCCTCCGCCGCCTCCCGCTCCAGTTCCCGGGAGCGTGTCGTTCTCGCGGCGTGCCAAGACAGCAACTGCTGGGCGTCTCGCAACGCCCGCTGACCCGAAAGGGTCACTGCAGTTTCGCGTGCCGTGCTCCCGGACCCGAAAGTCCACCAGTCGGGCCAATCACCCTTCAAGGTTGGAATATTACTCAGATCTTCAGACTTGAGGGCAGCAAACGCTTCGCTCATCGTCGCGATACGCAGCTTGATGCCGTCACTTTCAGAATTGAACCGGCGTATGTAGTCAGGCAAGTCCGGATTGGGCGGCGCATTGTCATGAATGTGGACATTTGTTGCCTGCATGATCAGCAGGTCATGAGGATAGCCGCGCTGCCCGAGCAATTCCGCCAGTCGCGGAACGGCGCGCCTGGTGCGCTCGGGGTCGTGCGGGATGCCGAGCCAGCTGCTGACTGTCACCCCGTACATCAAGCCGTTGTAGACCAGAACCTGACGGCCCGAAGCGGATCGCCAGTTGAAAGCCTGCGGACGTGGACGAACGGCGTAGCCAAAGTGCTCGTTGATTGCCATCGACATGGTCTCGATGCCGAAATCGGACAGAATATCGACCACGCCCCAATTGAGCCCGTTCACATCTGTGTTCATCGCATGCCGGATCGGAATGCCTGCCTGCCGCAGTTCCTCAACCGGTTTCATGGCCTCGATCAGCATGTGGTGGTCTGAAAGCTGGGCCTGGTTCCACCGCATCGCAGCAACCTCGACCCGTCCATCCTGCGTGGCCTTCACCAAACGGTCGCGTTCGCCGCTCGAAGCGCGCCGCCAATAATCGATCGCCGTCCCGGTTACTTCGATCATCCATTTGAAGGCACTGCCATCCTGCCGGTCGGCTGTCTCCTCGGTCATCTCAAGAGCCTGCTCAAGGAACCGGCGATGCAATTCAAGAATCACCGGTTGAGGATGCGTGTACCCGATGTCGGTATGACTATGAGGGACGAACAGGATTTCCTTGATCATGAATGGTCCTCTGCCGGCTTTGCCGAAGCGATGAGATTCCCGGTCAGCAATTGCTGTCGGCACGTGGATTGAAAGGGAGCCCCGCGGCTTGGAGGAGTCCGCGGGGCGCGGCGTGAGGCGGTACCCTGGGAGGAAACAACCGCGGCGACGCCAGTTGGGAATTGAAGACGGGACCAGTCATTTCGTCGAAGGTCCGAGTAGGTGCGCGGTATTGACCAGGGCACGCATGTAACCAAGCGCATAGGCCATGCCAGCGTGCCAAGGTGCACTGCAAACAAGCTCGGGCGTGTGGTCGGGAACCATTACGCCCTCGAAGTTCTCTTCACGCAGAATGCGAACCACTTCGACCATGTCGAGGTCGCCATCATCGATGAAGGTTTCAACGTAATCGGGCACTTTGCCCTTCACATTGCGGAAATGGATGTAGCCAATGCGATCGCGCCGCGCGATGTCGCGGATCGTCTGATACACGTCTCCCTCGGTCATTTCCTGCAAGGAGCCTAGGCAGAGTTCCGTACTGTTTGCAGGACTGTCCTTGATGTCCAGAAGCCGATTGTACTTGTGAGGTTGGTTCACGAGCCGCGCCGCGCCGCGCATGGCATCCACCGGCGGATCGTCTGGATGGGCCGCGAGACGCACGCCGGCTTCTTCGGCCACCGGTACCAGTTCATTGAGAAACCAGGTCAGGCGTTCCCAGATTTGTTCGTTTGTAACCTTGATCGGCACGGCATGCGGATTGCCCTCCCGATAGCGCATGTTCCAGACAATTCCGTCTGGCAGGGGAGAGTTGAGATCGACTTTCGACCCGTCAAACCCGACAGAAACCGCACCGGCCCGGGACATGGGTCCACGCGTCCAGCCCCACACACCCGCAATAGAAAAATTGTAGCCGATACAGGGGATAGCGGCGCGCCCGGCGTCGCGAACCAGCCGTTTCAAACCGTCCATCTGCGCAGATTTTGCGGGGCCATCGAGCAGGATATCTGACCAGAATTTTGGCGAGAAATTCTCGAGCGCCGCTATCTCCAGTCCGTGTGACCGTGCCTGTGACACAAGTCCTGACATCTCTTCGAAGCTCCACAGTTCGTCTGTCGAACAGTCACCCCAACCTTCGTTCTCGCTGCCGCGGGAGAGGCTGGGACCGGACGACGAAAGGTAGCTTGTCAAATGCGCAACAATGTGGGTGGCACCTGCCTGGGCGGCGAAGCGGAAATTGTCGTCGTTCAGGGACTCGCGATAAAGACCGAGGCCAATCTTCATGTCATTCCTCACATGATGCCGGTGCGTTCAAATATGTCCGCGGTGCTTTGTCCGGCTTCGATCATGCCTTGCACCTGTTTTTCTGCGCTGGATTTTTCCAACGCAGCAGCAACGATTTCCGTCGCGACACTGGCCGGGATAGCGAGCACCCCATCCACATCCGCCACGATGATGTCGCCGCATTCGACCCGCGTGCCATTGTCGAACGTCAATGGGCAACGAAAATCCATCACCGCCCCGCGCGAGCGCTGGTCCTGGGCGTAAGCGCCGGCTGAATAAACGGGGAACTTGCGCGCCAGAATACCCGCTGTGTCGCGGTGAAAACCATCGACCACCGCTCCGACCGCGCCCAGGGCCTGGGCGCGTGAACTCATCAATTCGCCCCAGAGCGCATAGGGGTTTCGGCTGCCGGTACACAGGTAGATTTCTCCGGCTTTGAGGTCATCCAGGGCGTTGAACATCAACCCAAAAGGCTCGATGTCCGCGTCCTCCGAAATGTCCCGCTCCAGCACGGTCATCGCCGCGCCAACCAGTACTCGTATGTCACCCACGGGTTTCAGTCTGGGCGGCAGAAACTGGCGGCGCAGCCCCGCCGCATCCATGACGTCACCGAGCACGCTCGAAGTGAGGCTCGTCCTGATGGTGTCGAAAAGCGCCGGATCGTAGGTAGACATTGCAACTCGCGGTTTGAACTTTGCAAAGGTCGGGTGGTCAGACCAATTTAGTACTGTTAGCGGGTCTCAGTTGAACGGTCAAGCCTGTCGCGCCGCACCTGCGCAGGTAGTTTCTGCCGACAGGTTCCTTGATCGCTAGAGCGGCGAGACCTGTATCGAATAGGTAAAGGTGCATTCCTTGCCCGTCGGCAGGTCCAGGCTGGTCGGGACCCCGGACTCGCTCAGCGGGTTGGGCTGGCTGCAAGTCGCAGGTGACATGCCGAATGCGGATCGGCATGGCTCTATGCCGATGCACAGGTTACGGCCGTTCCAAGGGGCGAATTGACGGCCCTTGTTGGAGTACCAAAGTAAGACACTGGGAAGCGTGGCTGCCGGCCACGTCAGGTCGACCCGATAGGCGTCGTGCCGGTTCAGTAACGAAAAGTGCCCGTCGGTTCCGTTGAGCTGCAACAGTTCCTCGACGTTCCGGTCAAAGGGCAGTCTGGTGGCATCTGTTGCCAACCCAATTCGGGCAGGGACGTTTGACAGTTCCGAGAATGACCTACCGGGCGCAAACAGTTCCGCGCCGGGCGCCAGACTGGCGGGATAAGTGGCGCCACTGGAGAAACCGCCGGGCAAAAGCTGGGCTTGTCCGGGCACGTCGGGCAAGGCGAAACACCAGTGCAGGGCGACGGGCAAACTGCAGTTTCGTCTCACGTCAATTTTCAGGTCGATCTCGAGCCCGGTACCTTTTGAAGGCCTGATCCTTCGCTCCAGCCGGCGCACCGGATGCTCACCGGGATAGTTGATTTCCATTGCGACCTCAGCATCGCCATCGACGCTGAGAAAAGTCCAGTTGTGGTTTGAAGCGTACCCGTGAACATAATCCACATGGTCGTCCACGGGCAGCGCGGGTTTCCACTCAGCGGGGAAAGTGTCGCGGTCGACGGGATATCCGAATGGCACGCACGGCCACTCGCCCCGGAGATTGCGATGCATGCCATCAAGGTCACGGCTTTCCGGTTCGTTCCACCAGGGTGCAACGTGCAGCGGGCTGACTTGCCGCCCGTTGTCCAAAAGGAAAACGGCAGGGCCGATCATCCCGCCTAGCGATGAAACTGTGACCGTTCCGCCTGGCCATGAGAGCGTGCGGGTTGCCGTCAATTCTCATTCCTCCCGGTCGCTTTGACCGACAATACACATGGCGCAGAAACAAGAGAATGCCCGCAGCGCCGGTGCAGACCTCTATGGCCCCCTGCAGTCTTGCGTTTCGAGAATAGGCGCAATAAAGGTCAGGTGGTCCAGCCACCAGATATTTACATCACGATGGACCGCCTTCGGTCAACCCGTCGCGCCGACGGCAAGAGCGGCGCATCGGAAAAGCAAGGCTTTGGACAAGAGAGGTACCACAATGAACGAGCCGGAATTTTCACTCGCAGGCAAGGTGGCACTCGTCACCGCGGCAGGGCAGGGCATCGGACGGGCTTCAGCAGAACTCCTGGCCAAAGCGGGCGCCCGTGTTTTTGCGGCCGACATCAGCGAACGCGCGTTGGCGGAATTGGATGAGATCGAAGGCATCACCTCAATTCGTCTCGATGTTACGGACCGGGAGGCAGTTGCCGCAACGCCCGACCTGACCGGTCGACTCGATGTGCTGTTCAATTGCGTCGGCTATGTGCACAACGGCACGATTCTGGAATGCGAAGAGTCCGATTGGGACCGCTCGTTTGATCTCAACGCCAGGGCGATGTTTCGCATGATCCGGGTGCACTTGCCTGCCATGTTGGAGAAAGGCAGTGGGTCGATCATCAACATGTCGTCAGTCGCGTCGAGCGTGAAGGGGGTGCCGAACAGGTTCGCCTATGGCGCGTCAAAAGCCGCAGTCATCGGCCTGACCAAGGCCATCGCCGCTGACTTCGTTCAAACAGGCGTACGGTGCAACGCAATCTGTCCCGGCACTGTGGACAGTCCGTCCCTGCATCAAAGGCTTACGGCCACAGGCGACCACGATAAGGCGCTTGCCGCATTTGTGACGCGACAACCCATGGGCAGGCTGGGTCATCCAGCGGAAATTGCGCATTTGGTGCTCTACCTCGCGCATGACGCCAGCGCCTACATGACGGGGCAGGCGATCAACATTGACGGAGGTTGGACAGCGTGAGCAACGAACGATCTGCCTCGAAGAACTTCCCGGCTGCCTTCTCGCTCGAGGGTCAAAGGGTTCTGCTAACAGGCGCGAGCGGTGGCCTGGGGCAGGGCATAGCCGCTTGCCTTGTTGCTGCAGGCGCGCATGTGATCCTGTCGGGCACCAGCACGGAAAAACTTGAGCAACTCAGTAAGAAACTTGGACCGCAAACAGGCGTTGCCGCGTTCGATATCACCCGCACCGACGAGGCAGAAGCTTTCGCACAAGCTGTGGAGGCGGAATACAGCTCCATATCCGCTCTGATCAACAACGCGGGCATCACAGTGAAGAAGCCTGTCGCGGAAATGGAACAAGCGTCGTTTGAAAGCGTGCTGACCACCCATGTATCCGGGGCGTTTGCACTCACGAGAGCCTTCCTGCCCCAGATCGTTTCTCGCAAAGGTTCAATCCTGTTCACCGCCTCGATGGCATCGTTTCTCGGATTGCCGAATGTGTCGGGTTACGCCGCTGCAAAATCGGCACTTCTCGGGCTGGTTCGGACGCTTTCCGTCGAACTCGCGCCGACCGGCGTGCGGACCAACGCCGTTGCCCCGGGTTGGTTCGACACGCCGATGTATAGACAGGCCACCAGCAACGATCCAAAAAGGGTCGAGGCAATACTTCGGCGAATCCCGATGAAAGAGCTCGGTCAGCCCGAAGACATCGGTTGGGCCATGACTTATCTGCTGTCACCGGCCGCCCGCTACGTGACCGGACAGACTCTTGTTGTTGACGGCGGCGCCGTTAATGCGCTTTAGCTCGATTGCTGCAGGTGAGACTAGTTCGCCTCGGACTACATCCACCGCCACTTTGTCTTGCAGGCATCCCAAGCCCACAAACGGTGATTGTTTGACGGGCCCGATTGCAGATACCGGAGCGGCATTCTGCGCGATCTAGGCGTCCTTGTCGGAGCCTTTGCGCGCGCTGAGGCCGATATCCTGCAGCGCGCTCGCAGCTTCCTGATTGCTCTCGGAAAGCTCGATCATCAGCGAAAAGGCAGCCAGCGCCACTTCCTTGGATTTGGCATCGGGAAACTGCTTTCTCACCACTTTGAGAACATCCTTCGGCTTCGCGCCTGCCCGAAGTGAGCTTGAAATGCTCTCCCTCAAGGCCTGAGGAGAATTCTTTCTAGACATTTGTGGCCAGCCCCGGTCAATCAAATGAAGGAAGTCGCGGCTCGAATTCTGGCTCCCGAAGGCGCCAGAAGCAATCGAAAAAGCGCCGCGCCGATTTCCCGAACCGCATCCAAATGGCAGCGACTTCCGGGTGAGAAAAGTTCTGATCCGGCTATTCCCCCGAAAGCGGATCTGGATCGTTCCGGACAGTGAACCGTTGGCTGCGGTTGAGCAACAGGCGGATCGGGCGCGGCAACAGGTCGGTCAGCCGGACATAAAGTCTCGGCAGCAACGGGAAGGCGATGCGCGCCGCGCCGCGTTTCACACCGCGAAGAATATGATCCGCCGCCGCCTCGGGCGTAATTGCCAGCGGCACAGCCCCGATCTGTTGGTCGGTGTGATGTGAAAGGATGTGCCCGGGCTCGACCACGTGCACCAGCACGCCCGTACCTGCCAGATCGTCGGCGAGGGCCTTGCCATAAGCCGAAAGTCCGGCCTTGGCAGCACTATATCCCGGGGAATCGGGTGAGGGGCTGACCGCCGAAAGGGACGAGATCAGAACCACATGCCCCCGCCCGCGGGCACGCATGGCCGGCACCGCTGCTGTTGCGCAAAGAAGTGGCGATGTCAGATTTGTGGCAATGAGACCGGGAATCGCGTCCAAGGGCTCCATCACACCTTTTTCCGACCGGCCAGCGAAAATGCCCGCATTCAGGATCAGGAGATCGATCGGACCCCCGGCCGCGATCGCTTCGATCCAGGCCGGACCCGCAGAGGGATTGCGGAGATCGATGCTGCTTGTCTGGACCTCGGCGCCGCTTGCGCGGCAGGCGCCGGCCACTTCTTCAAGCCCTTTCACCCTTCGGGCGCATAGGTGCAGGCTGACCCCCGGCTGCGCCAAGGCCTTGGCAAGCGCGGCGCCCAGTCCCGAACTGGCTCCGGTAATGGCGATGCGGCGCAACTCTTGCATTTCTGAATTTCCCTTGGATTCCCGCCGGATGCGCCGCAGCGAGCGCCCCCGTTGGCCGACTCGCCGGCAAGCCTAGCATTGTGGGGTCCGCTTTGTCGCTTCACCTCGGCCAGAGACTGCAACGCATGGCCTTTGTGGCCCAAGCGCGTCGCGCCAGACGAAATCCCGATGGCGCACGGCCCCCGGATGCGGCGACCCATCGCACCCCTTTGGGCGCCCTTCCCGGGGTGCCGTTGAACATTCAGGTTGAAAATGGTGTATTTAATGTGCTTTTGGGTCGCCTCCAGCGCTATGGCGCAATCTGCATGCGCCTCGTTGGATGGATGCACGAAAGAACCTGGAGAATTTCTTGCCTAAGACCACCTATGTCACCGGCCAGTCTTGCCGGTTACCCGGCTGTGACGATGTGGACATGTTGACCCGGGCGCTGTTCGATGGCGTCGATCTTGTCACGGAAATTCCCGAAACCCGCTGGGCGCATGCCGCCTATTTTCATCCCCATCCGGCGCCCCCCGGAAAATCCTATGTTTTTTCAGCTGGCATTCTGAACGATCTTTGGGGTTTTGACGCCGAGTTTTTCGGGGTTTCGCCACGTGAGGCGGCGCAAATGGACCCGCAACAACGGCTTCTGTTGCAGGTGGTTTTCGAGGCGCTCGAAGATGCCGGTCTGTCGCGTGACCAGCTCGCCGGGCAACAGGTTGGCGTTTACGTCGGTGCGTCAACCATGACCCATGCCGCGCGCCTTGCCCAGGATCCCTTGCTGGCCGACCCCTACATGATGACCGGCAACACGCTATCGCTGGTGTCCAACCGCATCTCATTCGCGTTCGATCTGCGCGGCCCCAGCCTGACGGTAGACACCGCCTGTTCTTCCTCGCTCTTTGCCTTCGACCTTGCCGAAAAAGCCCTGGTGCGTGGCGAGATCGACACCGCCATCGTTGCCGGGTCGAACATTCTTCTGGACCCTGCGCACTTCGCCGGTTTCTCTGCGGCACACATGTTGTCGCCCACAGGGCGTTCACGGCCGTTTTCTGCGGCTGCGGACGGATACGTTCGTGCCGAGGGCATCGTTGCCTTTGTGCTCGAACGCAAGGACCTCGCGAGCATCGCGCCGCGGCGGCCGCGCGCGGCCATACTCGGCATTGGCACCAATTCCGACGGGCACACACTGACCGCGGCCTTGCCCTCTTTCATCGGTCAAAGGGACCTTTTGAACCATGTCTACGAAGCGGCCGGCGTCGACCCCGAGACGCTGGATTTCGTCGAAGCCCACGGCACCGGCACCGCCGTGGGTGATCCGGTGGAGGCAGCCGCGCTGGGAGAGGCTCTCGGCAGGCATCGCACCCGCCCCCTCCCGATTGGTTCGATCAAGTCCAATATCGGCCACCTCGAGCCCGCATCAGGCGCCGCCGGACTATTGAAAACCCTGATTGCATTCGAACATGACCGCTACCCCGCGACGCTCCATGCCGAGACGTTGAACCCGAATATCCAGTTCGACGAGCTCAATCTTGCGCTCGTGCGCCAGCCCATGGAAATCGAAAAGAACGTGGACCGCGCAACCCGCGCGGGTGTCAGTTCGTTCGGATTTGGCGGCGCGAACGCCCACATGATCGTCGAAAAGGTGCCGGATGCACCGCGGGTGACGCCAGACAAACCAACCCGATCCCCGATCCTGATGGTGTCGGCCGCCACCGAGGATTCCCTGCGCAAGCTGCTCGCAAAATGGTCGTCTCACATTCAGCCAGACGCCACCGACGATGCCGCCCTGGCTGACTTTGCAGGCCAGGCAAGTTTCTTCCGCTCAAAAGAGCACCGCCGCGCCGCACTTCTCTGCGGCGACGCCGCGACCACTGCGGAAATTCTCGACAATGCCGCCCGCGGAGTGAATGACCCGCATGTCGTATTCGGCGAAAGCAAACTGAACGGCGCGCCAGCCGTGTTTGTTTTTTCCGGCAACGGGTCGCAATACGGCGGAATGTGCAAGCTCGCTAGCGCATCGAGCAGCGTCTACGCGGACAAAATGGCCGAAATGGACGCCATCTTTGCCGAATATGCCGGCTGGTCGATCCTTGAACGGCTTCAGAGCCCGACGATCGAGGAGGACCTGCGCGTCGCGGGAATAGCACAACCGCTCCTGTTCGCAGATCAGGTGGCACAAGTGGCCGCATTCGCGGCGCGGGGCCTGCATCCGGCCGCGGTATTGGGCCATTCCGGCGGTGAAGTGGCGGCGGCGCATGTGGCCGGTGCCCTGTCCTTGCGGGATGCTCTGTCGCTGATCTACTGGCGCAGCAAGCCGCAAAACGAGTTGCAGGGAACCGGCACGATGGCCGCCCTGCAAGTCGGTGTGGAAGAGGCCGCCGAGAGCCTGATCGAATTCGGCGAGACTGTTCACATTGCGGCGGACAACAGTCCCCGCAGTGTCACGCTTGTGGGGACCAATGAGGCGATCGCCGCCTATGTGCGTTTTGCCCGCAAAACCCGCCGCTGGGCCTGCGTGAAACTCGATATCGACTATCCCTACCACTCGCCGGCTCTGGACCCGGTCATCGAAGGCGTTCGGGCCAATATCGGGCATATCGTGCCCATGCCGACCCGCGTTCCGTTCGTGTCGTCGCTCACCGGCGCCCTGGAGGCGGGTGAGGCGCTGGACCCGGACTATTGGTGCAACAATGTGCGCCAGCCGGTCAGCTTCCGCGCGGCGATGAACACGCTGAAGGATATGGGGTTCAAAGCCTATCTCGAAATCGGGCCCAACCCGGTCCTGCTCAACTATATCAAGGGCTGTATCGGCGACGATGTGCCCGATGCCGCCGTTGTTCCCGGATTTGAGAAACAGGACACCGTCGATCCGGTCGGCCGGGCGCTGGCCCGGGCCGTCGTGCACGGGTGCGGCCTGAAGGCCTCAGACCTTGCGCCGGCACCCGTGAACTTCGACCGCTCGCTGCCGCGCTATCCATGGTCGAACCGGCGCTTTCGCGTCGACCAGACGAAAACCATCAACCGGGTCCTCGGCGCCAGCGAGGATTACCACCGCCTTCTGGGCACTGAAGACGGAGACGATAGTGGGGTCTGGAGGTCGGAAGTCGACGTCAACACCTTGCCCGAAATCGGAGATCACCGCGTCGGGGGGCAGGTCCTTTTCCCCGCAACGGCGTTCGCCGAAACAGCTCTGGCCGCCGCCCAACGTGCGATTTCGGGTGGCATGGTCGAACTGCGTGATCTCGACATTCTCGCGCCGCTGCGGCTGAACGAAAACAATCTCGTGACCATGCGCACCTCGGCCCGGCCGGGCACGGCGACCATCAGCATCGAAACCCGGCCGCGCGGCACCGAGGGTCAATGGCGCACCAACCTGCGCAGCCGCTTTTACAAACTCGAAGAGATGCCACTCGTCGGCCCGGCACCGCAAATCGAGCGCGGTCCCGACGACATCGACCAGGCAATTGTTTACGAAGCTGCGCAAAGGATCGGTCTCGATTACGGCCCGGGATTTCGCCGGCTGTCGCACATGCGATTTGACGGCGACGACCGGGTCGAAGTCATTCTCGACCCTGCAACGCCAGTTTCGCTGGGTCACAAAGGCAAAAATGTATCTTCGCTCGATCTGGTTGGCGCCGACGCGGTGTTTCATGGTCTGATCGGGGCGCTTCTCGGACGTAAAAACGAAGCGATCGGCTATCTTCCGGTCCGGATCGGCCGCCTGTCCCTGTTCGAGCCCGGCGCAACCATTGGGTCCGGCAGGATCGCCATTCAACGTATCGGACGGCGCAGCGTCCTGGCCAATTTTGAGCTTTTCAGCACGGATGGCGCCCCGGTTGCGATGCTGCAAAATGTCCGGTTCCAGGCGGCGAACCTCAAGCGCGGCATTGATCTGGCACAACATTCCTATCGCTTCGTGACGCAGGTGCTTGGCTCCGCTGGTGCCACGCCCCGGTTTGCGTCTGACGACCTCCTCAGCTTGGCGACCGCTGACGAATTCTCACCCGGCGACGAAGGCATATTCCTGATCGAAGGCATCGCTCAGCAAATCGTGCTCTCCGCGGTGCGCGGTCTGGCTGATGAGAATGATCTGGTGTCCGACCCGGCAAATGGCGCAACGCCCTATTTCCTCAGTGCCATGAACGTTCTCGCGCGCGCCGGCCTTGCCTGGCCATCGGCGACGGGATGGCAGCTTGCGCCCGCCGAACCGGGTTCCCCGTCGCCCGCGACGCTTGTGGCAAGCCTTTGTGAGCGGCGTCCTGACCTTGGCGCCGAGGCCGCAATGCTGGCCCGGCTGGCAACTGACCTCGAGGAACTCCTGGACAATCCGGCGCATAGCGCCCGCGAGGCTTTTGGCCGCGACGCACTTGCCAACATTTCCGATGGTACGCTGTTTGTCGCCCGGCGGAACAAGCTGCATCTGCGGGTGGCGGAGCATGTCGCCGGCCAATGGCCGCGCGGCAAAGCCCTGCGCATCGCGGAAATCAGTGATGGTCAGGCCCATGTGCTGGCCGAACTGTTCAATGCGCCATCCCTAAGTCAGGCAATACTGGCCGAGATCGTTGTCCCCTGCCGGGGCGAGCCAGGGGCCGCTGTGCCGCTTCCTCTCGAGCGGGTCGAGCGCATCGAATCCCTGGATCAGGCACGCCAGTTCGATCTCATACTGGTCCCCGGCACGATGGACCGATCGCAGGATGGAGCGGCCCTTGCCCGCCAGCTCAGCGACTGGCTCGCCCCAGGGGGCGCACTGGTCGTGACCGGACAGGCTCCGAACGATTTCCACGACCTGGTTTACGGTTTTGATTCCGATTGGTTCACAGGCAGCGGGACAGACGGCGAGCCATTGTCGCGGTTGCAGGTCGCCGACGAATTGGTCGACCTTCTGGTCGACGCAGGTTTCTCTGAAGCCGATGCGGTCTCTTTGCCCGATGGCTTCGGTCTCGCGACCCTGGCGCTTGCCCATGCGCCCGCAGAGCAGGTGGCGGACTTGCCTGGCAGCCCCGAAATGGTGGGTTTGCTGACAGCGCTGGTTTCAGGAAAAAGCCATCCGCTGATCACCGATTTGCCTGACGCCGCCTTGCGTATTGCACGTCCGGATATTGAGGCCGCTTCTGCAATCCTCATTGGCCTGCCAGGAGACAGCATCACCATTCCCGACAAGGTTCTTGCCGCGCGTCTGCTCGCACTCAAGGACCTTGCCGCTGAATTTGGCGCCAATCCCGCCACGCTGGTCGCAATGTTGCCTGGCGGAACCGGGCAATCACCCGCGCGCGAAGCCGACCCGCTTCAGGTTGCGACCTGGAAGGCCCTGAGGGTCATGGTCAATGAATATCCCGAACTGAAACGTCTCGCATTTGACTTTGCCGGCGGGATGGACCCTGAAGCCATGGCGGCCCGTTTGGCAGCTGGTCTAGATGGCACCGAGGGTGAAAGCGAGACCATTCTGACCAGCGATACCAGCTTCGGCCTCCGGGTTGTTCGCGGACTGCCTGATGCGGCGCAGAACGATGACGGGCTTGCCTCGGTGCTGGCGCCGCCGGCAACCGGCGGGCTCGACGAATTGCGTTGGGGCATCGCCGACCGGCGCGCGCCCGGCGAGGGCGAGGTCGAGATCGAAATCGCCGGCACCGGGCTCAATTATCGCGACGTGATGTGGGCCATGGGCCTGCTGCCCGAGGAGGCGCTTGAAAAAGGCTTTGCCGGCCCCACGCTCGGGATGGAATTCGCAGGGCGGGTCGCGCGCGTTGGCGCAAAGGATTCCACGTTTTCCGTGGGTGACAAAGTCGTGGCGTTCGGCCCCGCCTCTTTCGCCTCTCACCGGACGCTGTCCACCGAATTCGTTGCCCGTCTACCCGACGATATGGATCTTGAAGCGGCCGCTGCAATTGCCGTGGCCTTTTTCACCGCCCATTATTCACTGGTGCATTTGGGTCGCCTGACCAAAGGCGAGACGGTCCTTGTTCATGGCGCGGCCGGAGGCGTCGGCCTTGCAGCGGTTCAGATCGCAAAATCGCTTGGCGCCAGGATCATCGGCACTGCCGGGTCTCCGGTAAAAAGATCCCTGCTTTCAGCGCTTGGTGTCGACCACGTGCTGGATTCCCGCAGTCTCGGATTTGCCGATCAGGTCATGCAGCTCACCGGGGGCAGGGGCGTCGACGTCGTGCTCAATTCGCTGGCGGGCGAGGCGATGGAAAAATCCCTCAACTGCCTTGCGCCGTTCGGACGCTTCCTCGAACTCGGCAAGTTGGATTATTACGCCAACACCATGGTCGGCCTGCGCCCGATGAAGGAAAACATCGCCTATTTCGGCATCGATGTCGACCAGCTCATCAAGGCGCAACCCGAGCTCTCGTCGCGACTCTTTGGCGAAATGCTCGAAGGCTTTTACGCCGGTCACTATCACGCGATCCCCTTCCGCAGTTTTGACGGCGATGAGGTGATCGACGCTTTCCGCCACATGCAGAAGTCGGGCCATATCGGCAAGATCGTGGTGCGGCCTCAAGCAGCGCAAACCGTGCCGTCGCACGCCGCAGCGTATGCAAGGTTCGCCGCCTCGTCCGACGGCGTGCACATCATTGTCGGCGGGCTTGGCGGGCTTGGCCTTGAAGTGGCCGAATGGCTTGTCGATCGCGGCGCGAGCGCAATTGCCCTTGTCGGCCGGCGCGCCGCTCCCGCTGCCGAAGCCGCCGCACGTATCGAAAAGTGGCGCGCTTCGGGCGTTGATGTGACCCTGGATGCCTGTGACATTGCTGATGAAAATGCGGTCAGCAAGCTGCTCGATGATCTGCGCGCGCAGCGGCCGATCAGGGGCATCATCCATTCGGCCATGGTCCTCGAAGACATGCCGATGAGTGCCCTTACCCAAGAAAGCCTCGCGCGCACGCTGCCTGCCAAGGTGAGCGGTGCCACGCATCTTGATCGGCTCACCCGTCGTGACGATCTGGATTATTTCGTGCTCTTCTCGTCTGTGGCGGCGATGTTCGGCAATCACGGCCAGTCCGCCTATGCCGCCGCCAACGGCTTCATCGAAGCAATTGCGATGCGCCGCCGCGCAGAGGGTCTGCCGGGACTCGCGATTGGCTGGGGTGCCGTCACCGATGCCGGTTACCTGACCCGCGACACTCAGCAGGCCAATCTGATCAAGCGCGCGACCGGGGACGTTACCTTCACGGCCAAGGACCTGATTGAAGCCATGGAAAGACTTCTGGCCCCCGGCGTGGCCACCGATCCGGTACACTATGTCTCCAACATGCGTTGGGGCACTCTGGCAAGGTCCCTGCGCACGCTTGCGGAACCGGGTTACCGCCTGCTGCGCGCCCTCTCCGAACGCGATGGCAATGATGCCGAGGGCGGAAATCTTCGCGTCGAGATCGAAAGCCTTCCCGTGCGCAAGGCCGAAGCGCGGCTCGCGGCCTTTGTCGTCGAGCGGATTGCCAACATCCTCCGGGTCTCCGAAGCCTCTATCAAACCAAACGAACCGATCGGCAATCTTGGTATGGATTCGCTGATGGGCGTGGAGTTCGGGCTGGCGATGGAACAGGCGCTTGGCGATGCGATACCGGTGTCCATGATTTCCGACAGCTTGAGTATCAATCAGATCTCGCGCAATCTGGTCGAACATCTGCGGACGGGCGGCACTGATTCCGTCGGCGCAGATGCCGCCACACTCTCGCTTTTCACCAAGCACGGAGGGGTGGTCGAGGAAAAAGCATGAGCGGACAGGACGGATTGGACAGGATTGCGGCCTCCGGACGGGCATCAGCCCGCCAGCGTGGCGAACGGCGCGCCAACAGGGAAACGACGGCCTTTGAAGCCACAAGGTTCGATCAACTCGAAAAATACCGCATGATCGAAAAGATGTCGGGTGCCTCGCAGCTTCTCGACATTCCCAACCCGTTTTATCGCGAACACGATGGCAGGGCCGGGGCGACGACGGCCATCGGTGGGCATGAGTACATCAATTTCTCCTCCTACGACTATCTGGGCCTGAACGCCGATCCACGTCTGGCCGAGGCCGCGCATCGGGCCATAGACAGGTACGGGATTTCGCCATCGGCAAGCCGGCTTGTGGCCGGTGAGCGGCCCATCCACGGTGAGTTCGAACGTGCACTCGCCCGCCATTACGGAACGGCCGCCGCGCTGTCCTTTGTCAGCGGCCATGCGACCAACGTCACCACGATTGGCGAATTGATGGAGGCTCAGGACCTCATCGTTCATGACAGCCTTGTCCACAATTCCGTCATGGTCGGCGCCCAATTGTCCGGCGCGACCCGGCGCAGCTTTGCCCACAATGATCCGGACGCACTGGAACAGGTTCTTACCAAGGAGAGGGGCCGTTTCCGCAACGTGCTCATCGTGGTCGAAGGCCTTTATTCCATGGATGGCGACGCCGCGCCGCTCGCCGCCTTCGTCGACCTGAAACAGCGATATGGCTGCTGGCTGATGGTGGACGATGCCCACGGCCTCGGCACATTGGGTGCCACCGGCAAGGGTGCCTTCGAGCATGCCGGCATCGATCCCGCCGGCGTCGATATCTGGATGGGAACGATGTCCAAAACCCTGGCCTCGACCGGGGGATATATCTGCGGCTCGGCCGCCCTGATCGAGGTTCTCAAGGCCAACGCCTCGGGATTTGTCTTTTCGGTGGGGCTCGCGCCGGCTCTCGCAGCGTCGGCACTGGCGGCCCTTGAAATTCTGCATGCCGAACCCGAACGCGTGACCCGCCTGCATGCAAACACGGCGCTGTTTCTCGATCTTGCGCGCGAAGCCGGGCTCGATACCGGCTACGCAGAACCCTATGCCATCGTCCCGGTCATTCTGGGTGATTCAGTTCTGGCGGTCCTGCTTTCAGACGCGTTGCTCGCACGGGGCGTGAATGTCCTGCCGATCATCTATCCGGCGGTGCCACAAAAGGCCGCCCGACTGCGCTTCTTCATCTCCGCCGCGCACAACGAAGAGCAAATTCGCAAAGCTGTCGCCGCGACGGCCGAAACGCTCGCCGAGCTGCGCGCTGCCGGCGGCACGATGGACGCGTTGGCGGCGTTCCTCTAAAGCCGCGCGGGTTTTGGCTGGTTCAGAACCTTGGCCGTGGAGCCTTGTCTTGCGGCATTCCGAACTGGAACGCCGTTTCACACTTTCCCTCGAAATGCCCTAGGTGTTGGGCGCGCCCGGTCCACTGTCGTCTGGGGTTTCCAGAAGCCAGGGGCTTTCGACGTATTTCTTGAAGGAGGCAACACTGCTCGCGGCATAGTGGCCCTCGAAAACGCGTTCGTCGCCCGAATATCGAACTGTCAAGATGGGGCGGACTTCGGTTTCCCTTTTGTCGTTCACAACCACTTCATCGCGAACCGGTCCAATTGCGCTGATGATCGATATCGTGCCGTGTTCGAAAAGATGATGGTAGGCGGCATCAAGGCCCACCGATCCGTGAAATGCGACCAGCATCGAAGCATAAAGAGGATCGTTGCGCGCAAACATGACCGGCGTGACGTTAAGCCAGTCGCCAATCTTCTGAAGCTTGAGCACGATGGAGATCAGCCAGCCTGGCAGCCGCAACAACAGATCCATTTCCCTTTCGGCAGCTGTCATGGCGTCAGCGCGGCCCGCAGCGATGATCTCGGTCACACGCCTGCCTGTTTTGGTCAGCCCCTCTGACGGCTCGTAAGTTTGCTTGACCGTGGTAGCCCTTGCGTCATCACCGCGGGATTTGAGCACCGCCATGGAGATAGTAACGTCGTTGCGCCTGTAGAGCCGGCCCCCTGCAATGAACCCGTTGAAGTCAGGATGGTCGCCATACATGCGCACATAGGCCGCAAGAATGATGTGGACGAGGCTCAATTTGGGGCGTGCGCCGTCGTTCCAGCGTTCCAGGTAAGCCTGCGTTTCGCTGACGTCGATCTTTTGGATCATGTAGAGGGCGGCGTCGCCACGGCGGGGCATGATGTACGGCATGAAACGGCGCGTCGTCGACACGTCGCGCACAAGCTTGCCGTCAGCTCGATCTCCAAACAACATCTCGAACCCTTCACATCGCCGGCTTGCAGGCAGCGCGAAATAGCGACTGTTCATCTGCCCCTGACAGTTTATCGCAGTGTGCCGCCGCCTCCAACGGCCATAGGCGAAAACGCAGCATCTTTCATCCGCCGGGTCCGTCGACATGTCGCTGCCGGTTGCGATAATGGGTCGAAGCCATCGCGCGATACCGCGCGATGTGCCGGATGCGACACGAAACGGACGGTGCCGGGATCGCCGACGCAGAGCTTCCGGTTTCTGGGCGAAATGTTTCGGGAGAATCCCTCGTGGCTGAGACTTTGCGGTTGGTTTTGACCACTGCCAACTACAATTACATCAAGGACGGCGTCGCCCTGACGCTCAATCGCCTGGTGGCCTGGCTCGGCCAGCATGATGTTGAGGTGATGGTTGTCGCTCCTCAGGCAAAGACACCGGCCTTCGTGCACGAAGGCCGGCTTGAGGCTGTGCGATCATTCCCGATACCGTTTCGAGGCGAATACCGGATCGGCTTGCCGATTGGGCCGAATCTCGCCGCCAAAATCCGTGCATTCAATCCACATCTGTTCCACATCGCCTCACCCGAATTCACTGGGCACAGCGCCCTGCGGCTTGCGCGGGATATGGAAAGACCGGTGGTTGCTTCCTACCACACAAGGTTCGATACCTATCTGCAATATTATCACCTCGATTTTCTTCGGGCGGCGCTGAACCGGAGCGAGCGCGCCCTTTACGACAATTGCGAACACCTCTACGTGCCCTCGTTTTCGATGATGGACGAATTGCGCGCGGCAGGCATGGCCGGTGACAACATGCGCCTTTGGGCGCGCGGGGTTGACCATGAACGATTCACACCCGCCAAACGTTCGCGCGACTGGCGCCAGGCGCACGGCATCGCAGACGATGATGTCCTGATTGCCTATGCGGGGCGTCTTGTGGCCGAGAAGAACATGGCGCTCATGTCTCGTGTGTTTTCCGCTCTCGACGCGAAGCCAGGCCCACAGCGTACCATTCTTCTCGGAGATGGACCCGAGGCCGGCTGGATGCGCAAGGCCATGCCCAACACGGTTTTTGCCGGGTTTCTGCACGGCGATGACCTCGCAACCGCCTATGCCTCCTCCGACATCTTCTTTTTTCCCTCGATTTCCGAGACCTTCGGAAACGTCACACTCGAGGCCATGGCTTCGGGTCTGCCCGCCGTGACCGCCGACGCGGCCGGGTCGCGCTCGCTGGTACGCGAAGGGGAAACCGGGTTTCTCGTCGACGCCAGTCGCGAGGACATCATGATTGACCGGCTGACGCAGCTCGTGGCCGATCCGCAGATGCGGTCCCGGTTCGGTGCTCGCGCCCGGGACGTTGCGCTGGCCGAGTATGATTGGGACAAGATCTTTTCAGGGCTTCTTGCGGACTATCGCGAGGCGGTGGCCGGCTTTCGCACGCGGGGCTAGACCAACAGCCCCAACATCAGCGAAAGCGTGAAAAACGACCCCACGATGGCCCCGATCTGTGCCAGCGACGCCAGCGCGCTTTCGTTCACTTCATGGGCGATCGCCGCATAAATCGACAGCATCGGCACCGCGGCGAAAAGCAGAACGGCCACCTGCATTTCGGGTTCAAGTCTGATGCCGAACGCGCCCAAAACATAGAGCGCCATCAGGGTCATCGCCGGGTGGACGAGCAGTTTGCCCACAACGATCTGCGTCGCCAGACTGCGATTGCCCTTGACCGGGAGCCCGGCAACGGACCCGCCAATCACCAAGAGTGCCAGCGCTGCCGCCGAATTTCCCAAAATCGATGTCATGTGAAGCACGGGCCCGGGCGGCGTCAATCCGGATGCGGAAAGCGCCATGGCGAGAATCGTCGCAATCACGACCGGCCGGCGGAACAGGTTGATGGCCGTGCCGCGGATGCGTGAGACAAACCCGGCTTCGCGCGCATTGGGCGCGGCCGAGAGAATTACGAAGCTGATCGGGGCGATCACCACGATCTCAACCAGAAGGGCCATCGCGATTGCGACCCCTGCAATTTGCGGCAGGGCCACCTGCACCAGCGGGTATCCGATGAAGCTGGAATTGGAATAGACGCTCCCCAGCACCGCGATGCTGCGCCGGATTGGACCTGTGGTGAACGAGAACCACACGTATGCTGCAGCAAAAGTCGCCAGGCTGCCCAACGCAAAAGCTGCGAGGAAGCCAACATCCATGACCTTGCTGACCGGTTGCGAGGAGACCGAAGTGAAAATCTGTGCGGGCAGCGCGACATACATCACGAACTGGCCGAACGCCCGGACGATCTCGGGCGAAAACACCCGAAAGGCGACCAGCGCATAGCCAAGCGCCACCATCGCGAACACGGGAAAGGTAATCCCGATCACGGCAAACACATCGTCCATCGATTCTGTGCCTCCGTCCCTCGGAATTCGCAATCGACACTCAAAAACGCCATCCTGAAGGACACATTCCGGACCGCGTCATCACCGGAGATTTGGCACACCGTCCTGTTCTCCGTGCGCGAGCTTTGCTCGAAAAAGCCTTCAACGCGCTGCATGCTCTATGCGTTTGGTCTGAACCAGGCAAGCGCTGCGGCGAAAATCCGCATCGATTGCGGCCGGGGCGGGTGGACCGGTCATCATCGAAGCAATAGGAAGGCGTCGCGGCGGCGCAATCGGCCCGTCAGGAGTTGAGAACCGGAATGCAGGGTCTGTTTGAGCGTTGGGGAGCGTTTGTGGCGCGCCATCCGCTGTCCATACTGCTCGTTGCGATTCTGATCTTCGTGGCCGGTCTGGTTGGGCTGTTGCGCCTGACGACGGCCAACGGCGTTCAGCAATTCTTTGTCGGCAGCTCGGAAGTCTATCAACGCTATGAGGCGATGAGCGCGCTGTTTCCCTCGAGCCAGATGGACGCCGTGCTCGTGGTGTCTGATCCCGAGCTCATGACCCCGGCGCGCCTTGAAGCGTTGCGCGACCTGTCCTTGGACCTCAGCCTCGAAGACGGTGTCGCCAACGTCGTCTCGCTGTTCTCCGCCCGTCAGGCCGGTCCGGACGGCGAAACCTTCCCGCCGCTTGTGCCCCCAGACATTCCCCAGGGTGACGCATTCTCCGCGTTGGTCGGTCAGATCATCGCAAATCCGCTTGTCCACAATCGGCTATTGAGCTCCGACGGGACCATGGCTCTTTTCAACGTAAGACTTGATCCGGCCCAGGTTGATCGCGCTTCGTTTGGGCAGGTCGCCGACGCGTTTCGCAAGCTCGCTGCCGACGATCTGGGCCCAGTCGGCCTCACCGCCATCATGACGGGTGCACCGGTCATTCGGGCCGAGCTGGACGCGATCAACGCCCGTGAGCAGCTTTTGCTGATCTTTGCAGGGCTCCTCGTCGGAGGCCTTGTGTCATTGGCCTATTTCCGGCGCTTGTCTCTGGTGCTGATTTCCGGAACGGTTCCCATCGCGACAATCGTTATCACCTTCGGGCTACTGGGTTGGCTCCAGATTCCCATATCGATTTCACTACAAATCGTCGCGCCGCTGGTCATCTTCATCGCCTTCAACAATGCCATGCACGTACTTTTTGCCATTCTCCATGGGCCGAAAGACCCAGATGCGCCAGCGTCGGCGGTCGTTCACGCCATTGCCGAGGTTGGGCCGGCAAGCCTGATGACCAGCCTGACATCCGCCATTGCCTTTGTTGCGCTCCTGCTGGCGCCATCCGACGCGATCAGGGCATTCGGCGCTCTGGCCGCCTTCGGAACGATGCTGGCATTCGTCGCGGTTGTCACCATCGTGCCGGCTCTGACCGTGTTGACCATCCGGTTCCGCGGCACGTCGTTCCTGACCAAAGGTCACGCCGGTCGAGGGTGGGTTGAGCGCACCTGCTTCACGATCGATCAAGTGGCCGGACGCCATCCGAAGTCGATCCTCGCGGCCGGTTTGGTTCTCTTTGCGGTCTTTGCCTACGCGCAGACCACGCTGACCCCGCGCTATCTGCTGTCCGACAATGTGCCGTTTCAGTCGGAAAGCCGGGTCGCGATCAAGAAGATCGACGCGGCCTTGGGCGGGTCCCAGCCCCTGCGGATTATCGTCCGTTGGCCCGCGCATGATCCGGTAGCGGAAGCGGTGCTTATCGACAAGTTGCGCGAGACCGAAACGCGGCTGGCATCCTTTCCCGCGATCGGGTCGGTCCTGTCCCTGGCAACGCTCAGCGATTGGCTTGCAACGGGTGGGGGATCGGCCGACGATCTGGATGCACTTCTTGAGGCGCTGCCTGACAGCCTGACGCGAGGAATGATTGATCGCGACGCGGGCGCTGCACTGATCACGGCAATGGTCCCGGACCAGTCGACCGACGAGAACCGCCAGCTCATCGGCGCAATCGAGACCGATCTCGTCCAGATTGCCTCGGCATCACCCGGCTTCACCTTCGAGGTTACCGGCATCGTGGCGCTGACTGCGACGGAGACCGGCCATATTATCGGTTCGCTGCAGATCAGCCTTTTCGCCGCGATCATTGTCATCATCACGCTCATCGGCATCACCTTCCGCCAGCTCTGGCCGGCGATCATCAGCATCCTGCCCAATGTCTTCCCGATATCGGTGGGTGGCGCCTTTCTCGCCGCCCAAGGGGGCGATCTGAATTTCGCGGGTGCCATCGCCATGACCGTTGCCTTCGGACTTGCGGTCGATGACACCATTCACATGCTCTATCGCTTCCGCGCCGAACTGGCGAAATCCGGTTCGGTGGAAGAGGCATTGCAGGGGACAATCAGCAAGATAGCTCCGGTGCTCGTCGTGTCGAGCCTTGTGCTGATTACCGGTATTGCGGTGCTCTTTCTCAGCGATATGCCGATGAACCAGGGCTATGCCCGCCTGACCATCGTCATTTTCATCGCTGCGCTTGTCGGCGACCTGGTGCTGTTGCCCGCTCTGTTGCGCGTGTTTCGCGGACGGCTCAAGCGAAGCACCTCGCCGGTCAACCGTTAGGCCGCCGCTACCCGGCACGGTCTTCTAGACGGCATGCGCAACCGCGAAGACCTGCTTGCCGCATTCCTGCATTCCGGTTGAAAGGCCGCCTTCGAAACGACTTGATCGTGCGCAAGGCATTTGTCCGGCCTAGCGCCTATCAAGTGGACGAAGTAGCCGGCCGAAAGGCGCACTTTGATGAAAGGGAGAACGAGCATCGCCGGCGCTGTCGTCGGCAGCTTGATCAAATCGATCCTTTTCGCCGCCATCGTGATCGCGATTGCGATCGCCTTGATGCGGGTCAGCCCGTTGTTGGGATCCATGGCATTGCTGCTCTTTTCGGGCATCATGCTCGTGCGCGCCAACCGCAAGGACATTCCGCTCAATGTCTTCACGGCTCTTGTGCCCGGCGGCGTTGCGCTCCTAAGCTACATTCTGCAGCTCGCGATTGCCGGTGTCACTGACCTCGCCTGGCCATTGCTCGGGGTGCTGGCCGGCATGTTGCCGGGCTGGCTGGTCGGGCGAAGTCATCGCATTTACGTCAAGGACCGGCAGGTTTTCGCCCATCGCACCTCTGGCGCGATCCTGCTCTGGGTCATCATCTATCTCATCGGCCAGGGCGCGACCCTGCTCGGGCTGCGGCAGATACTGCCCTTTGCCGTCGCCCTTGGCGGGTTCTCGACTGCGATCGTCGTCGTGCTTTCGGTCATCCTGTTCCGCAAGGCGCTGACCCTGCGCGCAGGCGGTGCCGTTCCAACGGGCATGGCGGCCTCCTGGGCCGCGATCCTCGCGGTGAGTGCCGGACTGGTCCTGTCCATCGTGCCGCCCGGACCCGCAAGCGCGCAGGTGAGTGTGGGGTCGTCGCTTGATGGTCTCAACTATGTCGTCAGTTCTGTGGACAAGTCGGGTCTCGTCCTGAGCAAAAGTGCTGCAGAACAGCACTCGCAGTTCGTGAACCACTTTTTCGGTTACACGAGCATGCCGAATGGATCCACGAGTTCCTACATCGAATTCACCAGCGCGCAGCCCTCCGAAACGTCGGGGTTTGGCGGGATCGGCATCTCCCTTGCGCACATTCCGGACATCGGCAACTGGTCCTGGCGGGCCGGAATGGAAAGTGCCGCCAACGAGCCTGAGTGCCAGCGTATTGCCGGTCCGCCCGGTGCGCTGATTGTCAGTTGCGTGGAGCCAATCTTCCATCTCTCTATTGGCGTCGACATCATCGTGGGTGACTGGTACGCCGACATTGCCGCTGACCCCCAAGGCGAAAACCCCGATGCTTTTATCAACTGGTTCTCGAATTCCTTCGCCGTGCAAGTGGCGCAGGCCATGTCCAACCTGCAATATGCCTCATCCGGACAGAACGGGGTGACCAACGAGCAGAGCCTGCCGGACTTCGCCAGCGGCATAGGCTCTGCGCTCGATCAGATCGCGGCTCTGCTTGGCGGCGCTGGCTACGTTTCTCAGGACGCAATCAACGCCGGAATGGTTGCCGGCATCGCCCAATTACTGGCCGGTGCGGGGTTGGCTGCCGCGACTGCGGCGGCACAGGCGGCAGCCAATGCTGCTCAGGCCGCAATCAGCGCGGCGGCAAGCGTCGGCAATACGCGCATTCTTGAAGGCGCCGATGCCATTGACTGGCTGCAAAACCACCGTTTCCCAGGGGGATCGGACAATTTTCTCGATGATGACGGGCACGCGACCAACAATTTCACCGCGTGGCTGGACCTGACCCATTCAAGCGCAAACCCGACCGGCCTGCTCGGTTTCGCCGGCGATCTGGATGCGCACAACAACCCGACGCCAGATCGCATCGCCATCACCGTTCTCGATGACGACGCGACGCCGGTCCGGCAGGCGCCGCCGGTCGAGCCATTTCAACCCGAACCTGTCGAACCGGTCCCCCCGGTTGAGCCGGATCCGCCAGCGCCACCGGAACCGCAACAACCGCCACCTGAAACCAGGGAGCCGCCGATCGCGCCTCCGCCGCAGGAACCCACCAAGATTGAAGAGCCGGTCAAGCCCGACGAAAAGGACCAGCCGGAGGACGAGAAGAAACAGCCCGAGCCGGTCGACCCGTGCGCGGGTCTGCGCGAAGCTTTGCGTCAGGTCGAATTTGAAGTTACCAAACTCGGCGCCGAGGTCCGGCGGCTGGGTGAGGAGCGCGACACGCTGCAGCGTGCATACGACAACAAATGGTGGGCCGCCTTCGCCAATTTCCATGTCGACATGCTGAGCGCGGTGGTCAGCCTGAATCTCACGCGGTTCCAGCCCGGCACCATCGGCGGCCATCCGGCAACGTCGGTCGGACTGAGCCTGGTATTCGAAGCGATCAAGCATGGCGTCAATGAATATTTCGAGCAGAATCCGTCGGCCCGCGAAGCGGTGAAATCGGGGGTCATCACCGGCAGCGTCGCGACGGTTTCCGAAGCGCTCAAGGCCGCCTGGGAATATGGCCTCAAGAAAGCCGAGGCTTTCGATGTTGCGTCGGCAGGACGGATATCGAGCGATGTCGGCCTGGAACAGCAATTGGCGCATCACGTCGCGGGGACCATTCAGGCCTTCACGACCAGTTTTCTGGCCGGACAGGAGCTCAAGCAGGAGGGTTTTGAGCTTGGCCTGCTCAAGAGCCGTATGTCGGTTCTGGACCAGTTGCGTACGCATACCGGGAACTTTCTCAAGGACGCTGAAGCACGCCGGGCAGCGGCACAGGCCGCACTCGATGCCTGCGAGAAGGCGCACCCGCGGGGAGGTACGACATGAGCGACGTCGAAACCAGCATCGATCTGGACGCCTTGCTGGAGAAGTTCCCCTGGGAAACCCCACTGCACATCTTTCGAATCGAGGAAGCGAAACGTTGCGCCGAGGGGTTCGGCAAATGGCTGAAGTCTCAGCGCCCCGAACCCGAAGTGGTCGCCCGCCGGCAGAGGCGTTTGCTGTTCAGGGACATGGGCGGCCATTATTGGGCCGTCGCGCCCGGTGGTGATGACTGGTTTGTTCAGCGCAATGGAAAATGGCAGGTGGACCGGCCGCATGGCATGCTCGAAGGGCCAGACATGGCGCGCGACTTTCTGGACGATGGGCGGCCACCTTTCTCCGCCGGTCGAGAACCACCGGCCGCCACAGATGAATCCGGACCACCGAAGGACGTAACCCTGTCCGGCTATGTCAACCGGATGCGCTGGATCTACAACGATTACGTGGGTGGCACCCTGAATTCAACGGATGCCAGATTGCTGCTGCGCCAGCACATCATTGCCGATGTGAACGCGGTTCTCTGGAACGTGGGATGCCGCTCCGGCAAATGGTATCGGTTTGACGGAGAGAATTGGCAGCCATCGGACATGGCGCCGGAAGTCGACGAGACGGCGTCGCCTGCCTCGATCGACGAGAAAACGCGGGTCGCCCGGCAGGCCGCGACCTTGCTTTTTTTTGCATCCGGCGCAGATATTCTGCCCGAGGAGGTGGCCGAACCGTGGGCGCCGCCCGAAGATCTGCCCGAGGCTTTCGCATCCCCGATCGAAACCGATACCTGCCTGAATTGCGGTGCATCCCTGACGCCAGAGCAGCGCTTCTGCCCGCAATGCGGCACGAAGCGCGGGACAAGTCCCGAGCCGGCACTGACCTGCGTCACGTGCGGCGCGCTTCTCAAACCGGGAAACAGGTTCTGCACCAATTGCGGTGCAGCGGTCTCCTGAGCCGACGCGGACCGGGTAAGTCCTGCCCTAGATATTCTGAACAATCAGGATGAGGATGCTGGCCGCGATGCTGGCCAGAAACCAAATCAGGCTGATCCAGCCGATCCCGCGCCAATCGCGCTTGGCTTGATGATTAGGTGACGGACCATCTGTCCCGGCAAGAGCCCACACCGCATAGAGGGCGCCGGTCAGCGCTCCGACAATCGGGACGAGGGCAAAGAAGCTGATATTGACCAGAACCGCGATCAGCGCGCTCCAGATGAGCACCAGAACACTGCCAAACCCGAAGCCCACCGGCCGAACCTTCCGGCGCATCAGAAGAGGTGCGATGGCCGCGACCACGCCGCCGGCAAGTCCGAAAACCGCCCAGAGCGAAGCGTCGGCCAGATTGAAGCCTTCGATCATTCGAACCGGCGGCTCGCCGACAAGCGGTCCCAACATCACGCCGGGCAAGGTCGCGCCGCTGACAAAGGCGGTGCGGTGAAGGACTTCGGCAAAGATGAATATGCCCCCCAGGCCGCCGGCGAGCCATCCGGCGATCCAGATGCCGAGAACCTCCGGCAATACCCGCCAGTTCGAGAGGCTGCCGCCCGAGGCCGATGAACGATGATGCAGCCCCGGATCTGGCGGGGCGGGTGAAACCCGTATTTGCGAAGGCTCAGCCGCCGGCTGCGGTAATTCAACCTCATCGACGACGGGTGCCCCGCAAGCGCCGCAGAAGCGATCATCAGGATAAAGCCGCGCCCCGCATGTCGCGCAAACGCGTTCCGCTTTTGCATTGGAAACGGGCCCGGACGAATCCATCTTCCCCTCTCCCCTTGATCTCGCCATTTCCCACGGCGGGAAAGGTGAAACTCAAGACATAGATATGGTCCGATCTGCCTGCACGCCAGAGTTCGCCAATTCTGGTGTCGGCATGCCGACTGGCATCAAAGGTCTGCCCTTCATTGAGGCCATGCTGACGGGTGGTCCCAAGCGCTCCGGAGGTCGCCGCCACACTGCGGGTAACAACGCCCGATTTCACCACCTGGCGGCCCGCCACATGGATCAGGGCCTGCAAATCGGACAACGAGTTCCGGTTCTGCGCGTCATTCGGTCAGATCGGCCGCGCCAGGGTCGAAATATTCCGGGTGCTGCTGAACGATGCTCGGGATGGAAGACAGCGTACCTGAGAGATGAATCCGCACGAACTCCTGTGCGCTAGCCAAGTCACCATCCGCGATCGCGGTCAAAATCTGCTCGTGAAGCTTGAGCACGTTCATCACCTTGCCCGGATCAGGCAGGTTGAGCCGCCGCAGCCGGTCGATATGTCCGGACCGCCCCGCGATCAGGTGCCACAAGGTTCCGACGCCCGCTGCCTGAAACAGTGAAAGATGAAACAGCCAGTCCAGGGCCGTGAACTCGGGAATGTCATTATCCTCAGCCGCCATCTTCTGCATCCTGAACATGCGCGTAGTCGGCAACAGAAGTTCAGGATTGCCGGTCTCGGCGAGGGTCTTGGCGACTTCCAGTTCCACGCTGAGACGAAGAAACTGCGTTTCCCGGGCATGGCGGACATCGATCCTCGTGACCAGGGTTTTGGATTGCGGATAGGAAACGACCAGCCCTTCCTTCTCCAGTTCCTGGATGGCCTCGCGCACCGGCGACTGGCTGACACCGTGTTCCTTGGCGATGTCCGCACGCGACAGAACCGTGTCGGGCAACAGATCGAGCGAGATGATCTGGTTTCTCAGTTTTGCATAAACCCGTCCGGCCGCGGATTCGTGCTGGATCGGTCCCGTCAGTTCGTCTGACGCTTTGACAAGGGCCTCCGACAGGGAACTGACGGCCATTATCCTTCAACCTCCAACACCGCTTTGCGTGACACCTACATTAGCTGTCCGGGCAGCAAAAGGGAAAGCGCGGGAAATGCCACAAGAACGGCAAGAAACACCAGCATCGCGAGGAAATAGGGCAGGGAGGCCCTGGCAAACGCGCCCGTCTTGACGTCCAGAATGCCGCAGACGGTGAACATGATCACGCCGACCGGTGGCGTCAGGCCGCCAATATTGATCAGGGTCACGATCAGGATGCCCATGTGAATCGGATCGAACCCGGCATGCACCAGCACCGGCAATACGATGGGCGTGACCAGCAGAATGTTTGCCGCGCCTTCCAGAAACATGCCGCTGATCAACAACAGCAGGAGCACCAGAATGAGGATGAGGATCGGTTCTTCGGTCAGTGAGGTTACGAGCGACGCGATCTGCTGCGGGCCCTGCTCGATGGTCACGGCATATCCCAGAACCGCCGCCATCATGATCAGCAACATGACCATGCCCAGGTCGGTAACCGATCCTTTGATCGCCTCATACAGTTTTTCGAACGTGAGTTCGCGGTAGATGAAAAATCCCACAAACAGGGCGTAGAAAACCAGAAATGCGCCGGCCTCCGTTGCCGTGAAGAATCCGAACCGGAACCCCACGATCAGGATGATGGGAAAGGCCAGTGCCCAGGTGCTCTCCTTGAAGCTGGCCCACAATTCGCCAAAGCTCGGCGGCGCGGCCAGATCCGGTGCATAGCCGTTGCGTTTGGCGACGAACCAGGCCGTCAACATCAAGACCAGGGTTAAAAGGATGCCCGGAATGACGCCGGCCAGAAACAGCCGCCCGATCGAGACTTCATTGATGAACCCGAACAGGATGAGCCCGATGCTGGGCGGGATCGTTGCAGTGATGATCGACCCAAACGCCAGAACCGCGGCGGTCGCCGCTTTCGAATAACCACCCTTGGCAATCATGCTCGGCCCGAGCAGACGCGCTTCCATCGACGCATCGGCAACTGCCGATCCCGAAATACCGCCCATCATCAGGCTGAGAACGATAGAGACTTGACCAAGTCCCCCAGCCAGCCAGCCGGTGAGCAGCCGGGCAAACCGGATCAGGCGTTCGGTAATCCCGGTGGAATTCATCAGGTTGCCGGCGAAAATGAAAAACGGCACCGCCAGCAGTGGAAAGCTCTGTGTTGCCGTCACCATTTTCTGAATGGCAACGGTCGGCGGCATCGTCCCGGTCAGAACGAAAACCGGAAATGCGGCCAGTGCGAGCGCGAAGGCCACCGGCAGCCCGATAATCAGAAACAGCGCGAACAGACCCGCGATCAGCAGCAGCATCAGGGATTCGCCTTTGCACGGACGGCATGGAAAAATTTGACCACAAGCGTGCGGATCATCAGGGCGAACCCGACCACCATGCTGGCGTGGAAATAGGATCCTGGCGTCTGCAGGGCGCCGTCAAGGCGGGGATGCATGAGGATCATGTTCTTCCAGGCGAACTGGATCAGATAGACGAGCAGGCCGATCAGGATGCCGAGATTGATGATCCCGATCGCCTTGCGGGCGGGCGGCGGCAGATTGTCGACAAGCAGGCCGATGCCGAAATGCCGCTCGTCCTGCAGGGCGAGGTCGATCGCAAAAATGCACAGCCAGAGAAAGAGCAGTTGCGCCACTTCGATCGACCAGATGATCGGCGATCCCATGGCGCGCGCAACCGAGGCGAAGCCCACCAGAACAACGACGGCTGCCAGAAGCAGGGCGGCACAGACAAATTCAATGCGTCTCAACATAGGCCTCGACCCATTTCCCTTGCCGGTACCGCCCGATAGTGCCCGGAACTAGCGTCCGAGCACGCGATTGACGATAGCAGCCTCCGCGTCGAGGTCCAGCAGCCCGTAAACGCCGGCGACGGCTTCCTTGAACGGCCCGAGATCGACATCGGAAATCACGACGCCCGAAGCGGCCACGTCCGCCAGAGCTTCTTCGCCAAGATCGATCGTCAGCTGTGAAGCAAACCGGCCGTTTTCAACCGCCAGATCGCGCACGATCTTCTGGTTTTCCGGTGAAATCTGGTCCCAGGCTTCCGCCGAAACGACCAATGCCGTCACGAGCTGGATGTGGCCGGTCTTGGTCACATACTTGATCACTTCGTAAAGCTTCGCGCCGCGAATGGCGGTCGGTTGTGCTTCAGCGGCATCGATGGCGCCGAGTTGCAGGGCCGAATAGACTTCACCCCAGGCGATCGGGGTCGGTTCAGCACCCATGGCGCGAATGGTCTCGATCCAGATAGGAGCGCCAATCGTCCGCATACGCACACCCGCAAGATCGGCCGGCGATGTAATCGGCTTCTGGGTCAGAAGATGACGCGGACCCTGATACCAGTTGGAGGCCAGCATCACGAGGCCGGACTTCTCCTTGAGCTCCTCACCCCAGGCCAGATATTCGTCCGAAAGCGCGAACGTGTCGGCCTGTTCGTAGGTGTCGAACAGGAACGGCGCCGACATGATGGCCAGAGATGGAACGAAGCTCGACAGGCGGGCCACGTCGGTCACCGTGCCGACATTGGCACCGGCGCGGGCTTGATCGATCATCTCGGTCGTGTCGCCAAGCTGCGAATTATGAAAGACCTCGATAATGACTTCGCCGTTCGTCGCGGCTTCGACCTGCTCCTTGAAGTTCTCAAGACCCTGTCCCATGGGGTCGTCGGGCGCGAGCACGGTGCCGATGCGGAGCGTCGTCGCTGCGAAAGCGGGGACGCTGATGCTCAGGCTGGCCGCGATGGCGACGCAAAGCCCAAGCGCTTTGATGGTACGATTCATAAGTTCCCTCCCGGTCGGAATCGAATTTCCACATCTAATATTTTAGTTGCATTAGAATACTATTTTCGGCAATGATGATGTGTCAACAGGTTTCTCGAAGCAGCCTAATCATCTGAAATCGTGACGTTTTCAGACGCAAGTGAATGAAAAGAATGGAACTGGATTTCAGACTGATCCACGATGAAAGCAGCAAAACCTCACTGGGTGAAAGCCCCGTTTGGGACCCCGAAACTGGGGTGATCTGGTGGGTGGATATTCAGGGCAAAAAACTGTGCCGCGCCGGAACCGACGGGCAGGGCGTGACGGTCTGGAATACGCCGGAGCAGCCCGGTTTTGTGGTTCTGACGGCTTCGGACAAACCCGCGCTCGGAATGCAAACCGGGATCTACCTTTTTTCGGCCGAGAATGAGACCTTTGAACTTCTGGTGCCCTTTGGCGGTGAAGGCCAGCGCTTCAACGATGCTTGTGTCGATCCTTCAGGCCGGCTCTGGACCTCGACCATGGCACTCGATGCCGCGCCGGGCCTGGCCGCAATCCACCTCATCTCGGGCGATCTGGAGTTGCAAACCCGGGTTTCGGGCCTGTCGATCCCAAATGGCCTGGCTTTGGATGCGGAATTTGGCCGTCTCTATTTCTCCGACTCCGCTGCCGCAGTGCAAACGATCTGGTTCCAGAGCCCCGCAATTGGTGGTACCGGAAACGCGGATGCCACCACCTTCGCCAGCACCGCGGCACTCGGCGGACGTCCCGATGGCGCGGCTCTCGATTCACGCGGTCATTACTGGATTGCCGGGGTCGATGGCGCGGCTCTCTACGTTTTCGACAGGACTGGACATCTCGAGCGGACCATTCCGGTCCCGTTCCCGGCGCCGACCAAGCTGGCGTTTGTTGGCGAGGACGCCCGCGCGATAGCCGTGACCTCCAAAGACATCGGAGAAGAAGGCGGTTACCTGGCCCTTGCCAACCTGCCCGATGGATTTGCGCCCGGCACCATCCAGCCCTATTGGCAGTCGGGGGTTTGAGGTCATGGCGCCGAACAAGAACTCATGACCCCGCCCGCCCGCAAAAAGCCTGAAGAATTGCGCAGTGCCCGCTGGTTCGCGCCCGATGATCTGCGATCGTTCGGGCATCGCAGCCGCGTGCTGCAGATGGGCTTTGACTATGCCGACTTCATGGGCAAACCGGTTGTCGCGATCCTCAACACATGGTCAGACCTCAACCAGTGCCACACGCATTTCAAGCAGCGCGTTGAAGACGTCAAACGCGGGGTGCTGCAGGCGGGCGGCTTTCCGGTCGAGCTTCCAGCTCTCTCTTTGAGCGAAAGCGCTGTCAAACCGACCACCATGCTCTACCGCAACATGCTGGCCATGGAGACCGAAGAGCTTTTGCGCTCGCACCCGGTCGACGGGGCTGTGCTCATGGGTGGCTGCGACAAGACCACGCCGGGGCTTGTCATGGGTGCCATTTCCGCCGGTCTTCCAATGATCTACCTGCCCGCCGGTCCCATGCTGCGCGGCAATTGGCGCGGCCGGAAACTCGGCTCGGGGTCCGATGCCTGGAAATACTGGGACGAACGGCGCGTCGGAAACCTGCCCGAAGATCAATGGCAGGAAATGGAAAAGGGCATCGCCCGGTCCTATGGCCACTGCATGACCATGGGAACGGCTTCAACGATGACAGCCATCGCCGAAGCGCTCGGGCTGTGCCTGCCTGGGGCATCGTCAATTCCGGCCGCCGACGCCAACCACATCCGCATGTCCGCCGCGTGCGGGCGGCGCATCGTCGACATGATCTGGGAAGATCTGACGCCGGACCGGATTCTGACCGCCGGGGCATTCGATAACGCCAACACGGTGGCCATGGCGACCGGCTGCTCAACCAATGCGGTGGTCCACATCATCGCCATGGCGCGCCGCGCCGGTGTCGATTTCGGGTTGGATGATCTGGATGCGAAAAGCCGCGTCACGCCGATCATCGCCAATATCCGCCCCATCGGCAAAACCTACCTGATGGAGGATTTTTTCTATGCCGGCGGGCTTCCGGCCCTGTTGAACCGTCTCGGAGACCGGCTCAATCGTGACTGCCTCACCGTCAACGGCAAGACTCTGGGAGAAAACATTGAATCTGCCGAAACCTGCGACGACGACATTATCCGGCCCCTCGATAATCCCGTTTACGCCCAAGGGTCTCTGGCGGTACTGAAGGGCAATCTGGCGCCGGACGGGGCCATCATCAAACCGGCGGCCTGCGACGAGCGATTCTTCGTTCACGAGGGTCCGGCCTGCGTCTTCGATTCCTACCCCGACCTCAAGGCCAGAATCGACGATGAGAATTGGGACATCACCCCGGACACGGTTCTGGTTTTGCGCAACGCGGGTCCGCAGGGCGGACCGGGTATGCCCGAATGGGGCATGATCCCGATGCCCAAGGCGCTGCTGAAAAGGGGACACCGCGACATGGTTCGTCTGTCCGACGCGCGCATGTCGGGAACTTCGTATGGCGCCTGCGTCCTGCATATCAGTCCGGAATCCTACATAGGCGGTCCGCTTGCCCTGCTGCGGAACGGAGACATTGTGCGGCTGGATATTCCAGCGCGCCGCCTTGACATGCTGGTCGGCGACGAAGAACTGGCCGCGCGCAGAGCGGCCTGGACACCTCCGGAAATGCGCTTTGAACGCGGCTATGGATGGATGTTCTCGCAACACGTCATGCAAGCCGACAAGGGCTGCGATTTCGACTTTCTTGAAACGGGGTTTGGCGCGCCGGTTTCCGAACCCGACATCTACTAGAGGCAATCATGACCCATTATGAGCTCGGCGAGGAAACCAGGACCAAATTGATGCGGATTTCGACCGCATCTATCGCGACGGCTCTGTTCAAGCGCGGGTTGCGCAATCAGTTCATTCAGGGCGTCGTACCCGTCTCGCGCAAGCCGCAGAACATGGTCGGGCAGGCTTTCACCCTGCGCTACATACCGGCCCGCGAGGACCGCAACCAAATCACTGTGTTCCGCAATGAGGACCACCCTCAACGTCAGGCGATCGAGCAATGCCCGGCGGGACATGTTCTGGTGATGGACAGCCGCCAGGATGCGCGTGCCGCCTCTGCCGGATCGATATTGATCACCCGGCTGCAGGTCAGAGGCGCTGCGGGCGTCGTGACCGATGGCGGATTTCGCGATGCCGAGGGAATTGGTGCGCTCGACATGCCGGCCTATCATGCCCGTCCATCGGCGCCGACAAATCTCACGCTGCATGAAGCGCTCGATATCAACGTTCCGATTGGCTGTGGCGGTGCGCCGGTTTTCCCCGGAGACGTCATCGTCGGCGATGGTGACGGTGTGATCGTCATCCCGGCGCACCTCGCTGACGAGATCGCCACGGAATGTGCGGGCATGGAGGACTTCGAGACGTTTGTTCTCGAAAGCGTCGAGGCCGGCCACTCGATCATCGGGCTCTATCCGCCGACCCGAAGGGAAACCGAGGAGCGGTTTGCCAAATGGCTGAACGAACGGTCCCGCCCGTCAGGTGACTGATCGCCCGACCCAGCCCCACCTGCAATCCTTCGGGCGGGCCTACGGCAGATAAAAGACCCGCTTGAGCGGAATCTGGGTGGGGACGTTGTGTGCATCCGTCTCCATGACATCGGCCATGTGCGCCCACCAGCGCTTCATGATCTCGGTGTCCGGCAAGTCGTCCATCGTGTGATCGTCGGTTCGGGTCAGGATGCCAAACAGGTGATTGCTCTCCGGATCGTGCCAGATCGTGTAGTCGGAAACCCCGGCATCCTTGAGCGCCTGAGCCAGTTCGGGGAAGATTTCGTCGTGGCGCTTTTCATACTCGGCGGCAAATCCGGGGAACAGGTTCATGCGAAATGCAATGCGTTCGGGCATCTCAAACTCCTATTTGCTGACCATGGGCATGGTCTGAATGGTCGTGTCGCGGACATGTTCCAGATGCTCGCGATAGGCCTTCACAGCGCCAATCGCATCCTTGTTCATGATCGCTTCGGCCACGTCGCAATGTTGCCGGACCGAGATTTCGATATTGCCTGGCTCCGTGCTGGCGACGCGGCGCACATCGAGTGCGACGTCGTAGAGCCCCTGGGCCAGCAGCATCAGCAATTGATTGCCCGCGCCGCTATAAATGGCCTGATGATATTCGATATCGAGCAACCGGAACGCGACCGGATCATGGTGAAAGGCGCGCCCGTCGCGAGCCAGTTCCAGAATGCGGCGGCGCAATTCCGGGCTGGCCCGTTCGGCGCATAGCCGCACCAGTTCAAGATCGACAACCGTCCGCGCCTCGAAATGCTCATGCACGTCATATTCGGTGACCGAGAGCATCACGTTGAACGGTGCAATCAGCCGGCTCGGCGAGAGATCCGTCACCGTGTAGCGGCCACCCTGCCGGCTTTCGAGAACACCCATCAGCGTGAGTGCTTTGAGCGCCTCGCGCAGCGGCGGGCGGCTGATACCGAAGGCAATGCACATCTGCTGCTCGGTCGGCAGCCGATCGCCGGATTTGAGGTTCCCGGACTTGATCATGGCCAGAATGCGGTTGGCAACCTGCTCCGAGATCGATTGCCGGTCGAGCGCTTCGGTCGCAAAGTTCTCGGTGCTTGCGGGTTTCCGCTCGGCTTCCAGCAGTGCTGCAAATCCGTCGGACCCGACGTCGGGACGTGTCTTGTCGTCCCTGTTGCGATTTGCAGCGTCGCTCATATCCCGCACCAAATTCCTATAATCCGAGCCGATAGAAGCTGTTTGCGTTGTCGCGGTAGAATTTCTTCAACTCGGTTTGCGACGCACCCGACAGCGCATTATCCAGAACCTCAACCCAGCGCGGCAGGGTCGTGGCCTGCAGGCAGATCGGGTAGTCGCCCGCATAGATCGTCCGGTCGAATCCGAAGGTCTCGAACGTGGCATCGATGTAAGGCCTAAGGTCCGCCTCGGTCCAGTTCTGGTGATCCGCTTCCACAGGCAGATCGGACAGTTTGATCCAGAGATTGGGGCATTGCGCCAGTTCGCGTACATCGTCGCGATATTGATCGATGGCACCTTCTTCGATGCCGGGCTTGCCGCAATGGTCGAGGATCATCGGAACTTCGGGAATGTGTTTCACGAACTCCCGGACGATGTCCATCTGCGTGTGATTGACGTTGATCTCGAAGTGAAATCCGAACCTGCCGAGCAGGTTCACACCCTCGATGAAATTATCGCTCAATGTCAGAGCGCGCGGATCGTCATCGAATTCGACGATGCGGCGGATGCCTTTGACGCTCGGATGCTTTTCTTTCATTTCCGCCAGCATGGGTTCGACCCTTTGACCCCATTCGAGGGGTGCCATGGGCACGATCCCCCTGATGCGTGGATCGCGTTTGGCGCTGTCTTCGACGAATTCGATCTCTTCGATGTATTGGCCGCCGGTTGGCGTGAAGTCGGCATAGCATTCGAGGAACACCATGGCTTCGATTTCAAGGTCACCGCAATCGCGCTGATAATCCTCGATCTGATAGGACTTGCCGAACAGGGGATGGCCCTTGAACGCCGAATAGTCCAGCCGATCGAAATCCCAGATGTGCAAATGGGTGTCGATAATGGGAAAGTCTGGCATCCGTATCCCCCTCGATAGTTTGGCTGGCCGTTGGCGGGCGCGCCGCCATACGGCTTCTAGTACAACGAGGAAGTCCGGCAAAGCGGTAGCTGTTAACCGGCATGGCGCGGGCAGCCCAGCTCACGAAACCCGGCAACGCTTCAAATCGCGGGCCCGTTTTCCACTCCCTCATGGATCGCGATCTTGCCGCCGCGTTGTCCAAATCCTCAACATGGTTTGGCGTCCAAATTTGGACTTGTCAAACTAATTTTTGTCTGACAAGTTGCCCGGAAGCGCCGACCGCCAGAGAAGCGATCGCGTCTAAACTATGGGAGGGATCGGGTTTGACTCTGGCCATTTCAGACCGCCGCACCGTCGGAAAAACCAGCCTTGATCTGCCGATTTTCGGCTTCGGTTCAGCGCATATCGGCGAACTCTACGCCAAGGTGGCCGAAGAGGAATCTCGCGCAACCCTGCAAGCGGCGTGGGACGCGGGCGTGCGTTACTACGACACCGCAGCCTGGTACGGGCGCGGCCTGTCCGAGCATCGTCTTGGGGGCTTTCTGCGCACCCTCGCTCGTGAGTCCTTTCAGATCACCACCAAGGTGGGCCGCACGTTGCACCGGCCCCAGAACCCGGCAACGTTCGATCGTGCGCCATGGGTCGGCGGCCTCAATTTCGAGGTCAGGTTCGATTATTCCTATGACGGCATCATGCGCTCGTACGAGCAGGCTTTGCAGCGCCTTGCGCTCGACACGGTCGATGCCCTCGTCATTCACGATCTAGACTCCGCCTACCATGCACCTGATGACTTTGTCGCCCGTCAGAAGGATCTGGTTGCGACGGGCATGAAAGCGCTCGAAGAGCTCAAGGCGTCGGGCGACATCAAAGCCTACGGCATGGGCATCAACACCACCGAGGCTCTTGAAACGGTGGCGCCGCAGGTCGATCTCGATTTCGCGCTGGTGGCCATGCCTTACACACTGATCGATCAGGACAGCCTTCACGGCGGCATGGCGGACTGTCTGAAAAAGAACACGAGCGTCATCATTGGCGCGCCGTTCGCTTCGGGCATTCTCGCGACCGGATCGAAAAGCGACAGCAAGTACGGGTATGCCGCTGCGCCCGAAGCCGTGCAGGCAAAGGTGCGCGGCATCGAGGCGGTCTGCGAGGCGCACAATGTCTCGCTGCAATCCGCAGCCCTGCAATTCCCGCTGGCCCATCCCGCCGTCGTCTCGATCATTCCCGGCGCCACCCGCCCCGAAGAAATCAATCAGAATGTGGCTTCGCTGCAGGCTGCCATTCCGGCATCCTTCTGGTCGGACCTCAAGTCCGAGGGCCTGATCGTCGCCGACGCGCCAACGCCGGATCAGGACTGACCGTCAATGGACAACCAGACGCCATTGCTCACAGCGCGCGGGATATCCAAGCAATTCGCTGGTGTCGAAGTGCTCAGCGATGTCGATCTCGACCTGATGCCGGGCGAAATTCATGCCCTGCTTGGCGAGAATGGCGCCGGAAAATCGACCTTCGCCAAAATCGTGGCGGGCGTGCACCAGCCGACGCGTGGGACTCTTGCCCTCAGGGGCGAAACGCTCGAGATCAGGAGCCCGCTGGTTGCCCAGAACCTCGGTATCGTCCTGATCCACCAGGAACCGATTTCCTTCCCCGACCTGTCGGTTGCCGAAAACCTTGTTCTCGGGCGCAAGAGCGGCAATTGGCTGAGCAGGGTTCCCTGGGCCGAGATCATGCAGGAAGCCCGCGCGCTGATGGATATGCTGGGTGTGTCGATCGATATCGCCGCGCCAATGCGCGGTCTGTCGATTGCCGACCAGCAAATGGTCGAAATCGCCCGGGCGTTGGCCTCCGACGCCCGGCTCATCATCATGGACGAGCCGACCGCGCCGTTGACCCCGCGCGAGGTCGAAACCCTGTTCGACATTGCCCGCCGGCTGCGCGAAGAGGGCCGCACGATTGTCTTCATTTCGCACCGTCTCGAAGAGGTGCGCCAGATCTGCGACCGGGTGACGATTTTCCGGGACGGCAACAAGGTCGCGACCGAAAAGATCGATGACCTGACCGATGACGATATTATCCGCCTGATGATCGGCCGGCCGGTGCAAAAATACATGCACAAGCATCGCGCCGAGATCGGCGAGGCTGCGCTTGACGTGAAGGGCCTCGGCCTGCCGGGCAAATTCGAGGATATCAGTTTCCTGGTTCGCCGTGGCGAGATCGTTGGTCTCGGCGGGTTGGTGGGCGCAGGCCGCACCGATGTTGCCCGCGCGCTTTTCGGAGTTGCTCCGGCCCAGTCCGGCACAATCGCGATTGACGGCAAACCGGTGACCATCCACGACCCGTCCGATGCGATTGCCCTCGGTCTGGCCTTTGTGCCCGAGGACCGGGCCGTTGCCGGCATCTTCTCCACTCTGTCTGTGGAACAGAACATCACCGCCGCCATACCGGGCAAGATCGCACCTGGCGGTTTCATTCAGCGCGCCCATGAGCGCGATCTGGCCAGCAAATCGGTCAAGGACCTGTCGATCCGTCTGGCCTCGCTGTCGCAACCGATTGGCGAATTGTCCGGCGGCAATCAGCAAAAGGCCATTCTTGCCCGCTGGTTGCACACCGACCCCGAAATCCTGATCCTCGATGAGCCGACCCGCGGCATCGACATCGGCGTGAAGGCCGAATTCTACGAAATGATCGGGCAATTGGCAGAGGACGGGCGCGCCATTTTGCTGATCTCCTCTGAACTGCCTGAACTCCTGACCCTGTGCGATCGCATTCTGGTTATGTCTGAAGGCCGGCTGACCGCGGAAATCCCGCGGGCCGAAGCAACCCAGGAAAACGTCATGCAGGCGGCCGTGCCGCGCACCGGAGCCGCCGCATGAACCAGTTGCGCGCCATATTGCTCCGCCGGGAAGCAGGCATTGCCGTGATGATCGTGCTTTTTTGTCTCGCGGTCGGCGTCGTCAAGCCCAACTTCCTGACGCTCAATGGCCTGCGCATCATCCTGTTGCTGGTGCCGTTGGTCATGATTGCCGCGATGGGCCAGATGATGGTCCTCATCGCCCGGCATGTGGACCTGTCTATCGGTTCGACCCTCGGATTTGCCGCGATGGTCACGGGCATGATGTTTCGCGACATGCCTGAAATCTGGTGGCCTCTCGGCTTCGCCGTCGCCATTGGAACCGGCACGCTCCTCGGTCTCTTCAACGGTGTTCTGATTACGGCGTTCCGGCTTCCCTCGATCATCGTGACACTGGGCACGCTTAATCTTTATCGCGGTCTGACCTTCATCATCTCCGATGCGAGACAGGTCGACCGGCAATACATCCCCTCGGCGCTCAAGGCCATGTCGCAGACATCGCCGATCTTCGGGATTCCCTGGATCATCTTCATGGCGTTCGGCGTGGCGCTGCTCACCTATTGGTTTGTCATGCACACGAGGGTCGGCCGGCAGATCTATGCTCTGGGTTCAAACCCCGAGGCGGCGCCCCTGCGCGGCATCAGCACCAACCGCGTGACCATTCTCGTCTTTGCACTGTCCGGTGCGCTCGCCGGACTCGCCGGCATCATGTATGCCAGCCGCTGGGGCTTCGTGAATCCATCCAACACGGGCTATGGCTTCGAGTTTCAGGTCATCGCCGCAGTCGTTATTGGTGGCGTGTCGATCAATGGCGGCGTTGGAACCGTTCTCGGTACCATTCTCGGCGTCCTGCTTCTCGGCTGCGTCGGCGCGGCTCTCCCATTTCTTGGCATCCCGGGTACCTCGCAGAACGCCATCTTCGGAGCCGTTATTCTGATCGCCCTCCTGATCGACCGCTCCGTCCGGTCGCGCGGCATTGCACCGCTTTCTCTGGGACGGAAACGAACATGACCGAGAGCACCACAACCTCGATGCAAGCGCGCGAAATCGTCAAGGCCCGGCCGGCGTGGCATGTCATGCTCGTTCGTCCCGAGCTCATGACCTTCATTCTGCTCGTCATCGGCATCTATGTCGGCAGCCTGCTCTCGCCATTCTTCCTGGACGTCAACTACATCCTGCGCAGCTTCACCCTGACGGCCGAGCTGTCCATCGCGGCGCTGGTCCTGACCATGGTCATCATCTCTGGCGAAATCGACCTCTCCGCCGCCGCCAACATGGCCCTGTCTGCGGCGATTTTCGCCTATGTCCAGGCCGCCGGGGTGCCGATGCCCATAGCCATTGCCGCGGGGCTTCTCGCGGGGCTCGCCATGGGCGCGCTGAACGCACTCATGGTCATCCGCTTTCAATTACCCTCGATCATTGTGACCATCGGCACGCTGATTTTCTATCGTGGTCTCGCGCAGGTCATCGCTGGAGACCGGTCCATCCGCGTGCCGGATTGGTTCATCGGCGTGAACAACGTTCTGATTGCCGATATTCCTCTCCCGGTCATCATCTTCGTGCTGGTCGCCATCGTTCTGGCAATTGTTCTGGGAACCACCACGATCGGGCGCCAGATCTACCAGATCGGCACCAATCCGATTGCTGCAAAACATGCCGGCATCAAGAGCAACCAGATCAAGGTTGGGCTGTTTCTCACCCTCGGGCTTGTGAGTGCGGTCGGTGGCCTGATGACGGCTTCGCGTCTTGGCTCGGTTCGCTACGACATTGCCCTTGGTGGCGAATTGCAGATGGTCCTGATGGCCATGCTGGGGGGAACCTACATTTTCGGCGGCCGGGGCACGATCCTGGGCACCTTCCTTGCCGCATGGCTTCTCGTCATCGTGTCCACGGGCATGACCGTGGCCAATCTTCTGCCGGCGATCCAGCTGACCGTGCTCGGCGTTCTGCTCGTTGTCGCCATCATCGCAACCAATTTCATCTATTCCCGCACCCAGAGGTAGCGGGCATCAACCGGAGCAGATCCGGATCACCAAACGGAGGAAACACCAGTGCTAAAATCTTCTCTACTCGCAATCACCGCTGCACTCATGCTGACCGGTGGTGCCGCCTATGCCCAGGACAAGACGGAAATCGTTTTCGTGGGCAAGAACACCGGCAATCCATATTTCGACTCCCTGACCCAGGGATTTGTCGATGCATGCCAGGTCATCGCCTGCAATTTCGAATTCGTGGCTCCCGCAACCGCTGAAGCGACGTCGCAGATCCCCTTCATCGAAGCGCAGATTCAGCGTGGCGTGGACGTGATCGCCATTTCGCCGAACAGCCCGGATGCGCTTAATCAGGTCTTCGACAGCGCCCGTGAAAAAGGCATCATCATTCTGACGGTGAATGGCGACATCACCGGCAACGAAGAGCATCGCGATGCAACCATCCTGCCGACCGACTTCACCAAAGTTGGTGCGGATCAGGTCGAAATGGTCGGTTCGCTGATCGGCTATCAAGGCGAAATCGCCATCCTTTCGGCCACCACCGAGGCTCCGGACCAGAATTTCTGGATCGAAGGCATGAACGAAACGCTCGCCAACGATTCGAAATATGCGAACATGAGCCTTGTGGCGACCGTTTACGGCGACGATCAGCCGGAAAAATCGACCACCGAAATGGAAGCACTTCTGGCCAACTATCCTGACCTGAAGGGCGTTATTGCCCCAACCACCGTGGGTATCGCAGCGGCCGCCCAGGTCGTGCAGAGCCGCGGCATTGCCGACCAGGTCAAGGTGACCGGTCTTGGTCTGCCGAGCGAAATGCGTGACTTCGTCAAGGACGGCACCGTCGAAGCCTTCCAGCTGTGGTCGCCTTACAATGAAGGCTGGCTGGCAGCCCACTTCGCCGTCGACCTGAAAAACGGCAATGCAACCACCGACGTGGGTTCGACCTTCGAGGTTCCCAACCTCGGCACCATCACCATCAACGAGGGTCACTCGATCAATACCCAGTCTGCGCTGACGACGTTCAACGCCAGCAATATTGACGAGTTCAACTTCTAGGTTGAGACCAAACCTGCGGGTGCCGGCATTCCCGGCACCCGTTTTTCTCAAATGCTGGACCCATCCACATGAACACCTATGATTTTTCGAACCGCACCGCCATCGTCACCGGCGGTGGCCAGGGCATCGGCTACACGGTTGCCCAGCGCCTTCTTTCCGGTGGCGCCAATGTGTGCATCTGGGACATAGATCAAAAACTGCTCGACCAGCTGCACGCATCGCTCGGCGTCGGAGAAGATCGATTGCTCGCGCTCAACACCAATATCGGCGATCAGGAATCGATCGCATCCGGTGTCGCTGCAACTCTGGAAAAGTTCGGCAAGATTGATATCCTGATCAACAATGCCGCGATTGTCGGACCCAATGCCCCGACCTGGGAATATCCGGTTCAGGCCTTTTCCGACGTCGTTCACATTGGTCTGATCGGCACCTTCATGGTCTGTCGCGAGGTCGTGCCGCACATGATCGAGAAGAATTACGGGCGCATCGTCAACGTCAGCTCGGTCGCTGGCAAGGAAGGCAATCCCAAGGCGCCGGCCTATTCGTCCATGAAGGCCGCCGTTCTGGCGCTCACCAAGTCGCTCGGCAAGGAATTGGCAGCCTACGACATCGCTGTGAATGCGGTCACGCCGGCAGTCGCAAAAACGACCCTCGCGCTCAGTCAGGACCCTGCATTTCTCGAAATGATCGTCTCAAAGATTCCGCGCGGCCGCATGCTCGAACTGTCCGAAGCAGCGTCGATGATCTGCTGGCTGGCGACCGAGGAAAATTCCTTCACCACCGCCGCGACCTTTGATCTCTCCGGCGGGCGGGCGACTTACTAGAAAACCGATTTCTGGAGACCCGCCGTTCGGCGATTGCCCGGCGCGGACCAGTTTCAAACGAGGCAGGACATGTTCCCCAAGATCAAGCACATTCGGGCATTCACAATTCGGGGCGGCGGTGCAGACTACCACGATCAGGGTGCCGATCACTGGATCGACGAGCGCATCGCAACGCCCATGTCGAAATATCCCGAATATGCCCAAAGCCGGCAAAGCTTCGGTCTGAATGTTCTTGGCACCCTGCTTGTGGAAGTCGAGGCCGAAGACGGCACCACCGGTTTCGCCGTTACCACGGGTGGGGAAATCGGCGCCTTCATCGTCGAAAAACACCTGTCGCGCTTTGTGGAAGGGGCGAACCCGGCGGATGTCGAGCGCATCTGGGACCAGATGTTCAACGCAACGCTCTTTTACGGACGGCGCGGCGTGGTCCTGAATGCGATTTCCGGCGTTGATCTGGCCCTCTGGGACCTTCTGGGCAATCTGCGTCAGGAGCCGGTCTACGCCATGATCGGTGGCGCGGTGCGCGACGAGCAGCAATTCTATGCCACAGGCGCCCGTCCGGATCTTGCCAAGGACATGGGTTTCATCGGCGGCAAGATGCCATTGCAAAACAGTCCGTCCGATGGCGCGGAAGGCATGCAGCGCAGCCTCGATCATCTTGAAAAGATGCGCAATCGCGTCGGCGACGATTTCTGGCTGATGTTCGATTGCTGGATGAGTCTGGACGTCAATTATGCCACCAAGCTGGCGCAGAGAGCGCACGAATTTGGCCTGAAATGGCTCGAGGAGGCCCTGCCGCCCGACGATTACTGGGGCTACCGGGACCTACGCCAGAACGCGCCCAAGGGGATGATGATTTCGACCGGCGAACATGAGGCCACCCGCTGGGGCTTCCGTATGCTGCTCGAAATGGAATGTTGTGACATTCTTCAGCCCGACGTGGGCTGGTGCGGCGGCCTGACGGAATTACTGAAGATTTCGGCGCTTGCCGATGCCCATCAGAAGCTGGTTATCCCGCACGGGTCGAGCGTTTACAGCTACCATTTCGTCATCACGCGTCACAACAGCCCCTTCGCCGAGTTTCTGATGATGGCGCCGAAGGCCGACAAGGTGGTGCCGATGTTCTCTCCGATGCTGCTGGACGAACCGGTGCCGGTCAACGGCAAACTCAAGCTCCCGGACCGGCCGGGTTTTGGGGTGCGGTTGTCGCCGGACCTGGAACTGAACAGGCCGCACGAACACCCGCCAGCGCGCTGACAACCGAGGTTGGCGCAACCGGTGATCAGTGCTCGAAGGTGCGTCCGGTAAGCCAGTCGGGCCAATCGCGTTCGAAAAACGATCTGGCGTTTTCGTCGAATCCTCGGATCGGCCGGGTGAAGACCTCGAATTTGTTGCCGTCGTAGCGGACGGTGATCTGCGCATCGCGATGGGCCGCGACCTCTCCGCGAAAGCGAAATTCTTCGATCGGCCCGTTTGGACCCTCCGGCACATATTTGCCCGCAGGATCGCGAATGGCCCGCGCGCCGCGGCTGCCGCCACCTTCGCCGACATAATGGGCAAGAGCGGCCAGAACCGCTTCGGAGGCGAGGGCCATCTGTTGCCATTGCAGCGCTTTCACGGCCTCGGCGGGCCGGCTGAAAGCCAGACCCTGCTTGTTGATTCTGGCATTGAGTGCTCCGGCCTCGGCAAGGGCCCGCTCAATGTTGGCTCTGTCGCAAATCGGTCCGGCGGCATCGCTCATTCTGGCTTGAACCTCTGCGCTAACCGATCGGACAGTCAGTCCGCTCTTGGGCTGCAGCCGCTTCAGGAGAGGGCCAATTGCCGTGCCGAGGGACTTGAGCGGCAATGTTCTGGCCTCGCCCGAAGACCGTTCCCGCGCCGCGATATGTTCGGCCACCCGCGTACCGAAGACCTGGCCCGCATTGAGCGCCGCACCGCCGGGACGGGTGACACCGTGCGTGCCCGCTGCCTCACCCACCGCGTAGCAGCCGGAAAGACTGCTTCGCCCCCACAGGTCGACGGCGATGCCGCCGTTCATGTGCTGGTTGTTGACCGCGAATTCGAGCGGTTCTTTTGCGATGTCGATTTTGTAGCGGCGATAAAGCTCGATTGCGAGCGGGTTCATGTGCGTCAGCCGCGCGATGGGCAATTGCTGCGTTGCGCCGGCAGTGCCGAGATAGGCCCGCACATCCTCATCCAGCCGCTCAAGGCTGAACGGCAGATCGCCCCGAACCGGCAAAGGATTGCGATTGAAATCCATGAACACGCGCCGCCCGGTCTGGGTCTCACGCCAGATGGCGAGATCGACAAGGCTCGATCCGAAATCGAGCATGCGTGTTGCGTGGAACGGCCACTGATAGCCCTTGCGGAAGATATTTGACGCCAGATCCTGCGTCGTCCGGAAATAGTCGCCAAGGAAATGGTGCTCGTCGCCATGATCGTCGAGCGAAAAGATGTGCGGAATTGCCTGCACATAGGTGCCCGAAAGGTTCCATGGAAAACCCTCACGCCGCGTGCCGATGCCGAATTGGCTCTCGGTGAGGTTGACCAGATCGATCCCCGCTTCGGCAGCAAGTCCGAGAGACCCGAAGCAGCCCTTGGGATAAACGCTGTCGCGATAGAGTTCGCCCGGCCCGCCGGCGGCGAGCACCAGTGCTGAACATTGAAACACAGCAAGTCCGAGCGGATTGGTCTCCGAGCGATCCTTCCCGCGCATACTCAGCACCCCGACCGCGCGGCAATTGTCGCCTTTCCCTTCGGTCAGAATGCGTACGGCCACGCTCTGGTTGAAAAGCGGCACGCCAAGCCGGATCGCTTCTTCCGCCAGAACCTTGACCATCAGCCGCGAAGTGCGTGGTCCACAGCTTGTCGCACGCCCAACCTCGTCGTGATCAGTCTGATAGCGCAGCGTGCCGCCGAACCGGTCCTGTGGAAGAGGAAGTCCCAGATATTGCAGGCTTGCCATCATGCGCGGTGAGCCGACCGCTTCGACATAGGCGATGTCTTCGTCCATCGCGCCGCCGGCACGAATGGCGCGGGCCATGGACCTGAAATTGTCGCCCTGATCCGACGTGTTGGCCGTGTGAAAAGTCTGCTTGTCCGAACCCGAACAGGCCGAAGTTCCGCCCCAGGCGCTCTGCGTGACAATGGCCACGTCGCCGCCGCGCCGCTTCAGTTCGACTGCTGCTCTGAGGCCGGCAGCGCCACTGCCCACCACAATACATCCGGCCCGATAGATCGGGATTGTCAGCCCGGAAACCTCGACGTGCTCGACCGGTGCATGTTCCGCCGGCAGCCGCGGCATCGCGACGTCGGTGAGCTCATCGAGAATGTCCTGCGATATAGCTTGGGTCATGGCGTGCTGATGAGTTTTATCCCGCGATCGATCAGGAAGGTTCAATCTCGACCCAGCGTTTGAGGCGCGAGCTCTCCATGCACGCATCAACGATCTGGGTGATGTGATGACCAGATTCGAAGGTCGGCCACATCGGCGTTCCGGTCACGATCGAGCGCACGACTTCCATCGCCTCGATAATCTTGGTTTCATTGTAGCCAAGCGCGAAATTGGGCAGCGGCAGGAAGGCCTTGTAATTGGCATATTCCGGTCCGACATCCATTTCGCGGAAGCCGCGCCGTCCTTCGGGGTCGGCGTTTGTGTAGAACCGCAGCCGGTTGATCTCGTCATAATTGAAGGCGATGGAGCCCTTCGTGCCGTAAATTTCATAGGTCTGCATGAACTTCCGGCCGGTCGCGACGCGGCTGAAATCGACCAGGCCCGTGGCTCCGTTTTCAAAACGGCAAATGACGTTGGTGGCATCGGGATTGGTCACCTCCGCCTGGCCGCCATCTTCTGTCAGCCGGGTTTTGGTAAAGACCGAATTCTCGGCGATCAACGAGCCGACACGGCCGACCAGATATTCCATGAAGCTGAACACATGCGAGCCGGTGTCCCCGACAATGCCCGTGGGCGCCAGATTGCCATCGGCGCGCCACATGAAGGGGGCCGCCGGGTCGGCAAAAACGTCGACATGCTGGCAGCCGCGGAACATGGTGATTTCGCCGATCTCGCCGGCCTCGATGATATCCTTGGCAAGATCGTGCACGGGATTGCGCGGGAAGGCATGTCCGACCCGGGTGATGACGCCCTTCTCGCGGGCAATGTCCGCCAGTTCGCGCGCCTCGGCAGCGCTATCGGCCAACGGTTTTTCGCAAAGCACATGCTTGCCGGCCAGAAGAGCCGCCTTGGCAACTTCGTAATGCATGTTGTCGGGCAGGCAAATATCGATCAGATCGATATCCGGATCGGTGACAGCGTCCCGCCAGTCACCACGAACCTTTGCGCCTGGCACTGTGATGGCAAATTCCTTCGCCGCTTCCGGGTTTCGGGTGACAAGTGCGGCAACGCGTGCCGTGCCGTTCGACGTGCCGAAGAAATGCGGGAAAGTCTCGAACGCCATCGTGTGGACCTTGCCCATCCAGCCCGAGGCTCCAAGCACGGCGACTCTGATTTCTCTCATACCATCTCCTCCCGATTGCGCGGCAGCTGAGTGCCGTCAGCTGTCCCGATTGCTCGAATCGCGCACCATCAAGGTTACTGGCGTGCGGGTCTCCGGCGCAGGCATCTTGTCATTCTCGAGCCAGTCCAGAACGGTGCCAGCAATCGACTGTCCGAACCCGGCAATATCGCAGCGCACCGAGGTCAGCGGGGGCCAGGATTCGGCAGCTTCCTCGATATCGTCAAAACCGACAATTCTGAACGTCCTGCCCACGCGCCGCCCAATCTCGGCGCAGCCCGACAGAAGGCCGAGCGCGACCTGATCGTTGAAGCACAGAACGGCATCCACCTCGGGGTGCTCCTTTTCCAGCCGCCGGGCCATTTCCCGCCCGAATGAACGTGATGAGCGTCCCGTCAGAACAACCGGTTCCAACTCGCTTTCCTGGAGCACGGACAAATAGCCTTCCATCCGTTCCCGCGTGACATCACGCCCCTGCAAACCACCTACAAAGGCGATGTGTTTTGCGCCCTGTTCCAGCAGATGCGCCGTGGCGAGCCGGCCACCTTCGAGATAGTCCGGCCCGGCGAAAGGGAAGGTTTCGACATGTGCGTTGGTTTTGCGCAAAACCTGCATGGCCGGAATTCCGGCCCGGCCGAGAGCCTCGAATGCCCCACCATTCTCGCCATAGGTCGAAGAAATGATCACGGCGGAAACACCGTGTTCGATCATGGCTTCGACCACCTGTGCCTGAAGCGTTGGATCTTCATCCGTGTTGGCGATCACCGCCGCATAGCCACGGGCTGAAAGCGCCATCTGCAATGAGGTCGCGAACTGGGTGAAGAAGGGATTGCGCAGATCGTTGATCACAAGTCCGATCAGGCCCGCATTTGAGCTTCGAAGATTGGCCGCCGCGCGGTTATAGACGTAGCCGAGCTCGGCCATCGCCTCGCGCACGTGGCTTCGGGTTTCTGCGCGCACCAGGGGGCTGTTCTGCAGAACGAGACTCACTGTGGATTTCGAAACACCCGCCTTTTTGGCCACGTCGATGATGGTTGGCCTGCGCACAACATCGTGCATGTCACTGTCCCCTGGGGTCGTCAGTTGGCAGGTCGAAGACCAGAATGCCGTCAAGTCCCCCGGCCGCTGAGGAGACGAGTTTCGCGCCAAGCGCCTTGTGATCCGGATGTGCCTGATAGGCGGCCAGAGCATCCCAATTGGCAAAATCAGCGGTGAACCCGTGCATGTAGCCGCGTTCGATTTTCTCGGGGCTTTCCGAGCGTCCCGCCTTGATGTCCATCAGGCCGGGAACCTTGCCGTCGATGGCTTTGAGTTCGTCCCAGAGCGCCTCGATTTCTGCGTCACTGAATTCGGGCTTGAAGCGGATGAGAACAATATGCCGGATCATCTTAAACTCCATGCGCCGCGCGGATCATGTCGGCACCCTTTTCACCGATCATGATGGCGGTGGCATTGGTGTTGGACGACACCAGCGTTGGCATGATCGAAGCATCGACAATCCGAAGGCCATCAATGCCCCGGAACCTCAGTTCCAGATCGACGACCGCATTATCGTCCGCGCCCATCCGGCACGTACCGGCCGGGTGGTGATCGGTCTTGGCATTGGCGCAGGCATAATTGAAATAGTCCTCGTCTGTTTGAACATCGGGACCCGGCAACACTTCCTGCTTCACATAGGGTTTGAGCGCATCCTGGCGCATGATGTCGCGCGCGAGCCTCAGGCCCTTGATCGCCATGTCGCGGTCATGCGGATCGGCCCAGTAGTTCGGATCGATCAGCGGTGCCTCGGCGGGATCTGCGGAGGCAAGGCGCACCGTGCCGCGCGAGCGCGGCCGCAGATAGGCCGAATTCAGTGTGACGCCGCCATGCTTCATCGCTGCGACCCCGGCTTCGATGCCGGATCCAAGCCCGAGATGAAACTGGATGTCCGGTGAACGTGCACTCTCCTCAGCGTACCAGAATCCGCCGGTTTCAAACAGCGACGAAGCAACCGGCCCCTTGCGCTCGAACAGATATTGCAGCCCTGCAACGGCCGACCAGAACGGCTTTGCATAGCGGTCATAGGTGTGTGGGCCGGTACATTCTGCAATTACGAACAGGTCGAGATGATCCTGCAAGTTGGCACCCACTTCCGGCCGGTCAAAGACAACGTCAATCCCAAGATCTGTCAAATGATCCGCAGGACCGATGCCCGAAAGCTGCAACAATCGTGGTGTGCCGATAGCCCCCGACGAGACGATGACCTCTGCATTGGCACGCACAATGCCCTCTCCCGCAATGTCGACGCCCACTGCGCGGCCGTTTTCGACCACCACGCGTGACACCTGTTCACCAGTCCGCACGGTGAGATTGGGGCGGTTGCGAACCGGCGCGAGAAAGGCAACCGAAGCCGACGACCGGCGCGCATCGCGCTGGGTGAGCTGATAATAGCCAACGCCTTCTTGTGTTTCGCCTGTCAGGTCGTGATTGCGGGGAATGCCGATCTGGTTTGCCGCCTCGAAATAGGCTTCGCAGATCGGCAGCGGTGCGGCAGGCTGGCTGACCCCGAGCGGACCGCCCTTGCCATGATATTTGTTGTCGAAACTGTCATTGTCTTCGGATTTGCGGAAATAGGGTAGCACATCGTCATAGCCCCAGCCGGTGCAGCCCATCTGCCGCCATTCGTCGTAGTCGAGCGGATTGCCGCGTGTGTAGATCTGGGCGTTGATCGTTGAACCGCCGCCCAGCACCTTGGCCTGGGTGAAGCGGATGACCATATCGTTCATGTGCCTTTGCGGCACCGTGTACCAGCCCCACGAACCGATGCCCTTGGTCATTTTCGCAAAGCCGGCCGGCATCTTGTAAAACGGGTGCCAATCGCGCGGACCTGCCTCGAGCAGCAGCACACTTGTGCTGGCGTTCTCGCTCAACCGTGAGGCCAGAACCGAACCGGCCGAGCCGCCGCCAACGATGATGAAGTCATAGCTCTGCGTCATGCCGCAAGCTCCTTGTCGCGGATATGTGCCGCCGCGCGCAATGCCTGCGCCGCAATGGTCAGCGATGGATTGACCGCCGCCGAGGTCGGCAAAAAAGCCGCATCGATGACGAACAAGTTCGGGTGATCGTAGGAGCGGCACCATGGATCGAGGGGCGCGCTCGCCGGATCATTGCCCATGCGCACCGTGCCGCATTGATGTGAGGGAAGCCTGCCATCGACTAATTGTGTGAGAATGATCGGATAGCCCGCCGCGCGCATGCGTTCCTTGGTCAATGCCACCAATCCGTGATGCGCCTGCATGTTCGATGGCCGCCATTCAAGAACGATCGTGTCGCCGTCCCACCTGACCCGGCTTTCAGGGCGAGGCAGGTCTTCGCTGACCAGATACCAGTCGACCGACCGCTTGCTGACCTGTTGAAGCGCCCATTCCGGCATCCAATTGACCTGCGATTTGAGAATCGGGGCGGAGACCTTTCCAAGCAATTGCACCTGGCCCAGAGGTCCGCCGCCATTACCATCGTCGAAATAGAAATCGTTGAAGTGCAGAGTCTTTTGATAGATCGAGTCGTTGATCGTGAACGGATCGATTGCGAGCATAAAGGTCGCGTTGTGGTTCATGAAATTGCGCCCGACCTGGTCGGACGAATTGGCAAGCCCATTGGGGTTGCGTCCGTCGGCGGACTTGAGCAGCATCAGCGCCGAATGCACCGCGCCTGCGGAGAGGATGACGATCTTCGGCGACAGACGTTTTTCTTCGCCGTTCTGCCGATAGACGATTGCCGAAATCCGGTTCGCCTCGCCGGTCTCGAGCCGGATCACCTCCGCGCCGGTTTCAAGGCTGATGTCAGGATCGGCCAGAGCCGCTGCCAGCCCGCAGGTCTCCGCATCCATCTTGCCGGTGCGTGCATCGGGAAAGGCGTCAAACGGTGTTTGCGCACGCTGCAACCAGCGGTCGATATCGACACCAAGCGGCAAACTGGCCGGATGCAGGCCGGCTGATTTCAGGCGCTCGCGCACCCTGGCGATGGCAGGCTCATCGGGGACCGGCGGGTGCGGGTAGGGTTGTGAATGCCGGGGCTCCGTCGCGTCGTCGCCAATGCTGCCCCGCGCCTGATAGAGCTGTTCCGCCCGAGAGTACCAAGGCTCCAATTCTTCATAAGAAAACGGCCAGGCCGGCGATACGCCACCCTCGGCAAACTCGAGTTCCGCGAAATCTTCCTTGCGATAGCGAAAAAGGACCGCGCCGAAGAACTTCGTGTTGCCCCCGACATAGTTGTAATTGCCCGGATTGAAAAAAGCGCCGTCCTTGTCGCGCCACATCACGTCGGGCCGGAAAAAACCGCGCTGGAAGATCGCCCGCGCGTCACGCGTTTCCGGAATATCCGGCAATTGATGGCCCTTCTCGAGAATCATCACTTTGGCGCCCGAGCCGCTGAGCCCGGCCGCGACGCTGGCGCCGCCCATTCCAGAGCCGATGATGACAATATCCGGATTACGCATCTTTGCGATCAGTCCCGAACCCAATTGCCGCGTGTGCGTCCGACGCGCATGGCCAGGGTCTTGATTTCAAGAAACTCCTCGAAGCCGTATTTGCCGATTTCGCGGCCCGATCCGGATTGCTTCATCCCGCCAAAGGTCAGTTCAGGGAACCCGTCCATCCAGGTATTGGTCCAGACCGTTCCCGCCTGCGCCCGCCGGCAGAATTCAAGGCAGGTATGGACGTTCTCGCTCCAGATGCCCGCGGAGAGGCCATAGGTGGCATCATTGGTCAGCGCGATGGCCTCATCGAGCGTGCGGAAAGTCAGAACCGAGAGGACCGGCCCGAAAACCTCCTCCCGCGCGATCGCCATTTCGGGGGTCACCCCGCGCAGAACCGTTGGCTGATAAAATTGCCCGTCGAGTCCGGGGACCATCAAAGGGCCGCCCCCAAGCGCAATCTCGGCCCCCGCCTCGACGGCAGCCCGGACATAATCGTCGATCTTGCCCTGATGCTGGGTGGTGATGATGGCGCCGACCTGCGTCTCAGGGTCGAGCGGATCGCCAAACGCGACCTTTTTTGAAAGCGCCACGACCCGCTCGATGATCTCATCGGCAATGTCTTCGTGAACGATGATGCGGCTGCCAGAATTGCAGCATTGTCCGGTATTGAAATAGACCCCGAAAGTCACCGCATCGGCGGCGCTGGCGATATCCGCATCCGGGAAAATGACCTGCGGGTTCTTGCCGCCAAGTTCGAGCGCGACCTTCTTGAGAGTTCTCGATGCAGCCGCCGAAATCGCCTTGCCGACCAGCGTCGATCCGGTGAAGGTGACCATGTCGACATCTTCGTGCGTTGTCATCAGCGCACCAACATCGGGCCCATAACCCAAGACGATATTGACCACCCCGGCGGGCAGTCCCGCCTCGATCAGCAATTCCCCAAGCATGACGGTCGTGGACGGCGTCATCTCCGAGGGTTTGACCACCGCCGTGCAACCGGCCGCCAGAGCAAAGGGCAGTTTCTGGCACAGAATCCAGAACGGAAAATTCCACGGGGTGATGATCGAAACGACCCCGATCGGTTCCTTGAGAACCACACCCAGCATGTCCTCGCCGAGTGTGTTATGGCTGTCGCCATGTTCGGTGCGTGCCAGCGCCGCAGCATAGCGCCAAAGGTCCGCCCCGCCAGAAACCTCGTTGCGCGATTGGCTGATCGGCTTTCCCGATTCCAGCGTTTCAAGCAACGACATCCGCTCGACATTCTGCTCGATGAGGTCCGCCACCCTGAGAAGAACCGCCGCCCTCTCCTTGGCTGGAATGCGGCTCCACACACCCGAATCGAACGCCCTGCGTGCGGCCCGGATCGCGGCTTCCGCGTCGGCCTCGGCACCCAGCGCGGAGCGGCTGACCAGCAGTCCATGCGCCGGCGACATTCGGTCGTAAGTCTCTCCCGAAACGCTGTCGCGCCATGTGCCATCGATCAGGTGACGGCCAATGAAGGGCTCTTTGGGCAAGGCTTGCTTGCTCGCGGCGATAACGGTCAGATCGGTCATGGTCAGATCCCCGGAAATTCAGGTTTGCGTTTTTCGCGAAAGGCCGCGACCCCTTCGTCGCGGTCGGCGGAAGCGGCGATGGCAGCGCTCCCCAGCGCCTCGATCATCGCCGCTTGATCCTCGCCAGCCCCGGCATGGATCATGAACTTTGCGATTTCGGTGGCGCGCTGCGAAAGGGTTCCCACCTTTTCGGCGATGGCCAATGCCGCTGCGTGCGGGTCGTCGGATATTTCGGCGATAAAACCCAGTGCAAAGGCGCGCTCGGCGGAAAGGCGGCGGCCGAACAGCGCCATTTCCTTGATCACCGGCTCGGGCAACAGCCGCGCCAGCCGCTGCGTACCCGACCAGCCGGGCACAATGCCAACACCAGCTTCAGGAAGCGCCAGAGTGGCCTTTGGCGCCATCACGCGAATGTCGCAGGCCGATGCGAGTTCCAGCCCACCCCCGAAGGCATGGCCACCCAGCACCGCAATCGTCGGTTTGGCGAGCCGCGCCAGCCGGTCGAAGAGCCGGTGGCCATCTCGCACCCAGCGCCGGGCGAACGCGGCCGGGGACAGGTCGCCCCAGGCATTGATGTCGGCACCGGTGCAAAAGGCGCGGTCGCCCTCAGCCGTCAGCAACACGCATGCAACATCACTTTGCTCGATAGTGTCGAGATGAGCCGCGAGTTGATCCATCATGCCCACGGTCAGGGCATTGAGCTTGGCGGGATTGTCGAGCTTCAGTTCCGCGATCTTCCCGGAAACCTCAAGATGTACCTGGCTCATGGCGTCCACCCCATCGGCTGTTCGGAAAGCAGGGACAACGGCATTCTGACTGCATTTTCAGCGATCGTCACCCGGCCCTCAGAGGCGGCAACGATGTCGTTTTGCGGATCGATACCGGGCATGATTTCGGTTGCCACCAATCCTTCGTCCCCGAGCCGCATCGCACAACGCTCGGTCACGTAAAGAACATCCTGGCCCTGCTCTCGTGCGCGCTGGCCGGAAAATGTCACGTGTTCGACGGCCTCGACCATTTTTGTGAACTTGCCTGGCTTGCGTACCCTGATGCCGGTTTCGCTCAATTCCATGTCGGCACCCGCCTCGAACCAGCCGGAGAAGACGATCTTCCGGCCATGCGAAGTGATATCGACAAAGCCGCCGCACCCGGCAGTCAGATATGGCTTCTTGCCCAGCTTGGAGACGTTGACGTTGCCTTCCACATCGACCTCGAGGAACGAAAGGAAGGCAATGTCGAAACCGCCGCCTTGGAAATAGATGAATTGCTGCGGCGAGGGCACGAACCCGTCCGCGTTCGAGGCGCAGCCAAACGCAAAGCCCGTCAGCGGCATGCCGCCGACTGCGCCCTGTTCGATGGCCCAGGTCACGGCCTCTGGGTGCCCCTCTTCGAGCAGCACGCGCGGCACCATGGCTGAAATGCCAAATCCCAGATTGGCCGTCATCCCGGATTTCAGTTCGAGCGCGGCGCGCCGGGCGATGACTTTTTCCACTCCATGTTCAGCTAGATGAAAGCTCGACCAAGGGCGCATGATCTGTCCAGAGATGGCCGGATCATAGGGCGTCTCGCAGGTCTGTTTCTGATGCGGATCGACAACGACGAAATCCACGAGATGCGACGGCACCCGCACATCATGCGGTCTGAGACTGCCTTCCGCCGTCACCCTTTCGACCTGTGCAATGATGAGCCCGCCATTGTTGCGCGTGGCGATAGCCTGTTCGAGGCCACCGAGATAGGCGCCTTCATGTTCGTAGGTCAGGTTGCCGCGTTCGTCGGCGGTGGTGGCGCGCAGGATGCAGACATCCGGATAGATGTTCGGGAAATGCAGCCAGGTCTCCCCGGCGAATTCGACGCGCGCGACAATCGGTTCGGCCGCGCCGCGTCCGTTCATCGCGCAACCCTGGCGGATCGGATCGACAAAGGTGCCAAACCCGATCTTCGTCAAGACGCCCGGGCGTTTGGCCGCCGCTTCGCGATGCATGTCGTAAAGAATCCCCGAGGGCACGTTATACGCCGCGACGCGATCCTCGGTGACCATTTTCCAGATTTCCGGCATTTCGAGGCTGGAGGGTCCGGAGGGGTAGGAACCGGCCAGAACCTTCGAGATCAGACCGTCCTTGGCGATGTGATCAATACCCTTGACGCCGTACATGTCGCCGGCCGCGATCGGGTGCAGCATGGTCAGGTTGCGTGGCGCGCCGTCCGCGTCAAAACGGGCGCCGAGTGCTTCGAGAACGACATCCGGACATCCGAGCGCAGACGACGATGAAACCGTCACAACTGCGTCGTTCGGGATGTGGGAAACCGCTTCGGTCCCACTCACCACTTTGTTCATTGCTTTCCCCAGGGCAAAGAAATCTCGTGCAGACGAGCTCCAAACCAGCCAAACCAGGTCGGTTTAGGAACGTTCCAATCTCTTATTAGAACGTTCCAAATTCTGTCAAGCGATTTGTCATGCGGGATCTTTTTCATCCTGTAATGAAACAGAACAGAAGGCATTGGCGTAGAATTTGACGTGCCCGTTTCCCATGGACATGCGGGTGCGCGGCGTGCAGGTTCACGCGGCAAATGGTTTGGAGACTGCGATGGCCCGGAAACTTCGCCTGACACGCGAACTCGTATGCAAGATTCCGGCGACTATTCCCGATCCTGGACCCATTGCCGAGATTGCGGACCTGCAGAGTAGCGAAGTGCAGGCCCAAACGTTGCAGCACGTGCTGCAATCGCGGCCAGATCCAAGTGCGTTCTGGATTTTCGCCTTTGGCTCGCTGATGTGGAAGCCCGATTTTGACTATGTCGAACAGCGCCGCGCCCGCGTCGAGGGTTGGCAGCGGTCTTTTTGCCTCGGGCCCGACACACGCTATCGCGGCAATCCGGACAAACCCGGCATCATGCTGTCACTGGAACCCGGCGGGAGTTGCGAAGGGGTTGCCTTCCGCCTGGACGAAACCGGATTGCAGGAAAGTCTGGCGGCGCTCATCGAACGGGAGCCGCCGATTCCGCCGCAATGGATCGGGGCCGAAACTGAAAATGGCACGATTTCGACCCTCGCTTTTGTCAGCAACCCGCAGGTCCGGCGCGTCGTGGCCGAGAAGAGTGTGGAGGACATTGCCCGCCAGATTGCGCCGGCCGTCGGGATTTATGGGTCCATGGCCGACTATGTGCACAATACCGCGATGCACCTTGAGGAGATGGGAATCCACGATCCGCTCGTCTGGCAAATGCAGGAACTGGTCGCAAAGGAACTCGAGCAAATGCCTTAGGCGGCCAGCACGTCGATCGCCGTCCCGGCATGTTGATGAGCTTTCCGAAAATTCCTTGAAGAAATGTTCCACATCTTGCGCTGCGTCAAACCGCTTGGTCGCAGGAAGTGATTGATGCCGCAGCAGCACAGATTGCAGATACGCCATCCCCCATGGACAAGTGCCGTTCTTTTCGGGCTAGTATGCCAGCGACTCGTTCCGGCCGGCAGCCTTTATTGGGGATTTGTCAGATCCGCCTGAGCGGAAACGTAACGATGTTCATTTTGGGTCAGGTGCATGAGCCAAGCCAGTGATAGCCTGAAACTCTTCGCCACTCTGTTAGTGGCGTGGATCCTATTGTCCGGATCCATCGCCTTTGATGTGGTGGCCGTGGGCGTTGCTGCAGCCCTGTTCATTACCCTGATTTCGCAAAACAGCCTGTCGGCCTTTTCTGGCCTGCGTGCACTGCCGCAATCCTTCGGCGCCTCGTTGGGATATGTCGGCTTTTTCCTCAGTGAGTTGGTTAGGGCCAATCTCAGGATGGCGAAGATCGTGCTCGATCCCGCCCTGCCGATCAGGCCCGCCATCGTTCGCGCCCGCACCGAGCTCACTCATCCGGTGGCGCGCCTGTTGCTGGCCAATTCGATCACCCTGACCCCGGGCACGCTCAGCGTCGAGATCAAGGATGAATGGCTTTACGTTCATTGGGTTGTTGCCGAAGGCACTGACAATGAAACCGCGACCCGCGAGATCGTTGAGGGCTTCGAGCGCTATTTGAAGGTGATGTATGGTTGAGGCGATCCTGATTATCGCGGCAATACTTGCGGGCCTTGGCTTTCTACTGGCCTTCGCGCGCTTCGTGATGGCGCCACACGCCGTCGATCGCGTCGTCGCGTTCGACGGACTGACCATCATCTCGATGAGCGCCATCGTGCTCATCGCCTTGTTGATGGGACGTGTCGTCTATCTCGATGTTGCGCTGGTCTACGCGCTTCTATCATTTCTCGGGGTCATCGTGATCGCCCGCTATCTGGAGAAGGGCGAATGACCGACGGACCTCTCGAACTCATTGGTGCCCTTGTCGTTCTGGCCGGCGCGGCATTCCTGTTTCTCGGCGGGCTTGGTCTTTTCCGCATGCCGGATATCTACAACCGCATTCAGGCTGGTACCAAGGCGACGACGCTCGGAACCCTGCTGGTCATGCTCGGCGTTGGCATCATCATGCCGGGCTGGTTGCCCAAGCTGATCCTGGTCATCCTGTTCGTGCTCTTCACCAATCCATTGTCGAGCCAGGTTCTGGCCCGCGCAGCACACCGCGCCGGCATCGCGCCCGTACTGGGAACGCTCGCCGACCGGCTGGCCGAAGACAAGGGAGACCAGTCATGATCTATGTTGCCGGTCTGATGGGTCTTGCCATGCTCGGCGCCGCGATCGTGGCGCTGGCAACCAAAAGCACCGCCGTCGCGGTGATCGCGGCCGGGCTGGTCAGCCTGTTTGCGTCGGTTGTCTTCGTGCTTTTGGCTGCACCGGATGTGGCCATGACTGAGGCGGCCATCGGTTCGGGCCTGACCACGTTTCTGTTCTTCTTTGTTCTGAGCCGCATCCGGCGGGAAGGCGGCAATGGTTAGAGCCTTCGTCACACTCGTTTTCGTCGCCATTCTCGGTCTGGCCTTCGGGCGGCTTGCGCTCGATTACGTGCCCGATGCGGCGCTTAATCAGACAGCCGTCCATTATGCCGAACTGACCCCACCCGAGACAGGCGCACAGAATGTTGTCGCTGCCATCATCGTGACCTATCGCGGTCTCGATACGCTCGGCGAGGTCACCGTCCTGTTCCTGACCGCAGCCATCGTCGCGCTGGTGCTGGCCCAGACCTCGGGACCCACCAAGGGGCGCGGTTCGGGGCTTTTGCCGTCTGGTGAATTGTTGCAGACCGGCACCCGCATGCTGACGCCGCTCATTCTCCTCTTCGGCATCTATGTGTTCGTCAACGGCCACCTGACTCCGGGCGGTGGCTTCCAGGGTGGCGCCATTCTCGCCTCGGCGGCTCTGTTGCTTTTGCTGGCCGATCCTGTGCGCCGCTTCAGTCATCGGCTTCTCTCCTGGGTCGAGAGCGGCTCGGGCGTTTTCTATGTTCTCATTGGTGTGTTCGGTCTGTTTCTGGCCGGCGGCTTTCTCGACAACCGCATCCTGCCGCTTGGCGATTTCGGTTCGATTTTCTCAGCCGGCGCCATTCCGCTCATTTATGCACTGATCGGCCTCAAGGTCGGGGCCGAATTCAGTTCCATTCTTGAGAGTCTCGAAGAAGCGGAGGATCATTGATGGCCGAGATCGCAATGATGTCCGGCTTTGCCTTGATCCTACTCGGGATTTTCGGCGCACTGACCAATCGCAACCTGTTGCGCATGATCGTGGCCTTTTCCATTGCCTCGACCGGGGTCAACGTGGTGCTCGTTTCGATCGGCTATCTGCCGGGCCGCACCGCTCCGATCCTCGATGCGGCCGTGCCGCTCGAAAGCGCCGCCGCCCAGATCGTCGACCCGGTGCCGCAGGCGCTGGTTCTGACCGCCATCGTTATCGGTCTTGGCGTCACCGCTTTGATGCTGGCCTATGCCTATAGCCTTTTCCGTCACCGCAAGAGCCTCGATATTTCCGATTTCACGGAGCTGAAATGGTGAGCCCGATTCTGATCATCGCGATCGGTCTTGGCGCGGCCTTCCTGCTCGGCTTCGTCAATGAAGACCGCAAGGGCATCGCCTTCGCGCTGACCCTCGCAGCACTTGCCGCCATGAGCCTGATTGCGCTGGGCTGGACGCTGGCATTTGCGGCGGGCAACGCCCAAACCGCGGACATTCTGACCGCAGGTTTTCCGCCACCCTTCGCCATCAATTTGCGCATGGGACCGGCCGAAGCGGCGCTATCGTTGCTGGTCGCGGCAACCGGTTTCCTGTCAGCAATCTATATGCGCGACGCGCTCTATCGGCATGGCCGCCGGGCGATGGCGGTTCTGCTGGTCGCGATCATGGCGCTGACCGGCATCGTCATGACCCGTGACATCTTCAACCTGTTCGTCTTTTTCGAACTCATCGTGATCGCGACCGGCGGGCTCGTCCTGCTGTCCGAAGACCGGCGCGCGCTGGCCGCCGGGTTCAAATATCTTGTCGTTGCGCAGGTCATTTCCATCATGCTGCTCATCGGCATCGCCTTTGTCTATCACGCCATGGGCTCGCTCAATATCGACGACATTGGTCCCGTGGCACTGGGCTTTTCCGGTGCGGGACTGGCGCTGTTCCTCGTTCTCGTCGCGCTCTTTCTCGAACTCAAACCGTTCCCGGCCAACGGTTGGGCGCTCGATATTTATGAGTCCGCACATCCCGGCTTCTCCGCCATTTTCTCGGCGGCCTCCGGCTCTGCCGCGCTCTTTGCTGCCGACAAGGTTCTGGCCACGAGCCCGGCCTGGCTGCCCCTGGCGACCGCAATTGGCATCATCACCTTCATCGGCGCCAACATTCTGGCGCTGCGCCAGAACAACGACCGCCGCCTGCTCGGCTATTCCTCGGTCGCGCAAATCGGTCTGCTGCTGACCATTGTCGGGCAGCGCGACCTGCTCGGCGACAGCTATCTCTTCATTGCCGGCGGTGTTCTGGTTGCGCATGCCATTGCCAAGGCGGGCCTCTTCTGGATGTCGGGATTGGTTGGGCACCGCGACCTCAAGGATTGGGCGGTTTTGCGCGCCAATCCGGTCCTGATCTTTGCGTTCGCGACCTTCGTGGCGATGCTGGTTGGACTGCCGCCATTCCCCGGTTTTTATGCCAAATGGGACCTCGCCCACATCCTCATGGCCGGCGACCGGGCCTGGCTGGTGGCGCTCATTCTCATCGGCGCGCTCATCGAAGCGGGCTACCTGTTCCGCTGGTTCGGCTTCGCCACCAAGCGCGAGGCGCCCGAGGGCTTCCCGGGATTTTCCGTCAACAAGATGGGCATCGTTTTCGTCACTCTTCTGGCCGGCTGGACCTCCGGGTGGATCTGGGGTGACCTCTCCGCCAACCCGAACGTATTGAGCATGGTTCCGGTTCTGTTTGCGCTGGCTTTTCTGGTGCTCGAACCGCTACCCGCCAGGATCAAGAATCTCATCGCCATCGCCGGCCTCGTCGGCTGGTTCGTGTTCCGCTATCCCGCTTATGATCCGCTGCAACTGGTCTTTGCCATCATCATTCTGGTCGGTGGCGCGGTGATCTTTCTGGCGAGCTTCAACTGGCAGGGCAGGCGGCTCGGTTTCTATCCGCCCGCCATGCTCATGTATGCGGGTCTCGCCATGCTCATCGAGGCTGAGACCTCGTTCACCTTCTTCGCATCATGGGAAATTCTGACCCTCGGTTCCTACTTCCTCATCCTGCGCGGCAAGATGTCGGAGCCCCATGCCCTCAGCTACATTGCCTTTTCACTTGGTGGCGCCTTTGCCATTCTTGCCGGTTTCGCGCTTGCGGCCAACGGAACCCAGCCGTTTGAAATGGCTGCACTGGCTGACGTGGCGCAGACCGCGGCGCCCTATGTGTTCATCCTGCTCGCGGTTGGTTTCATGACCAAGACCGCCTCGATTGGCCTGCACATCTGGCTGCCCGGTGCCCATGCGGAGGCCGAAACTGACGTCTCACCGATGGTTTCGGGCATTCTGCTGAAGGCCGGGCTATTCGGTCTCTGGGTCCTGCTCATGCATATGGGCCAGACCCAGTTCTATGGCATCAACCTGACCTATTTCCTGGTCTGGATCGGCGCGATTTCCGCCTTCCTCGGTGGCCTGATGGCAATTTTCCAGGAAGACGCCAAACGCCTGCTTGCCTATTCATCAATCAGCCAGATGGGCTATGCGCTGTTTTCTCTGGCACTGATGAACCATCTCGGCTGGTTGTTGGCGCTGATGTTCGTCATCAACCATTATGTCTACAAGTCGATGCTGTTCCTCGCCGTCGGCGGGGTCTATGCGCGCACCCACACCAAGCTGATGTACAAGATGGGCGGACTGATCACGCTCATGCCCTTCTCATTCGTCTCTGTTCTGATCGGCATCATCGCCATGTCGGGCGTGCCGCCGCTCTCCGGCTTTGGCGGCCGCTGGGTGTTTTACAACGCCATCATGACCGCCGACATGCGCCTGCCGATCATTCTGATTTTCCTCTCCGGCCCGATCGGCTTCCTCTATCTGTTCAGGCTCATCCACTCGATCTTCCTCGGCCAGCTGAAAGACGAGCACAGAAAGCTCAAGGAAGCTCCGTTCTGGCTCCTCGTGCCGCAGATGATCTTCGTTCTGTTCCTGCTCGCTTTCGCGGTGGTGCCGGGCCTCATTCTCCGCCGGGTCGACGCCTACATCTCGACCTTCTTCCCCGAGGGCGGACTCGAATGGACCTCCGGCGGCATCATCAGTGAGTTCGGCTATTGGAACCCGGTCGCGATCATGCTGGTCATCGGCGTGATTTTCGTGTCGGTCTTCCTCCTGTTGCTGTGGATGAACCACGACGCCCAAAAGGTGAAACAGTTCAACATCGGCTTTGCCGGCGAGCGGCCCTATCGTCCCGAAACCACCCATTTCGCCTGGAACTTCTTTGCGCCCTATCGCAAGGCGATGGGCTTTCTGGTTCTGCCCGTCGTCACCACGTTCTGGAACGCGGTGACCGACGTTCTGCATGAAACCGCGGATTTCGCCCGCAAATTCTATACCGGCAACGGTCAGACCTATGCACTGCAGGCGCTCGGTTTTGTGGTAGTCTTGTTTCTGATCGGCAGCGGAGGCACGCCATGAGCATTGATTGGCCCCGGATCGGCTATGCCGCACTGACCCTCTTTATCGTGATCAATTACGGGATGATCATGACCGCTCTGGTGCGCAAGATCGGCGCGCGCGTCAGCGGCCGCTACGGCATTCGCATCTACCAGAACTATATCGATCTGGTGAAGAACATCGCCCTTCGGTCCAAGATCACCCACGGTGTCATGTACTATCTCGGCCCGGTCTTCCGCCTGACCGGCGGCGTCGGCCTGTTGCTGTTTGTGCCCACGATCTACGGCTCGGCGATGTGGTCCAACTTCTCGTTTGCCGGCGATCTGGTGCTCGCCCTCTATTTCGTCTTTTTCGGCACCCTCGGCATGGCGCTCGGCGCTGCTGAATCCGGTCACCCCTATTCGGCCATCGGCATCACTCGCGGCCTTAGCCAGGTCACTGTCGCTGAACTGCCGCTGGCGCTCGCCGTTTTTGCCATTTCGCTGCAATACCAGACGCTCAACATCACCGACATCGTCGCGGCCCAGCAGGGCGGCATTTTCAACTGGACCCTCTTTACCAACCCGGTCGCAACACTCGCCGCGCTCTTTGCTTTCGTGGGCACCATGATGCGTTCACCCTTCGACGTAGTGATCGCGCCGCAGGAAATCCCGATCGGGCCCCCGACCGAGTATCACTCTTCCTATCTGGCGCTGATGCAGACCAACCGGGTTCTGTTCCCCATCGCCAAGACGGTCATTTACATGAACCTCTTTTTCGGCGGCGCGACCAACTGGTTCGAATTCGCCATCAAGGTCTTCGCCATCTACATGATTTCGGTTCTGGTCGGCGTCGTCCACCCGCGTTTCCGCGTCGAACAATCGATCACCTTTTTCCTCAAATGGGGCCTGCCTGTCGGCGTGCTCGCAATCCTGCTGGTGTAAAAAATGAAACACATGGATCCGAATTTCCGCAAGGATACCAAGACCGAGTTTCCGCAGCGCGAGGAACTGAAACCGAGAAAGGTGACAACGCCCGACGGTCAGGTCATCGATATCGAACCCTTACAGGACTATTTCTGCCAGGAGCCGCCCAAGGTTCACCAGAAATCCTATTTCAAGATTGTCGAGGATTTCTACAATTGGTGCCGGGCTGAAAGCCTCTGGATTCTCGCCTTCGGCACCGGCTGCGGTGCCATCGAAATGCGCCCGCTGATGACCCCGCGTTTCGACGCCTATCGCTATGGCATCCAGTGGCGCGCGACCCCGCGCCAAGCCAACCTGTTGATGATTTCCGGCTATCTTTCGGTCAAGACGCTCAAGCGCGCCATCCGCACCTACGAACAGATGCAGGGCCCCAAATATGTGGTCGGTCTCGGCTCCTGCACCATCAATGGCGGCATGTACTGGGACAGTTACAACACCATCAAGAAGCTCGAAGAATACCTGCCGGTCGATCTCTACATTGCCGGCTGCATGCCCCGTCCCGAAGCGCTGCTGGCAGGCTTCATGGAGCTGAAAAAGAAGATCAAGGCCGGCAATGCCGAAGGCGCCAACAAATATGCCGAGAAGTTCGATTGGTACAAGGCCAACCAGAAGGCCGTGATCAAGGACTGGGACATGCCGGACTACAATTGGTGAGATGATGCAGGCGATCTACGACAGATTGAAAGACCGCTTTCAACTCGGCGCGCTCGATGTGCGCAGCCGCAAGGGCCTGGCCTTTGTCGATTTGCGCCGCGAGTTTCTGCGCCCGGTACTGACCGAGCTGCGCGACGTCGAGGGCTTCACCCATCTCATTCTGCTCACCGCTGTCGACTGGATCGAGGACGAGCGTTTCCAGCTCACCTACCTGCTCAACAACCGCCAGAAGAATCTCGATCTCGGCTTGCGTCTTCGGCTGGACCGCAACCTCGCCATCGGTGAGACGATCCACGATCTCTGGCCCACCGCGGCGACCTACCAGCGCGAATTGCGTGAAATGTTCGGCATCGCCTTTCCCGGCAGCCCGCGTGTGGACGAGGAGTTCATTCTTGAGGGCTGGACCGACATGCCGCCCTATCGCCGGGATTTCGACACGCTCGCCTATTCCCAGCAGACCCATGCCGACCGCGAGGGCCGCGAAACCAGCGACCCGCGCGAATTCATGAAGCAAATTCTTTACCCGAAGGACTGACATGTTCAGCTTTCAGCCAGACCGCAGCCAATATCCTGCCCCCGGGCCCGACGGAAAACTCGAGATCGATCTCGAGACAGGTCAATATCTCAAACTCTGGCAGGGCCCCAACCATCCGGGCATGACCGGCAACATGTCGGTGGAACTGACCGTTTGCGGTGACGAGGTGGTCGAGGGTAAGACCCATGTGGGATACCTGCATCGCGGCTTCGAAAAGCTGATGGAACGCCGCAGCTTCATTCAATGCTTTCCCATCGTCTGCCGCATCTGCGTGCCCGAGCCCGATTTCAATGAATATTGCTACGCGGCGGCGGTCGAAAACCTCGCCGGCATCGAGGTGCCGGAATATGCCAACTGGATGCGCACCCTCATTCTCGAGATGGGGCGCTTCAATTCCTACATGATGGCGATCGGCGGCATGTCCGGCGCGCTTGGTCTTGGCGTCGTGGGCCAATGGCTCACCTATGTGCGCGACATCATGCTCGACCGCTTCGAGGAACTGACCGGTGCCCGCATCTATCACATGTTCATCCTGCCCGGTGGCGTGCGCGGCCATCTGCCCGAGGGCTTCAAGGACCGCATGGAAGAGGTGCTGAAAACCGCTGAGCGCTACCTCGCCGATGTCGACAAGGTCATGTTCTCCAACGCGGTTTACAAACGCCGCACCAAGGGTGTCGGCTATATCGATCCAAAACTCTTCGAACCGTACGGTGTCACCGGCCCCAACGCCCGCGCCGGCGGCGTCGCCAAGGATGTGCGCAAGGACGCGCCCTATCTGGTTTATGACCAGCTCGATTTCGAGGTGCCCACCGAAACCGCCTCCGACATATGGGCCCGTACCAATGTGCGCCGCCGCGATATCGACGTTTCGATCGACCTGATCCGGCAAATCCTCAAGAAGTTCCCCAAGGGCGGGGAGGTGATGGCGGAAATTCCGAACGTCCTGCACTGGAAGATTCCGCGCGGCGAAACCTACATCAAGGGCGAAAGTTCGCGCGGCGAATATGGCTATTATCTCGTCACTGACGGCAGCGGTTATCCGCGCCGGGTGAACGTGCGCGGCCCGAGCTATACCCATGCCATGGCGCTGCTCGAATTGCTGATCCCCGGAACCAACATTTCGGATGTGGCCGCACTCATGGTGTCGCTCCACACCTATCCCCCCGAGATCGAGAGGTAGACGATGAGCTTCAAGGACGTCCTCTCACCCTTTACTGCCTGGAAGCATGTTCTCGAGACGCCGGTCACGATCAAGGACCCGCTGACCCGCGAAGCTGCCGACCGCTATCGGGGCTTCCACAAGAACGATATCGAGCTTTGCATCGGCTGTTCGTCGTGCGAGGCGATCTGCCAGAATGCCGCCATCGACATGGTGCCGGTCAAGGACCCGAAAGAGGGCGATAGCGGCCTGAGACCCCAGATCGATTACGGCCGCTGCTGCTGGTGCGCGCTTTGCGTCGACATCTGCATGACCGGCTCGCTGACCATGTCCAATGAATACATCTGGTTCGATGAGGATCCGGATGCTTTCCGCTTCATTCCCGGCGTCGACGCCAAGTCCTGGGACAGTAGCGAGAAGGGTTATCGCCGCGAGGGCGGGCGCCGGTTGTCCGGAACCGAGCGCGTCGAGATGCGGGAAATGGAACCCGATCTGCGCATCGGAAATTTCGACGAGATCGTTGCCGGCTACGACCGCGCTGAAGCTGTGCTCGAGGCCGACCGCTGTGTGGAATGTGGCCTCTGCGTCGCGACCTGCCCGGCCCATATGGACATTCCCGACTACATCAAGACTATCCGCGAAGGTGACTACGAGCACGGGCTCGAGCTTCTCTACAACTCAAATCCGTTCTCCGAGGTCTGTGGTCGCGTCTGCACCCACAATTGCGAAACTGCCTGCGCGGCCCGCCACGAAGGCGATCCGATCGCCATACGCTGGCTGAAGCGCCACATAACCGATCAGGTTCCCTACGATCGCTATGTCGACATTGTCGGCAAACCGGACCTTGCGAAAACCGGCCAGAAGATCGCCATCATCGGTGCCGGACCCGGCGGGCTGACGGCGGCCTTCGATCTTGCGCGCATGGGCCATGCGGTGACCGTATATGAGGAAAAGGAAAAGCCCGGCGGCATGATGCGCTACGGCATTCCCGAATACCGTCTTCCCTATGAAAGCCTCGACCGCGATATCGGCGTCATCGAGGCCATGGGCGTCAAGATCAAGTGCGGTGTCCGCATCGGCAAGGACATCTCGATGGAAAAGCTGAAAGCGGACAACGACGCGGTCGTGCTCGCCATCGGCCTTCATCTTGGGCGCTCGACGCGGGTTCCCGGATCGGAGAGCCCTGACGTCGAAAAGGCGGTGGAATTGTTGCGCCGGATCACTGCCGGTGAAGAGGTTCCCGTCCCGAAAAAAGTCGTCGTCATCGGTGGCGGCAACGTCGCCATGGATATCGCCCGCTCGATGGCGCGCTTACAAAAACAGCGGCATGGCGAGGTCGGTATCACCGTGACCGCCCTCGAAAGCTTCGATCATTTTCTGGCCGACGAGGAAGAAGTGGTCGAGTCCCGCGAAGAAGGGATCGAAATTCTCGATTCCCGCGGTCCGCAGGAAGTCATCACCGTCAAGAGCGGCAAGAACAAGGGCAAGGTGAAGGGCCTCAGAACCTGGCGGGTCGATTCCATTTTCGACGAGAAGGGCCGCTTCAACCCGCACTATGACGAAGGCGACGAAATGGTGCACGATGGCGAAATGGTCATCGAAGCTATCGGGCAGGTGTCCGATGTCAGCCTGTTGGGAGAGAAACTTACCGAGGCCCTTGAATGGAACCGTGGCCGCGTGAAGATCGACCATGATGGCCGCACGTCCGAACCCTGGCTCTGGGCGGCGGGCGACTGCGTCAAGGGCCCGGACGTGATCAATGCGGTGGCCGACGGCCATCGTGTGGCGCAAAGCATCAATCAGGTTCTGGTGGCAATGAGGGAGGCCAAGGCATGAGCAAGCAGAAACTGAGCGAAATGACCACGATCGCCGAAATCCTCGAAACGGCAGTTGGTTTCGAGCGCGCGGCGGAGGCCTTTTATACGGCGCTGATCCCGAAGGTTTCGAAAAACGTCCGCTACTTGGTGGAAGAGCTGGCCGAAGAGGAAGCCGAGCATGTGCGTATCTTCTCAGAGCTAGCCGAAAACCCGGACGTGCATGCTCATATGGCCGATGCCATCACCCGCCCGCATGCCGACCGCAAATTCTCCGATGCCGTGCACACCCCGGAACTCGGCGACAACCCTGACGATCAGGCCGTCCTTCAATATGCGTTGATGCGCGAGCATATCGCGATGGAGGAATATACCGAACTGGCTGCCAACACGGAACCGGGCCCGCTGCACGACGCCTTCCAGTTTCTTGCCAATGAAGAGCGTAAACACAAGGCCGAGCTTGAGGCGATCTATTATCAGATCGTTCATTCCGGCGGGGTCTGAACGAGAACGCTTCCGCACTATTGCAGGAAGGCGACCACGCTGTCCGATTTGCCGGATGCGTCCACGACTGACAGGGTAACGAAACCGGGCCCGTCCGGCAGCCAATTGGCCTGGCGGGCAAAAGTGGTGCGTGCGAACGGTGTGCCGTTGGCGTAGTAGGTAAAAGGTGGCGCGCCGTTCCGGACCTTGATCGCCAGATTCTGTTCCATCCCCTCTGACAATCCGAGATCGACATCGACCCCGTTGGCCGGAAAGGCGATTTCGGGGGCTGGGCTGGCCGCCACCAGATCCTCTTCCGGATGCCGGAAGCGGCGCAGTGGTTCAGGCAGGTCGGCATTCGACGTCAGAATGGCGCCCGTTGGAGGGCCGGAAAGGGGCGCGCTGGGCGCGCCGAGTCGATCAAAACTCTCGAACAAAAGCGGAGCCGCTGTTCCGATGCCGGTTATGCCGGGCACCGGCACGCCGTCCGGCCGCCCAACCCACACACCGATAACCGTCTTGCCGTCAAACCCGATGGCCCAGGCATCGCGATACCCGTACGAAGTGCCGGTCTTGAAGGCGATGCGCCCCGGCGAGCCGCTTTGCGGGGGCAAAACATCGGCGAGGATATCGCTGACATACCAGGCCGCCACCTTGTCCAAAACCGGCGCCTGCAATGTGCGCCGTTCCTCAGGATCGGCGCCGTCGATCAGATCCATCGGCGAACCTTCGCGCGCAATTGCGCCGTAAAGCGACACCAGGTCGCGCAGCGTCACGCCAACACCGCCAAGCCCGATGGCCAGACCCGGCGCGCTGTCGCCCGGCAGAACGGGGGTGACCCCCGCGCGCTTCAGCCGCGCCAGAAGCCGCGCCGGACCAACCGCGTCGAGCACCAGCACGGCGGGCACGTTGAGCGACTGTGTCAGCGCTTCACGGATCGTCACCGTCCCCCGGTTGAAACCGTCGAAATTGGCCGGCACGTAGCCGCCAAAACCTGTGGGCCTGTCGGAGATGAGGCTCTCGGGATGGGCAAGACCCAGCTCAAAGGCCAGCCCGTAGATGAGCGGTTTGAGCGTCGAACCAGGAGAGCGTTCGGCCCGGGTCATGTCGACATGACCGTCACGCTCATCGTCGAACAGGCCCGGAGAACCGACCGAGGCCAGAACCTCGCCACTCGTTAGGTCGGCAACAAGGACCGCCGCCGAAACTTTCGGACCAAGCTCGGCGGCACGCGCCGCGACCAGCCGTTCGAGCCGCGCCTGCAAGGGCGCTTCAAGCGTCAGCTGAACGCGTTCGGCCTCGGGATTGGCCGCGATGGCCTGTAGTGCCAGATGCGGCGCCAGCATCGGAAAGTCGCGCCGCGCCGTGGGAATGGGTTCGCGTTTGGCCGCTTCCGCATCGTTCGCCTTGATTGCACCCGCCAGCACCAGCCGGTCGAGCACCCGATCGCGCGCTGCGCGCGCCTCATCCGGGTCGCGGTCGGGGCGGCGGGCCTCGGGCGATTGCGGCAGCGCCACCAGAAGCGCGGCTTCGGCAATGGTCAGACGCGCGGGCTCCTTGCCGAAATAGGTCAGGCTCGCCGCGCGAACACCCTCGATATTGCCGCCATAGGGCGCCAGTTCCAGATAAAGACTGAGGATCTGATCCTTGTTGAGCGCCGCCTCGAGCTTTTGTGCAAAGGCGATCTGGCGCAGTTTGGCGGCAAGTGAACGGGATTGCGCCTCATCGGCCAGCCGCGCCACCTGCATGGTCAGAGTCGAACCGCCCGAAACCACATGTCCGCCCGCCCCGACAAATTGCAGCCCGGCGCGGACCATCGACAACCAGTCGACGCCATCGTGCGCGTAGAAGCGCCCATCCTCATAAGCGATGAGCATGTGAATGAATTGCGGATCGACGTCGGAGAGATCGACAGGCAAACGCCACCGGCCTTCTTCGGTGGTGAACGGCCGTAGCAGATGCCCGTCACGGTCGAGAACGACCGACGAGACTTCGATATCCGCCGGTTGTGGCGCATTAGGCAAATCGGCAACGGCTTTCGAGACATAGTCTGTCGCGAAAAGCCCGGCAAAGTCGAGCGCAAGACAGAAAAGCCCGATTGCCACCCAGGTTTTTGCACCCGGGTGAAATCTTGTTTTTGCCTCGCGCGTCGCGCTCACCTAGCGCCCGGCCGGAGCGATCGTCACGGTCCCGGCGCCGAGATTGGCGCGCAGGTCGGGGCGGTACATGTCTTCAACTGCCGCACCCGGCAGGGTGAAGGTGCCCGGCGTGACCGCACGGACCAGGTAGGCCGTCGAGAACGTCTGTGCCTCCGAGGAATAGCGGAACGCGGCCATGAAGTGGTCGGTCCGCGATTCCGTGTGGCTCGGACGATTGACGCTGAGCCAGCTGAGATCGCCGACCCCGCTACTCGCGGACAGATCAGGGTTTTCAATCTCGAATCCGGCCGGCAATGGATCGGTGATGACATATTGCCCCGAACCCAGCGTCCGCGCATTGGCGCTCAGAACCACCACGAAGCGATCGTTCTGCGTCACCGCATCGAGATTTTCGATCGGCGTGCCGTCGAGCTGATAATAGGCACGATTGAGAACGAATCCGTGATTCTCAGCGGGCGGCGGCACGGTCGGAATGCCGCTCGTCGTCAGCGTTACTTCTGTTGGCTGGTTTGAATTATTGGTGATCGTCACCAGCCCGTCACCCAGATCAGACACCAGGAACCGCCTGTAAGCCGGACCGCTCACCGGCTGTCCATTGATGCTGACATCGCCGCTGGCAGCATTCTCGCCCAAAGAGGCTGCCGCCAGAAGCGACCAGGCATCTTCCTGGGTCGAGGTGTAGCCGGCAAGATCACGCAGCGTTGCAAGCCGCTTGGTCAGGTTGGCGGTGTCGATGCCCGAGGGTTTGAACTCGGCCACCAGAGCCAGAACACCGGCCAGATCGCGCAACCGGCTGCCATAATCGCTCCGGTAGCCAAGGTCATCGTCCGGCTTGCCGAGATCCGCGACAGCCGCCGCAAATCCTGTTGCTGCCCTGACCCGTTCGCCATAGAGCGCCAGCGCAGCCCCGAGCTGGGCCTTGGCCAGCGGCGAGCCGAACTGGTCGATCCGCGCTTCGAGATAGTAGCGCAGATCGCCGATCGATGCCCGGCCCGCCCGCGCCAGATCGTAGAGCGCATAGGCAACATCCTCGCCGCCTTTGTCGAAATCTGAGGCGTAGGACAATTGGTTCGACAGATTGTCGAGTGCCCGCTCAAGTGCGAGTTCCGGAACCTCGTAACCGGCCTCCTTGGCTCGCAACAGGAAGTCGGTGACATAGGCGTCGAGCCAGAAGTCCGAATAGCTCCACGGACCCCAGACCCCGAATGAGCCATTGGAGGTCTGTTTGGTCAAAAGATCGGCAATGGCATTGTCGATGCGTTCCGCCAGCGCCTTGTCGTCGCCCAGCCCGACCATGTTCGCCACCTCGTTGAGATAGAGAAGCGGCAAGGCGCGGCTGGTGACCTGTTCGGCACAACCATAGGGATAGCGGTCGAGCTGCAACAACAGTTCGGGCACGTTGAGCCGCGCCAGCGGCCCGACGGCCAGTGTCAGTTGCGCCGTCTCGGGCAGGTATTCATTCAACCGGCTCTGATCGAGGGTCAGGCTTTCGCCCGCACCCAGCGGCAAGGTGGTGTTGGCGCTGGTCACCACACTGTTGGCCCGGACCCCGAGCGTCAGGTTCTTGACCAGCGCATTGCCGTCAGGGTCGGTCACGAGCAGACGCAATTCGTGATCGCCGATCGCGGTACCCATAAGTCCGAAACTGATGGAGGCCCGTCCGCCCGCTGCAAGGTTTAGCTCTTCTTCGCCCATGTCGCTCTTAAGACCGCTCGCGGTCTTCAATTCCACGCGGTAGGAGCCTTCCGGACCGCTGATATTGGCGACTTCGACCAGGAGCCGGGATTGATCGCCAACCCGGAGGAAGCGCGGCGGGCTGAGGGTCACGACGACGGGGTCGTGCACGACCACGTCCTTGGCTGCATGCCCGACGGCCTTGTCGGTCCATGCCATGGCCATGACCCGCACCGTGCCGTTGAAGTCCGGCATATCGAATTCGACTTTGGCGACGCCATTCTCGTCGACCTTGACGATGCCCGAATGCAGCGCCACCAGAACCGACGTGGGCGGCGGTGTACCGTGCCGCACCGGTCCGCCATCGCCACCCGAGCGGATCGCGCCGGGTAGACCCTGTGTCGGATCAATCAACTGCCCGTAAAGGTCGCGCAACTCGACGCCGAGCTGGCGCTGGCCGAAGAAATAGCCGTCCGGATCGGGCGTCTGGAATCCTGTCAGGTTGAGAATCCCGAGATCGACCGCAGTGACCGCGACATAGGCCTCTTGTCCCGCGACCGCATCGCCCAGATTGACCGTCGCCGTAAAGCTTTGCCGTGGCTCTGCTTCCTTGGGCACATCGAGTCCGACATCGAGCAGCCGCTCGCCGGGATCGACATCGGCGAATTCAAGCCCGACGGCGCGGGAAGGCATGCGCTTCTCGGCCGCGTCCGCGGGCCGGTAGAGCATCGCCGTCACATAGGCGCCCGGACCCCAGTCCTCGGTCACCGGCAGTTCAATGCTCGTGCCTTCGGCGGGCACGTCGACGGCACGCAGATCGATGATGCGGTCATCGACCACCATCACCAGAGCCGTTCCCGCAAATTGCGGTTCGAGCTTGAGAGTAGCGACATCGCCGATCTTGTAGACCTGTTTGTCGAGTGCCACCTGCAGCGTGTCCGGCGTGTCCGAACCGGCATCAGCATAATAATAGCCCGCATAGAATTGGAAGCTCGAAGAGGTCGGGTCTGCCCCGGAACTGTGGATTTCGACCAGATACCGGCCCCAATTGACCGGCGCGCTGATGTGCGAGGGTCCATCCGAATTCGTGTCAAAGGTCCCGTTGGCGACTTCACGCGAATTGGTGATCGCCTCCCATTTCCATGCGCCGCCGTCGCGATACCATTGATATTGCGTGGTGATGCGCGACAGGGTCCATGTCAGTCCGGCTTTGCCCGCCAGCGTTCCGTCCGGCGCAACCGTGATCACGTCGAACCCGGCTTCCGCGCCTTCGCCAAGATCGCTGCCACGGAAATCCGCCTTGATGCCGATCCGGTCACCTGAACTGAGTACCGGCCGCGTCAGACTGCGCTCGACCGGGCGTCCGTTGCTGTCGATGAGCCTGAGGATCACATCGGCATCGAGTAGCATGGTCGTCGGTTGCGGTTGCGGCAGCGAGATTTCGGCGACGGCATGCCCGCTTCCGTCCGTCGTCCCGACAATGCCGAGCGGCTCCTGATCGGTCCGGATCGTGTCATCCTCGCGCCCGAACGTGTAGCCGGGATAGTCGGCAAGCGTCGATCGTGGCCGCAAAATCACATCCGCCTCGATGTCGAGATCAGGCGCCGTGGCGCCATAGAGGTATTTCGCGTCGACATTGACCGCAAACGTCTGATCCGGATCGACAGGACCTTCAGGCGCGCTGATGTCGAAGGCCAGTCGTTCGGGCTCGAAATCTTCGACAAGGAACGTCACGTCCGCCAGCGCATCAGCCTTTGGGTCTGCGTAAAAGCGCACGCTCCAGGCTCCGGTCATCTCATCGCTGCGCAGGAACAGCGCATCGAAATAGCTGCCCGCACCTTTGTCGCTCAACACCTTTTCGCTCGAGAGAACGCCGTCGGGCCGGATGACCTTCATTGTGAGCGCCAACCCATCCATCGCCTCGGCACGACTGTCGCGCAAAAGCGCGGTGAGATAGACGGTTTCGCCAGGCCGGTAGACCCCGCGCTCGCTTGTTGCAAAGAGATCGAGCGGACCGGGCGCCGCGCGTCCGGCCACGCCGCGATCGGTCAGATCGAAAGCCGGCCTGTTCACATCAAGAAAGGCATAATCGCCGTCGTCGGTTTCCACGGCCAGCAATTGCGGCGCGGACCCGCCCGTGCCGCGCGAGAGACCCGGTGCGAAATCCACACGGCCGGCTTCATCGGTCACGCCCTCGCCCAGAACCTCATTGTTGACCGCGACGAGTTTCACATGTGCGCCAGCAATCGGCGCGGTGCTCGTCAGCGATCTGACAAAGGCGTGCACTCCGTCATTTCCCGCAACTTCACTCAGGCCGAGATCGGTCACGATGAACCATTGCGTGGCCGTATCGCGCCAATAAGCCTGTTGCGATCCGGTGACCTTGGCCGTGATCACATAGGCGCCCGGTGCGATGTCGGTCAGAACATCGGCAACCGGAATGGCGGTGACCACCATCTGATTGAGCGGTGCCGAGGCCAGATCGACCTGTCCCTCGAAGATCTTCTCACCACTCTCATAAGCAATGTCTTCAGCTGAATACTCCGACAGATTGCTCTGGAAAAGTCCGTCGCGCACGGCGGTCGCGATTGAACGATCGCCGATCCGGTAGATGGCCACATCGGCGGTGTCGGCATTGACCGAGCTGATCGGCAAACCACCACCAAGCCCCGCCGGCATCACATAGGCATCATTGGCAAAGCCGACAAAGGGCGAGCGGTCCGGCACGAAGACGCTGAGATTGACGTCATTGCGCAGCTTTTCGCCGCTTGCCGATGGCAATCCGGTGCGCAAGGTGATCTCATAGCGTTCGCCATGCGACACCCCTTCGACGCAGATCTGGTCGTCTTCGGTTTCGATGGCGAGCCGCGAATTGCCGGCGATCGTGACGTAACTGGATAGGTCGGTGTCGCCGGACGGAAGGCTTTCCGAGAACACCGCACAGATGCGCGGCTGTGCCGCCTCTGCATCGACTTCGTGCGAGACGATACGGAATCCGTGTTCGGCAATCACTTTCTCGAGCCGGGCCTGCAGCGGACCGTCATCGACAAGCGACAGGCTCTGCCGGTAGGTCACGATGGCTTCGTGCCACATTTGCCGGTCTTCGAGCCCGCGCGCCAGCGCCGCAAGCGTGGCAGCCCGTTCAGCCGTGCCTTCGGAGCGCAGATAGGCGTTGATCGCCTCATAGGTCACTTCCGTCGCCAGCGAATAGTCGCCCGAGCGGCTCGACTTGAGGCTGAGATCAAACAGAGTCTGGGTGGCGCCGGTCAGCCTCAGCCAGACATTGAGGTCGTTGTCCATGACCCCAAGTGCTTGCCGATAGAGAACGCGGGCATTCGCGGCATTCCCGGCGGCAAGCGCCGCATCGGCTTCCGTCACGAGATCGATATAGGTCAGACCCTTGGGGTGCGGATCGGTCGCGGAAAGCCCTGCTGCCATCTCCCGTGCCGACTGGATCAGCCCCATGGCCGGGAAATCCAGTTCTGTTTGGCGCGTCAGCGCGATGTCTTCGTAGGTAGGCGTTTGCGCGATGATGCCGGACGTGGCGTCGGGAAAGGAAATCGGCTCAGCGGCAGCCCCTTTAAGGAAGCACCAGTCGGATTTCTCGTTGAACGTGAAGGCCCTGCAAGCGCGGTCCGATATGCAGGCCTGTTGGCACTGCTTGAGACTGATATCTTTCAGAATCTGGTAGTCGAACCCGGGCAGGTCGGATTGCGGCAGACTGTTGATCGTTCGTTCCGCCGCCCCTGCGGTGCCGATCGCGAAACCAAGAAACAGGGCCGCAAACAGCCCCACGGCCAAACCGGATAACCTGCGCATTCCGTCCTCCCAATGTGCTGGCAGCCAAATTCCAGCACCCAATTGCGACAATTTCCAGTGCGCCCCTGCAATTCCTGCAAAAAAACCGAGCGCGAATTGAAACACGCCTGAATTGTCCGTCGCACGGACTGACCTGAGTCAAAGCGCTCGTGGGTCTGACCTGATCAATTCCACCCCCGAACGGACACAGGCCCGGCCGACGCCGCAAGAATGGAAGCGGCGTATTGACGTTTCAGAGAATACGTCTTTTGCTGGACTCGTGCCCGCATTTTGTTGGTTGCATCAGGGAGAAATGCACAATGAAGACCCTTAAACTGCTCGGCCTTGCGGCCGGGGCTATTCTCGTGTCCGCGTCCGCCGCGCTGGCCCAGTGTGATCCGGGCGAGACCGTCATCAAGTTCAGCCATGTGGTTGCCGCGACGGGGCACCCCAAGGGCGATGCCGCGACTTTGCTGGCCGAACGCGTCAACAACGAGATGGACGGCAAAGCCTGCATGGAAGTCTATCCGAATTCCACGCTTTATGACGATGACAAGGTGATGGAGGCCTTGCTGCTCGGTGACGTGCAGCTCGCCGCGCCGTCCCTGTCGAAGTTCGAGGCCTACACCCTGAAATACCGCCTGTTCGACCTGCCCTTCCTGTTCAAGGACCTGGACGCGGTCGAGCGTTTCACCACCTCCGACAAGGGGCGTGAATTGCTGCACGTCATGGATGATGTCGGTTTCACCGGCCTTGGCTACTGGTCGTCGGGCCTCAAGCAGTTTTCGGCCAACAAGCCGCTTCTGGTGCCGTCAGACGCCGCCGGTCTCAAGTTCCGCGTTCAGATTTCCGACGTGGCTGTGGCCATGATCGAAGCGATTGGCGGTTCCGCCCAAGGTCTTGCCTTCGCCGAGGTCTATGGCGCACTCCAGACCAAGGTTGTCGATGGTCAGGAAAACACCTGGTCGAACATCTACACCAAGAAGTTCTTCGAGGTGCAGGACGGCATCACCGAAACCAATCACCAGCTTCTCGCTTATCTGCTCGTCACTTCGCAGGAATGGCTGGCAAGCCTTGATCCGGACGTTCGTGACCAGTTCCTGCAGATCGTCGATGAGGTCACCGCGACCGCCAATGCCAACGTGGCCAGCATCGAAGCCGGCAACCGCCAGAACGTTCTCGACGCCGGCGGCGTGATCCGCGAACTCACCCCCGAACAGCGTCAGCAATGGGTCGACGCCATGTCGCCCGTTTGGGACAAGTTCAAAGGCGATATCGGTCAGGATCTAATTGACGCGGCCATGGCTGCCAATATGTAATCGAACCGGTTCCGGTTTTCGGGAGCCGCCCACGGGCGGCTCTCGCTGTCAGGGGGAGACAGAGATGGGGCAATTGTTCACCGCATGGCCGGTTTGGGGACTGATTGGCTTTGTCCTAGTCTACTTTGCCCTCGATCGCCTCTGGCCCCGCTTCATCGGGCATCTCGAGGAAACGATTGTTGCCCTGCTTTTGGTCACGATCACGCTCGTGTCCTTTTCCCAGGTGGTCATGCGCTACGGCTTTTCGAGCGGCTGGACCGGCGCGCTTGAATTCACCCGCATCATGTTCGCCTGGCTGATCCTGTTCGGTGCGTCCTACGCCCTCAAGATCAACGCCCATCTCGGCGTCGATGCCTTTGTCCGCGCCTTCCCGCAACCGATTTTCAGGGGTTTGGCGATTTTCGGCGCCCTTGTCTGCGTGTTCTACGGCGTGGTTTTGCTCTTTTCCGATTGGCTGCAGATATTCGGTGCCAATGCCCGGGGCGGGGCGATCGACTACTGGAGCAAGATCTACAAGATTGGCATCGGTCTCGACGAACTCAGCTATCCCGACTGGATGGCCGAAGCCTTTGGCCTGAGATCAAACCGGGTCCATCGCTGGATCGCCTACATCGTGCTGCCGATCGGGCTCGGACTCTTCACCTATCGCAGCCTTCAGGCTCTGGTGCAGATCGCGACCGGCAAACGCGAACTCATCATCGCCAGCCACGAGGCGGAGGACCTTGTGGCTGAAAACAAAGACGCGTTGAAGGAATAGGGGCGGACGATGGAATCGATCATTCTCTTCATCCTCGTTTTGTTCCTGCTGTTCACCGGCGTCCCGATTGCCGTGGCGCTTGGCCTGTCGAGCGTCATCATCATCGCGTTCTTTTCCACCGATTCCCTCTCCTCGGTGGCGTTGCAGCTTTTTACCGCCAGCCAGAACTACACGCTTCTGGCCATTCCCTTCTTCATTCTGGCCTCGACCTTCATGGCGACCGGTGGCGTAGCTCGCCGCATCGTGCGCGTCGCCATTGCGTCGGTAGGTCATTTTTCCGGCGGGCTGGCCATGGCCTCGGTTTTGGCCTGCATGCTCTTCGCGGCCTTGTCAGGTTCATCGCCCGCAACCGTGGTCGCGATCGGCACCATCGCCATCGCCGGCATGCGCCAGGTCGGCTATTCGCGCGATTTTGCCGCTGGCGTTATCGCCAATGCCGGAACCCTCGGCATTCTCATTCCGCCTTCCATCGTTATGGTCGTTTATGCCGCCGCCACCGATGTCAGTGTCGGCCGCATGTTCCTCGCCGGCATTTTGCCCGGCCTGTTTGCAGGTGCGATGCTGATGGTGGCCATCTACATTGTTGCGCGGGTGCGGGGCCTGCCGCGCGAGGAATGGAAAGGCTTCATCGAAATCGTCGAAACCGGCAAGGAAGCCGGCTGGGGCCTGTTCCTGATCTTCATCATCATCGGCGGCATCTATGGTGGCGCCTTCACGCCGACCGAGGCGGCAGCCGTCGCGGCGGTCTATGCGGCGCTCGTGGCCCTGTTCGTCTATCGCGACATGGGTCCGCTCAAGGAGATCACCTGGATTCCCGCCGACGCGTCAAAAAGCCAGATCGCCGGGTTCAAGGCTGGCGTTTACGGCGTCGCCCTGTTCCTGATCTGGCAAATCATCAGCTTTTTCTTTCTCTCGTTCCTCGATAACCAGACACGCCTGATCCTTTCTGCGGCGCTTGGACTTCTGATGTTGTTCCTTTATCCGGTACTGCGTCATCGTCAGTCGCCGTTCGCGTTCGTCAACGGACTGCCGATTTGGGGTAACAACCTCTGGCTGATCGCGCGCAAATTCTTTCCCGCACTTTTTCACGCCGATACGCGCAAGGTTCTGCTCGACAGTTCAAAAACGACGGTCATGCTCATGTTCATCATCGTCAACGCCTTGCTGTTCGCTCACGTTTTGACTTCGGAGCGCATTCCGCAAACGGTGACCGAATGGATGGTAGGCGCCGGCTTTAACTGGTTCACCTTCCTGATTGCGGTCAACGTGCTGCTTCTGATTGGCGGTCAGTTCATGGAACCGTCCGGATTGCTGCTCATCGTTGCGCCGGTCGTCTTTCCGATCGCGGTGGAACTGGGCGTTGACCCGATCCATCTCGGCATCATCATGGTGGTCAATATGGAAATCGGCATGATCACACCACCAATCGGGCTCAACCTTTTCGTGACCTCAGGCATTACCGGCATGAGTCTGACCCAGGTTGTGAGGGCCGCGTTGCCGTTCGTCGCCGTGCTCATGCTCTTCCTGATCATCGTGACATACTGGCCGGCGCTCTCGACCGCATTGCCGACCGCCCTGATGGGTCCCGAAATTATCCGTTGAGCATCGGCAGGCGGGCCCGCCATCAGCGTTTTACCCTTGACGGCTGCAGCCCACGCTGTAGCTAGGCACGCATGGACGCCCCCGGGCTTCGATCCGGGTAAAAGACAATTGGGAGACTGACATGAAACTTGCCCGCATCGGCAACAAGGGCGAAGAACGCCCGGCAATCCTTCACACCGACGGCACCTATCGCGATCTCAGCGCCATCGTGTCCGACATCGCTGGCGACGCGCTTTCGGCCGAAGGACTGGCCAAAATCGCCGCTGCGGACATCGAGGCATTGCCCGTTCTCGATGAGGCCCGTTTCGGACCCTGTGTCGGCAATGTCGGCAAGTTCATCTGCATCGGTCTCAACTATGCCGACCACGCCGCCGAAAGCGGTATGCAGGTTCCCCCCGAGCCGGTGGTATTCATGAAGGCAACGAGTGCCATCATGGGTCCCAACGATGACGTGCGCATCCCAAGGGGTTCGGAAAAGACGGACTGGGAAGTCGAACTGGCCGTGGTCATCGGCAAGGAAGCCCGCTACATCGACGAAGCCGATGCGCTCGACTATGTCGCTGGCTATTGCGTGGCCAACGATCTTTCGGAACGCGCCTTCCAGACCGAACGGGCCGGGCAATGGGTCAAGGGCAAGAGCGCCGACACGTTTGGCCCCATCGGGCCATGGATGGTGACGAAGGATGAAGTGGCCGATCCGCAGAACCTCAAGATGTGGCTCGAGGTCGACGGCAAGCGCCATCAGGACGGGTCCACCAGGACCATGGTCTATGGCGTCGCGTTCACCGTCGCCTATCTCAGCCAGTTCATGAGCTTGCAACCCGGCGACATCATCTCGACGGGCACGCCGCCGGGCGTCGGCATGGGCATCAAGCCGGAACCGGTCTATCTGCGCGCTGGCCAGACCATGCGGCTCGGCATTGAAGGGCTTGGAGAACAGACCCAGAAAACCATCGCCTGGAACGCCTGATCCCGCAACGCTGGTCATGAGGCGATAAAAGAAGCCCGGCCCTGCGGGAGGTGCGCAGGACCGGGTCGGCGGGCGGCCGCGATCTCGTTTGGGGGGACAGATCAGGCAAGCACAAGACCGCGGCCAAACCTTGGTACTTCTCGCTTACATAGCCGGCAGAAGCACCTTGTCGACGACATGGATGACGCCGTTGGACTGTTTGACGTCAGCAATGGTGACATGAGCGACGCCACCCTGTTCGTCGGTAATCGCGACCATGTCACCATCGAGACTCGCCTCGAGCGTGCAGCCGCCAACGGTCGGAATGGCATGCATGCCGCCATCATCGTTGATCATGCCGATAAGGTCGGCCGACATCACGTCGGCCGCGACCACGTGGCAGGTCAGAATTTTGACCAGCTGATCCTTGTTCTCAGGCTTCAGCAGGGTTTCGACCGTGCCTTCGGGCAAAGCGGCAAAAGCTTCGTTGGTCGGAGCGAACACGGTGAAGGGGCCTTCACCCTGAAGCGTTTCGACCAAGCCGGCCGCCTGAACGGCGGCGACAAGGGTCGTATGATCGGCCGAATTCACGGCATTCTCGATGATGTTCTTTTCCCGCAACATCGCAGCGCCACCCACCATCGGATTTTCCATGTGCGAGGCGGCGAGAGCTGCGCCCGCAATGGTCGTGGAGGCCACCAGGACGGTGATGCCGAGTGCTTTGAGTGAAACGTTCATTTTTTGAGCCTTTCGGTTCGTAAAAGGGGTTGGTCCGTGCGTTGGACATTCGAAGTAACGAACGCGGCTTCAGAAAAGTTTCGCTTGTTTCGGATTTTTTTTGGGGAGCGGCCTAATCAGATCGTGGTCATGGTGCCCGCAGCGACCACTGGACCTGTTGGTTTGCCCTCCGGTGCACCGCCAAGCGGTTCAAGAGTGACCGCCAGAATCGAACTTGGATTTGCGTAGGCTTTGAGATTGTCGGCCAGCGCAACTTCTGCCGTGCCTGAAATTGGCACGACGCCAAGCGAGATTGGGTCCTTGCCATCCGGAATGATCCAGAGTTCGTAATCCTTGCCGGCGATTACTTCGCCGGAGACACCAGTCAGCCGCACCCGACCGGACTTTACGTCGCAAAGCGCAAGAAAGCTGGCGTCGCTCCCCTCGGCCTGTAAACTGGCAACAAGGGTCTGCTGATTGGTATCGGATACAATGCCCGGCTGGAACGCGCTCAGTCCCACAACAATCATTGCGACCAGCAATGCACCGGCGGCAAGGGCTCGCCAGACCCTGAGATCGTTCCAGAGGCCGGACCAAACCAGCTTTCGTGGCGAACCAAAAAGCCGGGCTTCGATTTTCGGAAAGACATCCGGTGGCGCCACGCGGTCCACTTCCACATCAAGGGAAGCGAGGTGCGTCTGCCAGAACAGAACCTTCCGAGCAAAGTCGGGATCGGACGCGGCGCGCCGCTCCGCGCGCGCATGCGCCGTGAGATCGAGAAGCCCGAGAACGAATTCCGCGGCGAGCACATCGTCGGGAACGGGATGAGCGCTATCGTGTGAATGGTCGGTCACGAGAGGCATTCTCTCAGCTTGATCAGGCTTCGTCTCAGCCAGGTCCGCATCGTGTTGAGCGGCACCTCGTATTTGCTGGAAAGATCCTGATAGCTGAATCCGTCGAGGTAAGCGAGGCGAACGGCTTCCGCCCGGTTGTCCTCAAGCCTTTTCAGGCAATCCTCGAGCCTGCCGGTCTCGCTTGTCCGGACGGCAGATTGTTCGGGGGTCGGCGCATCATCTTCGACCTCAAAGGCGTCGTCGATCAGATCTGTTTGCGGCCGGCGCGCCCTGACGACATCGAGTGCGTGATTGCGCGCGATCGCGACAAGCCAGCTGATCGGGCTGTAGCTGCCGCTGCGATACTGGCTGGCGCGCTGCCATATCTTCACGAATATCTCCTGCAAGGCTTCTTCGGCGTCGTGGCGGTTGTTCAAGATACGCAGTGCAACGCCAAAAAGTTTCGCGGAGGTTCGGTCATAAAGTGCGCGGAATGCCACCCGGTCGCGCAAGGCAACCTGGCCTATCAGAGCTTCCAGTTCGGTTTGTGCAGACACGTCCTGTCCCTCAAAGTCGGCGCGATACGGTTCGCGTCGGGCCTTCGAGTCCTAGAACGCTGAAAAGCGGGAATTGGATCAGGTCGCGGGGAGGCCGTGGCGGGCCTGCCAGGGCTTACGCTTGGCCGCCGGTGCTCGCCCGCACGACCAGTTCGGGGTCGATCATCGTATGCGCCGGTTCGGGCAATTGGTGGTCGGCCTTGATCAGTTCCATCAGCCGTTTGACGGCCTGACGGGACACATTTTCCACGTCGTAATTGATCGAAGAAATCGGTACGGTCGCGTAGCCGGAAAACTCGACATTGTCGAAGCCGATAATCGCCACGTCTTCAGGCACGCGCAGCCCGTGTTCGAGGCACCATTTTTCCGCCCCGATCGCCGCGGTGTCGGTCGAGCAGAACACCGCTGTCGGCCGGGGCGATGCCTGCATCAGCTCACCCATTGCCCGGTAGCCGGCGTCTGCCCCCGGCACCTTTGGGTCGGCCGTCAGTGCTTCGTCGACCTCGATACCGTGGCGTTTGAGCGCGTCACGAAAACCCAGCGACTTGTCGAGATCGCCGCGCGGATTCTGTCCGTCGAGGATGCCGATCCGCTTGTGGCCGAGACTAAGCAGATGCTCCGTGGCTTTGACGGCACCCGAATAATTGTCGACCGCGACCGAGTCGATTCCCTCCGGCTTTCCCACCATGACCACCACCGGATAGCCCGACTGTCTGAGACGGCGCACATGATCGAGCCGCTGATGCGATCGCGGATAGATCAGCATGCCGTCCACCTGCCGCGCGCGAAACATTTCCACGACTCGTTTTTCGTCGTCGAGCGTGTTGTTAGAGGTGGCGAACATGGTCACGTAACCCTGCTCGGAAAGCGCCAGTTCGATGGCCTGTGCGGTCATCGTCAGGACCGGGTTGGTCATCTGTGTCAGGACCAGCCCGATCGTCTTGGTTTCGCGCGACACCAGGGACTTGGCAATCTGGTTGGGCAGATAATTGAGCTCGTCCGCCGCCGCCTGAATGAGCTCGCGGGTTTCTTTGGGAATACGTGGGGAGTGCCGCAACGCCAGCGAAACGGTATTGGCCGAAAAGCCGGTCTTGTCGGCAATGTCCTTCAGTCGGACAGTCGGCTTGCCCATGTGATTTTGTCCGTTGTTTCTCCCAATGCGCCCTTTTGGCAAACAAATGCCAGCTTGTGAACCGGCTTGAACAAAGTGCGCGATGCGTCACATGCTCAGGCCGGTTCGGCTCGTGACTAAGCCTTTTCCATCGTTTCCTTGCGAATGCGCTCGATTGCTTTGAACTGCACGCAATCCGGTGCCATCTCCATCATTTCAATGCGGTTGCCATCCGGGTCTTCGAGCCAGGCCTGCCGGTTCCCGTCGGCGCCATCTTTTGGTGGCGACATCAATTCGATGCCAGTCGCCTCGATCCGGGCACAGGTGGCGTCGAGATCATCAATGATGAAGCAGATATGGTTGACCCCGTTTGCATTCCATCCCGGCGCCCGGTCATTTTCCGCACCCGGGAAAATCTCGAGATATTGGTCGTCGGTGATCCGGAGATAGACGAGCCACAACGACCCGTCTTCGTGAAAGAGCCTGAGCATTTCTTCGAACCCCAGACGGTCCCGGTAATAGTCAAGCGACTTTTCGACATCGGTCACCTTGATGGCCACATGGCCAATGCTGGTAATGCCTTTCATGTTTCCCTCCTGTCCGCGCTCCGGCGGTTTGTTTGAGTTGGATTTGTCCCGTCAGTCCCAGTCCGGGCCCCAGCCCGGATCGATGCGGCGCCAGCCCCGTTCAAGTCCGGCGATGCGATCCATGTCGTTCGCATCAAGTTCGATGGACTGGGCATCGAAATTGCGCTGCATCCGCTCCCGATTGGCCGAGGAGGGGATCACGCACAGGTCCTGCTGCATCAGATAGGCCAGCGCCACCTGATCCGGACCCGCCCCGTGCCGATTGCCGATGTCCCTCAGCGTTTCGTCGTCCGCGACCGATCCATGGGCGAGCGGCTGATAGCAGGTGATGGACGCTCCGGTGGCCAGGCAATGATCCACCAGCTTGCGGTTCTGCAAATAGGGATGGACCTCGACCTGATTTGTGAAAATCGGAATGTCACCGAGGATGCTGCGTGCCTCGTCAATCATCGCGATCGTGAAATTGGAGACGCCAACATGCCTGGCCAGTCCAAGCCGGGCGACCTCCGCCAATTGCTCGACATAGACAGGCAGGGGAATGGAATTGTTCGGCGCCGGCCAGTGAATGAGAACCAGATCGATCTGGTCGAGGCCGAGCATGTCCTGGCTCTGCCTGACGGACGGCACGACCTTGCCGTCCCCCAGATTGCCGGTCCGCACTTTGGTCGTGACGAAAACATCATCGCGTGCAAGCCCCGATGCCCTGAGCGCGGCGCCGGTTTCCGCTTCCGTGTCGTAATCCTGGGCCGTGTCGAGGTGGCGATAGCCGATTTCGAGCGCGGTCTCGATGGCGTTCTGGCCCTCCGGGCCGCGCCGCCCATAGGTGCCAAGCCCCATGATCGGCAAATCATCGGCATGCCGCACGCGTCGGACCATATTCCCCTCCCGTTTCATCCCTCAGCGGCACAAAGGTTTTCTCCGAACCTCATCCATGTGCCGCGCCTGGTTTTCCCGCTTTGTCGAACATCCGGAAAAATCGGAGTTGACATTTCCGTATTATCCGCCAAGATTAACGATAATACAACCCGGATTATCGGAAATATGTAGGCACCAATATCGGGACAAACCCGGATGCCTGCAGCGGGGTGGGAGGAAAGTTGATGGCGATCCGCTGGAGCCACTGGTCTCCAAGAATTGCGCTGGTGCCTGCGCTGGTCATCACGGCGGTGGCTTTTGTCGGGTCGATCGGCTGGACGATTTACATCTCGCTGACCCGCTCCCGCCGCTTTCCCGACTACACGATCAACTGGGACGAATGGGCCCGTCAGTACGAACGTCTGTTCAAGGACGACGCCTGGGCCGTGTCCCTGAAGAACCTGCTGGTTCTGGGTATCGGCAGTACGCTGGCCATCATTTTCGGTTTCATCCTTGCGGCCATGATCGAACGCGAAAAGCGCGGGGAGGGGTTCTTCAGAACCATCTTCCTCTACCCGCTGGCCGTTTCCCTTATTGTGGCTGGCCTCGTTTGGCGCTGGATGTTCAACCCGGCCCTCGGCATCGAAAACTTCCTGCACCAGATCGGTTTTGCCAATGCCAGCTTCAACTGGCTCGCAAGCCCCGACACCGCCATGTACGGCATCATTCTCGCCTCTATCTGGCACGGCTCGGGCTTTTACATGGCGCTGATGCTGGCTGGGCTGAAGTCGATCAATACCGAGATCTGGTCGGCCGCCCGCCTCGATGGCGTGAGTTTCTGGCGCCTCTATATCGAAATCATCATTCCGATGATGCGCTTCACGTTCCTCACCTGTGCCATCCTTCTGTCACTGGGCGTGGTCAAGGCCTATGACATCATCGTCGCCATGACCAATGGCGGGCCGGGTTCCTCAACCTGGATGCCGGCCTTCTTCGCCCTCAATGCATATGCCGGGCGCTCCAACATCGCCTACGCGTCCGCCGCCGCGGTGATCATGCTGTTGATTACCGCTGCCATTTTCATTCCGCTGGTGCTGATCACTGCCTGGCGGGTCCGGCGTCAGGAGGCCATTGCTCAATGACCGATATTCTGCCGCTCAGCCCAAACCAGAAAGCCTTCAAGGAATATCCAAAGAAGCCCGCCAAGATCAAAGGCTCCTCGATAGCGATCCTGATCTTTCTGACCATGTGCGCGCTGTTCATCGCGGTGCCGCTCTATGTGATGATCGTTACCTCGATCAAACACATGGATCAGATTCGCCTCGGCGAAATTTTCTCGCTGCCCACTCAGGTCACTTTCGAACCCTGGTGGAAAGCCTGGAACGAGGTGTGTTCGGGCGTGCAGTGCGAAGGCGTCAAGGTCGGCTTCTTCAATTCTCTGGCGATCCTCTTTCCCTCGCTGATTCTGTCCATCGGTCTGTCGATGGTGACGGGCTATGCGCTGGCGCTGTGGAACGTCAAATGGGCCGGAACCTTCCTCTTCATTCTCTTCACCGCCGCCTTCGTGCCGTTCCAGATCATCATGATCCCGCTCATCATTCTGAGCGGCATCATCAAGGTCTACGGCACCATCTGGGGCGTCGCCATCGTTCACGCAGTGCTGGCCATGCCGCTGCTGACCCTGATCTTCCGGAACTATTACAAGGACATTCCCAACGAGATCATGAGCGCGGCCCTGATGGATTCGGGCTCCTTCTGGCGCATCTTCTTTGAAATCGTGCTGCCCATGTCGGGCAACATCCTGATCGTAGTTCTGATCCTGCAGATCACCTCGATCTGGAACGACTTCATCATCGGCCTTTATTTCGGCGGCATCGGCACCAAGCCCATGACCGTGATCCTCGCCAACTCGGTCATCACTTCGCGCGGCGAGATTTCCTACAACGTGGATATGGCCGCCGCGCTTCTGACCGCCATTCCGCCCCTCGTCATCTATTTCGTGCTCGGCAAGTTCTTCGTGCAGGGCATCACTGCCGGAGCCATCAAGGGATAAGCCATGCCGCGCGTCGAATTTCAGAACATCGCCAAACAATATGGCCGCGTCACGGTTCTCGATGAGCTTAACCTGAGCGTCGAGGACGGAGAATTTCTCGTCCTGCTTGGCCCTTCGGGATGTGGCAAGACCACCCTGCTCAATCTTCTGGCCGGCCTTATCGAAGTCACCGCAGGCAAGATCAGCATCGATGGCAACGAGGTCACCAACCTCGACCCCAAAGATCGCGGACTGGCCATGGTCTTTCAGTCCTATGCCCTTTATCCGACCAAAACCGTGCGCGGAAATCTCAAGTTCGGCCTTTCGGCCCAGAAGCTCGACCGCGCCGAGATCGACCGGCGCGTCGACTGGGCCGCAAAGCTCCTGCAGATCGAGCCCTTGCTTGACCGCAAGCCCTCCCAGCTTTCCGGTGGCCAGCGTCAGCGCGTCGCCATCGGCCGGGCCCTGGTCAAGAATGTCGGTGTCTTCCTGTTCGACGAACCGCTATCGAACCTCGATGCCAAACTTCGGACCGAAATGCGGCTCGAGATCAAGCGGCTGCACGACGAACTCAGGCATACGATCGTTTACGTGACCCATGACCAGGTGGAAGCCATGACCATGGCCACCAAGATCGCGGTCATGGATGGCGGTGTCATCCAGCAGGTCGGCACGCCGGATGAAATCTACGAAACGCCGGCCAACCTGTTTGTCGCCCAGTTCATCGGTTCGCCTTCGATGAACATGCTGCGCGCCAAAGTTGCCCGCGACGGCGAGCGGTTGCTGGCCAACCTCGAAGATGCGTCAGCAAGCATCGATATCAGCGGCCATCCGTTTGCCCAGCCGCCCAAGGATGGCGATCAGATAGTTGTAGGTCTCCGCCCCGAGCATGGGCTGGTGGACGCCAGTGACCTGCCCGCGAGCCTCGAACTTCCGGTTCAGTACGCGGAAAAGACCGGCAGCGACGCGACCCTGTTCCTCAAGACCGGGAGCAAACCGTTTGCGGTTCGGATCGAGCCGTCTCAAGCCGCCAATTACCAGACCGGTGCCGCGGTCCGGGTCGGCTTTGCAACAGAGAAATTCAACATATTCGACGCCCAGTCGGGGCGGAGGATCTAGGCGCATTGGGTGTGCGCAACAAAGGAGGAGAAGCCAAATGTTCCACAAAACCCTGATCGGGGTCGCAACAGCGCTGTCGCTGAGTGTTGCCCCAATCGCTGCCAAGGCGACCGAACTGTTCGTCTACCATTCCTGGTCGGCGGAAAGCGAGGTCGCGGCGCTGAACGTCTTGATCGACGCGCTCGCCAAAAAGGGCATCACCTGGTCGGAAATTGCCATTCCGCATGAATCGGAAAGCAATGTCGGCCTGATCAACCTCGTCACGGGCGGCAACCCGCCGGACGTCTTCATCGAGTCCAATCCAGGATTCTATCGGGACCTGAAGCAGATGGGCCTCGCCCAGCCGGTGACCGAATTGTTCAACAGTGAGCACATCACCGAAAACCTGCCCCCCGCAGTCGTCCAGTCGATCACGGTTGACGGCGATATCATGAAGATCCCGACCGCGATCCATATCGACGGCATGATCTACTACAACAAGGCGGTGGCAGCAGCTGCCGGTGTCGATCCGACCAGCTGGACCTCCCTTGATGACATGTGGGCGGACGAAAAGAAGGTCGAAGACGCTGGCTACACGTTCATGGCCATGGGCGGCAACACCTTCCAGGCCGGCTACCTGTTCCATGCCCTGGTTGCAGCCATGGCCGGACCGGACATCTACTATCGTCTCTATGGTCCGGAACCCGATCCCACCGTGTTCGATGAGCCCGCCCTGCGCGACGTGATCGACATGCACCGGCGCATCACTTCTCAGGCTGACGATGGTTGGGTGAACCGCTCCTGGGCCGACACCACCAACACCGTGATCACCGGAAAGGCGCTCATGCACCTGCATGGCGACTGGATGAAGGGTCAGTGGCGCGCTGCTGGCGCCACCGCTGGCAATGAATTCGGCTGCATCAACATTCCCGGCACCAAGGCTCTCAGCGTGACCGTTGACGCCTTCGGTCTTCTGGGCGGTGTCGATGAAGAAACCAAGCAGGCCGAGTTCGAATTCGCCAAGATCGTGACCGATCCGCAGATCGCTGCCGATTTCGCCGCCAAGAAGGGCTCGACCCCGGTCCGGTCCGATGCGCCGAGCGGTGCGATGGATATCTGCAACACCGTCGTGCTGGATGGTCTGCGCGACATCGGTGGTGTCCAGAACCCGTTCAACATCACCGACGGTGACTGGCATATGTCGATCTGGAACGTTCTGTTCGAGTTCCAGAGCGATCCGAACATGACGGACGATGACGTCATCGCCGGTCTGAAGGACGAATACGACGCGATCTTCGGCTAGGCCGAGATCCAGACTTTGGCGCGGAGGGCACCCATTGCCCTCCGCGTCGCCCGACAGGTTCGGTCCAACGCGGCAACCCCAGGTTCCTCCCGGATTGCTTGTGCCAGATCAAAGCAATTTGCGGCCGAACCCGCGGCGCGCCAATACCGCAACTTTGTGAGGCGGTGCTGGCGCGCCGTTTTCTGTTCAAGGAGAGGCACATGACCGTCAAACTCGCCGAAGACGATATGGTGCTGCAAATCTGCTTCCTCACCCCAGACCTCGAAAGGTCCGCCGAGTGGTTTTCCGGCCTGACAGGCAAGCAAATTCCCTCAATTAATCAAACGCCGGAGGGCGGTGCGCCGGCCACCTATCAGGGCGAGCGGATCAGAACCGGGTTTCGGCAGCTGCTGTTCGAATTCGGCAATATCGCCATTGAGTTCATCCAGCCCGGCACGGAGCCCGGAACCTGGCGCGATTTTCTGGATGAGCAGGGGCCGGGCGTGCACCACATTGCTTTCAAGACCCGCAACATAAAGCGTGACAGCGCCTTTCTAGCCAACAAAGGTCACGCCACAATCCAGCTCGGTGAATTCGAGGGCGGTGGCGGGCGCTACGGCTATTATGACACGATGAAGGAATTGGGCTGCCTCATCGAACTGCTGGAATTCGACAGCGACCGCGAACGGCGATCCTGAGACCCAAAGCTATTTGCGCGGGGTGTTGTCCGGCTCGTCGAGCGGACCGTCATCATCGGAAAGGATGCGGTGCGCTGCTCCATCGAGATCCTCGAACTGGCCGGACCTCAGCGACCATAAAAAGGCTCCGAGACCCAATGCGCCCAAAAAAAGCGCAACCGGAATGAGGATCAGCAAGCCGCTCATTCAGCAGGCTCGGCAATCATCATGTGCGGCACGTCGGCTTCATCAGGCTTCGTGGCCGGGGAATTGCGGCCGAGCCGCAACCGAAGGGCATTGAGCGTGACAAGGATCGAGGACGAGCTCATCGCCAGCGCCGCGATCAGAGGCGTCACAAATCCCATCACCGCCAGCGGCACAGCGATCATGTTGTAAACGATGGCCAGCCCGAAATTCTGTTTGACGGCGCGGTCGGCGCGTTTCGCCATGTTGAGCGCGAAGGTTACAGCGGAAAGGTTGTCGCGAACAAAGACAAAGTCTGCCGCGCTACGGCCCACGTCGGCGGCGCTGGATGGCGCCATCGAAACGTCGGCCAGTCGCAGGGCAGGGGCGTCGTTGATGCCATCACCGACCATCAGCACCTTTTCGCCGGCGGCCTGCAACGCCCTGATCCGGTCCATCTTGTCCTGCGGCTTGAGATTACTCTCTGCGTTTTCGATTCCCAATTGCCGCGCCAGATCCTGAACAGCATCGGCCTGATCGCCGCTGAGAAGAGTGATCCCGATCCCGGTCCGTTTCAGTTCGGCAATGGTCGATTTGGCGTCGGCCCGCGGCTGATCGGCTAGAGAGAACCCGGCCACCGGTTCATCATTGCGGCTGAGCCAGACCTGACTGCCGCCCTCGTTGGAGCGATCTGCTGCATTGCACCAGTCCGCGCGTCCGAGGCGCCACACATCGTTTCCGATCTTGGCTTCCAGTCCGGACCCCGGAACCTCCCGGGTTTCACCAATTTCAATCCGATCGGCATCGAAAGCCGCAGCCAGAGCCCGCGAGAAGGGATGCGAACTGAACTGCGCCAGGGAAGCCGCCCGGTTGGCCATCTCGGCGCTGCCAGAAATCTGCCGCTGCACGCGCGGCCGGCCTTCGGTCAAGGTGCCGGTCTTGTCGAAAACAACGTGGGTCGCTGTCGCCAGCCGTTCGAGCGCGGCGCTGTCCTTGACCATGATGCCGTTTTCGAACAATCGGCCAGAGGCCACCATGTGTACCATCGGCACGGCCAGCGCCAGGGCGCAGGGGCAGGTGATGATCAGAACCGCCATCGCGTTGAGCACCGAAAGGTGCCAGTCGCCGGACAGGAACATCCAGCCCACGAATGCCAGCGCGGCAAGAATGTGCACCGCCGGCGCGTAGATATCCGCTGCCCGGTCGGCGATCCGCCGGTAACCGGCGCGCGAACCTTCGGCGGCTTCCATGAGTGAAATCATGCGTGCAAGGAAGCTTTCGCCGGCGGGGTGCGTGGCTTCGATGGTGATCGAACCGGAGAGGTTGAGTGAACCGGCAAGGAACTCCGTTCCGTGTTTGGCCAGTTCCGGCGCGCTTTCGCCGGTGACGAGCGAACAATCCAGTTCCGAATTGCCGGCGACGATCATGCCGTCGACAGGCAACCGCTCTCCCGCCGCGACAACGATCAGCATGCCCGGTTCGATCTCGCTGATCGGCACGATCTGCCGGGTTCCGTCGGGCATGTGCCGAACCGCATTGCGCGGCGAAAGACGTGACAGGTTCTTGACCGCGCCGCGTGCCCGCTCGCGCATCATGTGATCCGCCGTGCGACCGATCAGAAGAAAGAACAGCAAGGTCACCGACGCATCGAAATAGGCATCACGGCCACCGACAGCGGTCTCGAAGATGGAGAGCAACAGAGCCAGCCCGACGGCCAGCGCGATCGGCACATCCATGTTCAGCCGCTTGTGGCGCAATGCCCCGATCGCGGACGTGTAGAACGGCTTGCCGGCATAGGCGACCGCTGGAATGGCGATCAGCGCCGAAATCCAGTGAAACAGCGTCCGCGTGACCTCATCCGCTCCCGACCAGATCGAGACTGAAAAGAGCATAATGTTGCCCGCGGCAAAGCCGGACACGGCCAGCGCCCGCAGCAACTGCCGCATGGTCTCGTCCGAACGGTCGTCAAACGCATTATCGAGAAGGAACGCGCGATGCCCCGCCTTTTTCAGCGTATCCATCAACTGGCTCGGCGGCACACCATCTTCGCTGTGATAGGTGATGCGCACGCGCTTGGTGGAGAGATTGACCCGCGCATTGTCGACGATATTGAGGTCGCCCAACGCGCCTTCGATACCCGTGATGCAGGTGGCGCAATGAACGTCCGGCACCGCAAGTTCGATCTGCATCTTGCCGTCGCCGAGATTGCGGGAAGCAGCGCGCAGGAGATCATCGTCGGCCTCGGGCACTTCCGACGCCAGATCCGCCGCCGCTTCAACTCCCGGCGCACAGCAGGTCATCTTGTTCTCCTAATGCGCCACGAACAGCCGAGCGCGATATTCAAAAGACGGATAGCCTTCGACATCGGCGTTGATCAGCGCGTTCCATACGCCCTCCGGCACGACATCTTCGGCCCGGTAGAAATCGCCGTCTTCAGTCAGTACCAGCGTGCGGTCCTCATGCACGCCCACAGGCCGGGTCAGCGCCACCGTGACATTGTCGGGGTGAAGTGCATTGCCGTCTTCGTCCGTCAAAGCGAAATTCAGATGCCCGTCCGCATAGTGAAGGTTCACATTCCAGTTCAGCGCGTGCTGTGCGCGGCTGGCCGCCAGCTTGGTGTTGAACTCCTGGCTGGCGACATAGGAGTTCTCGACCTCAAGCCCGGTCCAGGTGCTGATCGCCTTGAACGCCATGAAAATGTTGACGGCAATGATCACGCCGAAGAACAGAAAGACCACGCCCAGCATGTGCCAGCCGGTGAACGGCTTGCCCGACGGAACGTAATCGGTTCCCAATTGCGGTTCGGCCATCATGGGCCTCCTTACGGCGCTTCGAACTTGACGGTAACGCGGCTCTCTTCGCCGGCATCGGCGTCCGTTGCCACAAGTTCGAACTTTTGCGGCTTCTCGGTCAAGAGCTTTGGATCGGTTTGCACGTAAAGGCGCAAGGGCAGAACCTTGTCCGGTTCGACATCGAGCACCATCGAGGTCACCGCATCGCTGCCATCGGCCAGTTTCATGGCACCGCCTTCAAGTCCGACCAACGTGAGCGTGACCTGGCGCGGTTCGGGTGTCATGTTCAGAATCTTGACGTCATAGCCATTGCGAACCGCACCGTCCGACAGCATCACGTAGAGCGGATTGCGGTCGTGCAGGACATTCAGGTCCAGCCGCTCACGTGTGGCCAGGATGAACAGCATGGCGATGCCGATGGCACTCCACACGCCGAAATAGAGCAGGGTGCGGGGCCGGATGATCGACCGCCAATTGGTGTTGCGGATCCGGTCGACAAAGCCGCCGCCGTCGGGCTTGCGCACATTGGCGGGCACGATATGGCTGACCGGATCACCCTGCTGATGAACGTCATGGCCCATCGCGACGCGCATATTGTTGTTGTAATCATTGAGCGTGGCATAGGAGATCAGACCGCGCTCCTTGCCCAGCTTGTCCATCACGCCGTCGCACGCGTCGATGCAAAGCGCGCAGGTGATGCACTCGAGCTGCTGGCCGTCGCGAATATCGATACCCATCGGGCATACGGCCACGCAGGCATTGCAATCCACGCAATCACCGACGGGTTTGCCCTGCGCTGCCATCTTCTTGGCATGCTTTGAACGGGGTTCGCCGCGCCATTCATTATAGGTGACGGTCAGCGAATATTCGTCGAGCATTGCCGCCTGAATGCGCGGCCAGGGGCACATATAGGTGCACACCTGCTCGCGCATGATCCCGCCGAATGTGTAGGTCGTCGCGGTCAGAATCGCGACGGTCATGTAGGCGACGGACGGCGCATCGAAATGCACGAAGTCCCAGAACAGGGTCGGCGCGTCAGCGAAATAGAAAATCCAGGCACCGCCGGTGGCCACCCCGATCAATATCCACGTCACGTGTTTGAGAAGCCGGCGCCATACCTTGTCAAAGCTCCAGGGCGCCGCATCGAGTTTCATGCGCGCATTGCGGTCGCCTTCAATGGCGCGCTCGACCACCAGAAACAGATCGACCCACACCGTTTGCGGGCAGGTATAGCCGCACCAGGCGCGACCCACCGTCGAAGTGATCAGAAACAGCCCGATACCGGCCATGACCAGCATGCCGGCGACGTAATAGAATTCCTGCGGCCAGATTTCGATGAAGGCGAAATAAAAGCGCCTGTTGGCAAGGTCGACCAGAACGAACTGGTCTGGTGCGTAGGGCCCGCGGTCCCATCTCAGCCATGGTGTGATGTAGTAGACGCCCAGCGTCAGCAGCATCACCAGCCATTTGAACCGGCGGAAATTGCCCGTCGCCCGCTTTGGAAACACTTTCTTGCGCGCTGCATAAAGCGGCTGGCGCACACCGGCCTTGTTGACCGCCTCCGCGTCAAACTCTTCGATTTGACCCGGATCGTCCTTCTTGATGTCGAGCATGATGACCTGTTCGCGAGAGGGCAATGATATATTTTGCCCGTATCTATCAACCTGACGCGCAGTTTAACTTGATTCACGTCAAGCTCAATCGCGTCACGCCGTCACAATTCGTTCGACGAACCAGAACAGCCCGATCAGTCCGACGATCGTCGAAACCGGCACGACCACCAGCTTTCGGTAGAATGGTTTACTGCCGAACCAGAAACCAACCACCAGAAAACAAACAAGAATAACAGTGAGTTGGCCAAGCTCGACACCCAGGTTGAATGAAATGAGCCCGGTGATGAATTCGCTGGCCGGTAAACCGACTTCACCCAACACGCCAGCGAACCCAAGCCCATGCAGCAGACCGAACCCGAAAACCACGAATGGCCGCCAGACTGTCAGGTGTCCAAACCAGATGTTTTCGATGCACACATAGGCGATCGACAGCGCGATCAGCGGTTCGACGATTCTGGGATCGACCACCACCAGCCCAAGCGCGCCAAGCGCCAGTGACACGGTGTGGGCGACAGTGAACGAACTGACCTGAATGAGCAGCGGTTTCAGCCGTGTCGAGGCAAGGAAAATGCCGACGACAAAGAGAATATGATCGACGCCCTTGGGCACGATATGGGTGAATCCGATCGCCATATAATCGCCGACCGTTTCAAGAAAGCCGCGCGGCTGCGGACCCGAAACATTCACCGGTTTGCTCGTCATGCCATCGAGCACATATTCCGAATAGACCGCTTCGTCTCCCCCATCCATGACCCGGATGATGCTGGCGCCGAACTGCGAGTCCCAGCTCCAGACGATGGATTGCGCTCCTGTTGGCAATTGCGCCGACAAGTGGATCGTGGATTCGCGCGCGAGACTTGTGTCGCCCACCTCCGGAACGTCGATCCCCTCGAAATGAACTGGTGCGGCCTGACCGTCGGCGCCCAGTGAAATACCGGCGGCAAGCGCGGGGGCGAATTCTGCGAAGGTCGCGGCAAAGGCGGCGGGTTCCAGTCCGCGCAACCTGTCATAGTCCGCCGCATTGGGCGAATCGTTGGTGTTGGAATGCTGCGGACCGATTTGTGCCACGAGCGCTTCGGCATTGGCCCGGATCGAAATGCTGACAACGCCGTTGTCTGCAAAACCGATGTCCACGATGGCGGGCACGATTTCGTGGGCACGGGCCCCGGTGGGCAGCACAATCGCGAGCACGACAAGCATTGTCTTGAGCCAGACGGCCACATGGCGCATGCTCGAATATCGATATCTGGTGGATGAAGCCATGCGCAAACGCTTAACACGCCTTTTCTCGGGCACTGCACTTTTTCTGGCGCTTTGCGGAAATGTGAACGCGCACGAGTTCTGGATCGAGCCCGTCGATTTCACCCCGGAATTGGGAGACAAGGTTGAGGCCAATCTGCGGGTTGGCCAGGATTTCAAGGGCGATATCCTGCCGCTGATCCCGCAAATGGTTCTGTTCTACGAGGCCTTCGATAATCAGGGCATGCGTTCGCCCTCGGGGGAGGTCGGCGATCGGCCAGCCCTCAAGGTCGAAACCCGTGCGCCAGGTCTTCTGGTCATCGCCTATCAGTCGACACCTAGCAAGGTTGCCTTTGACGATCCGGACATATTCAAAGCCTATCTCGAATGGGAGGGCCTGGATTGGGTACTTGGCGAACATCAAAAGCGTGGTCTTCCGGAGGCGGGCTTTTCCGAGCTCTATGCGCGCTATCCAAAGACCCTTGTCGATGTCGGAGGAGATACGTCCGGTGCTGATCGTGCAACGGGGCTTCAGGCCGAACTCGTCGCGCTCGACAATCCCTATGCGCTCGGTGCCGGGGCCGAAATGCGTGTCCAATTGTTCTGGAACGGAAAACCCGAGCCCGGCCGGCAGATCAAGATGTTTTCCCGCCCCGCAGGCGCGGAGGGCAGCATGCCTGAAGTGACCGACCATATCACCGACGCGAGCGGGCAGATTTCGTTCAACGTTTCGCCGGGAACCGTCTACATGCTCAATTCGGTCAAGATGCTGCCTGTCGATCCGCCCCGGGACGATGTGGTCTGGCAAAGCTTCTGGTCATCGCTGACGTTTGAATTTCCGGGCTGAGAGCGTCCAACGTCAGAGCAAACAAAAAGCCCGGCACAAAGGCCGGGCTTTTCAGGTTCATGTGGCTTTGGCCTATTGACCGCCGCCGAGCGAGTGAACGTAAACGGCCAGTTCCTTGACCGTCGCATCGTCCAGCTTGAGCGACCAGGCCGGCATCTCGCCATGACGCGGACGCGTCACCTGGGCTTCGATGTCCGCCAGCGTACCGCCGTAAAGCCAGATGGCATTGTTGAGGGCCGGTGCGCCGAGATCCGGTTCACCTGCGCCACCTTCGCCATGGCAGGCCACGCAATTGTCCTCAAACAGGGTCTTGCCCTCTTCCGTCGCTGCGCCACCTTCGACGCCGCTCAGCGAAGCCACATATTTCGAAACGGATTCGATCTCTTCAGGCGACAGATAATCGTCACCAAAGACCGGCATTTCGTTGATATGCGTATCCGGATCGGCATCATACCGGGCACCATGGGCGATGGTCGTGTAAATCTGGTCGACCGAGCCGCCCCAGATCCACTCGTCATCGTTCAGGTTGGGATAGCCATTGCCACCCTGTGCGCCTGAACCATGGCACTGCGTGCAGTAGACCTTGAACACCGAGGCGCCACCGGCACGGGCAAAGCGGGCCAGTTCGTCATTGGCCACGATGTCATCGACACTCATCGATGCAATCTGGTCAACAAAGACGGCTTGCGCTTCTTTCGCCAGTTCCAGTTTGTCGTCCAGTGCACCGCGGCTGGAATAGCCGAGCACACCCGAAGTGGCTCCCGAAATCAGCGGGATGGCCGGGTACGCAATCACGTAACCGATGGCCCAAATGATGGTGCCGTAGAACGTCCACAACCACCAGCGTGGCAGGGGCGTGTTCAGCTCCTTGATACCGTCCCAGACATGCCCCGTTGTTTCGGTGCCGCTGAGCTCGTCAACTTCACGTTCGTGCGAATTGCTCATGTTCTACGCTCCTCTTCGAGCGGATGATCGTCGTTGAGGGGAATGTTGGCCGCTTCGCTGGCCCGGCGCTTGGCGCCGGGCAGGAAGAGGAGAACAATGACGCCAACAAAAACGGCGAACATGTACAACAATCCCCAGCTATCTGCGAAATGCCGGAAGGCGTTGTAGTCCATAGTCAGACCCTCCTAGCGATAGTTGGCTTCGGCTTCGTAGGTCGAGAAATCGACCAGCGTGCCGAGCATTTGCAGATAGGCAACGAGCGCATCCATTTCGGTGAGTTCGTTCGGGTTGCCGTCAAAGTCGGCAACTTTCACGTTCTCGCCGTAGCGCGCGAACAATCCGTCGGTATCAGCCTCCGGATCAGCCTGTGCCTTCAGGTCTTCGATCGCATTGTCGATCTCGTCCTGAGTGTAAGGCACACCCACGATCGTGTTCGTGGCCAGATGCGCAGCAATATTGTCATATTCAAGCTTTGCATTGGCCAGGAAACCGTAGGCCGGCATAACGGATTCAGGCACCACCGAGCGCGGATCGGTCAAATGCTGGACATGCCATTCGTTCGAATAGCGGTCGCCAACACGGGCCAGATCCGGACCGGTACGTTTGGAGCCCCACTGGAACGGATGATCATACATCGACTCTGCGGCGAGCGAATAATGACCATAGCGTTCCACCTCGTCGCGGAACGGACGGATCATCTGCGAGTGGCAAACATAGCACCCTTCGCGGACATAGATGTTCCGGCCTTCCAGTTCGAGAGGGGTGTAGGGGCGCATCCCCTCCACCTTTTCGATCGTGTTCTGAAGATAGAACAGCGGGGCGATTTCCACGATGCCGCCGATGGCAACCACCAGAAGTGACTTGAACCATGAGCAAAGGTGGCGTTGCGCGCTCAAGCACATTATCTGTCAAGAAGTCCCATAAGACGATATCCTTACTCTGCTGGTTGCGCCGCTGCGGGTGACAGCACCAGCAATCGGCTTTCACTACGCCGGCGACCAGAATGGTCATCCAGATCCCTCGGGCCATGATCAGTCCGCCGGTCAGATACGAAAGACCGCCGGCGCAGCACGTAGTAGGGCTTGGCCGCCACGGTTTCTGCGAACAGGCCGACCAGGAAGCCTTGCAGATCGTATTCGCGCCACATCAGGCCTTGCGTGATACTCGGCAGCCCACATCACGGCCGCGTAGATCACGATGCCGAGTGTAGCCAACCCAATTGCCAGTTGACCTTGCGCAGGGAATAAAGACCCGAGCGGCCCCGCTTGGTACCAGGAAGTAGCATCGCGCCGAACGAGATCAAGCCAACCCAGCCCGAGCACCCAGTGCACGTGGCCGATGGTCAATCTGTATAGTGGGACAGGCCGTTGACCGCCTTGATCGACATGACCGGACCTTCAAAGGTCGACATGCCATAAAGGCGACGGGCGATGACCATCATGCGGATGATCGGGTCGGTGCGCATCTTGTCCCGGAAGCGCCCGACAAAATCATCAGACCGTTGATCATGCCACCCAGGAGGCATCCACAGCATGATCGGAAGACCATGCCCGATCTGCGCCCAGTCCGGCAGAGCCGTATGAATTGCAGATGGTGCGTCGTCGCATTGAATATAAAGGAAGATCAGCGCCCAGAAGTGGATGATCGACATCCGGTAAGGAATAGACCGGACGTTCTGCCTGCTTGGGCATGAAATAGTACATCTGCAAGGAAGCCGGCCGTCAGGAAGAAACCCACCGCGTTGTGCCCGTACCACCATTGCGTCAGAGCATCCTGAACGCCGGAGAAAAGCGAATAGCTCTTCGAGCCCAGGAACGAGACGGGGATGGACAGGTTGTTGACCACATGCAGCATGGCGATGGTCACGATGAAGCTGAGATAGAACCAGTTGGCCACATAGATGTGGGGTTCTTTCCGCTTGATCAGCGTTCCCATGAACATGAGAAGATAGGCCACCCAGACGATGGTCAGCCACAGGTCAACATACCATTCCGGTTCCGCATATTCGCGGCTCTCGGTGATACCGAGAATATAGCCGGTCGCCGCCATCAGAATGAAAAGCTGATAGCCCCAGAAGACGAACCAGGCCAAGCCGCCACCGAACAACCGGGCACGCGTGGTGCGCTGCACCACATACATGCTGGTCGTAATCAGCGCGGTTCCGCCAAAGGCAAAGATCACGGCAGACGTGTGCAGCGGACGCAAACGGCCGAAAGTCAGATAAGGACCGAAATTGAGTTCGGGAACCGCCAATTGTGTCGCCACAATCACGCCGACCAGAAAGCCGACCACGCCCCAGAACACGGTCATGATGGCACCAACCCGGATGGGTCCGTCCATATAGCCGCTCTCGTCGTCCACAAGCGCACTGCCGGAAAAATCGATCCGGCGGAGCGCCACGATAGCCGCGATACCAAGGGCGACCGTAACGACACCCATATGTATGCGGAAGAGGCTGTCCTGCGCGAACCCGGCGAGCAGAAGCGTGATCAACGCTCCCACCGCCAGGACTATGGCAGCCCCGGTGTTTCTAGTTCCAGTTTTCTGCATTTTACCCCCTTTTCAGGCCGCCTCATGCCTAGCCTGACAAGTTGCATCGAAAGGCTCATATCGGGCACCGTGATTGATGTCTTGACCTAGGTCAACGTTGTCCTGCGGCGCTTGTGCTCTTTTGCCCAATTATGACGCGGCAAACTGTCCAGATAGAGAACTCAGCAATCCCCCGGGGAATGGGTTTCAACGCCATGGCGACAACGAAAACCTTGCTAGATTTCGATCGGTCGAACGACGAACAATCCGCATTGTGCGACGATCTCGAACGGATCGCCGACGCCTTGCCCGGTCATGTCGATCAGGCGCGCACCCTCAAGGTGGCCGAGCGGATTTCGCTGGTGCTTGGCCGGGCCCACGATTTCGAAGAAAATGAAGTGTTTCCGCTACTTGAGGCGCGTGCGAGCGAAAGCTCGATGGTGAAGAGCGCGCTCGGAAGGTTTCGTTCCGAGCATGAGCAGGATGCTTATTTTGCCGAGGAGGTGCGCGAGGCGCTCATCGACTTTGCGACCAGTGAAAAGGCGATGGCGCCGGACGCTCTCGGCTACATGCTTCGCGGGTTCTTCATCAGCCTTCGGCGTCATATCGCCGTCGAGCGTGAAATGGTCGATCTCGTCCTCGGCTGATCCCCGGATTTGACCCGGGAATCTACCCGCACAAACCCTTGAGCTGTTCAAGGCTTCTGACTTTGACGTGCCGGTGATTCTGCACCTCGATCACGTTGCTCGATCTGAGCTTGGTGAACTGGCGCGAGACCGTTTCGATGGTCAGCCCAAGAAAGTCCGCAATATCGGTTCGGGAAAGCGGCAGATCGAAGCTTACTCCGCCCACCTCGCGCGTCGGGTCGGCATGGCTGGCAATCAGGTACAGAAAACTGGCCACCTTTTCGCTGGCGGTCTTTCGCCCGAGCGTGACCATCCATTCCCGCGCTTCATCCAGCTCCCGCAGCGTCTGCTCGAAAAGCCTTGCCTCGAGATGGGGATTGTTTCTGACCAATTGTTCGATGGTGGATTTGGGCAGGCGGCAAAGCCGCACCTTCGAAGCCGCATCGGCATTGAGCGAACTCTGGCTGGCAAACAGGCGCCCCAAAAAGTCCGGCGCAAATTGCAGCCCGACGACCTGTTGGCGCCCATCTTGCAAGATCTTCGTCAGCTTGACCACGCCGTTCAGGACCGTGGCATAGGAATCTACATCCTCGGCATCGCCGATCAGTTCCTCGCCGGGCTGATGTTCCGTTTGCAGCGAATGCCGGGAAAGCTCAAGAAGTTCATCCTCGCGCAATACGCCGCAAATGCCGTGGTGCCGAGCCTCACAACTCACACAAACACGCGGCACCGATGAATTATGCACATCCCGGCGCTTTTCCGTGAATACTTCTGTCAACAAACAACCCTCTTTCCGGTCCCGCCCAGCCGGAAACTCCAGATGCGGACTGCGCTATCCTAACCATCAGCGCAAGGAGGTCAATCATACATCTGTTCTGCGGAATATGTTTGATCATGCAAATTGGGTCGGCTTTTTCTTGCACCCCGACGCAAACCGGGCCACATAGCCAACCCGGAACCGCAAATGACATCAGCAGAATCCAGAATTACGAAAGTCCTCGTGACCGGAGCCAATGGCTTCGTTGGTTCCCATGTTCTCAGCGTGTGTGCGAAGCGGAACATCAGCGCCGTCGCTGCTACCCGGAATGGGGAATATATCGGGGAAGCGGCAGGTTTTGCGTCGGGTAATCTGGATGCCAATACGGATTGGACCGAGGCGCTCTCAGGGGTCACCCATGTCGTTCATCTTGCCGGCCGGGCACATGTTCTCGATGAGAAATCATCCGATCCCGCTCGCGCCTTCGAGACGGTCAACACGCTGGCAACGGCAAATCTGGCACAACAGGCCAAGCGGGCCGGCGTCAGACAGTTTGTCTTTCTCAGTTCAATCGCTGTCTATCCTTCGGGCATCACCCGTCTCGATGGCACCAGTTTGCCGGACCCGCAAACGGATTATGGCCGTTCAAAGTGGCTGGCTGAAAAGGCGCTGCGCGCCCTTGAGTCCGAGACATTCACCGTCACCATACTGCGCTCGCCCCTCGTTTACGGTCCCGGCGTGCCGGCGCGCTTCAATCAATTGCTCGGCCTGGCTGGATCCGGCCTGCCCCTGCCCTTGGGCGGCGTCCACAACGAGCGGACCATGATTGCCGCCGCCAATCTGGCCGATGCGATTGTGCACGTGCTCGGCCGCCGCGGAACCGGGAACCGCTCCTATCTGGTTGCCGATGATGAGAGTTTTTCCACGCCGGAACTGGTGCGTATCCTGCGTGCCCCGATGAAGCGCAAGGCATCAATAGTCTGGGCGCCTCCGTCGCTGGTTGAGTTTGCGCTTTCGCTCATCGGGCGAAGCGATGAATGGCGCAAACTGACCGGGACGCTGAGCGTCGATGCCGCTGACTTCAAAAAGGCGGCCGGCTGGACACCGCCACGCAATGCTCGCGACGCCCTGGCCGAGACCGCGAAGTGGTTCGCGGGACGCACACAGCAATCCGCATCGCACAAATAGCTGTTTCGATCTCCGTTTTGCGCTATGGCATTTTCATGATCGTCGATCTGCTCATCGTCTTGATTGCTCCGGCATTGACCCTCGCGCTTGTCCCGCTGTTGCAGGCGCGGGCCGTCGATTTGGGGCTGATTCAGGTTGCCAATGCACGTTCGTCCCACGACGGCGCGCGCGCCAGCGGCGCGGGCATCGTTCTGGCACTGGGCGCCACATTGTCCGGCCTGCTACTGGCGCTCGTCCACAACGATCCCGGCCTGATCGCGCCGGTTGCGACCATCGCCGCGCTCGCACTCGTGGGTTTTGCCGATGACCTCTTCAATCTCCCGGTGACACAGCGCCTCGCCGCGCAATTGTTGGCCGCGCTGCTGCTTGTCCTGCTCGCCGGTGGTTGGGACTGGTTCGTCACCTTGCCGATCTGGATAGCGGCCCCGGTATTGATTGCCATGGCACTGGCCGGCGGATTGTGGATCAATCTCTTCAATTTCATGGACGGTATCGACGGTATCGCGGCGAGCGAAATGGCGTTCGTACTCGTCGGGTTGATGGCACTTGCGGCCATGTCGGCCCCACCGTCCTCGCCCATTTGGTTGTTTGCCGGCGCAGCCGCGCTGGCTGCGATCACCTTTCTGATTTTCAACTGGCAGCGCGCGCGCATTTTCGGTGGCGATGCCGGAGCCTACTTTCATGCGGCGGCAATATTCTGGGTCAGCCTTGCGGCGGTGATGTCCGGCTGCGTCAATCCCTATGCTACAGTGTTATTGCCCGCAGCATTTTTGACCGATGCCGGCGTGACCCTCGGCACAAGGGCCTTGCGCGGCAAACGGGTCTGGGAGGGTCATCGCAGCCACGCCTACCAGCACTTGGCTCGCAAGATCGGGCATGCCCGGACCGTCGCGGTCTATCTGGTTTACAATCTGGTCTGGCTGCTGCCTTTGGCCGCGCTGATTCAACTGGACATCCTGCCGTCTTTGCCCGGACTGGTCCTTGCCTATTTTCCTGCAATCGTGTTTGTGGTGCGCAACAAAGCGGGACAGTCCGAGTATGCTTGAGTACATCCGCAGGCGCCTCAATCAATTGCCGCGCGCCACGAAGCGCGCAGTGCTGGTCATCTTCGATTTCGTTGCCCTGACTTTTTGCGTCTGGCTGGCCTATTCGCTGCGCCTCAACACGCGGTTCATTCCCAACGATGGGCAATTGGTGGTCATGTTGCTGGCGCCGATGACGGCATTGCCGGTCTTCATTCGTATGGGATTGTACCGGGCCGTTATCCGCTATCTACCCGAACGCGCGGTCTGGACAATCGTCAAGGGCACCTTTCTGGCCACCGTAATCTGGATGGCAATTGTCTACCTCACTGCAATGACGGGCATTGTCGGCGCGCCGCGTTCCGTGCCGGTGCTTTACTGGCTCCTGTCTATGGTGGTCGTGGCCGGTTCGCGATTTGCCGCGAAGCGGTTTCTCATCGACCCCGAAATGTCGGAACCGCAGCGCATCAGGGCTTTGGTCTATGGCGCGGGGGAAGCGGGCGTGCAGCTTGCCGCAGCGCTCAAGTCGCATGGCGGGCGCCATGTTGTGGGCTTCATTGACGACGATCCGGGGCTTCACGGTCATGATGTATCGGGCATCCGCGTCTTTGCGCCCGGACGGGTCGCCGACCTGGTGCGCTCTCGCGAAGTCAGGGAAGTGATCCTGTCCCTGCCGTCCATCGCTCCCGAACGCCGCCAGTCGATCTATACCGAGCTTGCCGGGCTGGGCGTAAGCGTTCGCGCTTTGCCCTCGATCACCGATCTCGCATCGGGCAAATATCTTATCAATCAGGTTCGCGAGATCGATATCGATGACTTGCTTGGGCGTTCAGCGGTTGCCCCTGACGAGGACCTGATCCGTCAGATGATAAGGGACCGCGCCATTCTGGTGTCGGGCGCAGGCGGGTCAATCGGCTCCGAACTGACCCGGCTGATCGCGCGGCATAATCCCAAGCGTCTGGTCCTGCTCGAAGCCAACGAACACGCACTTTACCAGATTGACCGGGAACTGCGCCGGACCGGCAAGGCGGTCCTGGTGCCAGTGCTTGGCAGCGTCGAGGATGACCGGCTGATGCGGGACGTTCTCAAGTCCAACGAGATCGAGGTGGTGTTCCATGCAGCTGCGCACAAGCACGTGCCGCTGCTCGAATCCAACGTAGCCGAAGGCGTGACCAACAATGTGTTCGGTACCAGAACCCTCGCACAGGCGGCCTATGACCTTGGCGTGAAGAACTTCGTTCTGATTTCCAGCGACAAGGCCGTGCGGCCGTCGAGCGTGATGGGGGCGACCAAACGATGGGCCGAACTGATCGTTCGCGATCTCGGCGCCCGGGCGGAGGCCAAGGGCACGGGCCAGATTTTCTGCTCCGTCAGGTTCGGTAACGTTCTGGGCTCGAACGGTTCGGTGGTCCCGCTGTTTCGCGAACAGATTTCCCATGGCGGTCCGATCACGCTGACTGACGAGCGCATGACCCGTTATTTCATGTCGATTCACGAGGCCGCCGAATTGATCGTTCAGGCTGGCGCACTCAGCCAGGGCGGCGATCTGTTCATGCTTGAAATGGGCAACCCGGTCAGAATTCGCGACCTCGCCGAGAACATGATCCACCTCGCAGGCCTGACAGTCCGGTCTCCCGAGAACCCCAATGGCGATATCGAGATCACGATCAGCGGGATGCGCCGGGGAGAGAAACTGAAGGAAGAGCTGTTTTACGACCCCAAACGCGTGCAGCCCACGCGTCATCCCAAAATTCTGGGAATTCGAACTGTCACAGCGACACACACGGATCTGGAAAACGGTCTGAAGCAATTGCGGGCTGCCCTCGGTGCCGGTGATCCCGACGGCGTTCGCGAGGTGCTATTTGGACTCCTGTCCTGACAAAAGTCCTTCGCTCGCGGCAGAATCCGCCAGCGATTGTCATGAGGATGCAACCCATCAAGCTTGCGGATTGCAGATGATCTGGATATCTATCCCCCGCCTTGGCTGATGGCAGCACCGTTCGCTGCATTGTACCGCCGCTACCCACCTGTTGGCATATGCTCGTATTTGATCAAATCCGTCTTGTTTTTCTGGCCAATCCCAAAACCGGGACGACGTCTTTCGAACAGATGTATCGAAAGTATGCCAATATCGAACTGAGTGATGCCCTTCCAAAGCATATCCGTTTCAACAATTTTCGGAACCATCATCGGAAGCTTGCACGCAAGTACGAGGTCGTGACGACGGTGCGTGATCCAGTCGACACGCTCTTTTCCTGGTATCGCTATCGCTCGCGCCCACTCATTCTGGGCACGGAGAACTCCACCGCGGGCATTTCGTTTGAAGCGTTTTTCGAAGAATGGTGCAAGGACCAGCCCGCACCCTATGCCGATGTCAGCACATCGGTTGCCTTTGTGACCAACCGGAACGGTCGGACCTATCGCGCTCTGAAGGTCTTCAGGTACGAAAGCAGCCCAAGTGTGATTGACTATGTCGGCGCCAAACTCGGCGTGGAATCAAAGGCACTGGTGAAGAACAAGTCAGGTTTTTTTCAAAAGCCGGCTCTTGATGCTCTGAAGTCCAGGGTTGACATGAAACATCCCAAAGTGGTCAGCGCCTACGAGCGCTACAACAATATCGAATATTTCAATGAACGGGAAAATGTCGGCTGATGGGAGCAACCCGGCCGAAACGGCAAAGGTGAAAATGAACGCGCCCACGATCCCGGATACCCAACAGGAAGGTTCACGCCGGAAATCCATCCTCACGACGATTCTGATGGCGCGCCATCTGTTTCTGCGCTGGGATTGGCGCGTCATTTTGTTCTTTGTTCTGGCGGGAACCTATTCGGTGTTTTTTCTGGGGTCCTTCGCTTTTCTGGCGATGGGACTGAGAGATGCGCTGGGCGCAGCCGGGGCGGATTCCACCACAATCAGCAGACTGGGTATCACGATCCCGCTCGATGGCGTGGTCGATCCGATCACGATTGGTCTGGTTCTGCTCGGGTTGAGTGCGGTACTTTCCTTTCTTTCAACGCTGCTTGGGCGCGCAACTGCGGCCCAGTTCGCCACCGAAATCGTGATGCGGTTCGCGGATCGCTGGGACGAACTGCGGCCGGCGCAGCGGACCGCAATATTTGCCACTGCGGCAGCAACTGCCATGTTTTCGCGGCTTTTGCTGGTTGCGGCCATTCCAACCTACGCCTTCATCTTCGGCGTAGGTGCGCTATCTTTGTTCAGCCCGTGGCTGGGGCTCGGACTTCTGGTGCTCGGTGCGTTGGGCCTGGCGGCCTACATTCGCTTCGGGGAGTTGGCGACGCTGACCACCCATGCCGAGTTTGACCGCGACATCTCCGCTGACACCTTGCGATCCTCCCAAAAGAGGCTTCGGGGCTTTATGGCCCACAAGCTTGAAGACTATGTCTATCGCCGCATCGCTTCGGCATTTCTCGTGGTCACTCTGTTCGCCGCGATCGCTCTCAGCGTTTACACATTTGGCGTTACAAACATCGTCAATACGTTCGGCGAACACATAATCTACATCTTGGTCTTGTTCAGAATGTCCATGCTCTCCCTGTCACGTTTGGCGATTTGCTTTCGGATGGCCCGAAAGCGGCACAAGGCTCTGGATAACGCGCTGGGCGCGATTAGGCAGGGGGCGCTTCCCGTACCCGTCAGCGGCAAAGTCATTGATGATCTGCTGGACGATGACGACGACATGTAGCAAAAACGCACGGTCCTCCTCGGGACCGAATTGCCAGACGATCCAAACCCAGGCGGCATGAATCCGTGCTTTCCGTCATCATTCCGTTTTTCCGAGAATATGCCTTTGTCGAGCAGGCGGTAGATTCCGTGCTCTCGCAAGGGGTTGGCAATATCGAAATCGTCATCGTCGACGACGAATGCACGCAACGAAGCCGGGAATTCCTGGAAAACCGGTCATTCGGTCCCAACGTCAAGCTTGTTCACCACGACGAAAACAAAGGCCTTTCTGCGTCCCGCAATACCGGCATGCGGCATGCGCAAGGGGATTGGATTGCCTTTCTCGATGGGGACGATCTTTACCTGCACAAAGGCCTGTCCAAGCAATTCGACCTTGCTCAGTCGAGCGGCGCGGATCTGACGCACGCCGCCACTCTGTTGCGCCAGCGTGGGCGCGGCGGGGAACTCATCCACAAGATGCTGTCGCGCGACGAGACATTGTTCGCAGGCGGTTTTGATCCGAGCACATTGGCGCAAAGACCCGAACTTCAGTTCATCGTTTCGTCCTGGTCATCGATCTACCGGCACGATCACCTGGAACGGCACAAGCTCCTTTTCGATGAGGCGCAGCGCAAGTTCGAAGATCGGCTGTTTGTGCTCGAAAACGTCTTTTCGGGTGCCACCATCGCCTCGCTGAATGAGCCGGTCCGGGCCTGGCGCCGCCGTGCGGGCACGATTACCACGGCCAATCGGTCTCCGTCTGACATTCAGATGATGGCAAATCTCATCGACAAGTGCACCGCGCTGGTTGAAAGGGAGGCACCGGCAGACGGCGGCCTCTATCTCGAGCGAGAGGTGTTTCACTCGACCTGCCGCATTGTCCATAATACCAGGCTCGTCGATTATCTGGCCCGCGACGATGAATTGGCGGCCGCAATTCGTCCGGTGCTGCGGGCCGCCTTGTCGCGGGCATCCTTGTCCAGAACCCTTCTCAACGACCCGCTTTGCCGCGTCGTCAGCGTCGCCGGCAGCCGCAATCCGGCCGGTCACGTTGTCTCCGGTGACGACATTTTAACGGCGCATCAAATGATCGTCGACGCAGACTGGCAAGAATTGGCCAAAAGCCCATTGGTTGTCCCTGAGAGTTTCACCAGTCCGCCGGTGCGGGTTCGCCGCTCGCGCCCCGTGCCTGCCGATCCCAAGGTTGATGATGTCCGGTTTGTGTTCCATGCCGGGCTGCACAAAACCGGCACCACACATATCCAGCGCACGCTCGAAACCCATCGTGAAACGCTGAAGGAACAGGGCGTCCTGTTCCCCGGAACCGGCTATGTCAGTTCCAGCGGCGTTACCTCCCGGTTGCACGCAACGCCCGGACACCAGATGCTGCTTCAAGCGGCGATACTGGATGACCGTACGCTGCTCAGGACCCTAGAAGAAGAAATTCTCCGCTCCAAGTGTCACACGGTGCTGATCAGCTTCGAAAACCTCGCATTCCCGTACATGTCGGGCGAGGATCGTATCGGCCGGATCGCCGAGGTGAGGGATTTCTTCTCACTCTTCCGCCAGCGCGAGGTCGCCGTCGTCCTGCGCCGTCCTGACGAATATTTCGAAGCCCTGTATCGGGAGCGGGTGAGCAATGTCAGCCTGAAGGAGGCGCGGACGGCCGACAATTTTCTGGAGACGCAGGGCGGCTCGATACTCAATTTTGCCGAAGTGCTGCATGCGCTCGAGGCTTTTGCCGATGGCAATCTTCATCTGGCGCATTATCAGGATCTTGTCTCGAGCGGCGACTACGTCAACGCATTCCTGGCGCGGCTGGGGATCGAGGCCAGGCTCCCCGAATCCAGCAACGGCCGAACCTACGCCTCCCTGTCACGCGAGGAAACCGAAACTTTGCGCCTGCTCAATCTTCTGATGCCGGTCGGCGCCCGCAAGAGCAATGTGGCTCGAGATGTGATTGCATCGCTGCGCAAAACCGAAACGCCGGCCAACACCGGTTCTGCGCTCAGCCCGGAAACGCGAATCGATATTCTTGAACGCGTCCGGACCGATGCCGCGCAGGTGTTTTCCAAGCACGGGCTGGATTTGCCGTTCGACGACTGGATTGCGGTGCTGGATGTGGAAAAGCAGAGCTGGCAGCCCATGTCCGGCCTTTCCGCCAGCGCCGTTGCAACGCTCACAACCAGCGTCATAACCGTCGAAGCGCATCCGGACCTTTCAATATCAGGGGCAAAGCCTGCCGGTTTTTTGACGCGCGTTGCCGACAATCTGGCGCGGAGCCGGTTGCGCGAGCTTTATCTCCGGTCGCCCTCTAGCGTGAAGGCTATGGTGCGCCGGCTCTATTTCGCCATGCGCCGTCCATGAGCGGGGCAAAACCGGCAACCTTGTCGATCATCGTTCCGCTGTTCAATGCGGAGCCTCATGAGATCGGCCAGGCGCTCGCCTCCCTCGTGCCCGATCATGCCGCAAGGCATGGGGAAGTGGAGATCGTTCTTGTCGATGACGGAAGCTCCATGCCGCCAGATCTCTCGATCGCCAAACACCAGGTCGGAGCCGATCGCTGGGACTCTTTGCAGATCAGGCTGCTCACCCATCCGCAAAATCGCGGTCTGGCCGCCGCCCGCAATACCGGCATGGCGGCGGCAACGGGCCGCTATGTTGTATTGCTCGATGCCGACGACTGGCTCTTGCCTGGCCAGATCGATCATTTGCTGGATCGCTTGAAGGATGAGACGGCCGACCTTGTCTATTTGCCGTCCATATTGACGGCGAGCAAAGCTGCCTCCGCTCCCCTCGACCGTCAGGAACAGGCGATCTGCGCCCTTGCCGGCGAAAGCATCACGCCATCTGACGCAAGCCGCTTCGCTGTGATGGCCCTGACCAAATCATCCTGGTCCATGGCCTATCGCCGCCGGTTCTTGCAGCAGTCAGGATTGGGGTTCGATCCGGTGCTGCGGCGCTGGGAGGACCGCCCGTTCTACCTCAAATCCCAGCTGGCGGCAGAAACGGCCGCGGTCCTTCCCGATCCGGTCCGGGCCTACTACGTCGGGTCAAAACCCGGCGGCTCGATCACCAGGCGGGCCTTTGACCGCAATGACGTCTGGATGATGTGCCGCCACGTTCGGCAGGTGCACGAAGACCTGGACCGGGATGCGCGCGTTCGGCAGACTGACTTTGCAGTGACCCATTTCTGGCTCTCGGTCTGGCGCTTTTGCACTATTGTGCTCGGTGGGACCACTCTGCTACTTCTGCGCGATCGCAGGGCCGGAAAGCTGGCGTTCGGAACGGCGACCTGGCTCGCCGTGCATGGCGGCGAACTGGCGTCACGTCAGCCGCATCACCTGTCCCAACCGGGAAAGTTGCCGTTCTGGCTTTTGCGGTCGATCTACTTGGCGATGCGTCATTCGGCGTCGTGGATGGGCGCTTCTGTGCTGGTTCTGATGGGGTTCGGCTTTGGTGCGCGCAAACGCATCCGCGACATGGCAAGATGGATTTCATTTTACACATCGGGCTCCCGAAAGCCGCCAGCACCAGTTTCCAAAGGCTCCTAGACAGTCAGCGCACGGAGCTGCTGGAACAGGGTCTGTTCATCCCCACGCTCGGGCATCGCCGCGATCCCCTGTCGCCAACCGGTTTGACGCCGGGGCATGATCTGCTTGTTCTGTTGGCCAGCGCGCAGCAAAAACTTGAACGGCTTATCTTGCGGAATCTCGAGGAGGCACGGCAAAAGGGCGCTCACACCCTTCTGATGACGACCGAGAACCTGACCCATCCGGAAAATCTGGGCCAGCTGCCGGCTTTCTCGCGGAACCTGGAGGCCATTCTGGGCCGCGCCGGCGTAGATGGGTTTTCCGCCTATCTGATGACCCGCGACCCGCAGAGTTGGCTCCGTTCCTACTACAACGAGCTCGTCCTCGATGGCCGTTCCCTTGAGACCCGCACATTTGAGAGGTTCGGCACCGCGCTGGCGGGTGAGGGGACAAGTTATGAATCGGTGCTTGAAATCTGCGTGCGGGCCTTTGGCGACCATCTGGTCCAGACACCGCCCGTCAACGAAGGTATCGAACCGGTGCTCCAACATTTCACGGACATGACGGGCGTTCATGTCACGATGAACGCGACGCCACGCGAACGCCAGTCACCATCAACCGAGGCGGTCGAAGAGACACGCAAGAAGAATGCGCAACTGCGCGCATCGGCGCCAGGCCTGCTCCTGAGCGATCCCCGCCTCGCGGCCCGGGCAATGAGCGCAAATCTGCCTCAGAACTGGCGACGCTCCATCCGGCAATTGCGCCGGTCGATCGAAGTCCTGGGCGTGCGGGTCTGAATGGATGGTAGGGTCTCCTCTCAGATTTGCGACCCTCATGGTCACCTATGCCGGCGAGGCGCCCGCAAACCTCAATGAGGCGTTGAAAAGTCTCGCCCAACAGACCCGCCCCGCAGATGCAACCGTGTTGGTCTGCGCCGGGCCGCTGACCGATGCGCTTGAAGCGGTGGTAGCGATCCACGCCGAGGCGCTTCGCCTCAACCGGGTTGACCTGCCTGAAAATGGCCCCCTGTCCCAAAGCCTCAATGCCGGACTGGCGGCAATCTCCACAGACTGGGTCGCGCGCATGGACAGCGACGACATCGCTTTGCCCGACCGGTTCGAAAAGCAGTTCGCCTATATCGAGGCACATCCAGAGGTCGATGTGCTGGGTACCGCGATCGCCGAATTCGCGACAGATCCATCGAGGCCCACCGGTCGCCGCAACGTGCCGCTGACCCAGGCCGATATTTCACGATCAGCCTTTCTCAGAACCCCGTTCAACCACATGACCGTGGTTTTTCGAAAAGGCGCGGTCGAGCGGGTAGGTGGTTATCGGGATTATCTCGGATACGAAGATTTCGACCTCTGGACCCGTATGCTGGCTGACGGTGCGCAAATGGCCAATCTGGCCGAGCCTTTGGTGATGGCCCGCACCGGAGCGGCCTTCCACGGACGAAGGGGAGGGTTTGCTTACGCCTTCGCGGAATGGCGGGCGCTCAGTGCGGCCAACCGCATCAACAGGATCAATCCCTGGAAAGTCCGGCTATCCATGCCCTTCCGTTTTCTCATGCGCATCACGCCGGCGGGCGTCCGCAATCTGGCTTACCGTCTGGTGCGCAACTAGCCAGAATGTCCAAAACAAAACCCGGCTCGCGAACGAGCCGGGCTTTATTTTGCGTGAGATTGATCGGTTGACTATGCCTCGGCCGGAGCCTCGATCGCAGTCTTGCGCGCTGTGCTCTGAACCCAGGCCAACCCGATGCCGCCGAGACCGGCAAACACCACGAAGACCTTCAGAATCCAGCCCACGAACGGCAGCAGGCCAATTGCCCAGATCAGAACCAGTCCGGCGGCGAGCGCCAAGGCCTTCATGGCCATGGATTCGGTATTCTGGTTGAACGCCTCGAACACCCAGCGAGCGATGAAATAGGCGCCGGCTGCAAAGCCAACAAAGGCCATCAGGACCAGCCACGCTATGGCGATCAGGGCAAACGGAATGCCGATGATCGTGGCGAACAGGACCGGAATGATGCCGATATAGGCGCCAAGGCTGAAAATGCCGATGAACCCGGAGCGCCAGGGATGACCGTGGAATGCCGTGAACGCGTTTTCGGCGTTCTTGCGGAACAGAGCGATGTAAAGCAGCCCGACCACGAACAGCGCGATCAGGAAACCAAAGCCGCGAATCGGGCCAGGCAATGCCTGCTGGCTGGTCTGCTCGGCAATATGCCCGGCCTGGCCGGCCATCTCGCCGAAATGGGTCTGCTCATACGTTACGCGATCTGCCGATGCGACATTCGCGGGCACTTCGATCTCGTTCTCGGCGCGAATGAGCACGTTCCCATCGACTTTGGCGTCAGAACCGAAAACGATGTTGCGGCCGGTAAAGTTGAGATCGCCCGAAATCGGCGCATTCAGGTGCAGCGTTTCCGCCGCGATCACTGCCGATCCCTCGACATTGGCGCCGATGGTAACGCTTTGGCCCGCCGCGCGCACATTGCCGGCAACCCGGCTGCCGCTCAGCGTGACATTGGCACCGGCAACCGACGCATCCTTGAACACATTGCCCGAAACCGTGACATTGTTGCCGGCTGCATAGACGTTGCCCGTGACATTTCCGGAAATCGAAATCGCATTGCCGATCGAGTGCACGTCGCCACCGACATTGCCGCTGACCGATACATTGTTGCCCATCGCAAAAGCGTCGTTCGTGACGCTTTCCGCGATGGTTGCGTCAGCTCCGCCGACATAAACGTCGCCGCCGACACTATAGGTGTCCTCGGCCATGGCCGGCATGACAAGCAGCGCCAAAAGGGCGGAAACCGCCCCGAAAAGTGAAATTCTCATGTTGGTTCTCCCATAAGCGGCAATGGGCGCTTCGAACCTCTGCGCTCGCCTCGGTTTGCCGCCTTCCCTCGATATAGGGATGGATTGCTGCGGTTCAATGAAAGAGGCACGGGAGGCCGGAAAAGGCTTGCAGAAACTGCCGAATGTGAAGGCAGGTTGACCTTTTGGTCAAAATTCAGGCTTGAACCCCATGCCGATCTGCGCTTTGCTCCGAACCCAGAGCGCAAGGCAGTGGAGACGGACGGCCGACGACCGTCGGCCTTGCGGCTTTTTGACTTGGAGGTACTTATGAAAAAGATCCTTTTGGGCGGCTTGGCCGTTCCCGCACTTCTGGTGGCGGTGAGCGTCCCGGCATCTGCCTTCGAAGGCAGGACCGTTGCCGCACCGAACTGTGACTATGGGGGCAAGATCGAGTCGATCGTCGCTCAGGACGAGTACACGGTTGTGTTCAACCTGTGCAAACCCGATCCGGCATTCAAGGCCAAGGCGGCCTTCACCCCGTTTGGCATCGAACCGGAAGAATACATCGATTCCGCTGGTGTTGACGGCTCCATCATTTCCGCGCCGATCGGCACGGGTCCATTCATGCTCGACGCCTGGAACCGCGGTGACTCGGTTGTCTACAAGCGCTTCGATGACTATTGGGGCGAAAAGCCGGTCTACAGCACGCTCGTCTATCGCTGGAACGACAGCGGTGCGGGCCGTCTGAACGAACTGCGCGCCGGCACGGTCGACCAGATCACCAACGTCTCTCCAGACGACTATGACAGCGTCAAGATGGATGACAGCCTTCAGTTCATCCCGGTCGTCAACCCGAACACCATGTATCTGGGTATGACCAACACCTTCGCGCCGTTCGATGACGTCAAGGTGCGTCAGGCCATCGCCATGGGCATCGACCGTCAGCGCATCATCGACAACTTCTATCCGGCCGGTTCGGAAGTGGCTTCCCACTTCACGCCGTGCTCGTTGCCGAATGCCTGCGTGGGTGATGACTGGTACGGCTTCGATCCCGCCAAGGCCAAGGAACTGCTGGCGGAAGCCGGCTATCCGGATGGCTTCGACACCAAGATCTACTATCGCGACGTGTTCCGCGGTTACCTGCCCGAGCCGAGCCTCGTGGCGGTCGAACTGCAGACCCAGTTGCGTGACAATCTTGGCATCAACGCCGAAGTGGTCGTGATGGAATCCGGTGAATTCATCGACGAATCGACCTCCGGTCGCCTCGATGGCTTCTACATGCTGGGTTGGGGTGCCGACTATCCGCACATCACCAACTTCCTCGACTACCACTTCACCAAGGGCACCGTGCAGTTCGGTAATCCGTTCCCCGAGATCTATGACAATCTGATCACGGCTTCGACGATCGCCGATACCGCCACCGCCGAGCCCTATTACGAGAAGGCCAACAACGCCATTCGTGAACTGGTTCCGATGGTTCCGATCGCCCACGGCGCTTCGGCCTCCGCGGCTCTGAAGACTCTGGGCAATGCCCACTTCCCGCCGTTCGGTGCGCCGCAGCTTCAGTTCGACGATCCGGGCAAGGACACGCTCGTCTACATGCAGAACGCTGAACCGATCAGCCTTTACTGCGCCGACGAGACCGACGGTGAATCGCTGGCTGCCTGTCAGCCTGTGGTTGAAACGCTCCTCAACTACAAGATCGATTCCGGTGACACGGTTCCGGCCCTGGCCACCGATTGCTCGGCCAACGACGAAGCAACCGTCTGGACCTGCACCCTGCGTGAAGGCGTGAAGTTCCACGATGGTTCGTCCTTCGACGCCAACGACGTGGTTGCCTCCTGGGCTGCGGGTATCGATGCTTCGAACCCGGCTCACAAGGGCAATACCGGTTCGTTCGACTATTATGCCTACCTCTGGGATGGCTTCATGAACGCCGAATAATCCGGCGTCACACAAATCCGGGGTGAGCGGCCAAGCGATGCTCACCCCGTTCCAATGGAGTTGCAATGCTTGGTTATGCCGTCCGCCGGCTGCTGATCGCCATCCCCGTCCTTTTCGGCATCCTCATCGTTACCTTCGTCATGGCGCGCTCGATCCCGGGCGATCCCTGCAAGGCGATGCTGGGCGAAAAGGCCTCCGCGGCGACCTGCGAAGCCTTCACCCAGCGGTTCGGTTTCGACCAGCCGATCACCACCCAGCTCGGCATCTACATGAGCGATGTCCTGCGCGGCGATTTCGGCAATTCCATCCGATTTTCGCGGCCCGTCACGCAAATTCTCATCGAACGCTTCCCGATGACCATCGAACTGGCGCTGCTCGCCCTGATCGTGGCGACGGTTGCCGGTGTGACTCTCGGAATTATCGCGGCGCGCAAACATAATTCCGCTGCCGACGTGACCACCATGATCGGCGCCAATATTGGCGTGTCCATGCCCGTCTTCTGGCTCGGGTTGATGCTCGCCTACATTTTCGGGGTGACGCTCAAGGGCACTTTCCTGTGGCTGCCGCCATCGGGGCGCCTGAGCGCCGGCATTTCCTCAATTCCCTTCTACGAGGTCTGGGGCTGGCAACTGGCTGCGGAGAGCGGCTGGAGCAAGCTCCTCGAATTCTTCTCCAACATGTACATTTTCAACGCGCTGATCACCTTCAACTGGCCTGTCTTCTGGGATGCGGTCCGGCACATGCTGCTGCCGGTGATTGCGCTGGCGACGATCCCGATGTCGGTGATCGCGCGCATGACCCGCTCTTCGCTTCTCGACGTGCTCGGTCGCGACTATGTGCGCACGGCCCGCGCCAAGGGATTGCTCGAAACCGACGTGGTCAGGAAACATGCGCTCGGAAATGCCATGTTGCCCGTCGTGACCATTCTCGGCCTGCAACTGGGCGCGCTTCTCAGCGGCGCCGTGCTGACCGAGAGCGTTTTCGGGCTCGCCGGTGTCGGACGGCTACTGGTCGAGGCGATCTTTGCCCGCGACTATCCCATCATCCAGGGCGTCACCGTGACCATCGCGGTCGCCTATGTCGTCATCAACCTGCTTGTGGATCTGAGTTATTCCTATCTCGATCCACGCATTCGTCAGCAATAGGAGCGCGCCCATGAGTGCCTTGAGCCGCGCTTCCGCGCAATATTCCACCAAGATCGACAACGAAGGCCTGCTCGGCGATCCCAAGCCCATGTGGCGGCAGGCGATTTCCCGCCTCCTGGGCATTCGCTCCGGCCAGATCGGACTGGTAATCATCTTGGTCCTTCTGTTTATCGCCGCCTTTGCCGACCTGATCGCGCCCTACAACCCGCAACAGGTTCTGATCGGGGTCGAACAGGTCAAGAAGCGGGAAGCGCCCTGCGTGCACATTTTGGGCTGCGATGTGAGCAAGCCGCAGCACCTCATGGGGATTGACGGCAATGTGCGCGACGAGTTTTCGCGCGTGTTGCACGGCACCCGCGTGTCGCTCACCATCGGGTTGACGACAGTCAGTGCCGCTCTGATCTTCGGTGTCTTTTTCGGCGCGATATCCGGCTATTTCGGTGGCTGGGTCGACATGATCATCATGCGATTGATGGACGTCATATTGGGCTTTCCATCGCTTTTGTTGGCCATCGCGATTGTTGCGGTGCTCGGGCCGGGCATACAAAATGCGCTATTGGCGATATCGATAGTGACCTTGCCTCAATATGCCCGCGTCACCCGTGCGTCCGTTTTGTCGGTCAAGGAACTCGATTTCGTCGCCGCCTCAAAGGTGATGGGCGCCAGCCACCGCCACATTCTTTTCTTCCGGGTGCTGCCCAACGCCATGACCCCGATCGTGGTGCTGGCGACATTGGGCATTGCGACGGCAATTCTCGATGCTGCCGGCCTCAGCTTCCTCGGCCTCGGTGCGCAGCCGCCCATGCCGGAATGGGGCACCATGCTCGGTTCGGAACGCAATCAGATTTTCTCGGCGCCGCATCTGGTCTTTTTCCCCGGCATTGCGATCATGATCACCGTGCTCGGGTTCAATCTACTGGGCGATGGTTTGCGTGACGCACTCGATCCAAGGCTCAATCATTCATGAACGCGGCGGCTCCCATCCTTTCGATCAAGGATCTTTCGACCTGGTTCGACACGCGGGCCGGCATTGCCAAGGCCGTTGATGGCGTATCCTTCGAACTCAATGCCGGCGAGACCCTCTGCGTCGTCGGCGAATCGGGCTGCGGCAAATCCATCACCGCCTTGTCGATTATGGGCCTCATTCCGCGCCCCGGCCGGGTGGTGAACGGCCAGATCCTCTTCAAGGATCTCGACCTCCTGGCCCTCAAGGAACGTGAATTCGCCAAGGTGCGCGGCAACCGCATCTCGATGATCTTTCAGGACCCGTCTTCGTCGCTCAATCCCGTGCATACGGTCGGCGACCAGATTGCCGAAGTTTTCACTCTCCACATGGGCATGTCCGACAATCAGGCGCACAAGGCGGCGCTGGACGTGATGAAGGCGGTCGGTATTCCCGATCCGGAAACCCGGATGAAGGCCTATCCCCACGAAATGTCAGGCGGTATGGCCCAGCGCATCATGATCGCCATGGCCCTGGCCTGCGAACCAGAAGTACTGATTGCCGACGAACCGACCACCGCGCTCGACGTGACCATTCAGGCGCAAATTCTCGATCTCATGCGCGAATTGCAGGAAAAGTCGGCCACCGCCACCATCCTGATCACCCACGATCTCGGTATCGTGGCCGAAATGGCCGACAAGGTCGCGGTCATGTATGCCGGGCAGGTGGTCGAATTCGCCGACGTAATGTCGCTGTTCGAGAACCCCCAACATCCCTACACCAAGGCGCTGATGCGCTCGATCCCGGTGATCGGGGCCGAGCAGGAATTGCTCGAAGTCATCGAGGGCAGGGTGCCGCCGCTGACCAACCTGCCTCAGGGCTGCCGGTTTGCGCCGCGCTGTGCCGAACGCAAGGAAACGCCTGATCCGCGCTGCGAGACAACGCCGCCTGAACTCGTGGATATCGGTGGGGGACATACCTGCCGCTGCTGGCTGAGGAACGGGCAATGAACGCGCTTCTGGAAATCAAGGGCATCAAGAAGACCTTCCCGGTCCGCAAGGGCGTGTTTCAGCGGGTGCAAGGTCACGTCAACGCGGTTCGTGAGATCAGCGTCGACATAGAGCGCGGCACGACGCTTGGTCTCGTCGGCGAATCGGGTTGCGGAAAATCGACGCTCGCCAAGGTTCTGGTTGGCCTCTATCCACCCACCGAAGGTGAGGTCCTGTTCAACGGCAAACCCATCATCAAGGCGGGGCTGGACGAGCGCATCGACACGGCCAAATCCATCCAGATAGTTTTTCAGGACCCCTATTCGTCGCTCGATCCGCGTCTGCCCATCTGGCGCTCGATTGCCGAGGGCCTCTCCATTCACCATGAAGGCGACGCCGCCACGCTACGCCGCCGTGTGGGTGAAATGCTCGAACTGGTCGGTCTGCCGCCCAATGCCGCTGACCGCTATCCGCACGAATTCTCAGGCGGTCAGCGCCAGCGCATCGGTGTGGCGCGCGCCCTGATCATGGATCCCGAATTCGTCATTTGCGACGAACCAACCTCGGCCTTGGACGTCTCGGTGCAAGCCCAAATTCTGAACCTGCTCAAGCGGTTGCAGGAAGAGCTCAATCTCACCCTCTTGTTCATCTCGCACAACCTCTCGGTCATCCGTCACGTGGCAGATAATGTCATGGTCATGTATCTGGGCGCGGTGGTCGAGGTCGCGCCCGCCAGGCAATTGTTCGACAATCCGCTGCATCCCTACACGCGTGCGCTTTTGTCGGCGACGCCGATTGCCGATCCCAAACGGCGCGGCCGGCGCATCAAGCTCGAGGGCGAATTGCCCTCGCCAATCAACCCGCCGCCCGGATGCACCTTTCACCCGCGCTGCCCGTTGGCCAATGACCGCTGCAAGCGTGAGGAACCAGTTCTAAGAAAGCACGGCGAAGCGTCGGTTGCCTGCCACGCAGTGGAAGAGGGGCGCACAGAGGCCTAGTGCGTCGTGGCGCAGCTCGCGCAGGTGCCGCGCAGTTCAACGGTAGCCGATCGCGAATGAAACCCTGCTTGCTCGGCCCAGCCGTCAAGCCGATCTCCCAGCACCTTGTCCGAGAATTCCTCGACCGATCCGCAATCGCTGCAAATGGCAAAGGCGATCAACCCGCGCCGATGGCATTCGTGCCCGGCACAAGCAACAAAGGCATTGAGGCTTTCGAGCCGGTGCGCCAACCCGGCGGCGACAAGCTTGTCAAGAGCGCGGTAGACCTGCAGCGGCGCCTTGATGCCGTCGGGTTTCAGCTTGCCGAGAATGTCGTAGGCGCTCATCGGGGTTCCCGTTTTTTGCAGGCAGGTCAGAACCAGATCCTGGTTGCGCGTCAGTTTTGCCAACTCAGTCATGTGGAAGGCCTCCATCGGCAACGTCCCGGCCGAACAGGTTTGCCGGAACGATGAGGGTTATCAGGAACAAAATCAACGCCCCCACCACAATCGACGGGCCGGAGGGCGTGTCGAAATTGAGCGACATGGCCATGCCGCCCCAAACCGCCACCACGCCAAACAGGGCAGCAATCAGGGCCATTTGTTCGGGCGATGCCGAGAGCCGTCGCGCCGAGGCGGCGGGAATGACCAAAAGGGATGTGATCAGCAGGATCCCGACTAGCTTCATGGCAATGGCAATCACCAGCGCCAGAAGCACCATCAGAATGACGCGCATCAGTTCGGGCCGTTGCCCCTCGGCCTCCGCCAGTTCAACGCTGAGTGTCGCCGCCAGCATCGGGCGCCAGAACCAGCCGAGCACGGCCAGAATGAGCGCGCCGCCAATGGCGATGATCAGAAGGTCCTCTTTCGAAACCGCCAGAATATCGCCAAAAAGGAACCCGACCAGATCCACTCGGACCCAGGTCAGAAAACTGACGATCACCAGCCCGACAGCCAGGGTTGAATGCGACAAGATGCCGAGAAGCGCGTCGGACGAGAGCCCGGCCCGGCGCTGCACCACGATCAGCAACAAAGAGACCAGAACCGCTACCGCGAAGACGCCGGCTGTGATGTTGAGGTTGAACAACAGCGCCAGCGCCACCCCCAGAAGCGCCGCATGCGCGATCGTGTCGCCGAAATAAGCCATCCGCCGCCAGACCACGAAACAGCCCAAAGGTCCGGCGACCAGCGCCAGCATGCTGCCTGCCAGTACCGCGCGCACGAAAAAGTCGTCAAGCATGGTGATGACCTTCCGCTCCATGCGCATGTCCGTCATGCGCCACGCTGCCGTCGGGCATGTGCTCGTGGTCGTGGTGGTGATTGTAGAGCGCCAGCGTGCGTTCGCTGTGCGGCCCGAACAGGCTGAGATATTCGCTGGATTGCATCACCTGTTCCGGCGCGCCGGTGCAGCAGACATGCTTGTTGAGGCAGATGACATTGTCGGTTTCCGCCATCACAACGTGCAGGTCGTGTGAAATGAGCAGGATGCCACAATCGCGCTCGTGTTTGATCCGGCCGATCAGTTCGTAGATCTGTGTTTCCCCCGAAAAATCGACCCCCTGAACCGGCTCGTCGAGCACCAGCAGGTCCGGGTTGCGCACCAGCGCCCGCGCCAGCAATGCCCGCTGGAATTGTCCGCCGCTCAGGCTTTGCACGTCACGCCTCGCGAGATCGGCAATACCGACCGCATCAAGTGCCTTCATAACGTCTTGATGCGAATAGCGCCCGGTCAATTGCATCAGCCGCAAGACGCTCATCGGCAGAGCATGATCGATACTCAGCTTTTGCGGCACATAGCCGATGACCAGCCCCGGCTTACGCAACACGTCGCCGGACGTTGGCTGCAACACGCCGGTCACAACCTTGGCAGTGGTCGATTTGCCCGATCCGTTCGGACCGATCAACGTCACGATCTGGCCCCGCGAAATACTGAGATTGACATGGTCCACCCTGACCCGGTCCCCGGAGCGAACCGACACATCGCTTAGCCGGATCAATTCGCGCGTTTCCACTTGTCGTGACCTTTTCGCTTGCATTGAAAACGTAATATAGTTACATCGCACTTCTGCGTTATGTCATAACATAACATTTTGCCGCTGCAAATTGAAGGATTCCCCGATGCACACCTTTGCCACACGTCTTTCCACAGCAATCGCCGCCTCTTGGCTGCTCATGCTTCCGGCGGCCGCTGCGCCAAACGTGGTGGTGTCCATCAAGCCGGTTCAATCGCTGACCGCCGCGCTGATGCAGAATGTCTCAACGCCGTCACTTATCGTCGACAACAACGATTCGCCCCACACCTTCTCCTTGCGCCCATCCGATGCACAGTCATTGCAGAGCGCGGATCTCGTTGTCTGGGTAGGGCCGGAACTCGAGGCCTTTCTGCCCAAGGCGCTGGAGACTTTGGCGGCGGACGCCGATATTCTCGAACTGGATCAGGCGCCGGGAATTGCATTACTGCCAACCCGCGATATTGACCTCGATGAAGGAGAAGCGGGACACGACGAAGAGGATCACCATCATGGTCCGGTCGACATGCATCTCTGGCTCGATCCCGCCAATGCGGCGGCCATCGCCAACGCAATCGCGGCGGAATTGCAGAAAATCGATCCCGAAAACGCAGATGCGTATGCAGCCAATCTTAACGCCCTTCAGACCGAGCTTGCGGACTTCGAGCAGAGCTTGCGCGATCAACTGGCCGGATCAGGCACCGGCCGGCCGATCGTCTATCACGACGCCTTTCAGTATTTTGAGCATGCCTTTGGCCTTGATGTAGCGGGCGCGGTCAGCATCAATCCCGAAATCGCCACCAGTGCAGCGCATCTTGCGGACCTGACCGGCATCGTCAAAGCTAATCAGGCCGATTGCGTGTTCGTCGAACCGCAATTCGAGCCCCGCCTCGCACAGGCTCTTGCCGAACAGGGCGGCATCCAGACGATTGAAGCCGATCCACTGGGATCGCAGTTTCCTGCCGGACCCGATCAATACGCCCAATTGCTGCAATCATTGGCGAGCGCGTTCGAAAATTGCCGGCCCGGCAACTAGCTCGGCTGCTTCTACTTGCAGTCAGAATTGGTCTTGAGCCGTTGCGCCAGTTCATTGGTCAGCGGCTCAAAGACCGGCCGGTCCTGAACCTGAAACAAAAGCCAGACGGCAGCAAACTGCGTGTCGTTGCATTGCGCTTCCATGCGGGCATACAGAATCTGATCCGTGAACAAGCCGGAATAGACGCCCCAGCCGTTCTGACCTGCTTCATAGGTAATGTTCCAGCCCGTATTGCGGGCATACTGGGTGGCCTGCCCCACCTCCGCCGCAAAACTGGGCTCGGTCACATTCCCGCCGAACAGGGTCAGCGTCGCGCGCTGGTCTGCGGTGACGAAAACCTGGCCGTCACCGTTCTCGGATGAGGCCTGAACCGCGGTGAACCCGTCTGGAACGTCGAACTGAAAGCCAAAACGGGCATTCGTGTAGGTTTCGGCCCCTTGGGCCGAAATCGGCAATATCAGTGCGGCGGCAAGTGTCGCGGCAGCAAGTTGGGTTCTCATTTCAGCAGGCCCTCCCGTTTTCCTCGTGCAAGGAATTGAACACCCGATCCGCCGAAGATGGAATGCGCCCGCGCATCTCGAACTTGGCGACAATGGCCACATGCCCGTTGCACACGGCCTCGATCCTGACTTTCAGGCTGCGGCCACCGCCGCCGCCCCAATATTCTGCCCAGTCCGGCGTAATGGTCTGGCCCTGAACCGGCCATCCATCATAGCTCTTGTCATGTTCGATGGCATTGTTGACGAACGCCTCGAACGACCCGCTGATATTGGCGCCATAAATGGTCAGAAGACCGTCGGAGGAGCGAAAGATCAACCCGTCCGAATTGGCGGCTTCCGGTCCGCTTGGCGCAAAATCCGGCGGAATGTCGGCCGTCGCGCCATATCGTGCATTGTGGTATGTGGTCCATTGCTGCGCCAGCGCCGGGCCGGCACTCAAGACGGCCATCAAAACCACAAATATCCGGAACATTCGCATTTGCGCTCTCCCGTGCTTGCGGGCATTATCCACCGCGGTTGAGGAAAAGTGCAAGTCCATGCGGATATCTTCCAGCGATCTGGTCAACAAGGCGCTCAGCGAAATCCGGACTCTTTCGGTTCAGGAGGCCCTGGCAATGCACGGGCGCGACGATGTTCAGTTCATCGATTTGCGCGATATCCGCGAATTGCAGCGTGAGGGGCGCGTCCCCGGAGCCTTCCATGCGCCACGTGGATTGCTGGAATTCTGGATCGATCCTGAGAGCGAATATGCCAAGCCCGTCTTTCAGAAGAACAAGACTTTCGTCTTCTTTTGCGCGGCGGGGATGCGATCGGCCCTCGCCACGAAGACGGCCAAGGATATGGGGATGAGCAAGGTTGCCCACATTGACGGCGGGTTTTCGGCCTGGCGCAAAAGTGGTGGAGCCGTTGAAATGCCCGAACCCCGGAGCAAGACATGATCAAGCGCGCCTCGGTGGCCGATGTTGCCCGTCTGGCCGGGGTTTCGACCGCAACCGTGTCCCGCGTCACCACCCATCCCGAACGGGTGGCCGAAGAAACGCGCGAGAAGGTTCTTTCCGCCATTGCCGAGCTTAATTTCGTCAAGTCAGCGGCCGGCCTGTCGCTCAGGCGTCAACGGGCCAATTCCATACTCGTGGTCGTCAACAATCTCGGCAACACCTATTGGTCCGAGATCTTCCAAGGCATTCACGAGCGTGCCGAGGCGCACAATTACGATCTGATGATCACGACCCTGCGCGACGAACAGGGCGAGGAACGCTATATGGATCGCCTGCGCACCGGCCGCGTGGATGGTGTGATCCTTCTCGAACAGACCCGCATGATCAACGACAATTATGACGATCTCTGCCGCGAATTTGGCGGCACACCGCCAATTGTCGGCTTTTGTGAATTGCCCGGCTCCGCCCGGTTCCCCCACGTTCTCGTCGATAACCGCAAAGCGGCCTACCGGGCGACCAAGTTTCTGATAGAGGCAGGGCACAGGCATATTGCTCATGTTCGCGGGCCGGATCAAAAGCCCGTGGCGCGCGAACGTTTGGCGGGCTTCATGGAAGCCATGCTCGAACATGGGTTGACGGTGGGTCCGGATGATATCTGGATTTCGGAGTTCCATCGCGATGGTGGCCGCCGAATTGCCCGCCGCATGGCGCGCCTTCCCAACTTGCCGTCTGCAATCTTCTTTGCGACCGACGAAATCGCCATGGGCGCCATCTCGGAATTTGCAACCTTGGGAATCAGGGTGCCCGAAGATGTCTCGATCATGGGTTTTGACAATAATGCCTATGCAGATGTGTTTGTGCCGGCCTTGACGACGATGGCGCAACCGCGAGAGCAGATTGGTGTCGCCGCTACCGACTTGCTGTTCAAGATCATGTCAGACCGCAAGGAGGCCAGGCGTCGGTCTGGCAAAATGCCCGAAATTATCGAGCTCAAGGTTCATTTGGCAAGGCGCAATTCCGTACGTGAACTGGCAGGTGCGTTGCCGCTGAGCAAAGCCGGCGCTCCAGCGGAATGAGATCGGGTCAGGCGGTGAACAGGCGCCTCAGCGCGCCAACCTTCGGGGCCGGCAATTCATCGAACACGGCCAGCACCTCGGAAATTGTGCTGACGTGTGGCGCATCGGGCAGGGTAGGCCGGTTGACCATGATCACCTGCACATTGATCATGAATGCCGCGTCGAGTTTGGCACGGGTCATCTGCCCACCCGAATCCTTGGCAACCAGATGCGTGACCCGGTCCTTGCGCATCAGTGCCAGTTCGTCAGCGCGTGTGAATGGCGGCCGGGCAAGAACCACGTCGAAATTGTCCGGAAGCGCCATTTCCGGCATCTCGATGGCCCGCAGCACGAACTGAACATCGCGGCGCCGGATAAAGGCCTCAAGCGATTCTCTTCCAAGCGTGAGAAATGCACGGGCGCCAACTGGAATGCGGTCGGCGGCAAGCTCCGCACTTTCCACCCGCCACCAGTGGGAATTGGCAGGCTCGGAAAATCTGGGCCGCACATAATGGATGAGCGGCACATTCAGACGCGTCGCGGCTGCCAGCACATGTCCTGAAATATTCAACGCGAACGGATGGGTCGCATCGACCACAAATTCGATCCGGTGTTTGCCCAGATAATCTGCAATTCCGTCCGCGCCGCCCAGCCCGCCGGTGATCAGCTTGCCTCTGGGTTTGCGCGGCTCGTCGCTCCGGCCCGCCAGAGACGTGGTAACAGAATGTCCCCGCGCAACCAGTGCATCGGCAATCTCTACCGCTTCAAATGTACCGCCGAAAACCAGAACCTTCATGTTCCACTGCCCGGTTATGCCGTGCCGGAGAATAGTCTCCGTTTAGCAACCCTGGACCGGCCGCGTCCAACCTTTGCGCGCAACATGGTTGCCAAGGCGGCTGACCCCGTCAATTTGCGATCTCCATCCTGCACCTTCTTTGGTCAATTTGTGGGCAAATCCACCCGGCGCACTGAAAAAGATCATTTGTTGTCTCGTGACTGCGTATGCAATCCTTGCGCCCGTTCAATGCATTGATTATGCCACCCGAAATCGTGGCTCCGAGGGCTTTGGGATGACCACCTATTACATTGGCGTCGACGGCGGTGGCACCAGATGCCGCATGCGCCTGACCGACGAAAACATGGAGACTATCGCAGAGGACGTGATTGACTCTCCGTCCAATCTGCAGGTTCGCAACGGCTCTGCGGCCTATGGATCCATTCTGGAACTGACGGACAGCGTTTTTGCCAAGGCCGGGCTCGGAGACGATGCAAAGTCGTCGGCGCATGCCTGCTTCGGCATGGCCGGTGCGAGGCTCAAAAGCGCCCGCCAGTCCTTTGCGGAGCGAAAATTCCCTTTCGCCAGCGTCGAGGTTTATGACGATATCGATATCGCCCAGGCCGGCGCCCATGAGGGCGGTGACGGCGCTGTTCTGATCATAGGCACCGGCTCGGCCGGCATGGGGTTGATCGAGGGAAAGCGCCACCAGATTGGCGGATGGGGTTTCCTTGTGGGAGACACCATGTCGGGCGGCATTCTCGGCCGCGAACTGGTGCGGCTTTCCCTGCTGGCCCACGAAGGACTTGAGGAAGCGACCGATCTGACCCGGGCAATCATGGCTCGTTTCGACAATGACGGCGACAGGCTGATGGCGTGGTCGTTCAACAATCCCGACGCCCGCGCTGAAATGGAAGAGCTCCATCAACTCGGCTACTCACCGGAGCCGAGCGGCCCCGTGCCGGCGCGGCCCGCCGACTATGGACAGTTTGCCCCGATGGTTTTCGAATTCGCCGACAAGGGTGATCCGGTGGCCAAACGCCTGATGCAATTCGAGCATGCGGCAATCGACCAATATGTGAACTGGTTCAAGTCACGTGGCGCCAAATCCATCGCCATTGTCGGAGGTCTCGGGCAACGGCTTCTGCCCGAGTTGATCGAACGGCATGGCCCCATCATGTGCATGCCGAAAAAGGATTCCATGCACGGCGCGCTCATACTGGCGCGCCGCCAAATCCAGTCTGCGTAAGGCCATCAAGGCCTGAATCAAGGAGCATCCAATGGCTGCACGCATTATTCCCGTTGCCGCGTTCGACTATGTCGTGTTCGGCGCCACAGGCGACCTGACCGCCCGCAAGCTCATTCCCGCGCTCTATTACCGGTTCAAGGACGGCCAGTTCGACACCAACTCACGCATAATCGGCGTTTCGCGTTCCAAGTGGGACGACAAGAAAATGCAGCAGGTTGCGCGCCAGTCGATCACGCAACAGGTTGCGCCGGAATATATCGATGACAAGCTGCTCGACGAGTTCGTCAGCTGTTTTTCCTACATTCCCAACGACGTCACCGACAAGGATGGCTGGGCAGAACTCAGCGCCAAGCTGCGCAAGGATCCCGACATCGTCCGTGCCTTCTATCTGGCCGTTGCGCCGAACCTTTTCGCCCCGATTTGCGAATATCTGTCCAAGAAGAGTTATTGGCGGCGTGACGCTCGCGTCGTTCTCGAAAAACCGCTAGGTCGCGATCTGAAAAGCTCGCAGGCGATCAATGATGCCGTCGCCAAGGTCTTTCACGAAGATCAAGTCTACCGCATCGACCATTATCTGGGGAAGGAAACGGTCCAGAACCTGTTGGCCTTGAGATTTGCCAACGCCATGTTCGAGCCGATCTGGAATCAGGCCCATGTCGATCACATCCAGATTACGGTCGCCGAAAGCGTCGGGGCCGGAACCCGCGGCTATTATGACGAATCCGGTGCACTCAGGGACATGGTGCAAAACCATATCCTGCAGCTCCTCTGTCTCGTCGCGATGGAGCCGCCGGCGTCCGACAATGCCAATTCGCTGCGCGACGAAAAGCTCAAGGTCCTGCGCGCCCTCAAGCCCATCACCCGGGAAAATATCGACCGGGTATCCGTGCGCGGCCAATATAAGGGCCTAAGCTCGGAAAATGCCTCGGTGGCTTCCTATCAGGAAGAACTGCCCGAGGACAAAAAGGGCTCGCGCACTGAAACGTTCGTCGCCATCAAGGCGGAGATCGAGAACTGGCGCTGGGCCGGCGTACCCTTCTACATCCGTACCGGCAAACGCCTTGCGACAAGGGTCTCCGAAATCGTCATCCACTTCCGTGACGTGCCGCATTCCATGTTCGCCAATGCCGAAGGGCCGCTGCGCGCCAACAAGCTGGTCATCCGCCTCCAGCCCGATGAAGGCGTGAAGATGTTCATGATGATCAAGGATCCCGGCCCCGGCGGCATGCGCCTGCGCGAGGAGCACCTCAATCTCAGCTTCTCCGACGCCTTTGAGGAGCGCACGCCAGAGGCCTATGAGCGATTGTTGCTTGATGTGGTGCGCGGCAACCAGACCCTGTTCATGCGCCGGGACGAACTCGAAGCGGCCTGGGCCTGGATCGACCCGATCCGCGAGGCCTGGGACGATGCGTCCGAAGCGCCGCAATCCTATACTCCAGGCTCCTGGGGCCCTTCCGGTTCGGTGGCGCTCATCGAGCGCGATGGTCGCACATGGCACGAAGAGGGCGACTTCTGATGCTCGAGCGGCACGCCTTCGACAGCCGCGCGGAACTGGCGGACGCCCTGTCCGCAGCCATCGTCAGGAAACTTTCGGCCGGTATCGCGCGGCGGGGTGAGGCGAGCCTCGCTGTCTCTGGCGGATCAACGCCGGCTCTGCTGTTCGAAAAGCTCTCGGCCAGCACAGGGCTTGATTGGTCAAAAGTCACGGTCACGCTGGTCGATGAGCGCTGGGTCGATGAAAGGTCCGATCGCTCCAATGCGGGGCTGGTCAAGAGGACCCTGTTACAGGGAGCCGCAATTGCAGCCCGGTTTGCACCGCTTTTTGGCGGTGGAGCCAATCCGGGCGCTGACACCATCGCTGAGGTCAATGAGGCACTTGCCAGCATCCCGCGGCCTTTCGATGCGGTTATCCTTGGTATGGGAAATGATGGGCACACCGCCTCGTTCTTCCCCGGTGGCGACACTCTTGATCTGGCCCTGACCGATCCCGGTCCGGTGATCGCGCTTGAGGCACCGGGCGCCGGCGAACCGCGTGTGACCTGGACCTTGCCACGCCTGATGGACACCGATGCGCTCTATCTTCATATTGAAGGCGCGGCCAAGTCCGATACGCTGGACAGGGCGCTCAGCGACGGACCTGTCGCCGAAATGCCGGTCCGCGCCGTTCTGCGTCAAGAAAAGGTCGCGGTTCACGTCTACTGGGCTGCCTGATCCGGCCCAAATGCCCACCCATTTCTCCCCCGGGGGTTTCTTCATGTCCGTTCATGCAACGATCAAGAACGTCACCGACCAAATCGCGGCCCGTTCCGAACTGACGCGGCGCGACTATCTCGATACGATTGGCGAGCAGGCCAAAAAGGGTGTGCACCGGTCTGAGCTCAGTTGCGGTAACCTCGCTCACGGATTTGCCGCCTGCAATCCGCACGACAAGGCAATGCTTTCGGGCATGGACAGTCCCAATCTCGGCATCGTCACCTCCTACAACGACATGTTGTCCGCTCATCAGCCCTACAAGGATTATCCCGACCTCATCAAACAGGCGGCGAGCGAAATCGGTGCGACGGCGCAGGTCGCCGGCGGGGTTCCCGCCATGTGCGACGGCGTTACCCAGGGCCAGCCGGGCATGGACCTTTCCTTGTTCTCGCGCGACGTGATCGCCATGGCGACGGCGATCGCCCTCAGCCACAACATGTTCGACGCGGCGGTCTATCTTGGGATTTGCGACAAGATCGTTCCCGGCCTGATGATCGGCGCGCTGACGTTCGGACACATTCCGGCGGTTTTCGTGCCGGCCGGACCCATGCCATCCGGTCTGCCCAACGACGAGAAGTCCCGCATCCGCCAATTGTTCATGGAAGGAAAGGTGGGACGCGCCGAGCTGCTCGAGGCCGAAGCGAAATCCTATCACTCGCCCGGCACCTGCACCTTCTACGGCACCGCCAATTCCAATCAGATGCTGATGGAAATCATGGGCCTGCATCTGCCCGGAGCCAGTTTCGTCAATCCCGGCACGCCGCTTCGTGACGCCCTGACGAAAGAAGCGGCACGCCGCGCCCTGTCGCTGGCTGCGACCGGCAACAATTACACGCCCATCGGCGAGATGATCGACGAAAAGGCCATCGTCAACGGCATGATCGGGCTTCTGGCGACGGGCGGCTCGACCAATCACACCCTGCATCTGATCGCCATTGCCGCGGCAGCCGGTCTCAAGGTGACCTGGGACGACATGTCGGCCCTGTCCTCTGTCGTGCCGTTGCTAACCCGCGTCTATCCCAATGGGGTTGCCGACGTGAACCATTTCCATGCGGCCGGCGGCATGGGCTTTCTGATCCGCGAACTGCTCGACGCCGGCCTGCTGCACAATGACGTCAAGACCGTCTGGGGCATGGGCCTCGAAGGATACACCGTTGAAGCCAAGCTCAGGGACGGGGAACTGGCCTTCGACCCCGCGCCGGAAAAATCGGGCGCACCCAAGGTCCTGGCCACGGCAAAAGAACCCTTTTCCGCCGATGGCGGCCTCAAGGTCCTCTCCGGCAATCTCGGCAAATCGGTTATCAAGATTTCCGCGGTCAAACCCGAGCATCGCCTGGTCGAAGCTCCGGCACGGGTCTTTCATTCCCAGGCAGGGCTGCAGGAAGCGTTCAAGGCCGGCGAATTGACCGGTGACATGGTGGCTGTGGTGCGTTTCTCCGGCCCCAGGGCCATCGGCATGCCCGAATTGCACAAGCTGACCCCGGTTCTCGGCATTCTGCAGGATCGTGGCCTCAAGGTTGCGCTCATCACCGACGGGCGCATGTCCGGCGCATCGGGCAAGGTGCCGGCAGCCATTCACGTTACCCCCGAAGCCATGGATGGCGGCCCCATTGCCAAGGTCCGCGACGGCGATATCATCAGGCTCGACGCAGAGGGCGGCACGCTGCAATTCATTGGCGACGAGCACGAATTCCTGTCGCGCACCCCCGCGAGCGAGGACCTGCGGCCCGAGCACCGCGGCATGGGCCGTGAGCTCTTTGCAGGTTTCAGAGCCCATGTCGGCCGTGCCGACGAAGGTGCCAGCGTATTTGGCCGCGAATTGGCCTGATTGGGAGGAAGTTGGGCGTGCGTGTTGGGAAACTGCCAATACGGTTGGGTATGGCTACCTTGGCGATCGTCTCGCTTGCGGCCTGCTCGACCCTCGATCTCGGGACCGCCGTCCGGCTGCAACAGGTCGATTTCGTCAATGATGACATCGCCTCCATGGCGATTGCGATTGACGTTCCGGTAGTGCTGGTGCCCTTGCCGGACCGCAGCCATTTCGTTCTGACCGCGCACTATAATGACGGCACCGAAGGCAAGGTCGTCGCCAACCTCGCGCGCGCCATCACCGCCGATATCAACGAACAATTGCCGCCGCCTGCGCGTGACCGCGGCTACTACATTTTTGAGCTCACTAGCGCTTCGCAGACCGAAATCCGCGCCCTCCAGGACGACATCCGCGCCAAGAGCAGCGCCAATGGCGGTCCCGGTGGACGGCTCGCTTCCGGCTTCGAGGCCGAGTTCTGCCGGACCGGTAATCTCGATCCGCGCCAGACGACGTTTTCCGTCTACATCACGCTGCCTGGCAGCACGGACCTTTCTCCGATCGTGTCCAATGAGACCCTGACGACCTTACTGGCCCAGACCGGCGAGCAGGACGTGCCTTCGTGCGCTGACGTGCTGAACTAGAACCCGCCGCCGGTCTTGAACCCGCCCGATTTGCGCGAGCCTTTCGATCCGGTGCGGGGCCGCGAGAAACCGCCCGAAACCCTGCCGCTGCTGCGGTTGGAGGTGAACGAACCCCAGTTCTGTCCTGAATTGCCGCCGCCAATGGATATGTTCGGCCAGTTCGAACTCCGCCCGCTATTGGGCAGGCCAATGCCGCCGCCCCAGTTCGAGGTGCCCGCCCGCCAATTCTGCGAGCGTTGCCAGTGCCCCCAATAGGTCGACGCAGTGATGGCGCCTTTGAGGAATTCCCCGAGCAGGTCGCCGACCAGATTGTCCTCGCGGAAACTCGAGCGCGGGTCATCGAAGCGCTTCTTCTTGAATTCGTATTCGATGTCTTCGAGCTCGCGGCGGCGCGACGCCAGAACCTTGAGCCGTTCGTGCTTGTCGCGATTGTCGTTTTCGACGTCGACGATCCGCAGACGCACATCGTCGATCTTTTTCAAGATCGCGTCGTCCTGAGGTGTCGGCGTGGCGCGGGCATCGGCAACAAGTTGGGTCATGTCCGTCGCCTGCAGCGAGCCTGCCAGGCCGCGAATGGCCGTTGCCAGCGCAGGATTGTCCTGCTCGGTCATGTCCGTCAGGTCGCGGGTCAGCTTGTCGCGTTCGTCCTCGAACTTGACCATATCGTCGTCAATCTGGGCGACCTTGGCCTGAGCCTCCTCAAGCGCCTTTCGGATGGGGCCACCGCCCGCCTTGTCGATGGCCCGCGCTTCGATCTCGTCCAGTTCCTTGTCGGCTTCTTCTGCTGCCGCAACCTGGCGTTCCGCGTGCTCGCGCAACCGGAGCGGGATTTCGTTCAACATCGCATAATTGGGGCGCGTGTTCTGATAATCGATCAGCCGCGCCACCATCGAATCCAGCCACCGCACCAGATTGTTGGCCTTGTAGTTGCGCGTGCCGTAACCGGCCTCCCACAAATACATGAAGAGCTTGTCGTCGCGGTAGGGCTTGCCCTTGACTTCGCGGTCCTCTTCGGCCTGCTGCGTCTTTTTCAGGCTCTCGTCCGCCACCGTGTGCATTTCGTCGGCTTTGGCGCGCTTGTCCTTGTATTCGGGATCCGCGTTGATGGCCGAGGCGATCTGGCCAGAGAGATCGGACAGGGCCTTCTGTTGCTTTTCCACTTCGGCCAGTGCGTCGCGGCGATCATGCGCGGCCTGCGCCACGTGCTTGTCGAGTTCGGTAATCCGCGCTTCGGTATCGTCGAGCATTTTCTGATGCTGCTCGATCATCCCGCGCGCGGCCTTCTCGGCGGCGGAAATATCGCCATTCATCTGGCTGAGCACTTCCGGGGACAAGCGCAGTTTCGCCAATTGCCGGAACAGCTCGGTTTCGTTTTCCCTGAGCTTGGCAACGATTTCCGTGCTTTTCGTCAGTTTTGAGGAAACTTCGTTTTCCTCGCGGCGCACATCACGGATGGCGTCGTCCAGGTGTTTCAGTGCCTGTGGTCCACTCAGTGCCATCTCGTCACCACCGCGTTACCGCGCCGCCAAGAACCGGCACAGTATAATTCACATCGAGAAAACCCGGCTGTTTCTGGCCAACGATGCTCTTCTCGATAATGCCGTCATCCTGCTTGTCGGCGGCAACACTGTTGTAAACGGTTTCGGGAACGCGCAGCCCCCACATCGCGACACGCTCGGTCTCGCCATTCTCCTCATTGAGAATGGGCAGGGTCAGCGCATTGCCATCCGGGTCGATGGCCTCGACCACGATATAATAGTTGGTGGCATCCTCGTTCACGTCAGGAAAGGTCCAGAAGCCGGATCGCACGCCGTCGCGGTTGACCACGCGCAAATCATATTGCAGCCGCAGCGTGTCCCGCAGGTCGGTGAGCTTTTGGACCATGTTGTCAACGGTCTCGCGGTCGCCCTCTTTCGCCGCAGTCAGCCCGCGATTGAGATAGCCGTCCGCTTCACTGACGGCGCTCTGGACTTTGGTTTCTTCAAAAATTGTGTCACGCAAAGCCTGCATTTCGTTCGGCAGGGTCTCGGTGATTTCAATCCGCGCCTGTTCGGCCAGATGCGCCTGATAGGGCAGATAGGCCAGGAAATAGGCGCCCAGCGCCAGAACCAGCACCGCGAGCACGACCAGAACCGGCTTGCCCCACTTGCCGCGCGCCACATAGAACTCGGCGAGCGACCTCTGAAGGCTCGGACCGGGCGGTTCGTAAACGAAACGGTTTTCCTCGAGCGCGGCGACACCCTTCTCAAGGATGGAATCGGGGACCTCAATGCCCTGATTGTGATAAATCTCTCTCAGCTTCTCGATCAGCCGGTCCTTCTTGGCCGCGCCGTCAAGTTCCTTGAGAGCAAGATCCTGGCGATGGCGCAGTGTGTCCACCACGTCCATCGCCATCATCACTTCATCGAGTGGGGCCTTGGATTCGCCCGTGTCCGTGCTCATGGACAAAACCTGTTCTGTCCCGCTTCCGGTCAGGCCTTCGCCGTCTCAAGCAGCAGGGCATTGCCGTCGGCGGCCAGTTTGGCCAGGCGGTTCTTGCCGTCCTCAACCGCGTCGCGGATTTCCTGGCTGTTCTTGGTCGAGGCCACGCGCATCTCGTTGATGATCTCCCGAGATTTCTCCTGGAAGTTCACGACGCTGTCGACCAGTTTCTTGACGGCGTCGGCGCGAATGGTCGGACCATAGCCGGCCCGCACGGCTTCTTCCTGAACCTTGTCGCCGATCTCGGAAAGCGTTTCGAGCGATTTCGACATGCCTTCCTTCATCGCATTGAGCGTTTCGGTGGATTCATGCAGACCGAACATACCGGTGAAAGACGCGGACAAGGCGGTCAGGACCACCTCGTTGGTCGAGAAGAAGGAAATCGACTGCTGGTAGACACGCTCCTTGGCATTGGTCGTCTGCATCAGACGCGCCATGACCACTTCCGACGTGTTATAAGAGATGGTCAGGTTGTCCGAGAGGTCCTTGGAAATCTGGTAGCGGCGTTCTTCATTCTGCAATTCGCGGACCCGCTCGTCGCGTGCCATTTCCAGCCGCGCCCGGTCTGCCGGCGTACCGTCCGTGAAACCCTCGAGGTCAGCGGTAGCCTTGGACAGCGCATCCTTGCGTTCCTGCAGGTGCGTTTCGGCCTTCTGCAGCACTTCGAGCGCCATGACTTCGCTTTGCTTCAAAGCACCCCGGAAATCGCGATAGGCTTCGAGAATGGTGTGTTCACGGTCGACCTGATCCTTGGTGTCCTTGGTCACCGAAAGATAGGTGTCCTTGATCTTGTCGAACCGGGTGGCGATGTCGCCGCGCGAAACCTTCATCCACACGTTTGAAACGCGCTCGAAAAAGTCGAGCTTGCCATCGTCCAGCTGGTCGACCATGCCTTTGGCGTCGTCGCGGATGGAATCGAAACCGTTGGTAATGTCCTCGTAGCGTTCACCGATATTCATCGCGGCGATCTGCTCGCGCACCACATCGTTGAACGTTGAGGCCTGGTTGAGTGTCCGTCCGATCAGGATGATGCGTTCCTCATCCAGATCCGAAATTTCCTGCAGAAGCGCGGTAATCGGCGCCTCCTCGGTCTTCTCCGGCATCAGCCCCAGATCGCGGATCTGGGCCATGGCCTTGTCAAGATATTGCAGGGGTTTTTCCATCACGTCGGTGGCCATAACGTTCTCTCCGTTCGCCTGTGCCTGCGGCGGCATCCGCCGCTGCCTCCAAAATCATTTAGACCCGCCTCGCCACGACTGGCAATTGACCCGTCGTGCATGCAGACCCATTTGTGTAATATTGGTGCGCAAAAGTCGCAGGTAAAGGGCTAAGCACGTGCAATTTCAGGGTAGATACCTATTTTTGGCGGGCCGGGCGCGAGTCTGGGCCGCCCTCAACGATACTGCCGTTCTGGCTCAGGCGATCCCGGGCTGCCAATCTCTCGACTGGTCATCGGAAACCACTCTCGACCTCGTTCTCAAGGTGGATCTTGGCATAGCCCATCCGACATTTTCGGGCGAATTGTCTCTGACCGACGTCGACCCGGCGGTTGAGTATGTTCTGCACGGCAAGGGCAAGGGCGGAATTCTGGGGTTAGCGGAGGGCGCAGCCCGCATCTCGCTTCAGGATCATGAACGCGGCACGCTGATGCACATGCAGGCGGAGGGCAAGGCGTCTTCAGCGCTGATGTCGCTTGGCGCTTCCCTGATCGGTTCGGCGGCACAAAAAGTCATCGACCGGTTCTTCGAGCGTTTCGCTGAGGCGATGGATGCCCAAATCGAGGTCCTCGACCCCGAAACGGGACAATAGCACACGCAACAATCGCGCCTGATTGATCGAAAGGTGAGTTGACCCCGGCCCGGCCCTGACGTTGAAAGGACCGGGGGAACCAGTCCTGGGAGATATCGATGCTGGCGCGTGGTTTTGTCCGCCTGACGGCCTTTGTCCTGTTGATGCTTGCAGCAGCGCATGCTTTCGCCGCGGATGCCGATCCCGATCCGGCCGATTGGCCCGCAGTCCTGGAGGAAGCCCGGGGTCAGACCGTCTATTGGTATGCCTGGGGCGGGGCGCAGAACATCAACGATTACATCTCCTGGGTCGGTGAACGGGTCAGCGACGAATACGGCGTCACGCTCGAACAGGTCAAAGTCTCCGAAACTGCCTCGCTCGTCACCCGGGTCCTGAGCGAAAAACAGGCCGGCCGTAACGATGGTGGCGCGGTCGATCTGGTCTGGATCAATGGCGAGAATTTCAAGGCGATGAAGGAAGCCGGGCTATTGCTGCCCTATTCATGGAGCACGTCGCTGCCCAATTATGCTTTGACGGATTTTGAGAACAAGCCGGTTCTCAGCCGCGACTTCACCGAGCCGGTCGACGGGCTGGAATCGCCATGGGGCACCGCCCAGTTCACCTTCTATTGCGACAGCGCGTCTCTGCCGGAACCACCGCGCAACCTCGATGCGCTCAAGGCCTACATTCACGCCCATCCCGGCCGTTTCACCTACGCTGCGCCACCCAACTTCATCGGCACGACCTTTCTGAAACAGGTTCTGCTCGGGCTGGCCGACGATCGCTCCATTCTGTCACGCCCTGTTGATGAGGCCGATTTCGACAAGGTCACGGCGCCGCTTTGGGCCTGGCTCGACGATGTGACGCCGGACCTCTGGCGATCCGGCGCCGTCTATGCCGCCGACACGACGCAACTCAAGACTTTGCTCGCCGATGACGAGATCGACATCGCCATGACCTTCAACCCCGGCGAGGCCAGTTCCGCCATCTCCGAGGGCATTCTGCCTGACACGGTTCGAAGCTTCGTTCTCGACTACGGCTCGATCGGCAACGCCCATTTCGTCGCCATTCCGTTCAATGCAAATGCCAAGGCTGGCGCCATGGTGGTCGCCAATTTCCTGCTCTCGCCAGAGGCGCAGGCCCGCAAGGCCGACGAAAGCCTCTGGGGTGACCCCACGGTTCTCGCCTATGCAAAACTCGACGCGGATGGAAAGGCGCGTTTCGACATGCTCCAGCGCGGATTGGCCACGCTTGGACCCGACGAATCCGGTGCGGTTCTGAACGAGCCGGACTCAAGCTGGACCAATGCGATCGAAGCGGAATGGGCGCGCCGGTTCGGGGCCGCCCGCTGACGTGTCGAACCGCTCGACAGCCTCGCCGCCCTATTTGTTACAGCTCTTTTCATGGGCTGCCATCGCGCTGGTTTTCGTGCCTGCGTTGCTCGGCACGTTCTACATGCTGCTCATGGCCTTTTCCGGTGGCGAAGGCCCGCTTCAGGCGTTCACGGTACTGTTCCAAGTTCCGGGTATCGCCACCTCGATAGGATTGTCCCTGTGGATCGGACTGGTTGCCACGGCCTTTTCCGTTCTGGTGACAGCCCTGTTCTTTGCGGCCTTCGCACACACAAGGCTGATCTCGGTTCTTTCCGGGCTGATCCGCCCGCTGCTTGCCATTCCGCATGCCGCCGCCGCCTTTGGCATGCTGTTTCTGGTTGCGCCGTCCGGCTTTCTGATGCGGCTCGCGACGCCTGTGACCGGCTTCGTGCACCCGCCCGACTGGTTGCTGGTCAATGACTCGGCCGGGTTGTCTCTGGCCGCCGGGCTGGCGCTGAAGGAGGTGCCCTTCCTGTTCTTTGTGGTTTTGGCGGCGCTGCCACAGATCGACAGGCGTCTGACGGTAACCGCCGCGACTCTGGGCTATGGCCGCATCTGGGGATTTACCCTTTCCGCCTTTCCTTCGCTCTATGCGCAAATCCGGCTCCCAATCATTGCAGTCATTGCCTATTCCACCTCGTCGGTCGATATGGCCATGATCCTCGGCCCGCAATTGCCGCCGGTTCTCTCGGTGCAAATCCTGCGCCTGATGAACGATCCCGATCTGAGTTTGCGCACCGCCGCGGCGGCCGGCGCCATTGTTCAGCTCGGGGTCACCGCCCTGGCCATCGGCTTGTGGTTGCTCGCGGAAAAGGCGGTGGCCAGACTGTTTCGCGATCTGGCAACCCGCGGCATCAGGCTTCGCGCCGACGGGGCCGTACGTTCGGCAATTCTGATTGTCGCCGCGTGGACCTTTCTGGTCACCTATATCGGGCTGGTCCTGTTGCTGCTCTGGTCGGTCGCTGCCACCTGGCGTTTTCCCGACCTGTTCCCATCCCGCTTTACGTTGGACGGCTGGACCGCGCCGGGAAGTGATCTGATAGAACTGGTCTGGCGCTCAGCTGCGCTCGGCATTGTGTCGGCGCTCGCCGGCACGCTAATGGCAGTCGGCGCACTCGAACTCGAATACCGGCGCGGGCGCGTCATCGGCCGGGGAGGGTGGTTGTCGCTTTACCTGCCGCTCCTGCTGCCGCAGATCGTCTTCGTTTCCGGCCTGTCCTTCCTGTTCCTGCGCCTCGGTTGGGACGCCAACTTTCTGGCCGTCGCGGCCGTGCATCTGGTCTTCGTTTTCCCATATGTCTATCTGACCCTCGCCGCGCCTTGGCACCATTTCGACAACCGCTATCTCGACATCGCCCGCAGCCTGGGCAAAAGCCCGCTGATGGCGCTCGTCAGGATCAGATTACCGATATTGCTGGCCCCGTTGCTCACGGCCGCAGCACTCGGCTTCGCCGTTTCGATCGCACAATATCTGCCCACGCTCCTGATTGGTGCGGGGCGCCTGCCGACCCTGACAACCGAGGCCGTGGCCTTGTCGTCGGGCGGCAACCGGCGGCTGATCGGCGTCTACGCCCTTTTGCAGGCCTTTCTGCCTTTTGTCATTTTTGCGCTTGCCGGCCTGATCCCGCGCCTGGTCTGGCGCAATCGGCTTGGCCTTGTCAGCGCCGTGCGTGAACCTTCGAGGCAAAGCGCGTGATGGAGAACACCGATAATCAGGGATTGTTTCTCGACAGACTGCGCGTTTCCCTGCGCGGCGAGACGCTTTTTGAGGTGTCGACCCGCGTGCCCCCCGGCGAGGTTCTGACGATCATGGGGCCGTCCGGCTCCGGTAAGTCGACCCTGATCAACGCCATCATCGGCCTGTTGCCGCCGGTTTTTGACCTTTCGGGAACCATCACCCTCGATGGCCAATCGCTGACCGGCGTCCCGGTCGAAAGGCGCCGGGTCGGCGTCCTTTTTCAGGACCCGCTCCTGTTCCCGCATTTCTCGGTGGGCGAGAACATCGCCTTTGGGTTGCCGCAACACATCAGGGGAAGCGAGCGGCGTCAGGCGGTCGAACGGCTTCTCGATGCAGTCGACCTCGAAGGTTTTGCGGCACGCGATCCCTTTACGCTTTCGGGAGGTCAGAAAGCCCGCGTTGCCCTGCTGCGCGTGCTCGCTGCGGAACCTTGCGCGCTGCTTCTGGACGAACCGTTCTCAAAGCTGGACACGGCATTGCGCCATTCGGTGCGCGACTTGGTCTTCGGCGAAGCGCGGCGGCGAAAACTGCCGGTCCTCATGGTCACCCACGACGCACAGGATGCCGAGGCTGCAGGCGGTCCGGTACTGAACCTGGAGGGCTGAGGAAGCGAGGCCTCCCCATTCCCCAGAATTCAGGCTATTCCTTGATGTAGGGCTTGCCGTCGGCCGCCGGCATGCGCGAACGGCCCACAATGCCCGCCACCACGACAATCGTCGCGATATAGGGCGCCATGGCGAGGAATTCCGACGGGATCGGCGTCTGTAGCAATGCCATTTTCTGTTGCAGTGAATCCGCGAAACCGAAAATCAGCGCCGCCATCAGCGCGCCGACCGGGTGCCAGCGTCCGAAAATCATGGCCGCCAGGCCGATAAAGCCGCGTCCGTTGGTCATGTTGTCGTCGAACCGTCCGACGAGCCCCAGGGTCAGGAACGCGCCGCCGAAACCGGCCACCATGCCTCCCATGATCACGTGAACGTAACGCACACGATAGACATTGATGCCGAGCGTATCGGCGGCCTGCGGATGCTCACCCACCGACCGGGCATGCAGCCCGTGCTTGGTATAGAACAGATAATAGGTCGCTGCCGCCACCATGATCAGCGCGCCGTAAACGAAGATGTTCTGCTGAAAGAACATTGGCCCGATGACCGGGATATCGCTGAGAATGGGGATGTTGATGGCGCGAAAGACCGGCGCATTGTTGAGAAACCGGTATTCGGAAAAGACCTGACTGCTCACATAGGATGTGAGCCCGAGCACGAAGAGGTTAATCACCACCCCCGCTATGATCTGATCCACACGATAGGTGACAACCAGCGCCGCCAGAATGAAGCCGAACATGCCGCCCACAAGGATGGCCGCGATCAGCCCGATCCAGTTCCCGAGCAGCGATCCGACCAGAGCCCCGGTAAAGGCGCCGGACAGCAAAATGCCCTCGATGCCGATATTGACCACCGCGACCCGTTCGCTGAGCACACCGGCCAGCCCGCCCATGGCGATCGGAACGGCGCGCACCATGGTCGCCTGCAACATGCCGGTCAGCGAGAATGCCTTGCCTGCGGTTGCCCACACCAGAAAGGCGGCAATGAAGATGGCAAAACCCAGACCGAGCGCCAGCGACGCGCCCTTGCCGGTCTTGCTCATCCATTGGCGCACGCCAAGAAAGGTGAGAATTGCCACCGCGACCCAGTTGAACGGTCCGGCGGGCACGACCAGATTCGGCAACGCCCAGGTGTCCGTCGGACGCGACAGGCGGAAAACGGCGTCGCCGCCTTCGACCTGGGCGAAGATGAGTGCGGTGATCAGCGCCAGAAAAAGCAGGATGGCGCCGGTGATCTTGCTTTGCCGAAGCGCTGACGTATCGAGTTTTCGGTTGCTGCTGGGCGAAGCCACTGCGTCCATAGCCATGTCCAATTACTCCTTGCGTGATGCAGCCTTTCCGCGGAAACCCCACGGAAAGACTGCGCGCACCAGAAGCGGCGCAGCGATGAAAGCGATGATGAGCGATTGAACGATGCCAATCAGGTCGAGGCTAACGCCGGCATCGACCTGCATTTGTCGTCCCCCGGCCTCAAGTGCGCCAAACAGCAACCCGGCAATCAGGACTCCGATTGGATGCGACCGGCCCAGAAGTGCCACGGAAATTGCGTTGAAACCGATCCCGGCCGAAAATCCCGGAGATGCCCGTTCGAGCACACCAAGCACCTGATTGGCGCCAGCAAGACCGGCAAGGGCACCTGCAAGCGCCATAACGAGCACGACGATCAGTCCGGACCGCATGCCTGCGAAACGGGCCGCATCCGCATTTTCGCCGCTGGCACGGAATTCAAACCCTATCGTGGTCTTGAACAGGAGCCAGTAACAGAACCAGACCGCCAGAAGCATGATGATGAGGCCGCCATGCACACGCAGATTGGGATCGATCCAGTCGAGCAGGCGCGGCAATTGCGCACTGTCGAGCACGGCATTGGAAATCGGATCGCTGCGTCCCGATTTCTGGATGAACGGCACCTTCAGAAGGTAGTCGACCAGCCGGTAGGAAATCAGATTGAGCATGATGGTGGAAATCACCTCATGCGCCCCGGTTGCGGCGCGCAGCCAGCCCGCAATGCCGGCATAGAAGCCGCCCACGAGAATACCCGCCATCAGCGCGAGCGGGAGATGGATATAGATCGGCAGGCCGGCAAAGCTGAAACCGGCGATCACCGCGGCCATGCCGCCCATCAGTACCTGGCCTTCGGCGCCGATATTGAAGAAGCCGGCGCGAAAGCCCATGGCAACGCCAAGCCCTGCCAGAACCAGCGGCGTGGCGGCGGTCAGGGTTTCGGACCAGGCGCCGAGCGACCCGACCGAACCGTAGATCAGGGCGACATAGGATTTGCCGATCGCTTCAAGGCTGACATTGGTCGCCAGCATGACGAGGCCGCCCAGAATGAGGGCTGCAACAATGGCGAAGACGGGAACGATGATCAGGTCTTCATAAACCGTACGAGACGGCGCCGCCCTTTGCAGAAGTTGATGCGCCAGCTTTTCGGTTTGTGCCTGCTGCTGCTCGCTCATAGCGTGGCCCCCGCCATTGCCAATCCGATATCATTTTTGTCGACGGGCCGGCCTCCGGCTCCGAATTCGGCGACGATCCGGCCCTTGAACATGACCAGAATCCTGTCGCTGAGGGCGATGACCTCGTCCAGTTCGGACGAGACGATCAAAACCGCATCACCTTCATCCCGCGCGTGCATGAGCCGCGAGTGAATGTATTCGATCGAGCCGACATCCAGCCCGCGGGTCGGATGTGCCGCGATCATCAATTGCGTGTCACGGGACATTTCGCGCGCAACGACCATTTTCTGCTGATTGCCGCCGGAGAGGTGATTGAGCGTTTCGAAAATGGATGGCGTTCTGACGTCGAACGCCGCCGCATATTCCGCCGCGTGTTCGTTGACGGCGTTCCAGTCCATTGATACGCCCTTCGAGTAGCGCTCGTCGTAATAGGAATTGAGCACCATGTTTTCCGCGATCGTGAAATTGGTGACGACGCCATTCTTCAGCCGGTCCTCGGGAATATGCGCGAAGCCCATTTTGTGACGCGCGCGCGCCGAAGTGCGTGTTATGTCCTTGCCTTCGAAACTGATCGTGCCGCCGGCCACGCGATGAACGCCGGCCAGCGCTTCAACCAGCGCCGACTGGCCATTGCCCTGCACGCCTGCGATCCCGACCACCTCGTTGCGGCGGACGGAAAAACTCACATCGTCGACCGCCAGGGAATCGTCTTCGCGAAGGATCGTCAGATCCTTGACATCGAGCAGCACCTCACCAGGCGCATATGGTTTCTTCTCGACTTCGAGATTGACCGGCCGGCCGACCATCATCTCGGCCAGTTCGATATCGGTCTTCTCGCCTGGCAGGCATTCGCCGACGATTTGCCCCGCCCTCAGCACGTTGATCCGGTCGGCGATTTCGAGAATTTCATGCAGCTTGTGGGTGATGAAGACCAGCGCCTTGCCTGCATCCTTGAGTGCCCGGACGATTTTGAAGAAGTCCGTGACTTCCTGGGGTGTCAGAACCGCAGTCGGCTCGTCAAAAATGAGAACGTCGGCTTCGCGGAAAAGGACTTTGATGATCTCGACGCGCTGCTGGATGCCGACAGGCAGATTCTCGATCAGCGCATCCGGGTCGACTTCAAGACCGTAGGTTTCGTTGATCTCGCGCACCTGTTTGCGCGCTGTCTTGAGATCTAGGCTGTCGAACGGACCTGTCGGTTCGACCCCGAGCACGACGTTTTCGGCAACGGTGAATACCGGGACAAGCATGAAATGCTGATGCACCATGCCGATGCCGGCGCGAATTCCGTCGCCCGGCCCGTCAAACTGCACCGGTTTGCCATCGATCACGATTTCGCCCTCGTCCGGCCGGTAGAGCCCCGAGAGCACATTCATCATGGTGGATTTGCCGGCGCCGTTTTCACCCAGAAGGCCCAGCACCTCGCCAGCCTTGATCTGCAGGTTCACGCCCGAATTGGCAACCACCTCACCAAACCGCTTGGTGATGCCGCGAAGCTCGATATCCAACGCGCGTTTCCCCTGATCCCACCTGGAAAAACCGCGGCGACATCCCGCAAGGGACGCCGCCGCGAAGTTCGTCTTGGTCGATTACATGCCGACCGAGATCGTGCCGTCGATGATCTGCTGCTTGATCGTTTCGATCTCGCTCTTCAGCTCGGCAGGAACCGCGGAATCCATGTCGTGGTACGGTGCGAGGCCAACACCGGCATTTTCCAGCGTGCCGACTTCCAGACCGCCAGCGAAAGTGCCGTCCATCGCCGCTTCGATTGCGCTCTTAACCGTCGCATCCATCTGCTTGAGAATGGAGGTCAGGTAGACGCCCTGCTTTTCCGGGTTGGTCAGATACTGGTCGGCATCGACGCCGATGATCTTCAGGTTATCGGTGCCCAGTTCGTCGGCCAGAGCCGCAGAGCCCAGACCCACCGGACCGGCAACCGGCAGCACGATGTCGGCGCCTTCGTCATAAAGGTTCTGCGCGAAGGTGCGGCCGTCATCGAGAGATTCGAAGTTGTTGGTGAACAGGCCTTCCTTGGTGTCCGGGTCCCAACCCAGAACGGTCACGCTGGTGCCCTTCTGCTGGTTGTAATAGTCAACGCCCCAGGCAAAGCCGTCCATGAACACGGTCACCGGCGGAATGTTGATACCGCCGAAGGTGCCAACCGTACCGGACTTGGTCATGCCGGCAGCCAGATAACCGGCAAGGAACGCCGCCTGATCGGTGGCGAAGACCTGACCCAGAACGTTCGGAATGGTCGGATCGTAGGCATAGTCAACGATCGAGAACTTCTGGTCCGGATTGGCCTGGGCCGCAGCGGCGGTCGCATCGCCCATCAGGAAGCCGACGGTGATGATGATGTCGCATCCGCCGAGCAGCGAATTGATGTTTGGCTCGTAGTCGGTTGCGGCCTGGGATTCGAGGAACCGGCCCTCGATGCCGTGCTCGGCCATGGCGTCGGTGACACCCTTCCAAGCGGTCTGGTTGAAGCCGTTATCGTCGATGCCGCCAGTGTCGGTCACCTGACATGCGGTGAAGGCAAGAGCCGAAGCGGCCGAACCAAGTACCATCATGCCTGCAAGCAGAGCCGGCTTGGCAAGTCGTTTAAAATCCATGTTGTCTTCTCCTGTTAACCCAATGGCGCGGAATGCAATCTCAAGCGCATCCTCTACTCGCTCATGGCCTGCCCACACTAAAGCATGGCGCGAAACCAATCGGCAAGAAAAAATGGCGCGCTTCCAAAGGGTCGTTGACCGGCCATGGTCCTTGCCCTACTTCGATGGGTTCGAAGCTTGGCCGGCCCATACCTCCGGCCCAAAAAGACGTGCACAGAACGAGGATGAGTGCGGCAATGAACACCGATATCGACGCCCAACTCTTCGAAGCCGCCGAGGCGGTCAGAAAAAGAGCCTATGCACCCTATTCCCATTTCACGGTCGGCGCGGCCATTCTTGCCGATGACGGCAAGATCTATTCGGGCTGCAATGTCGAAAACGCGGCTTATCCGATCGGCAATTGCGCCGAGGCCTCCGCCATCGCGGCTATGATTGCCGGCGGCGCCAAGCGCATCGAGCGCGTCTATGTCACCGGCTCGGGATCAATGCCGACCACGCCATGTGGTGGTTGCCGGCAGCGCCTTCGGGAATTCGCCGCTCCAGACACCGCAATCATCTGCCATGGCGTTGAGGGAGAACCGCTGATGACGACTCTCGGCGAACTCTTGCCGCATTCTTTCGGTCCAGATCACCTCGACCAATAACAAAAGGCAGGCCATGTCCGCGCTATTGCATATTCGTTCGGTTCTGCCGGAATCCCGGATCGAGGCTGCCATCGTTTTGGGATCAGGGCTCTCAGGGTTGACCGGCCTTCTGACGGACACCACGACGATTCCGTACCACGAACTCGAAGGGTTTCCCGGCCAGTCTGGCAGAAGTCATGGCGTCTCCGGCCACGGTTCGGATCTCGTCATCGGCACCATGTCGGGCAGGCGGGTCGCGATATTGACCGGCCGCGAACACTATTATGAGAACGGCAATGCCGCCGCCATGCGCCCGGCGCTCGAAACGCTGGCGGCTCTTGGCGCCAAATCGCTGATCCTGACCAACTCTGCCGGCTCCCTCGATCCGAACATCCGTCCCGGCGATCTGATGCTTTTGAGCGACCATATCAATTATGCCGGCATGAACCCCCTGATCGGCGAACCGGGCGACCGCCGTTTCGTCAACATGGTCGATTGCTACGACCCCGGCCTGAGGCAAAAATCCATCGGGATTTCACAAAGCCTTGGCATTTCCCTGAAAGAAGGGATTTACTTGTGGTATTCTGGTCCTTCCTTCGAAACGGTGGCGGAAATCCAGATGGCCATCCGGCTCGGGGCCAACGCGGTGGGCATGTCGACGGTTCCAGAGACCATCATTGCCCGCATGCTTGGTCTGAAAGTCTGGGCCTGCTCGGCCATAACCAATATGGGGGCCGGGCTGAGCGACGAAAACATCAGCCATGAGCACACTAAGGCCATGGCGGTTCAGGGCGCGGAAAAGCTGACGAAGATCATCCCGGCGCTGGTGGAGGCATTATGAATCTCAAAGCCGTTCCCGACGCGAAGCCGGCTATCGGCCACGAACGCAATCCCGGATTCCCGCTCGATCTCGACTGGGTCGAACGCACGGTGATGAACCGGTCCGCGCTCGAACGCCGCGCCGCGTCTTTCTCCGCCCGCCGTTCGGTCAAGAAGCATTGGCAGGCCGCCTGGCTTCTCAAGGCCATCACCATGATCGATCTGACGACGCTCAATTCCGACGATACGGATGGGCGCGTCGAACGGCTTTGCGCCAAGGCTCGCCATCCAGTGCGCGAGGATGTGCTTGAAGCGCTTGGGGCCGAAAGTCTCGACATCAAGCCCGGTGCCGTTTGCGTCTACCACAATTTTGTCGCCACGGCGGTGCGCGCTTTGCGGGGGACGAACATTCCGGTCGCCGCCGTCTCGACCGCCTTTCCGCATGGGCTGACCCCGCTCAATATCCGCCTGCAGGAAATTGAAGCCTCTGTGAAAGCCGGCGCCAAGGAGATCGACATCGTCATCGAGCGCGGTCTCGTTTTGACCGGCGACTGGCAGGCGCTTTACGATCAGGTTAAACAGATGCGCGCCGCCTGTGGTGACGCCCATATCAAGACCATTCTCGGCACCGGGGAACTGGCGACCCTGACCAATGTCGCCAAGGCATCTTTGGTCTGCATGCTGGCCGGGGCCGATTTCATCAAGACTTCGACCGGCAAGGAAAAGGTCAACGCCAACCTGCCGACCTCGCTCGCCATGGTCCGCATGATCCGCGAATTCCACGACGAAACTGGCATCGAGATCGGCTACAAGCCGGCCGGCGGCATTTCAACGGCCAAGGACGCGCTTACGTACATGACCTTGATGAAAGAGGAACTGGGCACCCATTGGCTGCAGCCACACCTTTTCCGGTTCGGCGCCTCCTCGCTCCTCACCGATATCGAACGTCAGCTCGAACACAACGCCACCGGCCGCTATGCGGCGGACTACCGGCAGCCGATGGTTTGAACTCTCCAAGCGTGAATGGAATCTTACAAATGGCAAACCATATTCAAACCTTTGGCCTCAAGTTCGTTGACGGCCAACCTGTATCTCATGGCGACTTGCCCGGGCTCACGTTCGTACAACTTGTTCTCAATAGTTGGACCCAAACTGAAGACGGAAAAATTGTGCTTTCGGAGCAGCTTGCCAGCGAGACGGAAGTAGATGCTCTGATCGCAAATCTAAAAGTGAATCTGGATGATGTGGCAAAGGAAGCCAAAAAACGGTTTGCAAAGTCGAAGGGGGCATAGGTGAACGAGATCACCCAAGTCTTCGAAACCCTCGATTACGGATTGGCGCCGGAAAGCCCCGATCTGGCCAACGCCTGGCTTGATAGCCACAAGCGCAAGTTCGGTCATTTCATTGGCGGCGGCTTCACCAAACCGGCCAAGAGCTTTGCGACCTTCGATCCATCCAACGATGAAAAGCTGGCCGAGATCAGCCACGGCACCAAAAAAGACGTCGATGCCGCGGTGAAAGCCGCGCGCGAGGCGCTGCCAAAATGGCAGGCGCTGTCCGGCTTCGAGCGCGCCAGATATCTTTATGCCATTGCCCGGCTGATCCAGAAGGAAAGCCGGCTCTTCGCCGTCGTCGAAACCATGGACAATGGCAAGCCGATCCGCGAGACGCGCGACGCCGACGTGCCACTCGCCGCCCGTCATTTCTATCACCATGCCGGATGGGCCCAGCATCTCGATCGCGAATTTCCCGGCATGAGCGCCTATGGTGTCTGCGGCCAGATCATCCCGTGGAATTTTCCGCTACTGATGCTGGCCTGGAAGATCGCACCGGCGCTGGCGACGGGCAACACAGTGGTCCTGAAACCAGCCGAGTTCACACCGCTCTCGGCGCTTCTGTTCGCCGAAATCTGCATGAAGGCCGGGCTCCCTGACGGCGTCGTAAATATCGTGACCGGCGAGGGCGACACCGGCACCATGATCGTCAATCATCCGGACATCGACAAGATTGCCTTCACCGGCTCCACCGAGGTTGGCAAGATCATCCGCAAGGCCACCGCCGGCACCGGCAAGGGCCTCTCGCTCGAACTGGGCGGCAAAAGCCCCTATATCGTTTTTGACGATGCCGACATGGACTCCGCCATCGAGGGGCTGGTCGACGCGATCTGGTTCAATCAGGGTCAGGTCTGCTGCGCCGGTTCCCGGCTTCTGGTGCAGGAATCCATCGCCGACAATTTCATCAAGCGGCTGAAGCGCCGCATGAACAAGCTCGTCGTCGGCGACCCGCTCGACAAGAGCGTCGATATCGGTGCGCTGGTGGCGCCGGTTCAGGTCAAACGCATTTCCGAAATGCTGGCCGACGGCGCCAAGCAGGGCGGGACGTTTTTTGAATCAAGTTGCAGCCTGCCCAACAAGGGCTGCTTCATGCGCCCGACCTTGATCTCCGACGTCTCGCCAAGCCACCCGCTGGTGCAGGAGGAAATCTTCGGACCCGTTCTCGTGGCCATGACCTTCCGCACACCTGATGAGGCGGTGGCGCTCGCCAACAACACCCGTTACGGGCTGGCCGCCACGATCTGGAGCGAAAACCTTAATCTTGCCCTCGATATCGCCCCGCGCATCAAGGCGGGCGTGGTCTGGGTCAATTGTTCCAACCAGTTCGACGCGGCGGTCGGGTTCGGTGGCTATCGCGAGAGCGGCTTTGGCCGCGAGGGCGGTGCCGAAGGCATGCGCGCCTATCTCAAGTCCGATTTCGAGAAAAAGCTGAAAGCCGCGCCCGAAGCAGAACCGGCTGTTCCTCTCGACGGTTACGAGGTTTCAGGCATCGACCAGACCGCCAAAATGTATGTCGGCGGCAAACAGGCCCGCGGCGATTCAGGTTATGCCCGCCCGGTCATCGGCGCCAAAGGCCAACAACTCGGCGAGGTTGCCGACGGCAATCGCAAGGATATCCGCAATGCCGTCGAAGCGGCGCGCAAGGCGCTCGGCTGGGCGAACAAGACCGCGCATCTCCGCTCACAGATCCTCTATTTCCTCGGCGAGAATTTGAGCTACCGGCAAAAGGAATTTGCCGAACGCATTTCGCACATGACCGGCGCCAGTGCGGCCAAAGCGAACGCCGAAGTCGGTGCTTCCATTGAACGGCTCTTTGCCTTTGCGGGCTGGGCCGACAAATTCGACGGCGCGGTGCACAATCCGCCCATGCGCGCCATCGCGACCGCCATGGTCGAACCGCTCGGCGTGGTCGGTATCGTCGCGCCAAGCGAAGCGCCGCTTCTCGCCTCGATCTCGATGCTCGCACCCGCCATTGCCATGGGCAATTGCGCTGTGCTGGTGCCGTCCGAAGCGCACCCGCTCTCCATGACCGATTTCTATCAGGTGCTTGAGACCTCCGACGTGCCAGCCGGTGTCGTCAACATCGTCACCGGCACCGGTGACGATTTGGCAATGGTTTTGGCCCAGCATGACGGCGTGGACGCACTCTGGTTTGCGGGGAGCCAGAGCACCAGCACCGCCGTCGAGGCCGCCTCGATCGGCAATCTGAAACAGACCTGGACCACGCGTGGCCGGGCTTTCGACTGGTACGATACAAGCAACCTGGAAGGACGCTATTTTCTCGACCGGGCAACCCAGATCAAGAATATCTGGGTGCCTTATGGAGCTTGATACTTATGGTCTTTCTTCCTCAGGAAACCATCATCCGCAAACGTGATGGCCTGAAACTCGAATCCTCTGAAATCCGTCAGTTCATCAATGGCCTCGTAGCCGGAACGGTCACCGACGCGCAGGCCTCGGCGCTAGCGATGGCGATCTTCTTTCGCCAGATGGAAATCGGCGAACGCATCGCTTTGACGGAAGCCATGCGCGACAGCGGCAAGGTGCTCGATTGGTCCGATCTCGATGGACCGGTCGTCGACAAGCACTCGACCGGCGGCGTCGGCGACAATGTCTCGCTGATGCTGGCGCCTATCCTCGCCGCCTGCGACGCCTATGTGCCGATGATTTCGGGGCGTGGCCTGGGACATACCGGCGGCACACTCGACAAGTTCGATTCCATTCCCGGCTACACCACCAGTCCGGACAACGAGCTTTTCCGCAAGACGGTCCGGGAGGTTGGCTGCGCCATTATCGGGCAAACCGCCGACCTCGCGCCGGCCGACAAGATCCTCTACGGCATCCGCGACGTGACGGGCACGGTCGAAAACGTCTCGCTGATCACTGCCTCGATCCTCTCCAAGAAACTGGCCGCCGGTCTCGATACGCTGGTGCTCGACGTCAAGGTCGGCTCCGGGGCCTTCATGGAATCCGCCGACGAGGCAGACGAACTGGCGCAAAGCCTCGTCAAGGTCGCCAATGGTGCGGGCATGCGCACCGGTGCCCTGATCACCGACATGAACGAACCGCTGGCCTCCGCTGCCGGGAATGCGGTTGAGGTGCGCAACGCGATCCGTTTCCTGACTGGCGAACATCGCGATCCGCGCCTGCTCGATGTCACGCTGGCGCTGGCGGCCACCGCGCTGCAATTGGCCGGCAAGGCGCAATCCTATGACGAGGCTCATGCCTGCGTGTCCAAATCCCTGGAATCCGGCGATGCCGCCGACCGCTTTGCCCGCATGGTCGTGGCTCTGGGTGGACCCGTCGATCTCGTCGACAACATGGATGCCCATCTCGAAGCGGCTCCGATCGTTCGCGATGTTTTCGCGCCGGGCGCCGGCTTTGTCTCGAAAATCAACACCCGCGCTGTCGGCATGGCCATCGTGGCCCTCGGTGGCGGCCGCCGCATGCCGTCCGATCGGGTCGACCCTGCGGTGGGCTTTGATCAACTGGCGGGCATTGGCGCGCGCGTGGACAAAACCATCCCGATTGCCCGCATTCATGCACGCGACGAGACCAGTGCACTCGAGGGTGAACGCCGCCTGAAAGAAGCATATGAAATCGGCGACGCACCCGCGGCGTCCGACCTCATCAAGAAAACTCTGTTGCCGGAGGGCTGAACCATGCCTCGCGCCTTTCTTTGTGTCATGGACTCGGTCGGTATCGGCGGCGCGCCTGACGCGGACCAGTATGGCGGCGAGACCTTCAATGATGTCGGCTCCAATACCATGCTGCACATTGCCGAGCGCTGCGCATCGGGTGAGGGGGACAGGGACGGATTGCGCAAAGGACCCCTGCACATTCCCAATCTCAACGCCCTCGGCATGGGTGCGGCGGTTGAGCTTTCAACGGGCAAAACCGCGCCGGGTCTTGACGAGAAGCCGGCGTCCAACGCGGTCTGGGGCGTCGGCCGCGAAATCTCCAAAGGCAAGGACACGCCGTCCGGCCATTGGGAAATTGCCGGTTGTCCCGTGCCTTTCGAGTGGGGCTACTTCCCCGACACGGTGCCTGCGTTCCCAAAAGAACTGACCGACATGATCATCGCCGAAGCCGGTCTTCCCGGCATTCTCGGAGATTGTCACGCTTCGGGCACGGTCATTATCGAGGAACTGGGCGAAGAGAGCATCAGGACCGGCAAACCGATCTGCTACACTTCTGCAGATTCCGTTTTTCAGATTGCCGCCCACGAGGAGCATTTCGGCCTCGAACGGCTTTATGATCTCTGCAAGCTCGTCTTCAAACACACCGAACCGATGCGCATTGGCCGGGTGATTGCCCGTCCCTTTGTCGGCGAAACCGCCAAGACCTTCGAGCGCACCGGTAACCGCCGCGATTTCGCGCTCGACCCGCCTGAGGAAACCCTGCTCGATCGGGTCAAGGCCGCTGGCCGCCACGTTTTTGCAGTGGGCAAGATCTCCGACATTTATGCGGGCCGGGGCGTGACCCACAAGATCAAGGCGCACGGCAATATGGCTCTGTTTGAAGCCATGCTCGAAGCCGAACAGATGGCCACGGACGGCGATCTGGTCTTTACCAACTTCGTCCAGTTCGACACCGATTTCGGCCATCGCCGCGATGTTCCGGGATATGCCAATGCCCTTGAACAGTTCGACCGCCGTCTGCCCGAGATCATTTCGAAGCTCAATGCCGACGACCTTCTGCTCCTGACGGCCGATCACGGCAACGACCCGACCTGGCAGGGCTCCGATCATACCCGTGAACAAACGCCCATTCTGGTGTTTTCACGAAGCCTGAATGGCGGTAGCGTCGGATTGAGATCAACCTTTTCGGATATCGGGGAAAGCGTGGCCAAATGGCTCGGCATCCCGCCGGGCGCGCACGGGCGAAGCTTTCTCTGATTTGCATATCGGAGCAAAGTCATGTCGGTCACTGTCGTCGACCACCCCCTCGTCCAGCACAAGCTCACCATCATGCGCGACAAGGCGACCTCGACCGCGGGGTTCCGCCGCTTGCTTCGTGAAATCGCGCACCTGCTCTGCTACGAAGTGACCCGGGATCTCGAAACCGTCGAGATTGAAATCGAAACGCCACTCGGGCCCGCCTTCGCGCCAACCCTTCGTGGCAAGAAGCTGGTCTTCGCCTCGATCCTGAGGGCGGGCAATGGTCTGCTCGAAGGCATGCTCGATCTGGTTCCCGCCGCCCGTGTGGCCCATATCGGGCTTTACCGTGACCATGAAACCCTCGAGCCGGTTGAATATTACTTCAAGGCACCGGGCGATCTGAACGATCGTCTGGTCATCGTCGTCGACCCCATGTTGGCCACGGCCAATTCCTCCATCGCTGCGGTGACGCGGCTGAAGGAGAGAGGGGCGGACAATATCCGCTTTCTATGCTTGCTGGCGGCGCCGGAAGGCATCGAGGCCTTCACCCGGGCGCATCCGGATGTGCCGGTTTTCACCGCCGCAATCGACAGCCACCTCAACGAAAAAGGCTATATCGTTCCCGGTCTCGGCGATGCCGGCGACCGCATGTACGGCACCAAGTAGCTCAGCCTTCGGTCCGCAGGTCGAACCCGAAACCGATCAGATCCGCCCGCAGGGTTTTCGGGTCGGTCAGATGGATCGTTTCAAATCCGAGTTGCTTTGCCGAGACGATGTTGGCCGCATTGTCGTCAATGAACAGGCATTCCCGCGCGACAAGCCCGAAGCGGTCGAGGAAGAGTTCGAAAATCGCTGGATCGGGTTTGACGAGCCCTTCATTGCCGGACACCACGATGCCATCGAACTTCTGAAAGAATGCCCATTCCGGCAGAACCAACCGCCATTTCTCGGCTGAGAAATTGGTGATCGCATAGGTCTTGTGCCCCAAAGCGATCAACTCGTCCTGTATGTCGGCTGACGAATGGTAGAGCCCGCGCGTCATCTCGATCCAGCGGCTGTCGAAGGCCTCGATTTCGCGCCAGAACTTCGGGAACTCGGCGATCTTCTCACTAATACCTTCGAAGTATGGCTTGCCGCGGTCGAATTCGAGATTCCATCCGTGCGTGCACACATTGTCATGAAACCAGCGTGCCTGTTCCTCGGTCTCGAACAGTTTGCGGAACAGATACATCGGGTTCCAGTCCATGAAGACGTTGCCGATATCGAAAACGGGGGTGAGATGGGCGGTCATGAGGTCGGTCCAAAAGAGAACCGGCCAGAACGGCCGGTTCGTTTGGACCTTGCATAAAGGCTTTGAGCGTCCGCAACAAGCGCTGCGGTCTAGCCGAACAGCAACCCATACATGAAGTCGAAAAGGCCGCCGCCGCCGGACTGGCCGCCGCCGCCGCCATGGTGACCGCCGCCGCCATTATTGCCGCCGCCATTATTGCCGCCGCCATTGTTGCCGCCGCCATTGTTGCCGCCGCCATTGTTGCCGCCGCCGTTGTTGCCGCCGCCATTGTTGCCGCCGCCGTTGTTGCCGCCGCCGTTGTTGCCGCCGCCGTTGTTGCCGCCGCCGTTGTTGCCACCGCCATTGTTGCCGCCACCATTGTTGCCGCCGTTGCCGGTGTCAGTCGTGGCCATTTCGCCAGTGCTCGAACTGCCGTTCAAGGCGATTTCTTCCCCGAAGCGGGGCAGGTGATAGAAAACTTTGTACAGGGTGAAATCCTGATCGATCACATAGCCACCCCAGGGGCGATAACCGGTCTCGGATTCGGAAACGATCACATATCCGTTCTTGGCCAGATTGACGATGTGGGTGGGCAGATTGAACGTCGAGTCGAGAGTCTCGACCTCAGCGCCATTGTAGGAAATCGACCATTCCACATTCGTCTGACCACTATTGTCGACGTATACGCTTGTGACACGCTGTTTGAGATTGCTTGCCGGATAGGGCGACATCAGTACGTTTGACGCATTGATGTAGTCGTCCACCGTGGTGGCGTCGATCGAGCCGTCGGCCCGCGCGACGAGATCGCCGACGGAAGAGGCAACCGTTGAGACCTTCTTGTCCACAGTGATCACCTGGCTGACTTCCATCGAACCCATGTAGAGCGCGAGCATCAGCGGCGACACCAGAGCAAACTCGACGGCTGCCACAGCGCGCTCATTGCGGACCAGCTTTTTGCTGATGGGGAACATCGGGCGTTTCTTGTTCATCTCACCCTCCTTAGAACGGTTCATTCTGGAAAACGCGCGCCGCGCCGATCAGGTGCGTATTGTCGGGCAGGGTCGCGAGGTCGAAGTTGAAGAAATTCAGATAGGTCGGCCACTTGTAGTAGACACGAACAAGAATGACGCTCGAACCCGCGCCATCGTTGAAGGACTCTGCGGAGGTCCAGCTTGCATCGTCCGGATCGACAACGTTGGAGTTGAAACTGGCCGAAGAGAAGCTGGCGACGGGCTGGACATAAATGCGCAGCTGCGAGCAATCGAACAGACCATAGAGGTGATTGCACACTTCGTTGCGGAAGCTCGTCACCGTGTAATTGCTACCCTGCGTGCGCCCGGTCCGGATCATGCGGGCCGCCTCGTCCACGCCGCCATCGAGAACTTGCGACGCCAGCAGAAAGAATGCCGTCTCCAGCGTGGCACCAATGATCGCGAAAAACGGAATGGCGAGCAAACCGAATTCGATCAGCGTCGCCCCGTCATCCTTGCGGAAAAGCTGGGCAACTTTGCGCTTGATAAGGCTGCCGATATGGGTCTGCTTCGGCGTTGGCATGGTCGTCGTGTCCATATGAATTCACCCGCAAACGCTAGGTTTGGCTGGCTAACATATGGTTATTGAGCATCGCGCAAATGCACGTTGCGCTCCAAAAGCTTGGCCTTTGGTCAATCAAAGCTGAACGAGACTATGAGAATTGATCGGTCCTGCCCGGGCAGGCGCTATTTCGCCGAACTCTCGACCAGGCTCGATGAGGCGATCGCCTTGGCAGTATAGTTTGTGTCGTCGCCCAACATGATCACAGGCTGACAGTCTGGCTCGCAGGCCATCGTGGTCTTGGCCTGACCCTGAAACACCGTGATCAGTTCGGATTCGCCGCGTGCGACGTCGATCATCGTATCGACGATCGGGTTGCCGACCGGATCGAGCACGATCAGATTGGTCGTGCCATAGGACTTGCCGGTCAGAATAAGCGTCTGTGCATCCTGAATGGTCACGTCCGCGATGCCGGGATTGCCAATCACCACGGTCGAGGCCGGCGATGAAATGCGCAGGATGCGCGCCATGTTCACGCTGACGCTGACCGCGCCGTCCGACGCCGCGGCGACGCCTGCGCTTGCGATGCAGACCGCACCCGCAAGACAAAGGGCCGTGAAACGGCGCAAGAATCCGGGATTTGCTACGCGATGCGACATGGCGGCAATACTCTACAAACTCATGCCGGCAGGTTTGCCAGGCTCGCCAACAAGTCTTGCCAAGAATGGTGAATAAATCGCAAACGCCACCTTGGCCACTTCAACCGCGTGCCCTGATGGCATGATCCAAAAATGATCTGAAAACCAATAAATATATGAATTTCAATAGTTTACGGAAGATGTGTTTCGCTTCCTGCCCATTCTGCCACCCAAGTTTGCCGGCACCGGAAATCGTGCTGGCCTCGGTCGGCCGATATGCAAAAAAAGCCAGCGATATCCGGTTGATACAAGTGCGCCGGTCCGATTAACGCAATCTCAAGGGCTGAAAAGTAGCGTCGCAATCTGTCCGGCGTGTGGAGCGGCGGATTGAGCAGTCAAGTTCGCTTGACGTGTAGCAAGGAGCTAAGAGTAATGAATATTGTTTCCCGTTTCGTGAAAGACGAATCCGGTGCAACGGCGATTGAGTACGGCCTGATTGCTGCACTCATCTCCGTTGGTATCATCGCAGCCGCGACGACCCTGGGTAATGGCCTGGCCAACCTGTTCAGCGGCATCGGTGGTCGTCTCGACAACGCTGCTTCGACCATCTAAGCAGTCTGCAGAATTCCGGTTCATCCGGTTGTCAAAGGGGCCCTTGGGCCCCTTTTTCATTTCCGGTTTGTTAAGATTGCCCGGCGAGGATACGTGGGCAACATCGAGGCTTGGGCATGACTTTTGTCAATTCGACCGTGCTATTGCTCTTTCCCCTGGCAATGGTCTTCGCCGCTATTTCCGACACGTTCACAATGCGGATCACCAACAAGCTGGTGCTGGCGCTTGGCGCCGCTTTCATCGTTGCTGCAGCACTTTCGGGTCTCTCCTGGATGGAGCTTGGTTGGCATGTCCTGGCCGGGGCGATCGTTCTCGCGGCCTCTTTTAGCTTCTTTGCGTTTGGCTGGATTGGCGGCGGCGATGCCAAGTTTGCGGCAGCAACCGCCCTTTGGCTGGGGTTCACCGCGCTCATTCCCTATCTGATCTATTCGGCACTGCTCGGCGGTGCGCTGACGCTGTTGTTGCTCGGTGCGCGCCGCTTCCCGCTTCCTGCCCAGCTGGTCGGTGTGGACTGGATCAACCGGCTTCACCACCCCAAAACCGGCATCCCCTACGGGATTGCGCTGGCAATCGCGGGCCTCATCGTTTACCCGGCCACGCCCTTGTTCAGGGCGCTGATCGGCTGACCTTGGCCCCGGGCGCCTTTACCCGAATTTAACCAGAAAAGAAAACCGCTGATTAACCAAACTTTGACGGTTTGACAGCACACTCCCCGAGATAGGGCGCGTGTGAGTTGCGCCGGAAGTTGCTGGAGTTGGGTTGATGAAACCGGCGCGTTTGATCCTTTTACTGGTTGCAATTGTTGCAGGCGGCCTGGCCGCCTTTCTGGCAACGCGCGGGCAGGCCCCCGCGCCGGTGCAACCGCAGGTCGCGCAGGTTCAGGAACAACCCAAAACCAGGGTTCTCATCGCCGCCAGCACGATCGGCGTCGGCGAGCGCCTGACCGAAGATCTCCTCGAATGGCAGGACTGGCCGCAAAATGCTGTCCGGCCGGAATACATCACCAGTGAAGTTCTGCCTGATGCACCTGCCAAACTATTGGGCACCGTGGCGCGTTTTGAGATTTTTGCCGGCGAGCCGATCCAGGCACTCAAGCTGGTCAGGACCGATCAAGGTTACCTCAGCGCGGTCATTCAGCCCGGCATGCGCGCCGTTTCCATTCCCGTGACCCAGGCCTCGGGTGCCGGCGGCTTCGTCCTGCCCAACGACCGTGTCGACGTCGTCCAGACGCTGGACGAGGGCAACGGACCCGTGTCTTCGACAATCCTGAGCAATATCAAAGTACTGGCGATGGGCGCGCGCCTCGGCCAGGGCGGCACGACGGGCGGCGCCGAAGCAGGCGACAACAACCCGCAATCGAAGATGTTCAGCGAGAAGTCGATCGCCACACTCGAACTCGATCCCTACCAGTCCGAAACGATCATTGCCGCCGAAGCCGAAGGGCAATTGACCCTGGTCCTGCGCTCGGTGGCTGACTTCAATGCGCCGGCCGATGCCGGCGGCCGCAATGCCAATCAATCCATCCGCATGGTGCGCTTCGGAACGGCCACCAACGTTCAATCCAACGCGGTTGCGGATCTTTACACCAATGCCGCCGCCACCGGCGCGAACGCGGACCTGGCCAATCAGATCATCGAGTCGGTCGTGCAGCCGGTCTTCCCCGATGGTTTGCCCGCTTCGCTGGCCAACGTGTCGACGCCTGCCGAGCCGGCGCCGGCAGTGAAACAATGATGCGGAAAGGAACGCCGAAAATGAAGTTCAAACCCGTGTCGACCGGCTCCCGAAAGGGCTTTGTTCGCGCCGCGCTGATGTCGCTGGCGCTCAGCCTTGCCGTCCCGTTCGCGGCGACACCGGTTTTGGCCGACGCCTCGCTGCTGCGCATCGGACAATATGGCACGACCCAGAACCTGCAGCTAGGTCTCAACAAATCCATGATTGTCGACCTCCCCGCCGAGGTCAGCGAGGTGATTGTCTCCCAGCCACAGATTGCGGCCGCGATCATGCGCGACAAGCGCCGCGCCATTCTTCAGGGTGTCGCCAGCGGCGATACCAACATCCTTTTCCTCGACTCCGCCGGGCGCCAGATCGCGACGCTGAATGTGTCGGTGATGAATGATGCCTCGTCACTTTCGGCGACACTGGCGCGGGTCATTCCGGGTTCGCACATCAAGGTGGATTCCTTCGGCGAACGCATCGTTTTGTCCGGGACCGCCCGGTCGAGCGAAGACGTGACCAACGCGCTCGCCATCGCGGCGCAGTTCGCTGGAAATGAATCGAACGTGGCCTCGATCATCACCGTCGACGGCTCGCAGCAGGTCATGCTCAAGGTGACCGTTGCTGAAGTCTCTCGCGAAGTGGTCAAGCAGCTTGGCATCGACCTCGATGTCAACCTGAACCTCAACAATCTGGCGACCAGCCTTCTGTCGGCGCCCGCCCTTGGTGGCGCATCCAACGTCATTGCCAACTCGTCCGCCGGCGTCAGCCTTGCGGCGGGTGGCGTCAGCATCGATGCCACCCTGCACGCGCTCGAACGGCGGGGCGCCATGCGCACGCTGGCCGAACCGACTTTGACCGCGCTTTCCGGGCAGGAAGCCGAGTTCCTTGCCGGTGGTCAGTTTCCGGTGCCCGTGGGTGTCGACAACGGCGTGATCTCGTTCGAGTTCAAGCAGTTTGGCGTCAATCTCAAATTTACGCCGACCGTCCGCTCGAATGGCGTCATCGCGTTGCAACTGGAAACGGATGTGTCCGAACCGACCACCGAAGGTGGTTTCGTCGCCGGTGACATCACGATCCCCGCCACCAAGGACCGCACGGCCAAGACCTCCGTCGAAATGCCGTCCGGCTCGACGCTCGCGATTGCCGGGCTGATCGAGGACAAGGTGCGCCAGCAATTCAACGAACTGCCGGGCATCAGCAATGTGCCGATCCTTGGCGCCTTGTTCCGCTCCCGTGATTTCATCCGATCCCAGACCGAGCTCGTCATTCTGGTCACACCTTATCTGGCGGCGCCGGGCAATCGCCCGCGGCTGCCGACCGACAATCTCGAATTCGCGGGCGACGCAGAATCGGTGTTCCTCGGTCACATGCAGCGGCTTTATGGCGTCGGTGAACAGGCGGGGCAGGGCCAGTACAATGGAACGGTGGGCTTCCTTCTCGACTGATCGGTCGAAGGCGTAATTGAGGAATATGCGAATGGGTCTTCTTTCCGGCAAAGACGGCAAGGCAAAAGACGACAAGGTCGAGATGGCGGCGGGCGCGCGCATCATCCCGCACGTCACCGTGCAGGCATTTTGCGAGCATTCCCAGACCGCGCAACTCATCGAGAGTTCAAAGCTGGACCGGCGCATGGGCAAGGTCGCGCTGACCATCCACAATGGCGGACTTCAGGGCGCCATCGAAGCCTATCGGTCCAACCCCACGCCGAACCTGATCATTGTTGAAACCAGCTTGCCGCCAGACCAGATTCCTGCGGCCCTGACAACGTTGGCCGAGGTCTGCGACGCGGAAACGCGGGTCATCGTGCTTGGTCACGTCAACGACGTGTTGCTCTACCGCGAGCTGATCCGCTCAGGCGTGTCCGAATATCTGGTCTTGCCGGCAGACGCTGTGACGCTTGTCAATGCGATCGCCGAGCTCTTCGTTTCGCAGGACGCGCCGCCGATCGGCCGCACCATCGGTTTCATTCCGGCCAAGGGCGGTTCGGGCTGCTCGACGACAGCGCACAACGTCGCCTGGGGTGCGGCACATGCCCTCAAGCAGGAAGTGCTGATCGTCGATCTCGATCTGCCGTTCGGCACCGCCGGGTTGAACTTCAATCAGGACCCGCCCAACGGTATTGCCGACGCGGTATTCGCCAAGGAGAAGGTCGACGCGACCCTTCTCGAGCGGTTGATGTACAAGACTGCCAACAACATTCACCTGCTCGCCGCTCCCGGCACGCTCGACCGAACCTACGACTTCGCCGAGTCCGAATTCGACCCGATTATCGAACTCAGCCAGTCGAGCATTCCGCTGGTCGTTCTTGATTTCCCGCACATGTGGTCGAGCTGGATCGCGCATCTGATTTCAACGCTCGACCAGATCGTCGTGGTGGCCGAGCCCGATCTTGCCAACCTGAGAAACACCAAGGCGCTTGCCGATACCATCCGGCAATTGCGGCCAACCGAGGAAAATCCATACCTTCTCCTGAACAAGATCGGTTTGCCCAAACGTCCGGAGATTTCCGCGGCCGAGTTTGCGTCCACCGTGGATATGGAACTGATCGGCCAGGTTCCCTATGACGGCGCACTCTTTGGCACTGCGGCAAATAACGGTCAGATGATCGCCGAGGTCGCGTCAAACAACAAGATCAACGACATTTATCGACAGGTCGGTGTGCGGGTTGCGGGCCGGCATACCCAGGGCGTCGAGGCCAAGGCTTCCAGCTTTGATCTTTCTGGACTCTTGTCCAAACTCAAGCGCACCGGATGAGGAATTAGGCACGAGCAATGTTCGGCAAGAGAACATCATTCGGCGGAAACACGCCAGGTGTAGCGGCCACAGCTCCCGCACCCAAAGCGCCTCCCGCTCCTCCGCCGTCTTCTGCCGGGGCTGGTGAGTCGACGGCGCAGTCGCGTCTTGAAAACCGCATTCAGCCGAAGCAGGAAGCCGCCGAGGTTGAGCGCGCCAGCAATATTGAACGCGACGACAAGTACTATTCCACCAAGACCGCGGTTTTCTCGGCGCTCATCGATTCCATCGATCTCAGCCAGTTGGCCACGATGGATCTCGACAGCGCGCGCGAGGAAATTCGCGACATCGTCGCTGAGATCATTTCCCTCAAATCGATCATCATGTCGATTTCCGAGCAGGAAGACCTGCTCGACGACATTTGCAACGACGTTCTCGGCTACGGGCCGCTCGAACCGCTTCTGGCGCGCGACGATATCGCTGACATCATGGTGAATGGCGCGACCCAGTGCTACATCGAAGTCGCCGGCCGCGTGAAAAAGACCAATATCCGTTTCCGCGACGATTCCCATCTGATGAATGTCTGTCAGCGTATCGTCAGCCAGGTCGGCCGCCGCGTCGACGAAAGCTCGCCGATCTGCGACGCGCGTTTGCCCGATGGCTCTCGTGTCAACGTTATCGCCCCGCCGCTCGCCATCGACGGCGCTGCCCTCACCATTCGTAAGTTCAAGAAGGACAAGCTGACCCTCGATCAATTGGTCAAGTTTGGCTCGATCTCGCCGACAGGTGCCGAGGTCCTGCGTATTCTCGGGCGGGTCCGGGCCAATGTTCTGATCTCCGGTGGTACCGGCTCGGGCAAGACGACCCTGCTCAACTGTCTCACGGCCTATATCGAGCGCGATGAACGTGTCATCACCTGCGAAGACTCTGCCGAATTGCAGTTGCAGCAGCCGCATGTGGTGCGTCTTGAAACCCGCCCGCCCAACCTTGAGGGCGAGGGCGAAATCACCATGCGGGACCTGATCAAGAACTGCCTGCGTATGCGTCCAGAGCGCATCATCGTCGGCGAAGTGCGCGGACCCGAAGCGTTCGACCTGCTGCAGGCCATGAACACCGGCCACGACGGGTCGATGGGTACGCTGCACGCCAACTCGCCGCGTGAAGCCCTCAGCCGTCTGGAATCCATGATCACCATGGGCGGCTACGCCCTGCCGTCCCGTACCATTCGCGAGATGATCGTATCGTCGATCGACGTGATCGTGCAGGCCGCCCGCCTGCGCGACGGTTCGCGCCGCATCACCCACGTGACCGAAGTGCTGGGCATGGAAGGTGATGTGGTCGTGACCCAGGACATCTTCGTTTACGACATTACCGGCGAAGACGCGAACGGCAATCTGATCGGGCGCCACCGTTCGACCGGCATCACCAAGCCGCGCATGTCCGAACGCGCCCGCTACTACAATGAAGAAACGAACCTGGCCGAGGCGCTCGAGGGGGCGAACGTCGAACAACAGGAAAAGCTGAGGGGCTGATCGCATGAATCCGCTGCTTCTCGGTTTGCTTGTCGCGGTCGGAATCGGCGCCGGCGCCTTCGCCCTGTTGCCGATATTTGCCGGCGGCCGTGCCGATGAGCGCATCAAAAGCCTCAAGGACACGAAAGGTCCGCTCCGTCCCCATGAACGCGCCGACAAGCAGCGCGAAGAGCGCCGCAAGGAGCTCATGCAAAGCGTGCAGCGCGCGGCGGCGGACCAGAAAAAGAAAACACGCGCCAAGGTTCCGCTCGACCTGCAGCTCTATCAGGCCGGCTTCAAGATCAAGAAAAGCGCCTGGGTTCGTAATGTCATCATTTTGGGTGGCCTGATTTTCGTCGTCCTCTTTGTCCTGCAGGTGCCGCTCTTCTTCAGTGCGGTCATTGCCGCCTCGGTTGCGTATCTGGCGCCACGCTGGTGGCTGAACAGAACACGCCGCAAGTTTCAGTCGAAATTTCTCGATGAGCTGCCGAACGCGATCGAAGCCATGGTGCGTGGCGTCAAATCCGGCCTGCCGCTGAACGATTCCATTCGCGTGGTCGCCAAAGAAGTCAAGGAACCGGTCCGCTCCGAATTCGTCCGGGTTCTCGATTCCCAGGCATTGGGCAATTCCATCGAGGACGCGATCAAGGTGATCTACAAAAGGGTGCCCTTGCCCGAGGTGAACTTCTTCGTGGTTGTGATCACGGTTCAGGCCCAGGCCGGCGGCAACCTTTCCGAAGCGCTGGGCAACCTGGCGCGCGTTCTGCGTGACCGGCGCAAGATGCAGGCCAAGGTCAAGGCCATGTCGTCCGAAGCCAAGGCATCGGCAATGATTATCGGTTCATTGCCCTTCATCGTTGCAACCCTCGTCAGCTTCGTCACGCCCGGATATCTGTTGCCGCTGGTTTCCGGCACCGTGGGCTACATCGCGCTTGGCGTGGCCGCGGTGATGATGGGGACGGGCATCTTCATCATGAGCCGCATGATCAAGTTCGACTATTAGGGGGCGTGACGTGGACATTATCGCACTCATCGAATCCCCGAACTTTCTGATTGCCGTGCTCGCAGCCGTTTCTGCGGCCGCAGCCGTGATCACCTTTGGCAGCCAGTTCTTCGACCGGTCGGATCTCAACAAGCGCATCAAGTCGGTCGCTGTCGAGCGCGAAAGAATGCGCGCCGAGCAATTGCATCGCATTCGCAACAAGGGCGAATCCGATCGCGATATCCGTGGCCTGCGCGCGCGCGAAAGCTCTAACTTCATGAAGAACATGGTGGAGCGCCTGTCGCTGCGCAAAGCGTTCATGGACGAGACAACGCCGCATAAGCTTGCCCAAGCAGGCTATCGCGGACCGAGATATGTCACGATCTATCTTTTCGCGCGCTTTGCAACCCCGATCGTCCTGTTTGCGCTGAGCTTTCCCTACCTGTCCTACACGATTTTCGCGGACCGTCCGCTCTACATGAACGCGCTTTACGCGCTGGCGCTCGGCTTGGCCGGCGCTTATCTGCCGAACCTCATTCTCAAGAATCAGATCATCAAGAGGCAGGCCTCAATCCGGCGCTCATGGCCGGACGCCCTCGACCTGATGTTGCTGTGTGTCGAGGCGGGCATGTCGATCGAACACGCCATTAAACGGGTGGCCAAGGAGATCGGCCTGCAGAGCGAGGAACTGGCCGAGGAACTCGAACTGACGACCGCCGAACTCAGCTTTCTCGAAGATCGCGCGAAGGCCTATGAAAACCTCTCCGACCGCACCGGTCTGGATGGTGTTCGCGCCGTCATGACCGCGCTCATCCAGGCGGATCGATACGGCACGTCCGTGGGTCAGTCTCTGCGCGTCATGGCCGAAGAAGGCCGCGAGCAGCGCATGATGGAAGCCGAGAAAAAGGCAGCCGCCCTGCCGCCGAAGCTCACCGTCCCGCTGATTGTCTTTTTCCTGCCGGTACTGTTCATCGTGATCATGGCGCCGGCACTGATCAAGGTCTTCGCCAGCAACGTCAGCTTCGGCTAGAAGACGGACCGGTCTGCTCGATCTGCCCCACGAGGGTTCAGCTCGACCCGAACGCGTTTTCGCGCTGCCGCCTGTTGTTTGGTTCAGGCCACTGAAATCGCGGGGATCAGGACGTGGAGGTCGAGCCCTGTTCGATCACATCCCAGCGGTTCTGCTGGGTCAGAAGGGCCCGGATATAGGCCATGTTGGCTTCAACCTGATCTGCGGGCAATTCCGCAGCATAGATGGCCCGGGCCTCGTCGAACTTGCCCTTGAGACCAAGCACCAGCGCAAGATTTTGGCGAATCTGGCTGGTCGCGCCGCGTTTGGTCAGAGCGGTGCGCAGGTTTTGTTCGGCCTGGTCGAGATTGCCCGACATGGCAAAGCTCAAGCCAAGATTGGCATAAAGCGAGGCTTCGTTTGGCGCGATCAGGAGCGCCTGCTGATAAAGCTGACGTGCCTGCTGGTTCTGACCCATCTGGTCCAGCACCGCCCCCTTGACCGAGAGCGCATTCCAGTCGGGCGCTTCGGGCCGGATCGTATTGTTGACCACGTTGAGGGCCTGGCTAAAGCGGCCGGCCGATGCCAGTGCCTTGGCGTAGGCGAGACTGAGTTCGGCATCATCCTGATGATAGGCGAGGGTGGCTTCGATCACCGCCACGGCTTGGCTCGATTGTCCGTTGGCCCTGAGCGCGGCGGCATAATAGATCGCCGTCTGTTTGTCGCGCGGATTGGACTGATAGCGCTGCGCAAGCGAGACAAGGTTTGCTTGTGCTTCCGCGACCGGGCGGCCGGAAAAGTCCGGTGAACTGGTGCTGGCGCGGTTCGACGCGCACGCCGACAACAGCGTGACCGCAACGCCCGCCATCAACATGCCCCTCAGGACGCGCCCAAGGCTTTTATTTGATTTGCCATTTGCGATCATGCAATGTCCGATCACGCATCCGCAGCATCACTCTCAGATGCATTTCAATAAAACATTAACCCTAACAAGCGGTTAAACGAGGCTTCTGAAGCGGCGCGGGAAACAGGGATTCGCACGGAGAAAAACCGAGATGAGTAGCGAAGCGGCCAAGGTGCTGACGTGTGTTGAAGAAGGGGCTTTGGAGGCGCTCGGCCTTGACGAGGTGACGTCAAGCTGGTGTGCCGCCAACGAATTTTCTGGCAAGGCAGGCCAGCTTCTGGCGCTGCCCGAACCGGCGACCGGAAAGATCGGTTCCTATCTGTTCGGTCTCGGACAAAGCGATGGCCGCAACCCGCTGCTGCTGGGGCAGGCGTCCGCAACACTGCCGAAAGGGGACTATAGGCTCGAGGGTCTCGCGGGCGATTCGGGGCAGCAATGCCTTGGGTTCCTCCTCGGTGCCTACAGGTTTCAGCTTGCGGGCCCGGAATCGGACACGGCAACCCTGTGCGATGAATCAATGCCGTCCAGCGAAATCCTGTCTCTGCGCGATGCCGCCTTTCTGGCGCGCGACCTGATCAACCTGCCCGCAAACCTTCTTGGCCCAGATGCCTATGCCGCCCGCGTGCTCGAGTATGCCGAGGGGCACAAGATGCAGGCGCGCGAAATTTGTGGCGATGATCTGCTCGATGAAAACTTTCCCATGATTCACGCAGTCGGTCGCGCCTCGGCGCAAGCCCCGCGGTTGATGGATCTGAGCTGGGGCAATCCCGGTGACCCGAAAGTGACGCTGGTCGGCAAGGGTGTCACGTTCGATACCGGCGGCCTCGACCTCAAGCCCGCCTCGGCAATGGCACTGATGAAAAAGGACATGGGCGGGTCCGCCAATATTCTGGGGCTGGCCCATGCCATCATGGCCAACAGGCTGCCCGTTCGTTTACGCGTTCTGGTGCCGATCGTTGAGAATGCCGTCTCCGGATCCGCCTTCCGGCCGGGTGACGTGCTCACCTCGCGCAAGGGCATTACCGTTGAAATCGGCAACACCGATGCCGAAGGCCGGCTCATTCTGGCCGATGCCCTGGCGCTTGGTGCCGAAGAACGGCCACAGGTCATGATCGATATGGCAACACTGACTGGCGCCGCGCGTATTGCGGTCGGCTTCGAATTGGCCGCGCTCTTTACAGCCAGCGATGCGCTAGCCGATGCCATGGCCGTTCACGGCAATCTCTGGGGCGATCCGGTCTGGCGCATGCCGCTCTGGCAGAATTATGCCGCCGGCATGAAATCCAAGGTGGCCGATATCAATCACATCGCGAGTTCCTCCTATGGCGGGGCGATCGTCGCGGCCCTGTTTCTGGAAAAATTTACCGAAGGCGCGGCCGAATGGGCTCATCTCGACATATCGGGCTGGGCGCTTGAAGCGCGGCCCGGCCGCACGGTCGGTGGCACTGAGGCGGGTATCCGCGCCGCCTATTTCGCCCTCAAGGACCGGTTTCCGCCGAAAAGCTGATCGTCTCTTGCAAACGCTCATATAGTTGATAAAGTCAACTATATGAGCGTTCAGCAAACCCGCACCGTTTCGGCCGTTCGCGCCTTCAACCGCTTCTACACGCGGGTCGCGGGTCTGCTCGACAAGCACATCCTGCATTCGCCCTACGCGCTGGCCGAAGCGCGCCTGCTTTACGAGATCTGGGCCAACGGCCCGGTCACATCCCGCACGCTGGTCGAGGCGCTCGACATGGACCCCGGTCAGCTTTCGCGACTTCTTTCCGCGCTAGGGCGCAAGAACCTGGTGCAAAGCCGGCGGGACGAAACGGACGGGCGTGTCTTCTGGCTGACACTGACCGAACAAGGCGACGCGGCCGCCAACGAGCTGAACACGCTCTCCGAGCAAAGTGTTGCCCGTCTGGTCGAGCCGCTCTCGGACGAAATGCGAACCCGGTTGGCCAACGCCATGACCACCATCACATCGCTGCTGTCCCCGGCTGGAAACGACGCAAAAGTCATCTATCGGCCGCACAAGCTGGGTGAACTTGGGTGGCTCATTCATCGTCAGGCGCTGCTCTATCGTGCGGAGTATGGATGGAACGGCGAGTTCGAAACGTTGATCGCCCGTATCTATCACGAGTACGAGGAACATCCGGACACCGCCCGCAAGAGCCTCTGGATTGCAGAGCTGGATGACGCCGTGGCGGGCTCGATTTATGTTCTTCCCAACGCCGACGACCCGAAGATCGCGCAATTGCGCATGCTCTATGTCGAACCTGAAGCCCGGGGCCACCAGATCGGTCGAACTCTCGTCGATAAAGTGGTCGGCTTCTCGCGCGATGCCGGCTATCACGGCGTGATGCTTTGGACGCAGGACTGCCTGACCTCGGCACGCCGCATTTATCAGGGTGCGGGCTTTCAGCTCACCCGCGAGGACCAGCACCATTCATTTGGCGTTGACCTCAATGGTCAATATTGGGCACTCGATTTCGATGCTCAGTAGCCGCGTGCGCGGTCGACGACATTTCTGAGCGGCTCGTCGGCTTCGTGCCCGCGAATAAGGTTTGCGAAATACCGGGCCCCACTTTCCGGATGCGACACGGCCGCGATGTGCGGCGTGATGAAACAATTCTCGAGCGCCCACAAAGGTGAACTCCCGGGCAACGGCTCGGTCTCGAACACGTCGAGGCTCGCGGCGCCAAGCGTTCCATCCGAAAGCGCAGCGGCCAGATCGGCCTCGACCTGATGCCCGCCACGCGCGGCGTTGATCACAACCGGTCCTTGGGGCAAGCGGTCGCGCCTCAATTTTACGAACAGGGCTCGCCGGAGAATACCGCGCGTGTCTGCGGTCAGTGGAAGAAGATTCACCAGTATGTCGGTGTCCGCCAGAAACGCATCCAGTTCGCCGTCACCTGCAAAAGTCACAACACCCTCGATGTTTTTGGGACTGCGGCTCCAGCCGCGCACTTGAAACCCCTGTGCGCCAAGCCGTTCCGCCGCATGACGGCCAAGCTCTCCAAGCCCCATGATTGCGACCGACACGTCAGCGGCCCGGGGCGGAAAATGGTCCCGCCAGGAACGCGCACGCTGCTGGACGATATAAGCCGATTGATTGCGCAGGTGCATCATCACATTGGCAACCACATAATCGCCCATTCGCGCCGTCAGGTCTGGATCGACAAACCGCACGATTGGCGCATCGGGCAGGTGTGGATGGGTCAACAGGGCATCCACACCGGCGCCATAGGACAGAACCGCCTTGAGATTATCCAACCCGTCAAAGGCATCGGAAAGCGGCTTCCAGACCAGGACGTAGCGCACATCATCTCGGTTGAATGAGTCGCCACGCCGGACGATCGGATATTCGTGCAAGTGACGCCGCAAACGTTGCGCCCACGCCGTTTCGTCCGTCTGATTGAGATGCAGCAGAAGCATCAACTCTCTCCGCAAAAAGAAATGGGCCGCACCCCGTGAGGTGCGGCCCGAAATAGCGGTTTCTGACGCGTCAGTCGATCAGTGGCTCGCAGGCGCGGCAACCGCCGGGGCATCCGTGGGAAGCGTCACGTCCGTGCTCGTAACGGCGTCGTTGATGTTCATGACCGCATCGCCTGCCGCATCAGCGGCATTGTTGGCCGCGTCGGTGACAGTCTCAGTGGCCTGATCCATTGTCTCAGCCGCAGCATCTGCAACGTCCGACGCCATCTCGGTAGTAGCGTCGACGGCATCAGAGGTCATTTCTGTCGCCTGATCCGTCATGTCGCTTGCAGCGTCGGCCGCCTGGTCCATGGTGTCGGTCGCGGCGTTGGTCGCGTCTGTCGCCATCTGTGTGGCCTGATCGGCCGCCTGGTTTGCTGCGTCGCTTGCGGCATTGGCGGCGTCGCTCGCCATCTGGGTCGCCTGATCAGCCACATTGGCCGCAGCATCTGCCACCGGGGTAGCGTCCGCCGCGGGAGCTGCATTGTCTGCCGGAGGTGTCGCAGCAGCATCGGCGGCCGGAGCAGCCTCAACCGCTGGGAACGGAACCGGGTTCGGCGACAGCGACGTCAGGTATGCGAAGATGTCCGCGCGTTCGCTGTCCTTTTTCAGACCCGCGAAGGTCATCTTCGTGCCAGGCGCGAAATCCTTCGGCGAAGTCAGGAAGTGATTGAGATTGTCGAAGGTCCAGGTGTCGCCGGCATCGTGCAGGGATTTCAGCTCGTCCGAATAGGCAAAGTCGCTCTTGTGCGCGATCGGGCCGCCAACAACGTTGTAGAGTTCAGGACCGGTTTTGTTGCCGGCGCCCTCGTCGAAATTGTGGCAGGACTGGCACTTGCGCGCTACCTTCGCGCCGTTTTCAACGCTTGCGGAAGCCAGAAGCTCGGCAATCGATTTTGGCGCTTCCTGCGTTGCGGGTGCGGCATTTTCATTGGCTCCCGCAGCCGGATCGGGCAGGGCGTAACCTTCGCCGCGGCCGTCGATCGGCTTGTAGAGCGCTTCGGCCAGAAAGCCGACCCCCATCACCAGCAGCAGGGTGCCCAAAATGGCGCCGATAATCTTGTTCCACTCAAAAGAATCCATAAGGTGTCTCCGTGCCGTTTCGCCCCAGTGCACAAACCTGTGTGGCCGCCTCAAGCCAGACGAATCCTAATCCTGACAAAGCCGCGCGGAATGTATAGTCCGCCTGCCATTCCGGCAACCGACTATTCATCAAGTGCGACAATGGGTGCGGAATAGACTTTGACTTTGACAAATGCAAGCGGCCCGCACTCGAAATGCGCGGAAAACAAAGGCAACCAAATCCGGTTGACACACTCATGGCCGCCTCACCATAACAAGCCACCAAATTGCAGGGGAAGTATCGAGTATGGCCAAGAAAATTGCGTTCCAGGGAGAATTCGGCGCCTTCAGTAACGAGGCGGCTCTGGCCTGCTTTCCCGATGATGAACCGATGCCCTGCGTCACCTTTGAACAAACCATCGCCGCGGTGCAGTCCGGCGAGGCCGACCACGCGGTGGTGCCGGTCGAAAATTCGCTTTATGGCCGCATCGCCGACATCCACCACATCCTCCCCGAAAGCGGGCTTTTCATCATCGGCGAACATTTCCAGCCGATCCGGATGAACCTTCTGGGAGTTCCCGGCGCTAAACTTGAGGACATCAAGGCGGTCCAGTCCCTGTCCGTCGCCCTCGGACAATGCCGCCGCTTCATTGCCGAAAACAAATACCGCACCATCAACTCGGTCGATACCGCCGGCTCCGCCCGCGAAGTCGCGGAATTGGGTGACAAGTCCATCGCGGCCATTGCATCGAAACTGGCGGCCGAAATTCATGGCCTCGACGTGCTCAAGGAGAATATCGAGGACGCCGCCCACAATACGACCCGCTTTCTGGTCATGTCGCGCGAGCGGGCCTTGGCCCCGCTTGGCGATGCGCCGGTGCGCACAACCTTTGTCTTCCGCGTGCGCAACGTGCCCGCCGCGCTCTACAAGGCCATGGGCGGCTTTGCCACCAACGGCATCAACATGACCAAGCTCGAAAGCTACATGGTCGACGGTTCGTTCACCGCCACCCAGTTTTACGCCGATATCGAGGGCCATCCCGACGAACAGCGCGTGAAATTCGCTTTCGAGGAACTCGATTTCTTCACCGATCATTTCAAGCTGCTCGGCGTCTATCCGGCTGGAAGGCCGGGGCAATAGACCGCAGCCGAGCACGGGCCTTGAATTCGGCGCAGGATCAGATATATTAGGAACAGCTAATATATTCGAGCCAGCGAGGCGATCATGTCCGAATCCAAATCCCAACACATCGTCTGCCCGCACTGCGCGCAGATCAACCGCGTGACCGAAGGCAAGGAAAAGACCGCGAAATGCGGATCCTGCAAGGAGCCTCTGTTCGACGGCCACCCTGCCAACGTCGATGGCAACGCCTTCATGAAGCAGATCAACAAATCTGACGTCCCTGTTCTGGTCGACGTCTGGGCGCCCTGGTGTGGCCCGTGCCGGATCATGGGACCCGAATTCGAAAAGGCCGCGCACGAGCTCGAACCGCAAATGCGCTTCGTCAAGCTCAACTCGGACGAGGAGCAGGCCATCTCCTCGCGCCTTGGCATTCGCGGCATCCCGACCATGCTGTTGATGCACCACGGCCGCGAAATCGGCCGCGTGTCCGGTGCCATGCCGTCGAGCCAGATCGTCGCCTGGGCCAAAGAGCAGATGGCGTCGGCCAGCACGCCTGCCTGACCCTTGCAATTTCGGACCTGATACGCCACATAGGCGACCGGGAGGTTGGCGCGGACGGAGTCCTCGCCAACCGGGTCAGGTCCGGAAGGAAGCAGCCCTAACGAGTTTTTCTTCGGGTCGTTGTCAGCCTCCTGCTCAGGCCGCTAAGCTGAGAAGATGATGTCGGCCGATTCTCACCACATGACAGATTGCCAGCGCTGCGCCGGAGCCATTGTCTGATGGCGGAAAAGGCGCAAACGCCCTACCTCGTGCTCGCGCGCAAATACAGACCGCGCGATTTCTCCGCCCTGATCGGGCAGGAGGCCATGGTCCAGACCCTGACCAACGCCTTCAAATCGGGCCGTATTCATCACGCCTTCATTCTGACCGGCGTGCGCGGCGTCGGCAAAACCACGACCGCCCGTATTCTGGCCCGCGCCTTCAATTATGTCGGCAAGGACGGCGCTAGTCCAACGCTTGATCTCTCGACACCCGGTGAACATTGCGAGGCGATCATCGAGGGGCGTCACGTCGATGTGCTCGAAATGGACGCGGCGTCCAATACCGGCATCAACGACATTCGCGAAATAATCGATTCGGTGAAGTATGGACCGGTCTCGGCCCCTTATAAGGTCTATATCATCGACGAAGTGCACATGCTCTCCAACCAGGCCTTCAACGGCCTGCTCAAAACTCTGGAAGAGCCGCCGCCCTATGTGAAGTTCATCTTTGCGACGACGGAAATCCGCAAGGTTCCGGTGACGATCCTCAGCCGCTGCCAGCGCTTCGATCTGCGCCGCGTTCCGGCCGAGCAGATGACCGGCTACCTTGGCCAATTGCTCGAAAAGGAAAGCATCGAGGCGGAACCGGAAGCCACGTCGCTCATCGTTCGTGCCGGGGAGGGATCGGTGCGCGATTGTCTGTCCCTGCTCGATCAGGCGATAGCCTATGCCGGCGGCAAGGTCACGGCGGAAACCGTCACCGGAATGCTGGGTCTGGCTGATCGCACCCGCATGCTGGACCTTTTCGAGGCGCTGATGGCCGGACGCATCGCCGACGCGCTCGAAAACCTCAAGGATCAATATGACCTTGGCGCCGACCCGGAGACCATGATCGCAGATCTGGCCAATCTCACCCATGCGCTGACCCGCATGAAGCTGGTGCCCGCGGCTTCCGACGATCCGGCCCTGACCCCCGAGGAACGCACGCGGGGTGCGGATATGGCGCAAAAGCTCAACGTGCGCGTCCTCACCCGAACATGGCAGATCCTGCAATCCGGGCTCGACGAGGTGACGCGCGCGCCCAACGCCATCCAGGCCGCCGAAATGGTGCTGGTGCGGCTGGCGCACGCCGCCGACCTGCCAACCCCGGACGAACTGATCAGAAAGATCGGCTCAGGTGAATCTCAGGCCACGGCCACCCCGCCTGTTGTGCCATCCGCTCCCCCACCGGCAGGTCCTGCGGGTCATACATCACGATCCGGTCCCTCGCTGGCGGTCTCGCGTGCACAGCCCGAATTTGCCCCGCCAGCGCCCGAAACCCGGCCCGCACCACAAAAGGGCGCCGATCCGCGGTCCTTTGCCGAACTCGTCGTTCTGGCCTCCGCCAAACGTGATCTGATCGTAAAAGATGCGCTTGAGGCATCGATCCGCCTGGTCTCGTTCGAACCGGGCCGGATGGAAATCGGACTGGTCGAGGGAGCCGACCGCGGCATCGTTCAGACGCTGATTTCGCGTCTCAAGGACTGGACCGGCCGCAACTGGATCATCTCGGTCACCAACAATCTGGTCGAGGCACCGACCCTGCGCGAGCAATCGCAGGCCGAGCGCAAGGCTGCCGAGGAACGGGCCGGTCAGGATCCGCTCGTCCGGGCCGTGCTCGACACATTTCCAAACGCAAAGATTGTCAATGTCCGGCGGCTCGGGCAAAACCCGGCCATCGACCCGCTTCCCGAAGCGGATGAGCAAGAAGAGGATTAAGCCATGCGCGATATCATGGGCATGATGGGCAAACTGCAGGACATGCAGGAAAAAATGCAGCAGATGCAGGCCGAGGTTGAGGCCCAAACGGTGGAAGGCGTCTCGGGCGGAGGACTGGTGCGCGTCACTTTAAGCGGCAAGGGCGAAATGCGCGGAATCGATATTGATCCCTCGCTGCTCAAGCAAGAGGAAGCCGACATCCTCGAAGACCTGATCGTTGCTGCCCACAATGATGCCAAGCAGAAGGCCGAAGCGATGATGCAGGACAGGATGAAAGACCTGACTGCCGGCCTGCCCATCCCGCCGGGCATGAAGTTGCCGTTCTAGCCCAGCTTGCGTTCCATCAGGATGGCGGGGAAGGGCTCGTCCCCGCCCAGCATCACGCTCACATCCTGAACCTTGGTGAAGCCGTGGTTGAGATAAAATCTTTCGCTGGCAACGCTTGAAAAACAGTGAAGCGCGCTGATGCCGTCTGCTTTCGCCGCCGCCACGCACTTTTCCAAAATCACGGCACCGACGCCGCGCCGCATGAAATTCGGATGGGTCGCGAAATGCCGCAAATGGCCGAGAGAACCGTTGTCCGCGTTGGGACCGTTTGCCGCCCGGCCCCAGCCGCCACATCCGGCCAGCTCTCCGTCCACTTGCGCCGCAAAGTAATGGCCGTCCTGCAAAAGCAGAGGGTCCAGCCGCAGAACATGGGTCAAGGATGAATAGATCATCTCGTCGCCATACCAGTTCGGATAGATTTCCTCGTAGCAATCGGCGATCAATTGCTCGAGCTGCTGGCGGTCGGCTTCTGTCGCTACCCGCACGCTGACATCATTCATATGTACATTCCCACTCTGCCCGTAATGTGTCTGTCTGGCCTTGAACGCGCTTTGACCCTAATGCTTATGCCATGAATGAGCGAATCGCGGGAACCGAAATCGAACAATTGATCCAGCTTCTGGCGCGGCTGCCAGGGCTCGGTCCGCGTTCGGCCCGCCGCGCTGTGCTGCACCTGATCAAGAAAAAGGAAAGCCTGATGGTGCCGCTTTCCGCCGCCATGCAGCGCGCGGTTGATGCCGTCACCGTTTGCGCCGAGTGCGGCAATGTCGACACCAGGTCGCCATGTTCGATCTGCACCGATCCACGCCGCAAGGACAATTCCATGCTCATCGTGGTCGAGGATGTGGCTGACCTCTGGGCGCTCGAACGCGCCGGCATCGGCCCGGTCCGCTATCATGTTCTTGGCGGAGTGCTCTCGCCGCTCGACGGCATCGGCCCCGACGATCTCTCCATCGACAAGCTGATCGCCCGCGCCCCGCAATTCTCCGAGATTGTTCTGGCGGTCAATGCCACGGTCGAGGGCCAGACGACGGCCCATTACATTACCGACCGGCTCGAACATTCCGGCATCAAGATCACCCGCCTTGCTCACGGCGTGCCGGTTGGTGGCGAACTCGATTATCTCGACGAAGGCACGCTTGCCCAGGCCATGAAGGCCCGCACGTCACTCTGATCAAGGGAATCCAATGTCTGATGCGGAACAATTCCTCCGGCGCTATTTCGCCGCGCTCGCTGACATGAAAACCGGCGACGAACTCGCCACCTTCTTTCATCCAGGGATCGAACAGACCGAATTTCCCAATGCGCTCTCCCCCAAGGGCGCCGTCCGCGATTTGGCCGCCATTCTTGAGGGTGCGGAACGCGGAAAGCTGGTTACCAGTGCACAGACCTATGTCATCGAAAATCTGGTGCTGGATGGACAAAGGGCGATTGCCGAAGTGATCTGGACCGGGACCCTCGCCATGGATGTCGCAAGGCTGCAAAAAGGCGATGTCATGCGCGCCCGCTTTGCCTGCGCGTTCGAGCTCCGCAATGACCTCATTTACCGGCAGCGCAACTACGATTGCTTCGATCCGTTCTGATCAGGCCCGCTATTCGTCGTCGGTACCGTCGCGTTTGAGAAGCGGCAACACGTCGGCATCTGGCTTTGCATCCACATCATCATCGGAATCCCAGCCCGAAGGGATTTGCTTGGCCGCCCGTGCGCCGAGGTCCTGCAGCATTTGTACCTGCCGCACCAGATTGCCGCTGCCCTGATTGAGCTGGCCTTTGGCCTCGTCAAAGCTCCGTTGTGCCGCGCCAAGGCTGTTGCCGAGCTTGTCCATCGTTCCCAGAAAACCGGCGAACTTGTCGTAAAGCTTGCCCGCCCGATTGGCGATTTCCTCGGCATTTCGGTTGCGCTTGTCGATATCCCAGATGTTTGAGACGGTACGTAGCATCGTCAGAAGCGTGGTCGGCGTGGCCAGCGACACGTTCTGAGAAAAGGCATAGTCGACCAGAGCCGGGTCGGCGCGCAGGGCCGCCGAGATCGCGCTTTCCATGGGCACGAACATGATGACGAAATCCAGTTCCGACCCTGCATGACGATGATATTCCTTGCCGGCAAGGATCTTGATGTGGTTGCGCAACGACAGCACATGCGAGCGCAGATATTCATCGCGCTCCTGATGGTCCTCGCTGTTCGACCAGGCCTCGAACGCGGTCAGGCTGACCTTCGAATCGACGATCATCTTGCCCTTGTCGTTGGGCAGGTGGATTTCAACGTCGGTGCGCAGCCGGCCGCCTTCGCCCGAATAGCTTTGCTGAACGTCGTAATGCTCGCCTTCGATCAGGCCTGATCGCTCGAGCACCGAAGAGAGGATCATTTCCCCCCAGGCGCCCTGCATCTGCGTATCGCCCTTGAGCGCCCGCGTCAGGTTCTGCGCCTCGGTGCGCATGTTGGTGCTGTCTTCAGCCAACCGCCGCAAATGCTCGGAAAGCTGCGTGCGACCCTCCACGGCCTCTTTCTGGAACTCGGTGATCTTCTCGCGCAGGGGCCTGAGAAGCGTATCGACCTGTTCGCGGTTCTGTTTCGAAAAGGTCTCGCCATGGCTCTTCAAGACGTCTGCCGCGATCAGCTTGAACTCGTCGGTCATCTGCGTGCGGGCCTGCTCGAAACGCTTGAGGTTTTCCGCGTTCTGCCGGTCACGTTCCTGCATCATTGCTGTCAGCCGCGCCGCATCTGCCTTGAGGTCGGCATTCAGGCGCCGCTGATGCTCGAGACTGTCATCAAGATCGCGGATACGTCCGTCGCGCTCCGAGATCTGCTGGTCCAAACTGGCCTTGATCTGCGCGCGTGCTGTTTCTGCCGCTTCGGCCAACCGACGCGAATTGCCGTGCAGCACCAGAACGATCAACACCAGAAGCCCGAACGCGATCAACCCGGAAACGCCAAGCAGCAAATCGAACCCGGTTACGGGATAATCCCCGATGGAAAAAAGCACGTCGCTCATGCGTCAACCTTATCCGATTCGCCTTGATTTCCGCCTCTTTTGAAGGTGGCCGTCGTGCATCCCGGCTTGACCGTTCCGGCCAAAACGCCCATATCCAAGCCGAAACGAGGTCAAACGAGGCGGACCAATGTCCCTGCGTCCCATTGTCATAATCCCCGACGAACGCTTGCGTACAATCGTGCCGCCGGTTGAATCCGTGACGCCCGAAATCGTCAAACAGGTCAAGGACATGTTTGACACCATGTACGATGCGCCGGGCATTGGGCTCGCGGCGCCGCAGATCGGGGTGATGAACCGCGTCATCGTCGTCGATGCCGCCGAGCGTGCCGCCCGGGAAGAAGCGGAAGACGAGGAAATTCACGGCCAGGTCGCCGATCGGCCGGAACCCGAGCCGGTGCGCGAACCCATTGCCATGATCAACCCCGAAATCACCTGGTTTTCCGAAGAAACCAAGGTTCACGAAGAAGGGTGCCTCTCCATTCCCGAATATTATGAAGATGTCGAGCGCCCGGCCTTCGTGCGCGTTCGCTACACCGACCTTGAAGGGAAAGAGACCGAACGCGAGGCGGGCGGCCTCTTGGCGGTCGTGATTCAACACGAAGTCGATCATCTGAACGGCAAGCTCTTCATCGATTATCTGTCGCGGCTGAAACGCGACCGCATCAACAAGCGGTTCCAGAAACTGGCGCGCCGCGCTGGCTGATCGGAATAGGTCCATGCGCGTCATTTTCATGGGCACGCCTGAAATCGGGGTGCCGACGCTGCGTGAAATCGTGGCGCACGGGCACGACGTGGTTGCGGTCTATTCTCAGCCGCCGCGGCCCGCGGGACGTGGACACAAGGAACAGAAGGGTGCGGTCAATCGCGCCGCCGACGAACTCGGCCTTCCCGTTTTTACCCCCCGAAACTTCAAGGATCCTGACGACGTCACGGCGTTTGCCGAGCATGATGCCGATGTTGCGATCGTCGTGGCCTATGGATTGTTGTTGCCCAAAACCATTCTCGATGCACCGAAGTATGGATGTCTGAACCTGCACGGCTCCAGATTGCCGCGCTGGCGTGGTGCGGCGCCCATTCAACGCGCCATCATGGCCGGTGACAGGGAAACGGCGGTCATGGTGATGCAGATGGACGAAGGGCTCGATACCGGCCCGGTCGCCCTCAGCGAACCCATCACCATCACGCCGGAGATGAATGCGGGCGAACTGCACGACAGGATGGCCATTCTCGGTGCCGATCTGATGGTGCGTGCCTTGTCTGCACTCGAGAGAGAGAGCCTGACTTTCACGCCCCAGCCCGATGAGGGCGCGAACTACGCTAAAAAGATCGACAAAGCTGAGACGCGCATTCCCTTTGCGCAACCCGCGACCGCAGTTCACAATCACATTCGGGGCCTGTCGCCTTTTCCCGGCGCCTGGTGCGAGATGGAGATTGGCGGAGACGTGCAGCGGGTCAAGATTCTCCAAAGCGAGGTGGCGTCAGGGGAAGGCATTCCCGGCAGGATTCTTGACGATGAACTGACCATTGCCTGCGCTGAGGGTGCGATCCGGGTCTTGCGTCTGCAGCGTGCGGGCAAGGGCCCCATGAGCGCGGACGAGTTCCTGCGCGGCAGCGGCAGCTTGAAGGGTCAGGTGCTCACCAATGGCTGACCTGCACCGCTATCGACTGACTGTCGAATATGACGGTACACCCTTTGTCGGTTGGCAACGCCAGGCCGACCGCTTGAGTGTTCAGGAAGCCTTGGAAACCGCCATTTTCGGCTTCTGCCACGAACAGGTCACAACCCAGGCGGCCGGCCGCACCGATTCCGGCGTTCATGCGCTCGGCCAGGTTGTGCATTTCGATCTCAGCCGATCATGGGACCCGTTCCGGATTCAGGAAGCGCTTAACTATCATCTGAAACCGCATCCCGTGGCCGTGGTCGCCTGCGAGGAAGTCGGCCCAGATTTCGAAGCACGATTTTCGGCGACCCGGCGGCACTACGAATATCGTATCTCCAATCGGCGCGCCCGCCCGGCGCTCGAAATGAACCGCGTCTGGCACGTACCGGTCCCGCTCGATGCCGACGCCATGCATGAAGGCGCCCAGTTTCTCGTCGGCAAGCACGATTTTACCACCTTCCGCGCCGCCGAGTGCCAGGCCAATTCACCCATCCGGACATTGGACGTGATTGTCGTTCGCCGCCGCCGCGACCTCATTCTGGTCAACTGTTCGGCCCGCTCGTTCCTGCACCACATGGTGCGGTCGATCGTCGGAACGCTGAAACTGGTGGGTGAAGGCAAATGGCAGCCAAAGGACGTCAAGGGCGCGCTCGACGCCTGCAATCGCTCCTGGTGCGGCGCGCTCGCGCCCTCGGCCGGGCTATATCTGACGGGCGTCGATTATGACGGCATCCCGGATGAGCCGCCCGACGAAAACGACGACTGAACGGCGTCCTGGGTTGCCGCCATCAGGTCCGGAAAGAGCATGTTGACCACCAGCATCGCCACCATCACCCCAACCATCTGAGCTACGATGAATCCGAGGATCTGCAACAGATTGAGGGTGACGATGAGCCGCGCATTGTTGACGAGCAGCACGAGCGCGACAATGGTCAACAGAATGACGGCAAACTCTCCGTTCAGCCCCAGCGACAGCAGAATGAACGACGCAAACGTGGTGTAGAAGCTCGCCCAGTTGTCACACACCAGATAGGGCACAAGACCGTCCGTCCGCCCGAACTGCCGCAGCACCAGAATGGCCATGGCGATTTGCGCCGCATAGATGATCAGTGACGACGAAACCGTCGCAAACGGTTGTTCGATCGTCCCGCCCGCGCCCATCACAACGGGCATGTAGGCGTTGAAGGCAATGGCGATCAAGAATGCGATCAGGCTGCCCATCAGCCCCTGAAGGCTGAGATTGAAATGTCGCGACGCATCGCGCCTGCCCAGCAAAAGGCCCAGCACGCCGCGCGCGGCGTCAATCGTTTCTCTGATCAGTGTCTGGTTCATTGGTTCCGGCAAATTTGGATCAACCCGACTTAGGGTGCCCAGCAGGCTGGCACAAGTGGGGCCTTGCCAATCAGGCTTCGGCGATGCCGAAAAAGCGCATCAGGATGTCACGATAAAGGCCGGTCAGTTCTTCGACCTGTGCCACCGGAACGTGTTCGTCGACCTGATGCATACTTTGTCCCACCAAACCGCATTCGATCACAGGGCAGAGCGGCGCGATGAAACGCGCATCGGACGTGCCGCCGAACGTCGCCAGGTCCGGCCTTTGTCCCGTCCGGTCTTCGATCGCGTCGCAGACCAGTTCGACATCATCGCTGACATCAGACACGAAGCTGTTGGCGACCGTCGCCACACGCCGCCAGGTCACGGTGCAGCCACGATGATCGACGCTCGAGATCAGATCATCGATCTGCCGCGTCAGCGTTTCGGCCGTCCAGTGATCGTTGAAGCGGACATTGAAGGCCAGTTTCGCCTCGGCGGGAATGACATTCGTCGCCTTGTTGCCGACATCGATGGAGGTCACTTCCAGATTGGTGGGTTGGAAATGATCCGATCCACGGTCGAATTCATGATCGCCCAAACGTACCGCCAGGGCCGCAGCGATGGCGACGGGATTGAGCGTGCGTTCCGGATAGGCGGAATGCCCCTGTTTGCCGCGGATCGTGACAATGCCGCTCAATGATCCGCGCCGGCCGATCTTGATGGAATCACCAAACTCAACACGCGAACTGGGTTCCCCGACAATGGCGAAATCGAACTTCTCACCCTGCCCGATGGCCCAATCGATCATCTTCACCGTGCCGTTGATCGCATCGGCTTCCTCGTCACCGGTAATGGCCAGCGAAATCCGGCCCTGACCCGGCGCGAGCTTTGTGGCAACAGCGGCGGCGGCAATGGCGAATGCGGCAACCCCGCTCTTCATGTCCACCGCACCACGGCCATACATCACGCCGTCTTCGACGTGGCCCGAGAAAGGCGGAAATGTCCACAAATCCATATTGCCCGGCGGCACCACGTCGGTATGCCCGCAAAAAAGGATATGCCGGCCACCCGACCCGGCAGTGGCGAAAAGATTCCCGACCGGATAGGACCCGTCGCCTTCGAAGTTCAGGCGCGAGACTGCGAAGCCGGCCTTTTCGAGTTGTTCGTTCAGGACATCGAGGGCACCGCCATCATTGGGGGTGACCGAGTCACATTGAATAAGTGCTTGCAGCAATGCGGCTGAATCGCCAAGCGCGGTGTTGGTCATGCCATCCGTCGACTGATTTACCGGCCCTTGTGCGGATCCGGTCCATAGGAATTTTCGCCTGCGCTTCCCGAAAGAAATCCGCAGACAACCAACAGATAAAGCCCGAGGCACAATCCCGCAAGGCCAACCACCACGTTGATGATGGACGGCATCGGCAGGTATAGACCGCCATCCGGCGTCATTTGCAGGCTGAATCCCAGCGCCTGCACCAGATAAAGCTGAATGAGAAGCCCGATTCCGATGTAAAGCCAGACTTCCCTGCCGCTGCGGTTGCGGTCGTGCCGGCGCTTGATCATCAGAGCAGCGGTGGGAAAGGCAAAGATCAGCGTGATGACAAGGCTGACCCATCCGGCGGTGCGCAAAGACCCCAGAATAGCTTCGTTATCGAAGGCCATATTGCCCTGCGACACTGGCCCTGTCCCCACGGCATTGAACATGGGAACGCCGAAAAGCGCCGCGAAAATGAACGCCATGATCACCGCCGCAACGCCCAGAACCACAACGCCCAACCAGAATTGCCTGCGGGCAATTCGCCCCTGTGTGGTCAGGAACAGATCGTGCAGATTATCCACCGGTAAGCCCCTTCAGGTGTGGCACCTTGCCGCAAACCTGAGTCTACCCATCGCCGTCCGGGATGCAAGAGTAACCTGCGTCAGTCCCGCAGCAGGTCGTTAATCGAGGTTTTCGAGCGGGTTTGCTCGTCCACGCGCTTGACGATGACTGCGCAATAAAGACTCGGTCCCGGCTTGCTGTCGGGCAGGGGCTTTCCGGGCATCGACCCGGAAACAACCACGGAATAGGGCGGAACCTTGCCCATGAAGACCTCGCCGCTATTGCGGTCGACGATCTTGGTCGATTGACCGATGAAAACGCCCATCGAAATGACGGAACCTTCGCCGACGACCACGCCTTCAACGACCTCGGAACGCGCCCCGATGAAGCAATTGTCCTCGATGATCGTTGGTCCGGCCTGCATGGGTTCGAGCACCCCGCCAATGCCCACGCCACCGCTCAGATGTACGTTCTTGCCGATCTGCGCACACGAACCGACCGTCACCCAGGTATCGACCATTGTACCCTCATCGACATAGGCACCCAGATTGACGAATGACGGCATCAGGATCGCGCCGCGCGCGATGTGGGCGGAGTGCCGGACGATGGAGCCCGGCACGGCCCTGAAACCCGCCTCACGGAAACGGTTCTCGCTCCAGCCGGCGAATTTTGAAGGCACCTTGTCCCACCAATGCGAGCCGCCGGGCCCGCCGGGGATCAGCGCCATATCGTTGAGCCGAAAACTCAGGAGCACGGCCTTCTTTGCCCATTGATTGACGATCCAGCCGTCTCCCTGCTTTTCGGCGACGCGGAGTTCGCCGCTATCGAGCAGGTTCAGTGTTTCCTCAACCGCCTCGCGCACCGCACCTGTCGTTGAAAGCCCGATAGTCTCGCGGTTTTCAAAGGCGTCCTCGATAATGGCGGCAAGTTCGGTCTGGGACATGTCGATCTCTTTGTCTCGTCTGTTTGGCCGCCGGACAATAGTTGGACCGTGTGCAAAAATCAAAGTGCGCTTTTGGCGCAGCAAATGCCTCGCCACCACAGCTTGCGTGCGGGCTCGCCGACATAGAGCCTTAACCTTCGGCTGTCACAATTTGCAGCAAATGCATGCAAAATGACGAAGGCGATTATGGCCACACGGCGCCACCACACCCCCTTGCGCACCTCAAAACAGGACATCGAAGTCGCAAGGCGCATTCCCGATACGCCGCAAACGCGTGCGCCCTCTTATCGGTTGGCCTTCTCCGACGAAGAATTCATGACGTCCGACGAGATGCGGGGCGTTCGTTTCCAGCTTGAGTATCTCAAGCCTGAGCTTTGGCTGCGTGAGCGCGGCATCGAATCCACGGTCGTGCTGTTCGGTGGTGCCCGCATTCCCGAACCGGGCAAGGACCCCTGGGCCGCCCGGACGCCGCAGGCGCGCGAAAATCTGGTCAAGGCAAGCCGCTATTACGACGAAGCCCGCCGTTTCGCCCAATATGCGTCACTGACATCCAAAGCGATGGACTATTCGGAATATGTGGTGGTGACCGGCGGTGGACCGGGCGTCATGGAAGCGGGCAATCGCGGCGCCGCCGACGTCGATGCGCCATCGATCGGCTTCAACATCGTTCTGCCGCACGAACAGGCGCCCAATGAATATGTGACGCCCGATTACTGTTTCAATTTCCACTATTTCGCGACCCGCAAGGTCCACTTTCTACTGCGCGCCAAGGTCGTCTCGATATTCCCCGGCGGCTTCGGCACGCTCGACGAGTTCTTCGAGACGCTCACCCTCATTCAGACCGGCCGCATGGACCGTATTCCGCTCTTGCTGTTCGGTGGCGATTTCTGGTCCAAGGCCATCAATCTTCAGGCGCTGGAGGAGGCCGGCACGATCTCACCGGGCGACACGGACCTGTTCACCATTGTCGATAGCGCGGATCAGGCATGGTCCATCGTGCGTGAATTCTACGACCTGCCGCAAATCCACCTCGAAGACGCCTGACAAAAGCAGCTGCTAGGGATTGAGCACGATGACGGGTGTGCGCCCGCCGTCGCAATTGTAGCAGCAATCCTTGCAGTACTCGGCATCGTCGAGCCCAACGCCCCAGAAAAGATCTGACCGGTTGCGCACCCATGCGCCGTAGCAGATCTTTTCCCCCTTGTTGCAGCTCAGGTTGAACTCGTGGGTATCGTAATCATCGAGCAGGTAAACCTGATCGTTGCCCGGCCACACGTGATTGCGGTCCTGTGAATAGAATTCCAGGCTCACCACGTTGGGGTGCTGACTTTGCAGATAGAAAGTCAGATTGGCGGCATATCCCTGTCCCGCTGCCGAGAGCAGCACAGCCAGAAAAGCAATAATGAAAGTCAGTTTGCGAACCATAGCGTCCTCCCGGTTCGGCCAATGAGGAGCGCCGCTCGGTGCGGCGCTCCAAAGAATTGCCCCTACTGGTTGGCAACCAGCGTCACACCCAGCGAATCCGCCAGCGCCTTTGGCGCTGCCGCCAGTCCCATGAAGGAAATCAGCGGCAGGGGCTGCTGCGGCTCGATGCGCAACTCGATATTGCGCGGGTCGGCGGCAAACTTGTTCACCTCGGTTTCAAGCTTGTTCTTGAGATCGTTCAGGTCCAGTTCGGTCATGGCCCCGGTCACTTCGCCCAGCAACTCCTTGACCATGTCCTGACGCGACATCCCTTCCTCACGCTCCATGACGGTCATGGCCCGTTCCAGAACGCCGTAATCGTCATAGCGCAAGGTGAACGAATTGAAGAAGCCGCGGGACAGAATGCCCATGCCCAGTGCCACGGCCTGTTGCTGGGCTGCTGGGTCCTCGGGGTCCATGGTCCGCGAAAGCTCCATCAGCTGTTCGACGAGGTCGGCGCTGATCCCGGTGAAGTCGAAGGTGAAACTGAACTGGCCGAACTTCTCGGCGCCGATAACGAATGAACGGATAATCATGTGCCCGTCATTCAGCGACCAATAGACGTCGCTCGACAAATAGCCCTTGATGCTCTCGTTTCCGAAGATCTCGGCCTCAGGACCGGTCACCGGATCGGGCGCGTTTTCCAGATGGAAAATGATCGATGGAGCTTCAGCCTTGCCGTCCAATTCGGTGACGCCGACGCCCCGCGACGGCGTGTATTTGGTTTCGCCCGTGATCGGTGCGATCTCGAACGCGAGACGATCGTCGATGGTGATCGTCATCGGGCCAATCGAAGAGCCTGCAATCCAGGTCAGCATGTCAAGGAAGGTTGGATCGCCCTTGGGCAACCGCAGATCGTTGTAGGCCAGTTCGCCGATGGTCACGTCCACATCGTCGATGTTGAATTCCATCTGCGGCAGATAAGCCTTGTCCGCCACATAGGCGCTGCCATCGTCACTATCGTGAAGGCCATTGATGATCAGCGGCACCGGCAATTCGAACGATCCGTTGGGGTCCATCGGAATATCGAGTTCGTCCAGGGCATCTCGCATCGCATCGGCGTTTTTCAGTCTTCCGCGGACCTTGTTGATGCGGATTTCGTCGCCGTTGACCTCGACGTCCTTGAAGCCAAGTTCATACCCCGACAGGTCCATCATCCGCGTCAGCGCGTCGAGCGCTCCGGTAACGTCCTGAGCGCTTGCCGGACCAGCGGTCATGCCGGCAAATCCGATCGTGGCCGCAAAGGCCAGCCGGCGTACGCTAAATGCTGTGTTCATGTTGTCCTCGTGTCCTCTGTGATGGTCCCTGACGTTGTTTTCCAGTTTGAACAGGCCTGTGTCGCGGTCCGGTTCAAAGGGAAGCTAAAAACTGCTTCAAGTTTTCGGTCAGATTATGAATGTGCGGGGCTTTGTGATCGCGGTCAAGCTCCCAATCATCGACCTGATGGTGCGCCCAGTCCCTGCTCGCGACGACCTGCACCGTCTCCATGCCCATTTCGTGCGGGACGACGAGATTCTTGTCCAGATCGTCGAACATGACCGCCTGTTCCGGTGCGATGGCATATTTGTCCACGAACGCGTCATAGGCGGCACGGATCGGCTTGGGGGAAAACTGGCTGTCCCTGATGTCAAAAAGACCATCGAACATTGCTGCATCTCCCCCGAGTCGGGCCAGCACTTTGCGGGCGTGGCCATTGTCGGCATTGGTGAAGATGTATTTCCGGCCCGGTAATTCGTCGATCAGGCCGACAAGCTCTGGATCGGGCGCAACGTCGGAATAGTCGATCTCGTGAACCGTGTTCAGATAATGGTCGGGGTCGACGCCATAATGCAGCATCAGCCCGTTCAGCGTGGTGCCGTGATCCCGATAATAGTCCTTTTGAAGCCTGCGGGCGGCAGAATATTCGAGGCCGGTCACATCCACCATATATTGCGAGATCAACAAATCGATCTGCGCGAACAGATTGCACTCCCGGGGATAGAGCGTGTTGTCGAGATCAAAGATCCAGTATTGCGTCTGGTCGCGGGTTGGCATCAGGGGGAATCTCCTCGATGCCGCCGATCCTAGCCAGCCACCCGCGTTTGGGAAGGGGTAATCCGATAGGTACAGCGCCGCCCACCACTGATCAGATGTTCGACCCGTTCAACATTGGCGTTCGCGCCGAGCGCGAGTTGAAAGAGATCGAGCTCCGAGCGGCAATAGCCCTGGCACACCTCCGCCGCCGCGCAGATCGGGCAATGATCTTCGATCAGGACCAGAGCGCCGTCATCGAACTTCTCGAGCCGGGCCATATAGCCGTCCCGATCGCGGATCGCGGTCAGTTTCCGTGCCCGGTCTTCCAGATCCATACCTTCGATGGCCGAATATTCCTGCCGCTGCCGGGCTTCGCGCGCGGCCACCAGCCGGTCGAGTCCGTCCTTGCCGTAGAGTGTGTCGATATCCTTGAGGATCTCGGCTGTCATGGCAGCGTGCCGGTCCGGGAATTGCCGGTGTCCGGCCCCGGTCAGTTCGAAAAAACGCCGCGGCCGCCCGCGCCCTTCCGGCCTGTCGATGGTGCGAACCAATTCCTCATCGGCCAGGCTCTGTAAAGCCTTGTGCGCACCCATCAGGGAAAGCGAAAATTGCTCCGCAACCGCCTGTGCGGTCATTGCGCCCTTGCTCTTGAGCGCCAGCAAAATCCTGTCGCGGGTGCGGTCTTGCGCCATACCTGAATATATAAACGCAAGAGTTGATAAAGCAAGCGGCCACATCGGACCTTGTTGCCGCTACGCTTCCATCGGGACCACGACACCATTTGCGTCGGGGTCAGGCACTTTGGGGACCCGGCTGACGATCCAGTCTCGGAAGGCACGAATGTGCGGCGCGTTTCGCCGGGCGTGCGGATAGGCCAGCCAGTATCCGAAGCTTCCCGCGCAAACCAGTGGAAACGGCTGAACCAGTCGCCCGAGCTCCAGTTCTCGCAGAAAGAATGCCGGCGTCAATATGGCCGCGCCCTGGCCTGCCAGCGCCAGATTACCCTCGAGAAATTGCGAGTCGACGCGAAGCTCCGGTCCGTCCTGACCGGGAACGTCATCAATTCCAGCCGCTGCGAACCAAAGCTTCCACCAGGGGTCGTGAGGGCCGATCCGGTGCAGTTTGAGTATGTCAGAAGGCTCGTGAACCTGTGGCGCCAATTCCGGCGAGAATAGCGGCGCAAAGTCTGCCCGGATCAATTGATGCGACACCAGGCCCGGCCAATCGCCTTTTCCGGAACGGATTGCGACATCGACTTCGGAACGATTGAAGTCGACGAGTTCTTCGGAAACGTCGAACCGGACCGCTATGTCGGGATAATTGAGTTGAAATTCGCCAATATGGTCCACAAGCCACTTGGAGGCGAAAGTCTGCACGACGCTGATCGTCAACACCGTCTGCGCCTTCTGACGGCTGGCCGCAAAGGTCTGCCGGATAAGCTGGAAAGCCTCGATGATGCCCGGCGCCAGCCGCTCGCCGGTTTCGGTGAGCGCCAATTGCCTTGGCTGGCGCAGAAACAGGGGTGCGCCGACCCGCTCTTCCAGCACGCGGATCTGATAGCTCACCGCGGCCTGGGTCATGCCCAGCTCCGCCGCTGCACGCGTGAAATTGAGGTGCCGCGCTGCGGATTCGAAAACACGAAGGGCCGCGAGGGGCGGCAATTGATCACTCATTGGCATAAGTCCTCCTTATGGGAGGTAGCTCACATTCGATTGGAATTCAATCGCCTGAATGCCCATATTTGTAGTCGGAAACAACCTGATCGACATCAGGAGGGAAAAATGACACGCTTTTCCATTATCGAGGTATTGGCATCGCTTATGCCGTTCGCGGCACTTCCGGTTCGCGGCCGCGTCATTCGCCACCGCCGGGCCGAGCGCACATCTGGTGACGTCCGCGCGCTTTCCGGCCATTTGCAGCGCGATCTGGGTCTGACCGATGCTGAGCTTGTTCACCATCGTCATGCCGGTAGCCCGTCTCAACAGGGATTGGGCAATCCGTCCAGCGACAGAATTCTCTTTCCCGGACGCTGAGCATAGGTCCTGAAAGAACGGCTGGAACCTAGTTCACGATCAGCGTGCCCGCGCCATAATCGGTGAAAAGTTCGATCATTACGGCGTGCTGAACCTTGCCGTTGAGAATGACCACACCTTTCACACCGCGGTTGAGTGCGTCGATGCAGGTTTCGACCTTGGGGATCATGCCGCCGTGAATGGTGCCATCGGCGATCAGAGCCCTGGCCTCGGCGACGGTCAGTTCGGGAATGAGTTCGCCCTGCTTGTCGAGAACGCCGGGCACATCGGTCAGGAACAACAGGCGCTCTGCTTGAAGCGCGCCGGCAATAGCGCCGGCAAATGTGTCCGCATTGATATTGTAGGTATGCCCGTCGCGGCCCGGGGCCACCGGCGCGATCACCGGGATCATGGCAGAAGTCGCCAGAAGATCGAGAAGGGTCCGGTCAACCTCCACCGGTTCGCCGACAAACCCGAGATCGACCACCCGCTCGATATTGCTGTCCGGGTCGACCACGGTGCGATGGACCTTTTCGGCGAAGACCATATTGCCGTCCTTGCCGCACAAGCCGATGGCCCATTCGCCTTCAGCATTGATCAGCGCCACGATCTGCTTGTTGATCGAGCCGGCCAGCACCATTTCGACGATTTCGACGGTCTTTTCGTCGGTAACGCGCAGCCCGGCCTCAAAGCGGGTGTCGATCTGCATCTTTTCCAGCATGCCGGCGATCTGCGGTCCGCCGCCATGCACAACGACCGGATTAACGCGCGACTGCTTCAAAAGTGCGATATCGCGGGCAAAGGCCTTGCCCAATGTCGCATCTCCCATGGCGTGCCCGCCATATTTGACCACCACGGTCTTGCCCTCGTAGCGCTGCATGAAGGGCAGGGCGTTGGCAACGATTTCGGCATCGTGGCTGAGTTTGTCTTTCTCGTTCATCATTTCCTCCGCTGCGCCGGATTTGTCCTCTCCTAACCCCAAGTGCGACAAATGTCTTGTGCCAATCTCAGCGCCAGCGCCTTTGAACTTGCCGCCTGACTCGGTTATGTGACTGCAACAAATCCAATCGGGTCATCATGCATTTCACGATCATCTTTCTAGGCCATACGCCTGCCTCCATGCAGGGGCGCTACCCCAAATATCCCACCCAGTTTCAGGATCTGCTGGCTCCCGCCTTTGAAGCCGACACAACGTTCGACGCTGTCCGTGTCATTGAGGGTGAGCCGATACCCGATCCGGCAGATCTCGATGCGGTCATCATTTCAGGCTCGGCCTATGGCGTTTACGATCAGGTGGACTGGATGAACCCGATGCGCCAATTCGTGCGCAGGGCCTATGATCGCGCACTGCCCATGCTCGGCGTCTGCTTTGGTCACCAGATTGTTGCTGACGCGCTGGGCGGCACGGTGGTCAAGTCGGAAAAGGGCTGGAGCCTCGGGCGCCACGTTTATGTGGTCGACCGCGAAGCGCTGGGTCTCCCCGAAGAGCCACATGATATTGCGCTCGCCGCCAGCCATCAGGACCAGGTGATCGTACCGCCAAAGATCGCGACGCCCTTCCTGGCCTCGGACTTCACGCCCATCGCCGGGCTGGTCTATGACAATAACGCAACCATCACCATCCAGCCGCACCCCGAATTTGCCGCTGACTACGCCCGCGCTCTCTGCCGCTGGCGGTTGAACGATCCGTTCTCGGAGGAAGAGGTTGTGGCGCTGGAGCGTTCGCTTGACGAACCGCTGGAGCGCAACCTGATGGGGCAATTGATCGCCGACTATCTGCACAAGGCCGCGTGAACGACTTAAGCACGTGCCAATCGGGTTCTGAGTTCAGGCAACCAGGTCAGCGATTTCTGCGCGCAATTCCGCTATCCCTTCGCCCTTTTCCGACGATGTCAGGATAAGCGCCGGATGCGCCGCCGGGCGTTTGGCAATGGCAATCTCGGTGGCTGCGATCACCCGCGCCAGGTCCTTGCCGCTCGGCTTATCGGACTTGGTCAGAACGATCTGGTAGCTGACCGCTGCCTGATCCAGTTCGTTCATCAGGGTCAGATCATGCGCCTTCAGCCCGTGTCGGCTGTCGATCAGCACATAGACGCGCCTGAGATTGGGCCGGCCGGTTAGATAGGAATGGATGAGCCGCGTCCAGGCCTGCACCTTGGGCTTGGGTGCCTGCGCGAACCCATATCCCGGCATGTCGACGATCCGGAACGGCGCAAGCTCGGCGTCGAAGATGTTGAGTTCCTGCGTGCGGCCCGGCGTGTTGGAGGTGCGTGCCAGATTGACCCGTCCGGTCAGGGCGTTGATGAGCGAGGATTTGCCGACATTGGACCGGCCGGCAAAGGCGACTTCCGTCCGGTCGGCAGGCGGCAGATCGTCGACCCGCACGCAGCCCTTCACGAAAGCAAAAGGCCGGGCGAACAATAACCGCCCGGCTTCCAATTGCGCTTCGGAGTAATCCGGCGTGCCGGTCACGCTATTTTCCGGATTTCTGGTCGGCGGTCTTTCGAAGGCCAAGGGCCGTCAGGATATTGCCGAACAGATCAACCTCGGCGCCGTTTCGGCGCATAATGTACCATTGTTGCGCGACCGAGAGCGTGTTGTTCCACGCCCAGTAGATCACCAGGCCGGCCGGGAACGAGCCGAGCATGAAGGTGAAGAAGATCGGCATCAGGTTGAAGATCATCTGCTGGGTCGGGTCGGTTTGCTGCGGGTTGAGCCGCATCTGCACCCACATGGTGATGCCCATGATCAGCGGCCAGAAGCCAAGATGCAAAAGCCCGCCAATGACAGGGATGACCGTCGGATCGAACGGAATGAGACCGAAAAGATTGAAGACGTTGGTCGGGTCTTTCGCCGCCAGGTCGTGGATCCAGCCAAAGAACGGCGCGTGGCGCATTTCGATGGTGATGAACAGCACCTTGTAGAGCGAGAAAAAGACCGGGATCTGAATGAGGATCGGCCAGCAGCCTGAGAGCGGATTGATTTTCTCGCGGCTGTAGAGCTCCATCATCTGCTTCTGCTGCTCGGCGCGGTCGTCCGCATAGCGTTCCTGCAGCGCCTTGAGTTCAGGCTGAACCTTGCGCATCTTGGCCATCGACGCATAGGAGCGGTTGGCCAGCGGGAAGAAGATGGCCTTCACGATCAGGGTCACGCTCAGAATGGCGAGCCCGAAATTCCCCAGGATCGAATAGAGGAACCGGATCGTGAAGAACATCGGCTTGGTGATGAAGTGGAACCAGCCCCAGTCGATCATCAGTTCGAACGAGTCGAAGCCATATTCCTTTTCATAGCCGTCGATGATCGATTCGACCTTGGCGCCGGCAAAGGAATAGCTGATGGCGCCGGCTGATCCGCCAGCGGGAATGGTCACCGGCGTCTGGTCAATGAAGTTGGCCCGGTAGATGCCGGGTCCGGTCGGCGTTGCCGTGTGCACAAAACGTGTGGTGATGTTGGTGCCGTCTTCGGGCATGATCACCGCAGCCCAGTACTTGTCGGTAAACCCGAGCCAGCCGCCGGTCGCGTCGGCCTGGATCGTCCCCTCTGAGTCGAGGTCCTTATAAGTCTTCTCGACAAGGTTCGACCCGCCCATCACGCCGACCGGCCCTTCATGCAGAATGAAGAAGTTGGCCAGATCGTGCGGCAGATTCTGCCTTACGACTCGCGAGTAGGGGAAAAGGGCGACATCGCCGCCCGTATTGTTCTCAACATTGTCGGAGAAGCTGAAGAGATAATCGTCATCGACCGAAACAGTGCGCTTGAACACCAGCCCGGCGCCATTGTCCCATTCAAGCGTAACCGGCGAACCGGCGGTCAGGGTCGACCCGTCCACCTGGGTCCAATGTGAATTCTGGTCGGGCAATCCCTCGCTGGTGCCGTCGGCGCGCACCCAGCCGGTTTCGACATAAAAGCCATCCGGCGAACCATCGGGCTGCAACAGATGAATGATCGGGCTCGTGGGGTCGACCTCTTCGTGGTATTTTTTCAGCGAGACATCATCGAGCCGCGCTCCCGTCAGATTGATCGAGCCGGTGATCGACGAGGTTTCGATTTTCACCCGATCTGGCGATGCGGCGATCGCGGCGTCCCGGCTGTCGAATGTGGACGTGTTGGAAGCCGCGTCGGGCGTGACCACATTCGTGCCGTCGGCGTTCGCCGCGTCTGTTTGCGGCTGCGCAATATCGGAATTGGCCTGTTGCTGCTGCGCGGCCTGCTGTTGGGCCTTTTCCAGCTGCGGACCCATGATGAAATATTGCCACCCGAACACCACCAGAAGGCTGAGGACAACGGCGATGACCATATTGCGTTGTTCGGGCGACATGAATTTCTCCGGAATATGTGGTCTATCGCGTGGGGATTGCAGGATTGAGGCGCTGAACCATCTGTCCGAGGGCTTCCAGCAATTCGTCAAACTGCGCATATAGGGCCGGACGGCGGCCGATCAACACATAATCGGTGTTGGGACGAAACAAATCCGTGCTTTGCCGGACGGCGGCGCGCAACCTGCGCTTGATCCGGTTGCGCTCCGGCGCGTTGCCGACCCGCTTGGTCACCGTGTAGCCGATGCCCGCATCGGGCTCGACGCAAGCTGCGGCCTGCAACACAAAAAACCGCCCGTTTGCCTTGCTGCCCCGGGCGGCTCGTACAAATTGTGCTCTTTGTCTGAGCTGTCGCATCCGCATCGGCCTCCGGCCGCTGGCTACACCGCGCTACAAGCGATCAGGCGGACAGACGCTTGCGGCCGCGATTGCGGCGTGCATTCAGAATCTGGCGGCCGCTTTTGGTCGCCATGCGTGCGCGAAAGCCATGCCGGCGGGTGCGCACAAGCTGGGAGGGCTGAAAAGTCCGTTTCATAAGTCCACATTGCGCGCCGGGCGCAATTCCTCTGCATCAATTCGGGCAATTGCACGCTGACGCATCGTCCATGGGACAAGAAGGTCAGCAAACTCGGGCGGACCTATAGGGAAAAGTGCTGCGCAAGTCAATCTTGCAAACGTCCCACAGAAGCGGGTTGTTCACGCGGTCTTCACGCGCTCCGCGCTCTCCATCACTTGCCCTCACATGCTGGTGAGAAGGGGGTCCCAAACCGGCTTTGCCGCGCTAGAGGAATGCGCAACATCCCAAATGGCTTGCCCGAACCCCGAAAGGCTGCAATGCAGATCGCAATGACCGAAAAACGCAACTGGACCCGATATTGGCCAATCGCACTCATTGCGTTGGCCATCGCGCTGTTTTTCGGATCCGGCCTTAATAGTCAGATTTCCATTGACAGCCTTGCGGTCAATTACGCGGCCATCACCGCCTATGTGGATGCAAATCCGGTGCTGGCCTATCTGGCCGCAGGGGTGCTCTATGTTGTGGCGGTTGCGGTCGCTTTCCCGGCCGCATGGATCATTACCGTCGGATTTGGCGTCGTCTTTGGCTGGGTGAACGGGTCAATTCTGGTCATTATCAGTGCAACCCTCGGCGCCTGCCTGCTGTATTGGGCGGCACGCACGCTTCTGGCCGACTTCTTCAAAGCCCGCGCCGGACGCTGGCTCAACGAAATGGCCGAGGGCTTCCGCCGCAATGCCGCAAGCTACCTCCTGTTTCTGCGCCTGACCCCGGTCGCGCCGTTCGTTTTGCTCAACGCGCTGCCGGGCCTGCTCAACGTTCCGTTCTTCACCTATGCGTGGACCACCGCACTCGGGATCATTCCCGGCACGATCGCCTACGTGTCGGCGGGTGAGGGTCTGCGCGCCATTGTTGCCGAACGCGCCGAGGCTTGCGCAGCGAATGTGCCGCCTTGCGGGGAACCGCTCAGCCCGTCCGATCTGGTCCGCCCCGAAACCCTGATCGCGATCTCGCTTCTGGCTCTGGTTTCTTTGTTGCCCGTCGTGCTGAAATGGTGGCGCGGGCGAACCGAAGCGGGTAAAGCGGGCCACTAATATTCAGAACTGGACGCGATCAAAGTGGAAACGCTGACCCCCGACATTTGTGTCATCGGCGCAGGCTCCGGCGGGCTGACTGTGGCCGCCGCCGCAGCCCAGCTGGGCGCCTCGGTGGTTCTCATCGAGGCTGCGCAAATGGGGGGGGATTGCCTCAATTATGGCTGCGTGCCCTCCAAGGCGTTCATTGCTTCGGCCAAACGGGCCCACACGATCGTGCACACCCAGATGTTCGGGGTCGCGACGGAGAGCCTGAGGGTCAACTTCGGCCGCATCCACGAACACGTGCAGGGCGTCATCGATTCCATCGCGCCGCACGATTCCGTGGAGCGATTTGAGGGCCTGGGCGTGACCGTCATTCAGGAACGCGGCACCTTCACTGACCGGAATACCGTCACCGCCGGCGAGTACCAGATCAAGGCCCGCCGCTTCGTTATTGCTACCGGGTCGCGCCCTGCAGTGCCGCCGATCGAGGGGCTGAAAGACGTTCCCTATTTTACCAACGAGACCATCTTCAAACAGACCCGCAAGCCTGGCCATCTGCTGGTCATTGGCGCTGGTCCCATCGGTATGGAATTGGCCCAGGCGCACCGGCGGCTGGGGTCCGACGTCACAATCATCGACATGGCCAAACCTCTCGCCAAGGACGACCCGGAACTCGTCGCGATCGTTCGCCGCAAGATCGAAGCCGAGGGGGTGAATATTCTCGACGGCGTTGCGGTCAAGTCGGTCGCACAGGCAGGGCAATCGATCGCCATTACAATCGAACGCGACGGCGAACCCGAAGTCATCACAGGAACGCACCTTCTGGTCGCCGCCGGTCGCAAACCGAATCTGGATGAATTGGGTCTGGACGCCGCAGGCATTAAGACCGAGCGCAACGCGGTCCGCGTTAACAAGGGCCTGCGCACCTCCAACCGCAAGGTCTACGCCATTGGCGATGTCACCGGGTCGCTGCAATTCACCCACATGGCCGGCTACCAGGCCGGTCTGGTGGTCCGCAATGCGCTCTTCGGTCTGCCGGTCAGCGTGAACACCAGCATCATTCCCTGGGCGACCTATACCGACCCGGAACTGGCCCATGTGGGCCACACGGAAGACTCGGCGCGCCAGAAATTCGGCGACAGGTTCCGCATCGTTCGCGTGTCCTATGCCGAAAACGACCGCGCCCGCGCCGAACACCGCACCGAGGGCATGCTCAAGGTGATCTTCGCCAGAAATGGACGCATCCTCGGGGCCTCTGTTGCGGGCCTGCAGGCGGGCGAGATCATCTCGCTTTTCGCCTACGCCATCGCCAACAATCTCAAGGCATCGAGCCTGACCAGATTCGTCGCGCCGTACCCCACGCTGACCGAACTGGTCAAACGGGCAGGGGTCGAATTCTACCGCGACCAGCTTTCCAATCCCTGGTTGGCGCGCCTCCGCCGCTTCGCGCGCTTGTTGCCCTGATATTTCATTCCATGTAAGCCATGCGTCATGGCTGAGATCAACGCAAGACCGCCCCTATTTTCCGGCCTGTCCACGCGCCTGATCGCCATGATCGTGCTCGTCATCCTGGCGCTCGAGGTCGTGATCTTCCTGCCGTCGCTCGCCAATGCCCGCGCCAACTGGCTCAACAACAGGCTCGATATTGCCGCGGTGGCGCTCAGGGTGATCGACGCCGTTCCGGCAGACATGGCCATTCCCGCCGAACTGGCCGACAATTTGTTGTCGACCGCCGGTGCCAGCGCCATCGCCTTGCGCTCTCCGGCCCGTTCGCAATTGATCGAGCGTTCGGACGAACCCATGCCGCATGCGGCCATTACCGCCGATGTCCGCCGCCGTGATCCGTTCTATCTGATGACCGGCGGGCTTGATACCTTGTTCAATGGCTCGGATCGGATGCTGCGCATTATCGGGCCGGCCAATATTGATGAGACCGACGTGACCGCTCCTGCCGACGAGGATGGCCAGGTCATTGAAGTCATCATGTCCGAGGCACCGCTGCGCGCTGAACTGATCACCTATGCCCGCAACATTTTTCTTCTGTCGCTGACCATCGCCATTCTGACCGCGGCGGTTCTGTTCTTCTTCATCAATCGCGACCTGATCCGTCCCATCAAGCGCATGACCGACGCCATCCTCGCCTACCGCAAGGAGCCGGAAAACGCCTCGCTGATCATCGTGCCGTCCCACCGCAAGGACGAAATCGGCATGACGGAGCGCGAACTGGCCGCCATGCAGACCGACCTTTTTGCCATGTTGCGCCAGCGCCGCCATCTCGCCGATCTCGGGCTGGCCGTGGCCAAGATCAATCACGATCTGCGCAACACCCTGACCTCCGCACAATTGCTGTCCGATCAGGTGGCCAATCTTGACGATCCCAATGTGCAAAGGCTCGCGCCGCGCCTTGTGCACACGCTCGACCGCGCGATCGGCTTTGCCCAGTCCGTCCTTTCGTACGGCCGTGAATCCGCCGTGCCGCCCAAACCGCAGCCGGTCGATCTGCGGGCGCTGCTCGACGAGGTGCAGTTCGAAGCGGGCCTCCGCGCTCATCCCGAAATCCGGGTCGACAATCAGGTTCCCGACGAGATCATGCTGCGCCTCGATCCCGACCAGATGGCGCGCGTTTTCACCAACCTCGCCAAGAATGCGCGCGAAGCGCTCGAGCCGCTCACCGAAAAGCGCGACGACCTGACCGTCACCTTCTCATTTGCCGAGGATCAGGACTGGCTGATCATCTCCGTCTCCGACAATGGCCCCGGCCTGCCGCCGCGCGCTCGCGACAATCTCTTCGTCGCCTTTGAAGGCTCGGCCCGCGCCGAAGGTACCGGCCTCGGGCTCGCCATTGCCCGCGAACTGACCGAGGCTCATGGCGGCGAGGTCGTCTTCGTCGATCAGGAAAAGGGTACGCGTTTTGACGTGCGCCTGCCGGCATCGCTGCTGATCTAGGCGCGTGTCGAAATCGCCCGCGAACGGGGTTGCCATGCCAGGCGCGCCGGTATATGCGTTGCCCCCTGTCGGGCCGCCTTATGCGCGGCAGCCGATATGCGCCCGTAGCTCAGCTGGATAGAGCACCAGACTACGAATCTGGGGGTCAGGAGTTCGAATCTCTTCGGGCGCGCCACTTCACAGCCGGTTTGAACAAAGTTCAAATCGAAAGGTCCGGTGGACCTTTCGAAGGCAAGAAGGCCATGAGGGCCAGGCCCGAATGGCGAAGGCGGTTCAGTGAAGCGTTGGGCAAGGGCCACACCAGGCGGCAAGATGCATTTTGGGGTGTTTTCTTTTGACGCAAAATGGCCAGAAGCTTTGCGCTACTGAAACTTTTCAGTAGGTTTGTTAAGCCAATAGGTCGGATACATTCTCTGGAAGCTTTCAGGGTAAATCTTTGCAACAATAAACGAAGAATCGTACCGAGGGTTTTCAAAGTCGGAGTACTTGAATGGATACTCGGCAGGGACGGCCGCAATTTCACAACTTGCAGCAGGATTTTCCTCCTGGCCAAACCCTATACCCACTTCAATCGAAGGAACCACATACTGATCACTTAGGACCATTTCGCGTTGGCGTATGGGCAAATGCGATGTTTCATCTAAATCAAATCGAGAATCATAGAAATTCCACATATTTGCACATGCGTTTTGGGCCGAATAGAAATCCAAATCAGGTGGGTCTTTGTACCCATCTAACCTAACACTCCAAATAATAGCTTCGCCATAGGTATCCAACAATTCCAGTTCGTCACTGTTTCTTTCAAACATTTTGATCAGAAGCGTAGTTGGAAATCTTTGGCCCTCCAAAGTGTCATTTTCTAGAAAATTGAGACGCAAAAGATATGCAAATGCGCGCGATTGAGTTTCAGTCATTTGTTCCAACCGGCCGATATCAAGATTGGTTCCGGACGCAAGTTCGAAAAACGGTGCATGAAAGCCCAGCTTGCCTTTGACATTTAGCTCACGTGAAATTCTCTTGAATTCGCCATGATCTTCGAGTCCTCCCATGAAGGCAATCGCACATGCCGAATAACACTCCATTCCCGCATCGATCCGAGTGGGAATTCCCAACTCGGAAATTGCCTCAAATAGTAAAACACCACCCCAAAACGAACCGCCGGTACTATTTAGGCACAAGCGCCGCTCGGGCGTGTTTGGGATATCTTGAGCAATCCTCTTTAGCCTAATGTAGTCATTAACGAGAATGGACCCGGTAAGCAGTATTTTGCAGTCACCTATTTCGGTGGATTCTATTTCTGCGGCATATGTCAAATCCCCGTAAGACCACTGCAGACACAATAACAGATAGAATGCACACAAATAAACAAACCGCGTCGCCCGCACAATCATACTGTAAACATCCTCACCCTAAAGGCTATTTAGGTCAGTTTGGAGCTAAAACTGTATGTGAGTACAGATTGTGCCCGTGGCTACAATCGTTGTCTAGGGCTTCAGCCCAGTCGCCAACTCAATGCCGGTCGAATTCGCGCTCCGCAGCGATTCTGCCGGAAGTCGGCTCGAACCCGGCAAAACCGGGGTCCGGCCGCAACATGTCGCGCCATTCGTCGAATTCGCCGATCCGGTGCCCGGCAAAAGCCTGCAACAGGGTGGCCAGAAGGTCGAGTGTGCCGTCGGCCCCAAGCTTCATGATGACCCGCTCGCGGTGCGTTTCCACGGTTCTGGGGCTGAGGTGCAATTGGCTGGCAATCTGCTTGGCATTTCCCCCTTGCAGCATCAGCCGCAGGACACCTCTTTCGCGCGGGCTGAGCCGTGCCAGATTGTTGAGTACGTAATCGACCTTGCCACCGACGGGCCGCGAAATCACCTGATCCATGCCGACTCTCCTTGTTCCGGAAACCCAGCATGCAAAATGGTGCGTTACGCGCGCGTTATTCCTTTGTTAAGCACTCCCCGTTGACGGCCGCGAAACGGCGGAAAGCTGCCGCGATACATTGTGCCAGATCGTCGAATTGTTGAACCAGCTGGCGGGTTCCTGATCAGACACAGGCACGCTTTCGGCGCCCTGAACGGCACGCACGACCGCAAGGGCATCTTCGCCTTTGATCGATCGCCGATGCGCCTTGTAGGCCCGCTGCACAACCGGTGCGCGGGAGCCCAATTGTGCTGTGGCAATGATCTTGCGTAGCGTCCGGTCCTTGAAGAAGAGCCGCCGCGCCGAAAACGCAAGCCGCTCCTGCTCGCGGCCGGAGATGAGAACAAGGTCCCTTAGCCTCACGAAGGTCGCAAGCGCATCGACAAGCGCCTCACTTAGTGGCACGAAGCCGGCCTCCGCCGGTCCATTGATGACGGCGACGTCGCCATCGCTCGTCAATTCGCCGTCGCAATAGGCCTGCGCGACCTGACCGACCGGTACCATGCCGAATCTGGCGCACTCCGCGGCGCGCAGCGCGCCCATCGACCCGCCACCGAAGACCTGAACGCCCCGGCTGAGCGCCGCGAGAATTTCCTTGTGCCAGACCGAGGCCGTCTGTTCGAAATGCCCGTCGATGATACCGATGATCTTCGCCCCGCCTTCGGTCGCGCGAAAAACGTCGCCAAAGGTGACCGGCGGCGCAAAACGGATATCGGTGAACTCCGAAAGGTCGGCGCCATATAGGCTCGGACCGGCGAAAACGATGCGTGTCATGCTGCAATTCCTGTGCGCCGCTTCAGCCGGCCACCCGGCAGCCAGTTCGGATTGACCCCATGCGATTCGAGCCTGGGCGCAAAGGCCTTGACCACCGCAAACGGCATTTCTCTACTATCGAGACGTGCAACATGGATGTCGCCCACCTCGGCGGCGTTCAAAGCGTCGCGCAGATATTTGCGCAAGTCCTGGATCGTTTCGGGTGGGTTTTGCCCGGCGGTGAAACGGGAATGCCCAATCGGGGCTGCCAGCAGCGCCTTGACGTCCCGCAAGGCGTCCTTCTTGAAGACCGCGGCGCTGATGTCGTCACGAGCGGAGGCGATCAGGGTAACGCGCGATTGCGCTGCCTCCGTCAATGCCCGGATCGCAGCGCGGGCCGGATCGGGATGGGTGCCGCTACCGGTAGCAAATTCGCTGTGTCGGGCGAGATTGCTGTCCGCCGGCCCGACATAAGCCGCAAAGCTGGCAACGCCGATGTCCTGCGTCAGGTCGAATAGCGCAACATCCAGTCCCGATTGCATCATGGCGGCGCATAGTTCCGTGACAACCTGATCATCAAGGCATGCCGGATCGACGCGGCGTGTCATCTTGGCGGGCGTGGGTGTCGCCGACCAGAACGTCAGCGCATCGCGTTCGATCAGCTCGCAAATGGCGTGAAAGCCTGCTTCTTCATATGAATTTCCCGAAGCGAGCCCATTGGTGTTTTGTGAAATGCCCTTGAGCCGGAGGGCGCGGCCGCGCATGCAAACCGCATCGAGCGGAATGAGAAACGGATCGCCGGTAAAGAAGCTGCTGGCCCCAACCCACAAATCATTGCCGGCGGTCGATGACCGTTCCCCCGTGCGGGAATCCGCTGGCGGCATGAGATAGGAGACGTCTGCGGGCCGTTCCCTCAATTCGCCTGCGAAACCTGATTGGATGTCGCATAGGGGCGCTTCTGCAATCGCGACCTCTATGGCCTCCATCACAGCGGAAATGCGGGCATCATCATCGGTAATGCCCTTGCCCTGACTCATCGACAGCGAAAGGGCATTGGGACGAATGGCGGCGAATACCGGAACGCCAAGGCGATCAAGAGCAGTTTGATCCGCAACCCGGGTAATCCCGAACTGATCGAAATAAGGCCGCACCAGCTCATAGGTCTGAAGCGGGCTGCGCGCGCGGTCAGAATATTGCCGCGCACTGGAGCGCGACGAAATTTGTGTCCGCGCGCGCGTTTCAGTCATTCTGCGATCAAGGAAATCCAGCGCATCGAGAGCGCGTCCTGATCCGCCTCGGAACCTCTGGTGAGAAGTTCAAGATCGAGATCAGCCGTTTCGGAAACCTGCATGGCCTCACCTCCGTTGGTATGGTTAACGAACGGAAGTTGGCAGTTTGTCTATCGGCTGAAATCAGGTTCGATCCCTGTTACGATTCCTAGCCAAAGGCCTCGCAGACAAACACGTGGCATGCCTACTGGCCAAATCTCCCAGCCAAGATTTCTCAGGGAAACCCCGCACTTCGCAGCGCGCTGACATAGGCATCAAGAAGATCGGGCCGGGCGGCGGGCACCATGCGTGCGTAGGTTTCAAGGCGGAAATCGGGATAAATCTCCATTGACCGGGCCCGCAGTTTGCGTGCCTCCGCCAGATGCCCGACGCCCACGGCGCAGGCTGCACGCATGCGCAATGCCGCGTCCTGATCGCGCATCTGTTTCAAACTGGCCTGGGCAGCGTCGAAATCCTCTCTGAAAAACAGGATGGACGCCTTGATCCACAAATAATCGTCCGGCGTGATTGCGTGTTCCGATATCGCAACCTCGATTTGATCAAGCGCTTCGGTCAGATGACCGGCATGTGACAGGGCATCGGCGAAATCGGCGCGGAATTGCGACGCATTCGGCGACAGATCCAGCGCTCGTTGCTGATGCTCGAGGGCGCGATCAATATCGCCCAGGTGCAGATAGGCGTGGCCCGCCTCGTTGTGACCCGCCGGGTCGTCCGGATGAGCGTCGATAAGCTCTTGTGCAATGTCGCGGGCATGCCCGACCTTGGACTTGTCGAGACCCTGCATCAGCAGCCATTCCTGAGAATACGAGCGGGCGAGCGCCGCCTGTCCGGGAATGAAGTCGGGATCGTCCTTCATCGTATCGACAAGCTTTTTCCGCGCCGAACGCAGGTCGACAAGATCGAAGCAGGAGCCGATTCGATCTCTCAGCCGCAAAAACGAGGCGTAGGTGAACGAGGTCGTGCTTGGCGTGAATTTCCGCGTGTGGCGAAAGTCCGAGATGCCGCGGTTCACGCGCCTGGTCATTCGGTTCAGTACATGATCATAAAGCTCGATCAGGTCCGGCCGGCGCAACCAGTCGTGGCCCGAGTCGACAATGATGTCGTTCGTCGCCTCTTCGAGCAGCCAGGTCAGATAGTACCGGTCCGCCATGCTCGCACAGGTCAAATCCAGAACGAAATCGAACCCGCTTCTGTTTGGCGCGGGCGCACCGACCGGTAACACGACTCGGCTGCAAAGCAGCTCAGGCGACTGGCTGACATTGGCAACAAGATCGGACAGCAAAAGATCACTCAGCCGCTCCGATGGGGTCCGCGCTCCCTCATGTGCGTAGCGCTGAATGAGCAGAACACGTGCCGATGGCGCGGGGTCGCGCGCGGCGGGTCCCTCGCTTTTGGCACTGATCTGCGTTCGTGAGCTGAGCGACGCGACCAGCAGTCTGGTTTGCGGCGAGGGGGTCTCGCCCAGTTCGGACGCGAGGATCTCGCAGAAATCGTCGAAAAGCGGTTTTGCTTCGGTCCAGCCCCGCCATTGTGCCGTCAGGCTCAGAAGGTCACGCAGTAGATCTTCCTGATAGGGGTCGCCACGCCACAGTCGCTCGATGACCGCAAGTGCCAGCTTGTCGTCGCGGCGCATCAAGCGGCCTTTCGCGCTTTCGAGCATCCGGCGATTGACGTTGCGGCGCTGTTGACGCAGCCAGTCTGGCACCCGGTCCTCGAAAACTGCTTCGGCGCCATGAAGCAGTTCAAACGGCGCAGGCGGTTTGTTGTCCACCCATCCGGGCGTGCCCCCAGCCTCGAAGGTTTCGAAATCGATGCGAACGGCAGCCCTGTTCAACCAGATCCACTCGCGGTCTCCGCCGACAATTTCGACGCCGGCAGCCATCTCGACATTGCGGAATTGGTGCAGCCGCTGACGAAGATTGTTGCGCGCGCGCTTTTCATCGGATGCTGGCCACAGGAAAGCTGCGACGTCGCCGCGCTTTGCTCTCGCTTGTGGTGCCAGCGCCAGAAAAGCCAGCAGAAGCATGAACCTGCCGTGATGCGGAAGGCGCGCGCCATCGGGACCAAACGCGTCTCCGTCTCCAAATAGGTTCAAATTAATCTGCGGATTGTCGACACTCACGACCGCACTCAAATTGTTGGAATGCAATTCAACCAAAACTTAACCAACCGATCAATCGCTGATCTTGCAACAATTGTCGCGTCGGTTAATCGCTGAATACGTATTCCTACTTATTCGCGGCCATTCTGCTGGCTCTTGCGAATGCGGCGATGCGATAGATCAAAGTCTATCAATCGGCTTCAGTCCCCGTTCACCCTTCATGCAATTGACGGAGCCGCGACCGGCGCCTGTTAAGGTCTTGTTGAACAGCCGAGGTCCATTTTGCCCCAAAATATCGATGCATGCGCCCGACCGGCGCATTTGGAGGCTGAAATGAACGCGACGCTCAATTTGAAGACGAGCTCTTCTATTCGCAGACTGTTTGCGCTGATGGCATTCACCCTGGCGGCACTCGTGCCGGGCTTGGCGTGGGCCGATGAATGGGTTGCCGATCAGTTGCGGGGAAATGTCCTGGTTTTCTCCAGCGGAGATTGGGTCCAGCTCGAACGCGGCGACATTGTCGACGACGACCGCTACATCCGCACGATGGGGAGCGGCCGGGTGACCTTCATGCGCGGCAACGAAGTCATCGAGATGGCCGGCAACACCCAGATGCGCATCAAGGACTCGAACGGTCGCCAGTTCACCACCGTACTTCAGGATTTCGGCACGGTCTCGATTGAGGCGGAAGTCCAGAACGTGCAGCACTTTGCCGTCGAGACACCGTTCCTGGCCGCCGTCGTCAAGGGCACGCGTTTCACGGTCTCGGTAGGCAACGATAACGCCTCGGTGAAGGTCGACCGCGGTCTTGTCGAGGTTCAGGATCATATGCACGGCATGAAGACCTTTGTGCCTGCTGGCCAGCGCGCGAAGGTTCAACAGAACCGCGCAATGCAGATCTCCGGTTCCGGCCAGCGCTACATGTTCATCGCCGACAATGGTGAACTGATGACGCCAGCGGACGCCGACGACAAGGTCCGGAGTGGCGGAAACAACAACAACCCGGGTGGCGGCAACAATTCCGCTGCGAACCAGGACCAGGCAGTTGCCAACAACAATAGCAACGCCAATTCCGGAAACGGGGGCTCGGGTAATGGTGGCTCTGGCAATGGCGGGAGCAACAATTCCGGAGGAAACTCCAGCAACAACGCCAGCGCCAAGTCCAACAATGGCAACGGGAACGGCAATTCCGGGAACAATGGCAACGGGAACGGCAATTCCGGCAGCAATGGCAACGGGAATGGCAATTCCGGGAGCAATAGCAACGGGAACGGCAATTCCGGGAACAATGGCAACGGGAACGGCAATTCCGGGAACAATGGCAACGGGAATGGCAATTCCGGCAGCAATGGCAACGGGAACGGCAATTCCGGGAACAACGGCAACGGGAACGGCAATTCCGGGAACAATGGCAACGGGAACGGCAATTCCGGGAGCAATAGCAACGGGAACGGCAATTCCGGGAACAACGGCAACGGGAACGGCAATTCCGGGAACAATGGCAACGGGAACGGCAATTCCGGGAACAATGGCAACGGGAACGGCAATTCCGGGAACAACGGCAATGGGAACGGCAATTCCGGCAACAATGGCAACGGGAACAGCAATTCCAGCAGCAATGGCAATGGCAACAGCAATTCCGCCGCCAGCAGCGCCGATGATGATGACAATTCCGGCAGCAGCGGGAATGGCAATTCGGGCAACAACGGGAACGGCAATTCCGGCAACGGAAACGCCAATTCCAACAGCAATGGCAACGGCAATTCGGGTAGCAATTGCAATGGAAACGGCAAAAAGACCTGCTAGCGCCTGATCTGACGGCACTTCAAAAACGAAACCCGCCGAAGGTTCGGCGGGTTTTTGCTTCTGCGGTCTGTGTGTCCGCTCAGGCGCTCGCTTTGTTGCGGACCTGTTCAATGAGCCTGGTGAGCGTCAAGGCATCGACGGGCCGGGCGAAATAATAGCCCTGGCCGACCTCACAGCCCATCTCGCGCAGCACCTTCGCCTGTTCCGCTGTTTCAATTCCCTCGGCGATGATCGACTTTCCCAGCTTGTGCGAAAGGTCAACGATCGTCTCGACAATGTGCTTGTTGCCGGGATGAAGGTTCATCTCGCGAACGAAGCTCTGGTCGACCTTGATCTTGTTGAACGGCAGTCGCGAGAGATAGCTCAGCGACGAATAACCCGTGCCGAAATCGTCAATCGCAATGCTGGAACCCATTTTCTGGAACTGGTGCAGGGCATCGATGACGTTCTGGCTCTTGTTGACCAGAACCTGCTCGGTGATTTCAAGGCAAAGCCTGTTTGCGGGATAATCGCTTTGAGAGAGCGCCCGCTCAACGATGTGCGGAACATCGGACAGCTCGAGCTGAACCGGCGATACGTTCACCGACAAAACGCCGCTCCAGCCCCATTGCGAGACGATGCGGCACGATTCCTCAATCACCCAGCGTCCGAGATCCACCACGAATCCCGTTTCTTCCGCCAGATCGACAAACTGGGCCGGTGAAACCAGTCCCATTTCGGAGCTGTGCCAGCGGATCAGCGCCTCGACCCCGACCAGACCGCCTGTTCTGAGATCGATCTGTGGTTGGAACACAAGCCGAAACTCATCGCGTTCAATGGCATGGCGCATGGCGATGTCCATCTTCTGCCGCGCCGAGATGCGTTCGATGAGTTCAGGCACGTAAAGTGCAAATCCCTGTTTTTCGGTGCGTTCCACGTCAGGCGTTTCGAGCGCAATGCGCGCATGATTGATCACGTCTGCCGGCGCTTCGCTTTTCGATTGGCTTTGCGCCACGGCCACATCCGTGTCGATGAGAATTGTGTGCCCCTCGACCAGATAGGGTTCGCGCAGCCGCATCAGCGCGTCGGCTGTCAATTCCTCAAGTTGTTCTGCGGATAACTGGCTATCGAAACAGACCGCAAATACGTTCGGAGCGACCATGCCGACTGGCTTCTCGCAAAGGGTGCTGACGCGCCGGGCGATTTCCCGCATGGTCTCGTTCGCCACCATTTGGCCAAGTGCCGCGCGGACGATTCCCATGCGCTTGATTGCGATCAAAAGGATCGTATGCGACTTGCCATTGTGCATTTCCGTTTCCAGGCGCTCGATCAGTCCGGCGTACGAGAGAACGCCGGTGACTTCGTCGTGCCGCGCAAGATATTGCAGGCGTTTCTGCATGGCCTGCCGCTGCAGGAACCAGCCCATGCCCTCGGAAATGGTTTCGATGCCGATCGAAATCGGGATCAGAAACAGCCCGATACTGGTGGACATCTGGATGTCGTAATATTGTAGTGCTGCGACAGCCAACGCTTCCCCGACTACAAGACCCGTAACACCGGTCACGATCACGCCTTTATGGCCAAATCGCCAGCGTGCCAGCGCGCCGATCAGACACAGGAATCCCAGAAAGCCGAGGGTTGGCCATGTGCCGTAATCGTGCAGAATATGGCCTGATTTCACCGTTTCGAGTGCCAGCGCCTGCAGGAGTGGGCCCGGCACCACGTCGAAGCGCGGCGTTTCGAAGAAGTCGCGGAGTTCGATTGCGCTCGCCCCGACAATGACCTGCTTGTTGGCAATTCGGGCCGGATCGACATGATTGTTGTAGATGTCGGCGTAGGAAATCCGGTCGATCTTGCTGATGTCGATCCGGTAGTCGAACAGCATGCGCGGAGGCGGCGCATATTGTGGCAGGCCGAGGGTGGTTGCCAGCGACTCGACCATTTCATGGTAACCTGTCGAATAGGTGGGAAAGGTCACCGCCATTCCATCGCGATCGAGATCGACATTGACCAGCACCGGATTTGCATATTTGACCAGCCGTTCGTCGGGCGATGAGCGAAGTATGTCGCCGGTTATGCCCGATACCTGATCGAATGCGGCCAGATAGGCATATCCCCCGGCATAATCGAGCGCATCGGCCAGGGCCTGGTCGTCCTCAGCTGTGGATTTTGAGGAGAAGTCGATATCGAAGGCCACATCCGCGGCACCCAAATCGATGAGGTTGCGTAAGACCTGCGCATGGTAGCGCCGGGGCCAGGGCCACACATCGAGCTGCTGCAGGCTCTGGCTGTCGATTTCGACCAGAACGACATCGCCGCTCGGGTTGCGGCTGGTCAGCTCGTAGCGCACTTCCTTGAGAGCCCGGTCAAACGAGGTCATCATGCCGGCCCGCTCCAGCAGGACGAACAGGCCTGCAATGGCAAGTATGGCAGCGATGCTGATGAGCGTGCGCAAGGCGTCCGGTCCGCGACAGGTTGGTCTTGCCAGTCTAGCCCGAGCTTGCTGACGAAATGTTAACCACGCTGGATTCCCGCATCACCCGCACATGGTGGATTCTGTGGATTTCCAGCTTGATTTTTGTCTCTTTTGGCAGCAATTTGTTCTCTATATGTTCTCAAAACCGGGGGCAATTGACCTATGAGGCAGGATTTTGCCGATTTCTTCCCCTTGCGGAATCGCCGGGCCCATGAAGTCACGGGACCGGGTGCCATCGCCTTTGCCCTTGCTCTGGCCGCCGGTATGCAAGGTCCAATCATGTGGGTCGTGCATCAGCACCAGACCGGGCAATTGCACCCCGGTGGCGTGGGGCGGTTTATCGACCCGGCCCGCCTGATTGTCAGCCGTGGCGCATCCGGTCTCGACCTGCTCTGGATTGCCGAAGAAGCCTTGCGGTCCGGGGCTGTGCCGCTGGTTGTGGCGCAATTGGGCAGCGATGTGGACCTGACCGCCGGCCGCCGTCTGCAACTGGCTGCCGAGGCGGGCAGGGCGCTTGGCCTGTTCATTCTGCCCGAGGGGCTCGGTTCGAACGCTGCCGAAACCCGCTGGCATTGCATCCCCCGCATGGCCCGGCCCGAACATTTGGATTCGACTCTGTTCGAATGGGTTTGTATAAAGAACAAATCAGGAACAAACGGCAGCTGGATGACCCGCTGGAATGACGCCGCGCATCATATCGATTGTCTTTCCGAGACTGGCGACCGACCGCTATCTGCGGCGGCGGCCACAGCAGCTGGCTGAGGCGCCATTCGTCCTCACCCATTTCGAAAAGAGTGCCCAGCGCATCTATTGTCTCAACGAAAAGGCCGAGGAAACCGGCCTCGTTCACGGCCTGAGTTTTGCCGATGCCCGTGCCCTTTATCCCGATCTCGTCTCCGACCTCGCCGATCCCCTGAGCGACCGGCAGTTCCTGAATGTGCTGGCCCGTTGGGCTGAGCGCTATTCCCCTATCGTTGCGACCGACGGCGATAATGGACTTCTGCTCGATATCACCGGCGCAGCCCATCTTCTCGGTGGTGAGGAGGGGCTGGTCGAAGACCTTCTGGTCCGCCTCGACCGGGCCGGGCTTTGTGCCCGCCTCGGACTGGCCGGCACTGTCGGGGCCGCCTGGGCCATGGCCCGGTTTGGCGGGGCGGCGCACAAACCTCATGGCCCGCGCCAGTCGGGCGCCATCGTACCGCCTGACGAAACCTTTTCGGCCCTTGCCAATCTGCCGGTCATGGCCCTGAGGATCGAGGAGGAGGTCAGCACGGCCCTGCGCCGCCTCGGGCTTTCGACCATTTTCGATCTGACCCAGATCCCGCGCGTCACCCTTACGCGCCGCTTTGGCACCACGCTTTTGACCCAGCTCGATCTGGCGCTCGGCCACGCCATGGAACCGGTCACCCCGCAAAAAACAGAGCCGCGTTTTGCCGCCCGCATCACCCTGCCCGAACCGATCGGGCTGGCCGGTGATGTTCTGGGCATTACCGGAAAGCTGATGCAGGAGGTCTGCAAGAAGCTCGAAGCGGCCCACAAGGGCGCCCGCCGCCTGCGCCTTGTTGCCCAAAGGGTCGATAGCGGCAATCAGGAGGCCGAAATCGGCCTTGCCCGCCCCATGCGCGACCCCGACCGCATGACTCGCCTTTTTGCCCGCGCTGTGGATGGGATGGATGCCGGTTTCGGCATCGAGCGGCTCTGGCTCGAAGCCATCGAAACCGAACCGCTCAACCTCACCCAATTAAGCCATGCCGACAGGAAGGCGCGCGAGGGCGAAGCGCTGGCCGACCTCATTTCGCGCATCGGCAATCGTATCGGTTTCGATGAGGTGCAGCGTTATCTGCCGGCCCAAAGCCACATCCCGGAAAAAAGCTTCATTGTCGCCGCTGCCGCCTATAGCGAACCGGCCTCCGGCTGGCAGCCCGCGCCTGACCGGCCGCTGACGCTTTTCTCACCCGAACCTATTGTCGCATCAGGCACCGAACCACCGAGAAGCTTTCGCTGGCGCAACATGCGGCTAAGCATTGCCCGTGCCGAAGGGCCGGAACGCATCCAGCCCGAATGGTGGCTCGACGATCCCGACTGGCGCACCGGCCTGCGCGATTATTGGCAGGTCGAAACCTTCGAAGGCCGCCGCCTCTGGCTCTTCCACACGCCGCAAACGGCAGCAGAGCATCTCTCCTCATGGTTTGTGCATGGGGAGTTCGCCTAATGGCCGCGCCGTCACAGGGCCAGCGTTATGGGCAATGCCGTGCGCGCCGTGAGGCACCCGGACGAGCGCAGCGAGGACCCCGGCCAACTTCTTGGCCGCGCCGCCGCAGGCGCAGTATTGCCGATAGCGACGAGCGTCATCGGCAATACGGTGCGCGCCGTGAGGCCTATGAACAAGCGCAGCGAGGACCTCGGCCAACTTTTTGGCCGCGCCGCCGCAGGGCCAGCGTGGATTGCAGCGGCGAGCGTCGCAATCCACGCGGTACGGCCCGAGAGGCATCAGGAGGAGCATAAAGATGCCTGATCCCTCGATCCACGCCCATCCGCGCCCCAAGGTCAGCCTGCCCGAAAAGCAGGAAGCAAATCCGCTTGCCCCCGAAACGGTCGATGGCGCCTATGCAGAATTGGCCGTAACCAGCAATTTCACCTTCCTCACCGGCGCCTCGCACCCTGAGGAATATATGGTCAAGGCCACCGAACTCGGGCTCGAGGCCATTGCCATCACCGACACCAACTCGCTGGCTGGCGTGGTGCGCGCCTTTTCGGCCCGCAAGGAAATGCAAAGGGAGGCAAAGGAGCGCGGTATCGAGGTCAGATTGCCCAGGCTCATCGTCGGCGCGCGGCTGGTGTTTGACGACAGCGATGTCAACTGGATTGCCCTGCCCACGGACCGGGCAGCCTATCAGCGCCTGACCCGCCTTTTGACCATCGGCAAGCGCCGCACCGGCAAGGGCGAATGCCTTTTGCACAAAAACGATCTGGTCGAATGGGGGCAGGGGATGGTGCTTATCGCCCTGCCGCCGCGCATGGGACTGAACCTCAAGGCGGCGCTGCCGGAATTGTATCATATTGCCCGGCATTTCCCCGGCATGACCTTTCTCGGCGCCGCCCCCAATTACGATGGACGCGACCAGCGCCGTTTCAACCTTCTGGCCGCGCTCGCCCGCCGCGCCGCCATCCCCATGGTCGCGATCGGCGATGTGCTCATGCACCTCTCCAGACGCCGGCAGCTGGCAGACGTGCTGACCTGTTTGCGCCTCGGGCTCAGGATCGATGAGATCGGCACCAATGCCCTGATCAATTCTGAACGCCGCCTCAAGGGTTACGAGGATATGGCGCGGCTTTTTCGCCATCACCCGGGCGCCATCCGCCGCACCCTCGATATTGCCGGACGCTGCACCTTCGATCTCAGCGAACTTTCCTACGAATATCCCGACGAGATCACCAATGGCGAAGACCCCCAGACCCGCCTTGAGCGGCTGACCCGAATAGGCCTTGAGCGGCGTTTCCCCCAGGGCGTGCCGGAGGACACGATCGCCAAGGTCGATAAGGAACTGACGCTCATCAAGAAGATGCGTTTTGCCGCCTATTTCCTGACTGTGCATGACATTGTCGAATATGCCCGCTCCCAGGATATTCTTTGTCAGGGGCGCGGTTCGGCCGCCAATTCGGTCATCTGTTATGCGCTCGGCATCACCGAGGTCGGTCCCGACACGATCTCGATGGTCTTCGAACGTTTTATCTCCGAGGCGCGCGGCGAACCGCCCGATATCGACGTCGATTTCGAGCATGAGCGGCGCGAAGAGGTCATCCAGCACATCTATGAGAAATATGGCCGCCACCGCGCCGGCCTTTGCGCCACGGTCATCCATTTCCGCTCCCGCGCTGCCATCCGCGAAGTGGGCAAGGTCATGGGGCTGAGCCAGGACGTGCTGGCCGCGCTGACCGGCCGTATGTGGGGCTCGTCCTCGCGCGGCCGGAAGTGGACAAGCTACGGAAATCGGTCTCAACCCGACGACAAGCGGTTGCTGCTGACCTCGATCTCATCAGCCAGATCATCGGTTTCCCCGCCACCTCTCCCAGCATGTGGGCGGCTTCATCATCACCAAGGGCCGGCTTGACGAACTCTGTCCCATCGAGAATGCGGCCATGGATGATCGCACCGTTATCGAATGGGACAAGGACGATATCGACGCCCTCGGTATTCTCAAGGTCGATGTTCTCTCGCTTGGCATGCTGACCTGTATCCGCAAATGTTTCGATCTCATCGAAACCCACGAACACAAGACCTGGTCGCTGGCAGCAATTCCCACGGCGACGTGCCGACCTACGACATGCTCTGCGTTGCCGATGCGGTGGGTCTTTCAGGTCGAAAGCCGGGCGCAGATGAATTTTCTGCCCCGCATGAAGCCGCGCACCTTCTATGATCTCGTCATCGAGGTCGCCATCATCCGCCCCGGCCCCATCCAGGGCGACATGGTCCATCCTATATCCGACGCCGCAACGGCGAAGAGCAGATCAGCTTCCTCCGCCGAACTCGAACACGTGCTCGGCAAGACCCTCAGCGTGCCCCTGTTTCAGGAACAGGCGATGCAGATCGCCATCGTGGCCGCCGGCTTTTCCGCCGAAGATGCCGACCGGCTTCGCCGCTCGCTCGCCACCTTCAAGCGCATGGGCACCATCTCGACCTTCCGCGACAAGTTCATCTCCGGCATGCTCTCCAAGGGCTATAGCCCCGAATTTGCCGAGCGCTGCTTCTCCCAGATCGAGGGGTTCGGCGAATATGGCTTCCCGAAAGCCACGCGGCGAGCTTCGCGCTTCTCGCCTATGCCTCGGCCTTTCTCAAGCGCCACCATCCGGCAGCTTTTGCTTGCGCACTGCTCAATTCCCAGCCCATGGGCTTTACGCGCCCGCCCAGATCGTCCGCGACGCCCGCGACCATGGCATCGAGGTCAGACCGATCTGCGTCAACAATTCAGGCTGGAACAACAGCCTTGAAATGCGCGGCGACGGCAAGCTCGCCATCCGCCTCGGTTTTCGCCAGATCAAGGGGCTTCAAGGAAGAGGACGCCAACTGGATCACTGCCGCCCGCGCCAATGGCTATCCTGATCCGAAAGCTTGTGGCGCCGCGCCGGCATCGGTCCCGGCGTGCTCGAACGGCTGGCCGAGGCCGACGCTTTCCTGTCCATGCAATTAAGCCGCCGTGATGCGCTCTGGCAGGTCAAGGCGATCAGGGGCGAAGCGCCGCTGCCGCTCTTTTCCAATCCCATCGACGGGGCGGGGATTTTCGAACCCGACGTCACCCTGCCGCCCATGCATCTGGGCGAACAGGTGGTCGAGGATTATGTGGCCATGCGCCTGAGCCTCAAGGCCCACCCGATGGAGGTTCTGCGCCCCAAATGGCCCAACCTTCTGCCCCACGACCGGCTGCTCACCGCCCCCTTGCGCCGGACGAGTGTTTGCGGTCTCGTCATCACCCGCCAGCGTCCCGGCACCGCCTCGGGCGTGATCTTTCTCACTCTCGAGGACGAGACCGGCGTCTGCAACGTCGTCGTCTGGCCCAAGATTTATGAGAAATACCGCCGGGCCGTCATTGGCGGGCGGCTTTTGCGCATCACCGGCAAATTGCAGCGCGAAGGCATCGTCACCCATCTCATCGCCGACCATGTCGAGGACATGTCCGATGCTTTGGCCCTGCTCGGCCACCCCGATTATGACGTGGTCGGCCAGCCCGAAACGGTCAACGACGAGGCCCCGCGTGTCCCCCGCCAGAAGGTCCGCCGCGCCATGCACCCCCGCGATCAGGCCAAGGCGCTGTTTCCGAGCAGGGATTTTCATTAGTTCGAGCGAAGAAGGTATCGGTCCAGTGGACCGATACCCGCGAGAACGCCATGAGACCTAAGGTCGAATAGCCGGAAGAGAGCGAAGAAGGTATCGGTCCAGTGGACCGATACCCGCGAGAACGCCATGAGACCTAAGGTCGAATGGCCGGAAGAGAGCGAAGAAGGCATCGGTCCAGTGGACCGATGCCCGCGATCGCTGAAACATGGCGTCAAGCCCCAGTCAGACTGTCATTTCCGCTGCCAGATTATGTTGGACAAACGCGAATACCGGGATCAAATATCCGATTAGGCCGCCAAGCAGCGGATGGAGGGACGCAAAATGACGACTTATGTGGGCGAAGTCCTCAAAAAGGACGCCAGTGGCAACCTGTCGATCGTCGAACTCAGGGTCATCGACAATGGTGGGAACATTGTCGGGTCAGAGGCGACATCTCAGGAAACCGGCGTCGAATACAAGATCGACGGCGTGAGTCTCGGCCCGGACGCGCCCGAAATCCGATCCGGTTCGATCGAAATCCGCGAACGCGTCACCGATTTTCTCGGCGGCATCGGGACATTCAATGTCGCGGTCGACTATTTCACTGACGGCACCGACACCTATTACATGCTCGAGCCGAGTTTCTTCGCCGATGATGTGAGCGCCATCGTCAACGAAACGCTGGGCGGAGCGGAAATTGCCGACATCGACTATTCCAGGTGGCATCTGCTGGACAGTTCCGCATCCTTCTATGCCGGCGAAGTCCTGTTGACTGTCGATAGCAATCTGACCGATGGCCTGCCCGAACTGAGCGGCATTCAGCGCAAATGGGTCGGTGTGATTGACGATGACGGCACGTTTGAACTGGCAGAGGGCGGCGACAATCTCATCGCCACGGAGACCGGCAACCGCCCCGCCGCAATGTCCGACTACGTCCCCGTTCCGATCCGCATCGACTTTGCGAGCGTTTCAACGGCGTTCGGTTCGGACAATGTCAACGACCGGCCCAATGCCGTCTCGGCGACCATCTCCGTCGATCTAAGTTCGGTCGGCGGCGGCATTGGTGTTGATGCCACTTTCACGGGCCTGCTGTTCAGTTCCCTGGACAATGGCGAAATCTACACGTTTCTCATGGTGCCTGCGGCCGCCGGGATCGATCTGTCCGACGTGAACCAGGTCATGAGTGTCACCAATGTGCAGAAGATCAACGGACAGACCCTGGCCGAATTCGGCTTCACCACCGATCTCTACCAGACCGATCTCAACAATACCGACGACTTCTATTACGGCGAATACTGGAACGACCTCATCAACGGCCTCGATGGCCGCGACCTCATTTTCGGTGAGACCGGGAACGACGAGATCTTCGGCGGTGCCGGCAATGATGAGCTCTATGGCGGCGCCCAGGACGACATTCTCCATGGGGGAACCGACAATGATGTTCTGAACGGCGGCATTGGCGACGATCAGCTTTTCGGCGACGCCGACGATGACATCCTCAACGGCGATCGTGGCAATGATATCCTCAAGGGCGGAGCGGGGATCGATGAACTGAACGGTGACGTTGGTGCCGACCAGCTGAATGGCGGCGGCGATGATGACATTCTGTTCGGCGATGAAGGCACTGACAGCCTTGATGGCGGAGACGGGATGGACGATCTCAACGGCGGCACGGGCAATGACACACTTCTTGGCGGGGTCGGCAATGATACGTTGCATGGGGACGACGGTGCCGACAGCCTTGATGGCGGAGATGGGATCGATGATCTCTTTGGTGGCGCGGGCGGCGACACATTGTTGGGCAAGGCCGGCAACGATACATTGCGCGGTGAGGGTGGTAGCGACCAGCTCGATGGCGGCGATGACGACGACGAATTGCGCGGCGGCACGGGCAACGACACCCTCTTGGGCAAGGCCGGCATCGATCTGCTGAAAGGCGAAGGCGGCAATGACGGTCTGGAAGGCGGCAGCGGCGACGACACGCTCATGGGCGGAAGCGGCAGGGACGACCTCAAGGGCGGCGCTGACAACGACATACTCAAGGGTGGCGATGACAACGACACTCTGAGAGGAGGCGACGGCGACGACAACCTTTACGGACAGGCCGGCAACGACAGGTTTGCCTTCGACAAGAACGACGGCACCGACACCATCAAGGATTTCCAACATGGATTCGATCGCATCGATCTGAGCGATTTCGGTTTTACGTCAAAAGCAACAGCGTTGACCTATTTCTTCGAAAAGGGCAGCGCCACCAACGATGTGTGTGGTTTTGCCAAGAACGGCACGACCATCACCATCAAAGGTGTCGACCTCGGCGACATATCGAATAGCGACATCATCATCTGACCTGCCATGCGCCCGGCTGCCTGATCCAGGAAAGCCTGACGCCCGCCGGTCTCATCGATTATCCACCTGCGCGCGTACGGCTTCGCGCCCGGCCCGCGAAATGCGATAGGGGCGGCTTTGTTGCGAGACGACGAAACCGCGTTTCTTCAGTTTGAGGAAGACCGGCAGCGTGCAGTCGCTCAAAACGAAGCCCTCACGCGTGTAACAGGTAATGTCGACAATGCGCGATCCATCGCGCACGAAATGAATTGCCCCGCCCTGGGCGAGAACATGCAGCACGCGCTGCTCATATTTGGAAATGTTCACTGGAAAACCGGAAATCAGCACAACCATAAGGGGCTCAGGCAAATAACCTGACCCTTGGGGTGGTTGGTTCCATCATAGGAACCTAACGGTTTGCTGCAATCTCCAGCATGAAGTCTCCGGCCCGCAAAATGCGCGCTGATCTGAGGGTAATATCACCCGGGCTTAGAACCAAGCCCTTTCGTCCGCACGACAGGCGAAATCGCATCACCTGTTGCATTTCTGCGCACACCGCCCCAACGTCCCTCAACCAAGGGGGATGCACGATGAAATCGTATAAGGACGTCATCAGGTTCTGGTTCGAAGAACACACATCCGACGACTGGTTCGGCGGCAAGGTGGAGTTCGACGAAAAGCTGAGAGCCCAGTTTTTCGAAACTCATGCGCCGGTTGCGCGCGGTGAGGCCTGGACCTGGCGCGCGATCCCTGAGGGGCGGGTCGCGGAAATCGTCGTGCTCGATCAGTTTTCGCGCCAGTTCTACCGTGGCGATGCACGCGCCTTTGCCTCCGACACGATGGCGCTGGTACTGGCGCAGGAACTTGTCGAGCGTGGCCTCGACACCGGACTCGACCACGACAAGCGCATGTTCGCCTACATGCCCTATATGCATTCCGAAAGTCTGGTGGTGCATGACGAGGCCGTACGTCTGTTCACCGGGCTCGGTGACGAAGGCGTTCTGAAATTCGAAATGTTGCACAGGGAAGTTGTCGAGCGCTTCGGACGCTTTCCCATGCGCAACGCTGCGCTTGGCCGGACGTCGACCGTTGAGGAGATCGCCTACATCGCCGAGCGCGAAGGCAAGATGTTCTAGTTCAGAAAAGATCCAGTGGCACTAGCGCACCGGGATGCTGGATGACAATCGAAGCAACCTTGTGGGCGCGTTTCGCGGCCGCCTCGGCCGTCGATCCGCTCAATCTTGCTGCCAGATAGGCGCCACTGAAACTGTCGCCCGCACCTGTCGGGTCGATCGGATAAGGGACCTTTTCGGCCGGAACCGATACTTCTCCCCCGTCAGAAGCGACAAGCGCATTTGCTGCGCCATTGCGAACGACGACTTCACCGGCGCCCCAGTCCCGATAGCGGGCCGCGCAGGCTTCGGCATCTGCGTCGCCAAAGAGGCCCTTTTCATCACTGAGCGTCGGGAAAGCGAAGTCGCAATGCGTGGCGGCACGCGCGATTTCGGCCTTCATGGCCTCCATATCCATCCAGAGTGCAGGGCGCACATTCGGGTCAAAAGCGATCTTTGCGCCGGCATCGCGCGCGCGTTTGAGGGCTTCGTAAAGACTGTTGCGTGCGGGCTCGCTCAAAATGGCGAGTGAAATCCCGGAGAAGTAGACCAGTTCTGCACCCGCCAGTCCCGCGTCCAGCGCTGCCGGATCGTCGGCCAGCAACCTGGCTGCAGAGCTGTCACGCCAATAGGTGAAATGCCGGTCGCCGTCGGCCTGATGGATCAGATAGAGCCCCGGGCGTTTCCCCGGGATGGTCTTGACATGCGCCGTGCCGATACGCCGCGACTGAAGAAAGTTGCGCATTTGGCCGGAATAGAGATCATCGCCAACCGCGCTCAGATAATCGACCTGCCAGTCGCCGCCGAGCCCGGCGCGGGCGTAGTAGGCGGCGTTGAGCGTGTCGCCGGCAAATCCCATCCGGTATTCGCCGCCGGTGCCGCCCGACATTTCGATCATGCATTCGCCAATGCTGACGAGCCTGCGCATTGCGTTCCCCCGCCTCTTTTCTTTCCCTGCCGTCACGCTAAAAGACCAGCGGCGCGACATATGCCGTGGAGGGAGCCGGGTGTCCAGACTGTCGAACGCAACCCTGGGTCAATTGACCCCGTCAACCGGCGTGCCCGCCTATCAGCGCGGCCAGGTGATGCCGGGCATCGTCCATCTGGGCATCGGGGCCTTTCACCGCGCCCATCAGGCCGCATGCCTTGATGATCTCCTCGGCGAAGACCCGGCCTGGGGCATTGTCGGCGTTTCCATCAGAAGCCCGGCGACGCGCGATGCGCTGGCGCCGCAGGATGGATTGTTCACCCTTGCGGTGCGCGATGCCTCGGGCACCCATTGCCGCGTCATCGGCGCGGACCTGTCGGTTCTACATCTCGAGGAGGATCGCGATGAGGTTCTGATGCACCTGACAAGTCTGGCAACCCGGATCGTTACTCTGACGGTCACCGAAAAGGGCTATTGCCACGACCCGGCAACCGGCCAATTGGATGAAAGCCATCCCGGTGTGCTGCATGATCTGGCAAACTCGGGCAATCCAGATACCGCGCCGGGCCTGCTGGTTGAGGCGCTCCATCGCCGCCGCGAGGCGGGCGTGGCCCCATTCACGATCCTCTCCTGCGACAACCTCCCCGCCAATGGCGTTACCACAGCGCGCATCGTGAGCCGGTTCGCCCAATTGCGTGATCCGGAACTCGGACGCTTCGTGGCCGAGCACGTGGCCTTCCCCTCGACCATGGTCGACCGGATCGTGCCGGCAACCACGGATGCTGACCGGGCCGAAATCTCGGGCTTGATCGGAGCCGAAGATGCCTGGCCGGTTGTCACCGAACCGTTCAGCCAATGGGTGATCGAAGACCGTTTTCCTTCGGGCCGTCCCGCCTTCGAAAAGGCCGGCGTGCAAATGGTGGACGACGTTGCCCCGTTTGAGGAAATGAAGCTGCGCATGCTCAATGGTCCCCATTCGAGCCTGGCCTATCTCGGCTATCTGGCCGGCCATCAGACTGTCGCTGAAACCGTCAGTATCCCGGAAATGAGAGCTTTTCTGTCTGCCATGATGACCTGGGAGATCATGCCGACGCTTGATGTGCCGGACATGGATCTTTTCGCCTACCGCGAGGATCTGCTCGAACGCTTCCTCAACCCCGCCCTCAGGCACCGCACCTGGCAGATCGCCATGGATGGCAGCCAGAAACTACCTCAGCGCCTGCTGGGAACCATTCGCGCGCGCATTGCGGCGGGCGCGTCCTACGATCGGCTGGCGCTCGGTGTCGCGGCCTGGATGACCTATGTTGCCGGCACCGACGAGGCGGGCAATCCCATCGACGTGCGCGATCCGCTGGCGCAACGTTTCGCGGAAATGGCGGCAAGCGCGGCCGGCAACGTTGAGACTTATCTCGATGCGGTTCTGTCCGTGCAGGAGACCTTCGGCACTGATCTGCCTGCTGACAAGGGCTTCCGCGCCAGACTTCTCGATCACCTCAGTTCATTGAGGGAATATGGCGCCCTCGCGACGCTTTCCAAACTCGCCTAGCTGTTGGCGCCGCCTTCCCGCAGGAATTCTTCCGCACTCATGACGAGGCCCGGTTCGGGGCGTGTGCTGTCATCGAGTTCCTTGCCTTCATAGTCCATGCGTTCGAGCACATGCCGCATCACGGCCAGCCGCGCCCGCTTCTTGTCGTTGGCGCGAATGACCGTCCACGGCGCGAACAGGTTATCGCTCTTGTCGAGCATTTCGTTGCGGGCATGGCCATATTCATCCCATTTGCCGAGTGCCCTGAGATCGACCGGTGACAGCTTCCATTCCTTCAAGGGATCATGGCGCCGGGCGTGAAACCTGACAATCTGCATGGCCTGTCCGATGTTGAGCCAGAACTTGACCAGGATGATTCCGTCATCGACGATCATCTGCTCGAATTGCGGCACATCGGACAAGAACGCCTTGGTCTGGGCCGGCGTGCAAAATCCCATCACCGGTTCCACCACTGCGCGATTGTACCAGGACCGGTCGAACAGCGCCGTTTCGCCCTCGGCCGGCAATTGTTCTGCATAGCGCTGGAAATACCATTGCCGCATCTCGCGGTCCGATGGCTTTGGAAGTGCAACAATATGCGTATTGCGTGGGTTGAGATATTGCGCGTAGCGCTTGATGGTTCCGCCTTTGCCCGCGGCGTCGCGTCCTTCGAACACGACAACCAGACGCTTGCCGCTGGCGAGCATGTCCTTTTGCAGTTTGACCAGCTCTACCTGCAAGGCATGTAGCCGCTGCTCATAGGCCTTCGATTTCATGGGTTTTTCGAACGGATAGCCGCCCGACTTGAATGCCGCCTCCGTTATTACCCCGGGAAGTTCGGGGTTATCGATATCGAACTGGGCGATCGCGTCTTCGAGATTCAACATTCTGTCCTTTGTCTGGTGCGGCCTCTAACCGCAAAAACCTGTGGGCTTGACACTGACACGCCTTTTCCATCGGGTGCAAATGATAGGATTCTGCAATCCATGAAAATCAAGCGCGCCTACATCGTTCTTGCTTCCGCGTCCGTCCTGCTCCTGCTGCTGGCGGCGTTCGGACGTCTGAGTCTGGGTGAAACCGCGTTTTATGTCCTTGTTCTCTACCTGATCATGATCGTGGCCCGCCGTTCGGGAGCGGTGGATGCCGGATTCGTTAACGTCGATGGTCACGAGGGCGAGGAAGATGAGGTGATGCGTGCCATCTCCGACGCTATGGTCGCGCCATGCTTCATTCTCGACTGGCGCGGCAACATCATTCACCGCAATCTTGCCGCGTCCGGTCTGGTCCCGCGTGCCGGGGTCGGCGAGCCCATCTTCTACGCCATCCGCCATCCCGCCTTTCAGGAAACCATCGAGATCGCTCAGCAGACGCGATTGCCCGAAACCACCGAATTCCAACAGACCGGCGGCAATCACCAATGGTATCGCGCAGCGGTGGCGCCGTTTCAGGTCGGCGCCCCACCCCATCAACGCGATCTGTTGCTGGTGGTCATGGAAAACCAGACCGAGCAGCGCCGCACTGAAACCATGCGCGTCGACTTCATCGCCAATGCCAGTCACGAATTGCGCACGCCGCTGACTTCGGTCATCGGCTTTATCGACACCCTTCTGGGGCCTGCCGCCAAGGACGAGGAGGCGCGAGAACGGTTTCTCCTGATCATGCGGTCCCAGGCGGAACGCATGTCCAACCTGATTGAAGACCTGATGTCGCTGTCACGAATCGAGTTGCGGCAGCATCTCAAGCCCTCGGGGGAAGCTGAACTGGGTGGAATCGTCAACGAGGTCATCGAAGGCCTCCAATCCCAGACTGAGGATGCGGGCGTCACCATTGCCTTCGAGAACCAGACCGAAGAGGCCCGCGTGCCCGGTGATCACGACGAACTTTATCAGGTCTTTCTAAATCTGGTCGAAAATGCCGTGAAGTATGGCGCCAGCGGCCACAAGATCGACGTGACGCTCAAACCGGCACGGTCCGGATCGGTTGACGGATACGAGGTGGCCATCGTCGATTACGGACCGGGCGTCGCGGAAGAACATGTCCCCCGGCTCACCGAGCGTTTCTATCGCGTCGACGCTGAAACAAGCCGCAAAAAGAAGGGCACCGGCCTCGGTCTCGCCATCGTCAAGCACATCGTGCAGCGCCATCGCGGCGAGCTCGCAATCAGGTCGAAACTCGGACTTGGGACCCGCGTTGCGGTCTTCCTGCCGCGTTAATAAACGGCGCCTTTTCGGTCACAGGACTTGCTAGACAGCTATTTAAGCAGCTGTTTTTATGACAAAATTCATGTCACATAAGTTTCAATAAACCGTCATAAAACCTTTCAGGCAGGTTTCATAGCGTGCCCCCGCTCAACGTCGCGGGGTGCAGTTTTGCTGCGAAGCAAAAAGGGTTTCGCCGCCGCGCGGCCAAAACGGGCCAAGGCCCAATCTCTGAAAGGGAGACTTCCATGAAATCCGCACTTCTCAAAGGTGCCGCCATTGGTTTGCTCGCCACCTCGCTCGTCGCCGCCACGGCGCCGGCTCAGGCTCGCGACACCATCCAGATCGCCGGTTCCTCCACCGTTCTGCCGTTTGCTTCGATCGTTGCCGAAGAATTCGGCAATGCGTTCCCCGAATTCAATCCGCCCAACGTTGCCAGCGGCGGTTCGGGCACCGGCAAGCGTCTCGTTTGTGAAGGTGTCGGCGAAGACACGATCGATATCGCCAATTCGTCGTCCAAGATGAAGCAATCCGAACTCGACGCCTGCCACACCAACGGTGTCATGGATATCCGTGAAATCGTCTTTGGTTACGATGGCATCGTCTTCGCGACGGGCATCAATGAGGGCGACTTCGCTCTGACCCCGGAATACATCTACAAGGCCATCGCGGCCAAGGTTCCGGTCGATGGCGCAATGGTCGACAATCCCTACACCAACTGGAACCAAATTGATCCCTCCCTTCCGGATCAGGAAATCTTCGTTGCCGTTCCGGGCACCAATCACGGCACCCGTGAAGTGTTCGACAACAACGTTCTTGAAGACGGTTGTGAAGCTGCCGGTCTGCCTGAAATGTCCGACGACGACATGGAAGCCGCTTGCCTGACCCTGCGTCAGGACGTGGTCGTTGAAATCTCCGGCGACTACACCGAAACTCTCGCCCGTCTGCAGGCCAACCCTGCTGCGGTCGGCGTGTTCGGCCTGAGCTTCTACGAGAACAACCGCGACACGCTCAAGGTTGCCACCGTCAACGGCATCGTGCCGACGCTGGAATCCATCGCTGCCGGCGACTATCCGGTCTCCCGCCCGCTGCAGTTCTACGTCAAGGGTGAGCACATTGGCGTGGTCCCGGGCATCAGCGAATATGTTGCCTTCTTCCTGTCGGACGAAATGGCCGGCCAGGGCGGAACGCTTGAAGAAGCCGGCCTGGTTCCTGCTTCCAGCGACTTCCTCGCCTCGCAGCTGGACAACTTCAACAACGGCGTTCAGTACCAGCCGTAATCGGCCTTCTGACGCACAATTCCCGGGGTCCCGGCCATCGGCCGGGGCCCTGCAGCAAAACCGATAAATGACGCCGCTTCTTTCAAATCGCGTGGCGCAACAGGGGCAAGATCATGAACGCATTGTTTATCGCCGCGCTGCTCCTGGTTTTGCTCGGTCTTTCCTACCAGATGGGTTGGTCTCGCAGCAAAAAGCTTGCCGCAGCCGAAGGCGAAAGCATGCATTCGCGGCCGGTCTATCACGGCGCCTTCGTTGCCATCTGGGCGCTTTTGCCGGCGCTGGTCGTGTTTGGGCTCTGGGCTCTTTTCGCCAGGTCCGCCTCCGACAATTACATCATTTCGCAGCTGCCGCCTGAAACCTCTTCCCTGGCACAGGGCGAGGTGACCAGCGCGATCCAGCGCGTCAAATCGATTGCCAGCGGATTTGGCGTGGTTGGCCAGGCCGATCCGGTCGAAGCCAAGGCCGCCGAGGCCTACAACCAGTTCCGCACCCTGATCACGCTTGGGGTTCTGGCCGCCGCCGCTGGAATGGGTCTTTTGGGTCTGCTCTGGGCGCGCAGCCGCATCGCGAAGCGTTTCCGCGCCCGCAACGAGGTTGAACTGGCGATCCGCATCGGCCTCATTGCCTGCTCGGCCATCGCCATTCTGACGACGCTGGGCATCGCGCTGTCGCTCATCGCTGACGCGCTGCAATTCTTCAGCTTCGTCCAGCCGCTCGATTTCTTCTTCGGGACATCATGGAACCCGCGCTTCCAGAGCACCGGCTCTGATGCAGTGGGTGAGTATGGTCTGCTTCCGCTGCTCTGGGGCACGATCATGGTGTCGGGCATTGCCATGCTCGTGGCCATTCCCGTGGGGCTGATGTCGGCCATCTACCTTTCGCAATATGCCGATTATCGTGTCCGCAACGTCGTGAAACCGATCATCGAAGTGCTCGCGGGCATCCCGACCATCGTCTATGGCTTTTTTGCTCTGGTGACGGTTGGTCCCTTCCTGTCATCTGCGGGCGATCTGATCGGCATTGATATCCGCGCAACCAGTGCTCTGACGGCTGGCGTGGTGATGGGGATCATGATCATTCCCTTCATCTCCTCGCTGTCCGAAGACATTCTGCACCAGGTCCCCAACGCCATGCGCGACGGCTCGCTTGGCCTCGGTGCCACCAAATCCGAGACCATCGTCAACGTGCTTGTGCCGGCCGCGCTGCCGGGCATTGTCGGCGCCGTACTTCTGGCGACCAGCCGCGCGATCGGTGAAACCATGATCGTGGTGCTTGCCGCCGGCAACAGCCCGGTCCTGCGTCTCAACCCCGCTGAACCGGTATCGACGGTCACAGTGACCATCGTCAATCAGCTGACCGGTGATGCCGACTTCACAAGCCCGCAATCGCTGGTGGCGTTTGCCTTGGGCCTGACCCTGTTCGCGATGACATTGTTGCTGAACGTGGTTGCCCTCTACATCGTTCGCAGATTCCGGGAGCAGTACGAATAGCCATGTCAGACATTACCGCATCCGGCGAAGCTCTGCCGTCCGGCAAAAACGTTCGTGAACTGGTTCACCAGAGTCTCGGCCGGCGACACCGCCAGGAAACCATTTTCAAGTCCATGGGGCTGGTGGCCATTCTCGTGGCTCTGGGATTTGTCGCGATCCTGTTCTCCATCATGCTCACCAAGGGCCTGCCGGCGTTTTGGCAGGCAAATCTGCATACCCAGGTCTATTTCGATCCCGACATCATCAAGGGTGGCCCCCGGCCCGTCCAGGAGGCCGGACAATCAGATGCAGATTACCGGCAACAGGATCTGGCCTGGCAGCGACAGGTTACGCTTTCCAACTGGAACGCGATCGTCGAGCAGACCGTGCGTGATGTCGCGCCAGATACCGACGCTGAAAAGCGCGATATTCTTGCGATAATCACCAGCTCGGCGCGCTTCAAACTGCGCGACATGTATGTCGAAGACCCTTCATTGCTGGGTCAGACCGTTCCGGTTACTCTGCTGGCGTCCGCTGACGCCGATAATTGGGTCAAAGGCAAACTAGCCCGGGACCTGCCCGATGAACGCCAGCAATTGTCGCGCAGCTCGCGCGATCTGGCCGATCAGCTTCTGGCGGACGGCGACATCACATTCGATTTCGCCACACATATCTTCACCAATGTGGATTCGCGTTCAGCACCTGCCTCGGCGGGCCTGGCCGGTGCCTTCATGGGCTCGCTCTACATGATGATGGTGGTGATCGTTCTGGCCGTGCCCATCGGGGTGGCCAGCGCCGTCTATCTCGAGGAATTTGCGCCCAAGAACCGCTGGACCGACCTGATCGAGGTCAACATCAACAACCTTGCCGCCGTTCCGTCCATCGTGTTCGGTCTGCTTGGCGCGGCGGTGTTCATCAACTATTTTGGCCTGCCGCGCTCAGCGCCGCTCGTCGGTGGTCTGGTTTTGACCCTGATGACACTTCCAACAATCATTATCGCCACGCGCTCCTCCCTGCGCGCGGTACCGCCATCCCTGCGCCAGGCGGCGCTTGGACTTGGCGCATCACGCAACCAGACCGTCTTCCACCATGTGCTGCCACTCACCTTCCCGGGCATTCTGACCGCCACCATTATTGGTGTGGCGCAGGCCCTGGGCGAAACCGCACCGTTGCTGCTCATCGGAATGAACGCCTTTATCGCCAACATTCCCGCGTCACCGCTCGATTCAGCGACGGCGTTGCCGGTTCAGATTTACCTGTGGCAGGCCAATGAGAACCGCCACTTCTTCGAAGCAAGAACATCGGCCGCCATTATTGTGCTATTGGGACTGATGATCGTGCTCAATGCCATCGCCATCGTTCTCAGAACCCGACTGGAAAAACGCCGGTGACCACTCAAGTCAAAGACCGCCAAACAGATCGCCAAGAGGCTAAACCAATGGACATTGTTCAAGACAAAACGGCAGAAACGGCAAAGAGCACTCCGGCGCCGGGCACCTCTGATCCCGGCAAGCGGATTCGTGTTTCGACCCGCGACGTCAGCGTGTTCTATGGTGAAAAACAGGCCATGTTTGACGTGTCGATCGATATTCCCGATCGCTCGGTGACATCGTTCATCGGTCCGTCCGGTTGCGGCAAATCGACGTTTCTGCGCTGCATCAACCGCATGAACGACACAATCGACGGCTGCCGTGTGTCCGGCGTGGTCGAACTGGATGGGGAAGATATCAATCGCCCCGACCTGGATGTGGTCGAACTGCGCGCACGTGTCGGCATGGTATTCCAGAAGCCTAATCCGTTCCCCAAAACGATCTACCAGAACGTGGCTTATGGTCCGCGTATTCACGGCATGACCAAGAACAAGGCCGAGCTTGATGAGATTGTCGTGAGCTCGTTGCAGCGGGCGGGCCTGTTCGAAGAGGTCAAGGACCGGCTCGATCAGCCGGGCACCGGCCTCAGCGGCGGGCAGCAGCAGCGCTTGTGCATTGCCCGTGCGATTGCCACGAGGCCCGAGGTTCTGTTGATGGACGAACCCTGTTCGGCACTCGACCCGATCGCGACTGCCATCATCGAGGAACTCATCGACGAATTGAGGGAAAACTTCACTATCGTGATTGTGACTCACTCCATGCAACAGGCCGCCCGTGTCAGCCAGAAGACGGCCTTTTTCCATCTCGGCAAACTCATTGAGACCGGTGATACCGAACAGATATTCACCAATCCCAAAGAGCAGAAGACTCAAGACTACATCACCGGCCGCTTTGGCTGATCGCCGCCGCATCTCATCAAGAGAAAATCAAATGGTTCAAGCAAGATCCGAACATATTGTGAGCTCCTATGAAGAGGAACTCACGCACCTGACCCGCCACATCACCGAGATGGGCGGCATGGTCGAACAGGCCATCAGCGAAGCGACAAGCGCGCTGGTGCGCGTCGATCACGATCTCGCGCAGATCGTGATTCAGAACGACAAGGACATCGACGACAAGCAGCGCGGCCTCGACGAAATGGCGGTCTCGATGATCGCCCGCCGTCAGCCGATGGCCTCCGACCTCAGGCGCATCGTGGCCTCGATCCATGTCGCCACAGATCTTGAGCGGATCGGCGACATGGCCAAAAGCATCGCCCGCCGCACCCTGCAGATTTCCGATCAGCACATCTCGCCGCAGCTCTATTCCGGGGTCCGGCACATGTCCGACATGGTGCTGACCCAGGTGTCCGCTGCGCTGCAGAACGTAACCGCGCTTGAGATCGATGACGCCATTCGCATTTGCGAAAAGGACGAAGAGGTCGACGCGCTTTACATGTCTCTGTTCCGCGAATTCCTCACCTACATGATGGAAGACCCGCGCAACATCACCGACTGCACGCACCTGCTGTTCTGTGCAAAGAATCTCGAACGTGCCGGCGACCACGCGACCAACATCGTCGAAGCGGCCTTCTACATCCAGACCGGCGAGAACCTGATCGATGAAATCGAGCTGCGTCGCGACCGCGCCTGATTGCAGCCTGACATGACCGGGAATTGAAACGTGACCGCGCGCATACTCTTGGTGGAAGATGAGCCTGATGTCGCGCTGATGTTGCGCTACAATCTGGAAGCAGAAGGTTTTTCCGTCACCTGCACCGAATCTGGCGATGAAGCGCTCGATCTGACGCGTGAATCCACGCCGGACCTGATCGTATTGGACTGGATGCTCCCCAGCATATCCGGCATCGAGGTCTGCAAACGCTTGCGCATCCGGCGGGAAACGGCTGCCGTGCCGATTATCATGCTCACCGCTCGCGGGCAGGAAGAAGACCGTATCCGCGGCCTGCAAACAGGGGCTGACGATTACATCGTCAAACCGTTCTCGGTGCATGAATTCACCGCGCGCGTCAAAGCCCTGTTGCGCCGTTCGAATCCCGATCTGGTATCGACCTCGCTGCGTGCCGGAGACCTCGAACTGGACCGGATCAGCCACCGGGTCCGTCGCGCCGGACGTGAATTGCAGCTCGGCCCGACCGAGTACCGGCTTCTCGAGCACCTGATGGGCAATCCGGGGCGCGTCTATTCCCGTGAGCAATTGCTCGATCGCGTCTGGGGTTCGGATGTCTATGTCGATGAGCGCACAGTCGATGTGCATGTGGGCCGTCTGCGCAAGGCCATCAATCGCGGCCGGCAACAAGACCCAATCCGCACGGTGCGCGGTGCCGGATACTCGTTCGACGAGCAATTCGCGGCCAAATAATCATTCGCCGATAGAGGAAAGCCCGCAGCGCCTCAGCGCCACGGGCCTCAATTCCGAACGTCTGAAAGCGCGGTTCAGCGTTTGCGCTTGTCCATCTGATGATAGGCTTTGCGCGAATGAAACTCGCAGTAGGGTGCGTCTTCCTTGCTGTCCCGGCCGCAAAAGTAGAAATCCTCTGCCAGCGGGTCACCGATCGGCCATTTGCAGGTCTTTTCGGTCAATTGCAGCAGCGTAAGCCGCTCCTCGACCGGAATGAACAATTCCTGCTCCCGCAAAGCATCGACTTCGTTGAGAATTTCCGTCGAAACCTCGGCCTTCAGCGCCGTCGCGCCAATCACATTGGTGGTCACGCTTGGCCGCCGCCGCACACCGCCCGCTGAGCCGCCGGACGATCTGCGCGGGGCACGATTGGCCGCGCGTGGGCGCGCCGTCGAGGTGGCGGGTTTTGCCCGGCCGGTCAGCTTGAGGCGATGCACCTTGCCGATCACCGCGTTGCGCGTGACCCCTTCGCCGAGTTCACCCGCAATCTGACTTGCGCTAAGGCCTTCCATCCAGAGCTTTTTGAGAAGTTCAACGCGTTCGTCTGTCCAGCTCATTACAGAATCCCTGTCCGCGCTGCCAAGCAAGGCAGCGATTAAAACACCACAATTTGTATGTTGAGGAGGTCCGCCCTACGAAATCTCGTAAACCCAACGGGTCCACATTAACAAAGCCGTGGAATCTCTGACAAGCGGGCGAGGCAAGTTTCTCCAACTTTTTACCGCCTTTTTGCCCGCGCGCCGCAAGCCGTTGTATCGGTTCGGATTTTGACCAGGATGGGGCACCGGCGAGCCGAAATATTGACAGATTTCGCCGCAATGGCCTATATGCGCGGCTGAATGAACGTGCCCCGTTCGGCGGCACGTTCTTTGTTTTTGGCGCCGGCAAAACGGGTGCCGGAAACCACTTCAACCCCTGATAGCCGGAACCAATTCCATGTCGGCCCTGTTTGGAACCTATGCACGCTCCCCCATCGCTTTCGAGCGGGGCGAGGGCGTGCGATTGTTCACGGCCGAGGGTGAGGAATATCTCGATTTCTACGCCGGCATCGGCGTGATGGCGCTTGGCCATCACCATCCGGCGCTCGTCAAGGCTCTCAAGGATGGCGCCGACAAGGTCTGGCACGTCTCGAACATCTTCACCATTCCCGAAAGCGAGCGTCTCGCGCAGCGGCTGGTGGACCGGACGTTCGCGGATTCAGTGTTCTTCACCAATTCGGGTGCCGAGGCCGTTGAATGCGCGATCAAGACGGCAAGGCGCCATTTCTGGTCGATCGGACAGCCCGAGCGCACGGAAATCATCTGTTTCACCGGCTCCTTTCACGGCCGCACGCTGGGCACGATCGCCGCAGGCGGCAACCCGTCCTATCTGGAAGGGTTCGGTACGCCGCTCCCTGGATTTCGCCACGCTCGTCCCAACGATATCGAGGCGGTCAAGGCCAAGATGTCGGACAAGAGTGCTGCGATCATGGTCGAGCCGGTGCAGGGTGAGGGCGGCATCACCGTGATGAGTGAACAGTTCCTCAGGGATCTGCGTCAGCTTTGCGACGACAACGGATTGCTCCTCATTCTTGATGAAATTCAGTGTGGTTTCGGCCGCACCGGCAAATTCTTTGCCTATGAATGGGCCGGGATCGAACCAGATATCCTCTGCTCAGCCAAGGCGATCGGTGGCGGCTTTCCGCTCGGGGCCTGCCTTGCGCGTGGTGAGGTGGCCAAGTCCATGGTGCCGGGCACGCACGGCTCGACCTATGGCGGCAATCCGCTGGCCTGCACCATCGGCAACGCCGTTCTCGATGAATTCGACAAGCCCGGTTTTCTGGACCATGTCCGCGATGTCGCGGCACATTTTCACTGGCACCTGCAGCAAATGGCCCAGAAGTTCCCAGACCTCGTCGTCGAGGTGCGTGGCAAGGGCCTGATTGCCGGGCTCAAGGTTACGCCGCCAGTCCGGGATCTCGTGGCCAGGGTGCGCGATCATCACCTGCTGACGGTTGCCGCATCCGACAACGTGTTGCGCATGTTGCCGCCGTTGATCATCACCAAAGACGAAATCGATGAGGGCTTCGAACGGCTCACAGCCGCATTCGAAGACTATCGCAACGAACAACAAAGCTGAGCCTGACCCGCTCGGCCACCAAGGGAGGGCACATGGCCTCCGCCCAATCCATCCGGCATTTCCTCGACATCAAGGATCACGACGCAACAACTCTGCGCAAGATCCTCGATATGTCCCTGCGCCTCAAACAGCTTCTGAAAGAGGGCGAGCACCCGCAGCTACTCAAGGACAAGGTTCTGGCCATGATCTTTGAGCGCGAGAGCACCCGCACGCGCGTTTCGTTCGACGTCGGCATGCGCCAGCTCGGCGGCGAAACCATCATGCTGACCGGCAAGGAAATGCAATTGTCGCGCGAAGAGACAATCGCAGACACGGCCCGCGTCATGTCGCGCTATGTGGATGCCATCATGATCCGCATTCTCAGCCACGATGACCTGCTTGAACTGGCTGGCGCCGCGACCATCCCCGTGATCAACGGGCTGACCCGCGTCTCCCACCCTTGCCAGATCCTGGCTGACATTCAGACCTTCGAAGAGCATCGCGGCCCGATCAACGACGCAAAGGTCGCCTGGGTCGGCGACGCCAATAATGTGATGGTGTCATGGGTGCATGCCGTGACTGTCTTGGGTGGAAAGCTCAACATTTCCGCGCCGAAAGAATATGGCCCGGATCAGGGCATGCTGTCCGACATCGCCGCGGCCGGCGGCAAGGTCGAATTGATCGACGACCCGCGGGCCGCCGTTGACGGCGCCGATCTGGTGATTACCGACACCTGGGTCTCGATGGGCGACAGCGATGTCAACGAGCGCCGCCGCATTCTCAAACCCTACCGGGTCGACAAGGCAATGATGAGCGCGGCGAACAGCAAGGCGCTGTTCATGCATTGTCTTCCGGCCCATCGTGGCGACGAAGTCACGAGCGATGTGATGGATGGCCCGCAATCGGTGGTGTTTGATGAAGCCGAAAACCGCCTGCACGCGCAAAAGGGCGTACTGGCCTGGTGCTTCGGTTGGGACGAAATCTGATGGCTAAGGCCGACCTTTCCCAGTTCGGTCTCGATCGCGCCGAAAGCGGCGATGATGTCGTTGTACCGTTCACGCTCGACGAACTCGACTGCCGGGGCCGCTCGGTGCGCCTGGCCAATTCGATCGATCTGATCCTATCCCGCCATAATTACCCCGATCCCGTCGCCCGTCTGCTTGCCGAGGCGACCACGCTTGCGGCGCTGATCGGTTCGTCGCTCAAGTTCGATGGCCGTTTCATTCTCCAGACCCAGACCGACGGCCCGATTGACATGATCGTCGTCGATTTCGACGCACCCGACGGCATGCGCGGCTATGCGAGATTTGATCGCGCCGCAATCAACAAGGCCATCGCCGCCAAAACCCTTGATGCCGGCACGCTCCTCGGCAATGGCCATTTGGCCATGACGATCGATCAGGGCGTGCACACCGACCGCTATCAGGGCATCGTCAAACTCGACGGGATCGGGCTTGAAGAAGCGGCACGCCATTATTTCATGCAATCCGAACAGATCCCGACCGAGGTCCGGCTCGCGGTTGCCGAACATGCTGAAAAAGGCTCTACCCGCACCCATTGGCGCGCGGGGGGCCTGCTGCTGCAATTCTTCCCAAAGGCCGGAGAACACGTCTTCCCGGACTTACCGGGTGACGGCGACTTCGACAATCCCGACATGGCCGACCCGCACTATTCGGAGCTTGATCGCTGGTCGGAGGCCAAGGCGCTCTTTTCTACCCTGTCCGACGCCGAAATGGTCGATCCCGGCCTGTCGGCGGAACGGCTCCTGTTCCGCTTGTTCCATGAGCGCGGCGTGCGCGTTTTTGCGCCCCAGCCACTCGAAGAACGGTGCCGCTGCTCGGCCGACCGGATCGAAGCGATGCTGGCGGAAAGCTTCAATTCTGAAGAGCGTGCCGAAATGGCGGTAGAGGGTCAGATCGAGGTCGTGTGCGAATTCTGCTCAACCGCCTATCACTTCAACCCGCACCAGTTTGAATCCAAAAACTGACCTGCCCTTCCACTGCCGCCAAACCTACCTTTCCAATCTTTCATTTGTCCGGCGAACGCCTTACGGATACCATTTTGGGTATAGATTTGCCTTGCCACTGGCCATTCGGGAATTGAGGCGTGGACCAGCGCAATAATCTGACGGATGATTTGCAGGAAATGGCCATGACCAAACCGCGCCGGCGGTTTGGCATCGTTGGCGCGTTTGTGCGCATTCTTGTTGCCTTTGGCATACTGGCGGCTGCCGGATTTGGCGCCGCAAGCTTGTTCGCGTCGCGCCCCGAACCCGTGTCGCGTGGCAGTTTCGAGCGCAGTTTCACGGTCGCGGTTGTCGATGCCGCCTATGTCGACACGACACCGATGATCAGAAGTTTCGGCGAGGTGACGGCCGCCAACACCCTGCAATTGCGAGCTCAGGCCGCCGGCGAAATCAAGAGCGTGTCGCAAAACCTGCGCCCCGGTGCCAGGGTCACCACTGGCGAGATCCTGGTGCAGATCGACCCGTTCGACTATCAGCTGGCCCTGTCCAACGCGCAGGACGATCTGGCAAGTGCCGAACTCAGCTTGCAGGAAACCCGGGAACAGCTTGATCTGCAGCAGGCCAACGTTAAGTTTGCCCGCGATCAGTACGATGTGGCTCAGGCTGATCTGGGCCGCGCCCAGTCTCTGGTCGATCGCGGCTCCCTGACCGACAAGGAACTCGATGCCCGCAAACTTGTGGTTTCGCAGCGCGAACAGGCGCTGAGACAGGCCGAAAGCAATCTGGCTCTTCAGCAAACCGCCATCGACCGGCGTAACGCCGAGATCGATCGGGCGCAACGAGCGGTATCGCAGGCCGAGCGAACGCTCGCCGCAACGACGATCACGGCGCCTTTTGATGCCATCGTCACCGATGCGTCGGCGACTGCCGGTGCCATTGCCGGTCAGAATGAAGCCCTCGCGACGCTATACGAGGCCGACAATCTCGAGGTGCGGTTCACCCTATCCGAAAAGGCGTTCGGGCAGGTGGCGGGTGCCGATCTGATCGGCCGCCCGGTCACCGTGACCTGGGATATCGCCGGCGATCCGCAAACGCTCTCCGGAACAGTCACGCGCACGGGCGCCGAAATCGACCCGCAACTGGGCGGTGTCGAACTTTACGCGCGTCTCGATGATGCCGCCAATTCGCTCATCCGCCCGGGCACTTTCGTTTCGGTGCAATTGCCCGGCACGACCTATGAGAACGTGCTGGTTCTGCCCGAAACCGCGATTTACGACGACAATCATTTCTATCGCGCCGTCGATGGACAAATGCAGCGCGTTGACGCGACCCTGCTCGCCCGGCAGGACGGTGACGTGATTGTCCGGGCGGAGGTCGGCTCCGAAGACCGCATCATCACCACCCGCCTGGCGCAGGCGGGCGATGGCGTGCGCATCGCGATCGAAGGCGAAGAGCCGAAGTTCGGCGGGCGCGGCGACGGTTTCCCGGCCGGTGGGCCGCCGCCCGGCGGACCGCCACCAGGTGGGCCCCCGCCGGGTGGTCCCGGAGGCGGCTGAAATGGCTGACAGGGACCGGACCAACGCTTTCCTCCGGGGGTTTGTCACGCATCGCAATGCGGCCAATCTGCTGATGATCCTGCTGGTCATCTTTGGGGCCTGGGGCATTCTCGGTCTGAACCGGCAATTGCTGCCAGACACCAACCCCAATTACATCCGCATTTCACTCTCCTGGAGCGGTGCCAGTGCCGACGACATCGAGAAAAACCTGCTGCAGGTGATCGAACCGACCGTGCGGTTCCTCGACGGCGTGCGGTCCTTGTCTTCCAACGCGTCGGAAGGGCGGGGCACGATCAACCTTAGCTTCGAGCGCAATGTCGACATGCGCGACGCGGAGAACCGGGTCCAGTCGGCAATCGATGCGATCCCCAATCTGCCCGAAAGTGCTGACGCCCCGGTCGTCACGCGTCAGAAGTTCTTCGATCCGGTCGCTTCGATCGGCATTTCCGGCCCCTATCCTGAAAACGCATTACGCAATTTTGCCCGCGAAATCCGTGACGGCCTGCTCGATGCCGGTGTCGATCAGGTCTCCATGAGTGGCTATCGTGACCGCGAAATCACGATTTCGGTGGACGAATCCAAGCTGCGGCAGCTCGATCTGACCCTCGACTCCATCGCAACGGCATTGTCTCCCAATCTGGCGGACCGCCCGTCGGGCACCCTGTCCGGTTCGTTCGAGGCGCAGATCCGCGCGGTCGCGCCAGACCTGACACCGCAGGACATCAAGGCCACCGAAATCAAGAGCCTGCCGACGGGCGAGGTGCTCACGCTGGGTGACGTCGCGACGGTCACAGACGGGTTCAACGATAACACAACGCTCGGCTTCATGCGCGGGGAACCGGCCATCCGGCTGACCGTGTCCCGCTCGGCCACCGCCGACAGCGTGACCACCTATGACATCATTCGCGACTATGTCGCCAAGGTCAAACCCACGCTGCCGTCCACGCTCAACGTTCAGGTTTTCGATGCCGCCGCGCAGCAGATCAACGACCGGCTTTCGCTTCTGATCAACAACGGCACATCCGGCCTCGTTCTGGTTCTGGTGATCCTCTTTCTGTTCCTCGACTGGCGGATCGCCATTTGGGTCGCGGCCGGCATCCCGGTCTCGATCGCCGCAACGCTCGGCGTCATGTATCTGACAGGTCAGTCGATCAACATGATCTCCATGTTCGCCATGATGATGACCCTTGGTATCATCGTCGATGACGCCATCGTCGTGGGCGAACACACGGCAACGCATTACGCACAGGGCGACAGCCCCACAAATGCCGCGCTGGCCGGCGCGGGGCGCATGTTCATACCCGTGATTGCGGCGAGCCTGACGACGATGGCAGCCTTTGGCCCCATCCTTGCGGTGCGCGAATTCATCGGCCAGATCATGTCGCCGCTACCGCTGGTGGTGCTGGCCGTGCTGACGGCAAGCTCCATCGAGTGCTTCCTGATCCTGCCCGGCCATCTGGCCCATTCGCTGCCGCAAAAGCGCCGCGCGCCGGGCTGGTTCCGCCGCAACTTCGATGCCGGGTTCGATTTCTTCCGAGACCGGATCTTCGGTGCCCTCAGCCGTCTCAGCTTTTCCTGGCGCTATGCGACAATCGCCATTGCCCTGGCGGTGACCATTCTGGGCTTTGCCCTGATCAGCGCGGGCAAGCTGGGCTTCGCCTTCTTTCCCTCCGCTGAGAGCGACTCCTTCCGTATCTACGCCACCTTCCAGCCCGGAACGCCGCAGGACAAAATGGCGGGGATCGTCGGCGACATCGAACAGGCGATCACCAAAGTGGACGACGAACTTGCGCCGGACCACCCCCTTGTTCAGACAACTTACGCGACGCTCGACCTCGAAAACGGCGGGACCTCGATCAATGTCTACCTGACGCCGAGCGAAACCCGATCCGTCAGGACCCCCGAATTCACCCAGGCCATCCGCCAGGCACTGCCCAAAGTCGCCGGCGTACAATCAATCACCGTGCGCGAACAGCGCGGCGGACCCGGCGGCCGCGCCATCGACATCCAGTTGACCGGGGCCGACGTAGCAACCCTCAAGGCCGCCTCCGAAGACCTGCAGGGCGTGTTGGAGGGCTTTGCAGGGGTCAATGCCGTCTCCGACACGCTCAGTTACGGTTCGCCCGAAGTGGCCATGCACCTGACACCCCGCGGCACCGCGCTCGGGTTCACCCTGGCCAGCCTCGGAACGCAGATCCGTGATGCCTTCGAAGGACGAACGGTCGACACGATCGCGTCGAACAACGACGAAATCGCCATCATCCTCAAACGCAATTCCGATCTGGCCGGCTCTTCCGCCCTGCGTGATCTCTGGGTCAGGGCCAGCTCCGGCACCTATGTGCCGCTTTCCTCCGTTGTCACCTTCTCGGAACGGGAAGTCTTTTCCCGCATCAATCGCGAGGATGGGCGTACGGTGGTCGACGTCCAGGCCGATGTTGACGATCAGGTCACAACCGCCGACGACGTACTGTCGCGGCTCGAAAGCGACTATTTGCCCGCCATCATGTCCAAATACGGCACGAGTTATGATCTGGCCGGCGAGCGCCGCGATTTCTCCCAGCTCTGGAGCGACCTGACCATCGGCGCCATAATTGCCGTCGCACTGATGTACGTCGTCATTTCCTGGTCATTCGGCTCATGGTTCCTGCCGATCGCGGTCATGCTGATCATTCCTTTTGGCGTTGTCGGTGCCATTTGGGGCCACTTCTTCCTCGGTTTCGATCTGACCTCGATTTCCCTGATGGGGCTGCTCGGCCTCTCGGGAATTCTGGTCAACGATTCCATCGTCCTGATTTCGCGCATGCTCCAGCGGCGCGAAATGGGCGAGGGGCTGCGCGAAGCGGCGACTGGCGCCGCACGCGACAGGCTAAGAGCGGTTTTGCTGACCAGCCTCACGACGATCGGCGGACTGATCCCGCTTCTGTTCGAGAAGAGCCTTCAGGCCCAGTTCCTCGTCCCGATGGCCATCACCATTGTCTTTGGCCTTGGGCTGGCGACGCTTTTGGTCCTTTTCCTCGTGCCGGCCTTCATCGGGGTTGGCGCCGATATCGCTGCTTTGGTGCGCTGGCTGTTCATGACCAAACGCGCACCCACATTCCGCGAGATGATCGGTGGCGCCCATCTGGACGAACCGGCCACGCCCGCCCATCCTGCAGAATAGCCTCTTTGCCGGCCCTGGCACGTTGTTTCAAAAGCGACGTTCAGCCCCGCCAGAAGCGCGGCGACAGCAGCACCAGAACGACCAGCACTTCGAGCCGCCCGACCAGCATCGAAACGCTCATCACCCATTTCACGAAATCGCTCAGCGGAGCGAAATTGCCCGCCGGCCCGATGATCGGACCGAGCCCCGGTCCAACGTTTGAAATCGTCGTGGCGGCACCTGATAGCGCCGTGACCGGATCGAGCCCTGCAAGCCCCAATAGCACGGCTTCGATGAGAAAGCAGACGATATAGAGGAACACGAAGGCCTGCACCGAACGCGATACGTCATCGGTCAGCGGCATACCATTGAAGCGTTTGATATAGACGCGCGACGGCATCAGCACTCGGCTGACGTGCTGTGCGAGATCCTTGGCCAGTACCTGGAAGCGGAACACCTTGATGCCGCACGAGGTCGAACCGGTACAACCGCCCAGAAAGGTGAGGATGAAAAACAGAGCAACCGGCGCCGGCCCCCAGGCATTGTAGTCCGCGTTGCCGAACCCGGTGCCGGTCATCACCGAAACCACCGAAAAGATGGCGTGCCGGAAGGCCTCTTCGCCATGGTGCAGATTGGCCGATGTCTGCATCCAGAAGGCCAACGCGGTTCCAAGCGCGATCAGCCCGAGAAAGGCGCGCAACTGCGAGTCTTTCCAGAGCCGCGAAACCTGCCCGGCAGTCGCCGCCAGAAACAGGGCAAATGGCGTTGCCCCGAGGATCATGAAGACAACGGCGATATATTCGATCGCATGCGATTCATAAGCGCCGAGCGAGGCGTCCTTGGTTGAATAGCCGCCCGTCGCCAGCGTCGTCATTGAGTGCGCGACGGCGTCGAACAGGCTCATGCCAGACATCCAGTAGAGCAGGGCGCAGACGAGGGTCAGGATCGAATAGATCGCCACCATACCGCCGGCAATGTTTGCGGCGCGCGGCAGAATCTTGTCCGGAGTTTCAAACGCTTCCGCCTTGAACATCTGCATGCCGCCAACCGACAGCATTGGCAACACGGCAATCGACATCACCACGATGCCAAGCCCACCCAGCCATTGCAGAATGGCACGCCACATCAGGATGCCGGGCGGCATGTTGTCCAGCCCTACAAGCACGGTCGAACCAGTCGTTGTGAAGCCCGAAATGCTCTCGAAAACTGCATCTGTGAACGAGGCGTGCAGATCCGACCACATGAAGGGCAGGGCGCTGAAGAGCGTCAGAACAATCCAGACCAGCGTGGTCAGCAAAAACGCCTGCCTGAGGCTGAGCGGTTCGACATGACCTGACGACGAGGCCCAGAGCCCGGCTCCAAAAAGGGTCGTGATCAGCGAACAGGCGAAAAACACCCGCCAATCGTCATTGCCCGCCAACGCGTCGATCATCGCCGGGATAAGCATGGTCACGCCCAGCGTCGCCAACAGCGCGCCGATGATCGTCAGGATTGTGCGAAAGCCCATTCAGGCGTGCCCCAGGCCGAAACTGCAAACCATTGCCGGCAAAATGCCCTGCTTCGGCCCTTGCGGCAAGCCGCATCCTGTCACCTGTTCACCGACCTTTGCGATGCAAGTGAAGCCATTTCCACCCGCAATCTGCTAAAAGGGCTGCACATACTTCGGGAGATTTGCATGCTCGACGGTCTGGCCCGCACCTTCATCGACCCGCCGCTCAATCATATCGGCCGCAAGCTTGCCGGGCGCGGCGTCACCGCCAATATGGTGACCGGAGCCGGATTGACCTTCAGTCTGCTCGCCGCGCTCGCCATCGCCTTTCAGCAATTCGGGTTTGGACTGTTGCTGGTCATCGCCTCCCGTTTGGCCGATGGGCTGGATGGCGCCGTGGCGAGGGCGACGCAAAAAACCGACTTTGGCGGCTATTTTGATATCGTCGCGGACTTTCTGTTCTATGGCTCGGTGCCGCTTGCCTTTGCGATTGCCGATCCGTCCGCCAATGCCGTCGCTACCGCGATCCTGCTCCTCAGCTTCTATTTCAACGGCGCGACTTTTCTCGGTTACGCCATTCTTGCCGAACGCAACAGGCTGACAACCGATCTACGCGGTCAGAAAAACTTCTATTTCACCGACGGGCTAATGGAAGGAACCGAAACCATCGTTTTCATGCTGATCATCCTGATCTGGCCCGCCTCTTATGTCTGGGCGGCAGTGATCTTTGCCGCCGCGACATTCTTCACCGGTGTCAGCCGCATGTTTCGGGCCCGGCAGGTCTTCGCGGCGATGAACCGCGATCAGACCTGATCGAGCGCGAAACCGAGATCGGCAATCAGATCGTCCGCATCTTCCAGCCCGACGGACAGGCGCAGCAAACCCCGGCTGATCCCAAGTTCTTCTCGAACCTCGTCTGTAAAACGCTGATGCGTTGTCGTTGCCGGATGCGAGACGATCGATTTGGCATCGCCCAGATTGTTCGAAGTCAGAACGATGGCGAGATTATCCGCGACCGTGAAGGCCTTGTCCTGTCCGCCATCAACCTCGAACGCCACCATTGTCGAACCCGCACCCATCTGCCGTTTGGCCAGATCGTATTGCGGATGCGAGCGGTGATGCGGGTAGTAAAGGCGCGAAACCTTTGGGTGATCCGCGAGAAAGTCCGCGATCCTCGCCGCGCTTTCCGTCATCCGGCGCACCCGTAGATCGATCGTTTCCAGGCCCTTGAGCATGATCCAGGCATTGAACGGTGAGATCGAGGGCCCGGTCTGCCGGATGATCGTGTGCACGTCACCCCCGATCAGTTCCTCGGACCCGAGAATAATCCCCGCCAGAGCCCGGCCCTGCCCATCGATATGTTTTGTGGCCGAATAGACGACCAGATCGGCGCCGAGTTCGAGCGGCTTCTGCCACAGTGGCGTCGCGAACACGTTGTCGACCACCAGCACTGCGCCGTGCGCGTGTGCGATCTCGGCAACCGCCTCGATGTCGACGAGTTCGAGCGTCGGATTGGTTGGCGTTTCGAGAAAGACCAGCTTGGTGTTGGGCCGCATGGCTTTGGCGAAATTCTCCGGATCGCTCCCATCGACCAGCGTGCTGTCAACGCCCCAGCGCGGCAGATAATCCTCCACCACGAACCGGCATCCGCCGAACAATGCACGCGACGCGACCACATGGTCTCCGGCCCGGACCTGCGCCATCAGCGCGGTGGTGACCGCTGCCATGCCACTGGCCGTTGCCCGCGCTGCGGCAGCACCCTCGAGCAGCGCCATGCGCTTTTGAAACATATCGACGGTTGGATTGGAAAAGCGCGAATAGATGTGTCCCGGTTCATCGCCGGTAAACCGGGCCTCGGCTCGAGCCGAATCCGCATACGAAAACCCGGACGTCATGTAGATCGCTTCGGACGTCTCGCCGAACGGGCTCCGGTCCTGGCCGCCATGCACCATTTGCGTCTGCGCCCCGCGCTTGCTGAGGTCCCTCAAGGGATTGTCCGATCGTGCCATGACGAAAGGTCCTTTCCAAAAAACAAAACCGGCCTTCCGGCCGGTTAAGGTCGCTTTAGCAAATTGTTTTAGGTGGCTGCAATCAGACCGGCCAAATCACCACCGCGCGCGCCGCGCACCCTGTGATCTAATGCCTTTGGGGGCTTGGCGTCAATCTTTGCGGTTGCTACCAGACCTGAACACGATCCGCTGACAGAGGGCCGTTCATGCAAACCTGGCCAAAGGGCATCTTTTCCGCCCGCCTCATAGAAGCATTGTTCGAAGCTAAACATCTGGCCTCGGACCGGCTGCTGGACGACGACCAGATTCAACCCGCCTCGCTGGACCTGAGACTGGGCGAAAAAGCCTTTCGCATTCGCTCGAGCTTCCTGCCGGGCCGCAATGCAACCGTGGAAGAGCGCGTCGCTGAACTCACCCTGCACGAGATCGATTTGCGCGAAGGCGCCGTGCTCGAACGCGGCTGCGTCTATCTGGTGCCATTGCTCGAAGCGCTTGATCTGCCCGGCGAGGTCTCGGCTGCGGCCAATCCGAAAAGCTCGACCGGCCGGCTCGATATCTTCACTCGGGTCATCTTCGATCACGCCCGCTCCTTTGATGTCGTCCCGGCAGGCTACAAGGGGCCGCTCTATCTCGAAGTGTCGCCGCGCACGTTCCCCATTCTGGCTCGCACCGGCTCACGCCTGAGCCAGATGCGTTTTCGTGTGGGCCAGACCCGGCTGAGCGAGGCCGAACATCGCGCCCTGCACGGGGCAGAGATGCTCGTGTCCGACAGCACGTTTGAGGTTGGAGAGGGTGTTCAACTGTCGATCGATCTTGAAGGCGAGGGCAGGGGTGGCCTGATCGGATATCGCTCCAAACATCACACCGCCGTCGTCGATGTCGACAAGCGCGACGCCCTCGACGTGCTCGACTTCTGGGAACCGCTGCACCGGCGCGGCAAACCGGAACTCATCCTCGATCCCGACGAATTCTACATTCTCGTCAGCCGCGAGGCGGTGCATATCCCGCCCGATTATGCCGCCGAAATGGTGCCGTTCGATCCGCTGGTCGGCGAGTTCCGCGTTCATTATGCGGGCTTTTTCGACCCCGGTTTCGGTCATGCGGCGGCGGGCGGCCATGGCGCCCGGGCCGTCCTCGAAGTCAGAAGCCACGAAGTGCCGTTCCTGCTCGGTCACGGACAGGCCGTCGGGCGCCTGATCTATGAGCGCATGGCAGAACGGCCGGAAATGCTCTACGGCAAGGACCTCGGTTCAAACTATCAGGCCCAGAGCCTCAAGCTGAGCAAGCACTTCAGGACGGAATGATCCACAATCGTGCCGGTTCCGTTGCGGACGCAGCGGAATCTGTTTCAACCCGCCCAAACGCATCTTCCACCCGGACGATGTCGTCTTCTTCAAGGTAGGCGCCCGTCTGGATTTCGACGATTTCGAGCGGCTGATCCGAAAGGTTGGAGAGCCGGTGCAAAGCGCCTTTTGGCACATAGACGCTTTGATCCTTTTCGAGCACCTGTTCGCGCTCGCCGATGCGGACGAAGGCCGTTCCACTGACCACGACCCAGTGTTCTGCCCGGTGCCGGTGCAATTGCAGGGACAATTGCCGGCCCGGACGCACGATCAGCCGTTTGACCTTGAACCCGTCTCCGGAGACCTCTTCGATACACCGGCCCCATGGCCGTTCGGAAGTGGGGTGATGTGTGGAAAGCTTTGAGGTCGCAGGGGTTGCCGCGAGCTGCGCCACGAGACGGTCTATGCCCTGTTCTGAATCCAGCGGCGCGACGAGCACGGCATCGCCGGTCGCGATGATCGACAGGTCCGAGAGGCCATCGACCACAACATGCGGCCCTTCGCTGACAATCAGGTTGTTTTTGGCTCGCGCAAGCGTGGCATCACCAAGCACGACATTGCCGTTCTCATCGCTGGACCCTGTGGCCCAGACGGCATTCCATGTGCCGAGATCAGCCCAATCGGAATTCAGTTCAACCATAGCCGCGCGATCGGTGTTCTCGAATATGGCTCTATCGACCGAAACGCTGATGGCTTCGCCGGGGCCACCTGCCAGCCTGATGAAATCCAGATCTGGACTGGATTGATCGACGGCGAAATTAGCCCGTTGCAGGATGTCGGGACAATGCCTCGCGCATTCGTCGAGAAGGACGGCAGGCTGAAACAGGAACATGCCTGAATTCCACCAGCAATCACCAGAATCCAGCATGCCGCGCGCGGTGGGTGCGTCGGGCTTTTCGGTAAACGTCTCGACGGTCCTGACGCCGGGGCCGAGAGCAGCGCCCGGCCTGATGTATCCAAATCCAGTTTCCGGTCCCGATGGAACAATGCCGAACGTTACCAGCTTACCCGATTGTGCCGCGGCAATTCCGGAACGGACGGCGTTCTGGAACGCGATCTGGTCATCGATCCTGTGATCTGAGGGCAGGGCAAGCACAAGCGCCTCGGGCGCGGAGCGTTGCAGCCAGAGGCAGGCAGTGGCGAGGGCGAACGTGGTGCCAAGGGATTCCGGCTCAAGCAATATCGCGCGCGGGGCGACACCAATCGTCTGAGCCTGTTCTGCTGCCATGAACCGATAAGCGCTGTTAGTTGATATGATCGGGGCGGAGAAAAGAACAGGATCGGAAATCCGTTGCAGACTTGTCTGGTAGAGGCTTTGCGAGCCATCAAGCGAAAGGAATTGCTTTGGGCGATCGACGCGGGAGAGTGGCCAGAGCCGCTTTCCCGCGCCACCGCAAAGAACGAGCGGCACCGGCCTCGCGTGCGAACTCATATTGCTTATCCACTATTCCAAAAGCATCAGGCCAAGAGGCCACCGCAACTCTAGATTCGCAGGGAGGCCTTGTCAGTCCGTCCGAACACTAAGTATTTGTGCGTAGAGATGTGGTTTCAGGTCGCGCGGGGATCAGGCCTGGTTACTGCGGACCACTTTGCCGTTTTCGATATGGATGCCGCACTCGGTCTTGCCGCTGTCTGCCCAGCGGCCCGCGCGCGGGTCTTCCCCGGGCATCACTGCGCGTGTACACGGCGCACAGCCGATGGACAGAAAACCCTTCAGCTTGAGCGGGTGCTGCGGAAGCTTGTGGCGGGCGAAATAAAGATCGATATCTTCGGGCAGCCAATCGATCAGCGGATTGACCTTGATCCAGCGATCCTGAACTTCGAACAGCTGCATGGCTGTTCTGGTCGAGGCCTGATAACGCTTGCGGCCGGTAATCCAGCATTGCATCGGATTAAGCGCATGGAAGAGCGGCAAAGTCTTCCGAACGTGGCAACAAAGATCGCTGTTGCGTTGGCGCAGATCGTCGTTCGGATCGTCCGCCTTGATCGCGGCGGCCGTCGGTTCGACGACTTTCAGGTTCTGGAGCCGCAACATTCCGGTAAGCCGGTTCCGATAATCAATCGTTTCGGGAAAGTGCTTGAACGTTTCCAAAAAGACGACGGGGGCCTCGAGGTCGACCTCCGCGAGCATGTGTAAAAGAACGGCGGCCTCGGTTCCGAAAGAGGAAACCAAGGCCACTTTGCCCTGAAATTCGTCGCGAAGCACCGCCGAGACGACGTCGCCGGCCGGACGACCGGCATACTTGTCATTCAGGGTCGCAGCGCGATCCCGAAGCTCAAGTCTGGACGAAGTCTCGTAAGTCGGCATGGCGCCTCATTCGATGACCTATCGCCAGGTCGATACGCACGGAATCTTGGTGCGGTCGCAGCGATCGGCGTACTTTTCAGCGATTTCCCGGACCTCGGTAATGAGCCCGTCATTCAGCTTGATCGGATCGAGACCCATTCCAAGGAACCGATCGTTGGCAACGTGCAACTCATTCTCATCCGCTTCGTTGCGCGGGTTCTTGAGATAAGCGATCTCGCTACCCGTCATCTCAGAAAGCATCTGGGCAAGTTCGCGAACCCGATGCGTTTCGGTCATCTGGTTGAGAATGTTCACGCGCTCGCCGGATTGCGGCGGATTGGTCAGCGCCAGTTCGATACAGCGGCAGGTATCCTGAATATGGATGAAGGCGCGGGTCTGGCCACCAGTGCCATGAACCGTCATCGGATATTCGATCGCGGCCTGCATGATGAAGCGGTTGAGAACCGTGCCGTAGTCGCCGTCATAGTCGAAACGGTTGATCAGGCGCTCATCCATCCGGGTTTCATCGGTCTGGGTTCCCCACACGATGCCCTGATGCAGATCGGTGATCTTCACGCCGTCATTCTTGTTGTAGAAGTGGAAGAATAGCTGATCCTGGGTCTTGGTCATGTGATAGATCGAACCCGGATTGGCCGGATAGAGGATCTCCTGCTCGGACTCGCCCTGCGGCGTGTCGATCTTGACCTTCAGGTAGCCTTCAGGGATCTGCATGCCCGCAGTACCATAGCCGTAAACGCCCATGGTGCCGAGATGGACCAGGTGGATGTCCTGACCGGATTCAACGATCGCCGCCAGAACGTCGTTGGTCGCATTCAGGTTGTTGTTGACGGTGTAGCGTTTGTGCGCCGACGATTTCATCGAATATGGCGCTGCCCGCTGCTCGGCGAAATGGATGATTGCATCCGGCTTTTCGTCCTGGATTAGCGTGAGAAGCCGGTGATAGTGCTCGCCCACTGTGAAATTATGGAATTTGATATCGTTGCCGGTCAGTTCCTTCCAGACCCGGAGGCGCTCGCCGATCGGGCGGATCGGGGTGAGGCTGTCGACTTCCAGCTCCAGATCGATCTCGCGCCGCGAGAGATTGTCAACGATAATGACTTCGTGGCCGCGATTGGACAAATAAAGTGCGTTCGGCCAGCCACAAAAGCCGTCGCCGCCGAGGATAATGATCTTCATGCCTTGGTCTTCCTACAAACGTGCATTCTTTCGGGTTGCGTTTAGCCGACAGGGACGGGAAATGCAAATGCAACGGACCCCTGTCAGCCAAATTCCGCGTGCGGCGAAACATAGGTAAATCAAGGCATATGTTGAGACAATGCGGCACCCCGGGTCCGTACGGATCTGTGAAAACATTGCCACCGGCAAGGATCGTCGCTAAGAGCGGTCCGGCCGCCCGGGAGGCGGCTCTTCAGACAACCAAAGTAAGGTGAAACTGGTACCTTGGAGCACAAGTGCTTACTCGTTCTGGTCGGCGGTTTCGGGTTCATTGGCCGTAATGTCATTGAAAGCATAGCAACTCGCCCTGAGTTTTCGTCTCTGCATCCGCTGGTTATCGACGACCTCTCCAACGCCTGCCCGGGCTACGACGCGCTGGGAGTAGATCACTATCTCGGTCATTATCAGGCACCAGAAACAGCCAGATTTCTGGAAGAATATTCAAAAGATTGGGATTGCCGAGTTTTTGTTTTCCTCGCTGGAGAAACCCGCGTTGCTGAATCCAGGGAACGGCCGCTCGATTTCATCGATGCCAACATCTCCCAACCCTCCCGGTTCGTGACCGATGTGATCAGGCCGGATGACAGGTTCATTCTCATCTCGACCGCGGGTGCATTGTTCGACGGATCCTTCGAGGTCAGGGTTGACTCGCCCTATTGCCCCAAGAATTTTTATGGCGCGACCAAGGCGGCCGAGGAAATGGTTCTGCGCAAACTGGTCGAGCTGCGGGGCGGCGCCTATTCCGTCGTGCGCCTGACAAACGTCTTCGGGCGCTTTTCCGATCTCAAGAAGAGCGCAATTCACGCCTTCACAAAGGCGATTATTGCCGGTGAAACGGTCACCATCAACGGCGACGGCAAACAATCGCGCGACTTTGTTTTCGCCTCCGATGTCGGTTTTGGCCTGGCGACGCTTGCACACCGGTTTTCTGGCGGATTGCCCGTCGAAGATGTGTACATGCTGGGCAGCGGACGCTCCGTGACGTTGTGGAACGTGGTCGAGGCAATCGAACTGGCGGCGGGTACCAAGCTCAGCTACGAGCGGAAAGAAGCAGTCGAACTGCTCAAAACCGAGCCTCGTGATGTCATTGCGTCCGAAGCGGATGTCCGCGTGTTGCTCGGCGACCGGATTACCCCGTTTGAAGAGGGGATCAGGCAGACCTATCAATACTACGCTGGCTGAAGACAATCGGCCGGGAACACGGCGATTGAGCAGCACAGCCCGAGCCAACTAGAGGTCAGAGCCTACTTGCTGTTCTTCTCGCCACCGATCGACGCGATGCGGTCGATCGCCAGCGCGTCGGGCAGGGAATTGCACGCGCTGCGTGTAGAAGGTGACAAGTCGTGGCGGCGCTTGAATATGATCGTGTCACGTGCAACCACGTGCTGCCAGCCGTTGCCCATGGTCTGAACCGACCATTCCCAACCACCAAAGGAACAACCATCACCGGCCCCGCGATCTGGGTAAGGGTTTTCCAGCCAAGCGTCCCGCGGCGCAGCACACATGGCATCGTAGGGGTTGCGTATGAGCAGCTCGATTGGTGAAAACAACAGATCAGCTTGGGCAATTCGCGTATGGACCTGGCGGGCGCCGTCAAACTGCCAGTTCAATTCCGGATGGACGATGACGCGTTCGCCGGCCTCCTCGGCAGCGCTCAGCAAGTTCAGGGCCTCGATCAGCCAATTTTCGCTGAAGAGATCGCCTGCGTCGGAAAATATCAACCAACGTCCCACTGCGATTTCCGCCAGCGCGTTGCGAACCCGGCCCTGATGCCCGAATCTGAAATGTTGCTTGCTCCAGGAATCGTAGGCCGGTTGCCCGAAATAATCGCGGCAACCTTCCGTGGGACTGTCGAAACCAACCAAGCGCTCGACGCTGTACCCCGCCTCCTTGGCCTTTTCGATCGCGGCCTCTGCGGCCTTCATGCTTGGCCCGGAAACCACCGTTTCGGAATGTGCCACCACCGCCAGCGTCAAGTCGAACTGGTTCATGCAGGACCTCCAAGAACCCGGTCCATCATGCCGAACAGTGCGGCCTCGAATGCGTCGCGGCTGCGTTCGGAACTCAGTCTCTCCCGAAGCCTGCGCGCCTTGCCGCGTGCGCCGGCCCGGTCGGCAAGCACGTCCTCGATTGCTGCACAATAGGCGTCGGCGTTTTCGAGATCTTTGATCAACCAGTTGAGCTCATTGTTCAGAACTTCACCGGTGCCGCCGGAATTGGAGCCCACGACCGGTATGCCAGTCATCAGCACTTCAAGAAGCAATGCGGGAACGCCATCCCATTCCGACGTGTAGAGCCAGAGGTCGGCCTCCTTCAGCGGCAATTCGGAAAACTTGCCAAATTTGCCAAGAAGATCGACGTTTTGGGGCTTGGGCGGAAGCCGCATGGGGCCATCCATTACCGGCTCACCCCACAACCTGAAATCGACATCCGGCATCTTGTTTGCGATCGCGTAAACCAGATCAAGCCGCTTCTGCCGGTCAAAGCGGCCGGCCCAAAAAACTTGGGGACGCCCGGACGATCCTTCGCCGGGGACCAACGCAACAGTCGAATCCATGGGAGCTGGCAGGGCGCAGAGTTTGGCTTCTGCCGCCGGCGACACTTGGTACAGCCGCCGAAATTCCGACACGAGAAAAGCGCTGTCAGTGCAAACCGCCGAGAGGCTATCGAAATGGCGATGGAACAGTTTGAGCGGATAGCCGGTCCAATAACCAAGCGGCGTCTGCTCATTGCAGAAGAACACGCCGACCGAATGCGTCACCTTCTTGAGCAAGTCCTCGTAACTTGCGAGTGTGTCCCAATAGAGCCGGCTGTTCACGTTGAACACGAATTCGGGACGCAACGACCTGATCAATTCAAGCAATGCACTTTGCTGAGCGATTTCCGGCAGGTTCGGTGTGATTCCTGCAAAGTCGACATACCGCAATCCGGGCGGGAATCTGCCAACTGGCATTTCTCCGCTCTCGTCCGATGAAATCACGACAACTGCGTCGGGCGGGTAGCGTTTGACCAATGCTTGCGCAATGTGCCCCTCCATCCTGGGACCACCGCCCCAGCGCGGTCCGTTGACGACGATCACCGCCTTCGCTTGCCTGAATTCCGCGGCTTCTGAGAGCCGGAACTGCGCGGCCAACCGGGATACATCCGCTGGTTCGCCAAAGGGTGTAATGCGCGCGTCAAGAGCCGCCGTCCAGGTCAACTCTACCAGCGGGTCGATTTCGGATGCAGCTCTGACCATTTCGCCGAGCTTTCCCCGGATCAGGCGATCACGCAGGTCATTTCTTCTGTCATTGAGTGACTGAAGCGCCGCTTCCGGGCTCGTTTTCAAGGATCTGGCGACCGCATTGAGCTCGTCAGTCGCATAAGCGTGGGTCACATGACTTTTGGCTTTGCCGTATTTCACCCAATACCCGAACGGCGTCAGCCGGGAGAGCGAGACCGCCGGATAGCGCGCGACATAGGCTTTCGTCGAGAACCAGGGCGCCGGATCGCGCCCTTCGAACGCGCCGGTACGGATGTAGTGAGCAATGGGGTCGAGACGCCGGGCCGCAACGTCGGTATTTGTGGCCAAATAGAATTCGACGTCGAAGTCTGACCTGATCAGGTCGTATTCCGGATTGTATCCGGCGGGCGCTGAGGCAGACTTGGCCGAACTGACCAACTCGGCGAGTATCGCACCGTAATTTGCTGATTTGCCCGGCATGTCCGGTTCACGCGCGGGCATGGGAGGCAACGGTGCGCGCTGCAGCGGAAACAGCCGTCGATAGACCCGGCGCCAGAGGAGCACGATTTCCGTCTTTGCGTTCCGCAGCGGGCCAGGGAAGTCCCTGCCTTTGGGTTTTCGGATTTCATTCATGCCGGATTATCGGAATCTCCAGACATTCTGGTCACGTCGGGCGCATGAACTGGCCTTGATCTCGTTACGGCCCGAAAATTCACATGATGCGTCAGGCGATCACTCATTTATTTGCCTTGCGAGACCGAGACAAGCACATATTCAGCGTCGTTGCTGAATGCCCGATTCACCAAAACGCTCGTCCCCCTCGATTTGTGCATATCCAACCAATTGGCACGCGGCAGTTAAAAGGCTCGGCTTGTGCCTCCCGGTTGGGTCAGGCTGAATTCCAGAACAATGTCTGGGCCAGAAGTTTATCAGCCCTTTTTGCCTTTCTTGCCATGCATCAGCGGTTCCTTGAGCACCTTGGCAATGCGACGTTCATCCAGCTTTTCCCCCAGCCGTTCAAACAATGGAGCAAGCGCCTTTGGATTCTTGGAGAAGTCCTCGTAACGGGTGCGGATCACCCGATCTCCGAACGACTCCATATTGGCTTCGAAGAATGCGATCATGCGATTTGATATGCGAATTGCCTTTTCCTGGTTTTGTCTGGTTTTGGCAAACCAGGCAGACTGGCTGACATCCTCCGGGTTGCGGCTGTTGAACACAAAGTAGGGGTTGGGGAAGGCCGCCTCGATGAATCTCAGATAGTCAGCGAGCTCTTCGCGCGTATTGTGCCAGCGGATTTCCTTGAACCCGATGTAGCTCGTTTCACCATCGGCGTTGAGAACCTGCTTGATGAACAGGTCTGCGAGGTCGCGCCGGAAGGCGTCTGGCCGCAAAAGTTCAATCCCATGCCAGGGCGATTTTGGCATATGCGACCCTTTGCGCCTGCTCGCGTTTTCAGCCGTCTGCGCAAATGCGCGGTCGAGCTGATAGAACTTGAACAAGAGGTTTTCGTTTTCTCCACGTATGACGGAGTTGGGTAGCGTCTGCAAAATCCGCTGAAGCAACGTTGAGCCCGACCGGCCGTACGTCACGATGAACAAGGAAGCCTTGATATTCGGAAAGAGAAGTGAATCGGGCACCTGGCTTACCTGCCTTTGAAACTGCGAAACGCCGCGCGGAGCTTTGCAAGCATCGGGACGCTCGCCAAGCGATCCCGCAGGCGTGCCCCGCGGTCTTGCCCTTCATACCGCGCACGAAGTCGGTTGACTTCCGCGGCAGACCGCAACAGCTGAGATCGCAGCTCATTGATCTGTTTGTTCTTTTCCACAATCGCCATTTCAGTTTCTCGCCCATTCGGCTTGCTCGAAGATTGCATTTTCTTTCAGCTCCTTCGGTTCACGATTGGACGTCGTCGGCAAATATTTGTGCCACGCGTTCGACATGGTGTTTGTTCAAGTGCCGCTCTGACAGCAATTTTGCCGCCTTCATCGTCATGGATTCCCGTTCTTCCCTGGATTGTGCAAGGAGCGCCTTGATGTTTTCGACGTAAGCCGCCACGAGTTCGTTGCGCGGCAGGTTTGGATCAACCAGAAATCCCCCGGTTCCCATATCGACAAGCTCTGCAATTCCTGCATGCCGTGGCGCAATGATCGGAAGGCCTGTCTCAATCGCTTCTATCACCGTATTCGGCAAACCGTCGAAATAACTGGTGTAGAGGTATCCATCCGCGCCATTTTCGGCGAATTTCGAGAAATCGTCGAAACCGCCCCGATATTCCAGATTGCCGAGCCCGGATAACCGCTCGACGTCAAAGTCGCCAAGGACCGGTTTTCCGTGAACCTCGATCCTGACCTTGACGTTCTGCCGCTCCAACTCGGCGGCAATTTCAAGCAACAGGTCCGGCGCCTTCTGCATGTCGAGCCGCGCGGCCCAGATAAGCGTGGGGAGTGGCAAAGGAGCGCGCGGGATTGTCTCTCTGCTCGGCGCCTCAGCCTTCGCGTAGACACAATGATGCCTTGCATTTTTGAAGCCGAGGCGGTGGGCATCTTCGTCAATGATGGCGCGATGATCCGAAATGATGTCCGTGAACAGGTGGCCGAAATGGGCGACGTTGGCGTAGTCATTGCCAACCGACTCCCAGAAGCCGTCGCGGCTGCGAAACGTGTCGCAGAAACGGTAATAGACGATGCGCTTGGCATCGATGAGCTTTCCGTACGAGGCCAGGAATGACCGTGTTGGATGACCTCCGGACAGGTGCAGGACCACGTCCCCGCCGGCGATCTGCAGCAGCCGAAGCGTGAACTGATCAATCAATTGACGCTTGGACTTGCCCAGCGCCGCGCTCATCCGCACGAGATCAACGACCGCCGAGCCCTCCGGCAGTCCCGCGTCCCAGAGTTCAGCACCACCAGAATCCTGATTGCAGATCACAAGAACACGTCGCGGCCCAGCGATTTCGCCAAGTGAGCCGATAATATCCGCGATGAAACGCTCCGCGCCGCCCCGCGACAGAAACGGGGTCAGCCAAACGTCGGTAAACTGCTTGCCCGCAACGGCCCTGCATATCTGTTCGTAGACATGACCTGCTGGTGCGCCCTGGGTCAGATTTGAGAAGTAGCGCACGTTTTCGAGTCCGAACCCGTTGATTTGAGGATCAATAGCATTGGCAGCGTGAATGAGTTCCGACAAAACGGCGTCGTTCCTGAACTGGCTTCGCATGACATTGCGCCCGTCAGAATGCCTGGCCCCATCCGGTGTTGCCTCAAGGTCCGATCTCGAGCAGATGCTCAGGAACGTGTCCGGGTCAAAAAAGGGACCGAAGGGCATCACTGCGGAATCAGAACGCAAATCACTCATCAGGCTGTCAGGTCGCAGCCGGTAAAAGACCAGGGTCTGCAATGCGACTTCAAACCGATAGCCCGCGGCGAGCGCGTTGGCGTTGAAGTGCCAGTCGCCGAACGCGAAGCCGGACCCCGGGGACGTGTCGGCAAAGTGCACGGTCGCAAACAGTTCTCGCGGTGCCATGATCCGTGACACGTAAGGATGTTTGTCGAAAAACGCCCGCAGATCGAGGTCCCGTGACGGATACATTTTGTAGATGTGATCTTTGTATTGGCCGAACCCGAAATAGTATTCCGGCACGATGATGGAAGTGTCACCCGTCTTGGCTGACGTCTCAAGCATCGACGAAAAAAGGTTGAACGACACGAGATCATCCGCGTCTGCCGTTGTGATATGTCCGCCACGTGCCTGGGCCACGCCGGCATTGCGCGCAGGGCCAAGCGAGCCCAACTCCACATCAATGATCTGGATCGGGAATTCCGCAGCCAGTTCTGCGCAGACATTTTGGACAATTTGCCTGACCTGTTCTGGGCTATTGTCCAGCACCACGATCAGTTCGGCGGTCCAGCCGTTGAATTGTGCGAACGAAATGGCCTCAGCAAGCGAGCGCAACGTAGCGGCAACGAAACTGCGTTCGTTGCTGACGTTGAGAATAATGGAGAGATCAGTCTCGAACTCGGCCATGGCGCGGTCCAATGCCACAATCTCGATCACGTGGGAAGCTCGATTGCGGTGTCCCTGGGCCGAACTGCCGCACTGGGCGCTCGACCGAACCCAGTTGCGTCAGGCAGAGAAATACGCCGAAATCTCGTCCATCCACTTCTGCTTGTAGCTGCTGGGCACAATCCGGGATGCGGCGATCAGTTTTTCGCTGCGCGTTCTGAGATGCTGCAAGACCGGGTCTGGAATTTCGAGGAGAAACCGTCCATCGCGGCCAGAAGCGTTGTCGCGTCCCTCTTTGAAGAATTCCAGGGAGTAGGAAACGTCCATCTCCTGACAGAACTTGTCAAAAAAACCTTCCGGGTCCTTCTCCATGTCGTCGAAGAAGTAGAGTTTCAGATTGTCTCCAAATACGCCGCGCCAGGCTTTCACGTTGCGACTATAGTCTGATCGGCGTTGGAAAAGTGGCCGATCGACAAATTCCATATAGGTCTCGACGGGATGCACGGTCTTGACGTTTCGCTGTCGATGCAACGTGAAAACCACGTGGCTGATGTCGCGAAAGAATGGGTTCCGCAGGAGGTAGAAAACCCGTGGATTCAAATCCGCCACGATATCGTGAATCTGCTTCACGCGCTTCGGCGGGAGAATGCTGTAGATCGGCGACACTTCGCCGATTTTGGGCTTATCGGGAAAGAGTGAAAGGTAGGCGTCGTCCTGCCCGTCTTGGGTGTTTTGCCAATGCTGCACAAAGCTTCTATCCTCTGGGCTTAGGTTGGCATCCGCCAACAGCTTTTGTGCCTGGCTTTGCTTCTCTTCAGCGCTTCGCACGCCCTTGAAATAGCGCAGTTCCTTGACGGGCGGCAGGTATAGATCGCTTGTGTTCCTGAGATTGTTGTAGAGCCAGGTCGTGCCCGATCTCGGTGCGCCGATTCCCAGGTAGAAGTTAGTTTTCATCCCCGACTTTTCCTGTTTCTCTCATTTGCAGTTTGCGGGCAGCCATATGCGTCAAATCGGCTGCCTTGTCGATGGCTAAAGCTTCAAGTGATCGAATCAGTACTTTGTTGGAGCGGCTCTCATAAGTCTGCGAGAAGTCCCGCCGGCGTTTGAAAATGATGGTGTCCGGTGCAATCAGATGACGCCAGCCCAATGCCGTGGCTTCTACAAACCACTGATAGTCTTCAAAGGCATATCCGTCTTTGACCGCCCGGTCAGGATATCTGAGTTCTTGCCACAAGCGCCGCGGCGCGACGCACATGGCATCATAATAGTTGGACGTCACCAAAACCCGCCCGGAAAAGAACGGATGGTCGTCCGCCGGGTTGGAATTCACGTTGCTGATCGCGTCGAACTGCCAGTTCAACTCGGGGTGAGAGATTGCATCCTCGCCCCGTTCTTCGGCAGCCTTGAGCACCTCGATCGATCGGATCAACCAGTTTTCGCTGAACAGATCATCCGCATCGAGGAATGCCAGCCAGTGGCCTGTGGCCAGGTCGGCCAAGGCATTTCGGGTCTTGCCCTGATCTCCGAAAGCGAACTCGTGCGTCTCGAAATCCGAAAAGGCCTCTTGGGTCATATAAGCCCTGCACTCATCCGTGCAATTGTCGAGCCCCAGCAACAATTGAACGGTGTAGCCTGCCGTCAATATGCGCTCAACGGCGGCGCGCGCAGAATGCATGGTGGGGCCAGCAACCAGGGCCTCAGAATGGGCGGTAATGGCGAGCGTGAGATCAGGCATCGACGAGCCTTTCTTCTGCAGCCTCAGTTTGTTCGACCCCATATTGCCGAATCGGTTCAAGGCAGCCGGGACCCTCCGGAATTAAGAGCAGTCTATGCCGGTCCTCCTCCGGAATCATGTAGCGCCAGGTCAAATCATCCAGCACGGCCTGGCTCGGGCTGCACACAGCCCATAGCCGATTGAAATGACGATAGACGTGGGCAGAGGGCAAATCTGCCGCTCGCAAAAGGTTTCGGCCAGGATTTTCCACGAAGCAAGCGACTACCTTGCTGATATCGCTCAATACCTTGCCGTACGCGGTGAACATCGCCCACAAGGTCTCACTGTCGACATTGATCACCATTTCGGGTCTCAGTGTGCGCAGGATTTCAATCAAGGGTCTGTCCCTGTCTGCCGGACGCATATCCATCGTCGCATTGGCAAACTTCAGCACCCGGACATTCTCCGGGACTTTTTCGGGAACGGCGTTCCCGGCCGGTCTTCCCGTCAAGATGACAACGACTTCGTCGGCTCCGTGCAGGTCAACAAGTGAGCCAATAAGGTCTGCCGCAACCGACCAACCAGAATCCTGAGGGCGATAGTCGGTCACGACAATGGACTTGGCGCGGCGGAAGTCCGCTTCCTTCTGAAGCTTGAAAAGCGAGACATTTCGGGCCAGCACGAAATCTGAACTGAAAGGCAGGCATCGGACTGACAAAGAGCTGCCCCAACTCTTTTGAACGAGCGGATCGGTGTCGGCGGCCCTGGCCACCATTTCGCCGAGTTCGCCAAACGCAAGCCGGTTTCTGATGTCGACAGTCCGTTCAATCAGCAGTTCATAAGCCTGCTCTGGACTGAGATCGAGCAGCTCGGACATGTCATTGTGATGGACGAAAGGTGAGCCGATCCGACCGTTTTTGCGGCCAGTCTTCAGCCAGTGGCCAAAAGGCGTCAAAGGACTGAAAGCGGCTGCGGGGTAGCGGGAAAGATAAAGCGAACTCGAAAACCAGGGAGCCGGATCTCTTCCGCTCGCAGCGCCGATCCTCATATAATGTGACACGGGATCCAGGCGATTGGCCATCACATTTGGATATTGCATGAAGTAAAATGCGAAATCGAACTCGGACTTTATCAAATCATATTCAGCGCCATGACCACGAGGTCGCGGGCATTCACGTGCCGCTTCGACCAGCACATGTAATTCTTTGCCATACCAGGCAATATTGTCAGTTCTGCCTTCAATCTCATCAACGAGGCTCTGAGGCAAACTCGCCACTTTGCGGCGACTCTGAACTCTCACATACAAAGAGCTAAGGGCTTTCTTGGCGCGGTTGGGGATGCGGGATCTAATAATGCTAGGTAAAGAGTTTAGCTGCATAACATTATTTCGGGATACATTTCAGATTTGGTGGAACCTTCACCTGAGTTATCGGATGCAAGGCGGCAAGCTGTCTATACTCACGTTGCCGTTTCAAGTGAAGTCCCGTTGCAGAAGGTTTTCGAAAGCCGGCTTCAGGGTTGGCCGGCCGAGTTCGAAGCGCAAGTTCGAGGGATCTAGTACCACAGGATCGTACGGAACAGCGTTGGAGTTCCCGTCGCCGGGAACATCGCAGTCAATGATCCCGATTTCTCCAGTGGTTTCCTGAGCAAAAAACAAGAGCAGCGGAACGTCGTTGTTTCGACATACCATGCAAAGTGCACGCTAAATCAGTCCGGCCAACTCGGACAAAAGATGCTTTGGTCTGAAATCGAACTCAGATGCCACTCGATTGACATCAATTGGCGGCAAGCGGCGTGTCGGCGCGCCCGTTTTGAACGATATGTCTGCACCCGTGAGTTGGGCGAGACGTTCGGCGACGTCCCTGTGGGTAGTGTTTTCGCCTGAGGCCACGTTGTAGATCCGGTTGGAACCGGCGGCGGCAATCCTCACCAATAACCCGACTACGTCGTCCAGATGGACATAATCCTTTGCGCTATCGGGAGATTCCGAAATCACACAGTTGCCCCGCATTCTCAACGCATTGAGCACCTGGCCCAGAAAACTGGTCTCAGCCATGTCCCGCGAATAGACGTTGGACAGACGCGCAACGCGAACTGCAGAATTGTCCTGCGCCAGGCAAATCGACTCCCCGAGCAATTTGCTGATGTCATAAATTCCGTCAGCCGACGGTTTGACCTGCAGCATGTCCTCTTCGTTCTGCCGGCGATCAGGATCGCCATGCTGGTAAGATCGGGTGCTGGAGAGATAAAGGAAAGAAGAGTACCGGGCAGTTTCCAGTATGCGGGACAAAAGTGCCACATGCGCCTCGATGGTGTCGAAATGTCGGGTCCGGAAATCTCCGGTCAGGCCGATGGCGTAAATTGCATGGCCAAGCTCGGCCCCGCCTGGGGCTGGATCCAGTTCGGCCCCGCGCTCCGGCGCGAATACTTCGTGCCCGGCCAGTTCAAGCGCGAGTTTCAAATGGCTGCCGATATAGCCGCCTGCGCCGAAGACGGTGAACCTCATGAGCGCTGCCCGACTTTGACAAGTGGATTGCCCGCGGCAATCTCATAGGCCGGGACCTCACCGCGCACCAGCGACATGGCGCCGATAACCGCGCCCTTTCTGATGTGTGCACCGTCCAGAATAACACATCCCGCGCCGATCCAGACATCGTCTTCGATCACGATCCCGCCCTTGGAGGGGCGGAAACCCTGGTCACGAATGAGCGCGCCGGCATCCGCAAACTCGTGGTTGGTCGGCGCAAACACGCAGTTTGCCGCGATAGCCACATCGTTCCCGATTTGGATGCCATTGCCGGTGTAGAGCGTGCAATTGGAATTTATCGTGACCCGGGAGCCGACACGGACATCTCCCAGACCGCCGGCCGGCTTGAACTTGACGAAACTGTCGATCACCGAGTGGTCGCCGATCGTGATCCTTGTGCCGCGAACGCTGTCCTCGATATCCGCCATCGGTGAAACGCGCGCGGTCGGGTGGATATCAATGGTCATTGTTGCTTTTCGAGCTGCATTTCCGTTGGTGGCAACGTCACGTTGACGAGACCCGACACTAGACGGACTTGGCAACAAAGTCATCACTGCGCGGCCATTGAGGGTCACGGCGCTTGCGACCGTATTTGGGTTTCAACCTTCGTTTCGCAGAACTTGAACAGGCCCGTCGTTTACGGATAGAAACATCTCACCTCAAACGACCGCAAATGCCATCGAACTGGCCACTCAGAAAATCGGATTGTAGCTTGAACAACATTAAGGCAGTCATCCTCGCCGGTGGGTTTGGCACACGAATTAGCGAGGAATCCCAGACCCGGCCCAAGCCGATGGTTGAAATCGGCGGAAGGCCGATACTTTGGCATATCATGAAAATATTTTCACATTGCGGTATTAATGACTTTATCGTTTGTCTTGGCTACAAGGGATACGTGATCAAGGAATATTTCTCGAATTATTTCTTGCATATGTCTGACGTTACATTTGACCTGAGATCGAACTCGGTCAACTACCACAAAAAAAGAGCCGAACCATGGTCGATTACCTTGGTTGAGACCGGCTCGAAAACAATGACGGGCGGCCGGCTCAAGCGCGTGCGCGACTATATCGGCGATCAGCCGTTCTTCTTTACGTATGGAGATGGTGTTATCGATGCCGATCTCCGGGCCATATACGACTTTCATCAGAAATCGGGGAAACTGGCGACCGTCACGGCCGTTCAGCCGCCCGGGAGATATGGCTCACTCGAAATTGCTGACGGGGAACGGGTAACCGGATTTGTTGAAAAGCCGACCGGCGGCGGATACATCAACGGAGGTTTCTTCGTTCTGTCACCGGGTGTTCTGGATTACATTGCGGGCGACGACACGCCTTGGGAAAAGGAACCCGTCGAGCGTCTTGCTGCAGAAGGTCAGCTCGGCGCTTACGTTCACAAGGGCTTCTGGCACCCGATGGACACGCTTCGAGACCGCAACCACCTCGACGAGCTCTACATGGGTGGCAACGCACCCTGGGTCATATGGAAATAAACCCGGCAATCTGGGCCGGCAGACGCGTTCTTGTGACCGGCCATACCGGTTTCAAGGGTGCTTGGCTTGCCTATTGGCTGCAATCGTTGGGTGCCTCGGTCGCCGGTCTGTCGCTTGATCCGATCACCAGCCCTAACCTGTGCGATGAAATTGGGCTTTCCGATCGGCTGGTCCGGGATTTCAGGATCAACATCAATCATGCGGACGCCGTTCTCGAAGCCTTTGATCAATTCGGGCCCGAATTCGTTTTCCATCTCGCCGCCCAGGCGATCGTCATCGACGGGTATCAGGATCCGGTCGGAACCTTCGCCACGAACGTCGTCGGCACGGTCAATGTGCTCGAGGCCATCCGAAAGACACCTGGCCTGGGTGCTGCGCTTATCGTGACCTCGGACAAATGCTACGAAAACGAGACCAACGTGCGCCCGCATCTGGAGGAGGACCCGCTCGGAGGTGCCGACCCCTATAGCGCCAGCAAGGCTTGCGCGGAGATCGCAACTGCAAGCTACATGTCCAGTTTTCTCAACGGGGCCAGTATTCCTGTGGCCACGGCGCGCGCTGGAAATGTGATTGGGGGCGGCGATTGGTCCGCCCATCGTCTGGTTCCCGATTGTGTCCGGTCCTTTGCAAAGGGCGAAGCAGTCGTGCTGCGCAATCCCGATTTTGTTCGCCCCTGGCAGCATGTGCTCGATTCCCTCTCCGGATACCTGGTCTTGAGTGCGCACCTGCTGTCCAGCGATGGTGCTCTGTATGCTGGTGCCTGGAATTTCGCGCCCGATGCAGCGTCGTCGGTGACCGTCGACAAAGTCGCCGCTGCCGCGTGCGCCGCCTGGGGAGACGGCGCGCAATTCGTGATCGAGCGACAGGCCAATGCGGTCAAGGAAAGCCGGCATTTGAGCCTGGATGCACAAAAGGCATCGGCGCAACTGGGTTGGCAGGCCCATTGGGGCGGGCTTCGCGGCGTGACAAAGGCGATCGAATGGTATCGCGGCCATTATGCGGGCGAGAATGCCGCCTCGCTGTGCGATCGCCAATTGGACGAGTATGCAAGGCTGCTGCGGCCATGACAGTAAGTTTTCAGTTTGAAACCACGCCGCTACCCGGAATGGTGGTCATGAAAGGAAATCCGCGCCGGGACGCGCGCGGAGAATTCGAGCGGCTTTTCTGCGTCTCCGAGCTCCGCGATTTCGGCATCGAGTTTCAAGTCAACCAGATCAATCGCAGCCTTAGCAGGAGCGCCGGCACGGTCCGGGGTCTTCATTTCCAGTATCCTCCTCACGCCGAAGGCAAGCTGATCACCTGCCTGTCCGGCCGGGTTTTTGACGTTGCCGCCGATCTGAGGCGAAACTCACCTACGTTTGGTCAATGGTTTGCCGTCGAGCTCGGCCAGGGCAGCCATGTTTCGGTTTTTCTGCCGCCAGGTATTGCGCATGGATTTCAGACGCTGACCCCCGATTGCGAACTGATCTATCTTCATAGCCAAGCCTATCATCCTCAATCCGAAGGTGGCATTCACCATCGAGATCCGAGACTGGCCATCCAATGGCCACTCGCAATCAGCCAGGTTTCGGACCGTGATGCGGCGCTTCCGAATATCGACAGTTCGTTTGAAGGCATAGACCTATGAGATGCAGGCATTGCGGCCAGCAGCTGCACGATCAATTCATCGATCTGGGCACGTCACCGCCTTCGAATTCCTATGTCTCCGAGGACCGGTTGAACCAGCCAGAGACCTATTTTCCTTTGCAGGTCATGATCTGCACGCAATGTTGGCTGCTTCAGACCAGAGACTTTGCCAAGGCAGACGAGTTGTTCGACGCCGAATACGCCTATTTCAGCTCGATGTCGCAATCCTGGTTGGCCCACGCAGAGCGCTATGTCGAGCAGATGGTCGAGCGGCTCCACCTGGATGAGAATTCCCTCGTTGTCGAACTGGCGTCCAATGACGGCTACCTGCTTCAATACGTTCAGCAGCGTGGCATCCAGTGCTACGGCGTCGAGCCGACAGCGAGCACCGCGCAGGCGGCACGCGAAAAGGGAATTGACGTCGTTGAGGCTTTCTTCGGGGTGGACTTGGCGACGAAGCTTGCTCAATCCCGTGGCGTCGCCGATCTCATTGCCGGCAACAATGTGCTGGCGCATGTGCCGGACATCAATGATTTTGTGGCCGGATGCGCTGGACTGCTCGCACCGTCAGGAACGTTGACATTCGAATTTCCGCACCTGATGAGGCTGATCGAATTTTCGCAGTTCGACACGATCTACCACGAACATTACTCTTACCTGTCGTTGATCAGCGTCAGCCGGATTCTCGACAGGGCCGGACTGGTTCTGTTCGACGTTGAGCAATTGCCGACCCACGGCGGCAGCCTGCGGGTCTTTGCTCAACATAAGGATGACGGTATTCACCCGGTCAGCGATCGCGTGCACGATCTGCTTCAGGAAGAACACAGCAGGAAGATGGACGATCTCGCGGGCTATCAGGGCTTTCAAGCCCGCGCGGAGAAGATCAAGGACGAGTTCGTCGCATTTCTCATCGAAGCCAAAAAGGCCGGCAAGACGGTTGTCGGATATGGGGCTGCGGCCAAGGGCAATACGCTCATCAACTTCGCCGGAATACGGCCGGACCTGCTTCCAGTCGTGTTCGACCGCAGCCCAGGAAAGGTGGGAAAATTCCTGCCCGGGAGCCGCATCCCCATAAGGCCGCCCGAAGAACTGCCGGACTTCAGGCCGGATTACATTGCCGTGCTGCCCTGGAATATTTTCGATGAGGTTGTCGAGCAACTCGATTTCGCCAGAACCTGGGGTGCCCGGTTCGTACGTTTTGTTCCCAGTTTGTCATTGACCGAATGAAGGTGACCGACTAGCTGCAGTTGCGATCCCGTCGGCCCGATAGAGAAAACATGCCCAAAAGCCCAATCGATCCAGTCACCCAGTTTCACGACGAAAACGCCAAAATGGTCGCATCCTATGCCGATGATGCAGAATGGATGCAGGCATCGGCCCGCTGGCGCGATTTGGCGTTTGCCAAGCGCTACATGTACAATTTCAGCTGGCTTGGCCGTCCGATTATCCAGCTTCCCGCGGACATGGTGGCTTTTCAGGAATTGGTCTGGAGCATCCGGCCCGACCTGATCATCGAGACTGGAATTGCCCATGGCGGCTCGATTGTTTTGAGCGCGTCCATGTTGGCCATGCTGGATGTCGCAGACAGCGTCGCGTCCGGGCGCGCCTACACGCCGTCCCAGTCCCGCCGCCGGGTGCTCGGCATTGACATCGACATTAGGTCGCACAATCGCAAGGCGATCGAGGAGCATCCGTTCGCCTACCTGATCGATGCGTTCGAAGGATCGTCGATCGATCCCGGCATGATTTCGCGGGTTCAGACCTATGCCGCGGATTTCAAGACCATTCTGGTCTGTCTCGACTCCAATCATACGACTGAACACGTGCTGGCGGAACTGACCGCCTATGCGCCGTTGACGAGCACGGGATCCTATTGCCTGGTCTTTGATACGGTTGTTGATGATTTGCCTGAAGGCCTGTTTCCAAACCGGCCCTGGAACAAACTCGACAATCCAAAAGTCGCCGTGCGACAATTCCTTGACACGTGTCGCAAAGGTGAAATCCTGGATGCCGGCGGCGCGGCCTGCCGGTTTGAGGTCGACGAGACAACCGAAGCCAAGCTCCTGCTGTCGTCTGCTCCGAACGGGTATTTGCGCAGGGTGGAATAATGCAGGCGCAGGCAGAAAATAAGGGTGTCCTTCAGGCCGAGGCCGATAGTCTGCTTTCGCCTGATCGAAACCTGGTTCCTGATTTCGATCGGGTGCTGCTGGCCTGTATGCCCAAAAGCGGTTCGACCTACCTTGCCAAGATTTTTGGCGCATTGCCGGGGTGCCGGCGCGCGCGGCTCGTCAGCGTCTTTGAACGCCGCGAGCAGGAAATCGATTTTCATATTTTCGCCGCGCAAGAAGAGCTGACTCGAAAGAAGATGGCGCAGTCTGCCGAACGCGCCAACAGAAATCCGCGTGGCTACATCGCCCAGCACCACGTGACCTTCAATGCCAACACCGCAATGTTCATCCGAGACTATCGGCTCATTCCGGTGGTCCTGGTCCGAAACATATATGACGTCGTCATCAGTCTGCGGGATCACGTCCGCGACAATTCGGTCAACATGGCGATGTCCTACGTCGATGACCGCATAAAAGCGCTCCCGGACGAGGAGCTGCATTCGTTTCTGGTTGATATGGCAATGCCCTGGTACATCAAGTTTTTCGTTTCGTGGGCAAAAAGCGGTGTGTCGCCGCTCTTCATAACCTACGAAGATTTACGGGCAGACGAAGTACTGCTGATGCAGCGCTTGCTTTCGAAAACATCGCTCAGTTTCGGTGCCGGCCGGATCGAGAAGGCAATCGCTGCGGCAAATGAAAAATATACCCGTAAGAATGTCGGCAAAACCGGCCGCGGACAGGTACTGAGTGAGGACGAGCGGCGGAAAATCGAAAAGTATGCGTCCTACTATCCTGACATCGACTTTTCTTTGATCGGCATCGAGCGCTCGAATGCCTGAGGATTTGGTTCTGCCCGTCCCGCTGGATAAAACAGCGAAATAGGGCGGAGCAGGAGAAGCGTCTGATGCATGTGTTGGTGTTCGGCCAGTCGAATGTGGCAAATCGCGTAAGGCCGACAAGGGCCTGCAAATGGGCCAAGGTTCATTTCGATGGGCACGTGTCCGAGCTTTCGGATCCTATTCCCGGCGCAAGCGGTAGAAAGGGGAGCGTCTGGTCGCGTGTCGCCCACCTGGTCAAGCGATCGGGGCAATTCCAATCGTTCTGCATCACCAACGTCGCCAAAGGCAGCACCTCTGTGGCCGATTGGCTCCCGGAGGGCGAATTGTTCGCCGCGCTTTGCGATCAGGCCGCGCACGCCGAAGCGATCAATCGGCCCGTGACCTGTGTTTTCTTTCACCAGGGAGAAAGGGACAATTTTCTTGGCACCACGGCCGCGGATTATTTTGAGACATTCAAACGCATTCATTCCGGACTGATTTTGCGCCTTGGTTCGCTTCCCATCATCGTTTGTCAGGCGAGTCATCGGGCCGGGATCACAAGCGAGGCGGTCAGGAATGCACAAAATCAGATACAGGGGCAGCTGGATGTCGTTCCAGGCCCGGACACCGATCTTTTGGGCGACGAATTCCGGTATGACGGAACACACCTGAATGCGCTTGGAGCGGACCGGTTTGCCCAATCCATTTTCGAGACGCTTTTAACCTGTTCGCCGGAAACGACACCGGCCGAAAGCTAGGCTTCCATGCGGGAACTGTCAGGCCACCCTTTTGGCCTGGAGCAGGCGCTCCACGATCGCGTGCGCGTCTTCACCTTGGCGCCCTGTCACCGGTCGTTGATCTCAACAGGCGGTGAAAAGAACCGCTTTCACGATGAATTTTGGTTAGCTTGAAACACTTGGTCCGGGTAGTCGAATTCAGACGCGCCGGATTGGCGCGGGGCGCGGGTACCTCCGCGAAGCGGCCACGCCGGACGTTCCGTATTCCCTTTGGCCGAACCACGTCAGCGATGAACAATCTGGTGGCATTTGCCACACACCCAAATTGAAGCTAGAGCGATAGCGCAACTGACAACCTGACGGGTCCCGAAAGATGGTGAGACTGCTTATTCCCACGCGCAACAGGCCCGTGTCACTTGCCGGCGTGCTTGAGTTTCTGGCCCGCTTTTATCCGGGGACCGATGTTTTTGTGGCTGATGGAAGCGAGCCCGCATATCAGGGGCAATATCAGGATGTCATGGCCCGGTCCGCCAACGGCCTGAACGTCATCTATCGTCGATATCCGCACGACATGCCGTTCGTGACCCGGGTGCTGTCCGTGCTCCAGGAACTCGACGATGAGTGTATTGCGATGGGCGCCGACGATGACTTTCCGCTCATGGACAAGATGAACGAAGGTGAAGCGTTTCTTTTGGCCCACCCAGACTACGTGACCGCCATTGCCGCCAATGTCTATTTCGCACTCAATGTTCGCAACAGGCTGAACGTCAGTCTCAGGATGGCCGAAACGCTTGATTCCGAGGCGCCTCAGGACCGAGCGCTGCAATATGCGAGGACCGGGTTTTCGACCACGTACGCGGCGACCCGGCGTACGCATCTTGTCGATCGATACCAGCGTTTCGAAAAGGCGTTTGTGCCCGGCTTCTATGACTTTTCCGTCGGCCTTCACGACTGCGTCAAGGGAAAAGTGAAGTGTTTGGAAGGGTTTGGCGTGTTTGCGACACGCAATCACAATCACAGCTATGTGCGGCGCGATCGGTCAGGCTGGTGGCTGGATCTTTCCGGCGACATCAGCCGTCTCCGCGGATTTCTGGTCGATGATCTTGTTTCGGCAGGTCTTGATCAAATCGACGCCGAACAACTGGCCACCAAGGCTTACGCCATGCGTCTGGCGCACCGATTGGCACCGCATCTCGAGGACAACATTCGCCGCGCCATGAACGAATTTGCACCAACAGATGCGCAGCGCGGCGTTTTTGAGCGCTTCAATGAGATGTTCGCCGCAGATACCGCGACGCACGCTGAATTTGAGGATCGTTTGCGTCATATCGTGGATCGGCTGCAGTTGAGCGCCGCGTCGGGCGACAACGCAGATGAACCGAAAAAATATGCGTCAATCCAAATGGAGGCGCCTGACAATTTGTCAGCTGCTACGGATGAAGAAACCGAATGACGGGAGACCGGTCTCGATGAATGGAAACAGAACGTCCACGGATGGCACGGCTGAGCAAACTGACGCGCGCGACGCCGGACCGGAACGATCGGAAAAGAGGCGGCGGCGCAACAAGGCAGCCGCCAAGGCCCGCCGCGTTGCGAACAGGCTGGATGCCGCCAAGACGGCGCCAACCCTGGCAAAGAAAGACCTCACCATCGAAATCGATCTGGCAACGCTGACCAGAGTGGTTCGCAGAAAGCGGCGGCCAGGACCGGCAGATCGATAGTCGCTGATCCACGCGGCCACTCGCTAACGGCTGCTCTTTGTGAGGCAAAGTCGCACGCCGGGCCTCCTCACCGGATCGCGAGGCACGGCCCGCCGGAATCCATTCGGATCCAGTACCCACAATAACTGTAGCCCTCTAGTCCACCCACTTGACGCTCGCGCGTTTTGGTTGTCCGTATTGATCCGGTTGTTCGAGGCTCCAAAACCGATAAGGTGGCAGTCTATTCAAGTCGTTCAAGCTAGTTCGCCCTATGAGCAGCCCCACAGGAAATCCCTACGTCGATTCAATTTCCTGGGGCGACGCGAAATTCAAAGCGGCGCCGGGCAAACCGCTGGTCATAAAATATCATTTCGACAACAAGTACTCCACGTGGACGAAGGCCGAAAAGAAGGCGTTCAAATTCGCCCTCAAAGCCTTTTCCGAAGTCGCCGACATTTCCTTCAGGGCAGTCAAGAAAAAGTCAAACGCGGACTTGGTTGAATATTCACTGTCCAACAAAAAGATCAAGCAGGTCCTTGACGTTCCGAAGGGTTACATAGCCTTCGGGGAGCACAAAACACCCGACAAAAAAGGACCGCTCAGAGGCTACTTCAACAACCAGGCCTACTCCTTCCCAAGTGACGGCATATCAAACAAGAAAGCGGGGCTGAAGGAAGGCGGATTTGGGTTTTTGACCTTTTTGCACGAACTGGGTCATGCGCTGGGCCTCGCCCATCCCCACGACAGGGGTGGCGGGTCCAACATCATGCCCGGCATTCGCACCAGCTCCGGCTATGGCGATCCGACCGACACAAGTCCCTATAGCAGCACGATCCACACTGTCATGTCCTACAACGGCGGGATGGTGGACAAGGTCGGGATTCGAGGTTCGACGCAAGACCCCGAGGAAAATGGCCAAAGCAGGAAGGGATACAACACCAACCTCGCACCGCTCGATATCGCTGCAATACAGGCCAAGTATGGCGCAAAGGCCGACGCCAATTTGGGTGATAACGTCTACGATTTGACCCAGGGCGCGTGGAAAAGCATCTGGGACACCGGCGGAACAGATGAAATCCGATACACGGGCGGTCTGGATGTCGTCATTGCCTTGGGTTCCGCCACCTGGAGTGCCACCGGTAACCCCAGTGGGTTCTTGTCATACATCGTGAGTGGTTCAGGCGACGCAAACAAGCATTATGGCGGACTCACAATCGCTGCTGACTTCACCAACGCGATTGCTGACCAGAATGGTGAAACAGGGGTACTCATCGAGAATGCTACTGGCGGCAGCGGCGACGACTGGATTACAGGAAACAGACTCGACAATATTCTGATTGGTAATGCGGGCGACGATCGGATCACACTGGTTAGCGGAAATGATCAGGCATTTGGCGGGCCGGGGCGGGATACGTTTATTTTGGGTTCCGGCCAATTCACAGTCCATGGTGATGAAGATGACGACACGTTTCTTTTCGGACAGCTTTCGGATGCAACGGCCGGCGGTTTGATATTTGGCGGCGAGGGTCTGGACACAATCTCACCGGCAGCCGCCGCCCCTGACCTCTCAGGCGTTCGTGTCGATTCCGTCGAACGCGTATTCGTCGCGTCAGCACAGGCGACAACCTTGAACTTCGACGTTGCGACCATCCAACACTTCATGGACCAGGGTATCTCGTTCGTTGGAGGCGAAGCCGCGACCATTCAGACGACGATGGGTTCTGAAACAAGTCTCGACTTGACGGGTCTCGACGTTTCCGGGTGGCTCTCGACCTCCGTTCCCGTGCAGATCGTCGGAGATGACGACGACGAGACGGTCACTGGCTCAAACGCTGGAGATTTCTTTGACCTCAAGGGCGGGAACAATATTGCATACGGTGGACTTGGCGGCGACACTTTCAAGCTTGGTGCGGGATCAACAGACGCCTACGGCGAGGTTGGTGACGACTTTTTTGTATTTGATGCGCTTACCAGTTTCACAAACAGCCATGTCTACGGCGGCCAGGGAACTGACACGCTTCAGTTTGCCGCAAACGGCTACTACCACACGTCGACATTCGATCTATCTGGTTTGCAGGTTGACTCCGTGGAGCGCCTTTACGTCGACATTTATCAGACACGACTCCTTAAATTTGACGCTTCAACCATTCAGCGTTTTGCCGCAGCAGGCATGTCTTTTGAGGGAGGGAAATATAGCGCCATCGAGGTCAGTTTGGGAACAGACACCAACGTGGATCTTTCAGGGCTTGACGTCACAAACTGGGATTTCTCCGAAAAATCTATTGAGATTCACGGAGATACGGATGCGGAAACCATAGTGGGTTCAAATGGCAGCGATCTGATCTTCGGCGGAGGTGGTCTCGACAACTTAAACGGCGGATTTGGTGACGATAGCTTCAGCTTTTTCGCCACGGATTTTGGCGCGGCGACTATCGATGGAGGTGAAGGCGCGGACAAAATCACACTGGATTGCTCGGAGGACACCAACTTTGATCTGAGAGGCATCGATATTGGATCGATCGAGCAAGTTTATGTTTTGAATCGCTACCCCGCGGCGGTCACAGTCGAACTGGAAGCTGCACAATTTGGAGCAACAGGTTTCTCAGAAGATCTTTCAATCAGGGCAAGCTTTTCTCGCAACGTTAGTCTCACAATCCACGTTGGCCCCAATGAGACGATAGATGCGAGCGGCCTTCAATTTCTTTCATGGAGCTTCGGTGGAGGCGTGACATTCATCGGCAGCGAAGGGAAGGAAACGATTGTTGCGACAGCAGAAGACGACGTAATTGAAGGGCGAGGCGACGACGACATTCTTTCGGGTGGCAATGGGAACGATGATGTCAGTGGTGGCGCAGGTGATGACGAGCTGTCGGGCGGCGAGGGAGCGGATTTGATCGTTGGCGGCGAAGGTGATGACAGCCTGACGGGTGGACAGGGCTACGATAGATTTCTATTTGCTGCCAATGAGGGTAGCGACACCATCTTTGACTTCCAAATCGGCGTCGACCGGCTCGACCTCAAGGCGTTTTCCTTTTCGTCTAGTGGCGAAGCCCTATCTCATTTCTCTGAACTTGGAACCGCGAACGACGACATGGTTCTATTCTCATTTAGCGGCACAACAATCACAATTCACGGCCTTGACTGGGGCGATATCGACCAGCTCAATTTGATGATCTGATACTGGAAGTTGGGTCGCTGTAGATGACGGCGGCGTGTCTAGCATTGGCCATATTCCGCCGCCAAATAGCGGCTTGACACCCTCCTCCATTCGCCGCAAATGTCAGCCGCCGTTGCGGGTATGATGTAATGGTAGCCTGTCAGCTTCCCAAGCTGAACGCGCGGGTTCGATTCCCGCTACCCGCTCCAGTTTTTCCTTGCCTTTCCGTCTGCAAGCCCGCCGCTCAGCGGCGAAGTTATCTCCGCACACCTGGCGCGCGAAATGACAGGCCGTGCGGCGTTTTCGACCAGAAGTGCGGCCGCGTCAGCAGTTCGAACAGGGCTTTGATCGCGGCGATCGAGGTCAGGGCCCAATAGGCCGGCAACAAGACCTGGAACGCCAGCAATTGCGGTTGGCGCAGGCGTATCAGCCCGAGAATGGAAACGGCGAAGGCCGACGAATAGCCGCCGGCGAGAATGACAAGGCTGAGCGTGCTCCAGACGTCGGCGGGCCATAATCCTGTTGGCAGGCCGAGCGCAAACCGGAGCACGAGCGCGATGAGAAACACCAGATGCAGCAATGCGCTGAGGATCATGCCGCCGACGAAGGTCTCGAATACCAGGAAATTGCGCCAGCCCATGTCGCGCAGCAATTGCAGCGGCCGGCTGTTATGGGCGAGAAAGGTCTGCATCCAGCCTTTCGACCAGCGCGTGCGCTGATTGAGAAAGGCCGAAAGCGAAATCGGCGCCTCTTCCAGCGTCTGTGCGGAGAAGGTGCCCGTCCGGTATCGCAGCCGTTTCAATCGCACACCGAGATCGGCGTCCTCGGTCACGTTGAACGCGTCCCAGCAACCGGCCTCTCTCAGCGATTGCAGCCGGAAATGGTTGGACGTGCCGCCAAGGGGCAGAGGCATGTCCCAATCGGCCAGCGACGGTAGAATGAGCCCGAACAGGCCCGCATATTCGCCGGCAAAAAGGGCGGTCAGCCAGTTTTCCGATGAGTTTTCGATCACCAGTTCCGCCTGAATGCAGTCGAGCTCCGGTTGCGCCCGGAACAGCGACACGGCCCGGCGCAACTGGTCGGGGTCGGGAATATCCTCGGCATCGAAGATGACGACGAATTCGCCGCGGGCCAGTGGCAGCGCGAAATTGAGCGCCTTGGGCTTGGTCCGTGGCGAACTGTCGGGCACGATGATCAGTTCGAACCTCAAGTCGCCAAGTTCTGCGGCCGCCGCGTGCAGGGTCGAAACCGATTTGGCTTCGACCACGAACTTGATGTCGAGTTTTTCGGCGGGATAGTCGAGCCGCTGCAGTGCGCCGGCAAGCTGGCGGACCATGTTGGCCTCGTCGCGCATCGGCAGCAGCACGGTGTAGACCGGCAAGTCCTCGTCATAAACGGGCCGAGGGGGAAGACCTTCGCCACCGAACCAGGTTCTGACCACCGCCGCGAGGCGCAGCCCGGCCGGCAAAAGAAGCAGTACGCCCATGAACGGCACGAGCAGAGGCTGCAAGAAAAAGGGCGTCGCGATTGCCAAGACCAGAAGCGCAATCGTCACGATTACGAACCCGATCCGGACCGGCAATGTCAGATCGAGATGTGCGCTGGCAAAAGGCCATCGCCGCGACAAGCGCATTCTCGCTTCGTCAGTCAAAAGCGCCGCGCTGCGATCGGTCAATCCCGCCCTCAGCGCCCGTGGCGGTACCACGCAGATCTTGCCCCGCAAATCCGGATTGGCCGCGGCCTGCGTTGCAATCCGCAAAACGTCGCTGAGCCCGCATGCGGTGAAAAGCACGTCGCGGCCATATAGCTCGGCCCTGACCGATTTGACCTCGGCAAGCGCCTCGGGATTTGTCACGGGCGCGGACACGGGCAAGTCGCGCGGCAGAACGTCGGAAAAGGCCAACCCTGCCCATTCAGCCGCCCGTTGATAGACCGTCTGCTCCGAAAGCCCCAGAACCGATGCGAAATAGTGCAGCGGTTCGACCTCCTGCGCCAGGGCCCGTTCCAGCCAGTAAAGCGCCTCTTCATCTCTGCGGCAGACCTCGCCGAGCACGGCGCGTACAAGCTGAACTGCTGTGCGGGATTGGTTCATCGAGACAATGCTGGCTTTGCGGGGCGGGGACCGCTAACTTCGCGCAAGCCGACGCGAATCTCAAGCAACTGGTTGACCTAACCCCGATGGCCACGACATCAAGCGACACCCAAAACCTGTTGACGGCTCAACGGGAAGGCAACGGTCCGGGCTTGAGACTGTTCGCTGCCATTCTGTCCACCGTGCTCCTTCTTCTTGTACTTGGTGCGGGGATTGCCGCGGCGCAGACCTTTCCCGACCATTTCGACACAACCCAGCGCGAGGATGCACCGGACCTGAGCGCGGTGCCATCGCTCAGAATTCTGGCCATGACCGGCTTTCCCCCGTTCAGCTTTCGCCAGGCCAATGGCGAGCTGACCGGCTACAATATCGATCTTGCCAAATCCATGTGCGCCAAGCTCGGCGTGGTCTGCACCATCCAGGCCTGGCCGTTCGAACAGGCAGCCGATGCGCTGGCCGACAACCAGGGCGACGTTCTTCTCGGAGGCCTGGCCATCACGCCAGAAAATGTTGATCGTTTCGATTTCTCAGCGATCTATCTCGGGTTCCCGGCCCGTTTTGTCGCCCTCAAGCAGAACGCAGATACGTTCGATCCTGGCGATCTTGGCGGCAAGTCGATTGCCGTACGGGTCGGTGGTGTGCACGAGGAATTTCTCAAGGACTTCCTGTCGCTTGACGCGCTCAAACCGGCCCCCACCGAAATCGAAGCGCTCGCGATGGTCAAGTCGGGCGCGGCCGATCTTTATTTCGGAGATGCGATGCGCGCCTCGTTCTGGCTCAATGAGAATCTCGAATGCTGCGCCTTTGCGGGCGATGCCTATTATCGCCCCGACATTTTCGGAGACGGTTTGGCGATGGCAGTGCCCGCGGGCCACGATGCGGTGCGCAACGCAGTGAATTGGGCCCTGCAGCGGCTCAATCGCGATGGCACCCTGCGCGAGCTCTATTTACGCTGGTTCCCGGTCGGCTTCTACTGAGCCCGGTCTTCATCGCTGGTATGCGGCGGGTTCCGGAACGGAAGGCTGATCGCCCAAGGATAGTGGCTGGGTCCGTCGCCCTGCCATTCATCAAGCCCGATCGTCATGCCATCATGGCCCTTTTCGGGCTGAGCAATGTAGGTGCGGAATATCCGGTCCCAGATCGAAAGGCCAAACCCGTAATTTGAATCAGTCTCACGGTTGATCGACGAATGATGCACCCGATGCATGTCTGGCGTCACGAATAGGCTTCTGAGAATTCCGTCGGCCCATTGCGGCAGTTTCACATTGGCATGATTGAACAGCGCCGATCCATTGACGAAGGCCTCGAACACGACGACCGCGCCCGCGGCCGGCCCGAGAACCAGCACCGCGGCGCTCTTCACCAGAACCGAAAACAGGATTTCGATCGGATGAAAGCGGATCGCCGTCGAGGCATCGATGTCCTCATCCGAATGGTGCACCCGATGCAGCCGCCACAGGATCGGAATTTTGTGGGTCGCCACATGTTGTGCCCAGATCACGAAATCGAGCACGACAATCGCGATCAACCATTCAAGCCAGATCGGCAGATCGATGTTGTTGAGCAATCCCCATTGCATGTGTTCGGCGTAGGCGGCGGCGCCAACGGCAGTGACCATGCCAATGAAGGTGAAAATGAACACCGCAACGTAATCGGTTAGCAGAATGCCGAAATTGGTGGTCCAGCGCAGCGTGCGTGAAAAGCGCCGCTCGCGTTTCGGGAACAGGGTTTCGGCCAGCGCCATGATCGCAAAGATCAGCGCGAAGCTGCCAAAGCGAAACACGCTTTCGCTCAGTCCGAAAAAGCTCATCGGATTACTTTCGTTTGCGTCTAGAGGTGCCGCAGCCTTGCGCGCGCGGCGGTTTCAATCGCTGCTGTTACCAGACGATCGAGCCGGAGATAATCCCGAACCATTTCAAGCCATCTCAACTCTTCTTGACCAAGCGCGAGGTCCGACGCGGCAACTTCAACGGCCACGTAATAGGCCGTGTCCTGAAACTTCTCCGGCAGATCGTCGACAATGGCGTGCAAAACCAGCTCGACAGTGCCTTCCTGAAGCAGGTCGATGCATTTGGCGGCGATGCCAGGCAATTGCTCGGTGTTGAAACCCTTAAAGACCGGAAGCCGTTCGACGAGGACCCCGATCCGGTTGAGTTCGCTGTCCGAAAGTTCGGAGTCCGAGGCGGCGGTCACCACCATCATGTAAATCAGACATTCCTGAACGCTGAGCCCCATCAAAGCCTCCACTTGTGCAATAATTGGGCAACAGGTAAGGCCCGCGCCACGCCTTGGCAAGGCGGCCCTTCGTCCCATACATGCAACTTGGTTGCGAAACGGCCCATCCTGTGCCAGTTAGCGCCCGCCAATTTCCTCACTTCCGGACCCAAAATCGTGCCGAACGAGAACCTGCCGCCGCTTGACCCGTCATTGTTTGCGCCGGCTCAGACCGCAAAAGCCTGGCCCTTCGAAGAGGCGCGTAAGGTCGTCGCCCGGCTCGAGAAAAGCGGTAAGGATCACGCCCTGTTCGAAACCGGCTATGGCCCTTCGGGCCTGCCGCATATCGGCACATTTGGCGAAGTTGCCCGCACGACCATGGTGCGCACCGCGTTTCGCCTTCTGACCGAAGACAAGATTCCGACCCGGCTGCTCTGCTTTTCCGATGACATGGATGGCATGCGCAAGATTCCGGACAATGTGCCGGACCCCGAGGCGCTCAAGCCCTACCTGCAATTGCCGCTGACCGCGGTGCCCAATCCGTTTGGCGGTGGTTTTGAGAGCTTTGGCGATCATAACAACGCCATGCTGCGCCGCTTTCTCGATACGTTCGGCTTCGACTACGAATTCGCCAGTGCCACGGAATACTACAAGTCCGGCAAGTTCGATGATGCCCTTATGCACGCCGCAGAACGGTTCGACGACATCATGCAGGTGATGTTGCCCACCCTTGGGGCGGAGCGTCAGGCAACCTATTCGCCTTTTCTGCCGATCTCGCCCAAGTCCGGCCGCGTGCTCTACGTGCCCATGAAGCATGTCGATGCGAAAAACGGCACCGTCACCTTCGATGACGAAGACGGCGTGGAAACGACGCTTCCCGTCACCGGTGGCCACGTGAAGATGCAGTGGAAGCCGGATTTCGGCATGCGCTGGGCGGCGCTGGACGTCGATTTCGAAATGTTCGGCAAAGATCACCAGACCAATGCGGTCATATATGACCGGATCTGCGCCATTCTGGGTGGTACCCCGCCTGCGCATTTCGTTTACGAGCTTTTTCTCGATGAAGAAGGTCAGAAGATTTCGAAGTCCAAGGGCAACGGCATCACCATCGACGAATGGCTGAGCTATGCCCCGACCGAGAGCCTTGCGCTCTACATGTTCCAGAAGCCGCGCACGGCCAAGCGTCTCTATTTCGACGTCATTCCCAAGGCGGTGGATGAATATTACAGTTTTGTCGAGGCCTTCCACCGGCAGGGCGATGGCGCGCCCCTGGAGAACCCGGCCTTCCACATTCACTCTGGCGACCCCGGCCGGCACGACATGCCGGTTTCCTTTGCGCTGCTTTTGAACCTCGTCTCCGCGGCCAATGCCGAGGATTCAAGCGTGCTCTGGGGTTTCATCTCCCGGTATGTTCCCGGCGCTTCCCCGGAAAACCACCCGGAATTGGACCGATTGGTCGGTTATGCGATCCGCTACTTTCACGACTTCATTCGTCCTGAAAAGGCGTTCCGGGCACCGACCGACAAGGAGCGCGAGGCCTTCGCCGACCTCAATCAGCGCTTGGCCGAGTTGGAAGGCTCGACCGATGGGGAAGCCATTCAGAATCTCGTCTACGAGATCGGCAAGGCTCATCAGTTCGAGCCGTTGCGGGACTGGTTCAAGGCCCTCTATCAGGTCCTGCTCGGGCAGGATCAGGGTCCGCGCTTCGGCTCCTTTGTCGCCCTCTATGGCGTCGCCGAAACCCGCGCGCTGATCGGCAAGGCATTGGCGGGAGAGTTGGGCTGATCGCGGCGAGGGGGCAGAGTGGGGCGGTTGCCGCCGGGCATGAACTGACGGTCGCCGCTGCGGCCGAAATGCTGCGGGCGGGAGGCAATGCGGTCGACGCCGCGATTGCCGCGGCCCTCATGTCCTGCGTCTGCGAGCCGGTTCTCAGTTCCCCCGGCGGTGGTGGCTTCGCCATGGTGAAGACCGGTAGGTCCGATCCGGAACTGTTTGATTTTTTTGCGCAAACGCCACGCCACCCAAATCCGGAGGCGACCGGTTTCGACGAAGTGGTGGCTGATTTCGGTCCTGCGACTCAGCGCTTCCACATCGGTCCGGCGTCGGCGGCCATGCCCGGTTTCGTGCCGGGCCTTGTCACGCTACACGCCGCAGGCGCGACAATGAAGCTGTCCGATCTCGCTGCGCCGGCCATTGCCGCCGCGCGGAATGGGTTCGCGATGACTGCCTTTCAGGCGCACTTGGCCGAAATTGTCTCTCCAATCCTTTTGGCGACAGAACGAGCGAGGGCTCTGTTCGCGCCCGGCGGGAAACTCCCGGTGGAGAATGCCATCTGGAAGAACGAAGATATCGCCAGCTTTTTTGAGAAACTGTCCGCCGATCCGTACGCCTTTAATCGCGAGGAGTTTGTGCCAACGCTTTTGAACCATCAAGCCGATGGGCATCTGCGTCAGGAAGATTTTGACTCATACGAGGTCGTCCGCCGTGCGCCACTGACCTTTCGGTTGAGCGATGCGACCATCTTCACCAATCCGGCGCCCGCGGCCGGTGGAATTCTGGTTGCCCACACACTCGCGAACCTGGGCGGCGACACGCCTTTGCATCATGCCGAGGCCTTGCAGCAGACCGATCGGTCACGACGCGAATCCGGTGGCGATCTGGAGCGGTTGCTGGCAGCCCTGGGGCCAATGATGACCCGCGGCACCACCCATGTTTCCGTGATGGATTCGGAAGGTGGCGCGGTTGCCATGACACTGACAAATGGTGAAGGAAATGGCCGAATTGCCGGCGATTTCGGCTTCATGCTCAACAACATGCTGGGCGAGGAAGACGTTAATCCGCATGGCGCGGAGGGCTGGCCCGCCGGTGTGCGCCTGGCCTCGATGATGGCGCCGACCATCGCAATGCGTGATGACGGTGAACTGCTCGTGCTCGGGTCCGGTGGGTCAAACCGGATCCGCTCGGCGATCGCGCAGGTTCTGGCGCATGCAGTCTTGAATAACAAACCGATCGATCAGTCTGTTTTGGCACCGCGTCTGCACGTGGAAGAAAATCATCTCGAAATCGAGGCAGGTTTTAGCACCGAAGAGGAAGAGTTGCTGCAGGAACGCTTTCCCAGCAATCGCGTCTGGCCGGACAGGAGCATGTTCTTCGGCGGATGTCATGCGGTGAGCAGAGCGGCAAATGGAAAACTTGCTGCGGCCGGCGACCCGCGCCGTGCTGGCGCAGGTCTGGTCTTGTAGATCGGTTTTAGGCGGCCGGTTCCGCTATTGCCTGGTAGAGGTGCCAGGTCGCGTGTCCCAAAACCGGCAAGACGACCAAAAGCCCCAAAAATGCAGGCACCATCGCCAAAATGCTGAGCAGCGTTACAATAATGCCCCAGCCCAGCATGGGCGCCGGGTTGCGCGTGACGGATTTGACACTGGTGATCATGGCCGTCACGAAGTCGAGCTCTGAATCGAGCAAAAGCGGCATTGCGACTACAGTGATCGAAAACAGGAACAGCGCCAGAACCGCGCCGACAATCGTGCCGACCATCAGAAACGACAAACCGCTCGGCGTCGTCAGCACCACATTGAGAAAGCCATCAAGCGTGGATGGCGTATTGAAACCCATGAAGATCGCCAGCAGGATTCTGACCAGGTAGATCCACACCCAGAAAACGAACAGCACGACAAAGGCCATCCAGCCCATCTGCCGCTCGCGCTGATTGAACACGGTGACGAGCACCCCCTTCCAGCTCAGCGGCTGATTATTCTGAAGAAGGCGGCTGACCTCATAAAGGCCGGTAGCGATGAACGGTCCGATAAGCGGAAACCCGATCATGACCGGAAGCACCATCCAGAGTTGATCCGTTTGGCTGAGAACCCAAAGAATGAAAAGGCCGCCAGCCGCAAAGATGCCGCCGAAAAAGAGCCCGTAGATCGGTGCTTTGAGAAAATCCCGCCAACCGGCGCCAAGCGCCGCACCGATATGCTGAAATGAAATGGAATTAATCTGCGGCGCGCGCGGTGGCGCACCTGCCTGTTGTTCGTTCGTCATGTCCCCCTCCCGTCCCCTGGGAATTCTGAAGTGTGCACCACCTTACACTTGCTTGCACGCGACATTCGGTCGCACGCCCTATTGGCTGACCCAGAGAATGCGCGCGATCGACGCCACTTCCTCCTTGGGCACAATGCGCGGAGCATGATCGGGGTTGAACGAGTGCAATTCATAGCGGTCTGCGGTTTCCCGATGCAGCACCTTGGCCATGGCTTCGCCTTCGAGCGTGCGCACGACCACCCGGTCTCCGCGCCGGATCTGTTCTGCATGTGAGGCGATCAGGATATCGTGGTCCCGATAAAGAGGCAGCATGGAATCGCCGGAAACCTCCAGCGCGAAACATCCCTCCGGCAGAAGAGCTGGGATAGTGATTTCGTCCCAATCGGAGCCAGTCGGCGCACCGTCATTGTCGAAATAGCCGCCCGCGCCGGCCTCGGCAAAACCGATCAGGGGAATACGCGCGCTGCCCGACGGTGATTGCGAATAGGAGACTTCCGGGGTTCCGAACACTTCGTCCAGTTTTTCGTTCACCGCCGCTGCCGCTTTGGCGACGCTCTCCAGCGTCGGCCAGCGCTCGCGGCCATCCTTGGAAATGCGTTTGGAGGGATTAAACGTGGTCGCGTCGAGTCCGGCACGCCGGGCCAGCCCCGACGGCGTCAGCCCGTGCCGCTTGGCAAGCAAATCGATCTGTCGCCAGGCCTGACGGTGACTGATCATTATTCCCAAGTACCAATCTCGCGTAACGACGCTCAGGGTTCATCGGAATGTATTCCTACGTATTTGTTTTCCCTTAGTCCAGACATGTGTCATCACAAACTTGCGGACATTGATCGCGTCACATAGGTATTGCGCCGGATTTTCGGGAGTTCGTTTTGGGCCACACATTGTTCAAGATCGTGACGCTGGACCTTTGGCAAGCCGCCGATGCCGGGACGAACCTGCCGCCGATGTCCATCGATGTGGATGACGGATTCCTGCATCTATCTACCCGCGAACAGGTCGAAGAAACATTGCGATTGCATTTTGCCGGCAAGGGGCCATTGATGCTCGTCGCGCTCGATAGCGACCTGATCACGGACGACCTGCGCTGGGAGCCGTCACGGGGCGGACAGCTTTTCCCCCATGTCTACGGAGATGTGGAAAAGGCCGCCATCATCTGGGCGGAACCGATGGAAGTTGCCGCCAATGGCGCGATGGACCTGCCGGAGCAAATGGCATGATCCTGTCGCGACTGTCGCCGTTTCTGCGCAATTCGTTTCTGCTCAATCTGACCCGCGATGCGCTTCTGGCCATGGAGCCGGAGACGGCACATCGCGCCACCATCATGGCGCTCAAGATCGGCCTTGTGCCGCAACTGGCCAGCGAGGATGCACCCGAACTCAGGACGAAACTTGCCGGGCTCGACCTTTCCAATCCAGTCGGTATGGCGGCCGGCTTCGACAAGAATGCCGAAGTCTTCATGGCACTGGGCGCCATGGGCGTCGGATTTGCCGAAGTCGGAACGGTGACCCCGAGGCCGCAGGATGGCAACCCGCGGCCAAGACTTTTCCGCCTGATCCAGTCGGAGGGGGTCATCAACCGCATGGGCTTCAACAATGAGGGGCACGAGGCCGCGCTTCAACGTCTCCGGGAAGGCGATCGTATCGCGCCGACCGGCGTCAATATCGGTGCCAACAAGACGAGCCAAGACTTCGTCGCCGATTATGTGGCGGGCGTGAAACGCTTTTCGGGCGTGGCGGACTATCTGACGATCAACATCTCCTCTCCCAACACGCCCGGCCTGCGCGGATTGCAGGACAAGGAAATGCTCACCCGTTTGCTGGCCGAAGTGCTGGACGAGCGTGAGAAACAGGCAAGGCGCGTGCCTGTCTTTCTCAAGATCGCGCCGGACCTCGACGAAAAGTCCATGGACGACATCGCCGCCGCCGTAACCCCAACCCGTCTCGATGGATTGATTGTTTCCAACACAACTATTGACCATTCAAGTGTTGAAGGTCAGCCCAATTGGAACGAACAAGGGGGATTGTCCGGCAAACCGCTCTTTCGTCTGGCCACCCAAAGGCTTGCGCAGATGCGTCAGCGCGTGGGCCCAGGCCTTCAGATCATCGGCGTCGGTGGTGTTCATTCGCCTGAAAGCGCGCTCGCCAAATTCCAGGCCGGGGCAAATGCAATCCAGCTCTATTCGGCGCTGGTCTATGGCGGGCTGGAATTGCTTGAAGACATCAAGCTCGGTCTGGCCCGGCGGGTGCGCCAGGCCGGCCGTTCCAACATCTCGGAATTTGTCGGCGAGCGCACCGACGCCTGGGCATCAGGCCGGGGCATCCTGCCAGACTAACCCGCTGGGAAAAGCTTCGGGATTTTGCGCCAAACTGCGAACAGGAACACCAGTCCGCGCGTGACGAACCACAGGTGCAGCGCGGCCCACAATCCCATGATCCCGAACAGTGGCTGCAGGATCATGGCCAGCGTCAGAAACACGATGAGCGCGACAACCATGCCGTTGCGCAGAATCGTGTTCAGCGTGGCCCCGATCGTTATCCCGTCCATCACGAACGGCATGACCCCGGTCAAGGCAGTGAGTGCCGCAACCGGCACATAAATTCGCGCCTGCTGGCGGACGTCGTCCGCCGTCGTCATCAGCTCGATCATCCATGGACCCGCGACCAGCCAGAACACAAACAACAGGCCTGAAATCACGTAGCCCCAGAAATGGGCCAGCTTCATCGCACGCAGGAAGGCAGGCTTGTAATTGGCCCCGATGGCCTTGCCGCTGATCTGTTCGGCCGCCTGCGCCTGTCCGTCGAGCAGGAAGGCCGTGATCATCAGGAAGTTGAGAACGATCGCGTTGGCGGAAAGTTCCAGCGTTCCCATACGTGCCGTCTGCGCGGTGAAAAAAGCAAAGGCCGACATCAAGGCGATCGAGCGGATCATCAGATCGCGGCTGAGCGACAGCATCCGCCTGATTCCGGCAAGATCGAGCAGAACGTGGTTGGGAACGCGTTGGTAGATTGCCGCAACGCCGCCGTAGCGCTGCGCCACGAGCCACAAGCCGAGTATGGCGGCAATGGTCTGCGCAATGACCGTGCCTAGCGCCACGCCGGCAACACCGCAGCCCAGTCCGAACACGAACAGGGCCGACAAAACCATGTTACCCACGTGCACGACCACCTGAAGCAACAATCCAGTTGTCGCCTCCGCACGCCCGTAGAACCAGCCGAGCAGCGCGAAATTGATCAGAACCATCGGTCCGGACCAGATACGCACGCCGAAATAGTCTTCAAAGGCGGGAAGGACGTCCGGTTGCGGCGCGATCAGGGCCAGGCTCACCCAGTTGATGAGCGGCGCCAGAAGGATAGCCAAGAGGCCGAGCGCCGTGCCAAACAGAAGCGCCCTGACAAGATGCGTCAGCGCCTTGTCTTCGTCCCGCGCGCCAACGGCCTGTGCGACCAGCCCCGCCGTGCCAAGCCGGACGAAAAAGGTGATCGAAAACAGAAAATCGAAGACCAGAACCCCCAGAACCAGCCCGCCCAGTAGCGCAGCGTCGCCCAATCGCCCCACCAGCGTCAGGTCGACCAGACCGGCCAGCGGCTCGGTGACGAAGGCAAAGGTCGCTGGCAGCGCGATGGTCCACACATCGCGATGTCGTACCTCGAACGGGTAGACCGGCGCACTCATGCTTTTGAGAGCCTACTTGCGCAGGATCTTGGGGATCGCCGGGGTCTGGCAGACCGGCATGATCTCGATCGAATTTATGTTGATATGGTCGGGGCGGTTGGTCAGCCACCAGACCGTCTCGGCGATATCCTCGGGCAGGATCGGTTCCGCGCCATCATAGAAGGTCTCGTTCAAGGCATAGTCACCATAGGTGCGCACCGCCGTGAATTCGGTCTTGGCCATCCCCGGTTCGAGCGAGGTCACGCGAACGTCCGAGCCTTCGAGATCGCAGCGAAGCTCGTAGGAGAATTGCCGGGTGAAGGCCTTGGACGCACCGTAAACGTTGCCACCCGGATAGGCGAAACGCCCGGCAATCGACCCTACGTTGATCATCGATGCACCTTTTCCGGCTTCTTTCAGCAGTGGCAAGACCGCATGAGCGACGTGCAGCACGCCCATGATGTTGGTCTCGACCATCGTACGCCAATCCTCGAGCCGGATGTCCGGCCACGGCTTGGAGCCGAGCGCCAGCCCGCTATTGTTAAGCAGGCATTTGACTGGCTTGAATGCATCGGGAATGGCAGCGACGCCCTTCATGATCTGATCGGCATCCATCACGTCCATTTCGATGATGTGCACGCGCTCGGCGCCATATTCGGCCTGAAGCGCCTCGAGCCGTTCCCTGCGCCGCCCGGTCGCGATCACTTTCCAGCCATTTTGCGCAAATTTGTCGGCGGTCGCCCGCCCAAATCCAGACGTTGCGCCGGTAATCAGAATGACCGGATCAGTCATGCCCATTCTCCTTGATAATGCACTCAGGCGGCGTCGATGACCTGATAAATCTGATCCGCCAGATATTTCGACTGGTCCACCAACTCATAATTGGCCAGGTCGATCCTGTCGACATGCGCAACAATGTGCTCGCGTGAAAAAAGACCGTGTTCCGCATGCCGCTTTAGCAAACGCTCGCGAACGACGTGCTTGTCGACATCAAGAAACAGTCGGAGATCGAGCAGGGGCCGGACCCCCGCCCAGCGCGGCTCATCGAGCAGCAGATAATTGCCTTCAACGACCACGATTGGAACGTTGGCGCCGATCACTGGACCATCGTCGACCACATCTTCGATCTTGCGCGAATAGGTGGGCGCCTGAACGTCACCATCCGCTTCGCGCACGTATTGGAGTAGAGCGATGAACCCTTCCGCGTCGAACGTATGCGGTGCGCCCTTGTCCTCGACCTCACCGCTTGCGACGAGATCGGCATGCCGCCGATGAAATCCGTCCATGGGCAATAGGGCGGCGCTTCCGGGCACCATATCGTTGAGCATTCCAGCCAACGCCGTGGCCATGGTGGATTTGCCTGAGCCCGGCCCGCCGGCGATCCCGATCATCACCCGGTGACCCTTCTCGTTGGCCAGCCGGAGCGCCTGCTCGGTAATGGCAACCAGAATGTCTTCAGCGGGAAGGCTGAGCACCGGCGGCGCATCAATTTGTTGATCGGGGGACAGGCTCATGGCTCACTATCGGCGAATCGTTCGCAGCCTAAAGTGACCGCAAAGGCGCGAACGGACAAGTTTGCTGCGTCAGAGCAGCAGGATGGGGACCCGGTTTGCATCAATTGCCACTGAAAATTGCAGACTGGTTTGATGCAAAAGGCTGGTCGCCCCGCCCGCATCAGACGGAGATGTACGAGATTGCCCGGTCGGGGAAGTCGGCGCTCCTGATTGCCCCTACCGGCGCGGGCAAAACGCTGGCCGGGTTCCTGCCGAGCCTCGCGGAAATGATCGAGGTGCCACAACAAGGCATCCACACGCTTTACATCTCGCCGCTCAAGGCTTTGTCCGTCGATGTGGCTCGCAACCTGATGTCCCCGATCGACGAAATGCACCTCGGCATCCGGGTTGAAACCCGCACCGGGGATACCCCGGCCTACAAGCGCCAGCGCCAGCGCTATGACCCGCCTAACTTTCTTCTGACAACCCCCGAACAGATTGCCCTTTTGACCTCGCATCCCGACGCGGCTCGCACCTTTGCCGGGCTCAGGCGCATTGTCCTTGACGAGCTGCATGCGCTGGTCACCTCCAAGCGCGGCGAACTGCTGTCGCTCGGTCTGGCGCGGCTGGCCAAACTCAGCCCCGGCCTCTCCATCACCGCCCTCAGCGCAACAGTCGCCCAGCCCGAAACGTTGCGCGATTGGGTCGCTGCGCCCGTTGCCCCGCAAGCGGCAGAGCTTGTGATGATGAAAGGGGGAGCCGCGCCTGAAGTCGACATCCTGAAATCTGAAGAGCGTGTTCCGTGGGCCGGGCACTCGGCAACCTATGCCTTTCCCGAACTCTATGAGACGATCAAACAGAACGGCACGTCGCTTCTGTTCGTCAACACGCGATCGCAGGCCGAAATGCTGTTTCAGGGCTTGTGGGAGATCAATGCGGACAATCTCCCGATCGCCCTGCATCATGGTTCGCTCGATGTCGAACAGCGCCGCAAGGTCGAAAGCGCGATGTCGTCGGGC
>JACKJG010000019.1 GCA_020638065.1 Hyphomicrobiaceae bacterium | reverse complement strand
GCACCTTCCCCCGCGCGCGGGTCATGGACGCCGTGGCACCTATCCACGAGCGGCAGGACCGCCTGCAGATCTACTCCGAATAGTCCAGGTCAATTTGGCAGCACAGGATCGGATTCGTCCGCCCGTCTCGCCATATTGAGATGGATGTTGAGGGCCGCGCGGCACATGGACGCCGCCAGCGCGGCCCCGGCCCCCTCCCCGATATTGAGCGACAGGTTAAGAAGCGCAGGCCGTTCCATGCGCGACAGCGCCCGATTGTGCGCGGCTTCGCCGGCAAACAGGGCAAAGATGCAATGATCCAGCATCGCGGGGTCGACGGCCTGCGCAATTGCGGCTGCGGCCGTGGCGACGAATCCTTCGACGATGACCGGAATGCGATGATGGCGTGCCGCGACGAGTGCGCCCAGCATGGCTGCGATTTCCCTGCCCCCGAGTCGGGCGAGAATCTTGAGCGGGTGATCGAGATGTTGCCTGTGGTGCGCGAGCGCCCTATCGATCAATTCCGCCTGCGCCTGCCGCTTTTCTTCTTCGATGCCGTGGCCGGACATGACCCAGTTGGCTCCCGATCCGCCAAACAAGGCGGCGAAGATCGCCGCGGCGACCGTTGTGCCGCCGATGCCGACTTCTCCAAGGCATAACAGGTCCGGTTCGCCGGCGATCGCCTCCATGCCGTAGGCAATGGTCGCGGCGCAGGCCTTGTCGGAAAGAGCCGGCCCCACGGAGATGTCGCCCGTCGGCACCTGCAAAGCGAGTTCGAATATTCTGAGATTGATCTGGCTTTCGGCACAGATCAGCGAAACGGGGGCCGCACCATCGGTCAGATTTGCGACCATTCGCTCGGTGGATCCAAGCGGATGGTCTGACAGCCCGTGCGCTGCAACGCCGTGGCTGCCAGCGAAAATCGCGACGAGCGGATTGTCGAGGCTCGGCTCGCCTTTCTCCTGCCAGCGCGCCAGAAATTCGACGATCTGCTCGAATTCGCCAAGTGAACCGACGGGTTTGGCCAGGCGCCGATTGTGCATTCGTACCGCTTCAACCGCCGCTTCGCTTCCCTGCGGCAGGTTTTGCATCAATTCGGCGAAGTCCGCGTAGGGCGCAGGCAATTCGACAAGTGTTCCGGTCATTTGTTCCGCCAATCCCAAAAGCGAACGAGGAGTCGGCACGGGTATAGCCGCTTGGATCCTGATGCGGCAATCGCGCGCCTTGAATTGGGCGTCTTCAATTGCCACGTGGGAAGGCACGATCGGAGTGCTCATGATTGTCGTGCTGATTGGCCTTGCGGTGGCGGCGGGGCTCGCATTGCTGGTTTCGTTCGATGCCGGGTCTGTGCTCGGGCTCGATCAGGGCCGCATGAGCCAGTTTCTGTTTCTTGCCGTCATTCTGGTTGTTTTGGGCTCAAGCCTGCTGGTACGCCGCCTGAATGCCAGCCAGGTCGTGCGTGGAGCGGTTGCGTGGCTGCTCGTATTCCTGGTTGCGATTGGCGGATACGCGTACCGCAACGAGTTTCAAGGATTTGCCGGGCGTGTGTGGGGCGAGTTGGTACCCAGCCACGGTGTCGTCTCCGACAATGGCCACACAGTTTCGTTTCAGCGTGGCCTCGGGCGATCATTCGAGGTTCTGGCCAGCGTGAACGGTGCGGATGTCCGCATGATTTTCGACACCGGCGCCAACGCCGTAGTCCTGACGCATATCGATGCAGAACGTGCGGGGATTTCCCTTTCCGGCCTGCAATTCAACACGCCGGTACAGACCGCCAACGGGATCGGACGCGCCGCGCGCGTGACCATCAGCGACATGCAAATCGGCGGAATCGTCCGCCGCAATATTCCGGCCTTCGTGGCCGATGTGGGCGCACTCGACACCTCGCTGCTGGGGATGTCGTTTTTGGAGACGCTCGACAGTTACCGGGTCTCGCAGGACCTGCTGGAGCTCAAAGGATGATGCCCGGGCTGCATGCGCAAACCATTGTTCGAACATTCCAATTCAGATGGAGCAAAACATGACCTACCATTTTTCCAAAGCCCTCTCCGGAGACGTGCCGGCAGCGATCGAAAAAGTCACTGCGGCGCTGGCGGCCGAGGGATTTGGCGTGCTCACGCAAATCGACGTGCAGGCCACGCTGAAAAAGAAGATCGATGTCGATTTCAGGCCCTATGTCATTCTCGGGGCGTGCAATCCGGGCTTTGCCTACAAGGCACTTCAGGCTGAAGACAAGGTCGGCACGATGCTACCCTGCAACGTGATCGTTCAACAAATCGCAGATGACGAAGTCGAGGTTTCGGCGGTCGACCCGATCGCCTCGATGGCCGGCATTCAGAATCCGGCGCTGGCGGGTATTGCGGGCGAGGTTCGGACCAAGCTCGAAAAAGTCATTGACAATCTCTAGGCGACAGCCAGGGCAGCTGTGTCGAGAGCTGCGAACGCATTGTCGATGATTTCCGGACCGGCGCCATCACGGACCGCGTCGACGCTGAGGATCTGACGGAACCGGCGGGCGCCGGGGAGTCCGTTGCCAAGCCCCAGCATGTGGCGGGTGATGTGGTTGAGCCTGCCGCCCTGCGCCAGGTGTTTTTCGGCGTAGGCGGCCATGCTGCGCGCAAGTTCGGCAAGAGCAAACGCGCGCGCCGGTTGGCCGAAGATGCGTGCGTCGACGTCCGCGAGAAGGCGGGGATCGTGATAGGCGGCACGGCCCAGCATGACCCCGTCGACGTGGCGCAGATGCGCCAGGGCTTCGTCGAGATTGGCAATGCCGCCGTTGATGTAGACGGGATAGGGCTTCATCCGCCCGGCGAGCCGATAAACACGCGGATAGTCGAGTGGCGGAATGTCGCGGTTCTCTTTGGGACTGAGGCCCTGCAACCATGCCTTGCGTGCATGCACGTAGAGCGCGTCGGCACCCGCCTCGACCATCGCATCGGCGAAAACATTGAAATCGCGCTCGCTGTCCTGATCGTCGATGCCGATGCGGCACTTGACGGTGACCGGCTTTTCGGTGGCCTGTTTCATCGCGCGAACCAGGTCGGCGACCAGCGCCGGCTCAGCCATCAGACAGGCGCCGAAGCGGCCTGACTTCACCCGATCGGACGGACAGCCAACGTTGAGATTGATCTCATCATAGCCCCAATCGTCGCAAATCCGTGTCGCCTCGGCCAATTCGGCAGGGTCTGATCCGCCAAGCTGAACGGCGACCGGATGTTCGATCTGATCGAAGCCGAGCAGCCGTTCACGATCACCATGAATGATTGCGGGCGCGGTGACCATTTCCGTGAACAAAAGTGCACACTGGGTCAATTGCCGGTGCAGATAGCGGCAGTGGCGGTCCGTCCAGTCCATCATGGGCGCGACGGAGAATTTGCGTCCGGAATTCAACGCATCCGGGGACATCTGGGCTTCTTCCTTGGCCGAACATTTATAGCGCATGGCTTTTTCAGAATTTGTGGGGCAACGCAACTCCCGCGCAAGCATTCGTCTCCAGCCAAACAACTGAAAACAAGTGGGTCAGCAACCGACAAGGGCTAACAGCGGGGCGCGACTTGTCTTCAAGTTTGAGGACGGGCGGCAGCCATAAGTCGCTTGACACCGTCCAGGTCAGGCAACTTCCAAAGCACATCCGAAAGCGGCGCCGGGTGCAGTGCCGGGCAGCCGTAGCTGGCCAAGGTATCGAACTTGTCGCGAAGCATGTCGTCGGACATCGGGTTTTTAAGCGTGCCGGTCGCGAAGTCTACTCGGACTTGCCGCACGGTGCCGTCCTCAAGTTGCAGCTCCACCTCTGCCGCATCGACCCCGATTGCCTCGTCGATTTCGATGCCTTCAACCCGATTGCGGAACGAACGCACATCCGGATCGGCAACCATTTCGTCGCTGAATTCGGCCACTCCGGCACGGCCTTTCAGGAGGCAAACGGCAACAGCATGTTGTGCACTCACCTGCGCCTCCCTTCCTGTCGTCACATTCGGGCGATCGGTGCGTGCCCTGAGAAGCGGATTCCCGCGGACGCGGACGGATGCGATTTGCAACGGTTCGAACCCCTCGGCGTTTCGGGCTGCAAGGCAGGCATCAATCACCGGATTAAGCACGATGCCGCATGGATAGGGTTTGAAGCTATCCCTGAGAATTTCCCATTTTGCGCCAAGCGCTTCAAGCGCCAGCTCGGGCTGCGGACTATCAGACGTGACCGGCAGAAACCCGCGAGGTCCTTCCAGCGGTTGCGATGGTCCCTCAACGCCCGCTTCAGCCATGAGTGCAGACATGAGTCCATTGCGCGCGGCAGCGCCCACGCCAACACTCTTGGCCATGAAGCCGAGCGTCTCCACAAGCCCCGAGGATTGTGCACTTGCGTTCCCGAGTGCCCAGATCAATCGTTCCTGATTGAGGCCAAGCAGCTTGCTGCATGCCACCGCCGCACCAAACACACCGCAGGTCGCGGTGATGTGCCAACCGCGGCTGTAGTGGCCGGGTGAAATCGCGATGCCGAGACGGCAGGCGATTTCTATGCCTAATATCACTGCATGCAGTACCTGCTTGCCGCTCATGCCTCTGGTTTCCGCCAACGCCAGCACGGCTGGCAAGACGGGTGCTGTTGGATGGATGATGGTGCCGGTATGATTATCATCGAAATCAAAAACATTCATGGCGGCTGCATTGAGGAAGGCGGCGGTGGGCGCGTCATAACGTAACGAACTGCCGATCATGGTTGCCTTCTGAGCGGACGAAAAAGCGCCGAGAACGCCCGAAAGCCGCTGCAGTGCCTGATCGGAACTGCCGCCCAGTGCGGTGCCGAAGCCATTGAAAATAGCGCGTGTGCCATGCGCCTTCACCGGATCGGGAATGTCCGCGAACACGGAATCCGCAACGAAGGCCGCCAATTGCGCTGACAGTCCGCGCGAAACGTCAGATGAAGGCATCAATGTCTCCAATCGCCGAACGGATGGCCTATACTTGGCCTTTTCCGGCAACCTCGACACCAGCCCATTCTTCTATGGGCCGAATGATTTCGGTCAGGTCGGCGTCGGGTCCGAGACGACCCTTGGTGATGTTGACCAACTGCTTGACCGCGGAGCCCACGACCATGGGGACCCCATGCGCCTCGCTTTCCTCGATGCAAAGTCTCAAGTCCTTGGCCGACAGGCCGATGGCGAAGCCGAAATCGAAACTCCGGGTCAGAACAAATTTCGGAATCTTGTCGGTGGTTGCGTTGGTTCGACCGGTGCCACCATTGATCACATCCATCATGACTTCGGGATCAAGCCCAGCTTTCGTTCCCAACACCAGAGCCTCGGAGGCAATGGCGAGAGAGGCGACCGAGATGATATTGTTGAGCACCTTGAGCATCTGCCCCATCCACGGCTCTTCGCCAATGTGGGTCGGCTTGCCGAGGGTTTCGAGCACCGGCAGAACCTCGGGATAGACTGAACTTGCGCAACCCACCATCATGGCGAGCGTGCCTTTTTCCGCACCCCCGACGCCGCCGCTGACGGGACAATCGACCGGAATTATTCCCGCGGCCTGAAATCCGGCAGCCACCTCGCGTGCCACGCTCGGACCCGTGGTGGAGAGGTCGACGACAATGCTGGCGCCGCTTCCCTTGACGATGCCGTTTTCACCAAGAGCAACGTCCCGAACAATGGCAGGCATGGGCAGCGACATGAGGACAATGTCTGCCATGCCTCTGAGTCTTGCCGGCGTCGCGGCGGAACTGGCACCCGCATCCACCAGGGCTTGCACGGCATCGGCGTTTACATCAAAAACGCTCACTTCGTAGCCAGCATCGAGCAAGCGTCGCGCCATTGGAGTGCCCATGCGTCCAACGCCGGCAATGCCTATTCTTGGTTGTGTCATCATGGTCTCCGGTCGTTCTGGTTGGGGTGATGGTTCACACCGATCCCTGAATAGGATCGAGGTCGAGCCGCACAATGTCGGACACGCCATCAAGGGCGGTCGGGTAGCGCTCAAGCACGAGTGGGTCGTGGCCGGGCACAATGTGCTGACTGGAGGTCGCGAGCCTTCGCATCGTGTCGTAACCGTTGAGCATGTCAGTCGCGCTTTCGAGCACCGGGAACGGCCGGTTCTGCTCGAAATTGGCATAAAAATGCGAGGCGTCCGAACCGAGGACCACCCAACCACGCCTGGTGAGCACCCGCACCACCTGCAGCCCCTTTGAATGGCCTCCGACGCGATGCACAGTCAGGTTGGGCGCGACCTCGGATTCCCCGTCGTGAAACTCAACGCGATCCGCGTAAAGCTTGGCGATCATTGAGGCGACGTCTTCGTAAGCGAAAGGGTGGCGCAGGTAGGAATGGCACATGCACCGGCCGGTGCAGTATGCCATTTCGACGTCCTGCACATGATAGCGCGCTGCCGGAAACAGATCGTGATTGCCGGCATGATCGAAGTGCATATGTGAGATGATGACGTTTTCAACCTTGTCAGGTTCAATGCCGATCATCTTGAGGCCCTGCCCTACGGGCCGAAGAAGTTCGCGATCACGCGCAATCGAAATCTTCTCGTCAAAGCCGGTGTCAAAAACTATCGTGCGCTGGTCACTGACGATGGCCCAGACAAAATAGTCAAGCGGCATCGGCCCGTCATGGGGATCGCCGCCGACGAAATTGGCCGCTGCGTTCCGGTGATGATGGCCATAGCGGATCGCGTAAAGCTCGTATGTCTCTGTCATCCTTCCCCTCCCCATTTTCTGAACATGCCTGCAGGTATGCGCCGCGATATCTTTCCGCCGATCCCGATCATATTGGCTGGTCAGCTCAGCTCGCCAACCATCCTGCCTCGACCGGCACCAAAGCGCCGGTCATGTCGCGTGCGACCGACCCACAGAGGAAGACAAGCAACGCGGTCACGCTGTCGGGCGAAACGAACCGCGCTCCCGGCTGCTTGCCATACAAGAATTGTCGCTCCGCCGCGGACCGATCGATGTCGTTGTTTTCCATGAGTTCGGTGACCCGGACCTCGGTCCCCGGCGTCAAGACGGAGCCTGGACACAAGGCATGACAGGTGACGTCATAGTCGAGGTTCTCGAGCGCGACGGAACGCGTTAAGCCCAGCAGAGCGGACTTTGTCGTGACATAATCCACCCGGTTGATGGTGCCGCGAGTGCCATAGACCGACGTCACATTGAAGATTCGGCCGAAGTTCCGCTGACGCATGTCTGGAAGTGCCAACCGGATTGCATGAAAGGCCGCCGACAGGTTGACCGCCAATGCGGCGTCCCATCGTTCGGCCGGGAATTCAGTGATTGGCGCGAAATGGCGCACCACTGCGTTGTTCACCAGAATGTCGATGCCGCCAAACCGGGATCTGGTCGCGTCCAGCAGGTCCTGCACACCCTTGAGCGTCGCTACATCGGCCTGATGGTAGCCGATTTCGGCGCCGGTTCTTTCGGAAATCGTCCGGCTGATCATTTCGCCTTCGTCTTCGGGTTGAAGCCCATTGAGCATGACGTCGCAACCGGCGCGGGCCAGACCTTCGGCCATGGCCAGTCCGAGACCCGCCACGGACCCGGTCAACAATGCCCGCCGTCCCTTGAGCGGGGCGGCTGCCGATGGCGCCCCGTGCGCATCTTCACTGGTCAACGCCACGATTTGCGCTCCAGTGTAGTGCTTGACCAGCCATCAGCATGTTTCAGGTTCATTGACTCAAGCCCGACTCGTTCCGATTGAATTCGATCACAATGATACCGGTAACAATTTTTTCGACTATAGCATTCCGCCAGGTTCGCGCAACCGCGATATGGCCCAGTCTTACGTGCTTTCGCGCTGAATGACCTCGTATTTGAGATCAACGATGCTGCCGCGCAGATGTTCGGCGCCGTCGATGATCCGGCTGAGCAGCATTTGTGCCGTGCGTTCGCCGATTTCGTGACGAGGCAACCTAATAGTTGTAACCGAGGGAGAGACGTGCCGCAGCAGATCGACATCATCAAAACTCGCCAGCGCGATGCGTTCGGGAACTGCCCAGCCCCGTTTCTGGCATTCGAAAAGCGCCCCAACCGCCAGCACGTCGCCAGCGCAGAAGAGAGCATCGACCTCGGGCGCGTTCTGAACGATTCTGGCCACGGCTTCGGCCCCGGCGTTCAAACCACGATTGGTTTCGATGGTAAGGCGCTGATCGGGTTCGAGTCCGAACTCTTCGAGCGCCTGCATATAGCCATCCAGTCGGTCGCGCGATCGATCATTGTGCACTGAATAGAGGCTGGCATAGGCGATATTCTTGTATCCCAGCCGCGCTAGATGTGACGTCATGGCGTACGCCGCATTCCGGTTGGAATAGCTGACGACCATATCGAGCGGCTCGGCGGGAATATTGCCGTTTTCGACAACCGGCACGCCGGATTTTCTGATCTTGGCGATGGCCTGAGGTGTGTGTTCGGTGCTGTGCAGCACCAGTCCGCTGACGCGATGTCCGAGGAACGCGGTGATCAGCTCCTCTTCCTCGTTCGGGTCATAACCACACTCGGCGATCATCAACTGAAATCCGGACTGACGGATTACGTCGGAAAGACCCTTCACCGTCTGCGTGAAAATGGAATTATCGATGCTCGGCAGAATGAGGCCGATTGTCGTAGAGCGGTTGGATGAAAGGCTGCTGGCCAGATGGTTGGGCAGGTAGCCGATTTCCTTGACCACTTTGAGCACCCGCTCACGCACGGCTTCCGAAACCTTGGATGGCTCGTTGAGGGCGCGGGACACCGTCATGGTTGAAACGCCGGCGCGGTTTGCGACGTCACGCATTCGGGCACTTGATCCGGCCCTGCTCTTTCGCGATGCGGTTTGCTTCGGCATTCAAGCCTCCCAACACGCCAACGGTATAGCGGCTTGCCCCGCCATCGACAAACACCTTTGCAAAAAAGGCCGACTCCAGTTGTTACCGGTATCATTTCATTCTATGGTTTGTCTGAAGGGACGATCGCCCGGATTTGAGGAGATATCTCGTGGCAAATGATGCCGTGATGGGAGAAGACCAGGCGATGCTCGAGTATTTGAGCGCCGCGCAGGCCGTGCAGTCCCTGCTTAAACAGATCCTGAGCCAGGTTGGGGGTTATGCGCTGCTGCTGATGACCAGCAAAAACTCCCATTTGCAACCCGTGGAAGCGATCATCTCGGCGCAAAAAGCGGTCGAGCAGGCAATGGATGATGTGCGCGCCCTAAGGGTACCCGCGGACGCCGCCCATCACTATCACCACCTGAAAAAAGCAGCGCAGGCAACATGCTGGACCTTTGCGGCGGCGGATGCCTGCCGCCGGGCTGGCGCCGACGAAGTCGAGCGCGATGCTCTCGCACGCGCGCTCAGGACAGCAACCGGCCATTTGCGCACAACGGCCGGCCTGTTGCCTGGATTCGAACTCGTCGATTTCGGGCAGGCCTGCTGCGCCATGCATGCCCAAATGGCAAACAGCGAACGATCAGCGTGATCACATGAAATTCTGGGAGGCAGAAGAATGACGGATTATTCCATCTGGGTGCTTGAATATGCGGCGGTGGAGAAATTTCCATTCAGCGTCATGTTGTATGGGCCGCAGCATCAAGGCACACGAAAGCTGCCTTATGCCTACGCCCTGCTCAAGGGCAAGGGTGAGACCATCCTGATCGACACGGGCTATGACCACGTCGCGTTCGGTAAGCAATTGGCGGACAGTTATGGCGTCTCGAACTATCACGGTCCGCGTGAAGTGCTGGCGGAATGCGGAGTTTCCCCGGAAGATGTGACGAAGGTCTTCATTACCCACGCACATTTTGATCACATGGGGGCCATTCACCTCTTCCCCAATGCCAAATTCTATCTGCAGAAGCATGAACTGGACCAATGGCTTTGGGCGCTATCGCTTGGCCAGGAATTTCGCTTTCTCTCCGGCGGCGGCGACCCGGCCGATATCGCGCGGGCGGTCGATGCCGCAAGGGAAGGCCGTCTGGAACTGATCGATGGGGACCGGGAAGACGTTCTGCCTGGCATTGATGTTCACCTTGCCAAAGACACCCATACCTATGGGAGCATGTATGTGACCCTGCGCAACGATGGCGAGCGCGAAAGCAGCGACAAGTGGATATTCGCGGGAGATCTCATCTACACCTATGACAATCTGACAGGGCTCGACCCCGACGCTCCGCAGATCGTGCCGATCGGTCTGGCGGTCGGCAGTCAGCACAATCTCATTTTTTCGAGTGTTGAAATGCTCAAATCGGTGGGGGGCGAGGTCCGCCGGGTCATACCGGTTCACGAGGACCGGCTTAAGGACACGTTCCCTTCACGTCTGACGGATGCGGGCCTGCAGGTTGTCGAAATTGCCCTGGCCGACGGAGAAACAAGCAAGGTGAGCTAGGCTTTGGTACTCGCCAGCGCCATGAGATCACTCATGTCGTCCACATCCGTGATTGAATTCACCAAACTCTCAAGGGTTTCGGTTGGCCGGGCGCCAATCATCTCGGCTGCCGCGGCACGGAAACGTTGCCGGACAAGTTCCTGATCGGCGGCCATGACGTCTTCCATTTGAGCGTGCAGACTCTCTCCATTGGCGAAGCTGATCGTCACTTTGGCACCCTGCTTTTTGGGATAGGCTGCCGTCAGATCGTCGTCGGTCGTGACGCTTATCTTCGAGGCCAGTTTGGCGAGTTCCCTGTCGTCAAGACTTGCGTAGCTTTCTTCGTCGACCTTGCGCCGGAGTATGGAGCTCGCGACCGCATAGTGAATGCTCATCTTGGCCTGCAATATCCTCTCGAACGGGCCGGCATGATCGCAACCGGGATAGGCTTTGGCTGCGCGGGTGACCGCAACCTCAACTGACGTGATCGCTTCAGGTTCTTCGATCCTATCCGCAATTGAGAGCGCCGCAAGGCATGGGGTCTGCGCAAAATTGCAGACCGGGACGGGCTTGAAAAAGACGGACATGATTTCCGGATCGCCAGCGAACAGTTTGACATCGGGAGCCGAGTGATCAGGCCGATAGTTAGGCAATAGTCCGGCTTCGCCATCGAGCGCACGCGGCGCACCATATGCACCGAGATCGGCCAACCTTGCGGCAACCAGGCCATTGCGGGTTGCGGTGCCGGGATGAAAGAACATGTCGTCGGCGCCCGTTGCCGGCCATTCGTTGAGCCCTCCCGTCATGTTGGCAGCAAGCGAGAGAGCCGTGGCGATCTGTTTATCATCGAGCCCAAGGAGATGGGCGCAGGCTGCGGCGGACGCGAGCGGGCCGGTAAAGCCGGTCGGGCGGAACATGCGCGCAAATTCAGGCGTGATGATTGCCCGCCCGATGCGGGCACCCACCTCGTATCCAATGATCGCGGCGGTCGCAAAGGCGCGTCCCGTGGCGCGCCGGTCCTGAGCGAGCGCAAGAAGTCCCGGAAGCACCGCAACACCAAGATGACTGACACTGCCTGTGTGCATGTCTTCGCGAACCAGACCGTGCCCGGCCACTGCATTGGCAAATCCTGCGTCTGCCGCCGCAACGTGCGCTGGCGTACCGATGATGGTGCAGGGACCGGACTCGGCTGGAGCGAGCGCCGCTGCCTGACGGGCTTGCGGACGCACCGAGGACTCAAACGCACATGCGAAGAAGTCAAGCAGGCAAAGCTTCAGCTTTTCGGTGACCTCACCGTCAAACCTGCCAGACGGAACTGCAGCGATGGCCGCACCCAACCGGGCAGAAAGCGTTGGACTTTCGGTGCTTTCCAAGCGATCGATAGATGCCGTGTCAGACATTGTCTCCTCCCAAATTCCATCTTTGTGTTACCGGTCCCATTCAGAATCCACAAAGGTCCGGCAGGCGTATCAGGTCAGGTGCTGTGCATGATTTCACGAACCTTGTCCCGGAGCATGCGTGCGACCAGGCGGGTTGCAACACTCATGGGACGCTGCGTTGAGGTCGCGAGCAGCAATTCCCGGCGGATACTAGGATCTGTGAGCGTCCAGCGCCGAATTCGATCAGCCTGAAGCAGATCCGAGGCCGCACCCTCGGACAAAATGGTGTAGCCGATTCCCTGTTCCACCAGACTGAGCGTCGATGGCATCGCATCGACCTCGAATTCCACACGGGCTTCAACGCCGAGCTTGTCCAATTCTGAGTCTACGAGAACACGCAGTCCGTGCGGCCGGCCAGGCAGAATCATCGGAATTTCAGCGAGCCTTGATGTTTCAACGGTATCGCCGCCGATCCCGGCAGGATCGGAAACTGGTCCCAGCAATATCAGTTCGTCTGCCAAAAGCGGTTCGGTCGTCAGCGTTGTAATTCGCGGCGCCTGATAAACGATGCCAATGTCGATCTGTCCGGTCGACAGCCATTCCGCGACGTGGCCTGAAAAGCCTTCGACCAAATGGAGCAAAATGTCGGGATAGGCCTCGCGGCAGCGAAGAACGAGAGGTCCACTTAACACCCAGCCGATCGAAGGCGGCATCGCGATGGCAACCCGGCCCTGCGGCGTTTCCCGCAACGTGTTGATTTCGGCTTGGGCCTGATTGACCGTGTTGATGACGCTTTGGGCGTATTTCTCGAGCAGCTTGCCCGCTTCGGACAGAACAACACCGCGCCCGTTGCGATAGAGCAGTTCGACGCCGAGTTCGGATTCTAGCAAACGCACCTGACGGCTGAGAATGGGCTGCGCCACGGACAGGCGAATTGCGGCCTTGGAAAAGCTTCCACATTCGGCAACGCCCAGAAAATAGCTAAGTTGTTTCAACTCCATGACGGGCAACCTCGGGCGGGCACCAACTCGCTTCGGCGCCTGCCTGGTAACGGTATCAACCACAGTAGTTTCCCGCAATGCTCAAACTCTATCGCTGCACGAACGGATTGGCGACCTGCCCGATTGTGTCGATCCAGACGCTTTTTTCCTGAAGGTATTCACGAATAGCCGTGAGACCACTTTCACGGCCTATGCCCGATCTTTTGTAGCCGCCAAATGGAGAGAGGTAGCTGGTTGCGCGGTAGGTATTGACCCAGACCGTGCCCGCCTCGAGTTTCTCAGACAGTTCAAACGCGGTGCGGATGCTCTGCGTCCACACACCTGCGGCAAGCCCATATTGCGTGTTGTTGGCGATCGCGACTGCCTCGTCCTCATCGTCAAACGGAATGATCGACAGGACGGGCCCGAAGACTTCTTCCTGCGCGATACGCATTGAGGGCGTTACGTTAGTGAAAACCGTAGGTTCGACAAACCAGCCGTTGCCGCATTCGGGACGTTCGGCCTTGCCGCCGCCGAGCACGCAGGTTGCGCCTTCGGTTTTGGCGACTTCCACATAGTCGAGCACCTTGGCGAATTGCGGCCTGGTGGTGATCGGTCCAACCTGCGTGGTGTCAAGCAACGGGTCGCCCATCCGGGCCGTCCGTCCAAGCGCGACGAGCTTTTCGACAAACTCATCGTGAATGGACCGCTGCACCAGCGCGCGCGAGCCCGCGATGCAGGTCTGTCCCGTTGCCGCAAATATGCCCGAAACGACCCCGCGGACCGCGTTGTCGAGTTCAGCATCCGAGAACACGATGTTGGCCGACTTGCCGCCCAGCTCCAGCGTGACCGGTTTGATGTGTCTGGCGGCGGATTCATAAACACGTTGACCGGTAACGTCGCCGCCGGTGAACGCGACCTTGGCGACACGAGGATGTGTGACCAGTGCTTCACCGATCTCCGAACCGAAGCCGGTCACGATGTTAACGACGCCGGGCGGGAACCCGACCTCTTCGAACAGTTTTCCGAACTCGAGCGCTGAGACCGACGAATATTCCGACGGCTTCCAGACAATCGTGTTTCCCGCAGCGAGCGCCGGGGCGAGCTTCCAGGTCGCCAGCATCAGCGGCGAATTCCAGGGAGTAATGGCAACCACAACCCCAAGGGGTTCTTCGCGAGTGAAGTTGATCATGCCGGGCTTGTCGATAGGGATGACCCTGCCCTCTACCTTGTCGGCAAGCCCGCCAAAATAGTGAAACCATTGAGGTATGTAGCGCAACTGTGCTCGCATCTCGGTGATCAGCTTGCCGTTGTCGCGCGTCTCGATTTCGGCGAGACGCTCCGCCTCCTCGGCAATGCGTTCGGCGAGGCGGCAAAGAAGCAAGCCGCGCGCGCTCGGCGTCAACCCGGCCCATGCCGGGCTTTTGAACGCCTTGTGCGCAGCGGACACAGCTCGTTCCACATCCTCCGATCCGGCGCGGGGAATTTCTGCCCAAGCCGATCCAAGATATGGATTCTCAGACTCAAACGTCGCACCTCCAGCAGCTTCGACCCAAGCGCCATCGATGAGCATCCGGTATTGCGGACGGCCAGAGGCAGCCACCGGAGACGCCATTCTCAGGCGCCCTTCTCGACTTCGGCGAAAGCTTCCTTGGCGATGCGGAATGAATCGACGCCTGCCGGAACTCCCGCATAAATGGCGACCTGGAGAAACACTTCACGGATTTCCTCCTTGCTCACCCCATTCTTGAGGGCACCCTTGATGTGCATCTTGAGTTCGTGCGGCCTGTTCAGGCAGCTGATCATCGCCAGATTGAGCATGGAGCGGGTTTTGCGCGGAAGGGTGTCACGCCCCCAAACCGCACCCCAGCAATATTCCGTGGTGAGTTCCTGCATCGGCATGTTGAAATCATCGGCAGCGGCAAACGACTTCTCGACGAAATCCGCCCCAAGAACGTCCTTGCGGATAGCCAAACCGCGATCAAACACTTCACTCGTCATTTCATTCTCCTGTGGTTTTTCAGATTTGCGCGGCCGCTTTGCCGCGAGGGCCCCGGGCGCGGTCTAGCCCTTGACCTCGACACCGGCCCATTCTTCAACGACGCGCGTGATGGACGTGAAATCGGAGGTGGGACCGAACCGGGCGTTAGTGACGGCAAGCATCTGGCGGATGATCGCGCCAGCGACCATCGGAACGCCCATCGCTTCCGCTTCGTCGACACACATGCGCACATCCTTGTAGGAAAGCCCGGTGGCGAAGCCGAAATCGAAGGTCCGGGGCAGCACCGAGCGCGGGAACTTGTCCTGCGTGGCGCTGTTACGGCCACTGCTGACATTGATGATGTCGATCATCACATTCGGATCGATGCCTGCCTTGACGCCCATGACAAGCGCTTCGGACGACACGACCATCGCGGCGGCCGCGAGCAGGTTGTTGCCAAGCTTGGCGACCTGACCGAGCCCGGCAGCTTCGCCCACAAAAAAGACCTTGCCGAAGACATTAAGTAACGGCTCAACCTGGTCAAAAGCCGCACGTGGGCCGGAGGCCATGACCGCAAGGGTTCCGTTGACCGCTCCGGCGATGCCGCCGGATACGGGCGCATCAATCCAGGCAATGTCACGTTCGGCAAGTGCCTTGGAGACGCGCACCGCCATGCCAGGCCCGCTGGTCGACATATCGATGATGGTTTTCGCGCGTCCGCCATTGGCAATGCCGCCCACGACGACGGCTTCGACGATGTCTGGTGTTGGAAGGCTGACGAATACAATGTCGGCCGCGGCCCCGACCGCCTGAGCCGAAGACGCACGAACGGCGCCGGACTCTTCGGCCGCCGAAACCGCCTCGTCGTTCATGTCGAACACGACGACTTCATGGCCGGCATCGCGAAGACGCCGGACCATCGGGCCGCCCATGCGGCCCAGCCCTACAAAACCAAGTGATTGGCTCATCGTGCCAGCCTCCCCTGTCTGGTTTTTTGCGAACCTCGCAAACCATTTTTCTGGTGGCTTGATGCTACCTCATTTGAAAGGGCGGGCGGCATCATCAACATGCGCATAACAGTAATGACGGGGTTGATCTCTTTGCATCGTCATAGGCCTAACCCTATGATTACAAAATGTTTTATCAACCCAGATACTTGTTGAGAATTGACATGCCGCCTTGGTTGACCTGTTCCGGAGTCATTTCGTCGACGATTTCGCCATGGGTCATAACGTAGAGGCGGCTACAGACCCGAACGGCCACGTCAATTCTCTGTTCCACCAGCAACAAAGATGCGCCGCGGCGCCTCAGTTCCATGAGTGCCTTGACCACGATTTCCACCGCGACGGGCGACAGTGCCACCGATGGTTCGTCGAGCAACAGGATTTCGGGGTCAGCCATCAACATGCGCCCGATGGCTACCATTTGTTGCTCGCCACCACTCAGATAAGTGCTTTGCCGGTCGCGATATTTACGGAGCACCGGAAACAGCTCATAGACAGAGTCAAGAAGCTTGCGCACACGGTCTTGATCGCGCCGAAGGTGCAGTGCACCCAGAATGAGGTTGTCCTCGACGCTTTGATCCAGAAACAGCCGTCGTCCTTCCGGCGCGATCGCAGCGTGTCCACGTGCGATCCGGTGAGCGGGCAAACCTGCCATGTTTTTCCCGCTGATGAAGATCTGGCCCTTGCGCACCTTGACGAGTCCCATGATCGCGTTGAGCACCGTCGTTTTTCCGGCACCGTTCGGACCCAGGAGTGCGACCGCCTCGCCAGTTCCAACGCGCAACTGGACATCACGCACAACATCAAATCTTCCGTAGCCGGTCGACAGGTTGCTGACTTCGAGAATTGGAGTTTCGTTGCTCATCATTCGCCCAAATAAACCTGTCGGACAATTGGGTCCGCACGTACTTCATCGGCTGATCCGGTCAAGATGACTTCACCCGCGTTCAACACAGTAACCCGGTCGCAAAGCGGGAACAGAAAGCGGGTTTGATGCTCGATGATGATCATCGTGACACCGCGCTGCTTCAGGCTTGCGAGAATTTCGGCGAGGTGGTGCACCTCTTTTGCCGACAAGCCCGTTGCAGGTTCGTCGAGCACGATAATGTCGGGGCCAGCCACACACACCGATGCAAGCTGGGTCAATTGTTCGATGCCGTGTGGAACGTCACCCACGCTACGCCCACCCCAATGAGCCGCGCCCACCAGGGACAACGCGTCCCGCGCATCTCGCTGCATCTTTCGCCCGTCGCGCCGGGCCGATGGGAGCAATGGCCACAAGGGTGACCTCAGTTCGATATTCGGGACATGGTCATAAAGGCCGACCATCGTGTTTTCCGCGACGCTGAGCTCGTGCACCAGCTGGGCCGCCTGAAACGTCCGGCGGAAACCGAGACGGGCCCTGGAGATGGGCGCAAGCCCCGCGACCTGCTGGCCCTTCACCAGCACTTGGCCCTCGTGCGGGCTCAGGCGTCCTGAAATGACATTTGCCAACGTACTCTTGCCCGATCCGTTGGGACCGATCAGTCCGTGAATGTCGCCGCGCCGAACAGCAAGATCGATATTGTGCAGCACTTTCGGACCGACGCCATAACCAAATCCGATCCCCTTGCACTCCACGACGATTTCATGCCCCTCACCGGCATGGTCGGGAATGCTGGATGCCGCTTCAACGGTCTCCTCAGCAGCTTTTTCGGCTTCCGCGAGAACATCCTCATCATGATTATCCCCGCCTGCGGACATACGCTGCAGAACCTTGCGAACCGCCCCGACAGCGCCACCGGGCATCATCGTCACAGCGAGAATGGACAGCGCACCGTAGAGGATCTCCTGAAGCCAGGGATTGATGTTGACCAGATTGGGAAACATCGAAACGAAGACGGCGCCAATGACCGGCCCGAGCGTGGTGTTGACGCCGCCGATGAGAACCATAACCAAGACATTCAGAGAAACGGCCCAATCGAACTCGCCGGGAGAGACCACGCCCAGGAAACTGAAGAGCCAGCCGGCCACTCCCGCCATAGCTGCGGACAGTCCAAAAAATGCAACCTTGATGGTTGAGACGGGCACCCCGGCGGCTTCCGCATAAGGTTCCGCATCGCGGATGGACAAGAGCACCGGATAAAAGGGAGAGCGCCGGATGTTCCACACAAGCGCCATGCACAAAAACAGCACCCCAAGAACACACCACACCACCGGTGTGCCGACCCATGAAAACGACGATGGCAGCCTCGGGAATGCCGGCCCGAGCATGCCCTGCAGGCCGCCTGTGATCTGTTGCATGTTGGTCGCGACAACCGTCAGAACCAGCGTGAAAATGAATGTCGTGATTGCGAAGTAGAGGCCGGACACTCGCAAGGACGCCGCACCCACCGCCGCGCCGATGAGACCTGATGCAATAATCGTGAGCGGCAACAGCGCGAAGATATTCCAACCATAGCGCGCATTCAGGATGGTGGTCAGATAGGCGCCGATGGCGAAAAACCCGCCCTGGCCGAGCGAATAGAGCCCCAACATGCCTACGGCCATGTCGAGGCTGATGGCAAGGATGCCGAAGACGGCGGCCACCAGAACGAGACTCTGAATGTGCAGATTGGAGTGCGAGACATAGATCGTGAACACGATGTAGCCGAGAACGGCAATCGCCAGGAACAGAAGATTCAACCGGCCACGCTTGATGCCGGAAGAGACAGTGGGGGTCGTAGTTGCAGACTTGTCAGTCATGGACATTTTCCGGCCACCCTTACGCTTTGGCGGCCGGCGGGCGGCGCAGCCGCATCAGCGGGCTGGAAGAACTGAAAAGTCCGCGCGGCGAAATGATCAAGATGATCACCAGAACAAGGAAAGGGAACCAATCCGAGGCCTGAGAATTGATCAACGCATTGGCGCCCTCGGCGCACACGCCGAGGATCAAGCCACCGAACATGGCGGCGACCGGCTTTTCGGTTCCCCCGCCAATCATCATGGCGATAAACCCAAAAGTGCCGAACGTGCTGCCCAGGTATGGGTTTGCAAACGTGGTCGGCCCAACGAGCAAACCAGCAATCCCAGCAAACAGCGCGGAAACAATGAAGGCGACGATGGCCACGACCGTGGTGTTGGCGCCAATGGCTTCCGCCATGTCGGGATCGACGGCAGTCGCCATTCCGAGTTTGCCGAAAAAGGTTCGCCGGCGCACGACTTCAAAGGCGATGGTGAGGACAATAGCCACCACGATGGCAAGGACCTGCTGGCCATTGAGCACGGCATTGCCGATCGGCACGCGGTAGCTGATGAGCATTTGAGGAAAGCTGCGCGATGTCGGTCCCCAGATCAGTGCCGCCCCGTTTTCGAGAATGACAGCAAAGCCGAGCGTCGAGACGAGCCAGCCAAAGCTGAATCTGTTGACCTGAAGAATGGGCCGGATGGCAATGAGGTATGAGAGAACACCCAGGATGCAGGAACTGACGAGCCCGATGATCATGGCAAGCCAGACCGGCGTGCCAGCAGCAGACAGCATGGCGGTGAGCATGACCGTCACCATCATCAATTGTCCCTGGGCAAAATTGATCGTCCGGGTCACATAGAAGGTGATCGCCAAAGCCATCGCAATCAGGCCGTAGATGGAGCCGATTGCGATTCCGCTCAGAATGAACTGCATCCTTTTCCCTCCCCGCACGCTTTAGACACTAGGTGCCCGTCTTGCGTGTTCGTCTTGCCCACTTGAATTTGCACGGGCCTGCACATCAGCGTGAACTCTCACCCTGAAACTGGAGCATGCCAGCAGGCTCCTCCTTAAAAACCTCATGGAAGCAAACAGCAGGTGACGCAAGGCATGGCAGGTTAGCGTCGGCGACATAACTGCTATTAAGATGCTGGCAGGCTCCCAAGAATGCCTGTTTTCTTCGACATTTTCTTTCGCAGCGACCGCACAAAACGGCGGACAAATCGCATCGATATCTGATAGCGATTTCAATATGTTAGCGGTAACATTTTGATATTTTTCACGTTCGACACATCCGGCTTAAAACTTGTTTTCTCATTGGAATTTCAATTCGAGGCACCAATTTTGAGTGCGTTGACAAGCGTTTCCCAGTTCGCCAGCAAATAGGAGGAGAACCGGCATTGCACCAACACCATTGTCATCGCCGCCGGGTTTCAGCCGTTTCCGATTTCAAATGAGCGGAACCGGCCTTTGTGTCACGGGAGGAAATCTATGGACAAGAAACTGAAAACAGCACTCGCCCTGTCGGCGTTTGTCGCCGTTGCAACACCGACCTTCGCGCAGGAAGACTATCTTGTCGGCCTGATCGCGGGAACGACGGGTGCATATGGCGCAGTCGGCATTGCGGTCGTGAACGGCGCCCAGATGGCGGTTGACGAGATCAATGCCGCCGGCGGTGTTAACGGTCACAAGCTTGTGTTGGATGCCAACAATGACGATGCTTCAGCCACCCTGTCGGGCCAGCATTATGCACGCCTCCTTTCGGACGGTGCTATTGTCATTGCCGGTTCACCGGACACAGGCCCGACCACGGCGCAGCTCGCGGAACGTTACCAGTTCCCGACGATCGGCGTGGTGGATGATGGCGGCCTGACAATCTACACAGAGGGACCGGACGGCCCTCCGAACGAGTGGGCATGGAGCTTTGGTCTCAACACGTTTGCCTGGGGTGAGAAAATCGGTGAGCACGCGCTCAGCCATTGCCCCGACGGTCAGCTTGCCGTCCTGCATGATCCCTCGACCTATGGTCAGGGTGGCCTGTATGGCATTCAGATCGCCTATAACAAGGCCGGCAAGGAAGTGGCGATGGATCACACCATCACCGAGAACTGGTCGACGGGCGCAACCGCCGGCCTGATGCCCGAAGTCGAGGCGATCAAGGCAGCCGGGCTCAAATGTGTCGTCGTCTGGCTGACCCCGCAGGATCAGGCCGCGTTTGCGCAGGACTTGCAGACCGTCGGCTATGACGTGATCATGTACGGCAACGACGTGACGAACGCTGACGATACCTTCTCCAGCCTGGCGGGCGAATTGGGTGACGGGCTCATCACCGCCGCCCTGACGACGGAACTGTTCCCGAACGAGCGTCTGCAGGCCTGGCGTGACGAATATCGCACGCGCTTCGGTCTGGAGCCCAGCCCATTTGCAGCGGGCAGCTATGACAGCATGATGATGTTGAAACAGGTGCTTGAGGATGTGGGCTCAACCGATCCAGAAGCTCTCAAGAACGGCTTCAACTCGGTTCAGAACTTTGATGGCCTGACCGGCACGCTGGGCTTCAGCGAGCAGGACCACCTGACCATCAATGCAGAGCAGATCACACTGGTCGAATATGATGCGGCCAGCGACTCCTGGGTGGAGTTGAAGGACTAGCCTTCAAACGCAAGTCCACACCTTGATCCAAAAGCTTGGGCCGGCCCTTCGGGGCCGGCTCTTTCATTTTGCCTGCCACAACAGGCCAAATGTGTGACGTCACCATCGTTTGCGGACAGCAACCAAAACTCCCGCCCCGATACCGGGGCGGGAGTTGTGTGATCCAGACGGGTTCAGGTGCTGCGAGAGGTCACCTGCTTAGGCGTCAGCGTGGCGCTCAGATCGCGACCGCCCATGTTTCCGGAATGAGCCGATAGCCTTCTCCATGCGGTACAATGTGGGCAAAACCGGGCATGTGGACGTGTCCACCGGTAATCACCACCCGCTCGGCCGCCGCATGGGCAAATATCTTGCGCCGACTGTCTGCGGCCTGTGGCTCGCTGATATCGAATTCGCTCGTGACCCCGGGTACCGGGATCTGGATTTCCGGGACATGCACCGTGTCTCCCCAGATCAGCAGTTTGTCGCCTGCTGAATCGAGCTGGTAGCCGGAATGGCCGGGTGTGTGGCCCGGCATGTGCAATTGAGTGATGCCAGGCAGCACCTCTCCGCCGTCGGTCTTGCGGAAGCGGCCCTTGTAGGTCGACAAGAGCATGTCGGCGGGCTCGAGATATGGTGTGGCTGCCGGTACGGAACCATCGCGCAGAGCCGGGTCCGACCAGAAATCGAACTCGTCACCATGCACAAACACCTCTGCCCGCGGGAACATGGCGTCACCGTTCTTGTCGACCAGCCCGCTCGAATGGTCCGGATGGATATGCGTGAGAAGAACGGCATCGATGTCTTCCGGCTTGAACCCGGCAACCGCCAGATTGTCGGGCAGAAGCCCCATGGAATAGACCGTCGTGGAGCCTCCGCCCGCATCAACCAGCACCGTGTGTTTGCCGGTCTCGATTACAAAGGCATTCACAGTGATACGTGGTTCGGGTGGTCCGAAAACGTCGCGAAGCAATTGCTCCATCTCGTCTCGCGTCGCGCCCCGCATGATTGCGAGCGGCATGTCAAGAAATCCATCATTGACCACTGTCACCAGCGCGTCGCCAACCTTGCGTCGATAAACGCCTGGTGATTGCTTGATCTGCTCTTCGGCCATGAAACCCTCCTCTCCGAAATGCACCAACGGAAATGCCGGCGCCTCGTTCTTCATTTTTGAGATGCGCCGATTTTGCCTGAAAGAGCGAGAGGATGGGATAGGCGGGGACCGCCAATTGCGAAATAACTGCTATGAGCAGCGCAAACGGGGCGGCCCTTGCCGACAACAGGAAACCGGCGGACCGATGGGCAATTCTGTGTCCTGAGCGATGTTTGGGAAGCAGAAGGAAAACGCGCGCATCGGCGGGCAGAGTGCGACTTGCTGATTCAGTTGCTGCGACACCGACGCCAGACGGGGAAGATCAGTTTTGGATCATCGCCATTCCACCTTGGGAGTAGCGATCGCCTTCGACGGCAAGGCCGGAGAGAGCTTCTTTGATTTCATCCAGCTCGGTGGGGATTGCGCTTCCCGCTGCCTGGTGCGATCAAGTTTGGGGTGATTGCGCAAGGCCGCTGCTGGATGCGCATGGATGGGCTTCAATCGCCGTTGCGTCTTGAAACCGGCGACGTCTATTTTCTCAAAGGTGACCGCTCTTTCGATCTTGTCAGCGACGAGGACGCAAAGCCTGAAAACGCAACTGAAGTGTTTCGCCGCGCGCCCGACAAAATGGCGATGCTGGGATCGGGAGAAGAGGTACTATATCTCGGTGGCCACGTCGCGCTCGATGCAACCCGAGGCGGATTGCTGCTCGATGAATTGCCGCCGATTATTCACATTTCCGGCTCATCCGAGGACGCGGCCGGATTACAATGGCTGGTGCGGGAGCTGGTCGGTGAAATGCGTAATCCGCGCGCCGGAATGACGCTTTCGACCGCCGATCTGGCGCAACTCATGTTCGTTCGCGTGCTTCGGGTCTACCTCGAAGCAGGCGGCACCGTGCGGGCCGGCTGGCTTCGGGGTCTTGGAGACGTTCGGATCGCCCCTGCCCTGCAAATGATGCATTCGGAACCAAGCCGCCCCTGGCACCTGACCGATCTGGCGCGGGCCACCGGGATGTCACGATCCGTTTTTGCTGCACGGTTCAAGGCAGCTGTGGGCATAGCGCCAGTGAGTTATCTGACCGCTTGGAGGATGCGCCTGGCAACTGAGGCTCTGGAGACGGGAAAAGAACCTGTTTCACAAATCGCTGACGGGCTCGGATACACCTCGGCAAGCGCATTTTCGAATGCCTTCAAGCGCGTTACCGGTGCGGCGCCAAAAAGATTCCAGTCAAGCGTCCAAACGGCCGGCGACTGAGCTTTCAGTCAAATCCGGCTAAGCAGCGCTCTTGCTCAGCTTCTGACCGTCAGGCCCTGCGCGTTGAAGAAATGGGCATCTTCGCGGGCGAAATTCAGGCCAACCGATGACCCTTCGACACGTTCGTCATAACCGACGATGCGGACGGTGAAGAGGCCCACTTCAACCACGCGCACATAGGCGAAGCTGTCGGAACCGAGATGTTCCATCACCTCAATCGTACCTGTGAGCAGCCCCTCTCCATCCGGAACGAGCTCAATGGATTCAGGACGAATGCCGAGTTTTGCGATCCCTTCAGGCACATTGCCAAACTCAACATCGACACCGTTGGCAAATTCGACCTTGCCAGCAACGTTTGCCGCGTCGACCACGTTCATCTTCGGCGACCCGATAAACTGGGCGACGAAGAGATTGGCCGGGTAGCGATAGAGATCCATTGGCGAGCCGATCTGCTCGATCTGGCCGGCCTGCAGCACCACGATCTTGTCGGCCAGAGTCATGGCCTCGACCTGATCGTGGGTCACGTAGATCATGGTCGCCTTGAGGTCCTGATGCAATTTGGCGATCTCGAGCCGCATCTCGACGCGGAGCGCGGCATCGAGGTTGGACAATGGCTCGTCGAACAGAAAAGCGCTGGGTTCGCGCACGATGGCACGCCCGATGGCGACGCGCTGGCGCTGCCCGCCCGACAGAGCTTTGGGCTTGCGGTCGAGATAGTCTTCGAGCTTGAGCGTTCTGGCCGCCTGATTGACGCGTGCTTCGATTTCAGACTTCGGAGCGTGTGCGACCTGCAGGCCGAACCCCATGTTCTCGCGCACCGTCTTGTGCGGATAAAGCGCGTAGGACTGGAACACCATCGACAGGCCGCGTTCAGCCGGTGGCTTGCCGGTGACATCGACGCCGTCGATCAGGATCGTGCCGTCGGTTGCTTCTTCGAGCCCCGAAATCAGGCGCAACAGGGTTGATTTCCCGCAACCCGACGGGCCGACGAAAATGACCAGTTCCCCCTCGCCGATCGTCAGATCGACGCCCTTGATCACATCCAGCGTGCCGAACGACTTGCGCACATTCTTGAGTTCGATCTGTCCCATTCGTGGCTCCTGTCGTCACGCGATTTCGTCTGGCAAGGGCGTTGCCCAGGACAGCCACATCGAGGCCGTCCATGAGAAGAAGTCGCCGCCGCCGCCCTGGGCGGTCAGCGGGCTGAAATATTCGAAGAAGCCGGTGTCGGCGATCAGGGCCCGCGTATCAGTGCGAATGCGATCGGCGGCCTGCACATAACCGTTGCGGGTCAGGCCCTCACTGATCATCCAGTTGATGATGGCCCAGACTGGTCCGCGCCAATAGCGAATATCGTCGAACAATGGATTGGTCGGGTCGAAACTGGGCACCGAATAGCGCACCTTTTCCTGCCATTTGGCCAGAAGCTGCATCATCTGTTCGGCGCGGGCCGGGTGAACCGAACCGGCATAGAAAGCCAGCCACGAGCCGGCGGACAGGTCGCTCGCCTGCTGGTTGGTTTTCAGATCGAGCGACACATAGCCGCCCAACTTCTCGCTCCAGAGGCGCTCGAACCCCTTTTCGAGTTGACGGGCGCGGGCCGTGGCGCGAGCGGCGATCAAGGGCTTGCCGACAGCATCTGCCAGCCACGCCAGATCGGTCTCGGCGCGCCGCAAAATCGCATTCATGCCGACATCGGCAACCCAGAAGGGCGAATGGTGGGCAATGACGTCGGTGTCCCAGGCATTATCACGGCCAAACTGGACCAGAGCCATGTAGCGGTCGTAATCCGCCTTTTGCGGGCGCTGGGAGGCATCGACATGTTCGGTGTCGCGGCGCCGGTATTCGCCGACGCCGGACGTATCGACGATCGAAAGCGGCACATCCCAGTCGGGCAGATTGTCCCGACCGCTTTCCCAGGGGTGGATGATCGCGACGAGGCCGGTTCCGTTCGGGTCGCGTGCATCCGCAAACCATTGGTGCCAGCGATCGAGAGTTTCGACCAGTCGCACCGCTCGTCTTGCATCAGGGTTACCCGGATGCGCAAAGAGCCGCCGCGCCACCGTCGCGGCCACCGGAGGCTGTGTTATGCCGGAGGTGGGCGGCGTTCTCTGAGCGCCCCATTCGCCGGGGCCGGGAAAGTAGCCTTCATCGTCTTTCCAGAAGACGATGTGCGGCACCATGCCGTTGTCCCATTGGGCGCTCAGCAGGGTTTCAAGTTCGGTCCAGGCGCGGTCGAGATCGAACGTGCTCAACCCCAGCGCCACGAGCGAGGAATCCCAGTTCCACTGAAAGGGATAGAGATCTTTGGTGGGAATGGTGTAGCCGCCACGATCATTCTGCTTGAGGATCGTTCTGGCGCTTTCGTCCAGCGCTTCCTTGGATTTTTGATCCATGATCGTCAGCCCTTTACGCTACCGGCGGTCAAACCCGCGACCAGGAACCGCTCAAACCAGAGGAAAATCACGAGAATGGGCACGGTCGCGACCACGGCGCCGGCCATGAGATGCTGGCGCGGCACCTCGGAGGAGTTCAACGAAACGACCCCGCGCGACAGGGTAAAAATGCCTGGATCGTCAAGGAACATGAAAGCGAAGAGGAACTCGTTCCAGGCGATCATGAAGACATAAAGCGACACAGATGCAAGCGCCGGCAGCGCCAATGGCAGGGTGATTTTCCAGATCACGCCGACACGGCCCAGCCCGTCCATCAAGCCGGCTTCCTCGAGCTCGGCGGGAAGGCCGCGGAAATAGCCCTGCAGCATGTAAAGTGCGACGGGAACGGTGGTGGCCGGGTAAACGATCAAAAGCCCGGTCAGCGTGTTGCGCAGCCCGAGCTGGCTGAACACCGAATAAAGCGGAATGACCAGAACGATGGCCGGCACCATGTAGATGAGCAGGATCGAACGCGAAAGGAACGCTTGGCCGGGAAACTTGAGCCGCGCCACCGCATAGGCGCCGGGAATGGAGAAAGCCAGAGTCAGCAGGACGGTTGAAACCGAGACGATGGCTGAAATCAGCAGGAACTGGCCGAAATTGAATTTGGTGAAGAGTTCGACATAACTGACGAACAGGCTCTGGGCGCCCTGGGTCAGATCGATGGAGAAATCGAGTGGATTGAGCAGCAATTGCTGCTGGTTCTTCAGGCTCGTCATCACCATCACGTAAAAGGGCAGAACGACGATCACCGAGAAGAAGACAAACCCGAGACCCTTGAGCACACGGAGCAAGAGGACCTCGATGGCGTAGCGCCTGATATTGCCGGAATCGACATCATCGAGGCAGGCACGATTGCCCAGAGTTATGGCCGCGCAAAACAGGGCCACGCCAAGCGCCTGGGCAACAGAAGCCGTCGAGAGCGGCAGCGAAAATGGCGCCGCGAACGACACCAGCAACAGCACGATCAGCGACGCGGCAAACGAAGCCAGATAAAGCGCCGCGGTTCGCTGAGACTTGTCGCGCATGAGCACGATTGCCGCACCCGCCATGCCAGCCAGCAGGCCAGCCAAGGCGACGGGCGTGGCCGCATCGCCGGTTATGAGAGTGATTGCGATGCCCAGCAAAACGATTGCGATGACGCCCCAGATTCCGCCCGACACGACACCGAGAACAAAGCCTATGCCGATACGCATCATTGATCCTCCTGGTGCAGGAAGCGGAAATAGGAAACGGCGAAGACAAGAAGAAGCAGGAATATGACCACCGCCACCGCGGCCCCTGCCCCGAGATTGGAAACGGCGAAGCCCTGCTCATAGACATCGACGGTCAAAGTCCGCGTACCCGCCGCGCCGCCGGTAAGAAGGAAAATGTCGTCGAACTTGTTGAACGTCCAGATGAAGCGCAGCAGGAACAGGGTCGACAGGATGCCCAGAAGCTGTGGCAGGGAAATGTGCCAGAATTGCTGGAGGGGCGATGCGCCGTCGACCTCTGCGGCCTCGTACATGTCGGAAGATATCGACTGCATCCGCGCCAGAATGAACAGGAACGAGAGCGGGAAATAGCGCCAGATCTCGAAGGCGATGACGGTTGCCAGCGCCACGGGGAAATCGAAGGTCAGCCCGAACAGATCGATCGGTACGCTGCGCTGGCCGAAGAAGTTGATGCCGGCATCAGTGATGCCCATGCGCTGCAGAATGGCGTTGAACGTGCCCGAGAAGGGATCGAGCAGGATGATCCAGGTGAAGGCCACCGCGATGACCGGCGCGACATAGGGGAAGAGGAACAGACCGCGCAGGATCGACCGGCCCCAGAACTGGGCGGAGAGCAATTGCGCGGCGAAGAGGCCGAAGACCAGCGCGCCGAGGGTTCCGAACACCGTGTAGCTGACGGTCACCCAGAAGACGTTCCAGAATTCGCGCGAGTCGAAGATGCGTGAATAGTTTTCCCAAGTGAAATCAAAGCTGGTCAGAACATTCGGTGCGTCGCCGGACATCGTTGGATCGCTGTCGCGCGGCGAAACGGGATTGGCGGCGAACTGCGCATCGGGCGTGACCGCGATCTCGATTTCATCGCGCGCGGCCGGGTCGAACGTGCCCAGTTGGCAGATGAGCTGCTGCCCATTGATCTGGCACCGGGAGTCGAGGCTGACAATTGTCAGACCGGCGGGCAAGGTGTCCGTCAGTGTCACGTTGCCGATGGCGCTTTTCTGCGAAGAGTTGCGCAGGCGGTACTGGATCAGGAATTCCTGCCCCGCGACATCCATGTCACCGCGTACCCGTTCGGATGCGACCGGCGCAGGCGGCCTGAGGTCGGCCAGAGTGACGGGTTTGAACGAAATCCAGAAATTGGCCAGAAGCGGGAACAGGACGATGGCCAGAACGATGAAGAAAGTGGGCATCAGCATGGTCATGGCTAGCCGCGCTTCGCGCCGCGCCATCGGTCCGATCTTGCCGCGCCGAGACGCAGGCGCATGGGCCTTTTCTGCGTTGCTGTCCGTGACTGTCATGCCGATGCCCTCCGGGAGGAGGCGGGCCAGAAATCCGGCCCGCCACTTTTCTTGGAGATCAGAAGTTGGCGATCCCCTAGATGTTGGCGATCTCCTGGTTGATCAGCGACGCCGTGGCGGCGGCATCACGCTCGCCATCGAGGTATTCGCGGACCAGACGGTTGATGACCTGCGAGTTGATGATGGCGGAGGCCTTGGAGAGTTGTCCTTCCTTGACGCCCCAGCGGTCCGCGGTCTCAAGACCCGAGACGATGTCGTTGATCACGGACTCGTCGTAAAGATCGGAAAGCGGCGCCTTGCGGTCCACACCGACCGGCAGGGTGGCCCAAGCCTTCACGAAAGCCTCAGGATCAGTGGCGTTGCCGCGGCGAACCGGGAACTTGCCTTCCGGAGCAATCGAGAGGGTCTTGGTATATCCCTCGTCCATCGAATATTTGACGAACTGCTCGGCCGCGTCGGTATCGGCATCAGAGGTAATACCGAAATAGCGGATATCGGCCCAGGCGGCGCCATCCGGATTGGACGGACCAGCAAAACGGGTCACGACGCCGGTCTTGGAGGCCAACTCGGTCGAGGTCGGATCGTCATTGATGGTCGGGGGTGCGCTGTCGCGCAGACCGGCAAGTTCATCGAGAATGAACGGCGACCAGATGATCATGGCGGCTTTGCCAGCGAAGTACATTTCGCGCGACTGCTGCCAATAGAGATCGCCCGGAGGCGAGGCATCGGCGAGCTTCTTGTAGAATTCCAGCGACTCGATGAGCTTCTTCTCGTCGAAGCCCACGGTACCATCGGCATGAACCGGCGTGGCGCCATTGGCCAGAAGCACGTGCTCGAGCACCTGGCTCATGAAGTTCTCATCGATCTTGGTCGCGGCCACGAAGCCGTACATTTCAGGCGGATTGTGCAGAGCCGCAATCGCCGCTTCGATGTTGGCGTAGGTGTCGGGCGCCGCAAGACCAGCCGCGTCGAACAGATCCTTGCGATAGACGATCATCTGCGTCCAGCCATCGACCGGAACCGACGCGGTTTCGCCGTCAAAATCGGCCATGGCCAAGGCACCCGGGGCGAACGTTCCGCGGCCCAGAGCATCGACAACTTCATTGTCGGCTTCGGTGTCCAGAATGCCGGCTTCCGCCCACGGCAACACATATTGCAGCGTGTGGTAGATCACGTCCGGCAGGTCACCTGCGGCAAAAGCAGCGGTCGCACGCGTGCCCAGATCGCTCTCGGTCACAGGGATCACGTCAACGGAAATGCCGGTTTCGGCTTCGAAATCGGCAGCCATTTCCTGCTGTTTAGCCAGACGTTCCGGCTGTTCCTCGGTCGTCCAGAACCGCAATTGCGCACTGGCGATCGAGGTCGATAGCAAAAGGCCGGCTGCTGCCAGTGCTATAATTCTCGGTAGGTTTTTCAATTCATCCTCCCTGGTTGAAATCTGCCGGTCATCCGGCAGGTGGATAGGCCGACGCTCGGGGCGTCAGCTTTGCTTCCCAGAGCACCTGGGAAATCTCGGAATTCTGCGATGCGGTCTGCTTGAGCAGCATGCGGGCAATCTGGCGTCCGGCTTCGTAGGTCGCCTGGCTCATCGTGGTCAGGGCCGGCTCCATGACCGTGCCGATCGGCAGGCCGTCATAGCCGATGATGGAAACGTCGCGGCCAGGTTTGAGACCCGCACGTTGCAGGGCATGCATGGCGCCGATGGCCACGCTATCGGTGATGCAAACAAGGGCCGTCGGCGGCTCATCCAGCGCCAAAAGCCGTTCCACGGCCTCACGCGCGCCCAGATCGACGCGCACATTGTCGATGACATAATCGTCCCGGACTTCGAGACCCTTGGCTTGCAGCCCCTTGATGAAACCCTGCCGGCGCAACCAGGCATAGTTCATCTGCAAATCGCCACCCAGTAAGGCAATGCGCCGATGCCCGAGATCTGCCAGATAGGCGACCGCGTCGACGAAGGCCTTTTCATTGTCGATGTCGAGCCAGGAATAGTCGTTGTGCTTTTCTGTGCGTCCGTAAGCGACAAAGGGAATTGCGGCGTTGCGCAAATATTCAATGCGCGGATCCTTGCGGCGCACGCGCGTGACCGCGAAGCCGCCGACCTTGCCGGCACGCAGCAAGCGGTCCATCACGTCGATTTCGTCGTGATCATCCGGAACGGCGGCCAGCAGAAGATCCCAGTCATTGGCGGAAAGCTCCGCGGCGAGCCCATCCAGGATTTCCGAAAGGAACGGGTCGGACAGATGGTCCTTGCGGCCGGGAAGGACGAACCCGACGGTTTCCACGACGCCGCGTGCAAGCCGCCTTGCTGTCGACGAGGGCCGGTAGCCCAACTCTCGCGCGGCCTGCTGCACGCGCTCACGGGTCTTGAGGGCAATGTCGGGATAGTTGTTGAGCGCGCGCGAGATCGTGCCTTCCGCCAGACCGCAATGGCGAGCAAGCTCAGCGATTGAGGTATTTTGCCGCTTTTGGGCTATTCGGCTCACGTTTCCTCCCCTCGCCGCTTCTTGCACTCTCATGAGCGTCTTTGGATGCAGCGGTCCGTTTTCGGACCTTCCGAAAGCGCTTTCGGATGTTTGAACGCTAAGCGAAAGCGCTTTCGGATGTCAAGTATTGCGCTTGATCAATGCTTGAAGACTCATATGGCGGGAAAAGCCGGTTGTCGGCACAGTCCGAAAAATGCAAATGCCTAGAGTTGCATCAGTTGGGCTTGTGTGCTGATCTAACAGGCAATTGGTGCAGTACGGTCGTTCATGGCTGGTTTCGATGAAATGTTGGGGAATAGCGGCGATGTCCGCCATCCCTATCGCGTGTACAATTCCTGGTTCAACGATCAGGAACTTGAGCACCTGCTGAAAAAGCAAAAAGAGGCGGAGACCTTCTTCCGCCGAAGCGGCATCACCTTCGCGGTCTACGGCGAAAAGGAAGCCAGCGAGCGGCTCATACCCTTCGATATTCTGCCGCGCATCATTTCCAGCATGGAATGGCGGCGGCTGGCAGAAGGCATCGAGCAGCGCGTCGTTGCGATCAATGCGTTCCTGTCCGACATCTATCACCGGCAGGAAATCGTTCGTGCAGGACGTATTCCCGAGCGGTTGATCCGCAACAATTCGGCGTTTCTGCCCTGGATGGTCGGGTTCACCCCGCCAAAGAACGTTTACACGCACATTATCGGCGTCGACATCGTGAGGACCTCGGAAAACGAGTTCTTCGTGCTCGAAGACAATGCGCGCACGCCTTCCGGCGTGTCGTACATGCTCGAGAATCGCGAAACGATGATGCAGATGTTCCCCACCCTGTTCGCGGTCAATCGCGTGCGGCCGGTGGAGAATTATCCGGTACTGCTGCGGCAAAGCCTCGCCGCCACCGCCCCGCCGGGTTGCGATGGCGATCCGACAATCGCGATCCTGACGCCAGGCATTCACAATTCGGCCTATTTCGAGCACTCGTTCCTCGCCGATCAGATGGGCGCGGAACTGGTCGAGGGTACGGACCTTCGCGTCATCGACGGGAAAGTGGCGATGCGCACGACGCGCGGCTACAGGCCGATCGACGTGCTTTATCGCCGGGTGGACGACGAGTTTCTCGATCCCCTCACCTTCAAGCCGGATTCCTATCTTGGCGTGCCGGGCATCATGGACGTCTATCGCGCGGGCAATATCACGATTGCCAACGCGCCGGGCACCGGCATCGCCGATGACAAGGCGATCTATTCGTATATTCCCGACATCGTGGAATTCTATACCGGTCGCAAGAGCATTCTCCAGAACGTGCCGACCCGGCGCTGTTCAGAGGAAGATGACTGCAAATACGTGCTCGAGCATCTCGATGAACTGGTGGTCAAGGAAGTGCATGGGTCGGGCGGCTATGGTATGCTGGTCGGACCGACGAGTACCAAGGATGAGCGGGAGATCTTTGCAGAGAAGATCAAGGCCAATCCAGGCAATTACATCGCCCAGCCCACGCTATCCCTTTCGACCGTACCCATCGTTTCTGATGAGGGCCTTTCGCCTCGGCATGTCGACCTACGGCCTTACGTGCTGGTCTCGGACTCGGTTCGGATCGTTCCGGGCGGGCTGACGCGCGTGGCCCTCAAACAGGGCTCGCTGGTCGTCAATTCGAGCCAGGGCGGCGGCACCAAAGACACCTGGGTGCTGGAGGACTAGGCCATGCTCGGGAAAACAGCCAACGGTCTTTTCTGGATGTCTCGCTATATCGAGCGCGCGGAAAACACCGCGCGGCTCGTGCAGGCTGGATTGAGAATGGCGCTGACACGCTCGTCGAGCGGAGAGGACGAGTGGGCATCGCTTCTCGCCACCGCCGGTGCCAGCTCGAGCTTTTTCGAAAAGCACGATGCAGCGACGGCTCTGAATGTTGTCGACTTTCTGATCCGCGATCAGGAAAATCCGTCGAGCGTTCTGTCATGCATCAACGCGGCGCGTACGAATGCCCGGCTGGTCCGGACCGCCGTGACGCGTGAAGTCTGGGAAAATGTCAATCAGGCCTGGATGGACATGCACGAACTGCTGCGGCAGCCGATCCGGGAAGCGGATCTGCCCTACGTGCTGACGGACATCAAGCGCGACGGTTCACTGATCCGGGGCGCGTTCGACGGCACAATGCTGCGCAATGAAGTCTATGATTTCGCCCGCATCGGCACCTTCGTCGAGCGCGCGGACAATACGGCGCGCATTCTGGATGTGAAATATTACGTGCTGTTGCCCAGCGTTGCCTTCGTCGGCTCAACGCTGGACAATATTCAGTGGGAAAGCATTCTGAGATCGGTTTCCGGTCAGCGGTCCTATCGCTGGGTCTATGACGCCCACTACCAACCGGCCAATATCGCCGATTTTCTGATCCTGAACCCGCGCATGCCGCGTTCGCTTGCATTCAGCTACAAGAAGATTTTCGACAATGTGAAGTACCTGACCGAGGGGCAGGACGATGCACACAAGCTCTGCCAAAAAACGGTTCAGCGGAACATGAGCCGGTTGCAGGGGCGCACCATTGCCGACATATTCGAATACGGCCTGCACGAATTCCTGACCGAGTTCATTGAAGACAATAACCGGCTCAGCCAGGAAATCGCCGAGGATTTTCTGTTCGTCTGAGTCAATGCTTCCATGCTCCTGTCCGTCACCCATTCGACCGAATATTGTTACGATGAGCCGATTTCCTACGGTCTGCAGCGGCTGAGGCAAACTGCCAAGGCCCGGCCGGGGCAGATTGTGCGCAACTGGACAACCGAACTCGAAGGGGCCACCTCGCAGGTGTCCTACACCGACCATTTCGGCAACTTCACCGAACTGGTGAGCGTCATTTCCGGCGCCGACAAGATCGTGGTGCGCGCCAAGGGGGAAGTGGAGACCGAGGACATATCCGGCGTCATTGGCAAGCACCGCGGATATACACCCTTGTGGCTGTTCCAGAGGCACACCGACCTGACCCGTCCTTCCGACGCGATCAAGACTCTCGCGCACGAAGCATCGGGCGACGATGACATCGCGCGCCTGCATGACCTGATGGGCCGACTGGCCGACGCAATCAAATACGAGAGTGGCACGACACATGCGCTGACCACAGCGGCCGAAGCGCTCGAGCATGGCGTCGGGGTCTGTCAGGACCACGCACACGTCTTCTGTTCTGCAGCCCGGGAACTCGGCTATCCCGCGCGCTACATTTCGGGATTGTTGCGCATGGACGACACCGACCTTCAGGCTGCAAGCCACGCCTGGGCGGAAGTTCATGTCGATGCACTTGGCTGGGTTGGCTTCGACGTTTCCAACAAGGTCAGCCCCGACGAACGCTACGTTTGTGTTGCGACAGGGCTGGATTATTCGGACGCAGCGCCTATCCTTGGCATTCGCCACGGTACCGCCAATGAGTCGCTTTCTGTCGCCGTGGTGGTTGAACAGTAAGTGATTTCAAAATGACCTATTGCGTCGCGCTCAAGCTGGCACATGGTTTGGTGTTTGCCTCGGATACCCGCACCAATGCGGGCGTCGATAATGTTTCCGTTTTTCGCAAGATGCACACGTTCTCGGTTCCCGGCGAGCGGCTCATCACCATTCTGACGGCGGGCAATCTGGCCACCACGCAGCTGACCATTTCGGAACTGGAGGACAGGTCGCGCGCCGCGGATGACCGGAACCCCAGCCTGCTGGAAACCGTCTCGATGTTTCAAACGGCGCAGGTTGTCGGCGATATGCTGAAAGCCGTTATCGCACGCAACGACGATACCGGCCAGAAAGCCGATTCGAAGTTCAACGCGACGCTGATCGTGGGTGGGCAGATCAAGGGACAGCCGCCGCGGCTGTTCATGATCTATCCCGAGGGCAATTTCATCGAGGCGTCCGAGGACACACCCTATTTCCAGATTGGCGAAACAAAATACGGCCGGCCGATTCTTGTCCGGGCATTCGATGCGGAAATGAGTTTCGAGGCAGCGGTCAAGCTGCTTCTGGTGTCATTCGATTCCACCATCAAGGCCAATCTCAGCGTCGGCCCGCCGATCGACGTGCAATATTACGCGAATGACAGTCTCAAACGCGGATACGAAACCCGTATCAAGGCCGACGATCCCTATTTTCTCAAGATCTCGACTGGCTGGGGCGAAGCGCTGCGCGAAGCCTTCCAGCACCTTCCCGATTTTAACAGCGACTAGGCTGCCTTGACGACGTCGGGCATTCCGGCAAGCAGGTTCACTTCGTTGCGGGCGCCAAGTGAAACCGGAGTCCGCTGGTGGATCGAGGTCGGAACAACGTCGCGCAGGCGCTCCCCACCGGCCATAGCCGCACCGCCGGCGGCCTCGGCCAGCATGGCCATGGGAATGCCCTCGTAAAGGAGGCGCAATTTGCCGTCAGGCTCGCCCTTTTTGGGCATGGCGGGATAGATGAAATGGCCACCCTTGATGAAGACGCGGTGCATGTCGGCGACCATGGCGCCGGCCCAGCGCATGTTGAAGGCCTTGCCGCGCGGACCTGATGCACCTGCCACACAGTTGCGGACATAGGCCCGAACGGGGCGCGGCCAGAATGATGCATAGGACATGTTGATCGAAAACTCCGCCGCGTCGGGAGCGATGCGGATGTCGTCGCGCACAAGTTCGAACAGGCGGGTCATTTCGTTCAGAGCGAATTTGGCAACGCTTTTGCCGGTTGTCAGAACCAGCAACGTCGCCGGCCCATAAAGGGCGTAGCCTGCGGCGAGTTGGTTGCGGGTCGATGACAGGACACGCTGTTCGGCGTCGCCCTTCGCTGACGTGCAATCGAGCACAGAAAAGACGGTGCCGATTGTGTTGTTGGTCGCGATATTGCCCGATCCGTCAAGCGGATCGAAACAGACGGCGTAATCGTGCTCGCCGGGCGCGTTGATGTTGGTGATGACGTGGTCGATCTCCTCGGACACGAGGTAGCGCACAACCGGCACCTGCTGCAGCAAATCGAGACAGAGCTGGTTGCAGACATCGTCGAGTTTCAACTGGGTCTCACCCTGCACATTGGTGATGCCCGATTCCAGCCCGGCTGTGCCTTCCAGCGCCAATTGGCGGATTTCTCCCGCGATCGCCGCAGTTGCCGCCGCCATTGCCAGAACGGTTTGGCGAAGCTCTGGGCTTGCGCCCTGCCCGACCAGCCAGTCGTTGAGCTTCGGGTTGTGATGGATCGGGTGAAGAATGGGCATTTTCTGGGGCGTCCTGTCGAAATGAACAAAAGCGGCCGGGCAAGTTGCCCGGCCGCAAGGCTTTTTACGCGGCGTTGGCGTTGACGCCGGCACCGAGCAGCGCAGCGTGGTCGATGCCCAGCTTCTCCATATTGGCGTCGAACATACCGACCAGCTTGCGGGCGGCCGCGCGATAGGCATCCTTGTCCGCCCAGGTCATTTCGGGGTGAAGAACCGCACTATCGACACCTTCGACCGCGAGCGGCACTTCAAGACCGAAGATTTCATCGATGCGGTACTCGACATCATTGAGATTGCCGGCCAGTGCCTCCTCAAGCATCTGGCGGGTGTCGCGCAGTTTCATGCGGGAACCCACGCCATAGGCGCCACCGGTCCAGCCGGTGTTAAGCAGCCAGCAATTGACCTCACCTTCGGCCAGGCGCTTGCCGAGCAGCTCACCATATTCGCGTGGATGACGGGCCATGAAAGGCGCGCCAAAGCAGGTCGAGAAGGTCGCTGTGGGCTCAGTCACACCACGTTCGGTTCCTGCAACCTTGGCGGTGTAGCCGGCGAGGAAGTAATAGATCGTCTGCTCATGATTGAGGCGGGCGATTGGCGGCAAAACGCCAAACGCGTCCGCTGTGAGAAGAACGATGTTCTGAGGTGCCGGACCCCGGCTGTCACCCACCCGGTGCGGAATGGCCGTCAACGGATAGGCGATGCGCGTGTTTTCCGTTTTCGAGATGTCGTCAAAATCCGCATGACCCATGTCATCGATGATGACGTTTTCCATCACCGAATCCGGCGTCATCGCCGCAGCGTAGATTTCGGGTTCTGTCTCCGGGCGCAGGCCGACGGCCTTGGCGTAGCAGCCGCCTTCGAGATTGAAGACGCCAGTGCTCGACCAGCCATGTTCGTCGTCGCCGATCAGGGCGCGATGGGGCGACGCGGAAAGCGTCGTCTTGCCGGTTCCCGAAAGACCGAAAAACAGGGTCGTGTCGCCCTGCTCGCCAAGATTGGCCGAGCAATGCATGGGCAGAATGTCGTCTTCCGGCGCATGATAGTTGAACAGCGAGAAAATCGATTTCTTCATCTCGCCGGCATACTGGGTGCCCGCGATCAGGATGGTGTTGCGGCTGAGATCGAGCGCGATCACGGTCTCGGTCTTGGTGCCGTGCCGGGCCGGGTCCGCCTCGAAGTCCGGGAGATGGAACACGGTTACGCTTGGCGCGAAGCCCTGAAGTTCGTCCGGGTTCGGGCGGATCATCAGATGACGGATGAACAGCGCGTGCCAAGCGTTGGGTGTGAAGAGCTCGACCTGATACCGCGATTCAGGATCGGCGCCGGCGAAAAGCTGCTGCTGATAGAAATGCCGGCCCTTCGCAGCCTCAAGCATATCGGCGAGAAGCAGATCGAAATGCTCCGGGCTCATCGCGTTGGAATTGTCCCACCACACGGTCTTGTCGGTCTTGGCGTCGCGCACGATGAACTTGTCAGAGGGCGAGCGGCCCGTGAACTTGCCGGTTTCGGCGACGATGGCACCCTGGGGGGTTTCGAGGACTTCACCGTTCTTGCGGGCTTCGGCGCCCAGAACGGCGGAAACATCGTTGGTTCGGATGGTGCTTGCTGCGGCAGCGACACGTTCTGCAACGATCTCGTGGAGGTTCTGCTGTTTCATTTCGGTTCTCTCAGGATTTGATATGTCAATTTGTTCGTTTCGTCGGGGCGCCGCCGGTCAATACAGCGGCGCGGTGGCGTATCGTGCGCAACCCATAGATCGCTCCAGCGAAAGCACTGTTTGCATACGCATGCAAATCTCTCCGTCGCATTTGCAATTTGAAACAATTGTGCCGGACATTGGCCCGCTCCATGGGTGAATATGAGTCTGCGGCCGCATCAAGCGGACTTTTTGCATACGTATGCAATAATCGAGAATGCATACGTATGCAAGATGAAATTCACAGATTTCGCAAATTGGTTAAGGTTGGGCAGATGATCGTCGTGTCAGGAGCGGTTTTTGGGGCGTTTTGCCGACCCGCGCAAAATGAGCTCGCCGCTCACCTCGCGCCGCTGCGCGCGGCGGCCCGGGCGGGCAATCATCGAATCGATGATGTCGATGGCCGCGTCGACCAGCGCCCCGGCCGGCTGTGAATAGGTGGTCAGGTCCCAGGCAAACCGGCTCGCTGCGGGAACGTTGTCGAAACCGATGACCGACAGGTCGTCGGGAACCTTGAGATTGAATTCGCGTTTGGCGACGTCGAGGGTGGCAAAGGCCATGTAGTCCGATGCACAGAAGATGGCGTCGGGCGGCTGATCTAGCGTCAAGAGGCGACGGGTCACGGTTGCTGCACCCTCGAACGTATAGTCGCCATGGGCAACCAGCACGTCTTCGACGCCCAGTTCGCGTAAACGCCCGACAAAGGCGTTTTCACGCACCTTGGATGTTCCCGATTCGACGGTGCCGCCGATAAAGGCGTAGCGTTTGTGCTGTCCGGCGAACAGGAATTCGGCAATTTCCGAACTGGCCAATTCATTTGGCCCGCGCACGGTCGAAATGCCGGGCAACTTGGACTCACGATTGATCTGAACGATCGGCACACCCGTCGCCTGACACTGGACGGCCAGTTCATGGCTCGCGGTTGTTGCCGTCAGAATCAGGGCATCGACCTTGTAGGACAAAACGTCCTCAAGCGCGGGATCGGCCTTCCCGTCCGGCGAGGTCGCGAACAGAAGAATGTGACGGCCGGTTTCCCGGAGCTTTTCGGAAAGCTCGCGCACGACCTGAGCATAGAACGGATTTTCCAGGTACGAAATTGCCAGAGCCACGATGTTTGAGCGATTGGTGGCGAGGGTACGCGCCATCATGTTGGGGTGATAGCCCAGCTCGCGCGCAGCCTTTAGGATCTTGTCTCGCGTCGACTCGGCCACGCTTGCCCCCGGCGTGAAGGCACGCGATACCGCCGACTGGCTGACACCAGCCAGTTTGGCAACATCACTTTCAGTGGGCGCGCGCTTGGCGCCGTCTTTGGCTCTCACTGGTCCCAACCCTCGTCGCATGACCTTATACAACATTGTCCAGCGAATGCGACCAAACTTGAACATGCATTATGAGTTACGTGCCTCAAAGCCATTTCACGTCCTTGGCGCGCGTGCTAAACATTTGTCCGGGAAATCCCTGATTGAAGCTGGAGGAGACTTTCAATGGGTGCGATTGGTGCGGGTGTCATTGGCTGCGGGAACATTTCGCAGGCCTATTTCGATGCGATCAAGCAATTGCCTGATCTGGACATTCTGGCGTGCGCCGACATCAACATGGATGCCGCGCGCGCCAAAGCGGCGGCGAATGGCGTCGATGCACTCACCGTCGACGAATTGCTGGGCCGCGATGATATCGAGGTGGTGATCAACCTGACGCTTCCCCAGACGCATGCCGAGGTAAACCGGCAGATTCTGAATGCCGGCAAGCATGCGCATTGCGAGAAGCCCTTCGCCGTTACGCGCGAAGACGGGCTGGAGGTGCTGGAACTTGCCAAGTCCAAGGGATTGCGGGTCGGTTGCGCGCCGGACACGTTCCTGGGCGGCGGGCACCAGACCGTCCGCAAGCTCATTGACGATGGCGCCATCGGCCGACCGGTCAGCGGAACCGCCTTCTTTGCGACGCCTGGCCACGAGCGCTGGCACCCCAATCCCGGTTTTTACTATCTGACGGGTGGTGGTCCGGTTTTCGATATGGGGCCCTATTACATCACCGCGCTGGTCAACCTTCTCGGCCCAGTGGTCGAAGTCACCTCGATGAATTCACGCAAGGCCGACGCCCGGATCGCCACAAGCGAGGCGGCAAACGGCAAGGTGCTGCCCGTGGAAGTCGACACCCATTCCACCGCCCTCCTCCGCTTTGAAAACGGCGCGGTGATCACCATGGTTCTCAGCTTCGATATCTGGAAACATACCAATCACAACATCGAAATCCATGGCACAGATGGCAGCATCAGCGTGCCGGACCCCAACTTCTTCGGCGGCGATGTCAAGCTTTCGGAAAAGGGGGAGGACTGGAAGGTCGTACCGCACACGCACCCGTTCGAGGGCAATATGCGCGGTCTTGGACCGACCGATCTGGCGGCGGCGACGCGCACCGGACGCCCGCATCGCTGTTCCGGCGAACTCGCCTATCACGTGCTTGACGTCATGCACGCGATCGATGAAGCCACCGCGCGGAAATCATATGTGCAGGTCAAGAGCCGGTGCGAACGGCCTGCGCCGATGCGCAATGATCTGAAAGATGGCTATCTGGACTAGCTCAGGCAAGTTTCCACAGCGCGCGGCGGGCGTGTTTCGCGCTTGAAACATTCCGCGCAGTTCATTATTTCAAAGGCACCCGGATATTGCGAATTCGCATCCGCAGGGCTTGCGGAGCGTTGACTTTCGGAATCGGGAGCGTTCTTGCTCCCGGAGGTGGGGTTCCGGGAAGTATCAGCGCGGCAAGAGGCGGCATTTATGCAGCGGAGAGTTTCGTTTCTGACGTTGGGAACCAGGGGCGATGTTCAGCCCTATCTCGCGTTGGCCGTCCGCCTCAAAGCCGAGGGCTTTGCCGTCAATTTTGGCGCCACCGAAGAATTCAAGAATTTCGTCGAAAGCAACGGCGTCGAGTATTTCAACATCGGTGGATCGATCGAGAGCTTTCTGCGGGAAGCCGATTTCGAACGCGCGATGAGCGAGTCGCTTCTGGCCAATGCACCAACCCTGCTGCAGCGCGGACAGCAAATCGTCGAGGAAGCAGGTTGGCGCAGCTGGCGCGAGGTGCAAAAGGCCGACATCCTGTTGATGAACATGAATGTCAGCTTCGGCATCGATTATGCGGAAGCGCTCGGCATTCCAGCGGTGATGATGGCGCTTCAGCCCCTCGACATGACGGCCGAGTTTCCGTTTTGCGCCTATGACGGGCCGGATTTCGGACGCACGTTCAATCGCATCAGCCACGTCGTGACGGCATTACAGCAGGCCTATTACGATTTCCCGCGCAACCGGCTGCGCCGCAAGCTTCTCGGTTTGAAAAGCCGGGCCAAGGGCGGGTTCTTCAAGGACTCGCAGGGCCGGCATCTGCCGACCCTTTATGCCTATTCGCCGCACGTTTCGGCCAAACCCGCTGACTGGCACAACAAGACCTACGTCACCGGCTATTGGCAGCTGGAGGACCGTAGCAGTTGGACACCTCCCGCTGAATTGCAGGCCTTTCTGCAGGCGGGGAAAAAGCCGGTCTATATCGGTTTCGGGTCCATGCCGTTCGGTGCGGAGCGCAACACGAAAATTCTCATCGACGCCCTGCGGAAATGGGGCGGCCGCGCGATTGTCGGGCGGGGTTGGGGCGGCATCAATATCGATGAATTGCCCGATACGGTGTTCCCAGTTGAGAACGCGCCGCATGACAAGCTTTTCGAACACGTTTCTGCGGTCGTTCATCACGGTGGGGCCGGCACGACATCGGCAGGTCTGCACAAGGGGCTGCCGACCATGATCGTTCCACAAACGGTCGATCAACCGTTCTGGGGCAAGCGCGTTTACGATCTCGGCTGTGGGCCGGAACCGGTCAAGATCAAGAAGCTGACGGCAGACCTGCTGGCAAGCCGCCTCATCGACCTGGAAAACAATCCGAGCTATCGCAAAACGGCGGAAGCTCTGGCGCAGAGGCTTGCGCAGGAAGATGGTCCGGGAAATGCAATCAAGATCATCAACCGGCTGTTGCCGAAAGAGGATCCCCTGCCCGGCGAAGACGACGCGGCGGTTCTTTATTCGCAATAGTCCGGTCCTTACGGTCCCTGGCACTGAAACAAAAAGCCCCGCTTTGCGCGGGGCTTTGTTCTTTTTGCGGATGGGGGTGCCACTCAGCCGGCGGGAACGCTCTAGTTGGAGGGCGCTGGATCCGTATTGGCATTCGGGTCTGTTGCGCCATCCGCCGGCACGCCAAGTTGCTGCCGCAACTGCTCAGCGCGATCCTGCAACATCTGCTCGAGCGCCGTGTTGTCGCCCGTCTGCGGCGTTTCCGCCACTTCGACGCCGTCCGATTCCATGACGGCGGTGAAACCATGCAGGTCAAAATTGACCGTGAAATCAGCGATACCGTCGCCCCGGTTGACCTTGCCGGTCAGGGTCAGCGATGCGCCGCGCTTCAGGCTTGCAATGAAGGCATCGTCGGCACCGGTCTGCGCGTAGCACGCCGTCGTGTCGCAAAGCATGTAAGGCACGCGGCGCGGACGATCCGAATCGATGGTGAAGGTCATCTGGAAGGGCACGAGCACGCCGAGGGGCAGGCCGGCACTCACCAGATACTGGGTCGGGCTGCTCGAATTCGTGTGCAACTCGAATGAACCGACATAGAGCCCGCCATTGACGACCAACTGGCGGATAACGCAGGCACGTTCGCCGGAATCGAGTGTCTTGCAGACTTTCGCCCAATTCATTTCCGGAGATGCCGGCGCGGCATCGGCGGCGGCACCACCGTCCTGCGCGAGCGCCGCCTGAGGCGTCGCCATGAGCATAGCCAGGGCCGCGCCTGCGAGGGCGCGAAACAGAGCCGGTTTCCGGGTAGGTAAGGTCATTGGCATCTACTGGCTGTTGGTGTTGGCGCCGCCGGTCTGATCGGCGGAATCGCTAATTTCGGTTCGCATCTGCTGGGCGCGGTTCTGAACCGCCTGCTCAAGCGGCGATGCGGCGGCGTTCTGCTGCTGCAATTCCTCAAAGGTCGGTGCGTCGTCGGAATCATAGACCGCGGTGAACCCGGCAAGGTTGATGTCGACGGAGAAGTCCCGGGTGCTCTGGCCGTCCTGCGTCGGGGCCTTGCCCGAGATGACCAGCTTCGCGCCTAGCTTGAGCGACTTCACATATTCTTCGTTGACCGGCAGCAGCGCGTAGCATGCGGTCGCGTCGCAATTGTAGTATTGCACGCGGATAGGCTGGCCGGAATCGATACGCCAGGTCAGATTGAACGGCAAAAGGACGCCGACGGGGACTGCGGCGATGGCAAGGAGACGGTTTTCCTGGCCGGGATCGTTGCGGAGCACGAAGGAACCGGCGAACTGCCCGCGATTGCCGAGGACCACCTGCCGCATGACGCAGGCCTTCTGGCCGCTATCAAGCGGCTCGCAGACCTTGAACCAATTGTCTTCAGGCGTGCGTTGGGGCTCATTCTGAGGAGCGGCCGCGTCCTGTGCCAATGCGCCAGCACTCATGCCCAGCACCATGGCCGCAAAAAGCGCGATTTGCCTTATTTTCATTTTTCACCCGCGATCAGAATCTAGTCCCGCCCTGTGCGGCTCATCAAAGGGCCAAATCGGGCAATAACATGACGAATTCGGCATTCCAATTTATTGTCGCTCAGTGTGGTAAAT
>JACKJG010000018.1 GCA_020638065.1 Hyphomicrobiaceae bacterium | reverse complement strand
AAACCAGGGTTGAGTGTTGAAAAGTCGTGCAGTTGAGGCACAGCTCGAAAGTATGCGAGATCGACCAAATTCATATCGACCAGCCTGTGCAGGGTGCCACCGTGCAGCAGGCGCAACACCTCGGCGAGCACGAGCGTCGCAGCAACCGCACCCACGAACGGAGCACCGACCGCCTTGCCTGCCAACAAGGTCACGCCGCAACGGTCGAGGGAGCCCTCGTCGAGCATCTTGCGATAGGCCGCTGCATCGACCGCTGTTTGGCTGCCTTCATTCTCGTCTTTCCATAGCGTGTTCGCCGACATTTCGCCGGGTAGCGTGTGAATCAGAAGGCTGCGGAAATCTTGATGCCCGCGGCCCAGTCCGGCTTCGACCACGAAGTCGAAACCGACCTGGTCAAGCGCACGTCGTCCTACGGCATTGTCGAGGCCACACAACGCAATCGACGGCTCATTGTCGTGACGGGGGCAGGATTCATCGAACAGTCGCTCGGTGATGGCGGTGGCGAATCCTCGCCGTTCCGCCCATTTGGCGGTAACGCGCGTCTTCTTTTCGCCAAGCATCGTGCGGTCTGAGAGGATTGAGGTGCTTTCGGTGGATGGGGTGATCACATCGACGTCCTGGAGGAGCAATTCCACTTTCGCGTCGGCCGAGTATGGCAAAAGCCCGAGTCCCCAGAGATAGGCCTGGCCGAGATGTCCAAGGCCGATGAGCCAGAGGCGGGATGGAAGATAGGAGAGCTCCGGCGTGCTCGCGTCGCACGACATCCAGTCGGTCGACCGCGACAGGTTCCAGAGATTGAGTCCGGCGGTTCGCTTTCCCGCGAAGTGACTATCGCCCGAAAGATGGAGGAATGCTTCATTAATCGCCAATGCGGCGGCGAGCATCGGCGCCAAAGCCATCGGACCGATCTCGCCGCGATCAGGATCTTCAGCGTGACCGGGTACGATCCCGCCGCGCCAGCCATCGAATACCGCCCTGATCGAGAAGCCATCTGACTTTTGCTTGGCCAGACCGCCGATCGAGATGTGCGGGATGCCCGCCGTCGCTGCCCCTGGCGTACCGCCTGCGGCCACGACGGCGTGTAGGAGCGTCTGGCCGGGGGACGCCGGAACTTTCAGCGGCACATCAAGGGCACCCTCGACGGTTACGCCGCCGAGAAAGACGCGTCGACCGAGTTCTATCGCTGTCAGAAGCGCGGCCTGATAGTGGCGATCGGCGGCCTCGTCCGGGTTGATCAATAGCGCAATCCGGTAGCCGCGCAGCAGGGCCTCGGCCTCTTGCCGGCTTGCAGCCGTTCCGTTGTCCATGGCGCGCTTGGCGAGCCGGTGCATCTCGTCTGCTGGGGTGAAGCTGTTCATCTGCATCCTCAAAATCCAATGCTGAAAAATCGACGACGCTGCTCGCGCGGCACCGTCTGCCATGTGCCGCCCCCGAGGTAGCGATAGATGCCGATGTCATCGTGCGGGATCGGCTTTCGCGCAAAGCGCGGGATGATCAGCGCGATATGCCCGGCCTGCGAGACCATAGGGTAGGCGCGATCGGAATTGCTCTGCCCGGAGTCGCCGGGGTGGACATGTACGTCGGCGACGACCGTCAGGCCGCGCTCTCGGCACATGGCCCACAGCCGCCCGAAATACTTGCCGTCGAAGCGGACTATGCCGGTGTCGAGGCTGTGCGGATCGAGATCGTCATACAGCACGAAGTCACTGATCCGCACCGCACCTTCCGCGTCGGCATAGCCGAGCAGGAAGGCGCCGCTCTCACGGCTTTCGCCTTGCCCACGCTCGCGCAGTCTCTTGGTCAACCGACTCCACAGAAACCAAGAGCATGACAACTCATGCTGCGGGGCGAGCAGCCGGTTGATAATCACCGCAATTGAGAAGTTCATGCACAATCTCCAGATACTGTGTGATGCCGCGGTCGGAACGCCAGATCATCGTGGGCGTTTCGGTACGCCAGTTGTCGTGCCCCACCCGGCTGACGCGGTCGCATGGCAGATACAGCGCAGTGCCATCCTTCCAATCGGGCCGAAATACCGCGCCGACACGACCGCCTTTGCCGCGCGGCCATCGGTCGAAAGGCAGCGGCACGTTGCATTGTGCGTCCCAGGGGCGTGCCGTCGGGGCGAGCGCGGGATAGCCGCTACAGTCGAAGCGCAGGACGTATTCCTGGCCATCGAGGGCCGAGACGCCGAGCAGGACGAACGGCCAGGTGATCGAGATCAAACGGAAGCGACCTTCCGATTGCGCGAGCCGAAACGCCGGTCGGGCGAGGTCGGCGCGCAGGGCCCGCTCGTCGGGCCCTGCCGGTACCGCGGCGCTCATGCGCCCTCGCAGCCGTTGACCTTCGGCGTGGTGACGAGGTCGAACTCGACCTTGCACTTCGGGCAGGAGGCGAGCGCGCCGATGTGGGTGCCGGGATCGGGCTGATCGGTGGTGCCCGCGATCTGCAGATGATGGTGGCTCGCTTCCTCTTCGGTCATGCCGAACTTGCGCACCGTGACCCAGTGCTTGATGTGGGCGATGGTCGCGCCGGGTGCGAACTCATGGCGCACGGTCTTGTCCTTGAAGTGGATGACCACTTCGATCTTGTGGCAGCGATGCACATGCGCCTTGATCCCGGCGCGGCCAGCCTTGTCGCGGAGCTTGGCGTTGCCTTCGACAGGCTCGGCCTCGTTTTCGAGGAACAGAATGATTTCGCCAGCGATGGTGTGCTTGCCGACGATCGCGGCCTTTAATGCGGCGAACGTTTCTTCAGCGTCGAACTCCAGATGTTCGAGCGCGCCGACGCCTTCGCCCTGATAGTAGATATCGATGGTCTTCATAGTCCTAACCCTTTCGGTGGCGAGAGGGCTGGCCCGATTGCCACCCTTGTCGCTTCTGCCGGGCTAATTCCGGGTCGCGAGCAAAACCGGAACCGGGTTGGGAAAAGAATTTAAGCGATGGCCAGCGGGCCCTCCGGTGCCGACGCGCAGATGAAGAAGTGCGGGCAACGTGGGCAGCTGAAAGAATCAGGGTCGGGAGGAAACAGCCCGGCTGCGATACCTGCGAGGATTTTCTCGACGGCGGTATCGTTGTTGCCAGCCTTCTGTGCTTGGGGCAGTGGCACGTCTTCGACGCCGCTATCGCTCGGATGCACGGCCTCTACGATGGCACGAGCGCCAAAATGCTGCGCGGCGGCGCGCTGATAGAGAGAATACTCGAGCTTGTCGAACTCGGCCTTGCCCCGCTTGCCGGTGCGAACCTTACGCACGACGATCACGCCATCGTGCCGCTCGGCTATCTCGTCCGGGATGACGACCACCTTGCCGTTGCGGTAATTAATGGCAAGCGGCGCGGCTTCCTTGAAGCGGCGACCAGCTCCCGCCTTGATCAGGCCGGCGACGATGCTGCTGGCCAACTTGTGATAGTCGGCAACATAGGGACTGTCGTGTGGGCCCTTGTCCTTCCAGATCGCATCGAACGCTTGCTGCGCTGCCTTCAGATCGGGTGGTACGTTGACGCGCTCATCCGCCAGCCAGTCGATGAACTCGTAGATGCAGGCATGCGTGCGCTCGAACGGAGTGGTGCGCTTTGCCGTGCCGATGCCCAGGATATGCGTATAGAAGTAGCGAAGCGGACAGCTCTCGTAAGACGATACATGTCGGTGCGTGCGCTCCCATTCATCCGCGATGGTGATCTCGATACGACGCTGAGGTCGAGGCGGCAGAACAATCGTGGGCGGTGACGCGATCGAGCGCAGACTGCCGGCGATCCGCTCCTGATAATCCGACGGATTACGCGTCTTGCCGTTCGGTTGCTGCCGATAGCTGTAGAGGTACAAATGGGTTCGCGCCCGCGACATCGCCACGAAGAACAGACACTCCTGCTCCTGCTTGTGCGCGCGATCGGCTTCTTCAAAGACGGTGCCGACCGCACCTTCGATCATGCCCTCTGGTACTGGGCAGGACAGGCCACGATAGCTGGCGGGAATGCCTGTCTTGACGAAGCCGGGGATGTGGACCGCTTCGAACTCGAGGCCTTTGCTGCCATGAACGGTCATGAGCCGGACGGCGTTCATCTGCAGAGCCGCATCCGGCACCTGACGTAAATCCCGTTCCTCCGCCAGCAGAACGAGGTTGCGAACACGATCGAGAAGCGTCTGAACAGGTGAACCCGTCGCTACCGGGCTTTGATCACGCAGGAAATTGAGGAACTGCCAGACCGCAATCGCCCGCATGCGGTCGCCAATGCCAATACCCGCCGCCATTCTGCGGACGAGATCGGTGCGATCGAGGAGGAAGGTCGTCGCCATGTCCCAAGGCGAGGCCAAGGCCTTCATGCCTTTGAGGTCGTCAGCGAGCCTTGAGATGCCCTTCAACCCGGCCGGCGAGATGCCCGCGACTGACGGCAATTCGTTCAGGCAAAGGATGGCTGGTTTCTTGCTGCCTTTCAGGTGGTCGAGCAGCCGCTTCACATCCTGCGCCGGGATGGCATAGCGCTCCATGCTGGCGATACGCACCAATCCTGCACCGAACCGGTCGGCGGCGAGGCTGAGGACGCTGAGCAAGTCGCGGACCTCTTCGCGCTCGAACAGGCTGCCGAGATGGAGGACGGGAATGCCGCGGTCTTCGAGTGCCTGCGCAATCTCGTTCAGTCTGTCGTTCGTGCGGCACAGGATCGCCTGATCACGAAGGGCGATACCGCTGGTCTCCAATTTCCGGACACTCGCAGCGATGCCGGCAGCCTCATCGGCCGGATCAAGGAGCGTGCGGAGCTCAGGTTTTGCCTCGCCGGGGCCGCGCTCGGCCTTGAGTGGCAGATTTGCGAGCTCCGGTGGCAACGGCATGCCGACAGAAAAGCCGCTGAATGTATCCAACACCATCTGCGTCGACCGGTAGCTCAAGCCTAACTGACCGAGTTTCGCGCCGGGAAAGTCGGCGCCGAACGATGCCATGTTGGCGCAGGACGCCCCCCGGAAGCGATAGATGGACTGGCGAGCATCGCCGACGGCCCAGAGGTTTTCGCCAGCGCCAGCGACCGCCTTCACCAGCCGGACGCTGGCGCGATTAACGTCCTGGTATTCGTCGACGAGCAAATGCCTGTGACGCAGACGCACCGCATTGCGCACTGCCTCGTCCCGCTCGATGAGCAAGGCCGGCAGCATGATGAGATCGCCGAAATCGACCGCACCACGGCTGCGCTTTGCATCTTCGTAAAGCTCGTAAACGGATGCGATCTCCAGGCATTTCGCGGCGAGATTGACGGCCTTCTCATCCGATGGATCAGCGCTTTTCGCCATGGCTTCAGCGAGGCGCCGGTATTCGGCAGGCGTTACGACTTCGTCCTTGGCGCGCGAAATGGCTTGCAGAATCTCGCGCAACACGACGACCGGGTCCCACAGATTGCGATAGTGGCTGAGTGGCAGGGTTGGAAGGATCTGCTCCAGTACCGAGATTGCATCGCTACGATCGAAGAGCGTGGGGTCTGGCCGCAGTTCGAGCTTTTCGTGAAACCGCCTGACGAGATCAAGGCCGAAACCGTGGAAAGTGCCGACCCACATTAGGGCTGCATCCTGCCCGATGGCCCTGGACAGGCGTTCCGACAGTTCGCCGGCTGTGCGGTTCGAGAAGGTCAGCACGAGCATAGAGGGTGGATCGACATGGTCCGCGATCAGCGTTTCGATCCGTCGGACAAGCGTTCGCGTTTTGCCCGTCCCGGGCCCCGCTCGCAGCAAGTAGGGCTTATCGCGATGTCGGGCTGCGTCCTCTTGGGCTGGGTCCTCTGTAAAAATCGGCTTTGGCTTACTAGCGGACGGTTCGATCTTTGGTAGGAGCAGAGCATCTAGGATTTGCTGCCGCACGAGCGGCACCGGCAAACTGGTAGCCGCCGCAATATCTGCCGCCGACATCACCTGATCGACGTGCATCTTTCGCGCGAGGTGGCGCGGAAAAAGGAACTCGCGAGCAAACACGTTCGCTTCGAGTTCGCGCCGCTCGCGTGCGCCATAATCCTCTACCTTTTGCAGGCCGACAGGCGCGGCTTCGGTCGAGCGCGACGGATCGATATCGCTGGCGCTGCAACAGCTCGACATCGTGTGAACAGCCACGTGGCCAATCTCATGGCCGACAAGAAGAGCGCGATCCGCGTCCGATCCTTTGTCTTCCGCGCAGATGGTGCGGCTTTGCTGGTCGAATACAGCCCGGCCGCCGTTGAGGGCCGTGTTGCCCGGTTCGAGGAAGGCCAGCTCGATACCATAATACTTGATTGCAGCGTCGATGAGCGTCAGCGGTTTGAGCGCGTCGGCTCCGCGTGCCACGAACTGGTCGTGCAGCCCTGTGGCAGTAAACCGTATGGTTTCGAAGCCGTCCACGTGCGCCTCACATTTCCAAAAGGCGCTGCTGCTGTTGGGGTGTCAATCCCGAACTGCGGACCGCTTCTTCAAAGGTTTCGCGTTTGTCAGCGACGGGCTTGCTATCGGATTTATGCAGCTGCTGCGCGCTCACCGTTGGTCCGGAGCGGACATGCGCCATCAGCGCCTCAACAGGGATGTCGAGGCCGTCGGCAGCGACCTTGCAAAAGCCAGGACGCGCATAGATGCTTTCGGGCTCGATCCTGCCGTCCCGGAGCTTCATCACGAAAATCGAGTTGGCGCCAAGCTTAGCCGCATATGCTCGAAAGCCTTCGGTGCTTAAAGACGCAAATGGATTGCCGAACGATTTCGGTGCTTCAGGCAACCCTTTCTTCTCCAAGTCGCCAGGCAGACCTTCCTTTTCCAATTCGAATGAAATGTTCTGAAAGTGGCTGATCGCGCGCGAGACCGCCGGGCTGACGGCTCCATCGACACTCTCATCGCCTTCCTCGTCGTCGATGGATTGCGCGTTAAGGGCAAGCTCAACGGCAAACTCGGTCAAAACTGCGGCATGCTGCGGATGCTTTCGAACGAACTCGTCCAGCGTCTTTGGATCCGGGGTCGGCATGGCGAGCGCGAGCGCGTACAGCGCATCGCTCTCGTCTTTCGTGTTGATGGTCGTCATGTTCAGCTCTCCTGCTGGAACTTTTTCAGTGCGGCCGCCACCTTGGCGAGCCGCTTGTTGATGGCCCGACGGCCCACGCCAAGAATTTTAGCGGCGGTGACTTCGTCCGGATCATCCGAATCGATCGTGTGGCCTTCGATCAGGACCAGTCTGATGGTCTCCCGGTCGGCAGGAGATAGGGTCGCGAGGAATTTGCCTACCTGCGCAAGATAGACGACGTTGTCCTGCTGCGCAGGACTGCGAGCAGCCTCCGAGAGTTTCGCGAGCGTGTCTTCTTCGTCAAGCGGCCTGCCGTCTTCATCCTTTTCCTGGCCGATATCGACGAAGATCTTCTTGCGCGCGTTGTCATTGCGAACCTGCTTCCACCAGAGAAACTGGAATGCCTGATTGAAACTAACCTCGTAATAGTCGAGCATTGTGGCGTCTTCATTGGTGCCGACGCGGGCGAACGTCACATTGAATTTGAACATCACCTCATCGCGGAGGTCGGCAGCATCCGTCCGGCTACCGTCCGGGATGGCGCGCTGCAGCCGCGCTTCGCAGCGCGACATAAAAATGACGTAGAGCTTGCCTTCCATCGACTTGTCTTTGCGGAGACGAGCCTCACGCATGAGATGCAGCAAGCACTCCATAGGCATATAGTCGGGGTCACGGGAATTCCTGATCGCAGCGCGTCGAAGCACGGTTTCCGTGCTCTGCTTCAGTGCCTCGTCGATGCAGGCTTCAATTTCGGGGCGGCGGGTATAGAAACCGCCTTCGTCCAATTTTTTGTTCAGTGGTCTCGCCATTTACCGCCTCGCGCGCGCATCAGTGGGTTTCGGCGTCCACGTCTAGTCCGCCCTCAATAAACCTAATTCCGGGATGAACCCAAACCCGGAACCACGCTGATCGAAAAAAACGACGCATATCTGTGACTGAGTCGCTGGTGCCGGAGCTCACAGCGCGAATAGAACTTAAAGTAAACACCCGCCTTGCGGTAGTGATCCTTCCGTAAATTCAACTCTCACAGAGTGCTGTTTGCACGAATTGGTATCGCATCTGTTGACAATTGGATATCGGGCATTAACGACTGCATTGAAGGCGCAAAGCCGATCGGGTCCTTCGAGAAGCTCACCCAAGAATCGGGCGCGGCCCCGCAACATGCAGGGCCGCCCCCTTTTAGATTTCGGTCCGTTCGGCCAGTTCTAGTGCATCCTCAATGTCGACGCCGAGATACCTGACTGTGTTCTCGATCTTGGTATGGCCAAGCGGGATCTGGATCGCTCGAAGATTGCCAGCGGCCTTGTAGATCATGGCAGCTTCGTTCGCCGTAGGGAATGCGTATCGTAATCCTCCCCACGAAGCCCGATCGCTGTCACCCACACATCGACCAGTCGAGCGTACTGCCGAGTGCTAGGATGATCTGCGTGGCCGACGCGACTGGGAAAGGCATAGTCATCGACTGTTCCTCCCCTTCCTTGAAGCCAGGCAAGCAGACTAGCTCTGACCTCCGTCGTGATTTCGAACTGCACGGGTCGTCCAGTCTTCTGCTGGACGACCATCGCCCGAGTTCGAATGTCGTGGCCGGTGACGAGTGTCCCGATTTTCAGTTTTACCAGATCGCAGCCGCGGAGCTTGCTGTCGATGGCAAGATCGAAAAGTGCCCGATCTCGCATCCTTCCTTCACGGTCCAGGAAGAAGCGGACTGCCCAGATCTGGCGCTGCTTCAGGGGCTTCTTGACGCCAACTTGCTTGCCTGCGTTCCAAGCCGGTCGACCCAGTGCGCCAGGATCATATTGTGAAACACCCATTTCAGTTCTCCTATGGCCACCATTGGCCACCGGGAGAACGCGCACCTTCGAGTTAGATGACGGAGCCGGAAACGGACAGTCGGGTTCTGGAAGACGCCGTATTAAAGCGGTTGTTCCCGCGACTTGGGTTAGCCTTAACTTTCGGCTTTACAGCCGGCCTTAGTGACCAACGCAGCGGACGACTGCATTGGTCCTGTCCCGCCATGCACGACGACTGAAACCGAAATGTCCGATGGGTGCAGATCGGGTCACTGAGTGAAAGGCCCTTCCTCTTCTATCATGGGTTGTTATCTTCCATTATTCGGAGCAAACCTCGAAGTAGTTCGGGCGTTCAGTGGCACTCTACTGCTTTAGCTATGGAATTAACGTGAATTTAAGCGAACTCATTAGAGATAACCGTACATCAATACGGCAGGATGTGATTGATGGCACAGCCTACGGGCGTGCGCTACGACATCTCCGAGGCTACAATTTTTGGGACGGCACAGAGGGTATGCCGCGGCTGTGGGAACACCAGCAAGCCGCCATCGCTACGGTCCTCGCCTACTTAAATGGTGAGAAGGCGATTCCCGAACGGCCCGAGCAAAAGGAGGCCGCGCTTCTCAAGCTTCCAACGGGCACTGGCAAATCCGGCATCGTAGCCGTTCTCGCGCGCTGTCTTCCGGACGTGCGCCGCGCGCTCGTGCTCACTCCTCGTACAGCGCTGACCGAGCAATTGATGGCGGACATTCGCTATCGCTTCTGGAAGCACATGGGCTTCGAGCACGAAGGAACGGCGCTCTTCACTGCCGAAGCGGAAATGTTCGGTAGTGCCTTGGAAAGCGTATACGTCCAGCAGTTTTTACCGAAGAACGTAGACATGATTGTGCAACACCTGATCGAAGCGGAAGGCGATCGGGCAATCCTCGTAGGCACTCACCAGGCACTTGGAGATATCCGGAAAAGAGCTCACAATCCGGAATCGCAGGGATCGGCAAATTGCGTCGCATTGCTGGCCCACATTCAGGACGTTTTTGATCTCGTGATTGTCGATGAAGGTCATTACGAGCCCGCGATTTCGTGGTCACGGGGCGTTCGGGAATTTAATCTGCCGACTCTTCTCTTGAGTGCCACTCCTTACCGGAACGACTACAAATCTTTCCGCGTTCGTGGACGCTACCTCTTCAACTTCCCCTACGCGGCCAACAAAGGCGCTTGGTATAGCCAATCCATTTTCGGTCTATTTTCAGTGACATGCGATGAAGTCCGTGATGCGAACGGCATTGCGGACGACGACCTAACCAAGGCAATCGAAGCGGTTCCCATATGGCTCTGCGACGACGACAATCGCGAAGCCGCGGATTTCATCGGAGTCGATCCCGATGGGAAAAAGATCATGCTTGTTCATGCGAAGGTCGGCAAACAGCAGGAGGGAGGGCAGGGGTTCAATGTCGGCGGCTTGCAGGATGTCGGTCGACAGGCGCTGGCTAGCCTAGGTTTTATCTCGCGCGGGCAGCCGTCAACTATCTGGACGCCTGAACGTTGGCAAACCGACGTACACGCAAACAAGGTTACTCTGGATGGCCGCAGCCGCATCTTCCGGAATCCTGACGGGCTCACAGCCGAACAAATGAACGATCTGCTGCGCGCCTCGTGTCGCAATCCATCCTTTGATCGTGAGATCTGGATTGTCGGTGCGAAGATGGCGCGCAGACAAGCGCTGGCAGACGGTCTAGATCAGGCACCATGGGAGAACCGTTTGCGGCAATTCCTGATGCATTGGGACGCAATGCAGACAGCCTGTGCCAGAGCGAACACCCGCCTTAGATTCTATTGCTCTACATGAGCGTGTTATCGGGATCCCGCGGATCCGGCTCCCGTGTGCCAAGCCAACCCCAAAAGGTTCAACGTGGCGATGTGACGTTGGACGGCAGCTCTTAGGATCTCGCACAAGATCACTAAATGACGGTAATGGGGCGCTAAGGTGCCCTGCGCCGATCACTCCGTGAATGTCCGCTATGGGCCAAATGCGGACCCCAATTTATTCGCGCGGTACGCCACGTTCCACTGGACTTCCCCACCACACCAAGCATTGGTGATGGCACGCCCGGGTCGACATCGGGCCTTGGTCAGTAGCAGCGGCACGGTGCCAACCTGCGACGAACCAAGGAACGAACAATGTCAAAAGCAAAAACCCAGGCAACCAAGCCTGCAAAACCTGCAGCTGCGGCGAAGGCAAAAACACAGCCGGCCAAAACTGATCCCACAACGCCTCGCGCCCCGAGCAAGACGGACCTTCTAACCAATGCCCTGTCGCAGCCCGGCGGCGCAACAATCGAACAGCTGTGTTCAGTCACAGGATGGCAAAGCCACTCGGTGCGGGCCGCGGTGAGTGGCTTCAAGAAGAAGGGCATCGAGATCACTCGCGCCAAGACCGACGGCAAGTCAGTCTATGCGGTTGCGCCATTGGCTGAGACTGCCCAATGAAGATCGATCTAGGTCAGATCGAAGCGATGGACCGCGAACAGTTGGTCCGGGCCTGGAAGGGGATGTTCAAGACATCCCCTCCTCCGCGCCTCAGCAAGCGCCTGTTGCGCTCCCTGCTGTGTTTTGAGGTGCAGGTAAAGGCGCATGGTGGATTGTCTTCATCGCTTCGGCGTCGACTAGCCGCGATCAGTTCGGGAAAGAAGATTGCTCGTCCTGCCACCTCCCGGCTTGAACCCGGCGCCCGGCTGATCCGGGAATGGAACGGCGTCAGTCATGTCGTCGAAGTGGTCGAAGGCGGCGTGATGTGGAAAGGGAACAGGTATCGCTCCCTCTCCTCGGTAGCCCGAGAGATCACCGGGGCTCACTGGTCAGGACCACGCTTCTTTGGATTGATGTCATGAACGGCAAACCGAGGATCCGATGTGCCATCTACACCCGCAAGAGTTCGGAAGAAGGTCTCGACCAAGACTTCAACTCGCTGGATGCACAATATGAAGCTTCGGCTGCCTATGTCGCCAGCCAGAAGCATGAAGGTTGGAAGCTGGTCAATGAGCGCTATGATGATGGTGGCATCTCGGGCGGCACATTGGAACGCCCTGCCCTTCAAAGACTGCTCTCGGATATCGACGCGGGTCGCATCGACATGGTGGTGGTCTACAAGATCGACCGGCTGACCCGATCGCTGGCCGACTTCGCCAAACTGGTCGAGCGGTTCGAACAATCTGGTTGCTCTTTTGTCTCCGTCACCCAGGCGTTCAATACGTCGAGCTCGATGGGACGGCTGACGCTAAATGTCTTGCTGTCCTTCGCCCAGTTCGAGCGGGAAGTCACGGCGGAGCGGATCAGGGACAAGATTGCTGCATCCAAGGCCAAGGGCATGTGGATGGGTGGGTGCCTGCCGTTGGGCTATGACAGTGACCCGGATCCAAATGCCCGGCGGCTGGTGGTCAATCCTTCAGAAGCTGAAACGGTCCGCCGCCTCTTCACCCTATATGATGAACTGGGCTGTCTCAATCTGACGAGGGAACAGGCAGCACGAGAAGGACTGCGTTCAAAGAATGTCACCTTCAAAACGGGCAGAACAAGTGGCGGCAATCAGTTCAGCAGGGGTCAGCTCTATTACCTTCTTCGCAACCCGACCTACATCGGGCGCATACCCCACAAGCGGAATACCTACGAGGGATTGCACGACGCGATCGTCGACCACGACCTCTGGGAGCGGGTCCAGCAGAAGCTGCAACACGGTGCGGCGAGACCGCGACGGGGCAATGACGAAACAACAAAATCACCATCCGAGTCCTCACCCCTCATCGGCAAGCTTTTCGACGAGACCGGTGATCGGCTGACACCCAGCCATGCGGTCAAGGGCAACAAGCGACATCGCTACTATGTCTCTAGCCGGTTGGTGAGGGCGCCCAAGAACAAGGCTGACAAATCGGGATGGCGGCTACCGGCAAAGCAACTCGAACACAAGATTGAATCTCTCATCAACGAACGCATCACTTCCCTGATCAAGGGACATCGCCTGCTCGAGGAACCAAACGCGGCCAGTCAAGCAAAGCTGCAAGCGGCGCTTGCGACTATAGAAGCTGCTTCGGACGCAGAGGGCACCGCAAACACCGTGGACCTGATTGATCGCTGCACTCTCAAGCCAGGCGAGATTGAGATTGTACTCAACCTGCAGGCACTCGCAGATCTGCTTACCATTGTTGCTTCAAAGATCGACGAGAGGGTTCTGACCTTCGCGGCGCCTTTCCAACTCCGACGCCGCGGCATTGAGACGAAGATTGTGTCGGGCTCAATCAGCACCGAGCCCGATCAAAAACTGATTACCCTCCTAGCCAAAGCCCATCGCTGGCTTGACGAAATCAAATCCGGCAAACCGATGCACCAGATCTCTGCCGAAGAAGGTCGCGGAGAGGATTATGTCCGGGCGCGGATCGAACTCGCTTTCCTCTCCCCCAAAATCCAGCAGCAGATCCTGGATGGAGCGCAGCCTCCGGAGCTGACGCTTGATCGCCTGGTCAAGGGTAGCGTCCCGGTCGACTGGGCCGAGCAGGAATCCCTGTTCCTTTGATCGAGGAACAGCAAATTCCCTGTTTATTTCCCTGATAATTCCCTGCCTGGTTCAGCGCGGTCGTCCGGTGCAGTGCGACAAGCCACTGAATTGACTGCGTTATTGCCGCGCGAGCTGATCCGCGACTAGTCGAAACTTCTGTAAATTCCCTGATAATTCCCTGTTAGCAGGGAAAATCCTGACCGTGTCCTCGAAAATGGTGCGTAGAGACGACGGGGCAAATTTGGGGATATTGGGAGCGCAAGAGACGTCTCAGCGGACAATGCGTCGGGCTAAGTCGCGGACGTGTCGATGCTATTTGAAGCCCATCCGTGGAACAGGGAACGGAGCACAGGTGTGTGGCGGAGGAATTAATTTCCTGCGAACGAGTCTCAGCGGATGTAGGGTGGGTTAGGCGGATGCAATCTGGTTGCCAATCTAGATTTTGCGCGATATTTCAGTGTCTTGTCGCTGACTTCTCCGACAACATTGCGCGGGAAGAATTCACTTTCGCCTCGCTTGCTCGACAGGAGTTCGCTGCAAATTCAACCGGAATGGCGAAAATCGGTGCACATTGCCGGTCCGCCATATCCCTGGCGCGAACGCAGATTGCAGTTGAGTGGACTGCGATTGCGGTCTGGTGAAGTACGATTGCAGATATACGGGATTGAATTGTCCTTTTGTTTTCCGCCAGTTTCAAACCATGACCTGGTTTGGACAGAAAACGGCGTTGGCATGCCGATTCGCGCCTCCTCGGGGCACCAGCAGGTCCTGGGGCATTCTGATGGTAGAATAGTTTTCTAACTGATGACCTCGCAAGATCGCGTTTGATGATCTGAATTTTTCAAATAGCTTTTGAAGTGCCTTTAAACAGCGTTCAAATTTCCTGACGCTTTGAGCCGGAAACAGTTTTTCAAACGGCACTATTGCCACTTGCCCGCACGCCCAAACTCACCAAACCATGCGATCGTTCGGCGCTGAACACTTTTCAAATCAATGTCTCCGCCCCTCGCGGAGTTTGCAAGGAGAATGCTCATGCATTTGCCCGATGAAGATGATTATCCAGTTTCCGAGCTGCGCCCTTATCCGAACAACGCCAGAACACACTCGCCTCGCCAGATCCGCCAGATAGCAGACAGTATCAAACGGTTTGGGTTCACAAACCCCGTCATCATCTCCGAAGACCGGATGATCATTGCCGGGCATGGGCGCGTCGAAGCTGCCAAGCTCATCGGTCTGAAACATGTGCCGGTGCGTCGGTTGTCGCACCTGAGCCAGGACGAAATCCGAGCTTATATTCTCGCGGATAATAAACTGGCTGAGAACGCGGGATGGGACGAAGATCTCCTGCGCATCGAACTTGGAGGTTTGATCGATCTGGAGGTCGAGGTTGAGGGTCTTGGGTTTTCGACGGTCGAACTCGACCTGATCCTGGATGGCGAGACAAACACCGAACCTGATCCAGTTCTTGACGCTCAAGAGCCGGTAAACGGCAACCAGGCGATTACGCAGTTGGGCGACCTCTGGCAATTGGGACCGCATCGGCTTTTATGTGGTGATGCCCGTTCCGCCGCCGACGTTGATCGTCTCCTTGGCGATGATCTCGCCGCGCTGTTGTTCACCGATCCGCCCTACAACGTTCCAATCAACGGCAATGTCGGTGGTCTTGGGAAAGTCAAGCATCGCGAATTTGCAGTCGGGTCCGGAGAACTTGATCGAGCCGGCTTTATTCAGTTTCTGAAAGCCTCCCTTGGAGCTGCTGCAGAACATCTTTTGGATGGCGCGATAGCCTTTGTCTGCATGGATTGGCGCCATATGAGTGAGCTCATTGAAGCAGGCGATGTCGTTTTCGATGAATTGAAAAACCTTTGCGTGTGGAACAAAACGAATGGTGGCATGGGCAGCTTCTATCGCTCAAAACATGAGCTGGTATTCGTATACAAGAAAGGCAAAGCCGCCCACATCAACAATTTCGGTTTGGGGGATACGGGGCGCTATCGGACCAATGTCTGGGACTATCCCGGGATCAGTTCACTGGGCCCAAATCGCGATGCCGAGCTATCCATGCACCCCACAGTCAAACCGGTGACGCTTATCGCGGACGCGATAAAAGACTGTTCAAGACGGGGTCAGACCGTATTGGATGTGTTTGGCGGATCCGGGTCAACGTTGATCGCCGCAGACCAGTGTGGCCGCCGCGCGCGCCTGATCGAGATCGACCCGATCTATTGTGACACGATCATAAGTCGCTTTGAGCGCATCACGGGCGATCCGGTTCATCTCATCGAAACCGGGGAGAGTTTTGCTTCAATACGAAATCGACGGCTGCAGTCACGGGATGACGCGGCTGTTAGTGCGGGCCTAGAATCATGAGCAGAAAGAAGCAAGATCAAGAGCGGTTGAGCCTGGGCGATCTGGATCAAACGCTAACACCGCATCAACGCGCTATTCTCGATGAGGCCTTAAGGAAGGTCACCGTCCGCAGCGAAGGGCAAAGTCAGGAAATCACTCTATCCCAGGCGATTGTCCGAAAGTATGCGCAGGTTGCGCTCGCAGGTTCTCCGCATGCGCTTGGTCGCGTAACCCAGGAAATCATTGCAGCCCAGTCGATCAAGCAGATGCAGATAGCGCTTTTGGAAAGGATTGGCCACAAGATGCAAGAAACCCAGCAGCGGAAACTGGATAGGGTCATGGAAGATGGTGGCGATAAGAACGAAGTTCTGCCCCATCCTGACGATATCGAGATCGTTGATGGCGTTGGTTATCTCATTGTCGGGCCTGCGACAAATGAGGAACTAACAATCCTGCGCCGATCCTGTGCGCTTCGAGATCAATTGCTCTTGCAATCGGTGCTTGAAGACAGACTGAACGCATCTGATGGCGGTCGGGACGGCACGTCCGCTTTGGTGCTGGCGCAGTTTTTCAACCGGTCTCTGCCGCCCCGCTTCAAGCAAACGCAAGGCCAACTCGCACGCACGATTTCCCGCTTCGAATGCATGACGAAGCGGGTCTTGCTGAAAGAAGCGCACCAAGGATGGAAAGTCCTAGGCCGCCCTCATCCACGAGGCTATCGTCTTCCCGCTCTTTTTGAGCTTCAAGGCGGTGCCGAGCGGATGCGACCGCTGGTTCAAAAGCTTGCAGAGGATCTTTCACACGGCAAACCGGCGACTGACGATGAGGCCGAGGGCTATGCCAAAGAACTGCGAGACCATGTGCCGGCTTGATCAACTGCACAAGCCGGGCTCACCTCATCTGAGCAAAACTTCGACTTGAAGTCTCGAAGAAATCAGGCGACAGAATGCAGGCGCGCGTGACACGGTGAAATTCTCCCGGCCGTAGGACGTTTCTTTCTGAAACGGATCGCTATGCAGGGTTTTGTGGGAGGCCCTGCCGCGCGTACTTCGACGGAGAACTTTCGCATTCAAGGTCGCGCGTCGCTGCGAAATCTGGGTCTACTCGTTGCGGGTGAAGATTCGCGCCGCGCGGTTTGAGGTTAGTCGCTGAACGATCCAGATGCCGAAGACCCCCAAGATGATTGCGATGAGGAGGATGCAAAGTTCCACACTCATCAGCCGCACGGCTTATTTGAACTGGATGATAGCCAGCGCAGAGGTGCCGACAGCAAGCATGCCGGCAAATATCGTTATCGGCCAAAGTCCGTTGGCCCGGAGGTATTAGGATTTTTTCTGCCTAACCTAAGTGTCACGTGCCTGAGCCCGAACTTTCCTCCAGGTTTGAGGAGAGTCCGTGGGTTGGTTTATGACTCATGCGGGCTTGGTTTGAAGAACCATTTTCATGGCGTATTCATTGGGCGTGATGTTTCCCAATGATGAGTGTGGTCTTTGCTGGTTGTGATTCTCCTTCCATTCGGTGATTTGGGTTCTAGCGTCGGCCAGAGATGAGAACAGCGTCTCGTTGAGACATTCGTCTCGGAGGCTGCCATTGAAGCGTTCGACAAAGCCGTTCTGCATGGGATTGCCTGGCGCGATGTAGTGCCAGTCTATTCCGGTATCCTGGCTCCACTTCAGAATGGCCATCGAGGTGAACTCCGTTCCGCTATCAGACACGATCGTGTTGGACTTTCCGCGTCGCGCGATGATGATGTCCAGCTCCCGAGCAACCCGAAAGCAAGACAAGGAGGTATCCGCAACAAGTGCCAGGCATTCCCGCGTATAGTCATCGACCGCAGCCAGAACCCTGAACCTGCGTCCATCGGCAAAAGCGTCGCTGACAAAGTCCAGGCTCCAGCGTTCATGGGACCGATCAGGAACAAGCAGGGGCCAGCTGGTCCCCAGAGCACGTTTCCTGCCTCCACGTTTGCGAACCTGCAGCTTCCCGCTTCGCGTCTGGCGTCACTTTTTTCCTCTACATCCTTGAGGATGGCGTTGTAGAGCATTGCTTCAGCCAGCAGATTCTTCAACTTGCTGTTCTCGTCCCCAAGGGCTTTGAGTTTGCGGGCGTCGGACACCTCCAGCCCGCCATACCTGGCCTTCCACTTGTAAAACGTGGCGCTACTGATCCCCTGCTTGCGGCACACCTCCGCAGTCGGCATCCCGGCCTCCTGATCCTTCAATATCCCGATAATCCGTTCTTCGCTGAACCGAGAACGCTTCATTCTTCCGTCTTCTCATCGTGACGGACTCTAACAAAAAATGGAGGAGGGCTAGGGGCTCCGGTCACGGCATTGCAACTTTGCTTCAACTCAATCGCCGAGGACGCATCAGGATTTGATTGCCTTAACTGGAAATCTATTTGGCTGCGGAGGCCCGCAACCGTCGATATCAGCACACGCTTTTCCAAGCAGCAGCATAATTATCCAAACCGCCTAGATGTTCACTATTCAGCAGAAGATGGAATCGTCGTTTTGTGGTGTGCGGTTGCTGCCTGACTACGATCGGTCGAACTGGAATCGTAGCAGTCCAAAGCCGAACGATGTTATCTGAAGTGCGGAACGAGGGTGGAGCATTGAGATGACTACAAACATGCTAAGTGATGAGTGGCAAGGATTGCGCCTCGCATCGCGGTTCGAAGCCGTGACACTGCTGACACTGTTTTTCATCGCCATGCCGCTCAAGTATTGGCTGGGCTTTTCTATTGCCGTCTCGATTGCCGGCACCATTCACGGCATTGCGTTTCTGCTATTTGCCTGGATGCTGTTCAACGCATTCGGATATGGCGGACTGCGTGTCGGCGAAAGCCTGAAGATGATGGCTTTGGCTTTCGTGCCCTTCGGCGGTCTTTTCAACGACCGGCACCTGTCTCGCCGTTTGAAGGACATGGGTAAGGGCTAAAGATGGATACCTACACGCTGGCAAAGGCTCTGCACGTGACAGCAATCATCATCTGGCTCGGTGGCATGCTTTTGAACGGGGTACTCCTGTCCTACTTTGCGAAGGACACCGGACTGGCAAGGACGCAGCTGGCTGGATGGATCCAGCGCTGGGATTTTCGCGTCACATTACCTTCCATGGTGCTGGCCTGGTTGTTTGGCGGGATAGTCATGGTGATGGGGGGTTGGTTCCCGGATGCCTGGCTGATGATCAAGCTCTTTCTGGTGCTAGTTGTCTCGGCCATCCACGGCATGCAGTCCGGCCGCATTCGGCGCCTAGCCGAGCCGGGTCAGGCCGAACCGTTGCCATCTGTCCTAAAGCATTCGACCGAGCTTGCGATCGCAGCCGTCCTTGTCATAGTTGTCCTTGTGATCGTCAAACCGTTCTGAGCGGAACCCAGTTGCCGGCCGGCCAGAACGATCTCGGGCGTCAATGCACCTCCCGGCGTCTTTTGAGCAGCATTGGTCCATAGAACATCGCGAAACCTACGAAGGCGAAGACCCACGCCAATCCAGCCACCGGCATCAGGCTCATGGTCAGTTCCGGGGCCAGCGCGGCCCACATACGGGCAATCGTGGCCACCACGATCAGGACGTAGATCGCGACTGTAGAGGGCGGCGCGGTCAGTTCATGCCCGGTATGGCCCCGGCTGGAGCGGGTCATCATCGCCAGGGTCATGCCGCCGATACTGCCGACCGTCCAGCAATGCAATGCTGCGGTCGAGGCGCCGTAGTCTCCGGTGAACGCTGCATAACCGGCCAGCAGGAACCCGGCACCGACCGAGAAAAAGGCGACATGCAAAATGGCGACCAGCGGCTCCCGCCAGGTGGGCCATGGATGCCAGCGCCATTGCCGGACAAGGTTCAGCCCACCCGCGATCAGCAGGAGAACACCAACCACCCATTCCGCCGCTTCGTAGAGGGGCAGCAACACCCAGGCGGCAAGCGCCAGCCCGCTTACGATCATCACCATTTGATCAAAGCGACCAAAAGGCCGGGACAAAACATCGCCGCCGCGCTTCTTAAGCCAGTTGATCGTGAAGCTCGGCACAACACGCCCGCCAATGATCTGGATGAGCATGACGATCAGCGCTACCCCTGCTCGATCAGCATAAATCAGACGGCCATAGCGCGATGTCTCGTAGTAGAAAAATGCCTGCGCCGAGGCAAAAAGACAAAGCACTACAATCACTTTGAGATTGCGCCAATTACGGCCTGCGACAATTTCTCGGCCGAACACCAGCACCATCGCCGCCGCGAAGGCCTGCGGAATGGCATAGACGATAAACTCAGGCAACAGCGCTGAGGTGCTGGTTACCAGACGCCCCAAAAGCCAAAGCGCAAACAGGCCGATCAACGGCCAGCCGACGACGGGCAAGCGACCTGTCCAGTTGGGAACAGCCGTCAGCAAGAACCCAGCGACAATGGCAGGTACATAGCCGAACAACAATTCGTGCACATGCCAGACAACCGGCGAATAATGGCTGGGCACCTGCACAAAGCCCAGGAACCATGGCACCCACAACGCCACCATGATTACCGCATGCAACGCACCGAAAAGAAAGAACGGGCGAAAGCCGTAGCTGAACAGCGGCCAACCGGTCCAGGCCCGCGATTTTTGCATGTTCGTGATCATTGAAGAGTAGCCGTCATCCGCCTAGCACAGACATTGTCCGGTCAATACCCGAAACGTGGTTCCTGCCGATTGAGAAGCCATGGCCTTCCGGTTTTCGTTCAATCGCGCCGTGGATTGTGTTTTCGAGCAAGGTCGTGTTTTTTGCACTATCTTCACCGCGCAACACAGTCCGCAGATCGACAGAGCCTTCCTGCCCCATACAAGTGAAAAGCCGCCCGGTGCAATCGAGCCGCACACGGTTACATGCGCTACAAAAATTGCAGGACATCGGCGTAATGAAGCCCAACCGGCCGCCGGTTTCCGCGACGCGAACATAGCGCGCCGGGCCACCGGTTGAATCGGGGACAGGTATCAGTTTCCATCGGCCTTCGAGATCGGCGCGCAGTTTAGAAAGCGGTAAGTGCGTTTCGGTTCTGGCAAGCCCGAACCCGAGCGGCATCTCCTCGATCAGGGTCAGATCCATGCCCTGCCCGTGCGCGAAGCGGATCAGATCATCGACTTCCGACTCAAAAGCGCCCCGGCTGGCGACGGCATTGAGTTTCACTTTCAGTCCGGCAGTCAAAGCTGCGTCGACGCCAGCAAGCACATTGTGAATCGATCCAAACCGGGTGATCCCGCGGTAACGCCCCGCATCGAGCGTATCGAGGGAAACATTGACACGTCTGACACCAGCACTCACCAAGTCGCGCGCATGACGGGAGAGCAGGGTCCCATTGGTGGTCAGGGTTAGCTCATCCAGTCCATTGCCGAGCATGGTGCCCAAGCCATCGAACAATTCCATCACATTACGCCGCACCAGGGGCTCGCCGCCGGTCAACCGGATTTTGCGCACGCCCATGCCGACAAACACCTGGCAGAGCCTTTCGATTTCTTCCAGCGACAGGACCTCGTTTCTTGGCAGAAACGTCATATCCTCCGACATGCAATACGTACATCTGAGGTCACAACGGTCCGTCACCGAAACACGCAGATAGGTGACTTTGCGGCCGAACGAATCCGCCAACGTGGATTTATTGTCCGACTCACTCATGTGCGTGATGGCCGTTCTTGTCATCGGCATGATCGCAGTTCAGATCACGCAAAAGTCCGTCATTCAGGCCGTAGACCCATCCATGAATGTGCACTTCTATGCGGCGTTTCCGGGCCGATTGAATAATCGGGGTGCGCGAGAGGCCCTGCACTTGGGCTGCGATGGACAATTCGCAGAGCCTGTTCAGCCGGGCGTTATCGTCTCTGATCGTGTCGAGTTCCGATTTCGCGTCGTCAGCCACGTCACGGATCGGTTGCAGCCAATGATCGATGATGCCGTGCCGGTGATCCTCCATCGCAGCGCGAATGCCGCCGCAACCATAGTGCCCGCAAACAATGATATGCTTGATCTCAAGCGCTTCGACCGCAAATTCAAGCACTGACAACAGATTGATATCGCCGCGATGGACAAGATTGGCCACGTTACGATGAACAAACACCTCTCCCGGCTCAAGGCCGGTGATGACATTGGCCGGCACGCGGCTGTCCGAACACCCGATCCAGAGATAATCGGGCTGCTGCAACCCTGCCAATCGCTTGAAGTAGTCAGGGTCTTCGGCAACTCGGCCTGCGGCCCAGCGCTTGTTATGGTCGAGAAGGTCAGAAAGCATTACTGCACCAATGGGCCGTCGGCGGTATTCAGGACGATGCCTTTGATATCGGCCTGCCCCGCCAGAATGCCCACATATTGCGCCACGGCGCGGCTCCAGCTTGAGGCCTCAAGCCAGGCGGAAATCCTCTCTCTTACCATATCAAAGGGCAACTGCCTGCCGGGCACGATCCGCTCAAGCCGGATCACATGATAGCCGTAAGGTGTCGAAACCGGCTCGGGCGCAAGCTGCCCTTCTTCCAGAGTAAACAGAACGGTCTCGAATTCCGGAACTGTCGAACCCTTGGTGAGCTGTCCGAGATTGCCGCCCTGCATTCTTGAGGGACAGTCGGACTGCGATGCCGCAAGTTCTGCAAAACGATCGGGACTATCTTTCAAGGCGGCGATCGCAGCTTCCGCTTTTTGACGCGCTGCCGCACGCGCCGTGTGATTGTCGTTTGTCGCCGCAAACAGAATATGTCGCGCTTCATAAAGCGTTTCCGAGCAGAATTTTTGTTTATTTGCCGTGTAATAGCGCCGACAGGCTTCATCGTCGGCCCTTGGCGTATCGACCTCCTGATCCAGCAGCGTCCGGATCTGCGCATCCTCGTCGGTTTCCCGTTTTCCTTCACCGATGATCTGCGCCTCGGCCGAAAGATCGTGCCGCGCGACTTCCTGCAACAACAGCTCACGCACAACCAATGCTTGTGCCGCTGCCTGGAATGCGGCCGCGGGATTCTCAGCCGGGTGATGCTGCGCCTCGGTGCGGATCGCCTCTTCGGTGATCTCAGCACCGTTCACTGTTACCGGAGCCTTGGGTTCCTTGCCGGGACGTGGAGGCACCGTCACTTTGCCGTGCGGCACAGCGCTGTCCGTCAGATCAAGCAATGTGGTCATCAGATCACTCCGCTGGTTTGCGCTTGGTGCGCACGATCTGATAGCCGGGCCGCCAGAAATAGCGCACCGGAACGCTCAGCATGTGCACCAGCCGGGTGAACGGGAACAGGACGAAGATCGTCAACCCGAGTGTAATGTGCGCCTTGAACACCCAGTCGGCCTCTGCGACATAGCTCGCTGCCTCCGGATTGAAGGTGAATATCCCCTGCGCCCAGGACATGAACTTGACCATTTCCTCACCGTCCAGATGTTGCATCGACACGCGAATGGTCAAAAGCCCGAGGGCCAGCTGTACCCACAGAATGAGGATGATCATATTGTCCGCGAAGCTGGATGCCGCCCGCACGCGTGCATCGAAAAAGCGCCTGTGAATTAACAGGGTCGCGCCGATAATACCGATAACACCGGCAACGCCGCCCAGCACGATGGCGATCATCTGTTTGGCGCCATGCGACACACCCAGCATATCCCATATCCACAATGGCGTAAGGAGTCCGCCCAGATGGCCAAAGAAAATCAGCAGGACGCCGACGTGGAACATAATCGACCCCCACACCAGCTGCCGCCGACGCAGAAGCTGGCTTGAGCCTGAACGCCATGTGTAGGGCTCGCGGTCATAGCGAATGACAGTTCCCACTGCGAGAACGGCCAATGCAATATAGGGATAGATTCCGAAGACCAGCCCATTGAGAAGTTCAGCCATAGTCATTCTCCTCTCAGTTCCTGTTGAGGTGCGCGCCGCGCCGCACGCATCTGGCGCTGCAGACGATCCGGGCCACAATCCCCTTCCCCTGCATTGCCGCCGAAGGTCACGGCTTCCTCCTCCCAAACCGCATCGAGCGCGGCGAGATCATCAGGGTCGTCCTCCTCGATGTCCCGCAATGCAGCCAACGCCTCATGGTCCGGTTGACCGGACGCCAAGGCCTCCAGCACCAGAAAGGCGTTGGCATAGACCGACTGCCTTTTTTGCAACCGCTCGCGTAGCGCCGTCAGAATATGCAGGGTTTGGCCCAGAAGGTTGTGCACTTCTTCCACCGATTGCGTGGAGAGATATTCCAGAAACATCGGTAGATAATCCGGCATTTCCTGTGCATCGATATCGAAACCCTGCGCTTCGTACATCTGTGCCAGATCGACCATGGCCTGGCCCCGATCCCGGCTTTCGCCATGCACATGTTCGAACAGATGCAGGGACAAGGATCGTGTGCGATCGAACAGCATCACATAGCGTTCTTCGGCGTCGTAGATATCTCGCGAAGCGAGGTCGTCGATGAGCGCCCGAACCAAGGTCTTGTGCCTGGGCGCCATTGTACTCTCCGCATCCAGTGCGGCTTGAAGTTCCTGTCCTGCGTCAAGCAATTCCTGCGTTGGGTAACTCAGCAACGCCGAGATGATTTTGAGAACGTTTGCCATCTGTCCTACCCTTTGATGAACTCGGTTGGCGTCTGGACGGTGCGCGGCTTTTTGGCCCCGAACAGATCCTGCGTCGAACTGCCGCCCGAACAGCCATTGCCAAAAGAAAAACCGCACGAACCGCGCACGTCATAAGCATCCTCGCCGACCTCGCGGTGGGTCGTCGGGATAACGAAGCGGTCCTCGTAATTGGCAATGGCCATGTAGCGGTACATGTCCTCGATCATCTGCCCCGTGAGCCCAACCCGTTCGGCGACCTTTTCGTCAATCACCCCGTCCACGGTTTTGGAGCGCATATAGGCGCGCATTGCGAGCATGCGTTCCAGCGCATGGACCACCGGCTCATCCTTGCCCGCTGTCAGGAGGTTGGAGAGATAGCGAACCGGAATACGCATGGATTTGACATCTGGCAGCCCGTCGTCCCAGCCGATCTTGCCGGCTTCTGCAGCCGATTGCAGCGGCGAGAGCGGCGGCACATACCAGACCATGGGCAGCGTCCGATACTCAGGATGCAGCGGGAAGGCGACTTTCCAGTCCATCGCCATTTTGTAGACTGGCGACGCCTGCGCGGCCTCAATCCAGTCTTCCGGTATGCCCTGCGTTCTTGCCTCAGCAATCACTTCAGGATCGCTCGGGTCAAGGAATACCGACAACTGGGCCTCATAAAGGTCCTTCTCGTCCGGCGTCGCCGCTGCTTCCTCGATCTTGTCGGCGTCGTAAAGCAGCACGCCCAAGTAGCGGATGCGCCCCACGCAGGTTTCCGAACAGACGGTCGGCTGACCGGCCTCGATGCGCGGATAGCAGAAGATACACTTCTCGGATTTGCCCGAAGACCAGTTGTAGTAGATCTTCTTGTACGGACACCCGGAAACGCACATGCGCCATCCGCGGCATTTCTCCTGATCGATCAGGACGATGCCGTCATCCTCTCGCTTGTAGATCGCGCCCGATGGGCAGGCCGCCACGCAGGTCGGATTAAGGCAGTGCTCGCACAAGCGCGGCAGGTACATCATGAAAGTGTTTTCGAATTCGCCGTAGATCTCCTTCTCGACGCCTTCAAAATTATAATCGACTGAACGCTTCTTGAATTCACCTCCCAGGATTTCCTCCCAGTTCGGTCCCCATTCGATCTTTTCCATCCGCTCGCCGGAAATTTTTGACCGCGGACGCGCAGTTGGAAACGCCTCGGACTCTTTTGCGGTCTGCAAATGCCCGTAGTCGAAATCGAACGGCTCGTAATAGTCGTCGATTTCCGGCAGGTCCGGATTGGCGAAGATGTTGGCGAGCACGCGCCATTTGGCGCCGATCTTAGGTTCGATCTTGCCGTTCTTTTTCCGGACCCAGCCGCCATTCCACTTCTTCTGGTTTTCCCATTCTTTGGGATAACCGACACCGGGCTTAGTCTCGACATTGTTGAACCAGGCGTATTCAACGCCCTCGCGGTTGGTCCAGACGTTCTTGCAGGTAACCGAACAGGTGTGGCATCCGATGCATTTGTCGAGATTGAGCACCATGCCGATTTGTGCGCGGATTTTCATACTGCCGCCTCCATGTTTCCGGCCAGCGGCCGTTCGAGCCAGTCCACCTTGTCGAGCTTGCGCACGATGACGAATTCGTCGCGGTTGGAACCGACTGTGCCGTAATAGTTAAACCCGTAGGATTGTTGGGCGTAGCCGCCGATCATATGTGTGGGTTTGACCACCGTGCGGGTCACAGAGTTATGGATGCCGCCACGATTGCCGGTCATCTCGGAACCCGGTGTGTTCACTATCTTCTCCTGCGCGTGATACATGTAGAGGGTTCCCTCCTTCATGCGCTGGGAAACGACCGCCCGGGCCACGAGTGCGCCGTTGGCGTTGTAGGTTTCCACCCAGTCGTTATCGACAATGTCCGCCTTCGCGGCGTCCACTTCGGAAATCCACACAACCGGCCCGCCGCGATTGAGCGTCAGCATCAGAAGGTTGTCGGTGTAGGTGGAGTGGATGCCCCATTTCTGGTGCGGCGTGATGAAGTTCAGTACCACCTGCTTGTTGCCGTTCGGCTTCATATCGATGACCGGATTGACGGCCTTGGTGTCGATCGGCGGCCGATAGACGCAAAGCGCCTCACCGAAAGCCCGCATCCACAAATGGTCCTGATAGAGCTGCTGACGCCCCGTGAGCGTCCTCCACGGGATCAGCTCATGCACATTGGTGTAGCCGGCATTGTAGCAAACACTTTCGCTTTCCAGCCCGGACCACGTCGGCGAGGAGATGATCTTGCGCGGTTGCGCAACTACGTCCCGGAAGCGGATTTTCTCGTCTTCCTTGGGCAGTGCCAGATGGGCGTGTTCGCGCCCCGTGGCCTTGGAGAGCGCCTCCCAGGCCTTCACGGCAACTTCGCCATTGGTTTCGGGTGCCAGCGACAGGATGACCTCGGTTGCGTCGATATCGGTCTCGATCTTCGGCATGCCCTTGGTGGGACCGTCATCGGTCACAATGCCATTGAGTCTGCCGAGGCCTTCAACCTCATGTTCGGTGTTCCACGAGATACCCTTGCCACCATTGCCGACCTTGCTCATCAAGGGTCCCAGCGCGGTGAAACGCTTGTAGAGGTTGGGATAGTCGCGTTCGACGACTGCCACGTTTGGCATCGTCTGGCCCGGGATCGGATCGATTTGGCCATTCTTCCAGTCCTTCACATCGAACGGCTGTGCGATTTCGCCCGGCGTGTCGTGCAGGATCGGCACGAGCACTGTGTCCTTTTCGACACCAAGAACCTCGGGAGCCACATCAGAGAAGGACTTCGCCAACCCCTTGAAGATGTCCCAGTCGCTCCGCGCTTCCCACGCCGGATCGGCGGCGCTGGAGAGCGGATGAATGAAGGGATGCATGTCCGAGGTGTTGAGGTCGTTCTTTTCATACCAGGTCGCAGTGGGCAGCACGATGTCGGAGTAGACGCATGTCGTCGACATGCGGAAATCGAGCGTGACCAGAAGGTCGAGTTTTCCTTCCGGCGCGTCGTCGTGCCAGACGGCTTCTTTAGATTTCTGCTTGCCCTCGGCGCCAAGATCTTTCCCCATGACACCATGTGTCGTGCCAAGCAGATGCTTGAGGAAATATTCATGTCCCTTGCCCGACGAGCCGAGCAGGTTCGAACGCCACACAAACAAGTTGCGCGGCCAGTTATTCGGATGATCCGGATCTTCCGCCGACATCTTCAATTTGCCAGATTTCAGCGCGCCGGCCACATAGTCTTTCGGCTCCTTTTTCGCCTTGGCGGCCGCCGCCGCGATATCCAGCGGGTTGCTCTGCAGTTGCGGCGCAGATGGCAGCCATCCCATGCGCTCGGCGCGGATATTGTAGTCGATCAGACTGGCATCCCAATTGCCCTCGGGCGCGGTTGGCGAGAGGATCTCGTTCACGTCCAAGGTTTCGTAACGCCACTGGTCGGTATGAGCATAAAAGAACGATGTGGAGTTCATCTGCCGCGGCGGCCGGTTCCAATCAAGACCGAATGCCAGCGGCAGCCAGCCGGTTTGCGGACGCAGTTTTTCCTGTCCAACATAGTGGCTCCAACCGCCACCAGACTGGCCCACACAGCCGCACATGATCAGAAGATTCATGATCCCCCGGTAGTTCATATCCATATGGTACCAGTGGTTCAGGCCCGCCCCGAGAATGACCATGGACCGGCCATTGGTCTTTTCCGCATTGGAAGCAAACTCTCGTGCCACCGTGATGATGTGATCGGCTGGCACGCCGGTGATCTTCTCAGCCCAGGCGGGCGTGTAGGGCTCGTTCTGGTCATAGGTCTTGGCGACGTTGGCCCCACCGATGCCTCGATCCAGACCGTAGTTGGCGCAGAAAAGGTCGAAGACGGTCGCGACAAGCGCGTCGCCATCGGCGAGTTTCACCTTTTTTGCCGGAACCGAGCGCACCAGAACGCTCTCATGGTCGGTGCCCTCGAAGTGATCGTGCTCACGATTGCCGAAGTATGGAAAGGCCGTTTCAGCGACGGTATCGTGATCCTCATCCAGAATGAGGCTCATCTTCAGTTTGATGTCCTTACCCTTGCCGTCCTTCTGCTCGAGGTTCCATTTGCCATCGCCACTCCAGCGGTGACCGATAGCGCCGTTAGGCACCACAACCTTGCCGGTTGCCTCTTCAATGGCGACCGTCTTCCAGTCGGCGTGAGCCTTCTCGCCTAGCGCATCCTTGAACTCGGAGGCCCGCACCAGCCTGTCCGGCACATAGTGGCCGTTCTTTTCCACCAGACGCACCAGATTTGGCATGTCGGTATACTTGCGGCAGTAGTCCTCGAAATACTCAGCCTGGCGATCGAGGTGGAATTCCCGCAGGATCACATGTCCCATGGCCATGGCGAGCGCGGCATCCGTCCCCTGCTTGGGATGCAGCCAGATGTCGGAGAATTTCGCCGCTTCGGAATAGTCCGGCGAAACGACAACGGACTTCGCACCCTTGTAGCGGACCTCGGTATAAAAATGGGCGTCCGGCGTGCGCGTTTGCGGTACGTTGGAGCCCCACAGCATCAGGAAGCCCGCATTGTACCAGTCGGCGCTTTCGGGCACGTCGGTCTGTTCGCCCCAGGTCATTGGTGAGGCCGGCGGCAGATCGCAGTACCAGTCATAGAACGACATGCAGACGCCGCCCATCAGCGAAAGGTAACGCGAACCGGCCGCATAGGAGACCATGGACATGGCCGGGATCGGCGAGAAACCGATGACTCGATCGGGGCCATGCTTACGCACCGTATAGGCGTTGGCCGCCGCGACGATTTCGTTGACTTCCTCCCATTTGGCACGGACGAACCCGCCATGGCCGCGCACCTTTGTGTAGGAATCGCGTTTGGACTTGTCCTCGACAATCGATGCCCAGGTGGCGACTGGTATCAGGTCGTTCGGCCCGCCCCCACAGTTTGAGGAGGCGCGATCGGGATGAGGGGGTGTCACCCGGTTGGCGGAATACATGTACCAGGGGAGTATTGGCGCCCCGCGAACACCCCTCTGGCTCGTGATTGGGGAGATCAGGCCGCGCGCGGATAATCCGTCTGCTGGGTTCCCAGGGTGACAATTCCGCCCTTGACGTAAATCTCCAGGAGCACGAGCCGGTACAGTTCACCTCAGGTCGAACGCACGATTTTGTCGTGCCGCCAGCGCTTCCGGTAGGCTCCTTCCCATTCCCGCTTTCGTCAGTGGCAGGATGCCATGACCGCCGGAGAATTTGGCCCATTATGAGAGGAAACTAATCGGTCGATAAATGTGACATGTCTTGAGCTCTCAGCTCGGTTGCCCGAGCGGCGGGGGGCTACATCGTCGCCCCTCAACTGATGTTGTACAAAGAGCCGCCGGGCCGGTGTGGAATTGTGCCAGGTCAATACCGCGCACGTAACGTAAAGTGATCAGAAGCTTTCCCATAGAGCGGCGGCCGACTGCCGGTCATTTGAATGAACTGCCATAGGCTTGGGGATGAAGAACGCGCCATAGGCAGCCGCTACCGTGGAGGTGAACCTGATGATGGCGGCATCTTTCTTCCGCCCTGACGTGCGGGCATCGGTGCCTTTTAAGTTGCGGCATGCTCCGCCCCATTTCCCGATGCATGATCGCCGGATCATCTGAAGGTGGACGCGTTACCTACGCCTGCTGTCAGGAAGAACAACGCCGCTGAAGCAGGCAAGAAGCCCCAGAAGGCAACACTGCCCCCAGAGGCAGGAACCGCAGCACCTGAATATGGCAACGATCGTTTGCAACGTCCAGAAAGTGACGCGTCCACCACCCCCAACGGTCCGAAACCCAACCTGTTGCGGCGCGAGACAAAGCACTGACCAACGGGACTGAGGAACACAAACTTCAGGGAATCGACCTCGGGAATTGGGTCTGAGCCAAGAGCGGAAACCTGCCGAATAGCCGATGAAGCCCTGAAGGTGCCCAAGCAGAGCCAGCACACGATCCAGTTGTCCTGCGGCCGAAGATCACGGCCTGATCTCTTGAAGGAGGCGCGGGCTGAGTAATGTCGTTCATGCCGAACCATGCAAAAAAGGGTCGTATCGATCAGGAACGGCACCCAGACAAAAACCGCATTCTGCCCAGGTTTCGTGGTCTCATCCATCGCCTGCGGTTCACCGCCCATCACGCCAACACACCGGCTGTACGACGATCGGCACGAGGAACCGTACGACGCTGACACCCAGATTACCGGTCCGGCATTGAGCGCGGTCGCATTGCCCTTTTCCCGCTTCTGGGAAGAAGAAACTGATATTGCCATGACGAGGCAAAGTTACCGCCGCCAAAGCCGCAGAGCAGCGCCAGCACCCGCAGAAGACTGGCAGGGCGTATCCGTCTCTGCACCGCATAGCCGATGCCGAAGGCCGGATCAGCAGTTTCTGCGGTCGTGACCGTCGTCCACAACCGGCCACCAAAGATCGGTACCATGAAGGAGTAGAACATCCGCAGTGGCGCCGGACAGCCTGAGCAACGCAGCCAGCCAGAAAGCTGGTCGGTGGTATAATTGGCTGATAGCCGGCAGTTTGGCGACCACCACACTCCAGACCATCCAGACCGAGAAGGCCAGTAACAGGTTTGGGATCGATATCCAGAGGTTGCGGTTGGCAATCGCCTTGCCTTCCTTCTCCCAGAAGTCATGGTCTTCCGGCCGCCAGTCGTCGAGCACCTTGCTGGAACGCGGATGCTTTTCGGCATCGTGAATCGGCTGCATTTCAGGCAACCCGCAGATCGGAAAGCTCTTGCCAACTGCCGCCCGTCCATCGCCCGGATGGAGAAATGCATCCAAAGGAGTGCCACTGCGACGATGCCGAACAGGATCATGAAAGCACTTGTCCAGACACCGGTGACATCAAGCGCAGCACCAAATGCAATTGGCAGGATAAAGCCACCCAGGCCGCCGATCATGCCGACCAGTCCGCCGACCGAGCCGACATTCTTGGGGTAATAGACCGGTATATGCTTGTAGACGGCAGCCTTGCCCAACGACATGAAGAAGCCGAGCACAAAGACGGTGATCACGAACGGGATCAGCGCCATCTGTGTCGAGAAGGTGATATCGCCGTTGACGCCGTGGATGACATAATCGGTATGCGGATAGCTCAGCATGAAGGTGCAGACTGCCGACACACCGAAAGTCGCGTACATGACAATGCGCGCGCCGTACTTGTCGGAAAGATGCCCGCCATAGGCGCGGAAAATACTGGCTGGCACCGAATAGAAGGCTGCAAGTATACCCGCCGTCTTGATGTCGAGTCCGTAAACGCCGATCAGGTAGCGCGGCAACCACAGTGCCAAGGCAACAAAGGCGCCGAAGACGAAGAAATAGTATAGCGCGAAGCGCCAGACCTGGATGTTTCGCAGGGGCTCTAGTTCCATCAGTGTCGAATTGGCTCTGATCCCCTTTTGCTGCCGTTCCAAAGTGGCCGGGTCTTCTTTAGTGACAAAGAAAAACACCACTGCGACGACAGCCAGGACAACCGAATAGATTTGCGCGGTTTGTTGCCATCCAAAGGCAACAAGCAAGAATGGCGCTCCGAAACTGGTCGCAGCGGCGCCGAAATTGCCCACTCCGAATATTCCCAATGCGGTACCCTGTCTTTCCGGTGGATACCATTTCGAGATATAGGCGATACCGACGGCAAAAGATCCGCCAGCCAAACCGACACCGAGCGCTGCAACCAAAAACCACTCATAGGTCGTAACCGTCGACAGCAGCCATGCCGCCACGGCCGAAGCCAGCATGACGATGGTGAAAACCCGCCGCCCGCCATACTGATCGGTCCAGATTCCGAGGAATATCCGGCTAAGCGACCCTGTCAGGATCGGGGTGGCAACCAGAAGTCCGAACTGGGTATCACTCAGCCCAAGATCGGCTTTGATACGCACACCAATAATCGAAAAAATCGTCCAGACTGCGAAACACACCGTAAATGCGAATGTGCTCATGCCAAGTGCGGTGTTCTGCTGGCCCCGCGTCACGCCATCAAGAGTAGCCATGGAATCGCTCCCCATATTCTGCCCTCACCGGAGCGGATGCGCCCCAGATATGAGCGCAGGATGAATCCGCACTGACAGCTAAGCTTGATTCAGATCAAGCCGCAGGGGGTGGAAGACAGAAACAAGAGGAGCAAGCAAAAGTTTGGATTGGTCCTAAAATGGATTCCGGTCCGCTACTTTACAAAGCCTCAAAAGTGGGCAAAAAATATCAAGTTGAGACTTGATAATTATCAAGAAATGAATATCCATGCGCGCCGCCGATCTGTCCGAGATTCGAAAACTCGACCTTTTTCAGAGTATGGATGAGGACCATTTTGCAGCGCTGATGAAGGCAGCCTATTTCCAGACTTTTCCCACTGGTATGCAACTCATAACCGAAGGAGATATGGCTGACTTCCTTTTCGTCGTCGTAGAAGGATGTGTCGAACTCTTCGCCGCCACAAACGGGCGCGAAGCGACCATGGCGATGGTCAAACCGGTAGGCACCTTTATTCTGGCTGCGGTTTTAAAGGACGCCGTTTATTTGATGTCTGCCCGCACCTGTGCCAAATCCCGAGTATTGATGATCCCCTCGCAAAACGTGCGGAACGCTTTTGTTAAAGATGATTCCTTTGCCCGCGCCATCGTCAGTGAACTGGCCAGCTGCTACCGGGCGGTAGTCAGAGACCACAAGGATCATAAGCTAAGGACCGCTGTGGAACGGCTCGCCAATCGTCTCATCAAATACCACACGTGTCAGGGCGAAACCGGCAGCCTCACCCTGCCCTACGACAAGAAAACCCTGGCTTCCCTGCTCGGCATGACCCCCGAAAACCTTTCCCGCGCCTTTGGCACGCTGAAACCCTATGGCGTGGAGGTCGATGGCGCAAAAGTGACGCTTTCAGATATCAAAAGTCTAACGACACTGGCCAAGCCCAATCCTCTGATTGATGTGCGAAAGGCCTGACAATAGCAGCGCGGTTGACGCTATTGGACTACACTAGGTCATATTGGAATTGGTTGCGGGAGCCTGCAACCATCGAATTCAGGCGAGTCTTTCCCGGGTTGCGGCATGAGGTTCGGAATTGATCCACAGGGGCATCCGCACGACCTTCTCTGAACAACGACCGGGATGCGCCCACTAGCGGACATTGGCCTATGGCGCTGCGTCCCTTCAATCTCTGGGGCAAAACAGGTCGGGAATACTTGCACCAAAGTCCAGTTTTTTGAGGGGAGCAAAAGTAAATATCAGCAGGGGATTCTCTGGGCAAAGACATGGTGGTCCATAGCCTGCCAAAGCCCATGTCTTCGTTCAACTATGTGCGCCCTCGCCACGCGCGATCATCAGATGATGGGCCTGGTGATGGGCGCCGGTCGCCATGATCCCGAAAAAGCCCAATCCTACAAGTTTTACAATTTCCAGTTCTGGGGAGGTGGTGACGGTCAGTGTGGCGCCCTCCACCGTCAATTCGGCTGCGGTGGACCATCCAAGCGAAGCTTTCAATTCTGCCGCATGCGCCGGAACCATGTTCTGGATGGCGCGCTTTACCAACCCCTCTCCCGACACAAAAAACGTGATCTGATTTCCGGATGTGCTGGCCACCACCTGCGCGCCTTCTGTCAAGTTCTTCATGTCCACCAGATGTTCACGAAGCGCATCAATGTCCACTTTGTCCCAATCCGTTTCAGGGTCCGCATTGAGAATTTCAACGATCTTCGCCATCGCGGCAAACGCCGCCTGACCGGGTTCGGTGGGCGCGACTTGCGACTCGTTTTGTGCCGAGACGGCATGGGTCGCGTGATCCATGCCGGCGTGATCGTTCGTCTCCACGTGTTGAGCTAGTGCGATCGATGGCGCGATTATGAGAACGGCGGCTAGCAGGGCAGATTTCATGAGCTCCCTCCAAATGGTTTCTTTTCACCTTGCCACGATCATCATTTTCCAAACATGATAGTAATCATGTCTGTACTGAATGAACTCTTTGCCAAGAACTTGCCGCGCCAGATCGCTCCCGGCGCGTTTTTGTTTCATCGCGACGAACCGGTCGGTCAAATGTTTATGGTCGAAGAAGGTGAGATTCGGCTCATTCGGCATCAGGCGGACGGGGACGAAGTGATCCTTCAGCGGGCTTTCTCGGGCGACCTGCTTGCCGAGGCGTCTTTGTTCTCTGTCAGATATCATTGCGATGCGGTTGCCGCCGGGCCAGGCATGGTCAGGGCGCTGCCAAAATCCAGCTTCCTTGCTGCGCTTCAGACCGATATGAATCTTGCCACCGTTTGGGCGCAGCGGTTGGCCCAAGAAGTTCAGCGCGCGCGTCTGAGAAGCGAAATCATATCGCTGAAAACAGTCGCGCAACGTCTGGATGCGTGGCTGGCATGGAATGGAGATATTCCTTCCAAAGGCGAATGGCGGGCGCTGGCATTTGAAATTGCGGTGAGCCCTGAGGCGCTTTACCGCGAAATGGCAAAACGACGGAAACCACAATGAGCCGGGTCTCGCCAGACGATCGATCAAAGCTACCACCGCGATCGATGGAAAATCCTCACGGGGGTTGACCCAGGCTGATGCAGAGTGTGCGATGTTTTGCCTGCATTTGTTGCGGGGAGGACGAACACATGTGGCGTATCCCGCATCTGGTTGTCGCATTATTTTTGGTCGTCGCCGCCGGAATCGGTGCCGCCGATGCGGCCAATATCATGCCCTGCGCCGATTCGGCGCATGCACTTGCAGCCAGCACAAGCCAGTCCGCAATCGTGAGTCATCCGGTGCGCAGCACGCGCGCAACGACACTTGTCCAACATTGTCATATTGGTTCACCTTTCGCGGCAGCCATTCTCGGCGATGGTCTGGATCAATCGCCATATGAACACGTTGGCGTTCCGGTGCGCCTGCCAACTTGCGGCCCGCTCGCAGGCTTGACACACGAGCCGCCGCTCGCGCCGCCGCGGGCCTAATCCACCAAATCGACATCAGCCGTTCCCGCACAACAGGTGCGGACAAAAATATGCCGCTTGGGTTTCGCGCTCACACAAGTTTGAGCGTCGCCAAAGCGCCTCCTGAAGGAGTTTGAATCGTGAAACACATTCCAACTAGCAAGACTGCTACAGTTCTGGTTTCTACCGCCGTACTTGGATTTGGTGCAATTAGTCCCATGTTTGAAGGCATAATTGGGGGTTCCCCTGTTTTTGCAGCCGAAACCGGAACATCGATCAGCCCCGGTCTCGTCATTCCGCCAATGGACCCCGTCGCGGGCAAAAACCTCTTCGCCAGCAAGAGCTGTGTGGTGTGCCACTCAGTCAACGGCGTCGGAGGAACCGATGCACCGCCGATCGATGCGACGGCTATGGAAAATCCAATGAGCCCATTCGACTTCTTTGCCAAGATGTGGAACCACGCCTACGGTATGATCGCCATGCAGGAAGATGAAATAGGCGAACAGATCACCTTCGAAAACGGACAACAACTCGCCGATATCATTGCCTTCCTGCACGACGCCGAGGTGCAGAAGACCTTCACCGAAGGCGATATCCCTCCGGATGTGGCAGCTCATATGGATGAAGATTGACGGCAAAGCTCCTGGGATAAGCACTGTGCGTTGGCTAGGAGCTGCGATTGAGAAACTCGTGCGGAACCCTGAGTTTAATATCGCGTTCTTCTCGTTCGCGTTTCACTTCGTCTGGGAGTTCATCCAGATCCCAACCTATGTTGGGATGTCTGAACTTGACCATTGGCAAGGTGTACTGGTTTGCGTGCGGGCGACGTTTGGGGATGTCGGGATCGCCCTCGCTGCGTTCTGGACAGCAAGTCTTGCAGTGCGCTCCCGGCATTGGATCGAAACGCTCAAGTCGGTAGCTCTCGGTGTCTATTTGTCCACGGCCCTCGCGATCACGATTGTGCTTGAATTTGCTTACACCCAAGTCACGCATCGTTGGGTGTACTCCGAACTCATGCCGCGATTGCCGCCCTTTGGAACCGGGCTGAGCCCGCTTCTGCAGTGGGTCGTCGTCCCTTTGCTCGTTTTGTTTGTTGTGAAGCGGCAAATCAGAGCCTGAGCAAATCGGCTACTCCAAAATAAGCTCTTGACCCTCCAGTTGCTGGAAGGTGCAGAGACTATTTCAGATGCCCAATCCGCAACGATGTGGAGACCCAAAATGCACGAACATCACAGTCACGATCATAGTCATTCCGCCCATTCCGCAAACGACAATGCGATCATTCGCGATCCGGTTTGCGGGATGACGGTTGATCCCGAAGCCGGCAAACCGAGCGCCAGCTACGCTGCCCACACCTATCACTTTTGTAGCGAAAGTTGCCGGACCAAATTTCAGGCCGATCCCGAGGCCTATCTGACCGCCAAGGATCCTGTCTGTGGCATGAATGTCGACCGATCTACGGCGAGACACTTCCGCAAGCACGATGGCGAGAAGTTCTATTTCTGCTCTGAAGGCTGCCACGACAAATTCGTTGCGGCGTCAGATGATTATCTCGGCGACCGGCCGGCACCAAGGGCGATGCTTGAAGGCACCAAGTATACCTGCCCTATGCACCCCGAAATCATTCGAGATGCCCCGGGCGATTGTCCGATCTGCGGCATGGCGCTCGAACCGATGGGGGTTCCCGCCGGAGACGAAGGCCCCAATCCCGAACTGATCGACTTCACTCGCCGCTTCTGGGTCAGTGCTGTCCTCTCGGTTCCCTTGCTGATTCTGACCATGGGTATGGTTGTCGGCTTGCCGGTCCGGGAATGGATCGGCGAACGCGTCGCCGTCTGGGTCGAACTCGCTCTTGCAACCCCCGTTGTGCTCTGGGCAGCAATTCCCTTTTTCAAACGGGCCTGGAACTCCTTTCTCAACCGCAGTCCCAATATGTGGACGCTGATCGGTATCGGTGTGGGCACGGCCTATAGCTACAGCGTAATCGCAACGCTGTTTCCCGGAATCTTCCCCGATGCTTTCCGGGGGCACGCGGGCACGGTAGCCGTCTATTTCGAGGCCGCGTCGGTGATCGTGGCGCTGGTTTTCCTGGGTCAGGTCCTCGAATTGCGCGCCCGCGAACGCACCGGCTCCGCCATCCGAGCGCTGCTCGATCTTGCGCCCAAGACCGCACGTCGGATCAACAAAGACGGGACCGAAACCGATGTACCGCTCGAGGAAGTTCAATCAGGCGACAAGCTGCGCATCCGCCCCGGCGACAGCGTGCCGGTGGACGGCCTGGTGGTCGAAGGCCGGTCCTCGATTGACGAATCCATGATCACCGGCGAACCGGTTCCGGTCGAAAAGTCCGAAGGCGATCCGGTAACCGGTGGCACGCTCAATAAGAACGGCAGCCTTGTCATGCGCGCCGAGAAAGTTGGCGCCGATACCATACTGAGCCAGATCGTCGAAATGGTCGCCAAGGCACAGCGCTCGCGTGCACCGATCCAGGGGCTCGCCGACACCGTTTCGGGTTATTTCGTACCGGCAGTTGTGCTGACCGCAATCATCGCGTTTGCCATATGGGCCATCTGGGGACCCGAGCCGAGCATGGCCTACGCCATCGTCTCCGCTGTGTCGGTTCTGATCATCGCCTGCCCTTGTGCGCTTGGACTGGCCACCCCTATGTCGATCATGACCGCAACGGGACGCGGCGCCCAGGCTGGCGTATTGATTAAGGATGCCGAAGCGCTGGAGCGCTTTGCCGGGATCGACACGCTTATCGTTGATAAGACCGGCACCCTGACCGAAGGCAAACCCACGCTAACCGATGTTGTGACAGCTGACGGTCATTCGGAGGGCGACGTTCTTACGCTTGCCGCCAGCCTCGAACGCGGCTCCGAACATCCATTGGCCGAAGCCATCGTGGAAGGCGCAAGCGAGCGCAGCGCAAAACTATCCGACGCCAGCGATTTCGATGCTGTGACCGGAAAGGGTGTCAGGGGCAAGGTCGCTGGGAAATCGGTCGCGCTCGGCAATGCCGCGATGATGCAGGAATTGTCCGTCGATATCGCAGCCCTGCAGTCGCGCGCCGACGATCTGCGCACGGAAGGAAAGACAGCGATGTTCATCGCAATTGAAGGCGAACTGGCCGGACTGGTGGCCGTCGCCGATCCCATCAAACCGACCACCGCCGATGCCATCAAAAACCTGCACGCAAGCGGCATGAAAATCATCATGGCCACCGGCGACAATGAACGCACGGCTAAAGCTGTCGCCGCCAAGCTTGGCATCGACGAGGTGCGAGCAGACGTCCTGCCGGAGGACAAGCAAAGGCTCGTGGAGCAAATCCACAGGGCTGGCGGACGTGTTGCCATGGCCGGTGACGGTGTGAATGACGCCCCCGCCCTCGCCGCGGCCGATGTCGGCATCGCCATGGGAACCGGCGCCGATGTCGCGGTGGAAAGCGCTGGCATTACGCTCATCAAGGGCGATCTGACTGGCATCGTGCGGGCACGCACATTGGCCCGAGCCACAATGCGCAATATCAAGCAGAACCTGTTCTTCGCTTTTGTCTACAATACTGTCGGTGTCCCAATCGCCGCGGGGATATTGTTCCCATTTTTCGGCCTACTGCTGTCGCCAATGATCGCAGCAGCGGCCATGAGCCTCTCGTCGGTATCCGTCATCGGGAACGCACTTAGACTGAGGGCATTGAAGCTTTGAACTTTCAACTTGAGCTTCCACCTACTGGAAGGTTTAAGATGTCTGCGACGTAATTTGCACAGAGGCGGCGCATGAACCAATTGTCAGGCCTTAACGAACGGCCCACGAAACTCATATCGAGTCCGGACAACGACATCATTGCCAAGGCGCGCAAGCTTGGGTGGAGTGCTGATGAGATTGCCAGCTTGCATCTAGTATATAGTCCGGCGGTGGCGTTGGACCTCGAACAGCCAAGTTCCGAAACCGCCAATTCTGGAAGGAGGGAGGTAGGAAAATGAATATTGGAACGGCCTCGGATCATTCTGGCCTGCCACCAAAAACGATCCGTTATTACGAAGAGATTGGCCTGATCAAAGCTGATCGCGCGCCCAACGGATATCGCGACTACTCGGAAACCCACTTGCACAAATTGGCGTTTCTGCATCGGGCCCGGGGTCTTGGCTTCTCCATCGAGGAGTGCCGTCAGTTGCTTGCTTTATACGAAGATAAGTCCCGCGCCAGCGGAGACGTCAAGGAATTGGCGGAGCAGAAGCTGGTCGAAATCGACCGCAAGATGCTCGAGCTCAGGGAATTGAAAAAGTCGCTCGGACATCTGGTTGAGCATTGCCATGGCGACGACCGCCCGGACTGCCCCATCCTCGATAGCCTTGCTGAAGGGCTTGCACCGCAATGAACCGCAATCTTGTTCTCGCCGGCATTGCGATCGCACTGGTCGCGCTCGGAGGATACTCGTATTTTTCTCAACCCGAGCCTGCCAGCAAAGGGTCAGGGCTGCCCATGGTAAGCGTAACCATCCCTGAACTCACCGCTGCGCAGCAGCAGGGCGAAATCGCCTACAATGAAAATTGCGCTGCCTGCCACGGCCAAAATGGTGCCGGGCAGGATGGCGTGGCGCCTCCTTTGGTGCATCGCATATATGAACCCAACCACCATGGCGATCAGGCATTCTTTCTTGCCGCTCAGAATGGCGCGCGTGCGCATCACTGGCCGTTCGGCAATATGCCGCCGGTTGAGGGCGTAACCCAGCAAGATGTGGCAAGCATCGTTGAATATGTTCGAGCCTTACAACGGGCGAATGGAATCAACTAAACTCATTCTGGTGGGATTTCTGCCTCAATTGCGAGCGACAAGATCAAGCATGTTGTTTCGGTTGTCGGCGAAAACTCTGGTTCAGCTTATTACAGCTCTGGCCTTTTTTCTGGCCGGTGCGCAATTTTCGCATGCGCATGAATTCAACTTAGAGCCGTCACATGAGCATGTGCACGTGGTCGATCAGCATGATCATGGCATTGACGCCGCACATACCGAAGCCGCCGGCGGCTTGCATTGCGGGGCGCATATTCTGCCACTTGTCAGCGAATATGTGATCGCGCATATCGCCCTGTCGCCCACCTATTCGCGGCACTCCCCGATTTTGATCATCAAAGACAATCCAGTTTTCGATACCCCGCCTCCGCGCGTCTAATTCCAGGCCAACACATGCCTTCGGGCTCTCTGAAATCTGGAATTGGAATTCTTTTTATGAAACGCAGCAAAATTGGCTGGCTTCTGGCTAGCGCATTAGCCTTTGCAGGCGTGACGGGTGTCCTCGCACATGGCGATGCCACCGGCATCGTCAAAGACCGCATGGATGGCATGATCGTCCTTAGGGAGCAGATGAGAAATCTTACCCCCGTTCTGGACGGCAACAGCAATTTGTCAGGTGAAGAGTTGGTAGAAATCGCTGAGCTCATTGCCGCCAAGTCCGGCACTGAGATGACGGACCTATTTCCTGAGGGGAGCCTGCAACCGGCATCGCAAGCGCTAGAACGCATTTGGGACGACTGGGACGAATTTGCTACTTATGCCGAAAGTCTTGAATCTCTTGGCAAAGAGCTCAACTCACTAGCCTTACGCCCTCTGCAAAATCCCGCCGATACGCAAAGCGAGCCTATGGCCGAACTGTCTGAATGGGAGCGTCTTGATGCCTCCGTATTGCTCGGCCTCGCCAATGAAGCCCAGGCGGTTGATGATGCGAAGGATGCCGAACTGGTCCTTGTTCAAACCGAAAATCGCTCTGTTGAGGATGTTGTTGCGGACATCGCAAACACTTGCGCGGCCTGCCATCAGCGCTTCAGGAGGTCCGAATGAGACTGCCAGCGCTGATATTTGTAGCAGTTCTGGCAGCGGCGGCGGCGGGCGCTGGCTGGTTGGTATTTGCACCTCTTTCCGCCAGAACAGAAATCGGGAGTACAAGCGCCGACGTGAAACGTGGAGCATATTTGGCCCGCCTTTCCGGCTGCGTTTCTTGTCACACGGCTGAAAACGGTGAGCCGTTTGCTGGCGGTGTTGTTCTGCAATCGCCATTTGGCGAATTTGTCTCGCCGAACATCACGCCCCACCAAACGAACGGCATAGGAAGCTGGACGCTCCGTGATTTCTCGGTTGCCGTTCGGGAAGGCATTTCCCCAGACGGCGAACCCTACTATCCGGCCTTCCCCTACGAGTTCTTCGCAAGCCTAACCGACCGAGACCTTGCCGATATTTGGGCGGCGTTGCAAATCGTACCGGAAGTTAGCGAGCCGGCTCCCGACCACCGTGTGGGATTCCCCTTCAATGTTCGTGCCGGACTAAAGCTTTGGCGTCCTCTTTTCGAAAGAACTTTCGAGTATTCGGCTGAAGACGACCAATCCAGAAACTGGAACCTTGGACGTTATCTTGTCGAAGGTCCGGCGCATTGTGGTGCCTGTCATGCACCGCGAAATATCGCTGGCGGACTTGAACTCTCAGAGGGGATCGTTGGAAATTCCGCCATGCCGGGAGGAGGATCAGCCCCGCCGCTGACAATTGCATATCTCGCTCAAAGAAACTGGACTCACGAGAACCTTGTGAGCGCCCTCAGGACCGGTGTTCTGCCAGACGGCGATGTTTTTGGTGGCGAAATGGCAGAAATCGTTCGGGGCAACACCTCATACTATCTCTCCGATCATTTGAATGCGATGGCAACTTACCTTTTGGGAGAGCCTGAATGAGTTCAACACTCACACGCCGGCGGTTTCACCAGACGCTGCTGGGTGCCGCGTCTTTGGCGCTGACACGACCGACACTGTTACTGGCCCAGGACGGGCCACAACACTATGAACTGGTTGCCCAGCCCTACGCACACAAACTTGCCGGTCCCTCCAGCGAGGTGAGTGAGCTTTGGGGATATGATGGTCAGACACCCGGACCTACCATACGCGCCAAGCGAGGCAAAGAAATCACCGTCACATTCAGGAATGAACTGTCTGAGCCCACCTCAATCCACTGGCACGGGATCAGGCTGCAAAACGCTATGGACGGTGTGTCGGGCCTGACCCAAGACCCGGTGCCGCCGGGTGGAACGTTCAATTACACTTTTCAGCCGCCCGATGCGGGCACCTATTGGTATCACGCGCATCACGAGAGCTGGAAACAGGTCGCCATGGGCCTTTACGGCGCATTGATTGTCGAGGAACCTGAACCTGTCTTCGCACCGGAAGCCGACATCGTTCTGATGCTCGATGACTGGCGCCTGGACCGGCAGGGTCGGTTTGACGCTGCCTCGCTCGGGCAAATGATGGACTGGAGCCATGGCGGTCGTCTCGGTAACCACCTGACCGTCAACGGGCAGGCGCAACCCCGCTACCAGATACCCCGTGGGAGCTGGGTCCGGCTACGTCTGATCAACGCCTGCAACTCCCGTATTCTTGAAATGGATCCAAACCGCTTCGGAGGTCGGGTGATCGCATTCGACGGCCAAGCCCTCAGTGAACCTCTGAAGCTGGATTACACCCCACACCTGCTGGGGCCAGCGCAGCGCGTCGACCTGCTCGTCAAGTATGACGATGCCAAGCCGATTGAAATGCAGGAACTATCCGGCCAGCCATACACCTTTGCAACGCTGGACGTGGTCGATAGCGGGCAAGCTGGCGGTAGTGAGCCCCAACTTCCTGCAAACAATTTGCCTGAACCCGATCTCGAAAACGCAGGACACTTTGAGCTGTTGATGGAAGGCGGCGCAATGGGACAGATGGGTCAGCTTGTCTACAATGGCCGGGTGCAGTCGCGCATGGATTTTATGACCAATAAGCAGGTCTGGGGCTTTAACGGCGTGGCCAATATGACCGAAGATCCATTTTTGTCAGTCGCACGCGGCCAAAGCGTTATCATCAATGTGATCAATCGCACCAATTTCATGCATGCGATGCACACGCACGGTCACCACTTCAAGATACTGGAGCGAAACGGCATATCTGACTCGGAACAGGCATGGAGAGATACGTTTCTGATCGGGGCCGCTGGAGGCACAACCCGGATTGCATTTGTCGCCGACAATCCCGGCAAGTGGCTGTTTCACTGCCATATGCTCGAACACGCGGCGGCAGGTATGACGACCTGGTTTGAAGTCGCGTGACGCAATTGTGAAAAACAAAGAGAAGGATTCCGCCGGCAATTCTGGTAGATTTCAAACATGGTGAAATGGATCGTCAGTATCGTGTTTTGCATCAGCATTGTTGCTGGTTCGAATGCGCATGCCTCAATGCTGGCTGGCAAATTATTGCACGCTGCATCGACGCAGCATCAAACCTCACTCGCCAATTGCTGGGAGGAACCTCGGCACGCGATTGCATCGGCCGATATCCGCTGTATGCACATGGCAAATTCACAAACCGGCGGCCAACGCTGCCAAATCGATGTTGCGCCACTGGTGTCCACGCAGACGCTTCCCGACCGGGCAGTTCGCAGCGACGACGCATTAGCCTCCTTTGAATTATATGTCGGCGCCGGACGCGCACCACCGCTTGGTCCTCCAAGGCCCTTCCAAGTCACATAAGTTCGCAAACTCCTGAACATCATATCCGGCCTGCCCGGATCGAAATGACTTGGAAACTAGAAAATGACCACCAGTTCTTCGCTCTCAAGAAGGGCATTTTGCCTTGGCGCCAGTACCGCTGTTATGAGCATCGCCACATCACCCGTCTTCGCCAACTCTCACGAAAAACGCCTTGCTGAACTTCAGGCCTACGCTGAAATGTATGGACCGCTGCCCAACGAGCAGTTTCCAATACCCGCGGTCGACTTGAGCAAAATCGATCCGATCTATCTACGCAAATTTGGTGACTACAGGACCGACGAACCGCCCGGAACCGTTATCGTTGACACGGCACAGCGAGTACTTTTTCTCACACTGCCTGAAGGCAAGGCCATTCGGTATGGTGTTGGCATCGGACGGGACGGTTTTTCCTGGTCCGGGCGCGCGATCATCAATCATAAAAGGGCTTGGCCCACCTGGACGCCCCCATCGGAGATGATCGAACGGCAACCTGAACTCGAAGAATGGCGTTTTGGCATGCCGCCAAGCCTTGAGAACCCTCTTGGTGCACGCGCTCTGTATATATTTCAGGATGGTCGCGACACGCTCTATCGACTGCACGGAACCAGTCAGCCGGAGTCGATCGGGCATGCTGTCTCAAGTGGTTGCGTGCGCCTCCTGCATCATGACGTCATCGACCTTTACAACCGGGTTCCCGACAAATCCCCGATCGTGGTGCTCTGATCATGCGCTCCCTTGACTGGAAAAAGGCCCCGGCGATTGCCGCCGTGGCTTTATTCGCAATCGGCGCTAGTTGGTATTTTCTTGGCAACTCCAGCGACTCGCTGGCATCGGGACTGCTGCGGGCCAATGATGCCAGCATCGTCGCCAGCGGCCAGCAAATCTACATCGAGACCTGCGCGTCCTGTCATGGCGCGCAACTTGAGGGCGAAGATAACTGGCAGTCTCGCGACGCCGAAGGCTATTTGCCGGCACCGCCGCATGACGAAACCGGGCACACCTGGCATCATAAGGATCAGCTTCTGTTTGATCTGACCAAATACGGCATCCAGAAGTTTGCGGGCGCGGACTACAAAACCAAAATGCCAGGCTATGAGGACGTGCTGAGCGACGAACAAATCATCGCGGTTCTTTCCTTCATCAAAGCGCAGTGGCCTGACGAAATTCGTACCCGCCACGATCAAATCAATACAGCCACGGAGTGACACCATGCTTCACTTCTTTGCGGCAGCTGCGCTTGCCTTTTCACGCTTATCGCCTCCCCCTCCCTTGCGGATGGTCAAGACAATGACCGCATCAAACAGCTCGCGCTGGATGCGATCCTCGAAAATCCGGAAATAGCTATCGACGTAACCAAGACTCTTCGATTCAACTGAACGGCGTTACGGTCCGCTTTGGGCCAAATGCGGATATTGTCGCTATTGCTAAGCAGCATGACCCACGGCAAATTCAGCTTCTGGCTAGGCTATCAAAAAATGCTTTGAAGGATGGCAACGCATGGTTAGTCTGGTGATGTATAGCGACCAGGTTATTCCAGAGAATAACAAAGTTGACGCACGGCTGCTCGACCTCTTGGCCGGGCGAGGAAAACACATTGGGTACGTCCCTTCAGGACCAGAACCAGATCGGCGGTATTACCGAGAAAGGCAGGACTACTACTCCAAGCTGGATCTCGATCTGTCAGTCTTCGTCGACATGTCGGGGCCTCTCGATAAGGTCGGACTAACCACTCTGCTGGATTGTGACGCAATCCATCTGTCCGGCGGCGGCACAACGGCATTCCTGCATCTGCTAAGAGCTAACGGTCTCTTGGGAGCCCTAGCCGAGTGGACGAGGAATGGTGGCCTTTTGATTGGGACGAGCGCCGGCGCTATACTGATGACGCCGACTGTCGCTCTTGACGCCATATTCAGTGGCGAAGACCCTAGGATCGTTCGTGATAGCGGCGCGCTGGACCTGGTTCCATTCGAATTCTTTCCTCACTTGAATAAACGCGCGGATTATCTGCCGCAGCTCTTGGCATACTCCGCTGAAACCTCGAGGAGAATAGCTGCCTGTAGGGATGGGGATGGTGTCGTCGTAGATGGAGATGTCGTCGAAAACGTTGGTGATATCGTCTGGATAGCGAACGGAGCGATCTGCGAACCGCTGGCAATGGTCCGCTGAGGGCAAAAGCAGTTATGCCAATACCGAGTTTATCCATCCATATTCGACTGGACTTGAGCGTCGCAGCAAGCATTGGTGTGGGTGCGCCCGGATCGATTTCGGGCCTTGATCAGTAGCAGACCGGCATGGTGCCGAAGCTGCAGATCAAGGAGCGACCCATGTCGAACGCAACCGCACAAGCAAAATCCAAAACCAATGCAAGCAAGCCAAAAAGGCAAGCATCACCGAACGGAGTAAGGTCACCCTCAACTGCGGTGAAGGGAACGGAATCCGCATTAGAAGCTGCCAAACCGACCTCTTCAAGGAACCGGACAAGATCCGCCGACAAGACCAATAGAGCTTCGCAAAAGGAAGATCACGCACGCACAACATCGAATGCTCCCAGTATCAAGGAGGACAGCAAGTCCCGCCCGCCCAGCAAGAACTCTTTGCTGATTGTCGCGCTTGGAAAGAAGGGCGGCGCAACGATTGAGGACCTGTGCACGGTCTCCGGATGGCAAAGCCATTCGGTTCGCGCTGCGATGACCGGGTTGAAGAAAAAGGGGTATGTTATCAGTAGAACCAGGACTGATGGAAAATCTGTCTATGCGATCACCGCGGCACCGACTGCTTCCGACGGTCAATCCATCACTGGCTCCAAGTCATCCACCAAACCCGCAGAGGAGAAGACCTCCACCAAGTCGCCGAAAAACGGATCTCCTGCCGCCTCAACAATATCTGCCGTCAAAGGCGAACCCTACACTGCGGCCGCTAAACCTTCCGAGGCATCGGCATGACGGTCGGTCTTGATGAGATCGAAACAATGAGCCGGGCGGAACTGGTTCAGGTCTGGGAGGGGATGTTTGAAACATCCCCTGCCCATCGTATCTCACATCGGCTGCTGCGATTGATGCTCGCGTTTGAGATTCAGTCTCGTTTGCATGGAGGTCTAAACGCGTCTTTGAAGCGACAGCTTGCTGCCGTGCGCGAAGGTAAGAAGGTTGTCCCGTCAGTTCGTAGCCGGCTGGAACCCGGTGCCCGTCTCATTCGCGAATGGAACGGGGTCAGCCATGTTGTCGATGTGGTCGAGGATGGGGTGATGTGGAAGGGAGCAAAATATCGATCCCTGTCTGCAGTCGCCCGTGAGATCACTGGTGCCCACTGGTCCGGACCCCGGTTCTTTGGATTGGGATCATGAGCACGAGGAAGATCATCCGTTGTGCGATCTATACGCGCAAGAGTACAGACGAGGGTCTGGATCAGGACTTCAACTCTCTTGATGCACAGTACGAAGCCTCTTTTGCTTACATTGCCAGTCAGAAGCATGAAGGCTGGAAACTGGTCAATGAACGCTATGATGATGGTGGCACCTCTGGTGGGACATTGGAGCGACCATCACTTCAGCGGTTGCTATCTGATATCGATGCGGGCCGCATCGATATGGTGGTCGTTTACAAGATTGATCGTCTGACCCGATCCTTGGCGGACTTTGCCAAACTGGTTGAACGGTTCGATGCGGTTGGATGTTCCTTTGTCTCGGTCACCCAATCGTTCAACACATCGAGTTCAATGGGACGATTGACCCTCAACGTTCTTTTGTCTTTTGCCCAGTTTGAGCGGGAGGTCACAGCCGAGCGGATCAGAGACAAGATAGCTGCCTCCAAAGCCAAGGGCATGTGGATGGGTGGCAATCTCCCGCTCGGCTATGACAAGGACCCAAGTCCGAACTCCAGAAGATTGGTCATCAATCCATCTGAAGCAGAAACGGTCCGCCGCCTCTTCACCCTATATGACGAACTGGGCTGCCTCAATCTGGCAAAGCAACATGCTGACAAGGAGAACCTCAGATCAAAACGAGTGACCTATTCCACCGGACGAACCCGAGGTGGCAACAGCTTCAGCAGGGGGCAACTCTATTACCTTCTGAGGAACCCAACCTATATTGGCAAGATCCCGCACAAGCAGAACACCTATGACGGACAACATGACCCGATCATCGACCAAGACCTTTGGGACCGTGTTCAAACCAAACTGCAGGACGGCGCAGCCAGGCCAAGGCGCAAACCGAATGACAATCCTCGATCACCTTCGGAGATCTCACCGCTGGCAGGCAAGCTCTTTGATGAGACGGGAGATCGACTGACACCAAGCCATGCCTCACGCAAGGGCAAGCGCCATCGCTACTATGTCTCTCATCGCCTGATCAAACTTCCAAAGAGCGAGACCGACGGCACCGGCTGGCGATTACCTGCCAAACCCATAGAACAGCAGATTACCAATCTGGCCACAAACCACATCACCTCACTCATCAAATCACATCGACTGCTGAGCGAGCCGGATGCAGCAGGAGCAGCCCGACTTTCAGCAGCGGCAGACAGGATTGAAAATCTCCCTGATGAACAGGGAATTGACCATTTCGTAAAGCTCGTCACCCGCTGTACAATCTCAGCTGGGACAATCGAGATCCAGTTGGATCAAACGAAGCTGGGTGAATACCTGTCGATCCATCAAGACCTGATTGATCCGGATGCCCTCACCCTCACCGCTCCTTTCCAAACGCGAAAGCGCGGCGTGGAAACAAAAATCACCTCAGGCACCCGGCAGTCTGAACCCGACACAAAGCTCATCGCGGTCCTCGCCCAGGCGCATCACTGGCTTGATCAGATAAAGCAGGGAAAGCCGCTCTATGAAATATCCAGCGAATGCGGCCACTACGAAGACTATGTCCGCAAGCGGGTTGAACTGGCTTTCCTCTCACCCAGGATCCAGCAACAGATTCTGGAAGGTACCCAGTCTCCAGAACTCACCGTTCATCACCTTCTGAAGTCAGACATACCGCTCGACTGGTTCGAGCAGGAAAACCGGTTTAGCTAGGTCCAAAAAACCAGCTTTCCCAGTTCTTTTCCCTGTTACTTCCCTGCTCAAAAACAGCACAAACCAACACAATGCGCGCCAAGCAATTGATTCAACTGCGTAATCGCGGTTGAGCCAACTTCCGACCCGCTCAAAAAACGAAAATGTTCCCTGTTCTTTCCCTGTTAGCAGGGAAAACGCTATCCGGGTCATCGCAAATCGCTCTCTGAGACAAAGCGCCAAAATCGCCCTCGATCAGACACTAACGAACGTCTCAGCAAACGTGCCAAGTCGCAAAACGCCCGTGCACCGGCGCTTTAAAAACACCAGCCGTGGATTAGGGAAGTGAGCAAAGGTGGATGGCGGGCTTTGTCTATCAGGGCGAAAGTGCCCGGGTGGATGAAGAGGCCAAGGCAGCCTACAAGGCCAAGCTTGAGGCCGACCTGATCAAGGAGAACAAGATCTGAGATGACGGACCCTTCCCGCCCCACAGATCCCCGGTCGAAGACCTGGCGCCCCAAAGGTATTTGGGGCGCCGTCATGCTCCCGATCAATCCAAACGGTGAGATCGATTTCGGCGCGCTGGCCGAAGAGGTCGACATCATGTGCGCCTCGTCGGTAGCCGGCATCTATACCAACGGCACCGCCGCCGAGTTTTTCAACCAGACCGAGGCCGAGTTCGATCAGATCACCGAACTGGTGGCGGCTCGCGCGCAGAAGTCAGGCAAGCCCTTCCAGATCGGTGTCAGCAATTCCAATCCCCGGATCGCACGCGACCGGCTCCTGCGCGCCCAGTCCTTTGCACCGACAGGCGTGCAGGTCACCCTGCCCGACTGGTGGCCGCCGTCGTCCATTGAGAACACACGCTTCATGGCGGGCATGCAGGAAGCCGCAGGCGAGGTTCCGCTGATCCTTTACAACCCGCCCCATGCCAAGCGTCAGCTATCGCTGAGCGAAGTTGCCGCTCTCCGCGCGGTTGCGCCGAATATGGTCGGCATCAAGGTAAAAGGCGGCGATGACGCCTGGTACGCCGAACGGCGGGCATTGCTCCCCGATTTTTCGGTCTTCGTCGCGGGTCACACTGTCGCCCACGGTCGCCCGCGCGGCGCGGACGGCGCCTATTCGAATGTCGCCTGTCTCTCCCCGGACGGTGCCGTGCGCTATTGGGATATGATCGAGACCGACCGGGATGCAGCGGAAGATCTGGAGGCGCGGTTTCTCGCCTTCCTCAAAACCCATCTTGTCCCGCTGGCGCAGGCCAAAGGCCTTTCCGATGCGGCGCTCGACAAGCTCATGGCCGCAGCGGGCGGCTGGGGGCCCGTGACTTCGCGCCTTCTGTGGCCTTACTCAGGAGCCGACGCCAGCGATGTTCAGGCGATAGCCGAAGCCGCGCGAAATGAGCTGCCCGAATTGTTCACATGAGAGCTTGTACGGCGGCGAGGTCTTGCAATACCGGAACGGGCTTTGGGTGATCATGCGCTCACCCCATTTATGGGTGGAACGGCTGCGAGCTTGTTTCATCTGACAGCACCGGTTTTTTGACAAACTGGCAGGTCGCTTTGGGGTAGCCCGGCACGAGTGGGTACAGTCAAAGGAACCCCACTCACTCCAGCTTATATGGGCGCGTGGTTTATCAGGTTACCGCTGATGTCAAAGAGGTGAAAGTTGCTCGGGTCCGCAGCGGCCAGACCAATCGTTTCTCCGACGCTCACATCCACATTTCCGTCCAGCGCAGCAACAATGCGATCGTTGCCCGAAAGCTTGACGCCAATCATCGTTTCGTGACCTAGACGTTCGATCAGATCCACCTGTCCACGGATCGGGCCAGTGTCTTCGATCTTGAGCGCGTGCGGCCGAATTCCAATCGTCGTCAACGCACGCACGTCGCTCTTCACATCAGGCCGTAGCGCCAATGTAACGTCCACATGTGGACCAGTGAACCTGGTTCCGTTCGTCTCCGAGGCCACAGCTGAGACCTCCAGAAAATTCATTTTTGGTGACCCGATAAATCCAGCAACGAAACGATTTGCGGGGCGGTTGTACAGTTCCAGCGGCGTACCGATCTGCTGGATCACGCCCTGATCGAGTACCACGATCTTGTCGGCCAAAGTCATGGCTTCGACCTGATCGTGGGTGACATAGATCATTGTCGCCCCCAGAGTGTTATGCAACTGGGCAAGTTCGGTGCGCATGTCCATCCGCAGGGCCGCATCGAGGTTTGAAAGCGGCTCATCAAAGAGGAACACTTCAGGCTTGCGAATGATGGCGCGACCAATCGCGACCCGCTGGCGCTGGCCGCCTGACAATTGGCCAGGTTTCCGTTCAAGGAGCGACTCCAGTTGCAATGTGCGGGCCACCGCGCGCACGGCCTTGTCGCGTTCGGCTTTGGGGGTGCGGGCAAGGCGGAGGCCAAAGCCGATGTTGTCGGCAACGCTCATGTGGGGATAAAGCGCATAATTCTGGAAAACCATGGCCACGCCACGGTCGCGCGGTTCAATGCGATTGACGTTGCGGCCGCCAATGACGATGTCGCCTTGCGTGATCTCTTCGAGACCGGCGATCATGCGCAGCAATGTTGATTTTCCGCAGCCGGACG
>JACKJG010000017.1 GCA_020638065.1 Hyphomicrobiaceae bacterium | reverse complement strand
CCGTATGTGGAAGCCCATCACGTAATGCCGGTACACCTTGGGGAGATCGGCTCTTTGTCTGCCGCGAATATCGTGACTCTTTGTGCAAACCACCATCGCGAGGTGCACTACGGTGAAGTTGATGTCGGCATCGACGAGCAACAATTTACGTTTCGAATGGCGAATAAGCAGTTCTCAATTCCACGCCCCAAAGTTCGCCAGCGTATTGGAATACTCGCATACGGTTCGCTCATCACGCATCCCGGCGCTGAACTCGAGGCGATCACCGTCTCAACGAAAAAGGGCATCGAAACCCCATTTGCGGTGGAATATGCACGCTCCAGCAATGGACGTGCGGGTGCACCGACGCTAGTCCCAGTCGCTTCAGGCGGCTCAAAGGTGCAGGCGTGGATCTATGAGGTGGACGCTGACGAAAAACTCGCTTGCGATGTCCTGTATCGCCGCGAAACCAACCGGGTCGGAAGCGCTCACGAATATGAACCACCTGTTGGGAACGGGTCAAACAAGGTGAAGATTGATCGGATTGAGGGGTTGGCAGGGTTTGATGTTGTACTTTCGACAAGTCTTCCCGCCACCATAGACCCGCTCACCGCCGCGAAACTGGCGGATTTGGCAATCTCCAGCGCACGCAAACTTAGTAATGGGCGCGACGGAATCTCTTATCTTTTGCATGCAAGGAAGAGCGGGATCAGCACGCCGCTGACGGAACAGTACACTCAAGAGATCCTTGGACGGCTCAATGTCAATGATCTCTCGGACGCGGTCATTGCCGCTCGAGCTCGCCTTCCGGATTGACGTGGATGACAACTTGGTGCCGCGTCAGTTTGGTGCACGACCGCCGAAAGCGTCGTGCTATGATTCTGGCAGATAATACAAATCTGGAGCATTCAGCTGCCGAGCGAAGCTGAAGCTGGGCCACTGAGGAGACAATGATTGCCGACGTGTACGGAATGCGGAGGGAAAATTGTCTTTCGGCATGTCAACGGACAGGTATTGCCCATTCACACAAGTGGCTCCGGCTGCCTCCAAAGCGGCCAATGGTCGGCCGCAGGTCAGACGCGGGCGGACAGGTCATTTCGATCAATCGGATCCTACGTCAATCCGAACGCGCGTTGCCCTGTTTGCGATAAGATAGTCTTCTTCTACCAAAGCCCTTCGGGCGGCCGCGCGTTCTTTGATGCTCTAGGATGGCCGTGGCCGAAACATGGATGTACCGACAGCAGGGCCGCACAGCGCAAGGAGGTAGAGAGTTTATCGGTTGGCCCTGGGCCACTCGTTTTCAAGAATGCGAAAGGCGAGAACGCCGAAATTTATCTTGCCTCAGACTTTGAGTGGATGAACGGCCGACTTCACGTCAGCTTTCGCCGAATCCGAGACCGACAAGGTTTCAGAGGGAGCATTTCTGCTGAAGACCGGGACCAGGCGCGATTGACAAAAGCAGATTTGCAGGAGGCGCCTTCTTTTGTTGTGACCAGAGTTTCAACGGAGCCGAACGCCAGGCAGGTGGATTTCATCTGTGCTCGCCGACGAAAAATTGTGACTCTTGCTTTCGAAAAAGGAAGTTGAACGGCGAGAGTTCGTCACGCAAACATGCGCCGCGCCAGTGCTGTCGCGCTCACGATCTCCAGATGTCCGAAGCTATGAACCCGGCAGATTTTCTGCCCGGCGTCGAGACGTAAGCGTTCCTCGGTGCTGAAGACCTCGTCCATTTCAGAGTTGGTGTATTCGGTCTTGCAAAGACTGACCTGTTTGCCTGCGACGTCGAGCTCGCGGATGTAGATGACGGTGGTGTCCATGGTCTCCTCCCTTTGCTGCGGACAACACCGCTTGAAGGGAAAGGGAAGTCGAATGGAGGGGAGACTGTCGGTTAGGAATGCGTGTCAGACGAGAAGGGCAAGTTCATCTCGGGAAGTTTGCCTCTGGACCAAACTCAGCAATCAGCGCCGCGGCAGCGATACGATGAGCTGGGTCGTGATCCACGATCTCCTGAAGCAAGCTGAGTGACGCGCTCATCGCCGCGCGAACATCGTCAGGTGCCGGCGACCAGCGTAATTCGCGCCGCTGTGACTTGAGGGCGCGGTGTGCCCTTCGAATGAACTGTGTTTTGTCTTCCATGGCTGCTGCTCATTCTAGTTTTCACAGGCAATGCCATGTGTGGTGCGGCTTCTAGTTCGACAACGTGACCGATCCAAGGAATCGCAGTACCGAAATTCGAGTGCCTGCAGTTTCCATTCACTGGACCAAGTCCATCGTGAACGCGGCGCGTCAGCCGGAGAAGGACGAGCGGCCGATGAAGCGGGGCTATTCAATCGAGGATTAGGGGCAAGTTTCTCCGCTATCCCGCGTCCGGCCTTACCGGCCCCACACTCAGGACTAGCAGTTAATCTGGCACATCCAGCCTAATCGACCTGCATATGAGCCTGTGTGGGGACCTGTGAGGCCCGAATTCTGCGGAACTTTGGCTTTTGCTGTGAGGAAGTGGAAACCGGCGAAGGACTCTACCACCTCATCGAACACCACAATGCCTGGCTTCCCGCCTGTTTGAAATTCGATTGCTCAAGGCGCCTGCGGAGAGGTGTGTGCGACGGTGGGAAAGTACTTGTTGGTCTGACCTCGGTCGCTGGATGAAGATATGGATGCGGACTGGCCGTTCTCAGTCATTTGAAACGGTGCGGAAGCGGCGTAAAATTCAATTCGTCGGTGCGGCGAAACTGTTCCGGCACGACGCAGGCCGTCATCCAAAAGCGTGTAAACCTCGTCGCGGCAATCGATGTCGCGATCAAACCGCGAAAGCCAATAGCGCACCGCATAGGTGATGCCTGATTCTTCATAGGCTTGTACGCGAACATCAGGTGCCGGATCCATCTGGATCAGTTCTGCGTCTTTCAATGAGTTGAGTATGATTCCCTTGGCCCGCTCAATCGACACCGAGTGATCAAGTGTAATGTTGACTTGTGCCCGATATTGGGGCTTGGGCGCCGAGTAGTTTGTGATGCGTTGTCGGGCAATCTGGCTGTTAGGCAAAATCATGTAGGTCGCATCGCGTGTCAGAATTCGCGTCGTGCGCCAGCCGATTTCGATGACCCGCCCACGCGACAACCCATCAATGTCGACCCAGTCTCCAATGCGAAACGGACCTTCAATGCCTAATGCGATGCCAGAAAGCGTGTCGGCAACGACGTTGCGAATGGCAAAGCCGAGCATTGCCAGGACAAGTCCGGAACCGGCAAGAGCCCCCACCGCCCCCTGACCCATAAATAGCGCGCCAGTTGCAGCAGCGGCAATCAGGAAAAGCACAGCTGTAATCAAGTCTTTCAATAGCCTTGGATAAGGCTGTCGCCGTGCCGCTGCTTGGTCGAGTGCCAAAGACAAAACTCGGCTCACCAGCCATGCGGAGGCAAAATAAGCAGCAGCAGTAACACCCAGTGACAACGCGTCACTGGGGCCCAAGAACGTGGCAAGCTCGGTGTGGAATATCACCATGCCCAGGCTGATTAACATCAATGCTGAGGGCCATATTAAGCGTTTTGCATGCTGTTTTGCGGTCATCGCACGCGACCTCCAACAAGCGCCAAATTGTTACCAGCTCGGCTTATGTTGATGCAGAAGGGGCATTGGCCAGAAAGGGCGCGCGGAAGCTGCCGCTTGCAGCGCGAACACGTTGAAGTGGCAAATCCATTCGCATGTGCGATTGGGAAGAAGCAAAGCGGGCAGCGGTATCCGGCGGCACGCGGCATTACTTCGCTGCAATTGCTGCAGCGTTGGCGAAGAGAAGAAGCAGTCATCGTTCTCACTCGAGTAAAGAATGGCGGGGAAGCAAATGGACCAATGCGAGCCCGGAGTGAGATGCGTACTGCCTGTTATGGTGTCAGCATTCTCTCTCCGGGCCAACCCAGTGCGGTCGTAAAGACCTTGATGGTTGGCATCATGTTCAACTTCCTTTTGTTTCGGGTTGATCGGGTTGGCTGACATTCAATACCGTGAGTGTCCGGTGTTGTTTGTCTATCGTTTCCCAGTGAAAGGAATCACCTTGGCTGAGGCCAAGAAGTGCGACACCTATAGGGGTCATCAATGAGACCTTTCGCTGACTGATGTCAGCATCTGAAGGAAACACCAATACGATCCTGATTTCTTGCGCCGTGTCCTCATCACGATAAGTCACGGTGCTGCCGATCGAAACAGCGGTTTCGGGCATTTTATCAGCCTTTGCGATGCGCGCGCGTGCAACTTCTTTGAGAAGTTTCTGTGCAAGCGAGGGATTTCGATACATCGCGTTTTCTGCAAGCGCTTCGATCCGCGCCAAATAGTCCGAGCTGATGACAATTTTGGGTGTTCTTAGCCGCCTCTTGGCGGAAGTCATTGTTGTCTGGGGATCCATCAGAATTCCCTCCGATCATGGGTGTTGGCGCACGTCGGAACCGCGTGACGGGTGGGCGTGCGAAGCTGGTTGTTCAGAATTTATGCGGTTCGGCCCTGCGTTCTTCGAGAGCCAAACGAGATGCAATTCGGGTCAAAGCTGGTTGGCTGCTCGCGGCAACTTATTCCGCAAGCTTCGTGCGGAGGCGCCGTTCAGGACTTGTGGAATGCCCCGGGGGGTTGAGACAGGCGAAGTGGCGCCTATACCGCCCGGGGGAGCGGGCGGTTTAGCAGAACATGTCGAAAATGGTTCAACCTTGCCGTCATGCTAATAAAGGTAGGAACGCCAGCAACTTTAGTCAACTGGATGGGTTTGCCAAATCGATGTATCGGATGATTTTGACGCTAATACACCGACTTCCGGCCAAAATGTCGCAGCTGTGGGGGTTGAGATTGAAAGCCCACGGCTCAGGGCCCATGTATCAAGCATGATAACGTTCGGTCCCACATTTAGGTGTCTGCTTTTTGCAGGGTCGCTTCTGAACCGCCAGTAGCCCCGGACCGGGCGGCCGTGGGTTCGTCCGCGTCTCGGGGTTTATCCTGATCACAACATACATTGTAAAAGCTGAGTGCGGTCCCTGACCGTGGAGCAGTTGAACGTGAGCGCCCTGTTTGCGCCGGTCGACTTGGCGAACCAACACTTAGCTTCAGATCATGACTGGAGCACGACATGACTGAGCATCTTCATTTGGCTGGCGTAGCAACTGCATCCAAACCCACTCGCCTCCACGCCTTACGGCTCGCGTTTGCGCGCTGGATCGCAACGGCGTTCAAACGGTGGCAACGCAATCGATTGATTTCGACAATGCAAGGGTTCGACGACAGGGTTCTGGCTGACATCGGAGTGAAGCGCGGGGAAATCGCGCAAGCTGTCGACGGCATTCTCAACGATGACCGGAAAGCCAAGGAATTGGAAATCGACAACGCGAGATTGGCGCGATCCGAAGAACAGCTCCAAGCGGCTGCATAACGGATCTAGCCGCCAGGCGTCCTGCCGGTGCCCGTCCCCCGAACGGCAGGACGCCGAAATACTATCCGCAACCACTGAGTGATTTACTGATCCAGAAACAGGATGAATGATGACCCATCACGTCGCAACACTCCATCGGAAACAAAACGAAACTCCCAAAGGGGCGATCATGCGGTCTGTTCACTCGGAGAATCGCTCTAGTTTTGGCGAGTTTTGTCTAGCGAGGTGGGAGGATGATGGTGGCAGAGTGACGGCTGTCGATTTTTTCAACACTGAACTCCCACCAAGTTCCGAAGCAGCAGTCCAGGTTTCCTAACCTGTTGGTTTGCCAGCTCTATGCTTTGAGTTCTAACCGCAGAGCTGATGTATTACTCTGAGAGTCCCTGAAGCCGACAGTGAAGCGGAGGCGGCAAGCCTAGTGCGCATTTCCGTGAGTTCCGGAATAACGCGAAACTTCAAACTCACCTGACTCAATTTCCGTTGGTGTATCAGTGATGACATCGGCAATAATTTTCGCCGAACCACAAGCCATCGTCCAGCCAAGAGTTCCATGCCCGGTGTTCAAAAAGAGGTTCGAGTATCGCGTCCCACCGACGATAGGGGTTCCGTCGGGTGTGGCAGGTCGTAGACCTTGCCAGAAGCTGGTTTCATCTATTTCGCCAACCGTTGGAAACAAACTTTTGTAGGAGCGTGCCAGAGTACGCAGAGCTGACTTTCGATGGGTGCCACCGTATCCGCTGATTTCGGCCATTCCGCCAATCCGAACGCGATCTCCAAGACGCGTAATGGCAACCTTGTTGGTTTCATCCATTATTGAAGAACGTGGCGCGCACTGGGGGTCGATGATTGACGCACTAACCGAGTATCCCTTTACCGGGTACACAGGCAGTTCCAACTTGAGTTGAGCAGCGATTTTTGTTGACCAGGATGCGGCGGCCAGCACGTAGGCGTCAGCCACGATGTCGCCATCGCTGGTCACTAATCGCGAAACCGCTTCGTCCTGTGCGTGTATGTCCTTCACCTCGACATCGAACATGAATTGCACGCCGAGCGTTTCGCAGATTTCCCGCATGGCATTGGTGAACAGTCTGCAATCGCCTGTTTCATCTCCAATCAATCTCAGTCCGCCAACGATTTCTTGCTTGACGAGTGCAAGGCCTGGTTCCAGCTGAACACAGCTATCGCGATCCAGAAGTTGATGTTCGACATTGAGCCTTTCGAGCACCTGAGTGTCCTTTGTTGCATCAACCATCTGTCGGCGTGTTCGGAACAACTGCAAAATGCCTCTCGAATTGTTATCGTACGAAAGCCCGTGTTCTGCTCGAAGTCGTTCAAGCACATCTCGGCTGTACTCAGCCAAGCGAACCATCCGTCCCTTGTTGCGATCATACGCTTTGGCGTTACAGTTGCCTAAGAACTGCAAGATCCAGCGCCATTGTGCTGGGTCTGCTGTTGGGCGAAACACCAACGGAGAATTGGCGGTCAACATCCACTTTGCGGCCTTGATTGGCACACCTGGCGCCGCCCAGGGCGCCGACATGCCCGGTGAGATCTGACCTGCGTTGGCAAAGCTTGTTTCCAGGGCCGAGCTCGAACGTCGTTCGACGACAGTGACCTGACAGCCTGCTTTTGCGAGGAAATAGGCCGACGTCACGCCAATGACGCCGGCTCCGACTACGATGACTTTCATTTGTGGCTCCGTACACTGCTTCAATGCGATCTACGCGGTCTACGCGGTCTACGCGGCCGACGGCCCTGGGTCGTTGTCATCATCCCAGTAAGGTGATCCTGCTGGCCGATTTTCTACGTTGTGCTCCAACTGAGACTTGAGTTGGAGATGAGCCGACAGGACCGAGCCGATGGGATGTTTTCTGGAGGCTGCTTCGGGTTGATAGGTGACAGCCCGCAGATCAAGCCGTTCGATCTTGTGATCTGAAGGAATACCGAGTGAGGCCCCTGCAGCTTGTCCAAGGAGCGCCAATCCTCTGAGCGTGCCTACATGCAAAGCAAGTCCTGTAGGATAGGACTCTACCGTCCAGGTCAGGACCCTTTCTTCCGTTGGAAGGCCATTGGCACTGAATCTGATGCGCGAGCCAATCGTGGCCACATCTTCGGGGATGTCACTGGCGAACACCAGTTGGGAAGTGGAGATTTTCTTCCGAATAGCAGTACGTATTTGATCACCGGTGATATAGTCACTAGTGAGAAGTTTTTCCAAGATCCCCAGGTCTTTGGGGGTGATTTGTGCGATGCGTGAAGCGCTCATCTTTCGAATCCATTCATCAGGGTCAATTTGACTTGTGCTGACTCAGGCCGGTGATTCACCGACCTGGCTAGGATCCAAAGACGAGTGGTGATGCCCCCTCTTCCAAGTGTGGTGTATCGGCGCCTTCCAAATCTATCACGTGGGATGGCATGACGAATCTGAGCATCGGCCCACGCTGTCGCGGACTGATCCGCAATACAGGATAATTCACCAATTGAGACATCAGTGCCGACTTGTGTCGGACATGACAACTCAGGGCGTAGGACGCAAATCTGATGGCGACGCGCTTTTCCAAGTCAGCAAACTTCCAGCAAGCGATAGCGAGGAAGAAGTTGCGAAGACTTACGGTTTGCGGCTTGAGACTTAACTGCATACGGACACACACGAAACTTGAAGGGTGGCAAGCCCTTCCGTGGGTTTTCTCGGGGTTATGTGCTGGAAAGTGTATGTCGTCATTCAACCGTGAATGACTGTTCCCGAAACCCGTTGCGCACTGTGTGACCGGATTTCGGGCTAACGTCCTATTAAGGGCCGCTTTCGATATGTCTGCAGTGTGAACATACTGAACCTCATTCCAACAAAATTGTGTCTCTCAGCGCGGAAGTCAAGGCCGACCACGCGGAGCGGCGAATCCTGCGCTGCGGCAAATTGCTCTTTCATAGACGAGGCATTGGTCCAAACCCGACAGGACGCTGTTCGAAACAAGTATGGTTGAGATGATGCACGCTCAGTCCAACCACTTGATCGCCAACGCCGTCGCGCTCACAATCTCCAAGTGTCCGAAGCTGTGAACCCGGCAGATCTACTGCCCCGTGTCGAGACGGATGCGTTCCTCGGTGGTGGGGACCTCTTCCACTTCGATGTCGGTGTACTGTGTCCTGCACAAGGCGATTTGCGTCCCAGTGACGTCGAGCTCGCGGATGTAGATGATGGTGGTGTCCATGGTTGTCTCCCATTCTTGCGGACAACACGCTTGAAGTCATAGGGAAGTCGAATGGCGGGGAGACTACCTGGTCCAACGATCCGCGTGCGAGTGGATGATACTGTTGAGGCCCTTCCGCGCAATCGAGAAGACAGCTGGATGGCCCACAATGTGGACTTTCTCGCCGCGACAGGTACTGGCGGCGGGGCGGAGGCCACGACTGCCTATCCTGGTGAAACCAAGGTGTTGCGCTTCAAGGCGCTCAATCCGGGACTATTCGTATATCATTGCGCCGTGTCCTCAGTTGCTCTTCATATCTCAAATGGCATGTAGGGCATGATTCTGGTTGAGCCGGAAGAAGGCCTGTTGCCTGTCGATCGTGAGTTTTACGTTATGCAGAGCGAGATCTACACTGAAGAAAGTTTTGGAGCCGCTGGCGAATTGACCGAGAGCTATGACAAGCTTCTGAACGAGCAAGCCGAGAATTTGGTGTTTAATGGGCACCTGGGCACCTTGACCGAGCATTATCCACTTCAAGCACAGGTCGGCGAAACAGTGCGTATCTACTTCGGCATCGTGGGCCCAACTACACCTCATCGTTCCACGTCATCGGCGAAATATTCGATCGGATGTATCCGTTTGCCTCCTTGGTCTCACCGCCGCTTGAAAGCGTTCAAACGGTTTCGGTGCCATCGGGTGGCGCAACGATGGTTGAGTTCAAGTGCAAGATGCCCGGCCGTTACGTTCTCGTTGACCATGCCCGATCACGTGTCGAACGCGGACTCGCTGGCTATCTCTGTGTGGAGGGGGATGAGCAGCCCGATCTCTTCGAGGCAGTGAGCGAGACGGTCGACGAGTAAGGTCCGCTCGTTCAAGATGTCTGGCATCAGACACGAACACATCTGAGGGGACGCGCCCTTGGTATGCTAGGGGGTGGTGTTGCGCGTCCCGTCATTTCAGCATGATCGTGAGCAAGAGTGCGGAGTCTTCATGAGCTCTCACGGAGTGGAGTTCGCTGCCCTCGAGATAAACCCAATCATCCTTGGATAGGCTGATCGTCGAATCGGGCACCTCAATCGACACTTGGCCCTCTAAGCACAGAAGCGTGATTTGCCCAGTCACCTTGTGGGATGGGATCTCATCCCCCTTCGCAATTATCAGCCGAACGGCTTCAAACTCGTCGGTTTTGACTAACGCGTAGGTCTTACGTTCCTGAAGCTTGTCGCCCAACGGCCGTAGATCAATGACTTCACCCGATTGAGCATGCTTTAGTGCCATATTGGACCTCATAGGTTTATTGGAACGGTTGGCGGTGTACCTGCCGTGTGTCATGCGCTCAACAAGCGATTGCGTTCGTGCCGCTCCTTCATCAACGCGACAGGTGAGTGCATTATATTTCAGGAAGCTCCATTGCCCTGTACGCTCACGAGCAGCGGCCTTGCTTGTTTTCGGCCGACCCACACTTCCCGCAACAAGGACGGACATGCAACCCGGGAGGCAAGGACCTTATGTTATCGCCATGACAACAATCATGCCGACCACGATCAAGGCGAGGCCGACTATTAGCATGCGAACAAGGCTGCTCCCGACCCAGGGGTCATCGCTCGTTCGGTTGTTGTTTCGGTCGGACATTTTCGTTCCTTTTCAATCTGACAGAGCGGCAGGCGCGGTCGAGGATTTGAAGCGTTCGCCTCGCCCGAGCAGAACTCCATTCTGACCTGCAATGCCCAGTTCAAGGCTTTCCGCAATCCGTCGGGCGCGCTCAACAAAGTGAGCCTCCGCGGTCGGCGGGCAGACTTCTCGTGCGGTTTGTTCAAACAGTTCCAACCATCGATCGAAGTGATCTGCATCGACGGGAAGCGGGAGATGCTTTGTCATGGGGCTGCCATGGTAGCGGCCGGACATAAGTGCGACTGACGACCAGAACGCGCACATTCGCTGAAGATGCAAATCCCAGTCCGTGATCCGCTCATTGAAGACCGGCGCGAGCAGGCCATCCTCGCGGACTTTCGCATAGAAGCTGTGCACCAGGCGCTCGATCATGGCTTCGTCAATGCCTGTGCGACCCATGATCTCGGCCGTCATTCTCTCGCGTCGTTGTGCATTATCCATGTTGGCTTCCCGAAACAGCGGTTGATAGGGTCGTCTAGTCGTCTATATAAGCATTGTAAATACCTATTTGAGATGGAACATGCGCCTCACTTCGTTTACAGACTTTGGATTGCGCGCTCTGATGCGGTTGGCAGGTGAGCCAGAGCGTTCATTCTCGACAGGGGATATTGCGACTGAGTTCGGCATTTCGCGGCACCACCTCACCAAGGTCGTGCGCGATCTTGCTGCGGGCGGTTTCGTTACCACTCAGCGCGGTGCTGGCGGAGGATTTCGGCTGACCCGGCCAGCTGAGACCATCACATTGGGAGAGATTGTGCGTACCCTCGAGCAGCGACATGCCATTGTGGAGTGCTTCCGAGAAGATGGTGGGTCTTGTGTGTTGACGCCCCATTGTCGCCTGAAGCCCAAGTTGGCTAGAGCGCGCGAGGCCTTTATGCGAGAATTGGATTCCACCACCTTGGCTGAATGCGCCTATCCGGCAACGCCAGTGCCAAAATTGGCGTAATGGCGCACCCTGACCAATCGCTAAGCGCGTAACCGGACCTGACACATGGGCCAGAACTGACGCCGCATTTGCGGCGGCGGGAGCAGATCACCAAACGGGTCTTCAGACCGGAATAATTCGACACCAGCACGCATCATTGGTTCAGGCCGCCGGAATTCTCCGTCCGGGCACCGACATGCTCGTAGTCTGCGATTCCACGGGGGACCTGCTAGGTGTCATTACCAAATCGGATGTGGTGGCCCAAATCAGTGGATGCCAAGGTGCCAGCTGCATGATGTCGGTGTCATCGGTGATGAAGCGTGATGTAGTCCTGTGTCGCCGGAGAATCTTTGTCAGATGTTTGGACCCGTATGACGACACGGGGACTGAAAAACCTACCGCTGGTGGATGACGATCTACACCCAGTGGGCATTGTGACTGCCAAGGACCTTCTTCAAGAATTGCTCAAGGAGTCTACTAACGAAGAATCTCTCATGCGTGATTACGTAATGGGATTTGGATATCGCTAGGTCGATTAGTCTCTGAGCACGTGTGAATGGGGCTCGGGGCCAGTTGTTTGCCCGTCCTCAAGTCAGGTTCCCAGATCCTCGTCAATTCGGGGAAGAAACCAGGCCACCACTCCGGCGAGCGGCAGGAATGCACATATTTGATAGACTGCCTCGACGCCGAGGCGGTCGGCCAGCACGCCAAGCAGTGCCGCCGCAACACCGCCGAGTCCAAAGTTGAGTCCGTAGAATAGTCCGCCGATCATTCCGATCCGATTGGGCAACAGGTCCATCGCGTAGATCAGGATCGAAGCGAACGCACTTGCCATGATCACGTTGATTGCAATCGTCAAAATGCCCGTCCAGAACAAATCTGCGAATGGCAGTATGAGAGTCAGGGGCAACGGTCCAAGCACAGAAATCCAGATAATCCTGTAGCGCCCGATCCGATCACCTATGATCCCCCCAATTAGAACCCCGGCAACGGCCGCCAACAGAAACAGGAACAACATCATCTGCGCTGCGGGGATCGAAAGGCCGAACCTCTCTATGAGGTAGAAGGTGTAGAATGAACGGAAACTCTCGCTGTAGGCATTCTTGACGAACATCAGGAAGGTGAGGACGACGAGGCTAATGCCAATTGTCAACGGTGCAAGACGTGTCGCACCTCCGGGCTCGTTACTCCTGGCTGTCCGCCTTGCCATGAACTCCGTGCTGATCTGGTGTTGCTTGCTGCCAATCCAGGCCAGCAAGAGCATTGCTGTAAGTGCGCACACGGCAAACCACCCAAGACTTGGTTGGCCCAACGGCACGATGATCAACGCGGCAAACACAGGCCCAAGCGCACCGCCAGCCTGCCCCCCAACCTGAAAGATACCTTGCGCAAGTCCCTGCCGTCCGCCAGCGGCGTAACGTGCCATTCGGGTGGCTTCAGGGTGAAAGATTGAAGAGCCGATGCCAATCAACGCTACTGAGACCACGATCATCGAATAGTCTTGGGCGAAGGCGAGACTGATCAATCCTGAAAGAGTAAACATCATCCCTAACACCGGTGAGTAGGGCACCGGGTGCCGATCGGTCAACATGCCAACAACAGGTTGCAAAAGGGCTCCGGCGATCTGGAAAGTCAGGGTAATCATGCCGATCTGGACAAAATCCAGGGCGTAGGTTGCTTTCAGGATTGGATAGGTCGCCGGAATCAACGATTGCATCATATCGTTCAGCAGATGTGCCGAACCCAAAACCACCAGAACGGCCAAATGGGTTCTGGGACGTGTCGCAACTGTCATAACCGGGAAGCCTAAAGTCTTGAGGAGATGGACGGCATCGCCCTACGCCGTTCACACTATCCGGTTGGTTGTGATTGTTGCAATCGCCCGGACGATATTAGGTGGCGTCTCCGCTGGTTGCCCAGATAGCGCGTCATCCAACCTGCTCCTCCCAACCTAGCGCCAGACCGGCATCGTGGATCAGCGCGTCGGCGGTCATGTCCTGAGGCTGGGTGCCTGAGAGGATGGCTTCGACCAGTTCGGGTGCCAGGAACCCGAGGCGTGCGACATGCGACACGTAGGAGACGGTCAGCCCTTCAGCCTTGGCAATCTCACCAATGGTGGCGACCTCGCCAGTGATCAGTCGTTAGGCCCAGAAGTGAACGCGGGCGACGGCGGCCAAGTTTCACATACGTGCTCAATAATGCCGGCGGCGCCTGTTCCGGCGCTCATGGCACAACAGCGACGCCATCCTTCATCTCAACCAGACCCATGCGGTTGCCAGCGGGGTCCGTGAACAGCCCAAGCACCACAACGCCGGGCACCTTGAAGCGTGGAGCGAAAGTTTTGCCCCCATGCTCTTCGACTTTCGCCAAAGTGCCGGGAATGTCCTCAACCCCCATGTAGAGGATCGCTTCCTTTGGCTCTTCTCGCAGCGTGCCAAGCAAACCGCTGGTCGTGGTTGTCACAGGCACCGCCACTTGCCCGGTTGGCGCGATATCCCAGTTGAAAACCTTCGAGTAGAAATCCACCTGCGCCGCCAAGTCGGGGCCGGCAATGTCGAAGAATACGATGGGGGCGGGTGCGGTCATGAAATTTACCTCATTGGTTTGCGAAAGAGCTGGCGCAACGGCCGAGAAAAGGGAAAACGCAGAAGCCAGTATCGCTTTGCGCAAGGTTCTAGATTTAGTGTTCTTCATTGGACTTTCTCCACGGGGAAATAGATTTCGGTGAGGTGCTTCATGGGATCTCCGTCAGGTGAGGTCTCCCGGAAGAATTGGAGCGGCGGGGCAGGACGCAATCGGTACCGCGTGGAATTGCTCATTCTCATTCCCACGGCCGTGTATCCATGGATCAGCGTTTCGTAGGGGCCGCGGTGCTCTATCGCAGCGTAAAGACCGCCGGGTAGATCGACGCGGCGAAACTCGCGATCCGCTGGCGCTTCTTCAAGGATTTGCAGGCAGGCATCCGCTTGCTGAAGGTGGTCTGGTGTGATGAGCGGGTTGTCATAGGGAATGGTGATCGCCAGTTTGCGATGGGCGATGTTTCGCGTTTCCAGACGCTCGAGAATTCGCGGATAGTGCTGATTGGTGGGCCCGAAGGGTGGAAGATTTGAGTAGTCGGAATAAGGCCCGAAGCGTCGGAGACCTATGCAGTTCATCGGTTTCAGCGTCAGGAAAGTTACCTCCGACAGCCTGCATCCCAATTGCTGGTCGAGGGGGCCGATCTCGGGTTGCTCACCGGTCCGCCGGATCATCGACTTGCGATAATCACTCGGCGTCTTGCCGAACTTTCGTTTGAAGGCGCGGGAAAATGTTTCGGGTGACCGGAAACCCACATCAAATGCAATGTCGATGATGGGCTCGTCGGAGATAAACAGCCTCCAGGCGGCCCGTTCCAATCGAAGCCGTTCAACATGTGCCCTGGGAGACTCTCCTACGGCCTCAGTAAATACGCGCTGGAAATGCGAGGGAGACAGGCCGTACTCGTTGGCCAACGCTTCCAACGAAATGTCGCGCTCAGGCGTGGTTTGCACACCGATGAGCAGCGGTTCCATGTCAGCGAACGCGCTTTCTCGCGTCTGTGCACTTGGCTTTCGTCCCGTCATGCCAACCAACTTGGCACATTCAGAAAATGCGTTCCTGACGATTCTTGCGATTATCTGCGATTGGGCACACTACTGGCGTCGCTCCGTCATCGAAACCGCCAGAGCTTCGCCCATCGTCAGGTGGCGCGGTGTTGAGCCGGGCGTCAGGAGAAAGCAGCCGACAATAGCACCCCTTCAACTTTGCGCTAAATATCGCATCACCTAGCCTGCTTCGTCCACCCCAGCGGCAGACCGGCATCGTGGATGAGCGCGTCTGCGGTCAGGTCCTGAGGCTGGGTGCCATTCAATATGGCTTCGACCAGTTCGGGCGCTAGGAACCCCAGCCGCGCGACATGACCGACATAAGAGACCGTCAGCCCTTCCGCTTTGGCGATCTCGCCGATGGTTGCGACCTCGCCAGTGATCAGCTGCTGGGCCCAGACATGGCCGCGGGCGACGGCGGTGACCAGGGCCTGGTCAGGCTCTCGGTCGATAGGGCGATCACCGAGCACCATCTTGGTCTGAATCCCGCGCCGGCGCATGTTGAGCGATGCACGCAAGGGAATGTGTTCTCCGTCATCGTCTGACGCTTTCGATAGCCCGAGAGCTGAGCGAAGCCCGAACCGTTCAAGCGCCAGGTCGAGGTGATCCGGGTGATAGGTGACGCCCGCGACAAGTTTGCCGAACGTCTCAAGATGTTCGGGATCGAGTGGTTGGTGCAGTTGGTCGGCCAGCGTGTTCGCCGCGCCGATAGCATTCGGGATCTCGCGGGGATCAAGCACACCCAGGTCTGGTAAGAGGCGGGCACTGTCGGTCAGATATGACCGCAGCGCTTGCAGGACCGTGGATTCCATCTCAGGGGCGGGAAGCCGCAGCGGCTTCTCGTCGCCCGAAGCCACATAATAGCGGTATCGGGTAGAGCCCTTCTGTGCATGGTCGACCTTCATGGGTCTTGCATCTGTGTCGGTCAGCAGGCCGGCGAGTAGGCTTGGATGATCGGCCCGGCTGCGACGGGTGCGTCCGCCTTGGGCATTTGCTTCGAGTTGGTCTTGAACCTTTTGCCAGGTGTCCTGATCGATGATCGGCCTGTGCTTGCCCTTGTAGGATGTGTCCTTGTGCGGGATCCGGCCGATATAGACCGGGTTTTGCAGCATCCGATAGAGATGCCCTCGAGTGAAGGCGAGCCCACCAGAGCGTTTGTCTTTGGTCGAGACCCGTTCTGCGGTTTTGATCCCGTCCCGTTTGAGCCGGTCCACCAAAGGTGCAACCGACCCTTCTTCCAAGTAGAGATCAAAGATGCGCTGCACATTGGCGGCGTCGGCTTTGTTGATCACCAGTTCCCGGTCTTGGACATCGTAGCCCATGGGGATGGAGCCACCCATCCAGAGGCCCTTCTTCTTCGAAGCCGCAATCTTGTCTCTGATCCGTTCGCCGGTGAGTTCACGCTCGAACTGGGCGAAGGACAGCAGAACGTTGAGCATCAGTCGGCCCATGGAGTCACCGGTGTTAATGCTCTGCGTGACCGAAACGAAACTGACTTGGTGCTGTTCGAACAGTTCGGCCAGCTGCGCAAAATCCATCAGCGACCGGGTCAGGCGATCGATCTTGTAAACGACGATGACATCGATCTCGCCGGCGCGGACCTTGTCCAGAAGCCGCTGCAGGGCAGGGCGGTCCAGAGTGCCTCCGGAATAGCCGCCATCATCAAAGTGGTCCGGGATGAGTTCCCAGCCTTCGTGTTGCTGGGACGCAATGTAAGCTTCTCCCGCGGCCCGCTGGGCATCGAGCGAGTTGAACGATTGTTCCAATCCCTCTTCGCTGGACTTGCGGGTATAAATCGCGGCGTGGACAGTCTTGCGGCTCATTCTGCGGCCTCCGTCTGATCATTATCGACAGTGCCTGCGGGTTCGGTGCGCCCACGTCGCGTAATAGGAGCACGTGGCGCCGTGAGCCCGAAGAAACGCGGTCCAGACCAACGGGTGCCCGTAATAGCCGAGGCCACGGCCGATAGGGTGGAATAGGTCTGGCCACGCCAGACATATCCCCCGCGCACCACATCCACGACTTCGGTCTTGCCGTCCCACTCTCGCACCAGCTGGGTGCCCGGTGACAGTTTGATCTGTCGTGCCTTGGTTGAGGGCCGGTCCGAGACCTTGCCTTCCCGACGTGCCGCCGCAATCTTGCGCAGCTGCCGTTGGGTGCGGGCCGACAAGCCACCGTGCACTTGTTCTTGCAGACGGTACGCAATGGCGCGGCGTAAGAAGGGCGCGCGAATGCCTCGGGGCGTCGGAACCTTGAACAGGTCCCGCCAGTGTGCCTGCAGGATTTTGGTGTCTTTTGTCTCGAGCTCTGCAATCTCGCGGCGCACATCGGCTTCGGTCAGACGTTTAGCCATCAGTAGATCACCCGATAGACGCGACCGCGATCTTCTGTGGCTTCGGGCACGATCTCAAAGCCAGATGACCGCAAAGTGCTCAGAAGTGCCCGAACTGATGAGGGTTGCCAGCGGGTCGCTTCGACCATCTCGGCAACACTGGCCCCGCCAGAGTGTTCGAGCATAGTCAGTATGATCTCGCGCCCGGATACATGAGGGGGTGCTGATGTAGGAGCTGGACCCGTCATGACGACGTGGGCCAGGCCAACGACTGTTTTGAAGAGCATCGAACTCCACCACGCTACGGGCCACAACCAGGCCCTGGTACAATCTGAAGCCCGGAGTGCGTTCCGGGCGGATGGGCGATGCAGCTCCATGTTAGCTTACGGGCGAAGCATATGCAATGTTTTCAAACGATCGTACCGAAGTAGGCGAACTCACTTTCGCAATGTTTATTTGCCAATTGACTGGTGCGGACAGAAAAGTGTAAGTCGACCTGCATTCATGAACCACATGCACATTTCCAACAGTGAGTTTCCTCACTGTGCTTTGTGCTGCCGGTTCTGCAATGCCACGTCCGCGTTTCTTCGACGTGTTTTGTTGTAAACTTCGGTCGACGCGGCCGAAGCAGTAAGAGGAGTCCATATTATGGACAATTCTACAGAAGGCGGGCGCCTACGAGACGCTGGCATGAAGGTCGCAGAAGAGGCGCAAGCCGAACGCGATCCGTTGACTAAACAAAAGGCAATCTCAGAAATCCGGTGGATGGCGGAGAACTTCGAGACTTTCACGTCGGATGACGTGCATTTCTTTTCCGCCATTCGGACCGATCATCCTTGTGCCTGGGGTTCCTACTATAAGGAAGCACACAAACTGGGATACATGGAAATCGCGGTCGGGATTCCCTACGTGAAGTCCAAGCGCCCGTCGGCACATGCGGCGGCAATTCCAGTCTACCGTAGCCTTATCTTCAAAGGCGCACATGAGCCGGCGGAGTAGTATGACCCCCGGCAACTCTCGCGCACCGCAACCGCAGCGTGCACTTCATTCGGTGCGCGCTGCGGCGGCGTGCCTGCATGCTCGAGGCTTCAAGCTTGTGCGCCTGCGCGGCGGCACGAAGATGGCTTTTGAGCGCGGCTGGCCCGATCTCGAGCGCCGGCCAGACGATTTTCAGTTCACAGACAATATTGGATTGCGCTTTGGTCCGGACAGCGGCGGGCTGTGCGACATTGACCTCGACAGTCCGCAGGCGCGGACATTGGCGTCTTTCGACATATTCGGCATCAGCCACCTTCCAGAATTCGGGCGGCAAAGCCAGAAGGCGGGCCAGCGGGGGCATCGGCTGGTGATGGTCAAGGACACGCCGGACCTGCATCGGGTTTTCGGCGTGCGGTCAAAACGTGAATCTATGGCCCTGAAGAACAGGGGTCTTCCAACTACCATCATTGAGTTTCGCGGATCAAAGGGCACCCAGAGCGCGGTCCCGCCGAGCGTTCTGATCGACGGCAAGGGCGTCGCTGATCGTCTGGTCTGGTCGGATCCGGCTGGGTGCCGGGTCGATATCCCCGAGATGGGTCTGGAAGACCTGCTCAAGCGGCTCGGCCACCTGGCTTTTTGTGCGCTGGCGGCGGCGATTGCGCCGGACGAGGAGGGTGACAAGTCGGCCCACCTGTCCCGTTTGCAAGGTGCTTTTGCTCATGCCGGCGGCACACCGAGCGTCGCGGCCGACATGGCAGCAGCGGTGGCAACAGTCATTCGCTTCGCCGGAAACATGCCGAAGGCCGACAGTTCTGACCTTTCAGCATTCTTTGATGGGGCAGGGCTCGGCCAACTGGCGCCTGTCGCGGCGTCGTGGCTGCAATTACATGAAACGGGCGCGCCAAAGCACCAGGCCAAAGGCACAATGAATTCTGGCGCGGGCGGTATATCGGCGGAACAGCTCGAGCGCCTGCTCAATGTCCTCGATCCCGACGATTTCACCGGTCACCATGATTGGCTGTCTTTGTTGTTCGCCGCCCATGACGCCACCCATGGTGTGACCGCGGCCCGCGACGTCTTCGTCGACTGGTGTGGCGGCATTCCCGGGTATGGTGATGCCACTGCCAGCAGGGAAGTGATCAAGGCCTGGGATAGCGCGTCAAACGCAGACTCGAAACGCCGCAAGATCACGGTGCGAACACTCATCGCCCAGGTGCGTGCCGCAGGGCGCGCCGACGTCGTTGAGCAAATATTTGGTCAACCAACTACGTCGCATCCCGCCTTTCTGCATAACGAGATCATGACGGCGGTCGACGACACTCTCACCATTCATAATGATCAGGTCGTTCAGGTCGATCAGGTGCACCGGAAACGGAGGGCAAAGCCTTGAATAAGCAATTTAAGAATACTGCCATCAAATATCATCGCGCAAAGCTTCCGCAGATTTTGGACGAGACCGAACAGCGATTGATTGATCAATCCGTTCCCTTGTTTCAGTCCAAGGGGCGCCTGGTCCGAGTGATCCGTCTGGACGACGCTGCCGAAGATGCGGGCATACGTCGACCGGCCGGCGCTCTGGTCATTCACACCCCGAACGATCACCTGCTGCTTGAAACCATTGCGCGCTCGGTCAAGTTCGCGACCTGGAATGCGCGGCGTGAACAGTGGGTGGAAAACCTGCCACCGCTGGAGTTTGCCAAGCACTTCAATGCACGGGGCACCTGGAAACTGCGCGTGCTGCGCGGCATCGTTGAAGCGCCAACGCTTCGGGCCGACGGCACGGTCCTGTCAAAGCCAGGATACGATGATGCCTCGGGCATCTGGCTCGACACCGGCGGGGTTACTTTCCCCGAGATACCTGAAAGCCCGACCCGCAAGGATGCCCTGCATGCCCTGGATGGTTTGAAGGACGTCATCAAGGACTTCCCATTCGTGCCGGACGATGAGGATGGAGAACTTGGTGATCCGAGCTCGCATCGGTCTGTCGCGCTGTCAGCCATTTTGACGGGCGTGTGTCGCAAGGCTTTGCGGACTGCACCCGGACACGGCTTCGACGCGACATCCATGGCTACGGGCAAGACCTTGTTGTGCGATGTGGTCTCGATCATTGCGACGGGCCGCCCCACTTCGGCGATCTCGCAAGGCAAGTCTGAAGAAGAGTTCGACAAGCGCCTGTTCTCGATTCTGCTGCAGGGCGATCCAGTTATCGTCATCGATAATATCGATCGCCCGGTACGGTCAGACGAGTTCTGCACTGTGCTGACTGCCGAAGAATGGCAATGCCGGGTGCTGGGCATATCGGGCAATAGGACGGTGCCGACCAATGTCCTGTTTCTGCTCAACGGTAATGGGTTGCAGTTCGAAGGAGACATTCGCACCCGCGTGATCATGTGCCATCTCGACGCCGGGGTCGAAAACCCTGGTGCGCGGAAATTTGACCGTGATCTGAGGACCTATGTACCTGAACACCGACCCCGACTGGTTGCCGCTGCGCTGACAGTGCTGCGGGCTTTTGTGGTGGCAGGCCGTCCAGGTGTTGAAGACCTGGACGCATTTGGCCGTTTTGAAGACTGGTCGAATCTTGTGCGCGGGGCGCTCGTCTGGTTAGGTGAGCCCGACCCCTGCGCCACACGCGAGGCACTCGATGCCATTGATCCTGAGCGAGACAATCTGGCCGCACTGATGCGCGCCTGGCTTAAGGTCATCGGGACGGAGAAATGGGTCACCGCAAAACAGGTCATCGATGCGGCGCAGCCCGATTTTGGCGACAGCGTCGATGCAATAGACAATGACCTCGATGAAGCGTTGCTGACATTGTTTCCCCGGTTCAAGACCACAAAGACCGTTGGCCGCTATCTGACCAAATACAAAGGACGCATTGTTGATGGAATGCGGATCCAACTGCACGCGGTTAAAGGCGAATCCACCGAATACCGATTGGAAATGGTCGATGAGCCTGATTGAACCGGGTCAACCTGAGTCAATTTCCCCCTTAACGTGACCGTTGCTTCGTTCAAATACGTAGGGAAATTGATCCCCCTTGATCCGGTTGAATCAAAACTCCTGCAAGGAATTGTTGCGCTTCATCAGCCAGAAAGGAACCTGGGAAAGCAACCGGCCCTGCGCCGCGAGATAGGTGGCGATGTTGAAACGTAGGTGTCCTTCTATAAGCAGATAACCCTCAGGGTATGGACGCGGAGCCCCTCTCAAGAAAGAGAGGTGTCCATCATTGTTGTCCATTGCAACCGGAGGCACCGGAAAGGTGCCGTGATCAATCATGAATTGAACGAGATCGAAGCCCCATTCCCTATGGTGTTCCTCGACAAGATACTTCCCGTGGGCCAATGCTTCATCCGGTTTTGCGGCAAAATTGCTCCATCCTGTTCGAATCCGCTTTAGGCCCTCTGTGGGCCAACTTACGAGTTCAAAATAGTAGGCGGGCGAAGGTAACCACCCAAAGGGAGAATGACTCCAATGTCGGTGGAGCCAGTCCTTCGCTACCTGTTTTGGGACACGCGGAAATCTTTCAGAAACGGACGGCCACCATTCTTCAAACGGCGTCGCGACCCCTCCTCCTTCGTCAAACTCAGGCGCCAAATTGTCAGGGTAGTTGTCCATCTAACTCAGGCTTGGTTTCGGACTGTGAATTGCGGATAGTGATGATCTCGGTGTTGGCGTGGCTGGTCAAAGAATGAATCGATTGAACCGCTTTCCATTTCTGCCGGATACTCTCGAGAGTCGAGGATATAATGTCTTTCCAGACTGCCTGGAAAATGACAGCACGGTTTTCTTTCACGCTACAACCATTGGGAAGCTACGCCGCATTTTGAAGCAAGGACTGCGGCCCGGTGTTGAGATCGGAGGCAATCTCCTTACCATCTCATATGGCGAAACAAGCATGGAAGCGCTTACTCATTGGATCAATATCAGAAAACCCGACGAGAACGGCGTCATCTTGGCTTTGAAATTTGGAAGTCTCGAAGAACTCAAACGTGACGACGGAGTGTGGCGCACAAGAGCGTTGGTGTCGCAGCCGCGCGTAGTTGGCGTGTGTATGATCCCCTGCTCCTATGTGCATAGGTAACCAAGTTCGTTTGCACCCGTCGAATTGCCGCTGCAGTATCGCTGTTAAAAACTCCCACGCGCCACGAAAACGTGGGCCATTTTTCGCATGGGTCCTCATAACCCAACAAGAATGTGGGGCGGCGGAGCGGGCAGTCTGCAAGCAACTATTGAGATTTTCGGTGGGAGACTCCTCCCCATGGCTCGGCGATTAGCCCTATGCGGCTACCGAGTCAATGAACCGCGTCGCGGCAGTCAGTGGAACCAAGTCGTATTTCGAATGGGAAATCGTTGGAGAGCATTGGTCCTTGGGAAGGACCGCTTCAAACTGTAAAGTTGTGAACGGGCAAAATCTATTCGTACTTGGAAGTTGTCCTAGTCTACTCGAGTTTGTCAAATCCCGAAAAGCGATCAACCTGCGCATGCTTTTGTGCTGGATCGCTCCGAGCGCAGTAAAGGGTGCCTATTTCAATGGTGTTCTATCCAAGTGTTATGAATACGAACGAATGGAGTGCCTCATTCAAGCGCCTCCGCCCCATGTTGCTTGAGTAGACCTTTGTGCGAATTCAACCTCTCGTCCCGCTGCAGGTGAGAGCCCGACATCAAGCAATGTTAATGAATATGCTACTGCCGAGGACCGGCTATCGAAGGTTTTGAAACTCTGTTTGCAAAAGGACTCTAGGAATGTCTTGGCGACGCAGGCCCTTAGAACGCAACTGGTCGTCGCTTAGAGCAGACAAGTTTGAGTACATTGTTGCTGCGCGGCGAGCACGACCAAAGTCGTCAACCAAATGGCCAAGTTCAACGAATATGTTCATGACTCTTCTCCAGCAATTCAGTTGCCTCAGCGTGCTGCAATACAGTTTCGAATTCAACTGTCGGGATTGCACGGCAGGTATGCAATAGTGCGCCCGAACTAACGGCCGCGAGCTTGGAAATATGGATTAAGGAGCCAGCGCGTTAGACCTTGTGTCACATTCACATGCTGACCCAACATGAAAGCTGGTAAATACTGTGATTTGGCCCCTGACCGTTCGCGGGATTTCGTCAATACAAGTTCACGTTACGCGCGGTTCATCCGGGAGGTTGAACGTATAGATGATGTGGTCGATCATTTCCCTTTCGACCTGAGACCGGGCCCTACCGGGTGCGGTCAAGATTCGAATGTCGATCGATATCGCTGGTTCAAGCGTCCGTGTTACAACACTATCGTAGAAGCGGCATTTGGTTATCATGCTGTCTACCAAGGCGACTCCCGCACCATTTGCCACCAACATGTATGCATCAAGGCAACTGGCCCGAATAGAAATTGGCAAGTCGACCTTTTGATCTCGCATTTCTTGGCGCAAAAGAACGCCCAGCGGAGTTTCATTGCGATAGGAAATGAGCGGCCGTCCAACTAAGTCGGAGAGCCGCAATGATGCTTTCTGGCTGAGGGGGTCGTCTTGGTGAACCAAAGCACAAACTTGAGTATGGCCAATGGTTATTGCTTCAGCTGCTGCGAAGCCCGGGAGCGCATAAGCGACCCCGATGTCAACCTGCTGACGTAGTACGCTTGACAGCACCTCGTCTGTCGAACAAGTCAAAACACTGACGTCAATGTTCGAACGGCTTGTGCGGAACCTCGCAATCGCATCAACCAGATGGGCCTGGACGAGCGTCGAAGATGATGCGAGTGCCACTGAGTTGGCACTACCCCCGCTGAGCGTTGAAACCACGCGCTGGCATGCGTCAACGCTTGAAAAGACCTTCTCCACTTCGGGGAATAATCTCTGTGCTTCAGGTGTGGCAATGAGGCGGGAGCCCTTCCGCTCGAACAGTGAAAGTCCAAGCGAGGTTTCTGTGTGCTTCAAAACATTGCTCACTGTGGGCTGCGATACATTTAATAAGCGAGCAGCTCCACTCACAGACTTCGCCCGCATCACGGCTTGAAAAATCTCGAGTTGCCGCAGATTCATTCTGCCCATCAACACCCCATATTCATAAGAGCTATATCCAATCGAAGAATTAGTATTGGTATCTATAAGGTTGCCGTGTCAAGTCGTGTACCGGAAGAGGCGTCCGGCGATTGGTAACCGGGCGTTCTCTGAGGTTTCAAAGGAGGAGAGAATGAAACTCGCAAAACTCGCGGGCGGCGCCATGGCCGCACTTCTGTTTTCATCAATTGCCTTGAGCGCCGGTTCCGCTCAAGCACAATTCCCTGAGCGGGATATCCGCGTGGCCGTGATTACATCGGCAGGCGGCGCCTTGGACACGATGACACGGAAACTCGTGGAGATCATCTCCAACCAAACCGGATGGACTATTGCGGTCGAAAATCGTACTGCGGGCAGTGGAGCCGCGGCCAGTGCGTTCATGATGTCCCAGCCCGCAGATGGACACGTTTGGCTTGGGATTTCAGCGCGTATTCCTGGCGGAATCGCCGACGGTTCATTGCCAGTAGGCATCGACGAATTCGAATTCATCGCCGCCATGTTGGGTGAGGGTACAGCCCTTGCTGTGCGCAGCGATAGCGAACTCGAGACGCTGGATGAATTCGTTCAGTACATGCAGGACAACCCAAATGGTCTGCGCATTGGCGGTTCGGGGCGCGGTGGTCCAGACTTTCAGGCCTACAAACTGGCCGAGGCAACCGGTTACGAGTACACATGGGTGCCGTTTTCAGGCGGGCAGGAACCAATCCTCGCACTTTTGGGCGGGCATCTCGATGTGGCGTTCATGACGCCCGGTACAGCAGCACCTCAGTTGGAGGCAGGTGAATTGCGCCTGCTTGCGATTAGCACTCCAGAACGCACAGCCGACTATCCAGACGTACCGACTTTCACCGAACTGGGATTCAATATCGTCGACATGGGACTGCGCGGGCTTGCAATTCGCTCAGGGGCGCCTGACACCACCGTTGACGCTATCACTGAGGCGGTGAGCAACGCGATTGACAGTCCAGAGTGGCAAGAATTTGCGGTGTCCGTGAATCAGTCCCAGCTGCCGTTCTTGGGAGATGAGTTTGAAGCTTACGTCGTCGATATGGCTGCAGGTTTGGAGCCCTATTTCCGAGCGAGCGGAACCATCCAATAGACAATAAATCGTGGCGCCGGAGAACGCGAAAATGATGCGTTTGGGAACCTATGTGATCGGTGGAATTTTACTGATCGTGGCAGCCCTTTATGTCTTCGGCGCCTCGAACTTTGGGGTCACCTTCAACCCAAGAGATGTCGGCCCGGGTTACTTTCCGGTTGGCGTTGGTGCTTTGCTGATAGTTCTAGTGTTGATCGTCTTGGGACAGGAAACATTCGGGCGCGGCAGCGTTTCGTGGGTTGATTTGTCCAGTTTCATTCCGCTCGTGTTACCATTGGTGGCGCTAGCGATATTATACATACTCGGTATTCAGTATGTTGGGTACTTTTCATCGACCGCAATATTTCTAATTATTTCTCTCATTTTTCTATATCGAATAGAGTTGAAACTTGCACTTATCGTTTCACTAATATTCTGCACGTTTGTGTTCGTGGTGTTTGTATTACTCCTTCGAACGAGTTTTCCGACAGGCTATCTCTTCTAAGGAGCGAACGAAATGGATGGGTTGCTGATTGGTGTCGCAAATCTGCTGACCATTGAGACCATCTTGGCAGTGGCGATTGGTTGCGGAATTGGAATCTTTGTCGGGGCCATGCCTGGCCTGGGCTCTGCCGTTGGCATCGCCCTGATGGTACCCTTGACCTACAGCCTTTCGCCAACATTTAGCGTCGTGATGCTTGCAGCGCTTTACATGGGCTCTGAATATGGCGGTTCGGTAAGCGCAATCCTTTTGAATACGCCGGGAACTCCATCCGCCACGGCAACCATGGTAGACGGCTACCCCATGAGTCAAAAGGGCCAGGCGCGTCTCGCTCTTGGGGTGTCGCTGAGTTCCTCCGCGGTGGGGGGGTTGATCGGAGGGCTAGCACTAGTTCTTTTGGCGCAGCCACTCGTTGGAGTTGCACTTCGTTTCGGCCCCCCTGCCTATTTTGCCGTCGGTGTTTTCGGACTGAGCATGGTTGCTGCTCTTGCCGGTTCTTCGCTTGTGAAAGGCTTGGTAGTCGCGTGCTTGGGCTTAATGCTTGTAACTGTCGGCAGCGATCCCATAAGCGGCTATACGAGATTCACTTTTGGAAGCTACGAGCTCATAGACGGCATCCCAGTGGTGGCAGTCATGATCGGATTGTTCGCCGTGTCTGAGGCGTTCTTCCTGGTCGAAAAAGGTGCCGCCAAATTCGTTGGAGACACGTCGCTCCGACACTTGTTTCTGTCTCGCGAACAGTGGCGGAACCTCCTGCCGACAATGTTGCGCGGGGGTGTCATCGGCACACTGATCGGCATCCTGCCGGGCGTCGGCTCGAGCGTTGGCGGATGGTTCAGCTACACGCTGACACAACGTTTATCTTCGAACCCTGAAGACTTTGGAAAAGGCGAAGTGAAAGGCGTTGCGGCGCCAGAATCGGCGAACAATGCCACTGTCGGCGGTTCACTTATCCCTCTTCTCACCCTGGGCATTCCCGGATCTCCAACGACAGCGATGTTGATGGGCACCTTCTTCTTGCACGGATTGCAACCCGGCCCAGCGTTGTTCCAGAACGCGCCTGACATTGTTTATACCCTGATGCTCAGCCTCTTCGCTGCTGTCGCATTCATGTACGTGCTGGGGTCTTTCGCCTTGCCACTGTGCGCGCGCGTCATCGCCTTGCCAAACCATGTGCTCGCGATCCTGATCGTTGCCATGGCCGCCGTCGGAGTCTTCGCCTTGCGCAGTCTAATGTTCGACGTCTGGGTGATGCTGGGCTTTGGCGTCATCGGCTATTTCCTGCGCAAGTTCGGCTTCCCGTTACCTCCGATGATCCTCGCGGTTGTGCTCGGGCCGATGATCGAGGCGAACTTCCGACGCTCCCTGCTGCTGTCTCAGGGCGACTACAACATCTTCTTTGAAGATGGGATCGCCTTCGGGTTTCTGGCTCTAACGGCCGTGTTTGTTCTCGCGATTCCCGCGCTGAAACTTGTTCGGAAAGTCGCTTTCCAACAACGAAATCATCACACCAAAAACTCAACAAGAGATGGAATTTGACCATGGACCTCTACTGCAATCCCGCCCTTGCACGCATGCGTGCCGGCGAAGCCGCAATCGGTCTGGCGATCCGTATGAGCAGAAGCGGCGAGATTGTCCTTCTGGCGAAATCGCTTGGTTACGATTTTCTGTTCATCGATATGCAACACTCCGGCATCTCCATCGAAACCACAGTTGAAATGTGCCTGACCGCGTTGCCTGCTGGTATCGCGCCGTTGGTTCGCCTGCCGGGTTCAAACAATCTCGACATTGGCCGGTTGCTCGATGCCGGCGCGATGGGAATCATTTTTCCTAGTGTTGGAACTCCGGCGGAGGCCAAAGAAGCAGTTGACGCCTGTAAGTTTGCGCCGATCGGACGCCGTTCCGTAGGGGGCGGATATCCACATTTCGGATTTGAAACCACGCCAATTGGGAATGTGGTGGAGAAGTTGAACAGGGAAACCATTGTAGTATGCATGATTGAAACTCGCGAGGGCTTAGAGAATATCGATGCTATCGCTGCGGTCGACGGTGTGGATGTCGTCCACTTAGGTGCAAACGACCTACTGGCGGATCTCGGGCTGCATGGCGAATTTGACCATCCCGCAGTGGAGGAGGCTGTCGATGCCGTTCTGTCTGCTTGCAAGAGACATGGCAAATTTGCAGGCCTCGGCGGCGATAAAACACCCAAGGGTCAGATGAAGTTCATCAACAACGGTGGTTTGTTCATGAGCACGCATTCGGATTACCATTATATTTCAACCGGTGCGAAGGCGCATATCAGCCAGCTCAGGTCGTAGAAGACACGTGTCAACGTAGGCGAACGTTTGATGGCAATGTGCAAGTGCCTTGGGCACCTTCGCCACCTCACAGACCCGCTTCAAGAAAATGGATTTGAAGTGCTGAGGTAGCTGGCCGTGGCCCGGCCAGCTCCATTCTCGTATCTCAGTCTAGCTGAAGGCGATCTGCGTCTTGATGGCCGAAGAGCGGTCCCCTGCTGTGCGGAAAGCATCCATTGCATCGCGAAGTTCAAATGTTTGAGTAATGAAGGGCTTCACATCGAGTGCGCCCTGTTTCATCAGTTCGACACCCGTGAAGAATTCTTCGTGAAATCGGAAAGAGCCAATGAGGCTCAGTTCCTTTGCGGTGAGTTTTTGAACGGGGACAATCATGTCCCCACCCAAACCCAACTGCATAATTTGGCCACCCGGCCGCAGCGCTTCGATACCGGCGGCAAGCGCCGATGGCGAACCTGAACATTCGAATAGAGTGTTGAACGTCCCCTTCTCGGACGACAAAGGGGCAAGTCCCGATGGGTCAGTCTTGATGTTAATGACTTCGGTGGCCCCAGCCCGTTTCGCCATCTCCAGGGGAAAGGCCTCCAGATCGGTTGCCACGATTTGCTCGGCTCCCGCGCAGCGGGCACTCAGGATGCAGAAGATTCCGATTGGGCCGCACCCAGTTACAATCACGCGCTTTCCGACCAACGAACCTGCGCGGCGCACCGCATGAAGGCAGACCGCTAGCGGTTCGGCTGCCGCGGCTTCAGACGGGGTTAAGCCATCGGCAGTTGCGCATTGATTGGCGTCTGCGACGAGGGTTTCGCGAAAGGCACCCTGAATGTGTGGGAAAGGCATGGCAGAGCCGTAAAACCTCATGTTGAGGCAGTGATTTTGCTTTCCTTCTGAGCAGTATCGACAGATGCCGCATGGGCGCGATGGTGAGATGGCGACGAGCTGACCAATCGACAAATGGTCAACATTTGTGCCCAGTTCGGTAATGTGACCTGCAACTTCATGGCCAAGGATCATGGGTTCCTTCAGCTTCACATCGCCGAAACCGCCATGATTGAAGTAATGCAGATCTGAGCCGCATATTCCCCCAATTGCGAGGCGTATCCGGACCTGGTTAGGTCCGACGGGTGTGACGTCGCAGTCTTCGACCCGCAGGTCTCCCGCGCCATGAATGACAATCGCTTTCATAAGTCCTCACGCTACTGGTGTAACAAGTTCGCGGCCGGAGAAATGCGCAGTCAAGTTCTCGCGCATCAGTTGACCCATTGCTTTGCGGGTTTCGATTGTTCCCGAGGCCTGATGCGGCTGTACCATCACATTGGGCAGGTCGAGAAATCGTGGATCGATCTTCGGTTCGTTTTCGAACACGTCCAGAGCAGCGGCGCCAAGACGTCCATTGGCCAGTGCCGAAATGAGAGCGTCCTCATCAATGTTTGAAGCGCGACTGATGTTAATGATCGTGCCCTGTGGCCCCATAGATTCAATCACTTCGGGCCCAATAATGTGCTTTGTGGCCGATGAGGCGGCCAGGGTGACGAACAGCACGTCTGACCGTCTGGCCAGTTCTGCGGGATCGGCGATGAATGTCCAGTTGAGCGCATAGTCTTTCTCGGACAAATCGGAGTAGGCGACTTCCATATCGAATGCGGCAAGGCGACGACCCACCTGAAAGCCGATCCGTCCGAGCCCTATTATTCCTGCGCGCTTGCCCCAGACCCGGTTGCCGAGCGAAAGATTGCCGTCCCGAAGCCAGCGTCCGCCGCGGACCCAGTTATCGCCAACAACCAGGTTCCGCGAGAGGCCTAGCATCATTGCAATGCCAAAGTCAGCAACATCGTTGGTGAGAACATCGGGCGTATTGGTGACGCAGATTCCGCGTTGTCTGCACAGATCAAGGTCCACGGCGTCGTAGCCCACTCCATAAACCGAGACTATTTCAAGGTTTGGGCAGGCCTCGATAATCTTTCTGTCCGCGCCCAGTTCGCCCCGCGTGGCAATGCCACGAATGGATGGTCCAATTTCCTCAAGCATTACTTGGGGCTCGCTGGCGTCAAAAAGACGATGCACCTGGAAAGCGGCTTTCAGTGGGGTTTCATCCCATTCGGGATAGGGGCCGAGTTGAAGAATGTGGGGTTTGACCATCACCGCATATTTCCTATTGACACAAAAATGTTATCGATACCATATTTGGCATTGTGGAAGTTGTCGAGAGGAAATCGGGTTCGTGAGTGTGGAATTATTCAAACTTGACGGGTGCCGGGCGTTGATCACCGGTTCGTCGCAAGGCATTGGGTTTGCATTGGCCAAGGGCCTGTCAGCGGCCGGTGCGAAAATCCTGCTGAACGGACGAAATTTGGCGAAGCTCGAGGAAGCTGCGGATGCCATTCGCGATGGCGGTGGTTCGGTTGAAATACTTGTTTGTGACGTAACTGACCACGACCGCACCCGAAGGTGCATCGACGACTTTGAAACTAATTCTGGCCCAATCGATATCCTTGTAAACAATGCTGGTGTTCAGCACCGAGCTCCGCTTGAGGACTTTCCAGCCGAGGCATTTGAGCGCTTACTGGCGACAAACATCTCCTCGGTGTTTAATGCTGGGCAGGCCGTTGCCCGGCATATGATCAGACGCGGTAGGGGCAAAATCGTCAACATCTGTTCGGTTCAGACTGCACTAGCTAGGCCCGGTATTGCGCCCTACACCGCCAGCAAGGGAGCCGTCGCCAATCTTACCAAGGGGATGGCAACCGACTGGGGCCGATACGGATTGCAGTGCAATGGATTGGCGCCAGGCTATTTCGACACCCCTCTGAATGCTGCGCTTGTGTCAGATTCCAATTTTTCGGAATGGCTCATGAGTCGAACGCCGGCGGGGCGTTGGGGGCGAGTGGATGAACTAGTAGGTGCCTGCCTGTTTCTATCCTCGGAGGCATCGTCGTTTGTGAACGGTACCACAATCTTCGTCGACGGCGGTATCACCGCGTGTCTGTGATGGGGCGCTACGTAATTATGGGTGTGGCAGGGTGCGGCAAAAGTCGGATCGGCGCAGCCCTTGCCAAACAAATCGGCGCAGCTTTTGTGGATGGCGACAGCCTGCATCCACCTGCAAATGTCGCCAAAATGAGCGGTGGCCAGCCCTTGAACGACGAAGACCGCGCTCCGTGGATTAAACGGGTGGCGGAGACTCTTGTTGAAACCGAAGGGCCTGTGATTGTGGCGTGTTCTGCCCTCAAAAAGGCATATCGGGACCAGATCCGGGGAATCGCGGGTGAAGTGGTGTTTCTGTTTCTTGACGGGTCACGAGACGTGCTCGCACGGCGCCTAGAGACGCGTGAAGGGCATTTCATGCCTGCAAATCTGCTCGACAGTCAATTGGCCACTTTGCAACGCCCTGGGCCCGACGAGCCTGCAATTTCAGTTGGTATTGACCAGTCGCCTGACGCCGTAGTTTCTGTTTTGGCAAATCGAATAAAGGGAGTTCTCAAATGACCTCAGTCGTGGCGCTGATCGGCGCCGGAGCCATGGGAGGAGCGATTGGCACGCGAATGCTTGAAACCGGGATCTCAGTCCGGGTATTTGATCCCGACACCTCGAAAGTCGCAGCAATGGTGGACAGGGGTGCGACTGCCTGCACCAGCGCAGCAGACGCAGTAGCACCATGCAATTGCGTCATCACTAGTCTGAACTCCCCGCAAATTGTTGAAGCCGCCATATTTGGCAGAGCGGGGGTGGCTGAGGGCGCCCGCGCTGGCTCACTTGTGATCGACATGTCGTCAATTGACCCCGATGCCACCAGATCGCTGGCTACCCGCGCGCAAAGTCGGGGACTTCGTTGGGTTGATAGCCCTCTGTCGGGCGGGGCTCCAAAGGCCTTGGCTGGCAAACTCACGCTGATGCTAGGTGGTGATGCAGAAGATGTTGCAGAAGCGTGCGGCATTTTGGAACACCTCGCCGACACCATCACGCATATGGGACCGGTTGGGACTGGGCAGACAACAAAACTCATAAACCAAGTACTATGCGGCCTCGGCTTTTTGGCCGTTGCAGAAGCTACACAACTGGCTCTCGATGCCGGTGTTGACGTTGAAAAGGTGCCGTTTGCGCTTAAAGGCGGGCGAGCAGATAGCGCCATCCTGCAGGAATATATGCCCCGCTTTGCAACGCGTGATTATCGCCGCACTGGCCGTATCGACAATATGGTGAAAGATCTCGACGGTGCTCGGGACCTGGCGCGTCGCACGCAAACCTCAATGCCCCTTACAGCAGCTTGTGCTGAAATTCATCGAATGATGGCTGCGGCAGGGCTCGGCGGCGAAGATCAAGCAGCATTGATGGAATTCTTTAAGGGCCCGGACAGGGAGCGCTTTCAATGATCACCCGTTACGCATTTTTCCAGGGTCAAATACGAATGGAGCAAAAAGATAAGTTTCGGGAGGCAGTTCTTTCCCGTTTGGTGCCGTTGTGGACGCAGTTTCCCGGCCAGATTGGCGTTAAAGTGACATTCGGACGGGAACGAGACGAGGGTGCTCCAGAGTTCCCCTTGATTCTGGCTATCTCCTATCCCGACCGGCACAGCATGGATGAAGCTTTGGACAGCAACTTTCGTGAGCAGTCCCGCACGGTGACGGCGGAGATTGTGAACGAATACTTCAACGGTTTCATTCATCATCATGTGACTGAGGCACACAATTTTTGAGCCTTGAGGAAGAAGGCTACTGTAGGCGGCGGTATGGACTTTGTTATTGTTTCGGGGCGGAGTGGACAGACACATACGCGTGTTTGTTCCCGCGCATGAGCATAGAGGCAAGCGGGGATGTCAGATCCAACAGCTAAATCTTCGCTGTCGCGGCGCGTCGTCACGATGAAGGATGTTGCAAAGGCTGCGGGCGTGTCTGTCATGACAGTGAGCCGCGCTTTTAAAGACCATACTTCGGTCAAGGGGAGAACTAGGGAACACATTCGTCAGACCGCCTCTGAAATGGGATATGTGTTTGACAGCACCGCCGCCAATTTGCGCACCCAGCGTTCGAACTTCATCGCGGTTGTTATTCCGTCACTGAACAATGCAAACTTTGCCGATACGATTGATGGACTAAGTGGTCCAGTGGAAGCGAGTGGCCGCCAAATTCTGCTCGGCAATTCCAACTATGATATCGACCGGGAAGAGCGCCTCGTCGAGCAGTTGTTGCAGCGGCGGCCGGAGGCCATCGTTCTAACTGGAGGTCGCCACACCAAGGGGGTTCGAAGCCGCTTGTCTGACGGGGGGCTGCCCGTTGTAGAAATGTGGGACCTGCCGGCCAACCCCATCGGCCATGTGGTGGGATTCGACAATGCCTCAACTATGAAGGATATGGTTGGTCACCTAGTTGCGAGTGGGCACGAGCGGATCGGGTTCATCGGGGGAGACGCGCCGCAAGATGCACGGGGCGCGCACCGGCGGATAGGGTTTGTCGCGGCTATGGAGGAACTTGGTCTGTCTGCTCGCCGCCTAGTCGGCACCGGTACACCACCGATATCGATGCGCGAAGGGGCGCTCGCGATGGGCCAACTCCTTGAGCAACTGCCAGATACCGACGCAGTGATCTGCGTATCCGATCTCACCGCATTCGGTGCATTGACCGAATGTATGCGGCGTGGAGTTGCCGTTCCCGACGATATGGCGATCGCTGGTTTCGGGGCTTACGAGATTGCTTCGGTATGCGTACCCGCCCTCACCACAATCGATCCTCATCCGCGAGAAATAGGACGACGTACCGGAGAACTCATTGTCTCATTGCTTGACAACCCGACATTGGCGGGAGAAACGGTAGACCCTCACATAGTCGTCAAGATCCCCACGGACATTACCCCAGGTGGTTCGGCGCCATAAAGCACGTGCCGTTTTAAGCGACTCAATCAAGATGTTTGGGACTATTGTCTATTACAGTTCGCTCGGGGGTGCCTTTGAGTACGAGCCGAAAAACACTTCGCTTATGCTGGTTCCTTCTCGGCGCGAATCCCATTGGAGCTCGCATTACTTGCAGTAGGCCAGCTCGATACTGATCTCACGTATCATTGACGTGATTCTCTTCAACGCACCTAGTTTCGAACCCTTGTTGCAGCCTATGAAGACTTCCTGCATTGGCAAGTCCCGTCCTGTTCGAACGACGTGAACTTTGCCTTGCTGCAACTGCTCCTGGAGCAGCCGTGTCGGCAGGATTCCGATACCCGATCCAGCTTCCACCATCCTAACGATGACGTTAAGATTATTGCAGTAATTGAGGCGCAATGCGAGTTGAACCGTACCGCGCAGACTGCTTGTTGTCAGTAGGTGCAGGTTTGACGGTGCAGGAGTTGCCAAAATGCGCTGATGTAGCAAATCGGTCTCCGACATGATGCCAGCATCCAGCCCGAGTTTGGGGTGAGCGAGCCAGGCGACCTCCTGAAGTCCCAGCAATTCAAGCTCGATGTTTTCGTAATGCGGCGGTGTCGAAAGCACCGCGATATCGAGCAGCCCCTCGGAGAGTTGCTTAGCAAGATCATGGCTGGTGTTTACGGTTATGGCGATGCGGGTGTCGGCAAAACGGGTGTCCAGCGTGTCCAGCAGGCAAGGAAGACCGATCACGGCAAAACTGTCGACCACGCCGACACGCAACGTTGGCAACCGAGTGTTGCGCGTTCTGATATTGGCGTCAATATTTCGCGCTATGCCGATCATCTGTTCAGCGTAGCGCACCAACGCATCACCTTCGCCGGTCAAAACGAGCTGCCGCTTTCGCAGAAACAAAGGCACCCCCAGTTGCTCTTCCAGTTCCCTGATGCGGTAGGAAATAGTTGGTTGGGTGATGTTTAGACGATCAGCCGCCTTGTTAAAACTGCGCAGCTGTGCCGCCCAATAGAAGGCCTCCAGCGCTGGATAATTGATACTCATAGCTCAAGATAGAAATTTTCTATCAAAGTCGTCAATTGCTTCAATTGGATCAATCCGACTTGAACCTGTACGGTTTCGCAAAGCAGCACAGAAACAGGTCAACGCACGCCAATGACGAAGCCTATATCTCGAAAGCACATTTTAGAGGACCTTCCTGAAATCGACGATATCGCGTCCGCCGAGCTTCGCGAGAAAGTCGTCGATGCGTGGGAATTCGCCCTTGGCCATTCTAGTTTTGCTCGGGTGACTGATATTCCCGGTGAAGGAAGCAAAGGTGTTTTCCTTCTTACTCGCGGTGCTCAGGATGCTCATTTGCGGGGCGTGACCAGGCTGGCTCTGGGCATCTATGATGAATTTTGCGCCACATTTCCCGAAGCCAATGTGGATCGCGACATCATCCTCGCGGGCGGATTGTGTCACGATATTGGCAAGACTTGGGAATTCGACCCTGAGCGCCTTGCTCAATGGAAGGCTCGGCCGCACCGCTATGGTGAGCCTTCATTCCGCCATTCGGCTTATGGGGTTCACGTTTGTCTTTCTGTCGGGTTGCCAGAGGAAATCGCTCACATCTGTATGGGCCATTCGATCGAAGGCGCACACATCGGCCACAGCACTGAGTGTTACATAATACGGCAGGCCGACCATGCCTGGTGGCATGTGGCTGCAGCCTTAGGTCTTTGCGAGCCCGATACGATTGGCTTTGCGGGCCCGACAATTCGGGTCCGGCCGATAGGCGAAATCTGAGTCGTCGATTCAGGTCAGGTAGGAGGCAATGGAGTACAATTTTCAGTTCGGAGTTTTGGCGAACTACTTGCCCGAGTTCTTCGGTGGCCTCGGACTGACTCTATTCCTGTCTTTTGCGGGCATCTTTGGGGGGCTTGGACTGGGCATCGCTTGCGCGATTATCTCAGTGCGCGGACCGTTGTTCCCACGGGCTGTAGTGCGCATCTATGTGGAGATAATGCGCAATACACCCATGCTGGTGCAGATATTCGTCATCTTTTTCGGCCTGCCGAGTCTTGGAGTACGCTTATCGCCATTCACATCTGTGCTCGTCGCCATCGTGCTCAACAATGGCGGCTATATTGCTGAAATTGTGCGTGCCGGTATTGAGTCCATCCATCCCAGCCAGATTGAAGCAGCCGAAAGCTTGGGCCTGACCCGCGGCCAGACGATGCGATTTGTCATTTTGCCACCGGCTCTAGAGCGGGTGATGACGCCTATCATTTCACAGTCAGTGCTGCTGATGCTGGCGACAAGTTTAGTGTCTGCCGTCGGTGTCGAAGACCTTACAGGTGTGGCGATGATCGCGAGTTCAGAGACCTTCCGCACCATGGAAATCTATCTGGTCATCGCAGTGATCTATATTTGTCTAAATTTCATCTTCCGCATCTTACTAAATGCCGTAGGGCTCATAGTTTTCAAGCGTTCCCGCCAGCGATTCCTGGGGAGGGTTTGAGATGCGCGAATTCGGCAATGCCGAAGTCCTGTTCATCGTTTTTGCGCTGCAGTGGACTTTGACGCTGACCGCACTGGCCTTCTTTGGTGGAGGCATTGCTGGAATTGCAGTTGCGCTGCTGCGCATCTCTCGATCCCGCTACATTCGTCTCGCGGTATCCGGTTATATCCAGGTGGTACAGGGAACGCCCCTGCTGGTGTTGATGTTTCTGTGTTACTACGCACCGTCCTTGTTTGGAATCGAGCTGAACGCCCTGTTTGCAGCGGGAATTGCGCTCACCCTGAATGCAAGTGCATTCCTAGGAGCCATATGGGAAAGCGCCTTGCGCGCCATCCCTAAAGCGCAGTGGGAAAGTGCGGAGGCTCTGGCGCTGCCCCAATCCAAGGTGCTTCGCTTCGTGATTGCACCGCAAGCCGTTCGCATCGCACTTCCTTCAACGGTGGGCTATCTCGTTCAGATCGTCAAAGAGACTTCACTAGCCTCGATCATAGGTTTCGTTGAAATCACCCGGGCGGGGCAATTGGTTAGCAATGCAACATTCGAGCCGATGAAGGCATATGTGTGTGTTGCTCTTCTCTACTTCCTCATCTGTTTCCCCCTGTCGCGGTTCAGCCAATGGCTAGAAACCCGCAGCCCCGGCCGCACGAAAGGGCCTTCGCGCGGCTAGTGGGCCACTCGACCTAAGTGCCCAAACGCAATGTGAAAGGAATATCCATGAGACTGAAATCACTTCTCATACCTCTGGTGGGTGCCCTGCTTGCTCTAAGTGCTGTTCAGGCATACGCCACCTCAATCGACGATCTTCTCCAACGCGGCACTGTCCGCATCGGTGTCGATCTTTCCGTCCCACCATTCGGCATCACCAACGCCAGTATGGAACCTGATGGCCTTGATGTGGACATCGCCAAACTGCTGGCAAACGATCTAGGCATCGAACTCGAGCTAGTTCCAGTCACGGGACAGAGCCGTATTCCTTCGCTGCAAACCGGCAAAGTGGATTTTGTAGTTGCAAGTTTTGGCATTTATCCGGAACGCGCTCTCTCTGTTGCTTTTTCCAACCCCTATGGTGGACACAAGTCGATTATCATTGCTCCAGAAGACGTTCAGATCGAGAGTCTTGACGATCTCACCGGACTGATCGTTGGTGTTCCACGCGGCACGGCCCACGAACGAATCCTCTCTGATGCGGGCATTGAGGGAATGGAACTCGTTCGTTTCGAAGATGATAGCACCACGTTGAACGCCTTGGTGGCAGGGCAGGTGGATGCCATTGGCACCGTGAACTTCATCGCTGCGGAGCTCCAAGAGCGCTATCCAGATCGGAATTTTGCTGAGAAGGTGACCTATCTGGAAAGCTTTTATGGTGTTGGCGTTCGTCAGGGCGAGATGGAATTGGTCCACTGGTTGAACACTGTTCTGTTCGTGCACGAACAAAGTGGCGAGTTGGCTGAGATTTATCGCAAATGGATGAAGACGGACCTCCCGGAGCTCCCCTCATTCTGAGGTCAGGGCTCGTACGCACGGGCGTCCTACAGATGCCCGTGCGTCTAACCGAGAAGATTTGAAATGAGCGTCATACAAGTCGAAAACATTCGCAAAAGATTTGGCTCGTTGGAGGTCCTAAAAGGTGTCTCGATGAGTGTGGAGGCTGGTGAGGTAGTAGCGCTAATCGGCCGTAGCGGCTCGGGTAAAAGCACGCTGTTGCGCTGCCTCAACGGTCTGGAAATGATTGATGAAGGCGCTATCGCAATCGCGGGTCACAGAATGTCATACAATGCTGCGGAATTGCGGGCGTTGCGCCGCGATGTCGGCATCGTATTTCAAGGATACAACCTGTTCCCTCATCTCACTGCTGGTGAAAACATTATGCTCGCTCCAGTTCAGGTCAAAAGGCTGAGCAAATCGGAAGCGAGAATCGAAGCGCAGCGGTGTCTTGATCTTGTTGGTCTTGGGGATCGGTTCGACTCATATCCTGATATGCTTTCCGGCGGGCAGCAGCAACGCGTGGCAATTGCCCGGTCATTGGCCATGCAGCCCGTAGTGATGCTGTTCGACGAAGTCACGTCCGCTCTCGATCCGGAGCTGACTGAAGAAGTACTCGCCGCGATTGAGGACCTTGCCGCACAGGGTATGACCATGATTCTTGTAACCCACGAGATGAGATTCGCTCGCCGTGTGGCTGATCGTACCATTTACATGCGCGACGGAATTATTCATGAGCAAGGTCCATCCGACAGTTTGTTTGCCGAGCCGCAAACTTCCGAACTGCGGTCTTTCCTCAAAGCCGAGTTGGGTCAGTAGTGTAAAAGCATGCACTTTACACGACCTTTGGAGAGCAGGGCGCGGCGACAAAGCTGAGCGCGCCGAAGACACCATGCGGCGCGATGCCCAGCAATTGTTGGCTGCGGGCTAGCTGAGTGAATCCGCATCCAACGCAAAAATCGGTTGCTGAAGCGGGAGAAATCAATGATCCAGAACATCTGTGGCGGAAGAGCTGTTGATTCCCAGAGCGCAGATCGTCGAGCCTGAAAGGATGCAGCGCACTTGAAGCTCTTGGCACATCCGCCAGTCACGAACTATCTAAGAGTCGCTTGACAAAGACTAGTTCGCCTCGGACTTCATCCACCGCCATCAAGTCCTTGTTATTGCTGTATTTTCAGAGACGCCATTGAGTGAAAGGTAACTCTTGGAACGTTCGGCACTTTTCACGATTGGGTTGAATCTGAGTTGTCTGAGACTGCGGAATGACAAGCAATTGAGCGCTGATTTGATGGGTCATCTTGGACGGCCAAATTTGGCGGACAACTCGCGAGCTTCGCCTGACGCATTGCCAGCGTTCTCTGGACACGATCGCGCCAGAAGCTGGAAACCTCTCGATCTTGTTCGCGATGTTTCAATTCACGCGGGCGATATTGCTCCCGGTCAGTTGAAACGCAACCGATTGGTTTAAATGCATGATCCCTGAATCCGCTGGAGCGATACCCTTCGTGTGGGTGACTTTAGGCAGGTGGACAGCTTTGAAAGCCCGCGCGAGAATGAAATCGATATCTATGCTGGCCGTTGTTAGGTCTCAGTTGCGTTGAGCTTTGGCTTTGTCAATCACATCATCCACGCGGGCGATCAGCTTTTCCAGATCGTCCACGTCCGGCATTTCGCCTGCAAATTCATCTGAGTTTGAGTGGCCCTCCAGGAGCCGAGAGGTGTCATCCTGCAAGGCAACAATCTCGTCTGCTAAGTCGTTTGACCAACTGATTTTGGCCAATGCACCCAACCTGACCTGTTCATCCCACCGACGCACAGTGTCTTTGAACAGGTGTAAAATGACCACTTCTTCAACTGTACGGCGGAGCGCCCCTGCGCCGCTCCGAACCAAATCAACCCGGTCGCCGCCATCGGCCTGCTTGGCTTGCTGCAGAAATTCCTTCGCCTTGGTGGTCTTGCGATAAACCCTACTATTGGCTGGCGTGTCTTCGATTCTCACAAATCCGGGAACACCTTCTAAGCACTGTACCCAGTGGCTCATGACTTCGCAGCCAGCGGTTTCGGCTTGGTCAGATAGCAGCGTCAGGAATACAAGGTCATGCGTGAAGACGATCACTTGTCTCGCAGATGCTTCTTCAGCGAGCCGTTTGGCAATTGCCCGCTTTCGCCGATGGTCGAGCGATGTGACGGGGTCATCGAGAACAATGGCGGCACTGGTGGGATTGAGATTCACCTCTGTGAGAAAATCCGCGAGCGACAGCGCCCGCTGTTCCCCCTCACTGAAAATGTCTTCCGGCTTGTGACCCCCTTTTGCTTTGAGGCCACGAAGAGTCTTCCCAGCGCTCCCCCGGGCTTTGAATTCGAATGGCAGCGAGCATTCGAGCTTGACGCACTCGTCCTTCAGACGGTCCTTGTAGTTGCCTTCGATCAACCTCTCGAAAACGACCTTCTGTCGGTCCGTGACGAATCGAGTGTTGGGACGAGAGTTGACAGCTTTCTCAATCCAGGCTCGATCTTCGACGAAAGCAACCACGTCATCGATGTTCCTGCTCAGCACTTGTCTCTGCCGAAGGGCAATGTGTTCTGACTTTAGCTTGGTGAGAAGCTCGTCGAATTTACCTTCACGGAGCGCAATATCCTGCGCTTCAATATCCCCCAGCGCTTTTCCAAGGGCTTCTTCTGGAAAGGCAAGATCTCCGGTAGGGACGAGGTCGACCGCACCTTGTTCAAGGGCAGCAACGAGCGACTTGCACCGTTCGTCAAATTTCACGGAGGCGGCCTCAAGCTCGCCTACCAATGCCGGATTAATCTTGGAAAGGTCAGCTCGAATGCGACTCTCACCGGGCAGTAAAGCGCAATCGAGCGCCTTGAGTTGGGCCGCGTAGCGATTTAGTTCCTCGTCGGCGACGACGGCGGCCTTTCGAGCGTCATGATCAAGATAGCCCCACATGCGGCTAATTAACGAAGCGGACGGGACATCTAGAGGACGATGGCAAAGTAAACAGGGATCACCTTCTGCCGGATAGGTACCTACCTCGGATTGCCCCAGCTTTCGGCTCGCGAGCACGAAATTGTCCCAGTCGGCTGAGCCCGTTTGACTCAACTGGGGATGGGAGACTGTTTCGCTTCCGGCCTTTACTGCCTCCAACAGCGCAGCTTTGTGGCCATCGATCAGTCTGCGTACTCTGTCGCACGCCGTGTTGCCGAGGGCAGAAGCGAGCCCCCGGACCTTCCTCTCAAGAGTACCAATATCGGTCTTTGCGGTCGCAAGGGCTTTGAGAGTTTCAACGGGAGATTTGGCGACAAGCTCCTGTTCCTGCCTTGTTACCTCATCCAATCGCTCTTTTTCGGCATCGCCAAAGGCTGCGAGCGCCCGAAGCTCAGCAATGTCGGACTCCGCATTCAACGAAGCAATCTTGTCAGCAACAGGTCCTGGGTCGGCGAAAAGCTGGTCGAACTTGTTTAGCCGCGTCTTCGTTTTGATATCCGCTTCAAGCTTTTGAGTGATAAGGTCAATGGCACGGATGGCTTCATCGAATACGTCGAAGCCAGCGGGCTGGAAGCCCAACTCGTTCTCTTTGGCTAAGTGAATGCGGGCGACGGAGGAATCGAAGACGCTGATCCGTTTGAGGTCATCATGCTCGTCACCATCGGTGAAGGAGATATCCTCATTGATGCAGTTACCTCGATCTACAACGAACTGGGCGGTTGCCGGCGCATCGGGCGCATCATCATCGTAGATGTTGCCAATAATCCGAGGACTGGAGCGACTGAAACAAGCACACGAAAGAATGCGTGCAAAGCCGCTCTTTCCGGCGCCGTTGTGCCCGTAGATGACGGTCAGTTGAGGGCCGAAAGTCACGCGCGACACCTCGGGGATGGCATTGACATTCTTCAGTGACTTTAAGGCATGCAGCGCTAGGGGCGTTCCCTCCGCAGCCACACGTCCCGTAACCGAGTCGGGAACGTTCGGCAGCTCTTCATCACCATTATCAAGTTTCCTGTCCCGCAGAAACAATCGATAGGCTTCCCCAATACGGACATCGGTGAGCTTGCCGTCTCTTACAGCGTGGGAGATTATGTAGCGCTGCCAGTCTGCCATGGACTTGCCCCACGCGTTCAATTCGCTCCAGATTGTTGTCTGCGGACGTTCTTCAACAACTGCTTGCGCCGCCGCCAAACCGTCGTCTCCGGTGCCAAGAGCATGCATTGCGTGAATTCCCAAGAATGTTTTGCCAGTGGCAAGCTGCCCGTCAGCTCGCGGTCCCATTTCAGTTATTCATTCTACATCAATGACCGCTTCCCGCCCATTGTTGGAATCGGGCGCTGCCAATGGCCTATCCACATTGGATTAATCTCGCAGATCACAATTAAATCCATGAGATTTGCACCGGTCGCATTTTGGTTGAGGGTCCTGAAATCTGTTCACCATTTTCCCAGAAAACCCTCGAGCCACAAAGTGCAGTGCACCGGCGCCCAACAGCGCCATCACCAGACTTACCGAGACGGGCAGCTTCGTCAGCAGTGGCACAACGATCCCAAAAGAAATCAGCGACACCGCGATTCCGTTGAGCAACTGCGCCGTGGCTTTTGCGCGTTCAAGTTTCGGATTAGATCTCATTAGCTTTCTCCTTTGATAGGAGAATAAGCCGAGCCGGAAGCGCGGGGATAAGTTCGCAGCGACACGCGCCACTACCCCAGATATCGATGCTCCCGGTGCCAAGACAAATCGTCGGCTGCTGGGGCAGAGTCTGGCAGAGTTGGCCGTCGGATCGCGATGCGGTGCAAATCGTAGTAGTGCTTGCCGTTGTCGAAATCCGCTTTGAGGCGGCCATGCCACTTCTGAGCCTTCAAACTAGCCTTTCGTCGTCTTGAAGCGATGCCGCCACGATTCACCTGCGGCAACGCGAATTCCGTCTGGCTGGTAACCTTCCGATTCTAGCGTTTGCCGGTACTCAGTGACGAAAGTCCGCGCCGCAGCCCATTGACCCTCTAGAAGCAGCGCATACACCTTGGGATGAATATCGACTTTGAGGTCGATTTCCTCAGCTTGGGTGGAAAGGAATTGGCTCCCAGGTTCAGAAGCCAGAGCCAACGCTAGGGCGTAGTAGGTTGCCCAATCCCCCTCCGCGACCCTAATCTCAATCGGCTCCAGTTTCTCCGGCTCTTCCGGCTCAGGGTCGCGCCAATAGAATTCCAGTTCATCTTGTCGAAAGAACGCAAACGAACCGATGTGCAGGGAACAGGACGAGCCATCGACTGACACGAGGCGTTGAGCCTGCGCCTTGGCCTTCAGTTTGTCCTCTGAACTCGGCACGCTCGAACGGCCTTTCGTCTCGAATGCGTGCCAATTACCGATCGCGTCCTGTCCGACAAGGTCGGGTCTGGACCGCGCACCTTGAATTGCAGGATTCAACTGGTCTCTGAAAACGTCGAGATGCAGGAGCCAGGGAGTGTTCAACAGTCGGCTCGCAAATAGCTTGCAGACGGCCATCCCTAAGAAATAGCTGACCGCTCCCTTCTCCGTTGGATCAAGCGTCCGGAATGCATTGCTACGCAGCAGACGGCGGCTGTAAGGGCCTTGTTCCAGCGCCATTTTAACGAGCGAAAGTCGAAAGAGCGCCTCATGGAGCGAAGCCTCTCCGTGTTGGAAGACATATGCAGTGTTTGGCCGTCCGATCGTAAGTGCGGCCCAAAGCAATTCTTCCCATGTCGTGTTGAGGTTTCCATATCGTTTGACCAAGCCTTTGGGAAAGTCGCGGCTTGAGTAGTGGATTTCGGGATCGTAAGTGAGTCGACTCATTAAGCTGCCTACGTGACCGCCACGACGGCGGGGGAAAGGGCCTCGTGGAGGAGGGCTTCGAGGAGGCGGGCGCGGGTGGTGTCGGTGGTGGTGAGGGTGGCCTCCAGCCGGTCGCAGAGGGCCATGAGGGCATCGACCTTGGCCACGATGCGGTGTTGTTCGGCGAGGGGTGGAAGCGGGATCAGCATGTTCTTCAGTGCCGAACCACTGACGTTTGCCTGTCCCGTTTGCTTCTTGATGTGTGGGACAATCTGAGTTTCGCGAAAGTCGGGCGCGTTCATCGCGAGATTGACGTAGATCGGTGAAGTATGATCAGAGCTCAGGTGAATCCGGATTAGGTAGGATGCGAATGTCAGGCAGTCGTCATCACCCCTATAGAGACCGGTTTTTCCCACCAGTTCGGCGCTGTTTGTACGGTTATAGAGCAGGTCGAAGTCCTTCAGATACAGCCCCGGCAACTCGTCCGAGGTTTCTGGGATGCGTTTCTCGTTGGTGCGAACGACTGCGCCCTCCTGAATGTTTCCCATCGTGAGGACTGGTATCCCCATCTCCGAGGGTGCGGCCTTTGCAGATGTTCCGTATTGTGTGAACAGGGACAGTTCGCCGACCCGAACCCATTGCCATGTAGATGGGATTTGAAATGGCGCATCAACACCTCGAGCGGGTTTCAAAGGCTTTTCGCGCCTCAGTTTCTTCGTCCTCACCATGTCGTCCCGTTTCGCGCTGATGGCCGCGAGGGAACCGGTGACTGGCTCGTCGTTCGGGTCCTGCTCCACCAGTTTGCCGCGGACGGCGAGGTTGAGGATGGTCTGGCGGAGGGGCTTGATCAGGTCGGGGCGGGTAGTGAGGGCGGGGAGCGTGGCGAGGGCGAAGCGGGCGTTGGCCGGGAACTCGGCTGGATTAGTGTCGGGCGCGGTCAGGCGGGCGAGGCTGGCGGCGGTCAGCCGGTCGCGGGTGGCTTCGCGCGCAGTGCGGGCCGCCTCCAGCCGGTCCAGCAGCGCCATCAGTTCCTCCACCTTCGCCACGATCCGCCGCTGCTCGACGAGGGGCGGGAGGGGGACGGCCAGTTGACGCGCCTTGTCGGCGTTCAAGTTCTGCACCACGGCACCCGAAGCCGCCTCGGAAAATGCAGCTTTTGCGTGATCAGAAAGGAAGACACTGTGCAGATAGAGCTTATCGATAAGCCTCTCTGGTGTCCGAATAACGAGCCAGCCGTCGTGAATGCAGCCCTCTACGTTCGTGATGTAGGGGAAACCGAAACTCATCGAGTTCGAAAGCAGCAGGTCGCCCGGAATAACCAGCCGGGACTTCGCCAAGCCCTCGGGTTTGATGCGTTCCTGCGTCCCATCAATGTAGATGCTGCCTCTCGTGGAGTCCCCAATTTTGATCCAAGGAATCCCGTTTGGATCATCCGTGATGAACGACTTGATCGGACGGGGTGAGCCACCGCGCGCGACTGCGGCCAAGTCATCAAGGTAGCACCATGACCAATTTGAGGGGACCGAGAAGGGAAAGGCATTTGGATTGCGGTCGAAGTTTCCATCGTAGGTCTTGAACTTGCCTTCACGAACGATCCGCGCCTTTTCCGCCGCGATCCGTGTCAGCAGGTCCGACGCCGGTTCGTCGCTTGCGTCCTGAGTCCCCAGCTTCCCCCGCACGGCGAGGTCCAGCAGGAACCGACGTAAACGGGGAACCGCGTCGGGCGCCTCGGCCACCTGTTCATAGAGCGCGAGCAGGCGGTCGGCGTTCATCGCGCCACCGCCTCGAACAGGATCGCCTTCACCTGGTCGCGGAGCGCCGCCACCTCCACCTCGGCGTTCGTCAAATCCTCCAGCAGCGTCTCGGGGTCGCCGTGATCCTCGGCCACGGTGTGGGGGTTCTTGATGTCGAGGTTGTAGCCGCGGGCCTTCACCTCCTCCGCGCTGATCTTCCAGGCGCGCTCCGACTCCACCCGGCCCTCACGGTGCGGTCCGCCCCACCAGGCGGCGCAGTCGGACAGATGCTCCAGCCGGATGGGCCGGGTCATGGAATAGGCCTTCTGCCCCTCGGGCACCCGATGCTCCCAGAACCAGATGTCCTGCGTCGGCGCGCCCTTCTCGAAGAACAGCAGGTTCGTGCCGATAGAGGCATAGGGGCGGAACACCGAGTTCGGCAGGCGCACGATTGTGTGGAGGTTGCATTCCTCCATCAGGTGCTCCTTGAGCCGGGTCTTGACGCCTTCGCCGAAGAGCGAGCCGTCGGGCAGGACTACCGCCGCGCGGCCGCCGGGTTTCAGCAGGCGGATGATCAGGGCGAGGAAGAGGTCGGCGGTCTCGCGGGTGCGGAAGTGCTGGGGGAAGTTGGACTCGATCCCGTCCTCCTCACGCCCGCCGAAGGGCGGATTGGTGAGGACGAGGTCCACCTGGTCGGATGCCGTGTAGCTGATGTAGGGGCGGGCCAGCGTGTTATCGTGGCGGACGAAGGATGGGTCTTCGACGCCGTGCAGAAGCATGTTGGTGACGCAGAGCATGTGGGGAAGCTGCTTTTTCTCGACAGCGTGCAACCCTGCCTGCATCGTCTCGCGCTGCGTGGGCGTTCGGACGTATTTCTCCTCCATGTGGCGTATGGCGCAGGTCAAGAAGCCGCCTGTGCCGCAAGCTGGGTCGAACAGCGTCTCGCCCGGATGCGGGTCGATCATCTGGACCATGAAGGACGTGACGGCGCGCGGCGTGTAGTACTCGCCCGCATTGCCCGCCGACTGCAGGTCGTTGAGCAGCTGCTCATAGAACTCGCCGAAGTGGCGACGCTCGTCGAGGTTGTTGAAATCGACCTGATTGATCTTGTTGACCACCTGCCGAAGCAGCTGGCCGGATTTCATGTAGTTGTAGGCATCCTCGAACACGTCGCGCACGACGCGGCGGCGATCGCCCGGCTTAGCCGAGACCTGGAGGCCCTTGAGGGCGGGAAACAGCTCGTCGTTGACGAAATCGAGCATGGCCTGTCCGGTGATGCCCTCGGGGTCTGCCGCCCAGTTCCGCCACTGGAAACACTCGGGAATCGGCGAGCGGTAATCGTCGCGCGTGATTTCGAGTTCCTGATCCTGATCGTCGATGATCTTGAGGAAGAACAGCCAGGTGAGCTGGCTGATGCGCTGCGCATCGCCATCGACGCCCACGTCCTGGCGCATGATGTCCTGAATGGATTTGACGGTGGTGCGGACGATCATGGTTTAGGCGGTCTCCTGTTCTAATCTTTTCTTGATTTTGACCGGGATTTGAAGCAGCGGATCGCGATGCGCTCCTGGGTAGAGAGCTGCATCACTTGCCTTAGGATAATTTTCGCTTTTCCAGAAATTCGCTGGATCGAAACGGAATTTTGCGATCAGCCGCCTGCCAAAATCCATTTCGTAATAACTGTAGTGAGCGTTTGGCCCAAAGTCAGTGATTTCGGGGTATTCGCCGAGCAGATAACCCTCTTGGATATGCGGCCGAACGGCGTCGGGCGGGCAGGCACTGGAAAGCCGAATTACCTGAAGTCCTGCCTCTGAGCTCGCTGTCACCGCTCCACTGAGGTTCGGGACGCCGAAGCCGAAGATGAAGGCCTCTTCTGTCTCGTTGCCGTTCGAAGCAAATGATGCAGCTATTCTCACGGAATGAGTAACATCCAATAGCGGCGTTGCGCACACTTCATAGTGCTGAAGGAACGCCCATCGGATGATACGATGGCGCTTCACGCGGTCGGAGCCTTTCAGCTTCTCGGACGTGTATCGTGCGATGAGTTCATCTTCGGCTGTTCGTAGATTCTTGAAGCGTTTTTCCAGTATGCCCTTCGAAGGCACTTTCTTCCCTTCGAGCCGGAATATCCTTGATTTGAGCATGCTGTTGTTCTTGGTGGTTCGGAAATCACAGCCCTGACCTCTGAACAACAGAACATGATCGCGATTGAGAAACTGAAGTTCAGCGATTTTCTTCGCGAGATCAAAGTAGGACGTGACCTCATGTCCCGGACCCCCACGGACAGCCGAGTTCGAAGCTGGTCGCGGTTCTGATTGTTCGTCGAAGTAGGACCAGATTTTCTGGTTGCCTATCTTTTCCATTTATCAAGCCGCCCCATCATATAGCGCGTCCTGCAACTCGTGGACGGCCTTCTCGAAACCCGCCTTGCCGCCGAACGCTTTGATGAGTTGAACGACACTGCCCATTTCGGTGAAGGGTGTCACCTTCAGCACGTTGGCATCGTCGAGATTTAGCACGCCCTCGTCCCGGTATTTTCCCAGCAGGGCGTCGAGGACGGCGCGGGCTTGCGGCCCGTATTTGGTGAAGACGTCGCGTTTCTTGACGTTCTCGGCCCGGTCGCGGCGCGTGAGGGGCTTGGCGTCGAAGGCGACATGGCAGATCAGGTCGAACGGATCGAGGTTCTTGCCAAGCTCGGCGGCGATGGCATCGAGGACCAGACCTTCGGCCTCCAGTTCCTCGACGATGGCCTGCTTGCGCTCGGCGGCGTTCCAGCGTTTGAGAAACTCGTCGAGGCTGGCGAAGCGTTTCCTAAGCGCTTTCTTGGTGAAATCGCGCAGGGATTCTGTGACCAGCTTGCCGTTCTCGTCGAGGTATTCCACGCGCTCGGCGATGATGCGGGCACCAACGCCATCGACGTAGATCTTGCGCACGGGATCGCCCGGAGGCAGCGGCAGGTCAGGCTGATCGATGATGGTTTCGTCATCACCTGGTGTCGGCGGGATCACGTCCTCGCCCTCGGGCGTCGCTGGTTCCTCGTCGGGCGGCATCATCGGGTCATTGTCGCCGGGCGCGTATATCTGCACCGGGTCGCCGTCGAAGTCCGGATCGGCGAAATGCGCAGTTGCGCCGCGAAAGTCGATCAGCGTGAAATAGAACTTCCTGGTGTCCTCGTGCACACGGGTGCCGCGTCCGACGATCTGCTTGAACTCGATCATCGAGCCGATTTCACGATCGAGGACGATTAGGCGGCAGGTCTGCGCATCGACGCCGGTGGAAAGAAGGCGTGAGGTCGTGACCAGCACTGGATGATCTGAGTAGGGATCAAGAAAATTGTCTAACTGTTTTTGTCCTTCGCCGTCGCTGCCGGTAATCCGCATCACATAACGCTCATTCTTGACCACAAGATCGGCGTTCTCGTTGATCAACGCCTGACGCATGCGGGCGGCGTGCTCCTGATCGACGCAGAACACGATTGTCTTCTGGTAGCGGTCGCCGCTTTCCTTCAGGAAGTCCGAGATCTTCTTAGCTGTCAGCATGGTGCGGTCGTCCAGCACCAGAGTGCGGTCAAAATCCTTGGAGTTGTAGATGCGATCCTCGACCTCTTTGCCGTCACGGTCCAGCTGACCCTTTTCGGGTCGATAGCCTTCCACGTCCCGGTCGATGTGAACCTTGATGACCTTGTAGGGTGCCAGGAACCCGTCGCTGATGCCCTGCTTCAGCGAATAGGTGAAAACCGGCTCTCCAAAATACTCCGAGTTGGAGACGTACTCTGTTTCCTTCGGGGTGGCGGTCAGGCCAATCTGAATCGCGCCGGAGAAATGGGTCAGGATTTCACGCCAAGCGGAATCCTCGGCGGCGCTGCCGCGATGGCATTCATCAATCACGATCAGATCAAAGAAGTCCTTCGAGAACTCCTTGAACAGCTTCTGGCGCTCTTCCGGCCCGGTAATCGCCTGATAGAGGCCGAGATAGACCTCGAAGGCGGTGTCGATACGGCGTTTTCTGTCGAGCGCCAGCGTCAGATCGACCGAGGTGCCGTCCTGCCGTTCGATAGTCTTGGCATTGGTCGAGAGCTTCGCCATTGCCGCTCCAAAGGGGCGGAAGTCGTTTACCATGGTCTGGTCGACCAGCACGTTGCGGTCGGCGAGGAACAGGACGCGCTTGTTGCCTTCCGGGTTCCAACGCCGAGACTTCCACAGTCGCCAAATGATCTGGAAGGCGGTGTAGGTCTTGCCCGTGCCGGTCGCCATGACGAGCAGAACTCGGTCCTCACCCTTGGCGATAGCCTCAATCGCCGCGTTAACCGCGTTAACCTGATAGTAGCGCGGTTCTTTGCCGTTGCCGTCGTCGTGGTAATCCTGAAGAACGATCTCCTCGGACTCCACGTCGAGTCCTTTCCAGGCGCGAAAGCGCGCCCACAGGTCGGTGGGTGAAGGGAATTCGTCGAGACCGAGGTTCGACTCGCGCGGCGTGCTGGCGCCGGTGCGGTCGTGGAAAACGAAGCCGTCCCCGTTGGAGCTGAAGACAAAGGGAACATTCAGCGTTTCAGCGTAGTCGAGTGCCTGCTGAATGCCGTCGCCGACGCTGTGGGAATTGTCCTTCGCCTCGATCAATGCGATCGGAATGTTCGGCTTGTAGTAAAGGACAAAGTCGGCTTTCTTTGCCTTGCCACGAGTTACCAGCTTGCCGCGCACGATAATGCGGCCCTTGGTGAAGTAGACCTCCTCCCGAACCTGCACCATCTCGTCCCACCCTGCGCGCTTGACGGCGGGCAGAATGAACTTTGTACAGATATCGCGTTCGGTGAGGCTTCGCTTGTCCATGCGCTCAGTCGTCTCCGGACCTACTTGGACGCACATCCCCTAGGCCTGTGAGTCTGTTTGCCTGCGCGCTTTGAGTTCGCACCTGCTCGTTCCGACTGTTCGACATCAACACCACACCAGGCCGGCCGCATTTTGTGACATCCAAATGATCGGCGCAAAGCCAATAATTCGACTGCCCAAGCCACTCTCCCAAGCCATTCACATCGAGGATTTGCACACAGCCGCCCAATCTACATTCGGGCACCTTTGGCCATTATTGTTTAACACGCAATAGCGGCGCCAGCGCAGGGGTTCAACGACGACTGTATGACGAAACTTCATAGTCTTCGACAAGGTTCAATTGCAAAATCCCCTAAACCCCACATCCGGCCCCGTCCGCCCCACACGCAGGATTACCAACCAATCTGGGGCATTCGGCCGACGCGACCTGCATATGCGCATGTGTGGCCAGCTGTATGGGTCGGATTCTGCGAGGGCGGGAACAATTCCAGGGCATTGCGAGGTTTTGGTGGGCGTTCTGCCATGTTCAAGGATCCTGGACCCTCTAACTGTCCTTCGCCACCACCTACGCCCCATGAGTGAGTCCAGTGCTTTCTACCTTCCACTCTCTCGGCCAACCTGTGCAGTGACCTGCCACCTTGATCGCCGCAGTGCTGAGTGCAGCGGAACTCTGATGTTTGCGAAATTGTTCGATTGTTGGGCAAGAGTCCTGCTTTCCAGGCTCCAAATATCCACAGCGGTGCGCCTGATAGTCGATCGCTCGGTTCCCTCGATGCGCAACTGTGAAGTCATGCTGACATGTTGATCCAGTCAAGTTTCGATCTGATACTTGAGTTGGAAATGTTAAACGGGTTGCAGGGGAACGGGAATGGACGACCGCATCACTCGATCATTGAATGGCGTGCGTGATTTTAAGGCTCTCGCGCAGCTCGAAAGAAATGTGCGGGAACGCGTGGATTTCGATGACGAAGTCGCTGCGGCATTCAAAGCGAAAGGCGAAGAGATTGCGCGCCAGGTTATCACCCAACGCACCGATCTAGACCTGAGTGAACTGACGCCTGCGGAGGAAAAGATTGTGCAGGCGGTCAGCGAATATCTTGCGATCAAGGAGCGCAAGGGCACAAACGCCAATCGCACCTTGAGCCAGCTCCGCTCACGCGGACTGATCGGGGCCGCTGAAACATCAGTCTCGAAGTCCAAGCCGACAGATGGATTCAAAACGCTTCACGAAGAGGAGTTGGACGAGCTTTCATACGAACAGATCATCGTGGATCATCCTGAGGAGTTCTCGCCCCGAGCACTGTGGTTTTCCCGGCGGACGCTGGGACGGCCGAACGACACCGAGAAACCGCCTGCAGATCGAGGGCTCGCAGCACAAATTAGAACCGAGGAACTGCTTTCTTGGCTGGAAGCGAGGGCGCTCATCGGTCGGGGTCATATTGCGGCTTATGCCAATTCGGATGCTGCGGCTGCTGTGGGAATGCCAGACATGACCCGGCACGGACGTGTGTTTGGTAACATACTGTCTCGACTTGATTTTGCCTGCTATCGCCTGGACCTCCCGCCGCTCGGCCTTACTGCTGAGGCCCCGTTCGACCAGGCATGGCAACAAAAGGACAGAAGCTGGCCGTTCCCAATTGCTGCCATGCAAAAGGCGGCGCAGCGATTTCGATGGCTGCCAGAGCATTTTGAGCAGCTAAGATCAGAAACAAGTAAGCTTCCGGGGCAGGCCCACCTCATTTGGAAGAATGAGTTTGCCGAAAACGAAAGCAACATTCGTAGTTGGGTGGAAGGGCTGGAGCGTGAGCCGGGGCCGCATGTGCCCCAAACAGATCCAGAACCAGAAACGCCTTCATCGGGACGCAATCCAAATTGGACGCGAGACGAGCACATTCTCGGCCTTGATCTCTATCTTAGACTGCGCGGAACGAGTTATCCGAAAGAGCACCCAGAAGTCATTCAGCTATCGCGAGTCCTTAAACGGCTGGCGGCACTTCGCGGCACAAAAGGGACGGCCACTTTCCGGAATGCGAACGGCGTGTCGATGAAGATGCTCAACTTCCGCCGAGTAGATCCCGAATACCATGGTACCGGATTGCCACAGGGCAACGGCTTGGAAGTGGCCGTTTGGAACGAGTTCGCAAACGAACCCGAAAGGCTCAATGCGGCTGTCGAGCATATCCTGAAGGATATTGAGTCCGAAAACCCTAAATCTACAGATGTCGAACAGGCGAACGGACAGCACTGGGTGTTCGTGTGCAATCCTGCCAAATGGTCGATCGACAAATTTCTGGCTAGCGGTATTCGTGCTGACACATGGGGTGTCCGGCCAAGTGACGCAGAAAAGTTTGCGGCGGGCCAGTTGGCACTTGTGCGCGTCGGAGATGACCGTCGAAGTAAGGAAAAGCTGGAGGGTCGTCCGCGCCTTGAGGCTGGTATCTATGCCGTGTGCGAAATTGAGGGGGGCTCATTTCATGGAACCGGCGCCAACGATGCGTATTGGGCTGAAGGCGCCGCTCGAGAACCTGGTTGGCCCACAGTGCGTGTGCGTTATCTGAGGAGCTATATGGAAAGTCCTCTGACCATCAAGCGTTTGCGACAACTCCGACCCCACCTTTCGCATCTCTTGCTTGACGGATTTCAAGGAGCATCTTTCCCGATCTCGAATGAGGATTTTGCCGAAGTGCTGGAGCTCCTCGGAGAGGACTCGGACTCGATTTCAGGGCTTGCTACACCAGAGGATGCCAGCACCTCCAACCGTTTGGCTGAATTGGAACGTCGATATTTCTATGCCAGTCCAGAGGTAAAGACGCGCGTCAGTAGGAGTATTGAGCGCGGGCCGATAAGTCGCGAAGTGAAGAAGGCCAACGAGTACCGTTGCCAGATTTGCCAGGCGCTTGGCATGGAGTCACTTGGCTTCCGGAAGCGAAATGGCGAG
>JACKJG010000016.1 GCA_020638065.1 Hyphomicrobiaceae bacterium | reverse complement strand
TGCGTCAGATCGATGACGCTATTGTTCCCGCCTTCGTTCGATCCCTGATCGGCGCCGTCTCCCATCGGGGGCGGACCATTGAGCAGCCCCGGCAGTCCGGCGGAACCGCCATCGTCACCGGCTTCGCCGCCCATCGGGGGCGGACCACTGAGTCCGCCCGGCAATCCACCTCCCAGACCGGGTAGACCACCGTCACCACCCAGAGCCGGTGCGCCGAATTCGCTGCCGAAATCGGGCACGATGATTTCGACCGTGCTCGGATCGACGTTTGAATGGCCAGCCTTGTAGTGCAGCACCAGTTGCGGGAAGACCAGGACGATCGCCACCATGATGATCTGGATAAAGACGAACGGCACGGCACCCCAATAGATTTGCCCGGTCGTGATCGGTTCGATCTTCTTGCCGGTAATCTTGTCGATATAGGGCACCCGGGCTGCCACCGACCTTAGGTAGAACAGTGCGAAGCCGAACGGCGGATGCATGAAGCTGGTTTGCATGTTGATGCCGAGCAGAATGCCGAACCAGATCAGATCGATCCCCAGCTTGTCCGCCACCGGCGCCAGCAACGGCACGATGATGAAGGCCAGTTCGAAGAAATCGAGGAAGAACGCCAGGATGAATACCAGGACGTTCACCATGATCAGAAAGCCCATCTGACCGCCGGGGACGGAGGTGAGAAGGTCCTCGACCCAGATATGGCCGTTCACGCCATAGAACGTGAGCGAGAACACGCGCGCACCGATCAGGATGAACAGAACGAAGGCCGAAAGCCGCGTCGTCGAGGTCAGAGCCTGTTGCACCAGATTGAGCTTCAGTTTGCCCTTGGCCGCAGCCAGAATGAGTGCGCCACTGGCACCCATCGCCCCGCCTTCGGTTGGCGTGGCAATGCCCAGAAAGATGGTGCCGAGCACCAGAAAGATCAGCGCCAGAGGCGGCACCAGCACGACAACCACCTGTCGAGCCAGATGGCTGAGCATGTTGATATTGAACTGCTTGTCGATAAGCGCGTAGGCGTAGGCACCGGCAACCGCAGCGGTTACCGACCAAATGCCGGCATTGGCGCCCAGCCACGGTGTCCAGAGCTGAACGAGCAGATAGCTGGCACCCACGGTCAGCGCCAGCAGCACCAGAAGTGACCGCACGCCCGACCCCAGTGCCCGCGCCTCGGGCGGCAGCGCCGGTGCGGCCTTCGGGAAGATGATGGTCACCAAAACCACGTAACCGAGATAGAGCGAGGTCAGAACCAGACCCGGATAGATGGCGCCGGCATACATGTCGCCAACCGAACGGCCGAGCTGGTCGGCCAGAACGATCAGAACGAGTGACGGCGGAATGATCTGCGCCAAAGTGCCGGACGCCGCAATCACACCTGTTGCCAGCCTTCGGTCATAACCGTATCGCATCATGATCGGCAGCGAGATCAGACCCATCGAGATCACGGACGCTGCAACCACGCCGGTTGTTGCCGCCAGAAGCGCACCGACCAGAACCACCGCGAACGCCAACCCGCCGCGCACCGGGCCGAAAAGCTGCCCGATCGTATCGAGCAGATCCTCGGCCATGCCACTTCGCTCAAGGATCAAGCCCATGAACGTGAAGAACGGAATCGCGAGAAGCGTTTCGTTCTGCATGATTCCCCAGAAACGCTCCGGCAGAGCGCCAAGCAGCGGCCAGAACAGCGTGATCTGCCCGTGGGAATAGGGCGCCAGCTCCACACCGATAAAGAAGAACAACAGCCCGTTTGCCGCCAGTGCAAACGCGACCGGATAGCCCAGCAGCAGGAACACCACCAGGGAGCCGAACATGATCGGCGCCATATTGTGCGCGATGATTTCAAGCATTGTGGATGTCTCCACGCGCGATCTCTACCTCATCCTCTTCAAGCGGCGCATGCCCGCTCTGGTGAGGATTGGGGTCATCGATGATCCCGCGCATGATGGCGATCCGCTTGATGATTTCCGATATGGCCTGCGCCAGCAGCAAGACGAAACCGGCCAGCAACATCGATTTGGCCGGCCAGATGATCAACCCGCCCGCATTGGCGGAATGTTCCTGAATGTTGAAAGACCGGATCACATAAGGTGTGAACAGCCAGACCATGAGCACGGTGAACGGCAGCAGAAAGAACAGGTGCCCGAACAGATCGATCCGGTCTTGCACCTTCTTGCTCTGCATGCCGAAAACGATGTCGATGCGGATGTGTTCGTTGTTCTGCAACGTATAGGCGGCAGCCAGCATGAACACCGCGCCGAACAGATACCATTGCAGTTCCAGCCAGGCATTCGACGAGATCGAGAACACCTTTCTGACAACCGCATTGCCCGCGCTGACCAGAACCGCGACGAGCACCAGCCATGCGGCCGCTTTGCCGACGAAGGCTGTAATACTGTCGATGACCTTCGACAGTCCCAACAACGCTTTCACGATTTTCTCCTCCCCGAAGAACTCTTGTCGCTTTGTGGTCTGTCCTGACTTTTAGGTCAACCGCAAGCAGGCCGCCAGCCGTGAAAATGCGCCCCAAGTGCGACGTTTCGCTCAGAACTCGATCGACTGGATATTGTGTGCGCCCAGTTTGCGGACGTCACGCTCGCCACAAAGCGCCATCGTGATCTCGAGCTCCTTGCGCAAAATATTGATCGACTTGGTGACACCCGCTTCCCCGCCGGCACCAAGTCCATAAAGGAACGGCCGGCCCACATAAACGCCCTTGGCCCCAAGCGCCAGCGCCCGGGCAATATCGACGCCTGTGCGGATGCCGCCATCCATGTGCACCTCGATCTTGTCGCCGACCGCCTCGACGATCTGGGGCAGCATGCGGATGGACGACCACGCGCCATCCAGTTGGCGGCCCCCATGGTTCGACACGATTATCGCGTCTGCGCCGGTCGCGGCAGCCAGCTTGGCGTCTTCAGGCTCCATGATGCCCTTGATGATGATCTTGCCGCCCCAATAGTCGCGGATCCATTTCACTTCGTCCCAATTGAGTTCCGGATCGAACTGCTCCGCCGTCCAGGCACTGAGCGACCTGAGATTGGAGACGTTGGGGGCGTGCCCCACAATATTGCGGAACGAGTGGCGGTTGGTCCCCAGCATCCCGAGGCACCACATCGGCCGCGTCGCCATCTGCCAGATATGATGCGGAGTGAAGCGCGGCGGGGTCGAAAGCCCGTTGCGCAAATCCTTGTGCCGCTGCGCCAGAAGCTGCAGGTCCATGGTGACCACAAGCGCCGAACAACCGGCATCGCGCGCCCGGTCGATCAGATTGCGCATGAAGGTCTTGTCGCGCATCACGTAAACCTGAAACCAGAACGGCTTCGTCGTCACGCTTTTCACGTCTTCAATGGAACAGACACTCATCGTCGAGAGTGTGAAGGGCACACCGGCCTTTTCCGCGGCCACAGCAGCGTGCATTTCACCGTCGGCGTGCTGCATGCCTGTCAGCCCGGTCGGAGCCAGCGCCATCGGCATCGCAACATCCAGCCCGACCATCTGACTGGCCAGCGACAGATCATTGAGTTTGCGGGCAATGCGCTGTTTGAGATAGATTTTCTGAAAATCTGCCGAATTGGTCCGGTAGGTCTGTTCGGTAAACGAACCACTGTCCGCATAATCGAAAAACATGCGAGGCACGCGCCGCCGTGCCAGTTTCTTCAAATCGTCGATCGTCAGCGCAGAATTCAGCCCCACCATCAGCCCCGCTCCCTATCGGTTTTCGAGAGTTCTTGTTTCGGGGCTCTGCTTACAGCACGTCAAACCGGCTTGCCAACGTCAAATCCATGCGGCTTTCATTCCGGATCGCTGCAACGTGCAAAAATGCTGGGATTGACCTGATTGACGATCATCACCCGGATATTCGGACTCGGCGCGAACATGGTGGCGATGCCGCCCGCGCCTGTCATGAAGGAAAACCACGGGATCATGTCCTGATCAAAAACCTTGTCGATATCGAAACCAAGCCGGCTGATGACCGTGTCGGCCGGCGCTGAAAAGGCGAATTGCGCCCCTGTCATCGCCTGGAAAGTGTAGGTCAAAGGCACCTCGGTCTTTGCGAACCGGGTCATGGTAAACGAGAGCGGCGATGTGCGTTCCATCTCGATCTGGGCTTGGGCAATGCCGCACATTCGTTCGAATTCCGGCTGGCTCATCGGGGTTGGCGCCGAAGGGTCGGTGCGGCCATCCAGCAGACTGATTTCGACCCAGGTCCCGTCGATGCCGGTGATCACCTTGTCGGCATAGAAACGCACGAAATCGTTCGGTGACGAATAGCCGCCCAGAAACGCTTCCAGCGCATCGCGATATTCATCGATCTGTTCGGCCATGGCCGAACCGGCGCTCACAACCAAAAGCGCCAAAACCAAAACCAACCGCTTCATCGGCTCCTCCCATTGACTGGGGCAAGCCTATCCGGCCCGACAGGAACTGGCCAGCCGAAACGGCACGAACTCGGTGTCAGAGTCGAATGCCGCGCAGCCTCAGCGCATTGGTGATGACGCTGACCGAACTCAAACTCATCGCCGCCGCCGCGATCATCGGCGACAGCAAAAGCCCGAACACCGGGTAGAGAATGCCCGCCGCAATCGGCACGCCGATCGTGTTGTACGCGAATGCAAAGAAAAGGTTCTGCCGGACATTGCCGAGCATGCCTTTGGCAAGCTTGTGCGCCCGGACGACCGCGGAGATATCGCCCTCCAGCAGCGTGATCCCGGCGCTCTCGATCGCCACATCAGAACCTGAGCCCATGGCAATGCCCACATCGGCCGCCGCCAGCGCCGGGCCATCATTCACCCCGTCACCACACATCGCAACCTTGCGCCCCTCACTTTTCAAACGCATGACCAGGTCATGCTTGGCCTCAGGGCTCATCGCGGCGTTCACTTCATCCAGTGTCAGGGCCGTGGCAACCTTGCGGGCCGCGCCTTCACTGTCGCCGGTTGCCATGACCACCCGCACGCCATTTTCGCGAAGGTAGGATATCGCGTCCCCGGCACCCTTTCTGATCGGGTCGGAAACCGCAATCGCACCGATCACCTTGTCGGTCCGTGCGACGAACGAAAGGCTTTCCCCGGCCGCTTCGAGTGCATTGGCCTGTTTGGCAACCGGTCCGGCGATCTGCGCGCCTTCCCGCTCCAGGAAGGCCAGCGTTCCAATCATCACCTTGTCGCCGTCATAGGTCCCGACAAGCCCCCGTCCGCTGACCGAAGCAAAGCCGCCAACATCGTTTTCGACCTTGAGACCGCGCCCCTCTGCAAATTGCAGAATGGCCTTGCCTATCGGATGGGTCGAATGCCGCTCCAGCCGGCAGGCATGGCGCAGGATCTCGTCCTCATCTTCCCCATCGGCAAAGAGCACATGCGTGACCTGCGGCTTGCCTTCGGTCAGCGTGCCCGTCTTGTCGACAATGATCGTGTCGACACCCGCCAACACTTCCAGCTGCTTGGCATCCTTGACCAGAACCCCGGCGCGTGCGCCGCGCCCCGTCGCCACCATGACGCTCATTGGCGTGGCCAGCCCCAGCGCGCACGGACAGGCAATCACCAGAACCGAGACCGCCGTCACGATGGCGAAGGCCAGCTTCGGTTCGGGGCCGAATACCATCCACAAGATAAAGCTGAGAACGGAGACGGCCACTACCGTCGGCACGAACCAGGCCGAAACCCGGTCTGCCAATGCCTGGATCGGCGCGCGCGAGCGCTGCGCTTTGGTCACCAGTTCAACGATACGGTTAAGCCGCGTTTCACTGCCCACCGCCCGCGCTTCGAGAACCAGCGTGCCGTCGCCATTGATCGTACCGCCGGTGACATTGTCGCCGGCAAGCTTGTGTTGCGGTGCGGATTCGCCCGTCAGCATCGATTCATCGACGTAGGATTCGCCGGAAACAACGACCCCATCGACGGGCACGGCCTGCCCGGCCCTGACCCGCAAATGATCACTCGCCTTCACCTTGTCGAGGCTGACCTCGTAATCCTTGCCATCCCAGATCTGGATCGCCGTTTTGGGCGAGAGATCGAGCAGAGCCCTCAGTGCCGAGCCTGTTTGGTCGCGAGCCCGCAACTCCAGAATTTGCCCAACGAAAACCAGCGTGATGATCACCGCCGAGGCCTCAAAATAAAGCGGCGGCCCGGCTTCTCCACCCGCGAACTGTTCAGGCAGAATTCCCGGCACGAGCAGCGAAACCAGCGAGAACGCGAACGCCACCCCGGTGCCGAGCGCAATCAGCGTCCACATGTTCGGCGAGCGATTGACGATGGAATTCCATCCCCGCCGGAAGAATGGCTGTGCAGCCCAGATGACGACCGGCGCCGCCAGCGCCAGTTCAAGAAACCCTGCAACCCGCTCCCCGATCCATTCGCGTATGGGAAGCCCGATCATCGGCCCCATGGAAATGATCAGCAGCGGGATGGTGAAAGCCAGCGACACCCAGAAACGCCGCGTGAAATCGATGAGTTCAGGATTGGGCCCCTGATCGGCCGAAACCGGCCCCATCGGTTCAAGCGCCATGCCGCAGATCGGGCAATCGCCGAACTCGTCGCGAATGATCTCGGGGTCCATGGGGCAGGTCCACTTGGTCCCCGCCGGCACAGCGGGCGGTGCCTCGTGCACCGGCGCACCGCTCAAATATTTGTCCGGGTCAGCCTCGAACTTGGTCTGGCAGCCCTCGCAACAGAAATAGACCTTCTGCCCCTCATGTTTGCTCATCAACTTCGCCGTCGGCCGGTCGACGGACATGCCGCAAACCGGGTCGGTCGCGCTGAGATAAGCATCAGGGTCGGCGATGAACTTGGTCTTGCACCCCTCGCAGCAAAACCCAAGCTCCCGCCCTTCGTGCACATGCTTGTGCTGGTTTGTCGCCATGTCGACCATCATTCCGCACACCGGATCGCGAATGACGTCGGCGCCCTTTGCAGCGGGCATGGCCGGCATAGGCGGCAGGGAGAATGCCGGTTTGTCGAGCGGATAGCTCGCCGGATCGGCTTCGAATTTTGTCTGGCAACCCTCGCAGCAGAAATAGACCTTCTGCCCCTCATGCTTGCTCATCCACTTCACCGTCGGCTTGTCCACCGTCATGCCACAGACCGGATCGGTCGCGCTGAGATATGCGTCCGGATCGGCGATGAATTTGGTCTTGCACCCTTCGCAACAGAACCCGAGCTCCCGTCCCTCGTGCACGTGCTTGTGCTGGTTGGTCGCCATGTCGACCATCATCCCGCACACCGGATCGCGGATGATTTCCGGTGCTCCGCCTGAATGATCGTGGTGATGATGTGAATGGTCCATCTCGCTGCCCTCGAAGTTTTTGGGCGCGTTGCGCCCAGCGATTTCCGCTGATATGCACCTTGACACCATGGTAAGGTCAAGGGTCAGACGGAGATTGTGACATGCAGATCGGCGAAGTCGCGCAAAGGACGGGCATTTCCTCGAAAATGATCCGGCACTACGAATCCATCGGCCTCGTACCAAAGCCCGATCGCCGCCAGTCCAATTACCGCGACTATGGTGATGACGATCTGCACCGGCTCGGATTCGTCGCCCGGGCCCGCGACCTCGGCTTTTCCATTCCCGAAATCCGCGATCTGCTCCGCCTCTGGGCCGACAAGAGCCGCGCCTCGGCCGAGGTCAAGAAGCTGACCGAAGACCATATTGCCGAACTCGACAAGAAGATCGAGGCCCTGCGCGAAATGCGCGAAACCCTCAGCCATCTCGCGTCTCAATGTGGCGGCAATGACCGCCCTCACTGCCCGATCATCGAAAATCTTGCGGGCGATCCGCCCCATTCCTGCAACTGAGCCGTCATCACCGGGCCACCCAAAACCACCCATTCAAGTCGGCTCTTGCCAATATTAGCGTTAATCTGTTTAGTCTTTGGCGGACAGGACGGAGGGGAGAAATGGCGACCAGTTCGCTCTACGAGCATTTCGAAAAGGAATTTGCGGACCTGGTCAAAGCCAGCGCGCAATTGGAGACCATCTTCACCGATTGCCGCTGGGCCGAGGGACCGGTCTGGTTCGGTGATCTCAATTGCCTCCTTTGGAGCGACATCCCCAACGACCGCATCCTGCGCTACGTGCCCGGCGCCGGAATATCCGAATTCCGCAGCCCGGCCGGCAATACCAATGGCCACACACGCGACCGCGAGGGCCGGCTGGTGTCCTGTTCGCACGGCAATCGACGTGTCGAACGCACCGAGCATGACGGAACGATCACGGTCCTGGCCACCCATTATGAGGGCAAGCGGCTGAACTCGCCAAACGATGTTGTGGTCAAGTCCGACGGCACCATCTGGTTCACCGATCCTGCCTACGGCATCGAAAGCGACTATGAGGGACACAAGAGCCTTCAGGAGCAGGATGGCTGCCACGTCTATCGAATCGACCCCGAAAGCCGGAACGTCACTCGCGTCACCACCGATTTCGACCGCCCCAACGGTCTCGCCTTCTCCCCGGACGAATCCATCCTCTACATTGCCGATAGCGGCTTCACCCATGGCGCCGATCGCCCGCACCACATCCGCCAGTTTAAGGTGAATGCCAACAATTCCCTCTCCGGCGGAGAGATTTTTGCCGAGATCAGCCCCGGCCTGCCCGATGGGTTCCGCCTCGACACCAACGGCAATATCTGGACCTCCGCCGGCGACGGCGTACACGTCTACAACCCCTCGGGCGTCCTGCTCGGCAAGATCCTGACCCCAAAGACCGTTGCCAACGTCACCTTCGGCGGACCGAAGAGGAACTGGCTCTTCATCGCCGCCACCGATTCCATGCACATACTGCATACCGGCGCCAACGGCGTGCAGACGCCTTAGGGACCGATATCCATGCACATTCTTTTCGTCGGTGGTACCGGCCAGATTTCCCTACCATGTGTCGAACGGGCGATGGCGCTCGGACACGAGGTCACCCTGCTCAACCGCGGCTCAACCGGCACGAACCTACCCGCAGGCGTCAGAAGCATCGAAGGCGATATGGACGCTGCCGACCCCTACGCCAATCTCGGCGATCAGACATTCGACGTGGTCTGCCAGTTTCGCGCCTTCACGCCACAACAGGTCGCCCGCGATCTTGAGACGTTCAGCGGCCGGGCCGGGCAATACATCTTCATCTCGTCCGCCTCGGTCTACGAAAAACCGGCCCGGCATTATGTGATCACCGAGAAAACCCCGGCGATAAATCCCTTCTGGCAATATTCACGCGACAAGATCGCCGGCGAAGAACTGGTCGCAGACAGCAATGGCCTCAACTGGACCATCGTTCGCCCCAGCCACACGATGCGGGTTGGCCTGCCCACCCAGCTTGGCGAAGGCGACCTTCTGGGCCATCGCATGCTGGCGGGTAAGCCGGTCCTGCTCTCCGGTGACGGCATGTCGCTCTGGACCCTGACCCGCCCCGTCGATTTCGCCGTGCCCTTTGTCGGGCTGTTCGGCAATGAAAAAACTTACGGCGAGACCTTCCACATCACCCAGCACCTGCACGGCTACACCTGGGACCAGATCTATCATGCGCTGGCACGCGGGCTGGGAGTGGATGTCAAGATCGTCAACGTCCCAGCCGACACGCTGATCAGGTACAATGAGGATTGGGTTGGCCCGACTTTCGGCGACAAGATGTGGCCGAGCCTGTTCGACAATTCCAAAGTCATCGGCGTGACCGGCAACTTCACCTGTGAAACCGACCTCGACAAGGTCGTCGCCGACTCGGTTGCCAACTTCAAGATGCGCCACGCCGCTGGTCTGACGGTCAATTCCGAACTCGATGCGCTGATCGATCGCGTGGCACGGGAACAGTCTGCATTGGGGGCATAGAAGGCGCGGACCGAGCCCACTATTCGGTTGCCAGAACCTCAAACCCGTCCGGCACCACATCGTCCCATTCGGTCTGGAAAACATGATCGACCCGCGCGCCGAGGGGGCCGTTCCGCACCCGCGCCAGCATGTCATTGACCGGCGCTTCACCGCCGCAAATCAGTGCCTCGACCGTCCCGTCCCGCCGGTTCCGAACCCAGCCAGAAAGCCCAAGCGCAAACGCCTGCTCATGCGTCCACATGCGATAGCCGACGCCCTGAACCCGGCCAGAAATGATGAGGTGAATGGAGAGCACGACCTATGCGCTATTCTGTGTCTGGCTCAAAAGCTTCTGCAACAACGAAGCAGCACTGGTTTGCCCACCCTCGGTGATCTGGTCAAGGGTCGTCTCCGGGCCGCTCACCACGAAGCCCTGCGCCTCGATCTTGGCGATCAGATCTTCAAGCGAAGACCCCGCGAGACCTGCAATCTGCTGCAACGGGAGCGCTGTCACAGCCGCAGCGACACCGAAAGCCGCCATGTCTGGCGGACCGCCGGGCCCGATCGGCCCACCCGGGCGCCCGCCATCATTCCCTGTGAATGCCAACACCACCCCCGAAGCTACGAACGCAAGCACCAGTGCCAAATAGATCGGCAGCTTCTTGAAATAGGCTAGAAACGGCCGCCAGTTTCGCGCGACATGCAGCACGAAGGCGCCCACCAGAATCCAGCCTAGCCATTCGTGGATGAGCTTGATGCCAAACGGTTCGATGTGAAAGAACATCAGAATTCCGGTTATGCCCGAAATGGCGAAAAACCAGAAAACAAGCGCGGTCGCATACTTTTTCAGAAAAGTGGTCATCTTTCGTCCCAAGCTTGAAAATGCTGGGACGATGGTGTGGGCGAACGCCACGAAAGTCACATTAAGACTTGGAAATTTCGTTACAAATTCGTCATGGTGAGCGGCAGGCCTCCCACGGCATCATTGTACCGTTGGGCACAGCGCTCACTACATCGTCGCTCCGATCTGCCAGGGCACGAATTCGTTGTCGCCATAGCCGAGCAGTTCGGATTTGCTTTTTTCGCCCGAGGCGACAGCGATGATCTTGTCGAAGATTTCCTGTCCCTTCTGTTCAAGGCTCACCCCGTCCAGCACCTCGCCGCCATTGATGTCCATATCGTCGATCATCTGCGCGTAGGTCACCGGGTTGGTCGCGATTTTGATCGAGGGGGTCGGCTTGCAGCCATAGGCCGAGCCGCGCCCGGTGGTGAAACAGAGCACGTTGGCGCCGCCCGCCACCTGCCCGGTTGCGCTGACCGGGTCGTAGCCTGGCGTATCCATAAAGACGAACCCCTTCTCGGTCACCGGCTCGGCATAGCGATAAACGGCATTAAGGTTCGACTGCCCGCCCTTGGCCGCCGCGCCGAGGGACTTTTCGAGAATGGTCGTCAGCCCCCCAAGCTTGTTGCCCGGCGAGGGATTGTTGTTCATCTCCATCCGGTTGCGTTCGGTGTAATCCTCCCACCAATGGATCACCTCGATCAGCTTCTCGCCGACCTCGCGGGTCTTCGCCCGCCGGGTCAGGAGATGTTCGGCCCCATAAATTTCCGGCGTTTCAGAAAGGATCGCCGTGCCGCCATGTTTGACCAGAAGGTCCGCCGCAACCCCGAGCGCCGGATTGGCCGTGATCCCCGAATAGCCATCCGACCCGCCGCATTGCAGCGCCAGCATCAGTTCAGAGGCGGGAATCGGCTCGCGCTGAACCTGATTGACGCGTGGCAGCATGTTCTTGACCGCCTCGACCCCCGCCTCGACCGTTTTGCGCGTGCCGCCGGTCTCCTGGATTGTCATGGTACGGAAGAGATCACTCTCATCGACCCCATAAAGTTCCTTGAACCGCGATATCTGGAACCCTTCGCAGCCGAGCCCGACCATCAGCACACCCGCCACATTGGGGTTGGTCGCATAACCCCATTGCGTGCGTTTCAGAACCTCATAGCCCTCGCCCTTGATATCGAGCGCGCAGCCTCCGCCATGGATGAACGGGATGACCCCGTCGACGTTGGGATAATCGTCGAGAATGCCCGACCGTTCGATTTCCCGCGCAATGAACCCGGCCACCGTCGCCGAACAGTTCACGCTGGTCAGGACCCCGATATAGTTGCGCGTACCCGCCTTGCCGTTGGCGCGGCGATAACCTTGAAACAACGCCTGCTGCTCCGCGGGCAAAACCACCTCATCGCGCGCACCCTGCCCGATGGCATAATCGAGATGCAGTTCGCCCATGCCCACATTGTGCTCGTGCACCCATTGGCCCGGCGCGATATCCGACGTTGCAAAGCCAATGATCTGGCCGAACTTGATCACCGGCGAGCCAGTCACGATTGCGCGCGTTGCGAACTTGTGGCCGCGCGGCACATCATCCAGCGCAATCACCCCTTCGGGCGTCTGCGCGCCCTTGGGAACCCGGTTCACGGCAACAGCAATATTATCGTTATCATTGAGAACGAGCGTACGGATTTCTGCGGCGGAAGCTGACATGAACGTTTCCATTTAGGAGAGCAAAAACCTTCTCTAGCACGTTTGGCCGCACGTAAAAGCGCCTGACGGCAATTGATGGTGCGCGACCTCCCGGTTATCAGACCAGCACAAGCTTCCTCAGTTTTCGCTTGTTTTCCTCGCGCACCGAAAGGTCTGGAAAGAAAGACGATGCAGAAATCGAAATCGACCGCATTGGCCGCCATCATCCATGACCCCGAAGGCAATATGCTGCCAGCCATTGAGCGGATTGCCGAACCCTTTGCCGCCATGTTCGGCGGGCTGGTCATGTCTTTGACCGACACCAGCGCGGGCGCTATGAAACCGCTGCTGGAAAAGCAACTCGGCGCGAAGGTCCTGACCCACCCAACCGGCGACCAGTTCATCGGCCTCGCGCGACGCAATGTCGTCATTCATGCCAATGGATTTGATCAGGCCCTTTATTGCGATTTCGATCATGTCCTGCGCTGGCTCGAAGCAGCCCCGGAAGACCTTCAGCGCACGCTCGATCAGCAACCAGAAACCGACCTTCTGATTGTCGGGCGCACGCACGAAGCCCTGCATCGCGGGCCGGCGCGCCTGCGGCAGACCGAAACCATCGTCAATCACATTTTCGAACTGGCGACCGGCCTTGATTGGGACCTGCTCTTTTCCATCCGCCGCCTGTCGCCCACGGCCATCGACCTGATCGCCAAAAAGGCAAGCGTCAACACCATCGGCACCGACATGGAGTGGCCGATGCTCGCCCGCGCCGCGGGTCTGAAACTGGGCTATCTCGCCTCCGACGCGCTCGACTACAGGACCATCGAAGAATTCGATTCCGAAGCTGACACGGGGGACAGCGATCCCATGCAATGGATCCGGCGTATGGAACTGGTGTCCGAGGAAGCGGCGGTGCTCAAATCCTTTCTGACAGGGCATCGTAGCTTCGACGTCAGGTGACCGCATTGCAGTTCGGCGACCGGCGTCCTATGTCCTTTGAACCCAATGCAACCCGAAACGGGAGCCAATCAATGTCTGATTTTGACGTCATTCACGAACAGCACGAAGGCCATGGCCGATTCGTCATTCACCTCGACGGCGACCATGAAGCCAAGATGACCTACACGGAAACCGCGCCGGGCGTCGTGGCCATCGAGCACACGCTGGTCCCGCCGGAATTTCGCGGCCAGAACATTGCCGCGCAGCTGGTCGAGAAAGGCGTGAGGGAACTCGCGAACAGCGGCAAGAAGATCGTACCGGTCTGCTCCTACGTCGTTCTGCAATTTCGCCGCCACAAGGACTGGCAACAATATCTGGCCGGCTAGGCCAGAACGCTTCGCTCAGATCGCCGTTTCGCGCGCAACGCGGATATATTCAGCTCTGAGAGCTTCCGCCACCGGCCCCGGTGCGCCATTGCCCAATGTGTGACCATTGATCGAAACGACCGGCAGAACGAACGTACCCGCCGAGGAAATGAAGGCTTCGCGCGCACCCTCTGCCTCTTCCGGGGTGAAAGCCCGTTCGACCAGCCGGTAGCCCAACCGCTCGGCGCAGGCCAGCACCGCCTTGCGCGTGATGCCGTGCAGAATGGCATGGCTGAGGTCACGCGTGACGATCTCGCCATCATCGGTCACGATATAGGTATTGTTCGAGGTGCCCTCGGTCACCAAGCCGTCGCGGACCAGCCAGGCATCGTCCGCGCCGCGCCCCTTGGCTGCCATCTTGGCCAGCGATGGATAGAGAAGCTGCACGGTCTTGACATCGCAAAGGTCCCACCTGAGATCATCGACCGTAACGATTTTCATGCCCTTTTTCGCGACCGGATTGTCGATCAATCCCTTGGCCTGCGTCATCGCGAACACCGTCTGCGGCGTGCCTTCGGGCGGAAAGGCAAAATCGCGATCCGCCGCCCCGCGCGTCACCTGCAGGTAGATCAGCCCCTCATCGATCCCGTTGCGCGAAACCAGCTGCCGATGCATGTCGAGCAACGTGTCCCGGTCCATCGGCACACCCATCTTGAGCATGCCGAGCGAGCGCTGCAGCCGCTCCCAATGCCCGTCGAAATCGATTAGCCGCCCCTCGATGACCGAGGTCACCTCATAGACTGCATCGGCAAACAGGAACCCGCGATCGAAAGGCGAAATCAGCGCCTCTTCTTCCGGCAAAAACGATCCGTTCAGATAGACAACGCGCATGTCAGAAACTCCGAAGAAAGTTGGCAATCTTGATGCCCGGCATTTCGGCAAAATTACGCCGATCGCTTAGGGATCGAGACGGATGGTTTCAGGAAGACTGATCGTCACCTTTTGTGGCAGGTCCTCGGCATTGAATCCGATGAAGAGATCGTAATCGCCAGCCTCGGCAACCCATTGCTGGTTTGCGACATCGAACCAGGCGAAGTCGCGCGCCGAAAGGTCAAACGCACCCTTCGCCGTCTCACCCGCGTCGAGGATCAACTTGGCGAAGCCCTGCAATTGTTTGTCGGGCCGCACAACCAAAGGCGCACATTGATGCACATAAAGCTGCACCACGGCGGCGCCGCGACGTGAGCCCGCGTTTTCGATTTCGACCGAGACTTGAACCGAACCACCGGCGCTAACCGAGGCGCTCGCTTCACCCAGCGAAAACCGAGTGTAACCAAGCCCGAACCCGAACGGAAACAGAGGTGAAATGCCGGTCTGATCATAATGCCGGTATCCGATGAACAGGCCCTCTTCGTAGCGAACCTGCCCATTCAGGCCGGGATAGATTTCCGGGTCTTGCGCGTGCGTTGGATTATCTGCCCATTTGCCCGGAAAGGTCTGCGGCAGCCGGCCCGATGGTTCCGCCGCGCCGAACAATACGTCGGCAACCGCATTGCCCAACTCCTGACCCGGATACCAGAACTGCACCAGCCCCCTGACTTCGTCGAGCCAGGGCATCTCCACCGGCCCGCCGGTCTGGAGCACCACGATTGTCTTCTGATTGGCCGCCGCGACAGCACTGACAAGCTCGTTCTGGCGTCCCGGCAAGCCGATGTTCTGCAGGTCCGAACCCTCCGTGTCCCACTCGCCGTTCCGCCCGACAAACACAAGCGCCACATCCGCCGATGCCGCTGCTTCGGCGGCCCTGGCGATGTCCGCATCGCCCAGTGGCTTGCCGATCCCGACGGCAAAGGCACTGATGAAGAGATTGGTGCCCTTCTGGCTGACGAACTCGATAACCACTTCATGTGCCCGGCCCGCCTCAAGCGCAATTTCGCCGATCACCTCGTCACAGCCTTCTTCGAAAAAGGTCCGGCCGCGGGTCCAATTCTTGCCGGTATCGGTCACCAGCTTGCCGTCGACAAAAACCTTCACCAAGCCTGCCGAATAGGCACCAACGCGATGCGTGCCGCTTTCGGCGGGCGTGAAGGTGCCGGAAAAGCGCGCCGAGAAATTGTTGATATCGACTTTGCCGCCACCAACGCCCTCGAGCATGAGCGCAGTCGAATCGTCGATCTGTTCGGTGTGAACCGGATCGCCGGCAAAGTTCTTGTTGGCAAAATACTCAGCCCGGAACGGGCCCGGAATGATCGGCTCGAAACGATGATTTGTGCAGCCTTGAACGTAGACGAGCTTGTCGTCGCCGACCGCCGCCGAAATTCCGCAATAAGGCGTGATACGATAATGCGCGTTGAGCTGCGCAGAACCACCGCCCATGATCTGCGCGACCTTAGCGTTCGGCCCGATCACCGCGATCCTGGACAACGAAGACGCATCAAGCGGCAGCAGATCGTCCTCGTTCTTCAGAAGCACTGCCGCCTCCGCACCCGCCTTGCGGATCAGAGCCCGATGCTCAGGCCGGTCATCAGCATGTTCTGCAAATGGCCGATGATCCGAAATCGCGCCGGTTCGATCCATCAGGCGCAGCACGTTGAGTGCCCGCGCGCGAACCGTCTTCGCTTCCACCTCCCCAGACGCGACGGCGGCAAGAAGTTTGTCTCCGCGGTCACGGGTCGGTCCGGGCATTTCGAGATCGAGCCCGGCATTGATGGTTGGCGCCGTGGAGCGCGATCCGAACCAGTCGGACATGACCACGCCATCATAACCCCAATCATCGCGCAGGACTTCGGTCAGAAGCCAGTAATTCTCGGCAGCGTAGGTGCCATTTAGCTTGTTGTAGGACGACATCACGCCCCAGGTGCCGGCCTGTTTCACCGCTGCCTCAAAAGGCACGAGGTAGATTTCGCGCAAGGACCGCTCATCGATCACCGAATTGATCGTCGTGCGCTCGATCTCGCTTTCATTGCCGGCAAAGTGCTTGATCGTCGCCGAGACATTCTGCGATTGCAGCCCCTCGATATAGGCCACGGCGAGCCCGGCGGTTAGCTGCGGGTCTTCCGAATAGCATTCGAAATTCCGTCCGTTGGTGACCGACCGGTGAATGTTGACCGTCGGCGCCAAAGAAACGTGTGCCTGTTTGGATTTGACTTCCTGAGCCAGTGCAACGCCAATTTCGCGCAGAAGTTCAACGTTCCAGGTCGCGCCCAGCGCGATTCCGCACGGAAAACAGGCCGACTTGACCCCGCCGATCAGCGAACCGCCGCCGCGCGCGCCGTTTGGCCCGTCGGTAACCCTCAGCTTGCCGATGCCCCGCCGATCGATGGCCGGTAGCGACCAGAAATCGGAACCTGAAAGCAGGCTGACCTGCTCCTCAAGCGTCAGTTTGTCGACGAGCTCGTTGAGTTCCGCCGCATTCATGCCACCCTCCCACGCGCAACAATTCCGTGCCTAACTCAATGGGCTCGGGCGCGCAATCGGACGGATGGACGTAATTGAGTTAGTTGGCCTGACCAGTCGTCGCGGTGCGGATCAGCTTGGCCGCCAGAAGCAGGAACGGCGCGCCGTGCATCAACAGGTCGAAAATGTCGATCGGACGCACCAGGGTGCCTGACATCAGCATGCGAATTTTCTCGACGACATGCGGTTCAGGAAAAAAGGGAGCCAGCCCAAGCGTAAGGCAGAACAGAAGAACCATCGAAAACGGAATGGAATCGAGCCAGGAGAGCATGAAGGAACCTTTCATATATTAGGAATTTCTAATATATGATTTCCGGCATGTGTCAACCCGTGTGCAAGGCGTCATTTCTAGCCCGGATTGGCCTCCGACCAGTCGCGATATTCGGCAAGGCATTCGGCATTGGCGAGCGCTGTCGTGTTCTTGATCGGACGGCCCTCGATCGTATCGCGTACGGCAATTTCGGAAATCTTGCCCGACCGCGTGCGGGGAATGTCGGTCACAGCGGCCATCAGCGCCGGCACGTGTCGCGGCGTCGCCCCGGCCCGGATCTGCTTCTTGATACGCGTGGCCAATTCGTCCGTCAGTTCTTCGCCCTCGCGCAGCCTGAGGAAGAGAACCACCCGCTGGTCGCCACGAACCATTTGCCCCACGACAACGGATTCGAGCACTTCGGGCACTGTCTCGACCTGCCGGTAGATTTCCGCCGTACCGATGCGCACGCCACCCGGATTGAGCACCGTGTCCGAACGGCCGTGAATGACGAAGCCACCGCTTTTGCGCCGCTCGATAAAATCGCCATGCGCCCAGATATTCTCGAACCTGTCGAAATAGGCCGAATGGTATTTCTCGCCGCTCTCGTCGCCCCAGAACATGACCGGCATGGTCACATGCGCATTGCGGCAGATGAATTCGCCCGGTTCGCCGATGACGCTTTTCGCCTCGTCATCGACCGCATCCGCATCCATGCCTAGCATTGCCGCCTGAATTTCCCCGCGCCTGACCGGCAGCGTCGGCACCCCGCCGACGAAACAGCCGCAAATGTCTGTGCCGCCCGAAATCGAGGCCAGATGCAAATCCTTCTTCCAGTCGCGATAGACGTAATCGAACCCGGCTTCGAGCAATGGGGAACCCGTGCTTAGAACCGCCCGAAGCGCCGAAAGATCACGCCCCTCACCCGGCTTGACCCCTGCCTTTTCCACCGCATCGATATACTTGGCTGACGTTCCGAAATGGGTGACCTTCTCGTCCGCCGCCAGATCGAACAGGCGCTCGGCGCTCGGATAAGAGGGATTGCCGTCGAACGAGATAATGGTCGCACCTGCCGCGAGCCCCGAAATCAGCCAGTTCCACATCATCCACCCGCAGGTGGTAAAATAGAACAGCCGGTCGCCGGGCCGGATGTCGCAATGCAGCATCTGTTCCTTCTTGTGCTGCAGCAAAAGCCCGCCGCCGCGATGAACGATGCATTTCGGCTTGCCGGTCGTGCCCGACGAAAAAAGGATCACCATCGGCCGGTCAAAAGGTCCGCGATTGAAATCGATCTCCCCGGGGGCCAACGGCGCCAGCCAATCCTCGATCGACGTGGCGGGCTTGCCATAGTCGGCGCCTTCGGGAACTGGTCCGAACGAGATGACCTTCTGAACGCTGGGTTCCGCGGCCACTGCCCGGATACTGGGGCCCACATCCACATGTTTGCCGGCATAGGTGTAGGAAGGCACGGCGACCAACACCTTGGGCGCAACCTGATTGAGCCGGTCGCTTGCGCCCTCCGGTCCGAAATCGGGCGAGCACGAGGCCCAGATCGCCCCGATCGCCGCGACCGCCAGATAGGTCGCAATCGATTCCACGTCGTTGGTGACGATTCCGGCCACGCGGTCGCCTTCGCCCACGCCTTCCGCACGCAGCGCCTGAACAATGCGCGACACAAGATCATGGAGTTCCCTGCGGCTGAGTTCCCGCCGCGTCCCGTCATCGCGGTGAGCGATCAGGGCAGCTTGATTGCCCGGATTGAACAACAGGTTCTCGGCATAATTGATTTTCGCATCGGGGAAGAACTTGACCCTCCTGATGTCATCCGAGGGTTCGAGCACCCGCTCGCCCCGCTCACCGATAATTCCGAGTTCATCCCAGAGCGCTGCATAGAACTGTTCAGGCTTCTCGACGCTCCAGGCATGAAGTGCGTCATATGAAATATCGGCCAATCCGAATTGCGCCGCGCTCGCAGCGGCGAAAGCAGTCATTTGCGTCTTGCCGATCGCCTCATCGCCTGGAGTCCAAATCACCTCACCGCTCACAATTCTCTCCTAACGTTCCAGACACATGGCAACGCCCATCCCGCCGCCGATACAAAGACTGGCAACGCCTTTCCGGGCGTCGCGCCGCATCATCTCGTGAATGAGCGTGACCAGAATGCGCGCACCCGAAGCACCGATCGGATGTCCAAGCGCGATTGCCCCGCCATTCACGTTCACGCGTTCCGGATCGATCTCGAGATCCTGCACAACCGCCAGCGCCTGCGCTGCAAAGGCTTCGTTGAGCTCCCAGAGGTCCACCGCATCATTAAGCCAACCGGCCTGCTTGACCGCCTTGCGGCTCGCACCAATCGGGCCGAGCCCCATCAGCGCCGGATCAAGCCCATGCAGCCCCATGCCGGCAATCCGCGCAATCGGTGAAAGCCCGCGCCGCGCGGCCTCCTTGTCCGACATGACGACAACAGCGGCCGCACCGTCATTGATGCCCGACGCGTTCCCCGCCGTGACCGATCCCTCCGGATCGAAGACCGGCTTGAGTTTCAGCAGCGCGTCGAGACTCGTATCTGCCCGGATGAATTCGTCGCTATCGACCACGGATTCGCCCTTGCGTGTCTTGATCGTGACCCCGGCAATCTCGTCGGCAAAACGTCCGTGTTCCTGCGCGTCCGCCGCCTTCATCTGCGATTGCAGGGCAAATTCATCCTGGTCCTGACGGGCGATGCCGTATTTCCGGGCGACGTTCTCCGCCGTCACTCCCATGGCATAGCCATAAAAGGCATCCGTCAGACCGTCGCGCATCACAGTGTCAATCAGGTTCAGATCGCCAAGCTTCTTGCCCGGGCGCAAATGCGCCACATGCGGCGCCTGGCTCATCGATTCCTGTCCTCCGGCGATCACGATATCCGCCTCGCCCAGCATGACCTGCTGTGCGCCGAGCATGATCGCGCGCAATCCCGAACCGCAGACCTGATTGATGCCGAATGCCGTTGCGTCGTCGGCAATGCCCGCGCCTCGCGCCGCCTGCCGGGCCGGGTTCATGCCCTGCCCGCCCGTCAGGACCTGCCCGAGGATAACCTGATCCACCTCTTTCCCGCCGATGCCGCTCATCTCGAGCAGCGCGCCGATGACCGTCTGGCCCAGCGCGTGCGCCGGCAGCGCCGAAAGCGCACCATTCAGATTGCCGATCGCGGTGCGCCGCGCCGCAACGATGACAGCTTGTTCTGTCATGATCCCATCCTCCCTTTGCGCCCAATCTGTGCCAACCCGGCCGCGGGCTTCAAGCCGTTAAATCACCACACCGGCCCGCTTGTCACCTAACAACATTTGTGTCACTGGCAAGGCCATGCTTGCACAACCATCTGCGCTCGCGGGGCGCACTTCCCGATCAAGTCTGGTGCGCGGCCTGGTGCTCGCAGCACTCGCTCTGTTTTTTGCCGTTTGGCCAGCAATCACGTTTGCCCAGACTGACGCGACAGCAGCCGCACCCGCCCAACAGGAGCAGACGACCACCCAGGACAACGGAACCACTGCTGCTGGAACCGACGGCACGGCGGCAGAAACCACGGCGAACCCCGATCTCACTGCCGACCAGCAGGCCGCAATCGATGCCCTGGTCAAGGCGCTCGAAAACGAAGATGTTCGCAAGGTGCTTCTCGATCGCTTGCAGGCGGCCACCCCGGTAGCGACGGAGGAACCGGCAGCAGCTGCGGTGGAGACCAGCCCTGCCCAGCAGGTCGCCGAGCAGACCAAGTCGTTCGCCGAAGATTTCTATTTTGGCATCACCCATTTCTGGGAAGATCTGATTGGCGTCCGCTATGTCTTTGAGGGCATGACACCCGACAAGCGCGCCGTCATAATGTCCGGGCTCTATACCGTGATGACCACGGTTATCATTGCCCTTTTCCTGCATTTCATCGGCCGCCGATTCGTCTCGTTTCTTCTCAGACGCTTTGAAGCGAACACCAATCTCCACGACGAATGGAAAAACGTCGTTGCCGCCATTCTGCGGATTGGCGGTGAATTGGGCGCCCTGCTCACCGCCTACGGACTTGGCTATCTGATATCCGTCGCCCTGTCCGGCAGCGGCCAGCTCGGCGTCAAACAATCGCTGTTTCTCAACGCCTTTCTGATCGTCGGCGCGACGTGGATTTCGCTCGAAACGCTCATGCACCCGCGCCACCCGGGACAAACGGTTTTCCGCTTTCCCCAAAAGGCCGCCGAACTGGCCTACCCCGGAATGGTGCGCATATCCGGCTTCTTCATCTACGGGCTTGTATTTGTCGTGCCGCTTGCCGATTCCTGGGCCAATTTCGCCACAGGACGCGCGCTCAGAATCATCATCATCACCGCGACGGCAATCTGGGCTCTTTTGCTCATCCGCCGGGTCGCAAAACTGACGGCACAACCCGAAGAAGATAGATCCACCGCCGTTGAAACGGGCGAGCCTGACGATCAGACCGAAGCACCCGAACCATCGGGCACCGACAATGAACCGGGCTTCTGGCGCAGAATTTGGCCCTTCCCGGCAACGCTTTACGTCATCACGATCTGGGTGATCGGCATTGCCCAGCCGCAGCTTGTGGTCGATGTAATCGGTCTTGGTTCTTTGCAGGTCCTTGTGATCGTCATTTTGACCATTCTGGGCCTGAGATTGCTCAACTATCTCGCCGACACCGCCCCGCCGCTTCCGCGCAAACTCAATCGCATTGCCCCCGCACTTCGTGAACGTCTGCATTCCTTCCAGCCGATCCTGATGCGGACCCTGTCTGTCGTTCTCGTCGGTTTCGCCGCGCTGCTTACCCTTGATGCGTTCAATCTCATCAACGCGTGGAGCATTTTAACCGACCCCGGCGCCAGGACCATCATCTGGAACGTGACGATGGCCCTGCTCATCGTTTTTGGCGCCATGCTTGTCTGGTCGGTGGTCTCCGCCCTCGTCGATGAACGCCTGTCGCGCGACATGCCTCTGACCAGCGACGAATCCCGCAAGCGCACCCTGCTCGCGCTTTTCCGCAATGCCTTCACAATTGTCGTTCTGGTTTTCGCCGTCATGACGGGGCTCAGCCAGATCGGCCTTGATATCGCACCGCTTCTGGCCGGCGCCGGCGTGGTTGGTCTGGCCATCGGCTTTGGCGCGCAAAAGCTCGTCCAGGATGTCATTACCGGCATCTTCATTCAGATCGAAAACGCAATCAATGTCGGCGATGTGGTCACCGTCGCAGGCACGACTGGCGTCGTGGAGCGATTGACCATCCGGTCGGTCGGCATGCGAGATCTCGAGGGCGTCTATCACATCGTGCCGTTCTCGGCGGTCGACACCGTGTCCAATTTCATGCGCAAGTTTGCGTATCACGTCGCTGAAATTGGCGTCGCCTACAAGGAGGATATCTCCAAGGTTCGCGAAGCCATGCTCGATGCCTTCGACCGCCTCAAGGAGACCGAACATGGCAAGTCCATCATCGGCGAATTTGAGATGCACGGCGTGACGGCGCTGGCGGATTCCTCGGTCAATGTGCGCGGCCGTATCAAGACCAAGCCCGGTGACCAATGGGCCGTTGGGCGCGCCTATACGGAAATGGTCAAAAAGGTTTTCGACGAACGTGGCATCGAAATTCCCTATCCGCATCGCACCATGGTCTATCAGGGTGGCCTGCCCCCCGAGGTCAGCGTCAGCGTCGCCCAGATGATGAAGGATTCGCCCAAATCCGGCGTCGACGACACCGGGCAGGCACCGCCCAAACCCCGGCGCTCACGCGCCCGTAAAGTCGAGAACGATCCGCACATTCCCGGCACATCTGAGGTAGACGGCGACTAGCTTGCGGCATTGAGTGCCAATCGCTTTACGTTTGCGAAATGGCGGCGGGCTAAACTGGCATCGCTCAACGCCAGACCGCGCGCAGGACCCGCCCCATGAACGCCTTTCCCAAACGCCTCACGGTTCTGATGGTGCTCACATTGCTGGCGGCGGCTCTGCTGCTTCTGGCCGTTCTTTACGCCGCCCTGAAGGAGGCCGCCTTTTCCAATTCCTACGCACTTCTGGCCGATGCCTTCCTGCACGGAAAGCTCGACGTCGCGCAATGTTTCGACACCGATTGCGCCGTGATCGACGGCAAGACCTATGTGGTGTTCCCGCCCCTGCCGGGCCTCATCGCCCTGCCGTTCGTCGCCATGTTCGGATTGGGATTCAAGGGCTTTGTGCTGCTGGGGCTGGCATTCGCGGCGCTCAGCACCTTCTTCTGGGCCGACATTCTCGACAAATTGCTGGGCGGCAACAAGAGGCTCGTGGTCTGGATGCTTGTTGCCATCGCCTTTGCCTCACCGCTCTACTACGTCACCATCCGCAGTGACGGCGTCTGGTTCTTCGCCCAGTCGACCGCATTTTTCTTCGTCTCAGCCGCCATCCATTTCGCCCTGATCCGCAAATGGCTGATCTGGGCCGGCCTTGCCATTGGACTTGCCTTTCTCTGCCGGCAGATGTCGATCTTCTACCTGCCTTTCCTTTTCGTGCTGACCCTCAGCGACGATGCCCCGCTATTCCGTTTCGACGGCAAACGCATCTGGGCAATCTTCAAGATGGGCCTGCCCGCCGCGGCGCTGGTCCTTGCCTATCTGGTCTACAATTACGTGAGGTTCGGCGCCTTTGGCAGCACCGGCTACGAGCACATGAATACCGAAGCCGTCGATCTCGTCATGTCGACGCGGTTGACCGGCGGCGGCCTGTTTTCGCTCGATTTCGGCCTGTTCAATCTGCTTTATCTGCTGTTTCAGGGTTTTCACGTCCAGTTCTCGGGCGACGGCATGCTGGATCTGGCCGGAATTGATCCGTTCGGCACGTCGCTGCTGGCCGCGAGCCCCTTCGTGCTCTTCGCCTTTTTCGCGCCCAACCGCCGCGAAATCTGGATCGGATTGGCCACGATCATCATCATGGTCGTCCCGATGTTGTTCTATCATTCGAACGGCTTCAGCCAGTACAATGTCCAGCGCTATACGCTCGACTGGCTGCCCATACTGTTCGTCATACTCGGACGCACCCTGCCGGTCGGAAAGTTCGAAAGCTTTCCCCTGTTCGTCAGCTTTGGTGTTGTGTTGAACGTGGTGACGATCGCGCTGCTAGCGATCACGACCTGATGCCGGTTTGGCCGCGAAGGTCACGATGCGGTGGCCAAAAAAGTTGAACACCGCGCCAACCCCGATCGCAATCCCGTGGCCCAGTCCTTCCCTGATGAAGAGCGGCCACGAAAAAGGCGTCAGACCCGCGACCAGCAATGCGGCGAGCCCGGTCACGATCACGGCGCCGGCGGCATTGACGACGAGAAAATAGAACAATTGCTCTCTGGTCGATCGGGTCGAGCCGGGAAAGACATAGGTCCGGTAGAGCACGAACCCGACCGACATGCCGATCAGGTAGGCGAAGAACACCGCCCATTCGAAGGGCAGAAACAGGGATAGCGGAAACCGCACCACCCAATTGACCGCAGCCGCGAACCCGCCCAGCAGCAGAAAGCGGAAAACCTGATTGTCCAGCAGCCGTTTCGATCCCATCATGATCGCACTCATAGCAGCCACCCCGCCAGAAATGCAGCGCCCATCACTCCGCCGAGCATCAGGCTCAGCCGGTCGCGGACGGCGAAGGCCACCGGATCGTCATTGAGTTCCTCGCGATGGCTGAGAAGCCAAATGCGGCTGACCCACAGAAACAGCACAATCGGGAAGGCCCAAAGGAACAGCGGCGCATCATAGAAATTGGCGTTGAACGCGTCGTTCATCAGGTAGAGCACCATGATCAGAACCGCAGCCATGCCGGTCGAAATCCCCATGGCCAGGATCATCGGCGCATCATCGACATTGTATCCGCGTCCATTGACCTTCTTGCGGCCGTCGCGCGCGCTCTTTTGCACCTCGGTCTGCCGCTTGGCGAAGGACAGGGAAGCAAAAAGGAACATCGAGAACACCAGAAGCCAGGCCGATGGCGCCGCGCCGACGGCGGCAATACCAACCCCGAGGCGCAACGTGAAAAGACAGGCCAGCGCAAACGCATCGATGATCGGCTGCCGCTTGATATAGAGCGAATAGCCAAGGGTCAGCGACAAATAGGTCGCAACCAAGCCGAGAGCCACCCAGCCCAGCGACGCGGCCATGCCAAGCGCCAGAGCCAGAAGCCCAAGCGAAGCGGGAACGGCTTTGGCAATGCTGAGCGCACCGCTCGGCAATGGCCGCTCTTTTTTGGTCCAGTGGCGGCGATCGTCGGCAAGATCGAACAGGTCGTTGATCAGATAGGTGCCCGAGGCCATGAACGACATGGCGAAAAATGCAACCAACGCCGAAGCAACAGCCATCGGATTGGATGCCATGCCCGACAGGATCAGCGGCACGAAGACCAGCGCATTCTTGGCCCATTGATGCACCCGCATCGCCTTGGCCCAGCCCTTGAGCCCGAGCTTCGGCGTGTCGAACCGCGCCTCGATATTCTTCCCCAGCCGTCCCGCCGCTTCCGCGGTGCGTGCCGAGGCGCCGGCCAGAAGGATGGCGTTAGCCTCTTTCCACACGGCCAAGTCCGCCTGCGCATCTGCCGCATAGGCAAATCCGTCCGGGAACCGCTCACGTAACGCGTCCGCCTTCGCCTTGCCCTTGAGATTGGTGACCCCATCGCTGGCAATCACGAAATCGATGAAATCGAAACGCTTGGCCACCCGCCGCGCCACGAGCTCGTCGCTGGCCGTCGCAATGCCGACCAGCCGTCCCTGCGCATGCTCCCAGGCGGCATATTCCACCAACTCCTCGTTGACCGGCAGAAATTCGACATCGAGATTGTGATGCTCATTCAGCTCGCGCTTGAGCGCCGCCTTGCCCCTGAAGAGCCATTGCGGAAGTCTGAACAGCCCAAGCGGTTCGGATTTGACGTAACCCGCAGCCGCTTCATGCAACAGGTCGGTCCGAAGCAATGCGCCATCGAGATCGAGCACCAGAGGCGGCTTGTGGCTGCCCGCGCCGATTCCGGAATTATCTGTTTCAAGTGCTTTTTGTAGCGTCATATTTGTGGCCTCCGCAGACCTGAAACGTATCAGCGGAGGCTCGGGTTTCTAAGCGTAACCCTTTGTTAAGACTAATGTATAAAGGTTTAACGATCGACTGAACCTTCTCTCTCACGGCCCAGATCGGTCCAATTCAGGTGCTCAAAACGAGCATTTGATCGGCATTTTTCCAGGACCAGGCCAGCCAGATCACGCTCATTGTGGTGGCAATCTCGATGGCGCTGAAAAACACATAATAAGGCGTCGGCGATCCGATCAGCGTGCCGGCCTGCACAAGCGTCATGATGGTTCCTGCCGCAATATTGGCCCACCTGTTGAACCTGTGCGGCAGGAGCAACGAGAGGAGCACCATGGAGATCGAGATTTCCATGAGCACTGAAGCGGCAAGAAGAAAGCCCTGATTGATCTCCATGCCCTCGACCTGCCCGGCGAGAAATTGACCGAGCAGATGGGAATCCATCAGGCTGACCACATCGCAATAAAGGTAGTTGAGGACTGCAAAGACCCACAATGCCGACAGCAATTGCGTGCGTTTCATCATTCTGTTCCCTGTTCCGATTTGCGTGCTTCACCTGCTTTTCGCGATAGCCGGAGGGCTCAGACCCCTCGGCGCTATCGCCCTGAAAACGATCAAAGACGGCAATCAACGTTCTCTTACATCGTAAGGTAAGCTTACGTTGTAAGTTTGTCAATGCAGATTCTTGACCGGCCGCGACACCGAAGGCCGTTGCCGCCACAAGACCCGATAGCTATGCTGCAGCCCGGTTGCGGCAGGTGCCCTTGTTTCGGGAGTTTTGAAGGTCATGGAACAGGTTCTGGCGCTCGCCAAGGCGGTCGGCATCCCCCAGAAATGGGAAGACGCGGCCGGGGTCGAACAGACAGTCGAAATCCAGTCCATCGCCGCGGTTCTGACGGCACTTGGCTATCCGGCCGGCAGCGAAGCCGACGCCAGACAAAGCCTGGATCGCATTGAGGCTGAAAAGCGCCAACCACCAAAAATGATCGTCGCCGATGCCGGCAAGCCGATCCCGCTGCCGCCCAGCTTGCATCCAACCGCCGAACTGGCCGCCGAAGACGGCACCACCCGCACCATTGCCATCGAAAACTACACGCTGCCGCCCATTCACGAACCCGGATATTACCAACTAGCGCTCGGCGGCCATGAGGTCATTTTGGCCGTCGCACCAGAAACCTGCCATCCCATCCGCACCTTCGGCGACCGCGCATTCTGGGGACCTGCGATCCAGATTCACTCATTGCGCGGACGCAAACTGCAGCCATTCGGCCATTTCGGGCATCTCAACAATGCGGTGAAACAATTCGCTGCGCGCGGCGCCGACGCCGTCATGATCAATCCGGTTCACGCCCTTTATCCGCACTATAGCGTCGACTTTTCCCCCTATTCGCCCTCGAGCCGCATCTTTCTGAACGGCCTGATGGCAGACCCGTCCCTGTTGAGCCTGCCGCCGCTGCCGGCAAGCACTGAAACCGGCTTCATCGACTGGGGAGCCGCCATTCCCCAACGGCTGGCCGAACTGCGCGCCATCTTCGACAGGCTCGACAGACCCACCCGGGCCCGCATTGCTAGCGATTGCGAAGCAGGTGGCGACAACCTCCGCCGTCACGCCATCTTCGACGCGCTGGACATGCATTTCGGCGGCGACAGCCCGGATGGGTGGAAAAAATGGCCGCAGGCCTATCACGATCCTGACGGCCCTGCCGTGCGGCGTTTCGTTGCCGAGAACCCGGACGCGATCGACTTTCAGCTCTTCCTGCAATGGCTGGCCAAAGAGGGTTTGGCGGAAGTGCAAAAGACCGCCAAAGCCTCCGGCATGGCGATCGGTCTCATTGCCGATCTGGCCGTTGGCGTTCGCCCCGGTGGCAGCGACGCCTGGAGCCTGCGCGACCAGATGCTCGATGGGCTGACGGTCGGCGCACCGCCTGATCTCTTGGGACCTTTGGGCCAGAACTGGCTCGTGACCAGCTATTCGCCACATGGATTGATCGACAGCGGCTTCGCCCCCTGGATCGCCATGTTGCGCGCGGCCCTCAGCCGGGCCGGTGGCATTCGCATCGATCATGCGTTCGGTCTGTCGCGGCTCTGGGTCGTGCCTGACGGCGCCGAATCTCGCGACGGCGCCTACCTCAATTACCCGTTCCAGGACATGGTGCGCCTCGCCATGCTTGAATCCCATCGCGCCAGGGCCCTGATCGTGCCCGAAGACCTCGGCACAGCACCCACCGGCTTTGCCGAAGCCATCGACAACAAGGAAATGCTCGGCATGCGGGTGCTCTGGTTCGAGCGCGCCGAGGATGGCGGCTATATCGGACCCAGGGACTACGACCCTCTCAGCGTCGCCATGACCGGCACCCACGATCTGCCCACCGTTGCCGGATGGTGGAAAGGCAACGATCTGAAATGGGCCGACAAACTGGGGCGCCTGCCCAAGGGTTCGACCCGCGAAACCGAAGAGGAAAAGCGCGCCTGGGACCGGGGCCTGCTCTGGTCGACCTTCGGGGGCACCGAACCCCGACCTGAGCCCGACAAGCCCGAACCGGTCGTCGAGGCGGCTCTTCAGCACCTCGGCAGCACCGCGTCGCGTCTGGCCATTGCTCCGATCGAAGATCTTCTGGCCCTTGTCGAACAGCCAAACCTGCCCGGCACCATCACCGAACATCCCAATTGGCGCCGCCGCCTGCCCGGGCCACTCGATGAACTGCTCGATGAGCCGGACACGAAAGCCCGTGTTCAAACCCTGGCCGAGGCCAGGATAAAGGTTCCACCGCCGGGGGAATAGGTGAGTTTTGGGGGATTGGTTGCGGGGGCAGGATTTGAACCTGCGACCTTCAGGTTATGAGCCTGACGAGCTACCGGGCTGCTCCACCCCGCGCCAATAGATCAATCTCTATGGGATTGAAACGCCGATCGGCGCGACGCCTATATATGGGGGAATTTGCCGATTGCAAACCCCCCGCACGCGGCTTTTTTGAAACTTTTTTGACAGCGCCCGATTTGCACGACGTCCTGCTTGAACGTTCATACGAGCCTGACTAGGGTGCCGCCCGAACAAGGGAGAACGACACCGCCAATGAAATACAATCAATTGGGCCGCACCGATATCAAGGTTTCCGAAATTTGCCTCGGAACCATGACCTGGGGACGTCAGAATAACGAGGCCGAAGGCCACGAGCAGATCGCTTACGCGCTCGATCAGGGCATCAATTTCATGGATACGGCGGAGATGTATGCCGTCCCGCCCATCCCTGAATCCTACGGCAAGACCGAGGAAATCATCGGCACCTATTTCAAGAACACCGGCAATCGCGACAAATGGATCCTCGCTTCCAAGGTTGCCGGCCCCGGCAATCGCTGGGTGCGCGGCGGCGGACCCATCACCGGCGACGCCATCCGCCAGGCGATCGAGGGCAGCCTGAGACGGCTTCAGACCGATTATGTGGACCTTTACCAGCTCCACTGGCCCAATCGCGGTCACTACCATTTCGAGAAATCCTGGACGTTTGACCCAACGGTACAGGATCGCGAGACTGTCGTACCCAACATGCTCGAGGTGCTCGAAACGCTGGGCGAACTGGTTGCCGAAGGCAAGATCCGGCATGTGGGCCTGAGCAATGAATCGGCCTGGGGCACGATGCAATATCTCAAGCTCGCCGAGGAGCACGATCTGCCGCGCATCGTCTCAATTCAGAACGAATACAATTTCCTGCGCCGCTATTACGACATGGATCTGGCCGAATTGGCCCATCACGAGGATGTCGGGCTACTCGCCTATTCGCCCCTCGCCGCGGGCGCGATTTCCGGCAAATATCTCGGCGGCGTGTTGCCCAAGGGCACGCGTGGCGAACTGGCCGGCTCCGCCTATCGCAACAACGAGCTGACCGAACCCGCCATCCGGGCCTATATCGAACTGGCGAAAAGCCACGATCTCGATGTGTGCCAGATGGCCATCGCCTTCTGCCTGACCAAGCCGTTTATGACCTCGGTCATTATCGGGGCAACCAACATGGATCAGCTCAAGACCGATATCGACGCAGCAAATCTCACCCTGGGTGACGATGTGCTGGACGATATCCAGTCCATCTTCAAGCGTTTTCCCAGAACGCTCTAAACAGGCGAGTCCGGGCGCGGTGGAACCGCTGCCGCGTCAAGACTGAGTTTGTGCGCGGCTTCGGTCCGCACACCTCTCAGCATCAGCGAAACGAAAACACAAAGCCCGCCCGCGGCCGCAATCAGCGCCGAGGCGAAATAGGCATGCGCGCCGAAAAACTCGACCAACCAGCCAAATGAATAGACCACCAGAACCCCGATGGCGCCCTGCATGGTCATGGCAAACCCTTGCGCCTCTGCGGCTATGTCCTCAGAGGTCCAGTCGGCGACGAACCGCACCGAACCCATGAACCCGAGCGCAAATGTCAGCCCGTGCAGCAATTGCAGGCCAAAGAGGATCGGCACCTCCGGCGAAAAGGCCATTGCGGTCCAGCGGACCAGCGTCACAATCGCCGAGATCAGCAGCAGGTGCCGTGCCGCGAAGCGGCTCGCATAGCGGCGGAAAACGAAAAACACCACGGCTTCGGACAGGGCACCGGCAGCGATGAGCAAGCCGATCACGTCAGTCGAAATACCCTGCTCGGCAAACAGCAGACTTTGAAACGCATTGAGTAGCAGATGCGTCGAGAACACCAGAGACCAGCCGACAAGCGGCAAAACGAACCAGGGCCGCATCACGCTCATCAGCCGTTTGGCCCCGCCTGCCAACGCTTCTGAAGTCTCGCTGGCACGAAACCGCGGCAGGTAAAACGCCGCGCCCATGCGCCATATTCCCGCCAGCACGAAAAGAGGAATAAACGCTTCGGGGCTGAAACGCGCCACCGCAAATCCGGTGACAACAATCGCCAGAAGATAGCCCGCCGTGCCCCAGGCTCGGATCGTCGCATATTCCGAATTGCGCCGGCGGCTGAGGCGCATCGTGGCCGCGTCGGTCACCGGCATCACCGCGCCGACGCCGACATTGGCGACCGCCCAGACCAGAAGGATGGGCCAGAACCCGTCGGCAACGAACAGGGCGAGTGCGGAAATCCCTGAAACCCCGGCACCGATAATGATGGTCTGCCGCCAGTCGCTGGCGCGGTCGGCCAGCCGCCCCACCAGCTGGTTGAGTATCAGCAGGGCAAACAGCGGTACCGTGAAGATCAGCCCGATCTGGTCGGCGCTCATCCCCCGCTCCTTCATCCAGATGCCGGCATAGGCATTCGCCACCCCGGCGGTCATGAAGAGCGTGAAATAGTAGGACGACGTTCGAAATTCGGGGCTCTGCACGCGGTCACGCGACAAAGGCAGCAAGCGGGTCCCCTCCAAAAGGAATGCCGGATTGGCATGCCAGAAGATTATCGCTCATACAAGGCCGAACTGCGCCGGGTCCATTGTGGCGCTCAAGCCTGCCGCCGCGTCGGAAAATTGATCAGGGCCACCCCGAAAATCGCGGCGAACAGGCCAATCAACACCGGCAATGTCGGCACTTCCCCCAAAAGCACGACGCCAAGTATGACGCCGACGCCCGCCCTCAGATAGCTCTGGCTGGCCACCCCCAGCGAGCCAAGCGTGTGCACCAGACGGAAATAGATCAGCAAGGCCGTGCCCGTACAAAGGACCGAAAGGGCGAGGGTTGCCCCCAGCGCTGCCATGCCAGGCCGCAGCGTCAGCGGACTTTCGACGACAAAGGCCAATGGCGTCAGCACCGCCGCCGCCCACAACATGGTTCCCAATGCCGTTTCGAGCGCGCCGAGACTGGCAAACCTGCGTCCGTAGATCGCGGATCCGGCATAAAGCATCGCGCCGATCAGGCAGGCCAATTGTCCGGCCACCGATTGTCCGAGGCCCGAAAGTGAGTCGAGTCCGACGATGAGAACTACTCCGGCCAATCCCAATATGGCTCCGAGCAGTTTGCGCCCATTCAGGGCTTCATGCCGGGTGATGAGGGCGGTGAACAGAAAGACGAAAATCGGCGATGTCGAATTGAGAACGCTGGCAAGTCCTGCCCCGACAAATTGCTGACCCCAGGCCAGAATGGTCCAGGCGCCGATCGAGTTGATGAACGACTGGATGCCAAGCATGCCCCAGGTCCCGGGATCGGTTGGCAGGCTGCGTCCGCGCACAAGCAGGACCACGAGCAGGAACAGCGCCGCTCCGTCAACCCGCATCGCGATCAGCGTGACCGGCGGGATTTCGGCAACCGCCACCTTGATGAAAAGGTAGGACGATCCCCATAACAGCGCGAGAATGCCCAAAAGAGCATATTCGACTGCTTTCGAACCCGGTTCACCCATGAGACTCCACCCCATTCGCTCGTCAGCCTACCCGTATCTAGACATTTGCGCCACGCAAATGCTTCGATTATGATCGAACTATGAAAGAAGGACCTGACATCGCCCGTGCCGCCGCACTCATCGGCGATCCGGCCCGCGCCAACATCCTGACCGCCCTGATGGCCGGCAAGGCGTTGACCGCCTCCGAATTGGCCTCGGAGGCAGGGGTCACATTGCAGACGGCCAGTTCCCATCTCTCCAAGCTCGCGGCTGGCGGGTTGCTGACCGAACGCAAACAGGGTCGCCACAAATACTTTGCGCTGGCCAGCGAGGACGTGGCCAAGGTGCTCGAAGGACTGATGAATCTCGCAGCAGGCAGCGGCCATCTGCGCACCCGCACCGGGCCGCGTGACATTGCAATGAAGAAGGCGCGAGTCTGCTACAATCACTTGGCGGGAGAAATGGGCACGCGTCTTTACGGCCGGTTCTCGGATTCCGGATATCTCGTACACCGGGACGGCGAGCTTCACCTCACGGCAAAGGGCCGTGAGGCGATGCACGATTTCGGCATCGATATCGAGACCTTGTCGCGTGCCCGCGCGCCGCTCTGTCGCGATTGCCTCGACTGGAGCGAGCGCACATCGCATCTGGCCGGAAGCCTCGGACGGGCCATCTTGACACACATTGAGGACCTTGGTTGGGCCCGCCGCGACAGCTCGACCCGCGCTGTTCTGTTCTCAAAAGACGGCGAGCGCGCATTCAACAGGTTTCTTGCGCGCGGCTGAACCCGGTGACATGGCAAGTCCATCCGATTTGCCGCTCTTTGTGGCAGGTTGGTGCTGCTCGCCCTCTGCGCGCGCCGCATCCAGCTCTTTCGTTGTGCCCCCATGTCTGGTGCCCAACACACTCTCTGCATCACTCGCCTCCATTTCCTCTCCAGAACCGCCCCTTCGAAATCCCCATATCTCCTCGTCCCGTCTTCCCAGGCCCGTCTTCCGCACCTCCACCTTCACACCTCCACCTCTCCCGTCTCCAACTCCGCACCTCCACTTCCCCCCCGCCTCCACCTTGCCGTCTCAATCTTGCCCTCACCCAACCTCTCCAAGCAATGACCATTTGACTAGATTGGTCATTGCGTGATACCGAAGGACGCAACACCACGCTGTGAACGGTAAGCTTCGCAGTGCGTCTGGAGCGGTCCCGGGATAAACAGGACAGATTTCCGGTCCGGAAACGCGACAGATCAGGGAATTCGAACCGGCCGAACCAACATGCCCAAGGCATTCACTGAAACGGAAAAAGAGCGCATCCGCGCTCAATTGATGGAGCGGGGCATGACGCATTTCTCCCGCACCGGCGTCCGCGCAGCGCGGGTGGGCGACATTTGCGCCGATGTCGGCATCGCCAAGGGATCGTTCTACGCCTTCTTTGCGTCCAAAGAGGATCTGTTCATGGCCATCGCCGATGACCGCGATCTCATGCACAAGCGCGACATGATGGCCATGCTAAAGGCCGAAACCGGAAACGCCCCGGCAGTGTTGGGGCGCTTTTTCGATTTCATGCGGGACCGGACCGAAGGCGACCCTGTTCTGCGGGTCGTCCGCGACCGCGGGGAAATCCTGCATCTGATGCGCAAGGTGTCTCCCGAGCACATCGCCGAAAACAACCGGCGCGACCACGAATTCATGCGCGACGTCTCGGCGCTTCTACAATCGCGGTACCAACTGCCGTGCGCCGACGCCCAAACTCTCGAAAACCTGCTCGCAATCATGCTCTCGGTAGCTCTGCAGGAAGAGCATTTCAAAGCGGCCGGAACCTATGACGCAACCATGGCGTTGTTGCGTGACATGTTCGTGGCCCGTCTCGTTGAAGGACCCAAATCATGATCAGTGTCAGCGATCTGGCATTCACCTATCCGGGCGCCAATTCGGCCACCCTGAACCACCTCTCGTTCGAGATTGCCAGCGGTGAGGTCTACGGCCTGCTCGGCCCGTCCGGGGCCGGCAAATCAACCACTCAGAAAATCCTGATGGGTCTTCTGTCTGGCTTTTCCGGTTCGGCTCGCCTCTTTGGAGAAGATGTCTCCTCGCTCGGCCGCGCCATCTATGAGCGCATCGGGGTCAGCTTCGAATTGCCGACACTCTATCTGCGCTTGACCGCCCGCGAAAACCTGAAGCTCTTCGCGGCGCTTTATGACCGCCCCACACGAACGCCGGAAGAAGTCCTCACGATGGTCGATCTTCAGGACGCCGCCGATCAGCGGGTCGAAACCTTTTCCAAGGGCATGAAGATGCGGCTCAACCTTTGCCGCGCACTGTTGCACGATCCCGAATTGCTGTTTCTCGACGAACCAACGACCGGGCAGGACCCTGCCCGTGCCCGCATCACCCGCGAACTGATCCTGAGGCTGAAAAGCGAAGGCAAGACCATCTTTCTGACCACGCACAATATGACCGAGGCCGACGAGGTCTGCGACCGGGTCGGATTTCTGAGTGGCGGCAATATTCCGGTCTCCGGCACGCCCGCCGACCTCAAGCGAGAGTTCGGCCGACGCTATCTCGCGGTTGATGCGCGGGACGGTGACAAGATCAAACGCCACGAATTTTCGATGCAGGGACTTGGCACCAACCGGCAATTCATGGACCTGCTCGAGGCGGACCGGATCGCCTCCATGCATACGCTCGAAGCCAGCCTGGACGACGTTTTCATCAAGGCGACCGGCGGCGCGATTGGTGAGGCCGCCCAATGAGCACGCTTCCCGCCCTTCTGACCAACGAGGTCCGCCTCCAGCAACGCTACGGCATCTATATTGCCTATGGCGTCGTGGTGCTCTTCTATGTTGTCACCCTGATGTACCTGGCGCCATTCTTTCCAGTGTGGCTGCCGGCCCTGATCATCTACACCGACCCGGCAGCGGTCGGCTTCTTCTTTCTCGGCGCCCTGATGATGCTCGAAAAGGGTCAAGCCACCCGCATGGCTCTGGGCGTCACCCCCGTCTCGGCGTTCGACTATTTTTCCGCCAAGGCCATATCCCTGGCAGCCATATCCATCGTCGCGGTCACTATCCTTTCGTTCCTGATCCCGGCGGGCGTCAACCACGTGTTGCTCCTGACCATCGCGCTGATTTCTTCGGTGCAATTCATCGCGCTTGGTGTGCCAACGGCTCTCTATTTCAAGACCGTCACCTCGTATCTTATGGGCGCAGCCGGTATTCTGGCGCCCTTCGTCATTCCGGCCGGATTGGCCTTTCTGGATCAAATGCCGGTTTGGGCCATGCTATGGCCACCCGCAGCCGACCTGCGCCTGATCATGGTGGCAACGGGCGCAGCCACAAACACGGGATTCGAAATTGCCATCATGTTTGCCGCTTCGCTGGCAGGCACGACCCTTGCCGTCTGGTATGCCACAAAGCGGCTGGAAGAGGAGTTTGGACGTTCATGAGCACGCAAACCGATTTCCCCGGCACATCGTCAAACGGGGCCCGGCTGACCCCGCAGCGCTTCTGGACCCTTCTGGGTGCGGACACCCGCAATGCCGGCCGCGATCCCACACTGATCTTCGGCATGGCCCTTGCCGTTTTGCCGACCATTCTTTTTCCAGCTTTCCGTGCCCCCATCAACGCCTGGGCAATGGGCATGTTCGGCATTCCCGATCTCGTCCTCTGGGCCTCGCCCATGCTTCTGGTTCTGCCCGCGATCCTGATCGGCTGGATCACCGGTTTTCTCTTTCTCGAAGACAGGGACGAAGCGACCCTGATGGCCATCGAGATCACACCGTTCGGCAAGGGCGCCTACCTGCAATATCGCACCATCGCGACGGTGCTGGTTACCTTCCTCATCTCGGTCGTCAACGGCTTCGTGTTCACACCACATCTCGGGATTTTCCTGATCTTATTCATGGCAATCCTCGTCGCCCTGTTCTCGATCAGCATTGCGTTCATCTTCCCCGCGCTGGCCCGCAACAAGGTCGAAGGACTGGCCCTGACCAAGGTGGTGAACCTGTTCTCCATGGCGCCTTTGTTGGCGCTCATCCCCTCGTTCTGGCGCTATCTCGCGGCACCCCTGCCAAGCTTCTGGATCGGCGAATTGATCAACCCGGCTGGGATTCCCGGCCTTCCGCTCTGGGCAATCCTGTGTGCGGGACTCGTTACCCACCTCTTCATGCTGGTCTGGCTCTATCGCCTCACCCTCCGACGCACCGGCTAGTCAGTCAGGCGTCAAATCACGGTCAGCGCCATGAGGAACATGCACCCCATTCCCGCGACCCAGATGAGCGAGCGAAGCCACGGCAGGCCGCTGACATAGGCGGGTATGTAGAGCACGCGGGCAATCAGAAATCCGAGCGCGGCATTCGTCGCCAGGCTCATATCGCCGCCCTTGGCGAAAACCAGCATCGAAATGCCCAGAAATAGCGGCAGAGCCTCGAGCATGTTGTTCTTGGCACGATCGAGGCGGCTGGCAACGACGGACAGCTTGAGCGGCTCATCACGCGTTCCAACGATCGTGCCGACATTCATCCGGCTTCCAGAAGTCTCCTGCAGAAACAACTGAAACACATAAAGAGCCAGCACCAGCAAAACGATCAGCGTCAGGGTCATGAATTCAAACTCCGTGGTGCGACATGCACCGCGGCAAGATCGTGTCACGCGGCGGGATCCTAGACAATCGCCAGCTGCCCAATCCGGACAGGAAAGGCTGTGATTGGCACCCATCCACCGCTATGCTTCAATTTCTGCGTCTGATCGGGGGGAACCATGCCTGCAGAACCAATTCGTTATCTGACCGCTATGGCTCTGGGGCTCGCGCTTTGCACCGCAGCCACCGCGCAGGATCTCGAAACAGGCGACCAGATCAGGCCCGGTGATGGCGAACGCATCGAAGCCTGTTTCAGAAAAATCGAAGCAAGCTGGGACGGAAACCCCGATCTGCACCTGACCTATTACAATTGTATCGGCACCGTCTCGGAAGCCTGCCAGCAGGAATCCATGGCAAATCAATCCACCCAGGGCATGAGCAATTGCGCCTATCGCGAGACCCTGTGGTGGGATCGAAAGCTCAACGACTACTACAAGACCCTGCAGCAAAATCTCGAACCGGCCCAGTTCGAGCTATTGCGCGACGCCCAACGCAAGTGGATCGACTGGCGCGACGCCAGTTGTGGTTTCGAATACGGGTTCTGGGAAGAAGGCACGATCCGGAGCATCTTCTACTCGAGTTGCCAGCTGCAAATGACAGCGCAACGCATGATCGACCTGCAGACGATCCTTGGATGGCTCGACATAGGCACGAATTAGGCAAAGAAAAAGGCTGGTTCGGTGGAACCAGCCTTCATCCTTCTGATATCGCGGCCTACTTGTTCTTGACCTTGCCGCCGCTATTGCCCTGACCGCCATTGCGGATGATCTCGGTCAGCGCCTGCACCGCTTCAGCCGCCGGCTGGTAACCACGGCCCGCTGATTCCTGATACCATTGCAGTGCGGTTTCGAGGTCCTTGTCTACGCCAAGGCCATTCTCGTAGATATAGCCCATATTGTTCATGGCGATGGCGTGTCCACTCTGGGCCGCTTCATTGGTCCAGTAATAGGCCAGATCGTAATTGGCGTCGGTGCCGCGTCCATCCAGATACATCAGACCGAGATTGACCTGAGCACGGGTCTCCCCGTTCTCGGCAGCTTGGGTGTAAAGCTGGAAGGCCTTTTGCAGGTCCTGCTTCACCCCGCGGCCATCTTCATAAAGGATCGCGAGGTTGTGCTGTGCCAGCGCCAGGCCCTCATCGGCGGCCTCCTGATAATATTGCACCGCAAGTCCGAGATCCTGCTCGACACCAAGTCCGGTCTCATACATGAACCCAAGATTGTTCGTGCCGTAGAGATCCCCGGCATCGTGGCCCATCTTGTAATACTGGAAGGCCTTTTCGGGGTCCGGATCAAGACCCAGACCATCCTGATAGACCTTGCCCAGATTGACCATACCCGCCGCATCGCCGGCATCCGAAGCGCGCAGGAACCAGGCCGCCGCGGCGACGTAATCCTGCGGCACGCCAAGCCCGTCCTGATACATCAGGCCGATATTGGACATGGCGCGTGGCAGACCATTCTTGGCCGCCGCAAGATAATAGTAGGCGGCATTGCCGTAATCCTGTTCGACGCCTTCGCCGAAATCATAGGACAGGCCAAGCGAATTCTGTCCCGGAGCATAATCCTGATCCGCAGCGCGCTGCAGCAGGGCCGCACCGCCTTCCATGTCGGTGGTTACCCCTTCACCAGTAATCATCATGTCGCCAAGCAATTGCAGGGCAACCGGATTGTTGCCGTCGGCCGCCTCGCGCAAATAGGGCAGCGCCGTCTGGACGTCATTGGCAACATAATAGGCGCGGCCAAGCCAGGCCTTTACCTCGACCGCCGTCGGCGATGCGGAAAGCGCCGCCTTGCAGGCCCGGATGGCTTCGTTGACATCCATGTCGCGCGCCTCGACCCCGACATCGCGATAACCGGCTTCATAGGGGCTTGCCGCCTCCATGGCACAACGCTCGTGCGGGGATTGCGCCAATGCACCACCGGCAGCCCCCAGGGCAATTGCCGCGCCAAGCCCAAGCGGCAGCGCCAGCTTCTTTATTGATATACCAAAGAAATTCATGTCCTCGTCTCCATATTGCGGCAACCGCATTTGCCGCGCCTCGTCCGGCCCCAAGTCTGACGTTATTTGGCTGCGGAAATCAACCCGGTGGCGCATGCCCTCACCAGGGTTGGAAGGTGATTTCCGGCCATTGGCGCATGGCGCGCTCCCCCTTTTCGTGGTGCGCGCGCTCGTTGGCGCAGGAATGGTTGGGCACGACCCGAAACGAAAACATGTCGTCCAGCCCGAATGGCGCAACAATCGTCATGCTGTCATCGGCCTCAAGACGCACACCCACTGCGTGCGTCCTGCTGGCAAAGCGATCAAGCATTTCGGCTGAATTCCGCAAAGGAGAAAAAGGCGCGCCGAACTTGTCGGCATACCAAAGATGCACCCGTGCCTGATTGCGCAATTCAACCGGAACCGGAAAGCCGTCAAATCGCGCATTGACCTGCTGGATGCGCCGGTCTTCCGCCTCATAGCTGAGATCGGTAGCGTCGAAATAGAACACGTCCGCGTCCCGCACACCATGAAGGGATGGATTGTTGGTCAGAACGTTCCAGACGTAGTTGTAAAGGATGCCGGACACGAGCAGCCAATCGGGCAGATCGAGGTCACGCAGCCCGGCAAGCAATCGCATGTGCAACTCGCTTTGCCGGATAATGCCTTCCAGCGCAGCGCGTTGGGCCTGCTCGTCGAGACCGGAAAAGCGAAGATGGGAATCGGACATGAGCCAAGCTCAATCCGATTCCCGGACTTGTGGAAAGAGCCGAAGGCCTAGCTATTCGATTCTTCGATTAGTCGCGTTTCCGAACCGGCGAACCGGCATCCACTTCGCCTGGAAACGCTCCTAACTGTGCCAGTCGGCAGCCGATTCCTTGATGAACGTACCCTGCTGCAAATCGCTCATCGCCTGGATCAGCTCTGCGCGCGTATTCATCACGATCGGCCCATGCCAGGCCACGGGCTCCTTCAGCGGCTTGCCCGAGATCAACAGGAACCGCATACCCTCGTCAAAGGCCTGCACCACAACTTCGTCACCACCATCGAAATAGACCAGCGTCCGGTTGCCGGTCCGGTCGCGCACATGCACTTCCTGACCGTCCAGTTCCTTCTCGGTCAGAACCCCGACCGGTGCCGACGCATCGCGAAACGTGCCCGATCCAGCGAACACATAGGCGAACGTGTTGGCATAGGTGTCCACCTTGAAGACCTTTTTCACGCCCGGTGGCACCGAAATATCGAGATATTGCGGTTCGGCGGCGATGCCATCGACCGGGCCCTTCTTGCCCCAGAAGTCTCCGACAATCACGCGCACGACTGTGCCGTCGTCATCGGTGATTTCCGGAATATCCTTGCCTTCGATGTCCTGGTAGCGGGGCGACGACATTTTCATTGAGGCCGGCAGATTGGCCCAAAGCTGAAACCCGTGCATCTGGCCCTTTTCGTTTCCCTTGGGCATTTCCTGATGCATGATGCCGGACCCGGCCGTCATCCATTGCACGTCACCGGCTCCGAGCGTGCCGGAATTGCCAAGGCTGTCGCCATGATCGACCGTTCCGGCGAGAACATAGGTAATCGTCTCGATACCGCGATGCGGATGCCAGGGAAAACCCTTGCGATAGTCGTCAGGACTGTCGCCACGGAAATCGTCAAACAGGAGAAACGGATCGAGCTCGCGTGGATTGTGAAACCCGAAGGCACGGTGAAGATTGACGCCTGCCCCCTCGATGGTGGGCTGCGCCATGCTGGTTTTGCGGACGGGACGGATGGACATGAATGCCTCCATTCAAAACCGGTAGAACCGGGTGAAATGACTGCACCGCAGATAGTGTGAACAATCGTTTCAACCAGTCCGGATTCAGTGAACACTGCGTTTGCGGCCACGGCGGCGCAATCCCGGCCTCATAATGCCGGCATCCGATTATAGGCATCGAGCGCAGCAATCTTGTAGGCTTCGGCGAGGGTTGGATAGTTGAACGTGTTCTCGACGAAATAATCGAGCGTGCCGCCCAGATTGAGCACAGCCTGCCCGATGTGGACGAATCCGTCGCACCTTCTCCAAGGATGTGCACGCCCAGAAGCTTCAGGTCCTTGAGAGCGAAAAATACAGCATCTTCATCATGCCGGACTGCAATCCCATTATGTGCCCGCGTGAGGTCTCTCGGAAGCGGGCGATCCCGCATTCATACGAGATGCCCTTTTGCTTGCACTCTTCCTCGGTCAGCCCGACCATCGAAATTTCCGGCACGGCATAGATGCCATAGGGGAAGAATTGCGGCGTTGGCGGCATAGGGGCACCGAACGCATGGCACGCAGCAATCCGCCCCTGTTCCATCGAGGTCGACGCCAGTGAGGGAAACCCGATCACGTCGCCCGCCGCATAGATATGCGGCACCTCGGTCTGGCAGGTCACCGGATCGACCTTGAGCCTGCCGCGCTTATCCGCCTCGAGGCCGCAGGTTTCGAGACCGAGTTTCGCCGTCGCGCCCATCCGGCCCGCCGCGTAAAGCAGCATCCCGGTCTTGATCTGTCGCCCATCGCTCAGGATCGCAATCGGATCGCCGTGATCGTCATGTTCGACTCGGTCAAGGCTTGATCCCAACCTGAGATTGACGCCCCGGTTGCGCAATTCGTGCACGAACTCACCGATGATCTCACGGTCGATGAATTCGAGAAAACCCTCGCGTGGCTCGACAATGGTCACCGGCACATCCAGCGCGGAATAGATCGTGGCATATTCAACGCCGATCACACCTGCCCCGACCACGACCAGCGAACGCGGCACGCGCGTGTGCGAAATCAGGTCGTCACTGTCGACAACCCTGTCGCCGTCAAACGGAATATTGTCGGGCCGGTGCGGCACCGTTCCCACCGCGATCACCACCCGCTCGGCATTGATCCGATGGGTTTCGCCGTCCGCACAGGAAACCTCGATAATGTGCGGATCGATGAACCTCGCGGCGCCCGCCATGGTCTCGACGCCGTTGCGCGCAAACTGGTGCTCGAGCACGTCGATTTCATAATCGAGTGTCTTGGTCAGCCGGACGCCGAGATCCTTGCCCTCGATATCCTTCTTCACCCGATAGGCCAGCCCGTAAAAGCCGCGCTCGCGCCAGCCGGAAAGATTGAGAACCGTTTCGCGCAAGGTCTTGGACGGAATGGTGCCGGTGTGAACCGAAACGCCGCCCACCCGCAATCTGTTCTCGATCACCAAAACCGAGCGCCCGAGCTTGGCCGCTTGTATCGCCGCCCTGCGGCCCGCAGGCCCGCTGCCAATCACCACGAGTTCATAGGATTCCATGCGCTGCTCCCGGCATGATACAACACGGCCCAGAACTTTCCCACGGCACGATTGGGGACCGTGCACAGCGGCATTGTCAAGAGCGCGTCATTTGGCCTTGCTGGCACACCGGAGTGAAAAAAGGGTGACAGCCCAACCTTTTCGTGTTTAATGCGCGCCATGACCCATTCCGCCAACTATTATTTTTGGTACGCCTTTTATTCCCGGCCGCTGGCGGAAGAGGGGTCCTGTCTGATCTGACCAACCCAAAAACTTCAAGAAACCCGCCAGCCGCCCTTTGGAGCGGCTTTTTTGTTGGCCGCGTTCGACCGGGCGAAACCGCCAGCAAGGAGGAAACCAAGATGAGCCGAACCACCGACGATGTGCGGATCGCCTCGATTTACCCGATCCCCACCCCGCTCGACATCATGGCCGAGACACCGCGCACCGACGATGTATACGATCTCGTCTCGTTCACGCGCACCCGGGTGCACAACATCCTGCATCACCTCGACGACCGGCTGATCGTTGTCGTTGGGCCCTGTTCCATCCACGACCCCGAAGCCGCCATGGACTACGCCAATCGCCTGATGGCGTTGCGCGAAGAGCTGTCGGACGATCTCGAAATCCTGATGCGCGTCTATTTCGAAAAGCCACGCACCACGATCGGCTGGAAGGGCCTGATCAACGATCCCGACCTCGATGGTTCCTTCAACATCACCAAAGGGCTGAAAGTTGCCCGCCGCCTGCTGCACGACATCAACGCGCTCGGCCTGCCCGCCGCCTGCGAATTCCTCGACATGACCACCCCGCAATACATTGCCGACCTTGTCAGCTGGGGAGCGATCGGCGCGCGCACGACGGAAAGCCAGGTCCACCGTGAACTGGCCTCCGGTTCTTCCTGCGCCATCGGGTTCAAGAATGGCACTTCCGGTGACGTCAAGATCGCGATCGATGCGGTGGGCGCGGCCAGTCATCCCCACCATTTTCTCGCGGTCACCAAATCCGGCGAGGCGGCCATCGCGGCGACCCGTGGCAATGAAGACAGTCATATCATTCTGAGGGGCGGCACCGCCGGCACAAATTACGATGCCCGGAGCATTGATAACGCTGCTGCGGCGCTTGAAAAAGCCGGGCTCGCCCAGTCCATCATGATTGACGCCAGCCACGCCAATTCATCCAAGGACCACAATCGCCAGCCTTTGGTCCTCGAAGAGGTCGGCCAGCAAATCGCGGGCGGAGACAAGCGCATTGTGGGCGTGATGATCGAGTCCAATCTGGTTGGAGGCCGTCAGGACCTGAAGCCCGGTTCCGGACTCACCTATGGCCAGTCGATCACCGATGCCTGCATCGATTGGGACAGCACTAAACAGATCCTTGCAGGCCTCGCTGAAAACGTCGCGAAGCGCCGCGCGGCCTGACAATGGGATCGGCGCGCACGGCCCAAAGCGTGCGCGCCGGTGGTAAACAGGATGTTACGCCCATCGCTGAAACCGCCGCCCAGTGCATAAACAGTTTTTAGAGTTTTCCCGCTAGCCTCCGGAACAATATCCACCCGAAGGCAAGGAAATGCGCGGTTTCCGTCCCCTATTGAAGAAATTTGCCCGCAACGAGGACGGCTATTTCGCCGCCCTGTTCGGCTTGCTGGCGGTGTCGCTCACGGCAACGGCGGGCGCGGTGGTGGACTATGTGAACGTTCAGAATACGCGGGCCATCGTGCAGCAGGCGCTCGACACCACGACACTGGCGCTTCAGCCGCTCATTCTGACCAAGACCGAGGCGCAGCTCAAAAGCCAGGCCCAGGACCTCATCAATCAGATCGCCGCGGTCAATGGTCTCACGATCACGATCGAAACCGCCGATGAGGACGAAAGCGCGGGCATTCTGTTCCTGCAGGCCAAGATTGATATCCCGCTCTATTTCGTATCGCTGGTCGGCATCGACAATATTACCGCGCGTATCGCCTCCCAGGTGACCAAGAAGGCGACCCATCAGGAAATCGTTCTCGTCCTCGATAATTCGGGTTCGATGGCCGACTATTCGCGCATGACCAATCTCAAGACGGCGGCCATCAACGCAACCAATACGCTGATGGCCAATGTCAGTGCGACGACCGACGTCAAGATGGGCGTCGTGCCGTTCACCTCCTATGTCAATGTCGGCAAACACAACAATGCCGCAGCCTGGATGGATGTGGCCGGACAGAATGATATCGGCAATGACAATTTTGACAGCGATGACGACGAATCAACGCCATACACAGGTCCGGTGAACCGCCTTTCGCTTTACAATCAGATCGGCATTGACTGGATGGGCTGCGTCGAGGCCAGGGCACATTACTCAACCGGCACCGGCAAGCATCTTGACACCGACGACACGACCCCGACCGCATCCAACAAAAACACGCAGTTCACACCACTCTTCATGCCCGATGAGCGAAGCAACGATGCGAACTACGCGAACTCCTACATGTCGGACACGGCCAATTCCTGCCCCAGCGTAAACGGGCTCAGCACCAGAGAACGTCAGGAACGCCTGTGCAAATACTCACCGCAGAACACAGCCTATGGAAGCGGACCGAACGACGATTGCCCGGCGACTGAAATTCTGCCTCTGACCGACACCAAGCAGGACGTGATCGACCAGATCAACGCCATGTCGGCCAGTGGCGGCACCAATATTCATCAGGGCACGATCTGGGGTTTCCGGGTCCTGTCGCCCACCCAGCCGTTTAATGAAGGCGGCGCATACGATGATGATCTCTCCAAAGTCATGATCATCATGACCGACGGCGAGAATACCACCTCCGCATCCAATAACATCAACGGTGCCTACTGGTATTCCGCTTATGGCTATCCCTGGAACGGGCGTTTGGGTGCCGTCGGCTGGACAACTTCGCAGCTCGAAGCGGAAATGGACAATCGCACTCTTGAAAGCTGCGCCAATGCCAAGGCCGAAGACATCACCGTCTATACGATCGGTCTCAGCCCGCCGAACAACTCGACACGCACGATGCTGGAAACCTGCGCGACATCTTCAGGTCACGCCTATTTTCCAAGTGTGCCAAGCGAGCTCGATGCCGTGTTCCAGGCCATTGCCAACGAAATCGTCGCAGCCCGTATTACGCAATAGTTCGATAACCTGCGCTGGCTAGACTGGGCGCAACAAGCGCCCGGTTTGCCCATGTTCAAGTCCCTTCCTGCCATTCTGTTCGTGGCCGCCATTTTTGTGGCAGGCCTTGCCTGGGGCCTTTTCGCCGCCGCCAACCGGTTGCCGCCTGCCCCACAGGTGCACGATGCCGTGAAAACGGCGGGATCAATCTGGTATGAGGCATTCGCTCCACCCTATTGGGGTGAGGCGTCCGGCGTCAGCCCATTCCCGCTGCCCTTGCCAAGCCGCATGACGAATGCCGGAGACATTTCGAGCCGCGAGACGTTCCTGATCGGCGGTGGCCTCAATCAGTTTCTCGGGCAATGCCCGGACCATGGCTGCCTGGCCGTCACCATGGATTCCGATGGCGAGATTCTGGCGTCAATTCCCTATCGGCCCGAGGCGATCTACGCCGATCCCATCATCACGAAACCCTACGAAAGCCTGGACTTCAATCCACTCAAGAACACCAGGCCCATTGGGGTCGAAGCCTATGACAATGGCGATCTTCTGGTTACCTTTCAGGCCCATGGCCCGGTCTTTCCCTATGGAACCGGCGTTGGCCGCATAGCACCGGATGGTAGCCCGGTCTGGTTCCGCTTTGATTACGCCCACCACTGGGCCCACCTCAATTCCGATCAGACTGCCTGGGTTCCCGCGCTCGAACTCGGCGACGTCCGCGCGAAGATCGAACAGGCAACCGGCCTCGACAATCTGGATTGCCCCGACGACGCGCAGATGCTCTCGTCCATCGAGCACCTGGACGAAGATGGCCGGGTTCTGGAAAGCTTCAGCCTGGTCGACGCCTTCCTGAATTCACCCTACATCCAGTTTGTCGGCGAAACCTCTGATCCGTGCGACTGGCTGCACCTGAATAATATCGACGTGGTTCCCGCAACGCTTCCCGGCATCGCGGAAAAGGGTGACCTGCTCCTGTCGCTGCGAAACCTTTCGGCCCTTGCCATACTCGACGTGAAGACCGGCACGATCCGCCACGTCATTCGCGGCAACTTCCTGCAACAGCACGCCGCCCGGTTCCTCGATGACACCCGCATCGTCCTGTTCGATAATTGGGGCGGCACGACCGGTGAACGCCAGGACGGACAAATGCCGGCAGAAATCGTGATCATCGACCTTGCGACCGGCAGGGAACACACCTTGTTTCCTAATGTGCAAACTCCGTCCGAATATGCCGCGATTGTGTCCAATCGCGCCGGGCATATCGATATTTCCAAAGATGGTTCACGATTGCTTGCCGCTTTCTCTGAAGCCGGACAAGCCCTTGAACTGGATGCAGAATCCGGAGCCGTTCTGCGAGCCTACGACAACCTGCACGATCTGTCCTCGCTGCCAGACGTTACCGAGAACGGCAGAACCAAAGCCATTCGCTACGATTTGTTCAGCATGAGCTTTCATACTGACAATCCCGTTGGAAACTGAGTGCGTGAGATCGAATGAAGAAGCTGGTACCGCTTGCCCTGTTGTTCGCGGCGCTGTCCGTTGAACCCGCCTTTGCCTATATCGGACCGGGCGCAGGTCTTTCCGCCATTGGAACGCTGGTCGCCATCGTCGTTGCCGCCATCATGGCCGTCGTCGGGTTCGTCTGGTACCCGGTCAAACGCCTCCTGAAAGGCAAGCCGGCTGCGCCCCAGCCCGACTCGGACCACAAACAGGCCTGATCCATGCTTGCCATTGCCGCCGCCATCATCGCCCTGGCCTTTTCCGCGCTCCTGTTCGAGCGCTCCGGAAGCCTTGGCGTTGCGCGGGCCATGCTGGATGAAACCGGCCGGGCTTCGGCACGCCTGATGGCCAAGAACCTGAGCGACGACGACAAGGAGCGGGCAGCGCGGGCAGCAGCGATCAGCCTCTTCAAAGGTAGCGCATCGCTTTTCGTGCGCCTTGGGTTCTGCCTGTCACCGGTTTTGGTTGCCTATCTCGCCCTCAACCTTCTGGACCATCCGCAAGGGCAGGCCCTGGTCGAAACCTTGACCTCCTGGCCTTTCCTCGTTCTGGCGCTCGTCCTGTTCATCGTACCGTTCGCCCTGTTCCGCCGCGCATGACCAAACCATCCGGCTATTCGGTGCTGGATCGGATCTTTCACCGCCTTGCCTTTTCAAACATTCCGCTTCAGCTCGATCTGTCGGCGCGCGAAGATCGCAACAACGAAACCGATCTTGCCGGCTTCACTCCCGGCCCGTCAGCCTATGTGACCTCGCTACCGCGTGCCGGCACCACGCTGCTGCTGACAATTCTGTCGGAACATCCGGAATTTGCCAGCCATACCTACCGGCAGATGCCGGTCCTGTTTGCGCCGCTCACCTGGCAGAAATGGTCCCGCCGGTTCGAGAAGCGGGCTCAAAGCCGCGAACGCGCCCATGCCGATGGCCTCGACGTCAGCGAAGACAGTGCCGAAGCGTTCGAGGAAGCGATCTGGCATGCCTTCTGGCAGAACCATTATTCCGGACAATTCATCTCGGTCTGGGGTGCGGAAGAACAGCACGGCCAGTTCGATGATTATTACCGCCGGCATCGCGTCAAGCTCGTACTCGCCCGCCGCAGGTCCGGCGCCGACCCGCAGGCGTCCCGCTATCTTGCCAAGAACAATGCCAACATCTCACGCATGGACTGGCTGATCCGGCACGAGCCGGATGCGCGCATCATCGTGCCGATCCGAAATCCATTTTCTCATATCGCCTCGCTGATGCGTCAGGACGAAAACTTCATGCGCCGGCACGGCGACGACCGCTTCGCCGAACGCTATATGCGCGATCTCGGCCATTTCGAATTTGGAGCGCTGCACCGGCTCATCGGCTTTCAGGACGCCCCGGATTGGCAGCCTTTCACCGGCCGCCATGCCGATTATTGGGCCCGCTACTGGCTTGCTGCCTACAGGCATGTCCTTGGGTCCGAGAGGGAAAACATCGTTCTGTTCGACTACGACACTTTTTGTGCTGATCCGCAGCCAGTCCTGGAACGATTATGTGCCGAACTCGGCATCGACCCGGCACCGCTTTTGTCCCAGCTGGAAAAAGTCCGTCCCCCACTCCCCGAACCGCGGCTCGACATTGCGGGCGATTTGGCCCGGGACCTCTCGGACCTGCACCAGGCGCTGAAAGACCGGGCAATCTGAACTGGCGCGTCAGGTCCTGGCCTGTGGCCGCACCATTTCGAAAATCTCACGCGTATGCCCGTAGGACCGGTATCCAAGACGCGAAATCATGTCGAGCGCCAGCTCGTCGACCATTCCGTCTCTCAGGATCGACGTTTGAATATGGACCCGCACCACTTCCCCGATCACCATGACGCTTTGGGTGTCCTGTCCGTGCCGATCCTTGAGAATCTGATGCCCGGTGACCACGCATTCCATTGAGGCCAGCGCGTCTCTGACCCGCACCGCATCGACCACATCACCGGCAACCCAATCGAGCCCGGCATGGCTGAATTCGTCGATATTTTCATCAACACTCTGGCTGGTCAGGTTCATCCGGTCCGCAAGGGTCAGGCTGACGATATTGTGCACGAAAGCGCCCGTTTCGATGGCGTTCGTCGCTGAATGCTTGAAGCCGTCCGACGAAAACATGATCATCGGCGGGGCAGCGCATACCGCATTGAAGAACGAATAGGGCGCCAGATTGTTCACACCATTCTTGCCGACCGTCGAAATCCATCCGATCGGCCGGGGTGAAATCAGCGCCTTGAACGGATCGTGGGTTAGCCCGTGACCCTCGCGCGGCGAATAGGAATGAAAATCCGTCACAAATCCATACTCCCGGTTGCACGCTAGATAATCGCCGGACTGGTTGCGCGCTACCCTTGGGATGCAATTTTTTAAACTTTTTTGTTTGAAAAATCCAACCGACCGGATAGCTTCGCCGCCGGTGGGACAACAAGGCGGGCTTTGCGATGCTGGCAAGCATCCGGCAATTCAACAAGACGGTATGGCTGATCATTCTGGCAACCATGGCCAGCCGTTTCACGTTCTTCATGGCCTGGCCCTACCTGGCGCTGATTCTTCACCAGCGCTTCGGGCTGAACGAATTTCAGATCGGCCTGATGCTGACCATCGCCGTCACCATCGGCGTTCTGTTCGGCTTCTATGTCGGTTACCTTTCTGACCGCTACGGCCGCCGCCGCCTGATGCTCATTGGCATCGCGCTCAACGTCGTCTCCATGCTTCTGCTCAGCGTCGCCGCAGAACTCCCGATCTTCATGATCGCCACCATGGGTGCTTCGATCGCCCGCTCCGTCATCGAAAATCCCGGCCGTGCATTGCTGACCGACATGCTGGAGGACCGAAAGGCCAAGGACATGGCCCTGCACCTGCGCTATTTCGTGCTCAATGTCGGTGCCGCCTTTGGACCCTTGGCCGGCGTTGCCATCGGCGCGACCGGCACCCAATTGGCATTTGCCCTCGTGGCCCTCGTCTATTTCGTCTATTTCATTGCGGCGTCGATCATTTTCCGTCTCGAAAGACCGGCGCACCGGAGCGGCATCAACGCCGCCCTGCGCATGCGCGACGTCATTTCGGTTTTACGCCGCGACCATATCTTTCTCATGTTCGTTGCTGCGACCTTTCTGGCCAATCTAACCTACGGCCAGACGGAGGCGGGTCTGCTGCAATATCTGAGGCATTCCGGTCTCCTGGATGTGGCGGGAACCTATGCCCTGCTGATCCTGACCAACGGGCTGACAATCGTGGCGCTGCAATTTCCGCTGCTCAAGCTGACGGAAAACCTGACCCCGCTCTTCCGCGCCGCAATCGGCGTGGCGCTATTCACTTTCGGCTTCATCGGTTTCGCGCTCCTCTCGCCGCAATCGACCATCAATCTGGTGCTCTCGATGCTGGTGCTCTCGGTTGGCGAAGCCATCCTGTTTCCAACGCTCAACGTCATCGTCGATCATCTCGCACCGGACGACATGAAGGGGTCCTATGTCGGAGCGTCCAGCATTCACATTTTCGGCTTCGCCTTTGCGCCCCTGTTTGGCGGCTTCCTGCTGTTCCAGTTTGGCGGGATGGTCATGTGGCTGACAATGGCCGTTCTGGCGATCGTCGTGGCGGTGCTGTTCTCGGCCACTGCCGGCCGCATGAACGCCACGGCCCGCCAGCCTATTCCCTGACCACGCTTTTCAGGCTCGGAGCGAAGAAATTGCGCAAAAGCCCCTTCAGTCCCGGAAGACGCGTCGCGTTGAGAAAAAGGTCTCGGACAACGTTCTGAAATTCGTTGGGCGGCACAAACCAGTTTGCCGTCTTGCGGCCGGCAGCCTGCTTCTTCAGCACGTCGGCGCGCATTCTCGCCTCGAACGCATCTAGTGCCTCCGGCACATTGGCATTCTCCAGCAGGTGCGCCAGAACCCAAGCGCCTCCGATTGCCATTGATGCACCCTGACCCGCAAGAAGCGAGACCGCATAGGCGCTGTCTCCGAGTAGAAGCACCCGGCCCTCATGCCAGTGATCCATTTCGACCTGGGCGATGAAATCGTAGTAGATGTCGTCGCAACGATCCGCGTGGTCGAGCACGCGCGGCAGATACCAGCCGAGATCGCCATAGACTTCACGCATCTTTTTCGCCGGATCTCGCGGCCGTTCCCGCGAAGCATCAGTATGTGCATCAAGGCTTGCCAGGCGTCCGTCATCAAGCGCGTAGATGGCGAATTGCCGGTTCGGCACAGTCAGAATCTTGAACCCGCCATCGAGGTCGGCCGCAATTCTGTCGTCATCGAACATGAAGGCGCTGACATGATAGCCGAGATAGCGCAGGTACTTTTCCTCAGGTCCGAAGATGAGGTCGCGGACGTGCGAGTGAATTCCGTCAGCTCCCACAAGCAGATCGGCCTGCATCCGGCTGCCGTCCGTCAGCATCGCCTCGACGTGATCCTCGTGCTGGACGATCTCCTTGACTGACGTCGCATAGCGAATGTCCGCGCCCTTGGGCTGTGCCTCAAGCAGTATTGCCTCGATATCGCCACGCAGCAGCGCCAGCAGCCGGCCATTCATCGACTCGCGAGTGAGGTTATAGTCGATCAGCGATCGTGTCTTGCCGGTCTCGTCGACATACTCCACTGCTTCGACATTGTGATGCCTGGCTTGAAAGAGCGGCAACAACCCCGCACGTTCCACGGCATCGTAGCCCGAACCGGCGAAATCGATCATGTAGCCGGATGTGCGGGGACCGTGGGCCTTTTCGACGATGGTGACGTCCCAACCGATGTCACTGAGAAACTTCGACGTGGCCAGGCCGGCGATTCCGGCCCCCACTATCAGCGCTTTCATATTGTTGCTCCTTATCTTTCCGGCGCGACCGCATTGACGAGCGCACCCCATCCGGCGGCAACCAGATGCCGCCTTTCAGGAAAGGCGAAAAAGTGCAGCGCCATGCCGTCGGCCGTCGTGAAAATCAGGTTTCCAAGTGCCTCGACCTCGGTGTCACTCGTTCCCGCACGGCTGAACTGACGAACGATGTCAATCATCATCGCGCTCGCCTGTTCCACCGTTCCAAGCACGGTTTTGCGCAGCTTTTCGTCAAAAAGCGCCTTGGCCACGAACAGGAAATAGGCGCGCACCGCTTCGCTTTCGCGTTCATCCAGTCCAAACATGCTGTCCCCCATGCCGATCAGCCAGCCGCGCAGATCCATGTCCTCTGTCGGCGTCATCATCGGCATGTTCAGCGCAAAGCGTTCGAACGCTTCGAGCACGATCTGATCGAGGCTTTCGAAATGATGGAAGAGGTTTGCCTTGCTGACACCGGCGACCGCGGCAAGATTGGCGGCGGAAAAGCCCTCAATCCCCGCTTCGCCCAACAACCCGATGGCAGCGTCCAATATCCGGTTTCTCGTGTCTTCACCTCTGGCCATTCCGTCCCCTCCGTAATTGGCAAAATTCCGTTCACTCGGCCCACAAACACACAAACCGGCTGGCCTTCGAAGGTCCAATATACTGACCGATTGATCGGTCAGCAAGTGATTTCTGATGGGGTTTTGCGGAGCGCGCGCAACGAGCGCAATCTGGGCGAATTCAATTCAAGTGCGACCCCGCCCGCAGGCGGGGTCGCATAACTGGCCGGTCGTTCACCCTTGCCAGCCAAGCAACGCCGCGCCTAGCCGTCGGTCAACCTGTCTTGGCAACGACCATCGTCATCCTTTTTGCGATCGCTGCGTGCCGCCCACGTCTCGCCAAAATAGGATGGCCGGCCGGCAGGCAGGTAGGTCTCGACCCGATCCAATACGTCACGCCAGCGCGTGAAGAAGATCAACTCGTTGATATCCGGATCATGGATGATTTCGAGCTTGGGAAAATCCCGTTCGACCTCCTCAACGGTCGCCTGCGGGAAACAGGCATCGGCGTCTCCGACATAAAAGATCTGCGGCAAGTCACATGCCGCCATCAGGTCGCTCCAGTCGCGGCTGGAACTGATCGCCTCCGCCGCAAATGTCTCGTGCCCCAGAAATGTCCGGGACAAAGCCACATCCGAGCCCACCTCGATCGCCTCGATGACCTCCGGATCCTCCAACACCTGGCGCGCTTTTGGATTGCTTCCGTGCACCATCCGCATGAACGCCTTCTTGCCCATCTGCCGGATCATCAATTGCCCGGCCATCGAGATATACGGCAGGACTGCGGGCACATAGCGCGCGTTGGCGTAAACGAAGCTGAACCACTTGCCCATCCGGTCGAAATCACGGCGCGTCCGCATGGGAAATCCCGGCCCGCACCCGATGATCGCCGTCAGGCGCCCCGGATGGCGGGCATCAAGCATGTAGCCGTGCAGCGAATCGATCGACATCGTCACCATCGGCGCGGCAGCAACGCCCAATTCATCCAGCAAAAACGCCGTGTCATCTGCAAAGATTGCCGCCCGGTCGGCCTTGCGCGGCAAAGGGGAGCTGTTCCCGTAGCCGGGGCGAACGGGCGTGACAACACGCATGCCCAGCAGCTTGAGTTGCCGCTCGGCGCTGGCCGGCCAGCGCGTAAACGAATAGCCGCCGCCATGAAAAAGAATGGTCCGGCCGTTCGGATCGCCGATAATCTGGTACTCGAGCGCGCGGCCATCCGGCAACGTCACCGAATGATAGTCCAGGGGCTCCAGATGTTGACCGCCCGCAATCCATTTCTGCCCCGCGTCCGCGCTGCCCGTGCCACCGGATTCCATAAGGCTGAACACGAATCGGGCCAGCTCCGACTGGCTCTTGACCCCCGTTTTCCGGAAAATCGAACGAAGTTGCGTTCGGACCGTTTCCACCGACCGGCTTCGCGTGTCGGCAATATCGTTGAGAGAATCTCCGGCCACCAGCGACTTCACGATATCGACTTCCGCGCGGGTAAGCTCGAAGGAATCCTGCAGCAGATCTTCGATCGCCGGGCGCCAGCCCAGTTCGGTCGACGTGACCAGGATCTGTTTTTGCTCCGTTTTGCCGACCGGCAATTCCATCAGCCAAAACACAATTGGCCGCTCCGAACCCTTATAGGTGCAGCGCACGAACATGGCCGCGCGCCGGCCCTCGAGCAGCGCAAGAACCGCAGACCTCAGTTCGCCCGTCTGCTGGGAACCGATCGGCAAGTGGGTCAGATTGTCATCCGGCTCGATGCCGAAGGCCGTCCGTGCCGCCGCGTTGGCCCCGCTGATTGTGCCGCCCTCCGCAACCGAAAAGGCCGCCATCGGCAGGAAAAGCCGCAGATGCGCATCGATTGCGTCTGTTCCTGAATCCTCGGCCACACGGGCCAGAATCTGGTTGGCGCGCTCAATATGTCCTTGAAGAACATTGTCCTGGTATTCGCCCTCAAGCTCGGCGCTGCGCCTTCGGGCCGGCGCGATATGGGCCTCCCACAAGTCGAGCAATTGCTCGTAGCGCGACGGATCCAGCGCGACATCATAGATGCGCTGTACGATCTGCGCCTTCTCGTCTTCGTCAAGCTTGTCGCCGTCGTCGGCCATAAACCAGTTTTGCCATATTGGATGCCAAATCTGCCGGCGACATCGCCGGCAGCACAAGCATGACCGATGAATCCTTGAATTCAAAGAGAAAAGCAAAAAGAGCCTGAATCGACCCCGCCCGCGCTCCGGGGCTGGCCTTCTCTTGTCCAGAGCTCGGCCTTCAACACGCGGTCGCTCCGTAATCAGAATTGCAGAAGATCGCCCGACTTTTTGACGCGACGCTTCCCCGGCCCGCACAGCCCCGGACCCGATCCGGGTCCTCCTGCAGCAATGGAACCAACGCCCGGATGATCAGATGATCAGATCGTGGCTGGTAATGTCGTGCAAATCGACGCCTTTGAACGTCACCACTGTTTGCGCATGAGAAAACTTGGCCAGATGGTTGTGCTGGCCCCCAGCATCATTGAATTCAGCCAGGGCAGCACTTTTGTTCTTGAAATGAAAGGCCGAGAGATCGATTTTGTCACTGCGAGGGGTAAAATCCTGCACGACGTCGTGGCCGTCCTTCTTGGCAAAAACAAACACATCCCTGCTTTTTCCGCCAACGAGAAGGTCATTGCCTTTTTCTCCAGCGAGCCTGTCTTTCCCGCCGCCGCCGTAAATCTTGTCATCCCCACGATCACCAAAGATCGTGTCATTGCCGCCGAGCCCTTTGAGAATGTCGGCCCCGTTGCGCCCATCGATCCAGTTGGCGCCAACCTGATCGGTCAGCGTGTCTTTCGAGTTAGAGCCGTAAAGGGCCGGCTTGAGAAGGCGGCCGAAAACGTCTGTGTAATTGTCATTGGTGAAGCGGGTCCAGGTGACCGCAATCGAACCGTCGGACAAGGTTTCGACTTCCGGAAAACCGTTTCCCTTCTCCAGATGCTGGCTGACAGCATAGGGTCCGCCCACTTTCTCGCCCAGCCGGTCATACCGCACCATCGTTATCGTGCTGTTTGCATTGTAAACGACGACGAAACCGCCATCCGGCGTGGCTGCAATGGCGGGATCGACGGCATTGACCCCAACCTTGCCTACCTGCTGGGTGGTCCCAATCGGCGTCAGATCAGATTTGAAAATCTGCATCCGGATTTCGCCAAGGCTGATCCCCGTGTCCCAAACCATTACCACCCGTCCACCACTGAGCTGTGCCGCATCAGGATCTGAATCTTCGTAGGTCTGGGCCAGCAACTGGCTGGCTCGGTCAGGACCGGATATCGTGCCGCCGCTAGCATCAAAGTGATAAAATACGTCTTCGTAATAGGGCGAGTTATTGTTAATCGCGTTCACCACATAGGTACCATCGGCCAGCGCGAGCACATCGGCGCCGATATCTCTGGCCCCGGACGCATTGTCCGCGCTAAATCCGGTTGTCGTCGCGCCGGCAATATTATCCGGATCAAAATAGGCGATCTGGTGGGTCCCACTATAGGCAGAACCCGTATAATGGCGGTTGTACCAGCTCCCGACGATCATCCCGTTGCTCAGCTGGTCAAATTCGATATTGAAGCCACCCTGCCCATCAAGTGAGGAAATCTGCACCTCATCGTGGAGGGCAGTTCCGGTCTTGCTAAACACGCGTGCATAGGCCGTATAGCCATAAACATCTCCCGGCGCCGCCGACTCCCAGCCAAACAGGAGCCGGTTGTCCTTCAACTGAATGACTTCCGGATCCGCCTGACTGCCCGCGATCGTCTGATTGACGACGAACTCATCGCCAAATCCGGTTTTTGGGTTCCAGATACGGGCAACGACGCCGGTATAACCATTCGTGTCCCCATCGCCATTGGTCGACTGCCAGGTGGCAACGAAACCGCCTCCTTTGAGGCTCGTAATCTGCACATTGCGCTGATGAAAGTCGGTTACAGCGTTGAAGATGAATTCTTTGCCGTCAAAAATACTGCTCATATCAGACCCGTAAAAAAATGTCTGGAATGCACGTTCGTGAGGGGGACAGTTGCCTTCGTACTGAAATCCTCATTGACCAGCACTCCAGCCCATGAGTTCTCGTGACGGCAGCTCCCGCCCCATCAGTGTTGATGCATTCGCCATTTTCGGTCAAGTGAAAGAGATCGCACCGTTTGAGGACCAAGCGTGCGGCCAAACCTACAAATGGTCTCGTCCCCTCGACCACAAACCAGTTTTGCCATGTTGGATGCCAATTCTGCCGGCGCATCAGCCGACCCTCAAGCATTACCGAAAGCGGCCGAAACCTAAAGGGCAAACAGCCAGATAGACTTACTGCCATGCCTCATCGGGACACCAGCAACCCGACCTACGTGAAGCGGGAATTCTCTGGATCATAAAGTCCGAATCCCCGATTTCTGTGCGATCGTCTTGGTTTTGATCCTTGTGGTTTCGTACCTGCAGACTTTGTCGGGACCCCCAGCCTTAAGAAAATGGATGAACGCCGGCGCGCTTGCTGTAAATTGAAGGTCGCTTTCGAGATCGCGGATCGTTCGGCCAGACGCAGGTTGGATCATGGTTCACTTGCACGACTTGGCTTGGTTGAGCGCCTTTGGGATAAATTGCTGGCATGACTGAGATTCTGATCGATCCGTTTCCAACCAACGAACAATTGACCGCGTTGTGGCTTAAAGCTTGGGACGGAGTGCCGGACTGCGACTTCACCAAGGTTTTACCGCGCAGCCTGGTTCACGTCTGTGCCTATGAAGAAGGAGAACTCATCGGCTTCGTCAATGTCGCCTGGGATGGGGGAATTCACGCTTTCCTGCTCGACACATGCGTTGCTCCCGTCTATCGGCGGCGCGGAATCGCAACTCGTCTTGTGAACGAGGCAAGACGGACCGCACAAGCGCGTGGTGCCCGATGGCTGCACGTTGATTTCGAAAGCCAACTTGAAGGATTTTATGCAGCTTGCGGATTCCGCCCGACCAATGCCGGGTTGATCGACTTGGCCCTGTAATAGGCGTCCCCAAAGCAAAAGCCCCTCACCGTTTCCGGCAAGGGGCTCTTAATGTGCAAGACGAAGAGAAATCATGTTCTTGGCAGACCTGGCAGCGACCTACTCTCCCGTGCCTTAAGACAAAGTACCATCGGCGCTGAGGCATTTAACACTCGAGTTCGGAATGGGATCGGGTTCTGGGCGCCTCGCCATAGCCACCAGATCGGCGAAGAACATGAATTGTGAAATTGGTTTTTTCAGATGTCTGACCGTTTCAACCGATGCCGTTGCGGACATAGGTAAATGAGAACGATCAAGCCAATCGAGCTATTAGTACCGGTTAGCTTCACACATTGCTGCGCTTCCACACCCGGCCTATCAACGTGGTGGTCTTCCACGGCTCTGATAGGGAATACTGGTTTTGAGGGAGGCTTCCTGCTTAGATGCATTCAGCAGTTATC
>JACKJG010000015.1 GCA_020638065.1 Hyphomicrobiaceae bacterium | reverse complement strand
TTGAGCGATTCCGTCGATGACATTTTTTCCGTCGCCTGGGATGAGCGCGAGGGTCGGACCGTGCCGGATTCCGACAGCGTGACGCTCCGTAACGGTGCCGTGAAGCTCGATGCGGTGTTCCTCTACGCCGATTTGGCTGGATCGTCTCGCCTTGCCCGCGTTTGCCAATGGCAAACGACGGCGAAGATTATCCGGGCTTATCTTGACGTTGCCACCCGCCTCATCAGGGCCTGGGGCGGAGAAATTCGAAGCTTCGACGGTGATCGCGTGATGGGGGTCTTTATTGGAGACACGCCAAACAGCGACGCTGCGAACTGCGCAAGAGAGATAGACTACGTCGTTGAAAAGATCATCGCGCCGAAAGCACGGGAAAAATTTAAATCTGTGCGCGACAACGACTTGCAAATCACCCACTGCGTAGGGATCGACGTGGGTGTGGCCCGCGCCGTTCGCGCTGGCATCAGAAATAATAACGATCTCATTTGGATAGGAAAGGCAGCGGCATTCTCGGCCAAGCTTTCCGATGTGCGAAACTATCCCTGGTGCGTCTATATTTCTTCGCGTTCGTATAAGAAGCTCTCGGATAGCGCCAAATACGATGGCGACGGCAAAGATATGTGGGTCGGTGTCGAACGCACAGTCGGCGACGTTAAAGAAACTGTCTACAAAACCAAAGTGATCAGCAAGCCTTGATGTCCGTGGCTGCTGGACTTTTCCTGCGTTGCGAATTCCCCGCTCAACTCTCATTTAACTGCCGATGACTTATTGCCACGCCCTTGCGGGCCGGGCTCTCGTGAAACGCGCCAACCCTTGGCTGTCACGGTCGGTCGAGTGTCCGGACCGTCACTACATTCACTTCAACGGCGCCAATCACCGAATGAACGAACGGCAAGTCCGGCTAGATAGACTAAGAAACCGGCCTTTCCAGATCGTCCGCAATTCCTGCCGGTTCGCGGTTGCTCACTCGATGTCCGCTTTCAGGCGAGCGGTGGAGAAGCTTCAATTGCCGGAAATGAGAGCGCTAAGCCGCCCTGCACCGAACATTCAGTGAATGACTGCTAAGGGCCAGTAGCGGTCGTGAACTTCTCCAAGGATCTTCGCGTATTCAATTGGACTTCGTTCACACACCAAGCATTGGTGTGGCTGCGCCTGGATTGAATTCAGGCCTTGCTCAGTAGCAGGGCAGCAAGACGCCGACTGCGCTGATCAAGGAGTGACAAATGTCGAACGCAAGAGCTAAAGCCAACTCAACAAGCACCAAATCAGGACAGAAGGAAGAGACTCGGCCCGTCCGGTCTCGCACCCGAGGAAAGTCAGACGGTGTGAAGCTGAAGAATGCAGCGCCCAAAGAGGAAAAGCCCTCCGTCGAAGACTCGACCTCAACCACATCCGCAAGAAACGTTCTGAAGACCGCGAGCGCCTCCAAGAGAAGTAGCGCACGCTCGCCCAGCAAGACCGCACTGCTGATCGATGCCCTTGGTGTGCCGGACGGGGCGACTATCGAGCAACTCTGTAAAGTCGTGGGGTGGCAGAGCCATTCCGTACGCGCAGCACTAACCGGCCTGAAGAAGAAGGGGATAGTGATCACCCGCACAAAGACCGATGGCAAATCGGTCTATGCGATCGCAAGCGCTCCAGAGCCTGATGCATCGTCGCCCGAGGTGACCGCATGAAGCTCGATCTCGACCAGATCGAAGCCATGGACCGGCCTGAGCTGGCTCGGGCCTGGGAGGGGATGTTCAATACATCCCCTCCCGGCAAGATCAGCCAACGTCTGATGCGGCACATGCTCGCCTTTGAAGTCCAGTGCCGCAAGCACGGTGGATTGAGCGCTACCCTCAAGCGACAGCTGGTTGCGGTGCGCGAGGGAAAGACCATTTCACCTGCAGTATCCTCGCGCCTGGAACCCGGCGCACGCCTGATCCGGGAATGGAATGGCGTTAGCCATGTCGTCGATGTGGTGGAGGGCGGCGTGATGTGGAGAGGATCAAAATACCGATCCTTGACGGCTGTGGCCCGAGAAATCACTGGGGCACATTGGTCCGGTCCAAGGTTCTTTGGATTGACCTCATGAGCGCAAAACCCAAAACCCGCTGCGCCATCTACACCCGCAAGAGTTCGGAAGAAGGTCTCGACCAGGATTTCAACTCACTCGATGCACAATATGAAGCCGCGGCAGCGTATGTCGCCAGCCAGAAGCATGAAGGCTGGAAGCTGGTCAACGAACGCTATGATGATGGTGGCATCTCCGGCGGCACCCTGGAGCGCCCAGCCCTCCACAGACTGCTCGCCGATATCGATGCCGGTCGCATCGATATGGTGGTGGTCTACAAGATCGACCGGCTGACCCGTTCTCTTGCCGACTTCGCTAAGCTGGTGGAGCGCTTCGACAAGGCGGGATGTTCCTTCGTGTCCGTCACCCAGTCTTTCAACACTTCGAGTTCCATGGGCCGGCTGACGCTGAACGTCCTTCTCTCCTTCGCCCAGTTTGAGCGAGAGGTCACAGCCGAGCGGATCAGAGACAAGATTGCCGCCTCCAAAGCAAAGGGCATGTGGATGGGAGGCAATCTTCCGCTCGGCTATGACAAGGACCCGGATACAAACGCCAGACGATTGGTCATCAATGCAATCGAAGCTGAAACGGTCCGCCGCCTCTTCAGACTATATGAAGAACTCGGCTGCCTCAATCTGACCAAGCAACAGGCGGACCGGGAGGGCTTAAGATCAAAGCGCCTCACCTCATCGGCTGGAAGGACCCGAGGCGGTCTGCCGTTCAGCCGCGGGCAGCTTTACTATCTGCTGCGCAACCCGACCTATGTGGGAAAGATCCCCCACAAACAGATTGTCCATGACGGTCAACACGATCCCATCATCGATCAAGACCTCTGGGATCGTGTGCAACAAAAGCTGCAGGCCGGCGCTGCACGACCGCGACGGTCATCAAGTGACAATCCCAGATCACCATCAGAGAGTTCGCCTTTGGCCGGAAAGCTCTTCGACGAAACTGGAGACCGGCTGACCCCAAGCCATGCCAGCAAGTCCGGCAAACGGCATCGCTACTATGTCTCGAGCCGACTGGTCCGGGCGCCCAGGAACCAGGCCGATAGATCCGGCTGGCGATTGCCGGCCAAACCGATCGAGCAACAGGTTGTCGATCTGGTCCGTAATCACATCAGGTCCCTGGTGACATCTCACCGCCTGCTGATCGCACCTGATGCATCTATGGCAGGATCCCTAGCTGCATCAGTCGGCAAGCTCACCGACGTCCCTGCGGAACAGGGAACGGCACTGGCTGCCAAACTGATCCAACGCTGCACCCTCTCGCCTGGCCAGATCGAGATCGTGTTGAGCCAGACGGAAACAGGCGAGCTCCTGACCATCGATCCAGCGCTAATCGACACTGATGCCCTCACCCTCTCCTCACCCTTCCAAACCCGCAAACGTGGCGTCGAGACAAAAATCATCTCCGGCACCCGGTCCATAGAACCGGACCACAAGCTCATCGAGCTTCTGGCCAAGGCGCACAATTGGCTAGACGAAATCAAAGCTGGAAAATCAATGCAGCAGATTTCCGTGGAAGAGGGTCACGCCGAGAACTATGTTCGCGCTCGCATCGAACTGGCGTTCCTGTCGCCAACCATCCAGCAGCAGATTCTCGACGGTACCCAGCCAGCGGACCTCACCCTTGACCGCCTCATCAAAAGCGAGATCCCGCTGGCCTGGTCCGAGCAAGAAAAGCAGTTTGTTTGAACCCACCGAACTTACCTTCCCTGTTCTTTTCCCTGTTTATTCCCTGTTCCTAATTACCCCGACTGAGGCATGTTCGCGCTAACCGACTGAGCTTCCTGTGCAAACTCGGCTACACCAACATTCCACAAATCTAAAAATCAGAAATTTTCCCTGTTGTTTCCCTGTTAGCAGGGAAAACCCAAACCGTACCTTTGAAATTGGCCGGCAGAGACAAAGCGGGAAATCGGGCCACAGTTCGAGCACAACAGACGTCTCTGTTCGCACAGCAGTGACGCAAGCGCCGGGAACTCCGGCGCTTCAATCAAGCAATCCGTACCACCTGGAACTGAGCAAATGTGGATGGCGGAGAGAGAGGGATTCGAACCCTCGAGACGGGAACACCGCCTACACACTTTCCAGGCGTGCGCCTTCGACCACTCGGCCATCTCTCCGCTTTGGCCGCCGTCTGGCAAACCGGGCGCACTTATACAAAACTGATAGGCAAGCGCAAGCCAATCTGGACAGGCCCGCCAAGGCCGGTTTAACTCGGGACCGGACGCGGCGGACCGGCTCAGCTTTGCGCCCCCAAATCAGTGGGGGAAGCGCAACGAGGCTGGCGTTTGCGTACCCCTGTTGCGTTTTGTCGAGAGTGTTCGATGCGTTTTGTTTTGCGGTTCGTTGGAACCTGGTTGCTGGGACTGGCTCTGGTGCTGATGGTGATCGATGGCACCAAGTCGCTTGCGGCTAGCGATATTGTGATGACCTCTTTATCGCAAATCTGGCTATTGGTGCATCCGCAAAGCCTTGGCGCGGTCGATGCCTTCATGGCCGAGAACGGCGCCGCGGCCATCTGGCAGTTGCTGCGCGAAACGGTCTTGTCGTGGCCGGCTTTTGCGATCATGGGCGGGCTTGGCTTGCTGGGCGCCTTTGCCGGACGCCGCCCGGCCAACAGATTGCAGAACCTCGACAGGTTCTGAAAGGCCGCCGCGGGGCGGCGGGAGTGAATGGGTTATGAAGACCATCGGATTTTTGCTGCGCTGGGTTGTCGGCTTTGTCGGGTTCGTGATCGGCCTCGTGCTGCTGGTGCTCGGAATTCTCGGAATCGTGTTTCTCGGCGTGGTGCTGGCGGCCGGCGACGGCCGGGCCAATCAGGTTCTGGGTCAGGTCTGGTTTCAGCACGATCCGTTCTTCTGGATTCAAAACACGTTCTCCATCCAACTGGCGCAGGTTGTCATCGAACGCAAACTGCTTCTGCCTTCGCTCTGGAACCCCGGCATCACCACTATTCTGAACTGGCCGAGCTGGCTTGCCCTCTCCGTTGTCGGGGTTGTCGGGCTGGTGCTCGGTTGGATCCTGATCCGTTTTTCGGCACGCTTTCCGCGCCGCCGCGCCTGAGGAGAATGATCATGTTCTTTCAACGCAAGCCGATGAATCTGCCGAGCGAGGCCGACGCCCTGCCCGGCCGCAGCACTTCCACGCCCGTCGACGAATTTCATTTCGTCAATGGGGAGCGGCTGAAAGGTCCCTACCCCGAGGGCGCCGAAACGATCTATTTCGGCCTTGGCTGCTTCTGGGGCGCCGAGCGATTGTTCTGGGAAATTCCCGGCGTGCACGTGACCGCGGTCGGCTATCAGGGCGGGGTCACGCCCAATCCAACCTACCAGGAAGTGTGCAGCGGCCAAACCGGGCACGCCGAAATGGTCATGGTTGTTTTCGAGCCTTCAAATGTCTCGCTTGGAAAACTGCTGCAAACCTTCTGGGAAGAGCATGACCCGACCCAGGGCATGCGTCAGGGCAACGACGTTGGCACGCAATACCGCTCGGCGATTTACACGACGAGCCCGGCCCAGATGGAGGCTGTGGCCGAGAGCAAGAGCATGTTCGAAAAGGCACTCGGGGCGCGCGGGCTTGGTCCGATCACGACGGAAATCGCGGCCGCTGGGCCCTTCTATTTCGCCGAGAGCTATCACCAGCAATATCTGGCCAAAAACCCCAATGGCTATTGCGGGCTCAAGGGCACGGGCGTTTCCTGTCCCCTGCCCCTTCAACAATGAATCTTTTCGACCGCGAAACATTCGAGCGTTTCGCGCTCAGCCTGCCGGCGGCAACGCTGGTTCATCAATGGGGCAATACGGCTGTCGCCAAGGTCGGCGGCAAGATGTTCGCCACCCATGGGAATTGGGACGGTCCTGACATCTGGCAGATCGGGTTCAAATGCTCGGATATGAGTTTCCGAATGCTGCCCGAAATCGAGGGCGTCTACCCGGCCCGCTACCTGGCGCGGGCCAGATGGGTCAGCGTTCAGGAAGGTTCGGCTCTGCCCGATGACGAACTTGAAGCCTATCTCCGCGAAAGCCACAGGCTGGTGGCAGCAAAACTGACGCGATCGCTCAAGGCAGAACTCGGTCTGGCAAGCCTTTAGCCAGTCCCGTCAATCCGGGAAGGCCTCATCGCGGAGCCGGTGGCCATCCATGTTGAGTGATTTGGCGTGCCTGTTCGCCAGCCAGGTCGCCTTCAGGTGGTTCACGCATGAAGGCGATTTGCGTCCTCCCGGCGAACAGGACACCTTCAAAATGCTAGACCGGGCCGGCGCGAAAGGCTTGGGGTCAAAGCTTGGGTTTTTGGCGCCACAGAAGGCACGGAAAGGCCGCGTCTAGGCACCCTCTCTGGCTCTTGCTTCGGATGGTGTCATCGCAAAGCGTTTGCGAAATGACAGATTGAAGTGAGAGAGATCGCCAAATCCGCAGGAAAAAGCGATGTCGCTGATCCGCAGATGAGCGCTGGCCGGGTCGGTGAGCAAGTCGAGCGCGCGATCGAGACGGCGGTCGCGCACATAGTCGGAAAAGCTCGTTCCCTCTTTGTAGAACAGGGCACGCAGATATTGCGGAGAGATCTTGTGGCGGCGCGCGATGGTCTCGACCCCGAGCCAGGTCTCGGTCAGGTTAGCTTCGATATCGTCGCGAATGGCGCTCAACCTGGCCTCGCGGACGCCACGACCCGACGCGAGCTCTTCTGCATCGCGGCGGGGCCCAAGCGCCATCGCCGCCAGATCGACGAGATGAGTCTCGCACATTTTCGCCAGGGCCGGTGTAAAGATCTGGCCGCTTTCCATCAACATGCGGGCATAATTGCCCAGCAAAGTCAGTTCAGGCGTGGGTGCAAGCTTGCCCCGGCCCACTTCGTCGAGGTCCTTGACAAGCGGCCCGATACGGGAGCGCGGAATCGAAATGTCGAGAAACCCCGGATTATCATAAAGGGCATGCCGCGAGGCTCGGTCATTGTGGCCGAGATAGGTGTCGCCGGCCCGAAGCTCCAGTTCGGCCCCTCCAGCAGGACTGAACTGCACGGTGCCATGGGTGATGAAGGCGAGCACCAGATCGTCTTTGCCGTCGTCCGCCTGAGCACGTGAGCGACTGGGCGCCATGGGAGAAACGCTGGCCTTGAGGACAACGATCTCGGGCAGAGCGAGACTTTGCACATCGAAATGCGGATTATCGTCGTCCAGAAGCTCGATGTCGACCCGCTCGATGGCCGAATAAACATCGTTGAGCACGTCCAGCCTGTCCGCCGCCGCAAAGGCCCCGGATGTAAACCGCGACAATTCAAAGGTTTTCGTCATGGCTTGTCACCTGAACCTGCTGCGAGGTTACGGAGTGTGTGCGCAGATCGTCAAGCCCGTGCCCGAAAGTGTGTCCCGTCATCGCCGGGCGGGAAATCGGGGCGGACAGCGTTCCAAAATCCGGTCCGATCGCGCCAATTGTTGCCTCCGACCGGAACGCGGAGACAATAGATTTGCGAAATTGCCGCAGGCGCTTGAAACGGTTCGGCGAGGTGAATAGATCGCATGTGATCCTCCGGCGCCAAAGGGCGCCATTGTCAATGCTTAGGAGCATGCACATGTCTATCCGCATCGGGCAGATCGCCCCGAATTTCACCGCCGACACCCAGCACGGCAAGATCGATTTCCATGAATGGGCCGGCGACAGCTGGGTCTTCTTCTTCTCGCACCCCGCCGACTATACACCGGTCTGCACCACCGAAATGGGCCGCACCGCACAGCTGGCTGATGAATTCGCCAAGCGCAACGTCAAGCCACTCGGCCTGTCGACCGACCCGGTCGAAGAGCATATCGGCTGGATCGCCGACGTGAACGAAACCCAGTCGACCGATCTGCAATTCCCGATCATTGCCGACACGTCGCGCGAAGTCGCAACGCTTTACGACATGATCCATCCCGAAACCCACGCCACTGAGGCAGTACGGTCGGTTTTCATCATCGATCCGAACAAGAAGGTTCGGCTGACGCTGACCTACCCGATGAATGTGGGCCGGAACTTCGACGAAATCCTGCGCGTCATCGACGCGCTGCAGACCGCCGACGCCAAGACCGTCGCATTGCCGGCGGACTGGGTGCCGGGCAAGAAGGTCATCATTCCGCTTTCGGTTGATGATGAGGCCGCAAAAGTCAAATTCCCGCAGGGATTTGAGACCAAGCGCCCCTATTTGCGCATGACGCAAATCTAGTTACATCAGGACAATAGTGTGTAAGGCCGGCATCGAATGCCGGCCTTTTTTGTTGCTATTACCCCGCCTCTCATGTTCCGATGTGCAAAATAGACATGGAGGGACGCAATGTCTTTTTTGGATGTTCTCATCACGCAACGGATCTTCTTTGTCGTCGTATTGTATGTACTGTCGTACGAATTCGTGCGCAAGCAAGACAAGGACGCAGAGGCCAAAGGCTCCTATACCAACGGATTTACGGGGTCTGGCAATACCCTTACTGCCGTCATCAAGGGTGATCTGGCCGGCTTCAAGGTCAAGCTCAAGGGCGCAGGACTTGCAACGGACAGCAATGGCATGCCCAATGCGGGCACTGTGTCCTCGATCGAGGTGATCGAGACGGCAACCGGCCAGATTTCAACGCTCACCCTTTACAATTCCAGCACCCCAGCCGCGCAACTCGTTTCTGAAGCTGCCAAGGGATCGGGGATACCGCGGGCCGATCATTATCCGGACCTCATGGCCTTGCTTGTCCCGACCTTCTTGAACGCCAATGGCGATGGCGGTGGCAATTACTTCCAGGGGAGCCAGGGCGATGACGAAATCAACGGCAAGGGCGGCAACGACAAGCTCTACCTTTGGAAGGGGGATGACAAATTTGACGGCGGCAAAGGCCGGGACAGTGTCGATGCCTCGTGGCAGAACAAGGCCATCAACGCCAACCTGATCAAGGGCTGGGTGAAGTACGGGACTGACGAAGCCAAGCTGGCAAGAGTGGAGAACGTTACCGGGTCCAGAAAAGACGATACGATCACCGGCAACAGCGCCGCCAATGTTCTGGCGGGAAGAAAAGGCAACGACAAGCTGACCGGCAAGGGCGGAAACGACAAGTTCGTCTTCAAGCCCAATGAGGGCACCAACGTCATCACCGACTTTCAGAACGGCAAGGACAAGCTCGACCTCAAGGGCTTCAAGTTCAAATCCAAGGCGGCAGCGCTCAAGCACTTTTCCTAAGTGGGCAGCAGCAACGACGATATCTGCAAGTTCGTGTTCGACGGCACGATCGTCAAGATCAAGGGCGTCGACCTCAAGAATATCGATGCGACCGACATCGTCATCTGAGGGCTCAGAGCTGCCCCGCTTCACTACGGCCCCACCTTTCAAGTTGTGCCTCAAAAAACGGCGATTGGGGCGAGTAAGTGTATTGAAATTGGTGCGATGCTGCGCTTTCGGGGCCTGGTTCAATAATCTTGGCGCAAATTGACTTGCAAAATTCAAGAAAAAGCTTCTGAATACTTTCACTGGGATGTGACTTGGAAAGCGGCCTGCGAGGTGTGGGCCGGCTAGTCGATCAGTATTTTGAGGGACGCGAAAATGTCAATTGAACGGATCGAGGTCGGCAAGCACATTGCCAAGATCGTGGAAAAGGACGGCGATGTCATGGCCGGGTTCTTGGCGCTTCTGATGGGGGCGACGCCGGTGAACAAGGCGGCTCCCGAAGCGCGCACCCTGCCGTCAGTCATCGGCTTTCAGGAAGTCGGTGGAACCCTGCTGACCAAAACCGTGAGCGGCGGAAAGGCGGACGGCTTTACCCTGGAAGCCATCGGGTTTGGCTTCGCAGTTGACGGCAACGGGCGCCCCACTGCCGGCACGGTAACTGATTTGGTCATCAAGAACGGAAACGGCGACACCGTTGCAACCATGCAAATGCAGGTGCCCTTTGCCGCGACCGACTGGATTGCGGCGGCCGAGGCCGGCAATGGCAAGGTCAATCCGGTCAACGATCCCGACCTGTTCGACCTGTTCATCCCAACATTCGTTACGGTTTATGGCGACGCTGCCGCCAATACGATCCAGGGCAACAAGGGCGACGACACGTTCTACGGCAAGGGCGGCAATGACCTGTTCTTCATGTTCAAGGGCAATGACAACATCAACGGCGGCAAGGGCCGGGACACGGTCGATGCCTCTCTGGTCAGCAAGGCCATCAACGCCAATCTCATCAAGGGCTGGGTGAAATACGGAACCGAGCAGGCAAGCCTTTCCGGCGTCGAGAACGTCACCGGGTCCAGAAAAGACGATACGATCACCGGCAACAGTGCCGCCAATGTCCTGGCGGGAAGAAAAGGCAACGACAAGCTGACCGGCAAGGGCGGAAACGACAAGTTCGTCTTCAAGCCCAACGAGGGCACCAACGTCATCACCGACTTTCAGAACGGCAAGGACAAGCTCGACCTCAAGGGCTTCAAGTTCAAATCCAAGGCGGCTGCGCTCAAGCACTTTTCCGAAGTGGGCAGCAACAACGATGATATCTGCAAGTTCGTGTTCGACGGCACGATCGTCAAGATCAAGGGCGTCGACCTCAAGAATATCGACGCGACCGACATCGTCATCTGAGGGGATGGCTGCCGGCTATTCCGGCTTTGAATCGGCACGGCGTGAAGTTTGACGGATTCTCGCGACGAACCTCTGTGGTCGCCAAAAGTTGAATTCGCGGTAAGTTCGGAAAAGAACAATAAAAACAACAAATTCATAATATTTGTGCCGACGTCATCTCTTGAGATGTTTGACATACGGGTTTTTCCGTTCAAAAGTGCGCAGAAGGACGAACAGGGACTGGTCAAATGAACTGACCATGCCGTCCGCTGGAGGGCAGAACGGTGGGACACGCATATAGCTATATCTATGGATATTACGGATCCTATTACTCCGCATATTCCTATTCGTATTGGGGAAGCACGTACGGAGATTATTACTCATACTACGCCGGAAGCTATGGGCTTCGCGCGGCGGCCTACTGGTATGAATATCAGGCATATTATTCGTCATATTCAAACTATTACAGATACTACTACGGAAGCGGCAACAAATCCGCGCAATACAAGGCATCGCCCAGCGTTCTGATTTCGTCGAGCCCGACAAAGGTCAAGATCAAGGTCCCCGGCGGCGAAGGCATGCGGCTGGAAATCGAAGGCTCGGGACTGACGACGAACGCCAAGGGCTACCTGACCGGCGGCTCAGTCAGCAGCATGAACTTCTATGAACAAAGCACCGGCAAAGGCACGGCATTTCAGTTTCTCGTTGCGGTGGACGCGACCAAACTGGTGGCCGACGCCAAAGCCGGAAGCGGCAAGTTCTCGCCGGCCAATTACAGCGATTTCTTCGACGATCTCTCGCCAACCTTCCTGATCGGCACGGGGTCGAAAACGCACGACGTTTTTTCCGGCTGGAAGGGTGACGACAAGTTCGAAGGCAAGGGCGGCAACGACATGCTGTTCATGGGCCGGGGCAATGACTGGTTTGACGCCGGCAAGGGACGTGATGTCGTCAATGCCGTGGATGTCGGCGGGAAGGTGATGGCCGATCTGGGCGCGCAGAGCTTTTCCTGGAGCAAGGGAACGACCACCGGAACGGGAATCGAGAATTTCCTTGGATCCGCGAAAAACGACACCATTATCGGCAATTCCAAGATGAACGTGCTCGGTGGCGGTCCCGGCGACGACATTATCAAGGGCAAGGGCGGCAACGACATCATCGCCGGCGACAAGGGCAATGACGTTGTCAGTGGCAACGCGGGCAAGGACAAGTTCATGTTCCGGCCGAACTGGGGCAACGACAGGATCACTGATTTTCAAAATGGCAGGGACATGATTGTCCTCAAGGGCTTTGGCTTTTCCAACAAGGCGCAGGCACTGAGCAAGTTCTACGAGATCGGCGGCAAGAATGACGACAAGGTCGGCTTCCTCCACAAGGGCACCGAGATCGTCATCAAGGGTGTCGATCTCAAGAATATGGATGCCAGCGACATCGTGATTTGAGCATGTCGGGCAGGCCGGTATCGCCACCGCTGCGTTTTGCGCGCGGATGGGGGGCGCAGGCCGTGTGCGACGCCCCGTCCGGGGACCCTGGGACGTAGGAAATGCTGGCGCTGTTCTCGGCACGCCAAAACTGGAATCCGGTACATAGGGAGTGATGAAGCGTGACGATTCTTGACATACTGGGCATCAACGTCGACGCAGGTAACGGCATTGACGGGCAGGAATTCTTTGGAATGATCATAGCGGCCTGTGCGGAAAACGCGCAAAAAAGGGAAGCCGCTTCACGGACAAGCGCCGAAATGAGCGCGAAGGGCTTCACCGGCAATAGTTCCAAACTGACGACGAACCTGACCGGCGACTTCGCGGGCTTTGCGGTAGTGTTCCACGGCTCGGGCCTTGGCACAAACGCCAAGGGGGTGCCGAATGCCGGAATGGTCGAATGGATCGAGGTCGTGCACAAAAGCACCGGGCAAAAGGCAGTGGTGACCCTGGAAATTCAGCGCGCCGCCGCAGACTTGATCAGTTCAGCCGGTCTTGGATCCGGCAGCCCGCGCGCGGATCATTACGAAGATCTGATGGATCTTCTGGTGCCGAATTTCATGATTGCGACCGGTAACAAGCAGGACAACGTCTTTCAAGGCAGCAAGGGTGCCGATGAGATTTCGGCCAAGGGCGGCAACGACAAGCTCTACCTTTGGAAGGGGGATGACAAATTTGACGGCGGCAAAGGGCGGGACAGTGTCGATGCCTCGTGGCAGAACAAGGCCATCAACGCCAATCTCATCAAGGGCTGGGTAAAATACGGGACCGAGCAGGCAAGCCTTTCCGGCGTCGAGAATGTCACCGGGTCGCGTAAAGACGATACCATCACCGGCAACAGTGCCGCCAATGTTCTGGCGGGAAGAAAAGGCAACGACAAGCTGACCGGCAAGGGCGGAAACGACAAATTCGTCTTCAAGCCCAATGAGGGCACCAACGTCATCACCGACTTTCAGAACGGCAAGGACAAGCTCGATCTCAAGGGCTTCAAGTTCAAATCCAAGGCGGCTGCGCTCAAGCACTTTTCCGAAGTGGGCAGCAGCAACGACGATATCTGCAAGTTCGTGTTCGACGGCACGATCGTCAAGATCAAGGGCGTCGACCTCAAGAATATCGATGCGACCGACATCGTCATCTGAGGGGGTTTGGCAGCGGCGGCGCCAGTGAGCAGGAAATAAACCTGCCCGACATTTGCGTTGAATTTGCGTTTTCGTCCGCAAAAACAGTCCTCACCTCACCGGAATACTCCATTTGGAGTATGGACAAGCCGCGCCTCATCAGACTTTCTTGATCATCAAATCTGGGCGCCGCCTCCTATTCGATTGGAATGGAGGCAATTGATGTTGGCCTTTTGCCGATTGTCGCGTCCGGTCTGGAGGGACAAAAATGACGATCACGGTGAAAAAGAAAGCCGAATTTCAGGTCAATACCGGCGGCATAACCGACAACCAGCGCTATTCGGACGTTGCCACGCTCAAGAACGGCAACGTGATCGCGGTATGGACGACGCAAAATACCGGAAACTCTGCGACCGGCGGTGACGGGAGCGGCTATTCGGTCAAGGCCAAAATCCTGAACAGCAGCGGCAATCAGGTCAAGTCCGAGTTTCTGGTCAACACCAATACGGCGGGTAATCAACAGATCGCCAAGGTCGTCGCGCTGAGCGACGGGGGTTTCATGGTCGCCTGGGAAGATGAAGGCGGCCAGGTCGGCGACACAAGCGGCTCTTCGGTTCGCGCGCAACGCTATGACAGCGCCGGCAGCAAGGTTGGCGGCGAAATTCTGGTCAATCATTCGATCGTCAACGGTGATCAGGACTATGTCGACGTGTTCGAGGTCGGTGCCGGACTTGTCGGTTTCAGCTGGGTCAGCGACAGTGCGGCAGATGGCAAGGAGGTGCAGCTGAACATCTACAGCACCTCTCTGAATTTGTTCGCAAGCGAAAGAACCGTCAATTTTGTCGGCGGTGGCGCCGGCAACCAGACCGGCGCAAATAGCGCCGTATCAACCAACGGCAATGTGCTCGTCGTCTGGACCACGTCTGCGAATGATGATGGGAGTGGCGGCGCCATCAAGTACCGGCTCTATGACAGCAGCTACAATACCCTCGTTGGCGAGGCTCTCGTGAACGTCAACAAGAAGACCGGCTCGCAGGTCAACCCGCAGGTCGAGGCGCTTGCCGACGGACGGTTCGTCGTGGCCTGGACCACTCAGGACGCGACCGAAGATGGAGATTCGACGGCCCTGTTGTTTCGAATCTACTCGAAGGCAGGCGTGCCGCTGACCAACGAAATCCGGGTCAACAACAAGGGTACAGGCGGCCAGGACGATGTGAGCATCGCAGCGCTCGACGATGGACGCTTTCTGGTGGTCTGGGAGTCGACGGACGGGACGGACCCGTCTCTGACCGGTATCAAGGGCCGCATTTTCAACAAGGACGGCAGCGCCTACGGCAAGGAATTCCTGGTCAATCAGAAAACCTCGTCCTACCAGCAGGATGCCGAGGTCACCACCTTGAAGAACGGCAAGGTGATGGTGACCTGGACAACCGGCTCACAGGCGGATGGCGACGGGAACCTTGAATCCATCAAGGGCCGGGTGCTCGATGTCGGCTCGGTGTGGAACGGCAAGAAGAAGGCCGAGACCATAAAGGGCAATAATGGCCGCGATGAAATCAACGGCAAGGACGGTGCCGACATTCTCAGGGGCCTCAAAGGTGACGACGTCATCAAAGGCGGCAAGGGCAAGGACAAGATCTACACCGGCAAGGGCACCGACACGGCGACCGGCAATCAGGGCGACGATACGTTCTTTTTCAAGAAGAACGAAGGCAAGACGACGATCACCGACTTTGAGAACGGCAAGGACAAGCTCAATCTGAAGGACTTCGGCTATGCCTCGAAGGCGGCCGCGCTCAACCACTTCACCGACGCCGGCGGGGCGAACAATGACAAGGTCAGGTTCGACCACAAGGGCACGGAAATCATCGTCAAGGGTATCGATCTGAACCAGCTCAACGGCGCGGACATCGTCATCTAGGGAGTGCGATAGGTCGTTTTCGGCCCTGCCGGACGTTCACTATCGCGGAGTTTTTCGTTTCGCGAGCGGCATGACCAGCCGGTTGATCATGGCGGCCAGCTGCGTCTGACCGTGCAAACCTGTTTTCGCATAAATGTTGTTGAGATGTTTTCGCAGGGTGTTCATCGAGATATCGGCTTCGGCAGCGATATCCTGCGTGCTCCTGCCATCGGCAATCCCGAGCGCGATCCGTGCCTCGGCACTCGTCAGGCCGCTGATGGCTGAAAGAATTTCGATCATTTCGGGCAGATCGTCGCTTTTGCCGGTCACGAAAATGGCCGCGAGGCCTGGGCCTAGCGCATGACGCCGGTCTGAGCGGCCCAGCGGCAGAATATAGGCGATGGCCTGGCCACCGGCCCCATCGGGCAGGCACATGCCGTTGCCCCAAAGTCCAACGTCGAGATCGTTCGGCGAGCAAGCGCGGGCGACCGAGGTTTCAAAGGCCCGAACGTGGGGCTGGCTGGTCGGCGCGACGAAATTCCGGGTCAATCGCAATCCGGCTTCGGCGGCGAGCATGGCCTCCCCCGCCTCGTTGCAATAGCGAAGCCGCGCATTCTGGTCGACAAGCAGTACGGCAATACCGATCCGGTCCAACAGATCGTGGTAGATTTCCCGCCAGCCATTGCTTTCCTCGACCATGTCGGAGATCAGGATGGCTCGCCGCATGTGGGGCGTCAGCGTTTGAATGAGCGCCCTTTCCTCCGCCGACAACACCTCCCGTCCGTCATAGGTCGTGACGGACAACATGGCGTTCTGCATGTCGCGAGCGATGAAATTGATGTTGCAGGTATCGCGAAGGCGCTGTGGTCTTACCCAGCGTTCATAAAACTCGCTTTCGCGGAAATCGGCCTCTTTGACCAGATCCAGCTGGGTGACGGTGACGTCGAGCCCGGCCGAGCGCATCTTGTCGAATTCGGGAATGATACTGACCAGCGGCGGCAAAGCGTCCAGAAAAGACCTGTCCCACGGCGTCGAGACCGTCACCATCTGGGGTTGCGCCACCGGATAAGCCGCTGTGAATTCCATGTAGTTCATGGACAAGAAGGCCGCGCCAAAGTGGTCGCGAACATAGGTCAGCGTCGATTCCCAAAGACTTGGGTCTACCGCACAATCATAGATGCGAGCGATTGCTTCGCTCAGAAAATCCTGGTCAATGGTGTCGGCCATAGACGTTTCCCGGACCGTTGGCACTGTTGCATGTTTCGCGTTCCGCCCGAGATTTGCAAGTCACCTTCTTTTCTGCTGATGGTTTTCAAGAGGCTGCGGGCAGGTATCGCGACCCGATTTCGCGAACCTCTGTCGCTGTGGGCTGCAACACGATTGTCAAATTGACCTTTGGCACGAGGCCTTGGCATGCCTATATTGTGCATCAGGACTTATTCGGGCGGAATCGTGGATCAGGCTCTTAAAACCGAATTTGCCTTCGTCACCGAGGATTTGAAAAAGATCTACGGTGAAGGAGCGGCAGCCGTGCATGCATTGCGGGGCGTCAGCATGAACGTGCCGCGCGGCGAGTTTGTTGTGTTGCTCGGCCCGTCCGGTTCGGGCAAATCTACACTTCTCAACATTCTCGGCGGTCTCGACTCGGCGACCAGCGGCCGGGCCATGTTCAACGACATCGAACTGACCGCACTCAGCGACGCCAAACTGACCCGCTACCGGCGCGACCATGTCGGCTTCGTCTTTCAGTTCTACAATTTGATGCCGAGCCTCACCGCCCGCGAGAATGTCGAGCTGGTCACCGAGATCGCCGAACATCCGCTCGACGTCAACGAAGCGCTTTCGCTGGTGGGACTGACCGAGCGGGCCGATCATTTCCCCGCGCAAATGTCTGGCGGCGAGCAACAGCGCGTTGCCATTGCCCGTGCCGTCGCCAAGAACCCCAATGTCCTCTTCTGCGACGAACCGACCGGCGCGCTCGACAGCTCCACCGGCCGGGCGGTTCTGCGCGTGCTCAAGCGGGTCAACGATCAATTAGGCGCCACCGTGATCGTGGTCACCCACGCCGCGGCTACTGCTGAAATGGCCGATCGGGTCATTCACTTTGCCGACGGCGGCATTCGCGAAGTGGTCGTAAACGAAAATCCGCTCTCACCCGACGAGATTGCCTGGTGACCCCGCTCAACAAGAAATTGTTCCGCGACCTTTGGCACATCAAGGGGCAGGCGGCCGCAATCTCCATCGTCATCGCGTTGGGTGTGATGATGGTCGTTATGATGACCGGCCTGGTCGAGACCCTCGAACAGACCCGCGACACCTATTACGAGCGCTACCGGCTGGCCGACATCTTCGCCCCGGCGGTGCGCGCGCCAAACCTTTTGATCAAGCAGATCGGCGACGTGGATGGCGTGCAAGCCGCCGAGGGCCGGGTGACCGGCAGTGCGCTGATCGATCTCGACGGCGTCGACCTGCCCCTGCGCGCCATCGCGATCTCGCTACCCGATTACGAAACTCCGCGGCTTAACAACATCTATCTCAGCGACGGGCGTCTGATCAATGCGCGCCAGCCCGAGGAGATCATTCTGCTCAACAGCTTTGCCAAAGCGCGCGGGCTGAAACCGGGTGACACGCTGACCACCACGATGAATGGCGGGCGGCGCGACTTCAAGATTGTCGGTCTCGCGCAAAGCCCCGAATATCTCTACACAACCGCCCCCGGGGAGTTCGTGCCCGACGATGGCCGTTTCGCCGTGATCTGGATGAGCCAGTCGGCCCTCAGCGCCATTTACGACATGAAGGGCGCCTTCAACGAGGCGCTGGTCAGTCTCAACCGCGGCGCCAACGAAGCCGAAGTGCTCGACGCCATCGACCGCCTGCTCGACAATTATGGCGGCCAGGGCGCCTATGGGCTCGAGGACCAATTCTCCAACCGCTTTGTGACCGAAGAAATCTCTGGCCTCAAGGCATCGGCGGTTGGCGTGCCGCCGGTTTTTCTCGCCGTCGCTGCCTTCCTGCTCAACATCGTCATCACCCGGCTGGTGCAGGCTGAGCGCGAACAGATCGGGCTTTTGAAGGCCTTCGGCTATTTTGACTGGGAAGTGGCGCTTCACTATTTCAAGCTGGTACTGGTCATCGCCGTCAGCGGCGCCATTCTCGGCAGTCTGCTCGGCATCGCCTCGGGCTCGGCGATGGCGAAATATTATCAGGTCTACTACAAGTTCCCCTTCATCGTTTTCCAGCTCAGCCCCAGTAGCCTCGTCATCGGCTTTGCGGTGTCCGTGCTCGCCGCTTCAGCCGGTGGCATGTTCGTGCTGCGCCGCGTCTTCGCCTTGACCCCGGCTGTCGCCATGCGCCCACCCGCCCCAGCCGATTTCAGCCGCGCCTCAAATTTCGGGCCGATGCTGCGCCGCTTTCTCGACCAGCCAAGCCGCATGGTCCTGCGCCGCGTCATGCGCCAGCCGGGACGCATCTTCGGCGCCATGATCGGCATTGCCGCAGGCATGGCGCTTTCCGTTTCCATGATGGCGGTTATGGAAGCCTTCGACGATGCGCTTGATATCAGCTTTGCGGTGATCGACCGCTCGGATGCAACGGTGACTTTCGTGGCGCCGGTCTCCACCAAGGCATTGATCGAACTCGAACAGATCAAGGGCGTTGAAGTGGTCGAACCTGTGCGCTCGGTGTCCGTGGTCTTTCACAATGGCGTCGTTTCCCACCGCGGCGGCATTACCGGCCTCAGCGCCGACCCTCAGCTCAATCGTGCCCTCAACGACAAGAACGAGCCCATCTTCCTGCCTTCGCGTGGCGTCGTTCTGTCGGTGGGACTGGCCAACAAGCTGGATGTCAAACCCGGCGACGTGCTTAGCGTCGAAGTGCGCGAGGGACGAAGGCCAGTGCTCAACATTCCGGTTTCAGGCATCGCCGAAACCCTGATGGGTTCGCCGGCCTATATGCGCATCGATGCGCTCGACCGGGCGCTGAACGAACCCGAACGCGTGTCGGGCGCGTTTCTGCAGATCGATGACGCGGAAACCAAACACATTGCCGATACGCTCAAGGCCATGCCCATCGTCGCTGCTGTGAGTTTGAAGAAGAACAGCCGCGAGGCTTTCGAAAAGCTCATGGACGAAGGGGCCGGAGCCACCCGCTATGTGATGGCCGTGATCGCCTTCATCATCACCTTCGGCATTGTCTATAACACCACGCGCATTGCCTATGCGGAAAGTGCGCGCGATCTCGCGAGCCTCAGGGTGATCGGGTTCACCAGAGGCGAGGCGGCCTTCGTGCTTCTAGGCGAGATCGGCATTGTCACGCTTCTGGCCATGCCGGTGGGCGCTGCGCTCGGATATTACTTGTCATACGTCATTTCGGAAGGGTTCAGCACCGATCTCTATCAGGTGCCGGTCGCCTATTCGCCAACGGCCATCGGGGCCGGGGCGATCGCGGTGATCCTGGCGGCTGTGGGATCGGGCTGGCTGGTCAAACGCGATGTTGACCGGCTGGAGCTGGTCTCGGCCCTCAAGACACGGGAATAGAACATGCAAAACCACAAACGCCGCTCTCGTCTCATCATCATCGTTTTGGCCGTGATTTTGGTCGGCGCCGGTCTGGTCTATGCCTTCTGGCCCAAGCCGATGCTGGTTGATATCGGCGAGGTGACCCGCGGCACCCTGACCGTAACCATCCACGAGGAGGGCCGGACACGCGTCCACGACGCTTACGTGATTTCGACGCCGGTGATGGGCCGGCTGTTGCGTGTCGACGTACAGCCCGGCGACGAAGTGGTGGCGGGAGAAACCGTTGTGGCGCGCATGTTGCCCACCTCGCCGACCGTTCTTGATGCCCGCACCCGCGAACAGGCCCGCGCCGCCGTCGATGCCGCCGCCGCCGCGCTCAAGGCGTCCCAGTCGGACCTCAATCTTGCCAAGTCCGACCTCGATATCCAGGTTGAGGAATATAACCGCGCCCTGCAGTTGCTCAATCGGGATCTTTTATCCGAATCTCAGCTTGATCAGGCCCAGCGCAAGGTCTTCGCGGCCCAGGCACAACGTGATTCCGCCGAGGCCGTCGTCTCCATGCGTGAGGCTGAACTGGCCAATGCCCGTGCCCAACTCATCAGTTTCGACGACCCGACCATCACCGCTGCGGGCACCGAGGACACCGAAGAACTGATCGAACTCAAGGCACCCGCCTCGGGCCGCATCCTGCAGGTGCTGCAGCAAAGTGAAACCACCCTGCCCGCCGGCACCCAGATCATGGAGATCGGCAATATCGACAAAGATCTCGAAATCACCGTCGATCTTTTATCGACGGATGCGGTGCGGGTTTCCGCCGGCGATCGGGTTATTATCGAGAATTTCGGTGCCGACCGGACCCTCAATGGCGTTGTCGAACGGGTCGACCCGTCGGGCTTTTCGAAATATTCGGCCCTCGGGGTCGAAGAGCAGCGTGTCAAGGCGGTGATCGGTTTCACCGATCCGCCCGAGGAACGCGGCAATCTCGGCCACGGTTTCCGCGTCGAGGTGGAAATCGTCATCAGTGAGCAAAACGGCGCAACCCTTGTGCCGACCGGCGCCCTGTTCCGTCAGGGTGAGGATTGGGCCGTGTTCAAGGTGGTCGATGGCGTCGCCAGCATTCAGGTCATCACGCTGGGCGAAAATAACGGTCTTGAGGCGAGCGTCACCGGCGGGCTCGAGCCCGGCGACCAGATCGTTCTTTATCCTTCATCAGGCCTGACCGACGGTGCCGAGGTTGAACAGCGCCAGACCGGTTGACGGTTCGGGGTCGTGGCGCGAACGGGCGGGTTGCGAAGTGTCAACGCACAGCCCGCCAAACCGCGTTGCCACATCGGGCGAATTGGGCTAGGTTCCGCCCGATTTGGGGTGGCGGACGCTGCCGTCCGAACCAAACCGGAAGCACCCGTAGCTCAGCTGGATAGAGCGCTGCCCTCCGAAGGCAGAGGTCGTGAGTTCGAATCTCGCCGGGTGCGCCATTTCCAAACGGTTCAGCAAAGCTGAATGAAAGTCACCTTTGGCGGCCCGCTGACCCGACTGCGCGTCTGCCCTACCTGTCCATGTCTGCAAGCAACTGGCCGAGCTGCTCCAGCTGTTCGGGCAAGGCGACCGCGCTGCCCTGCAAGGCTTCGTCAAGCGCCTCCTTTGACGGATAGACCTCGCGAAACGTCAACAGCGTTTTGCCGCCCCTATCTTCGAAAATCACGGTGGTTACGGCACCCTCTTCTCCCTCGTCATTGGTCCAGACGATGCGTTCGTTCGGCACGACCTCGAGATACTTGCCGTAAAAGGCCATGGTTTCTGCGCCACCCGCACTGAATTCCAGCCGGTACTTTCCGCCGGTGCGGACATCCAGCTCGCAGGCCACCAACGAAATGCCGGGCGCCGATTTTGGCACCCACCAGCGCCGGAACAACTCGGCCTGGCTCCACGCCCTGTAGACGGTGCCGGGCGGCGCATCAAATGTCCTTGTAACCACGAGCTCACAATCGCCTTCGCGTTCGATCGACACCTGGCTCTGCTCATCGGACTTATTGCTGTTTTCCGGGCTCATCGGATCCCTCCTGTTTCATTTCGCTGATGATTTCATCCAGTGCATCAAAGCGCGCCTCAAAGAGCTTTCGATGCGCCTCGATCCATTCTGCCTCTGCCGCGAGTCCGGACTTCCCGAGCTTGCAGGTCCTGACGCGCCCGACCTTCTGTGTGACGACGAGCCCAGCCCTCTCAAGAACCTGAACATGCTTTTTCATGCCGGTCAGCGTCATGTGGAACCTGTCGGCAAGACTTGTGATCGACGCGTCGCCGCGACCGAGCTGGTCGATGATGCCGCGGCGCGTTGCATCAGACAGAGCCGAAAACGACAAATCGAGCGGAGGGGTTGAACACTGAACCATTTGGTTCAGTTTATAATGAGTTTGTGCAAAAGGTGCAAGTGCCGAAATCCGTTTGCTGGAAATCCGTTTGCTGCAAATCCGGGTCCGGGCGGCCGTACCGTGCAAGACCCGGAACGGCGCGGACAAGGGTGACCAATGCCCAATATCGGATTTGCGGCGGTTCCATCCTGCTTCTCTTTGGCTAATATCGACCGAAATGGGGAGAATCCGCCGATGTCGTTTCGGGTGCGCGCAATTGCGATCCTGTTTTTCCTGGGCCTGACATTTGCCGGCGGGCTTGGGCTGGCCGCGATGACTGGTGGATTGAGCGCGTTGATGTCAGGCAATCTGAAGGCTGAAATGGTTCTCAACGATTATCCGCTTCCCAGCGGATTCGGCGTGGCGCCGCAGGAGGTCTCGGACTTTCTGGTCGCCGAAATGCAGGGCCGCGTGCTGACCGATGTCGCTCTGCGGCTGGTCATGGGAAGCGACAACCAGCAGAAACTGCACGATGTCGTCATTCCGCGGCTCATAAATGCCGGCGTCATCCGCAAGATGATCGGGGCAGTCCAGCCGCTGGCCGATGTGCTGTCATTGGGGCAATTCAAGAGCACCGCCCAGATCAAGGTGCACAACGGCGGAACAGCGGCGTTGGCCGATGTGGCGATGATCATACCGGGTGCCCTGCGCGCGCAGGACAGTAATGGCATTGTCCCGATCACCGAGACCCAACCGGGATTGTCGGCCATCAAGCTGGGCGACATGGCGCCCGGGGCGGATCGATCGATCATCGTCTGGAGAAGTGCAGCCGTGGACTTCTCGCCGGATGCAATCAGCCAGTTCAGCCTGGGCGCCGCAGACGGCGTTCGCGGCCAGCTGGAGGTTCTTGGCACGCGTGACTGGCTTGGTGCGGGTCTCGAGAAATCAGCATGGGCAAGATGGCTGGTGGCGGGCCTGCTGGTCGCATTGACCTTTGCGGGGCTGATCGGCCTCGCAACCAGCCTGCGGGCCGCTCTGCCGCGCAGACGAAGAAACCTCCCGGACACGACGGCACCGCTTCACGTCCGCTAGGGCGGTTTCAATGTCAATTCCCAGGCGAAGTGGAACCGGTTCGTGCCGCGGAAAGGCTATCCGTCAGGCCACGAAGAGCACTAATCGCGCTTGATCCGTCCGATTGCGCCGGCAAGCGGATTGTACCCTCGTGCCGCCAGAAAGAAGGCGACCAGTCCGACCCCGGCGACCACGGCAAACGAGGTCAGGTTGAACTGACCATAGGCGGCGAAGCGGATCAGTTCGACCGCATGGGTGAACGGATTGATCAGCGACAGGATGTAGATCGGCTCGGCGCCCGCTTCCCGCAATTTCCACAGCGGATAGAGCGCCGAAGACAAGAAAAACATCGGGAAGATGACGAAGTTCATCATCCCGGCGAAATTCTCGATACGGCGGGTATAAACGGTAACCAGAAGCCCGATCGAACCGAGCATGAGACCGGTCAGGATGATTGCGGGAATGGCCCAGGCGACAGTTGAGAAGGGCATGTAAAACCCGAATATCGCGGCCAGCGCCAGAAATATCGTGGCCTGGAACAGGGACAGGATGGTTGCGCCACCGATCTTGGCGAACAGCAGGAACGGCCGCGGCAACGGGGTGACCAACATGGATCGCATGACGCCGGCCTCCCGATCGTAAACCATCGACAGGGCCGACTGCATGGACTGGAACAGAATGACGATGCCGACAAGGCCGGGCAGGATATATTCCTGATAGGGCGTGTAGGTCTGGTAGGGTTCGACGATCGAGACCCCCAAAAGGTCGTGCAGGCCGGTGGCGAACACCAAAAGCCACAATGCCGGCCGCACCAGGCTCGACAACAAGCGTTCGCGCTGGCGCAAGAACTTGGCGATCTCGCGCCAGGCGATCACGTAAAAGCCCAACCAAAGCCTGAATATTACGGACTGCACCGAAACTCCGCGCGATCGGTCCCAAGGGTGTCGAGTGTGTTGTCCCTGTGAAGATAGCCCTCGATGGGCGCAACCGCAATCACCGCGTCGGCGGTAGCCAGCATGACCGGCATCCGCAATTGCCCGTTCCAGTCACGGAAATTCAGGGACACGCCCTTGGAGCCGTCGAGCCGCATCGCATCAGAGCGCATGTAGTCGGCAAGTGCGGTCACCGAATGGTCGGTGATCTTGGTGTAGGCGGTCAGGATAGCCTTGGCCGCGATCCAGACCGACCAATCCTCGCCGCTCATCTTGCGGCCAGTCATCCGGTCGAAGCGTGAACTGACCTGGGTCGCTCCATCGCGTTCGAAGGCCCAGTGCCAGGCCAGTGGCGTCAGGCCGACCGATCCCACGACCGGCCGGGCCAGGTTCGTTGCGTAGGGGATGTAGCGTCCGAACTCGCCGCGCGTGTCGGCGACAAAGACCACGTCATAATCGGTGCCCCCGGTCAGAAGCTTGATATTGTTCTGCTCGCGATTTTGAGGGTCGGCCGCGAGCGTGAACGGGCGCGTGTCGGAAATGCCGATCCTCAGGCGCGCCGCAGATTTCGCGAACGCTTCGGCAATGATCGAATCCCGCGGATGCTCGCCATAGAGCACCAGCGCGCGCGTCCAGTTCTGAAAGCGCAGATATTGCGTAAGGGCGTCCTCCAGCATGCGGTCGGAAGGACCGGAATGCAGAAGGCCGGCAAAACATGCGGTGCGAAGACTGTCGTCCGGTGCGGTTGCATTGATCAGCATCACCGGCGACCCCGCCGCCGCCTCGGCAAGGCCTGAGACCAGTTCGGCGTTCAGATCGAGAATGACAAAACGGGCGCCGGCAGCAATCTGGGCCTCAAGCGCGATCTTGAGCCCGTCAAGGTCCGGTGCTTCGCGCGCATCGAGCGTGACAGACAAGCCGCTCGCATCCGTCACGAAGGACAGGTCCTTGAGCGCCATGGTGGCGCCGTCCACAGTCGTGTCAGCCGGCGGTGCGATCAGGCGGGCATAGCCCCAGTCACGCACATAACGCGGATCGTCGGTCTGCGAGAGATAGCCCAGAACCACGTCCTCGGCGGCGGCCAATCCCGTGCCTGCCAGCAGGACGATCAGCGCAAGGACGGGGCGCAGCCAGGCCATCAATCGTCGATGACCACGGTATGCGGCGTTCGGCCGACCGGCACCGATCTGACCGGCTTCATCGATCCCATGTCGATGATGGTGATATCGTCTGACAGGCCGTTGGCGACGATAGCCGTCTTTTCGTCTCGGCTGAGATCGACCGACCAGGCGCGGCTGCCGACCAGCACGTAGGACAGAACGTTGCGCGATGCGGTATCGATGATGGCAACATGGTTGGCGCGGCCAAGCGAAATCAGGGTCTTCGAACCGTCCTTTGTGATCGCCATGCCGACCGGCGTGACATCTTCCGGCCGGAAGCCCGGCGGCAGGAAGGTCAGAACCTCCTTGATCTCCAGAGTGGCCAGATCGATGACATGTACCTCGCTCGACAATTCGTCGGACACCCAGAGCTCGCTCCCATCCGGGGTGACGATGAAGCGGCGCGGCCTGGTGCCGACAATGATGTTCTTGACAACGCTCTGGCTGGCAAGATCGACAACATGCACCATGTCGGCGACTTCCGAGGTGACATAAACTGTCTTGCCGTCGATCGAATGGATCACACCCTCCGGCTCGGCGCCGGTGGGAATACGGGCGGTGACGATCTTGTCAGCGACGTCGATGATCTCGAGAGTGGAGTCTTCCTCGTTCGACACGTAGATCTGGCTTTCGTCAGGCGAAAAGGCGAAGACCTCAGGGCTCGGACCCGTCGGGATGGCGTCCACCACCTCGAGCGTCGCCACGTCGATGATGTCGATGACGTCATCGTCGCCGCACGCCACGTAAAGAAGTGTGTGCGCCGCATTGAAATGCATGTCGCGCGGCCGCCGGTCGGTTTCGATCTTGGTGACAAGTTCGTAATCCGGCGACAGCACGTAGATGTCGTTGCTGCGTTCGTTGCTGACGAAGATCAGACCGGTATCGGTCGCCAATGCCGGCGATGACGCACCCATGAAAGCCACCAATGCACCCGTCAAAATGCTGGTGCGGCCGCGCCTCATCCAATGCCTAGTCGACAATGAAATCACCGCTCATGCCCCTGTCCTCATAGCCGTCCACCCAGAACTCATAGCGCCCCGGCCGGATTGGCACAAACCAGATATCGATCGTGCCCTCATCGTCGAACTCGACGCTATAAAGCCCCATGGGTTTGACTTCGAGGTCATCGATAACGACCTGATCGATCCAGGAATTGCGGAACAATTCAGGTGCCTTGACGGCGAATTCGTCGCTACCATCGCTGACGATGCGCCAGCGATAGTATTTTCCGGTTTCAAGATGATATTCGTGTTCCGACAGGGTCAGGTCCACGCCATTGATTTCGGTATCCGGCAGGCGCTCCGGACGCGACGCCAGGTTTCCCTCGCCATGCGCCGGGGCAACCATGCCCATTGCAACAAGGGCAGCTATGGCCCAGTGCGTTCTGTTCCTGATTCCCATTTGTCCTCCGTCAGGCGTTACCAGGTTTCCGGCCCGGTGATGCTTCAAGAGCAGGTTTCGACAGCGCTGCCCAAAGGTCAATCTGCGCGCATTGATGTTGGACATTGCCAAGTCGAATAAGCGATGGTGCTAGCTCTTTTGAAAAACGTGACGTTGTGACATTGGCCGGGAGGGGACGATGAAAAGTTGGCTAGGACGCGCCGGGGCACTGGCGCTAATTGTGATCGCTTGGGTGAGCCTTTCGGCATTCAGCCCGGAAACCAAAAAGATTGCGCTCGCGCTTCAGGAGGGCGGCACCGCTTCCTGGGAGATCGCGGCGATAGAGGCGCTTGGTCTCGACAAGAAACACGGGATCGAAATCGAGGTGCGGCCGGTTGCAGACAGCCGTGCAGGGCAGGTTGCGCTGCAAGGTGGCGCGGCCGACGTGATCCTGTCCGACTTCATCTGGGTGTCGATCCAGCGCAACCAGGGTGCGGATTTCACCTTCGTGCCGCATTCATTGGCCGTGGGCGGTTTGATGGTCGATCCCAATGGGGCCGTGCAGTCGATTGAGGATCTGCCAGGCAAGACCATCGGCATTGCCGGCGGACCTGTCGACAAGAGCTGGGTGATCTTGCAGGCCTATTATCAGGCCAAGACCGGCGATGCCCTTGCCGGCCAGATCACGGCCAAATACGGCGCACCGCCGCTGATCAATGAACTTCTGGCCTCCGGCCAGTCGCAAGCATCGCTCAATTTCTGGCACTGGAACGCGCGTGCCAAAATCGCAGGCATGCAGGAGCTGATTTCGGTCAAGGATATGATGGCTGAACTCGGTGTGGCACGCACGCCCCCGCTGCTCGGCTGGGTGTTCAGCGAGGCCAATGCCCGCAAGAAGAAGGACGAGTTGCACGCTTTTCTCGATGCCTCGTTTGATGCCAAGGATGCGTTGCTGAACGACGACAGCGTCTGGGAACAGATCCGCGGCGCCATGAACGTTGGCGACAATGATGCACTGTTCATCGGCCTGCGCGACGCCTATCGTGCCGGCATCATAACGGGCTATTCGCAAGAAGACGTAGATGCGGCGGCCCAATCGTTCGCCCTGATGGCGCAATATGGCGGCGCCGATCTGGTCGGCGACACACCAACCCTTGCGAACGGTACATTTTGGCGGGGATATCACAGATAAGCGTGCGTGGCAGCGAACCACCTTCCGATACCGGGCGCGTACCGCAGGCATCAAGGGGCGCGTCGTGGGCCGGGGGGCGGTTGCGCCTGTCAGTGCTCGAGTGGTTGTCGCTACCGCTGTTGGTGGTCATCTGGCATATTCTCGCCATTGCGATGTCGTCGCGGTTTTTGCCGACACCACTGGCGGTAGCCAGTGAGATCACCGAGTTGGCCATCTCGGGAAACCTTTTGGCCGACTTCGCCAAGACGCTGACACGCGCAAGCATCGGCTTTGTGGTTGCCATGGCCGTCGGCCTGGCGCTCGGCCTGGTGCTCGGCAGGCTGAGACCCGTCGACCGGCTGTTCGGTCCGTGGGTCGTGGTCGGCCTTAACCTGCCCGCCATCGTTGTCGCTATCGCCTGCTATATCTGGCTCGGCCTGACGGAGTTCGCCCTGATCCTGGCCGTGGTCATCAACAAGGTGCCGCTGGTGACAACGACCATCCGCGAGGGCGTGCGCAGTCTTGCGCCGGAATTCGACGAGCTTGCCGACGCCTTTCGCCTGTCGACCGGACATCGCTTGCGGGTGATCTACGTACCTCAACTCATTCCCTTTGTCCTGGCCGCTGCGCGCACGGGCATCTCGCTGATCTGGAAGATCGTTCTGGTGTTCGAGGTTCTCGGAAGCGATGGCGGCGTGGGGTTCCGGGTCAGCGTGTTCTTTCAGTTCTTCGACATCAAGGGCGTGCTCGCCTACACAATTGTGTTCATTCTGGTCGTGGTCGCGATCGAGTATCTCGTGCTCCGGCCACTCGAAAGTCGGTTTTTGAGATGGCGCGACACGCCGTAAACATCAATATCGAGCACAAGCGGTTCGCCGCCGAAGCCGCGCCGCTGTTCAGCGACTTCCGCCTCGCGGTGCGGCCCGGAGAAGTGGTCGCCCTGATCGGCCCGTCCGGGGTCGGAAAGACGACGCTCTTGCGGCTCATCGGCGGGGTGGACACTGACTATACCGGCGAAATCCTGATCGACGGGCAGCGCGCCGACCTGGCACCACCTCCCGGCTTCGTGTTTCAGGATGCCCGCCTATTGCCCTGGTTCGACAGTGTCGACAATCTCTGCCGTTTGGTCGCCCATGTTGACGCCGGCCGCGCCGAGGACCTGATCAGCCGGGTTGGCCTTGGACCCTATGCCCACGCCTATCCGCGCCAGATGAGCGGCGGGATGCAGCGGCGCCTCGGTTTGGCCAGGGCGCTCGCCGCCAATTCGCGTCTTTTGTTGCTGGACGAGCCATTCGTGTCGCTGGACAGCGTTCTCGTTGGCGAACTTCAGTCCCTGTTCCGTTCGGTCATCGCCGAGGAGAAACCGACCGTGATTCTGGTTTCGCACGATCCGCAGGATGCGGCCCGGCTGGCCGATCGGGTCGTCCTGCTCGGCAGGCGCCCGGTTCGCATCGTGGCGGAACTGGTGTTCGACCTGCCGCGCGACGCGCGTGGGCCGCTCGATGTGGTGCGGCTGGCTGAACGCATCGCCGAAACAAGCCAGGAGGCGGTCACATGATCAAGACAAACCGGCCGACGGTTCTGCAATTCTCTGAAATCCGCAAGAGTTACGGCAGGACCGTCGCTCTTGACGGCGTCAGTCTGGCCATTGGGGAAGCCGAACTTGTGGGGCTGCTCGGGCCGAACGGGGCGGGAAAATCGACGCTGTTTCAGGTTGCATCCGGACTGTTCGCGCCGGACAGCGGCACGCTCAACCTGTTCGGGCACTCCTACTTGCAGGATGCCCACCAGATCCTGTCTCAGCTTGGCGTGGTCTTCCAGGCGCGCTCTCTCGATCTGGAAATGACTGTTCGCGCCAATCTCAAGTTCCATGGCGGCCTGTTCGGGCTGTTCGGCGAACGCCTGAAAAAGCGCATCAACGCCGTCGTCGATCTGATGGAAATCGATGAGCTGCTCGACAAACCGGTTGGCACGCTTTCGGGTGGTAACCAGCGCCGTGTCGAGATTGCGCGCGCTATGCTGAGCGAACCGAAACTGCTTTTGCTCGACGAGCCCTCCGTTGGCCTCGATACGGTGTCGCGCCTGCGGCTTGTCGCCCACATGCACAAGATCGGCGGCGAACACGGAACCGCAATTCTGTGGGCAACCCATATCGTCGACGAGGTCCAGAACGCGGATCGGATCGCTATCCTCAACCGCGGCCGGATTTTCGCCGAAGGCTCGCCAGCGGCGCTCATGACGCAGTGCGGGGCCGCCAATTTGACGGATGCCTACGTGTCGCTCAGCGGCGCAAATCCCGGCGTCGAACCGGAATAGGCCGCGGCCACCTCAAAATCGGATATCAATGCGGCCAGAAGCGCCCGCGAAGATTAAGGCGGCCTATTGGGGTTTGTCGGGGGTGACCGGGGCCGGCATTTCGCCGAAGGCCAGATTGGCGGGATCGAATTTGAGGTAGCGTTCGCCTGCCTGCGTGCTTTGATCCTGCGTCGGGCGGGATTGCGCCTGAACCTGGAGGGCAAGTTCCTCAGCCGTATCGTCCTGCTGCGGCACATCGGCGTCAACCTTGCCGGCAATCGATTCCCCGGCGGTGATCTTGCCCATTGCCACTTCCACCTTCTTCACCAATTCGGGATCGTAGGGCAATTGGTAGGCGCGCGGGACGCCGCTTGGATAATTGTCCTGATCGAGCGCCTCGACCCACAGGAATACGTGGCCCGGTTCGTTATGCAACTGGTTGGGTTCGACGACACGGGCCCAGTGCAGCTTGAAGGCGTTCGGCAACGGGCTGTCCGAGGGCAAGCCGCGCAGTTCACCGATGTCGATATAGGTGAGCGTCATCAGGACTGCCGTTGCTGCAGCGGCAACCAGCTTGATAACCGGATGGAGCCGGGCCGACAGGAGGATGAAGGCGAGAAGCGCGGCAAGAAGCGCGTAAGCGCCGGCGAAGGTGAGAATGGTGAACGTCATTGCGCCGTTCCCCCCGCTTGCGGCACCGGCAGCAGGCCGGTTGCATCCATTACGGCGCCGTTCGGGTCCGAAGACTTGTCCTGACGGGTCAGGGATACGAGGCTTTTCGGCCTGTTGTTGACATCGCCGACTTCGCCGTCCGCCAGGGTGAAGCGAACCGCCGTTTTTTCGTCACCGGTGCCGATGAGGTCGATCGTGCCATAGAAAACCACCTTGACCACCGGGTTCAGTTTTTCGACCTTGACCTGGACCGGCAGCGGTTCCGATGTCGTCGCAATGTACTGGACGATATTGACCACGTATTCGCCGTCGGACAAACCGCGAATGGAGACGCTTTCCTGATTGAGCGGATTGGCGATTTCCTGGTCATTGACGACGATCACGTCCTTGAACATGCCCCGGTCGTCGCGATCGAGATGCATCAGGCCGGCCTCGCGCCTGTTGTACCAGACGACGTTGCCAATCGGGTCCTCGACATAGGTATCGACGTCGTTGGGATTGTTGTCCGGCCAGCGAACGGTGATCAGCAATTCGGCCTTGGGGTCGATCTTTCCGGTTTCCGCGATCGGATTGATCATGGCAAAAGCCAGAAAAAACAGGAACGAGATCGCGACCAGCGAGTTGAACAGCAGGTCGGTAAAAACGTCGAACTCGGATTCCTGTTCCGGTTCAAACATTGGCGGCAACCTGTTTGATCCTGGGGATCAGCGCGGTTTCGGTGATGCGCACCACTTCCTGCAGGATGCGCGTTGCGGTCGCGTCGGCGATGTTGAATTGCAGGCGCAGCAGAATACCGCATACCAGCCCGGCAATTGTGGTCAGAAGGGCGACGGCCATGCCGCCAGTCATCTTCTGCAAGGCGCCGCGCAGGCTTTCAGTATCGAAGTTGGACAAATCGCCGATCGAGGTCAGCATGATGACAAAGCCGATCACCGTGCCGAGCATGCCGAGCTTGTAAAGGAGATCGGCGGAAAAGGTGCCAACCCGGGTGCGCGAGCGGAAATGCGACGCGAGCCCTTCGAGAAGCAGACCCCGGTCGCCGCCCGGTTCGCGGAATTCCTTGAGCGCAATGTCGGTCAGGTAGATGCCGGTATAGGAGCGGCCGGTGCCATGCGGAAATTCGATATCGTTTTCGGAAACCTGAACCGAGTGCCAGTCGTGGTGTAGCGTTTTTGAGAGTTTGGCGACGAACCTGTACTCGCGGGCGAAGGTCAAAAGTACCAGCAGGCAATAGCCGGAGAACCCGGCGAACACGATGATGATCAGGATCGAAATGCGGCTCAAATCGACGTCGAACATGTAACCAAGAAAGCCGTAATCCCAGAGAATGACGGCTCCCAGGCAGATCAGGCCGACCAGGATCACCCAACGCAGAACCGCATCGTAGGCATCGTCACCGAAGAGCCCCATGAGACGGTCGATCGCGGATTTGCGGGACCCGTCGCTGGTATTTTCGGACTTTGTGTCTGACTTTTCCATGTCGTCGGCCTTTTGCATTTACCGGTAGCCACCGGGTGTGTGTTGTATCCGCCACAGCCAGGGCTCCTGGAACTGCGCACCCGGCTGCCACAGGCCCTTGCCGGCGGTGATGGCTTCGAGCTGAACGGCTTCGTAGTCACTGGTCTGTGTGGAATAGGCCAGGGCCATGCCCTGGCGTACCATTTCGGCGCCAATATCCTCGCCGTTGAATTCGCACACGCCATAATAGCGGTTGAACGGGTCGGGGTCGCCGACCAGATAACAGTCGAGGTTTCCACGTGCAGCAAGGGTCTCGAGCAAACGCTTCGCCGCGTCGTAACATCCCCACATCCGGGCATCGAGAATGCAGGTCTGGCCGCGTTCAGGGGCGTCGATACCCCACAAAATCACCCGTTGATTGCCCACGATCAGGATGTCGGCGTCGAGGACGCGCGCCGGGCCGCTTATCGTGATCACGTCCTCAGCCGAACCCGCCGATGACCAAAGCCCTGCAGACGTCGCAAAAACGGCCATTATCAAATACAATAAGATAGAACGGACGGGAGATCGTAAACGTAGGGTAAGAGATGATGAAAGGGTCATGTCAGGAGCCAGAAGGGTGAGCGTTCTCATGCGAAATTGGGTTGAAACCATGGTAATTGCGGCCGCAAGCGCCATGTGCCTGATGTCGACCGCCAGCGCCGGTCCGGTTGAGGACCTCGTGTCCGGAGCGCGCACGGAATGCCGGGATTGCGATCTGACCGGTGCCAATTTCAAAAAGGCCGATCTTGGCGGGGTCGACCTTAGCGGCGCCATCCTGACCGACGCCACTTTCCACCGCGCCAACCTTCGCGGCGCCATTCTCGATGGGGTTACGGCGATCGGCGCCAATTTCAATCTGACCGATCTGACCCAGGTCCAACTGGTCGGCGGTGATTTCACCCGCGCCATGTTCTACGGCGCACAGATGTCGGGAGCCAATCTCAGTGACTCCAATCTGACCGAGGCGCGGCTGCAGACCGCGCGGCTCACTTCGGCCAAACTGGCGGGCGCCGTGCTGGATCGGGCCCTGCTGCGGGATACGGTTGCCAATAATGCCGATTTCAGCAAGACCTCGATGCAGGGAACCAATCTGAACGGCGCGCGGTTGGGACGCAGCGTGTTTGACGAGGCGACCATCAGCTATGCCGGTTTTGTGCAGGCGGAAGCCGGCAGTGCAAGCTTTGTCGGCGCGACGATTTCGCTGACTGACTTTTACGGGGCAAATCTGCGCCGTGCCAAGGTGACGGGCGCCACGTTGACCGGAAACCGCTTTACCACTGCGGCAACCCGCGAAGTGGATTTCGATCAGGCCAATATGAGCGGCAACTTCATGGCGGATGGGCGGCTGCAGAACTGACATCATGGGGTCATCACCGGGGTATAGGGCGACAGCACTTCCTCGTATCGGGTCTGGCTTTCGAAATAGCCGGTATTGACCTGCTGGGTTTCCTGATTAATGGCGCGCTGGCCCTTCTTGCGCAGATAACTGGCCTCGATTGCGATCAGTGTGCCCCCATCGGGCGACTGTCCCGTGCAGGATTCGTGGACAAACTGGCTGCCAACGGGTTGCTCGCCCTCATTCAATGGGATGTCGGCGCAACTCAGCGACCATTCACTGTAGCGCGCCTTGAAATTGCGGATCAGCGTGAAAGCGGTTCTTCGCACGGTGTCGACGACACGATTATCCGTGACAATTCGGCGGCCCTGCACAATCCCTTCCTCATCGACAAGCAGTGACACAATCACGGGATGCGCGTAGACCGAGGTGCCACCCTGGAGAAACTTGTATTCCACCTCCAGCGCCTTCGCGATGTAGTCCTGTTCGTCGTCATAGTTGAACTCGACTTCGCGCAGGCCGGAGGCCTCTGGCAGGCAGTTCATGAAGTCCGTGAAAGATGCAAGAACCTGCCCCGGCGGGCCGCCGGCCGTGCCGCAGGCGATTTCGCCAACTTTGGCGTCAGGCACCTGAGAGACCGGCTTGCCAAGCTCGACGTCCCAGATGGAGTAGACCGGTTCCAGCCGCTCCTGGCCTGACGAAATCTGCGTCGAAAGGACAAGTCCGAGAAGCGCGTGGCCGAAAAGAGCAAGAAGGGTCTTTGTGCGCATCACGACGTCACTTCAGGCTATTGCAGGCGCGAGCGTCCGGGTTTTCAAAGAAATCCGCACATTCCGCAAAAGTCGGTTCGCCCCGTCCGATCACGTCGGTCTGCAGATAGGCGACCACATTGGCAACGTCTCTGTCGCTGAAGGTTTTTCCGCGCACCGGTTCGGAATCAGGCGCAAAGTCGGACAGGTCCATTCCGTAACACCGGCCCTCGCGATACGCCGCCCTGTCGTGATAGGGCATCGGGGTGCCTGGAATACCGCATCCGATGACTTCGATCAGCGCTGCCGTATCCAGTCCGGTCTCGCGCAAGTTTGGTGCGGCTGGAGCCTGCAGCAGGACGCCCGTCTTTCCGTCACCGGGCCAACCGTGGCAATTCACACAATAGCCAATCGACCGAAAGACAATCTTTCCACGTTCCGGATCTCCGACCAGATCGCCTGCCTGCTGGGCGCGGACCGCGGAAGCTGCGAGCGCAAAAAACCCGAACGACAGGGCGGCAAGCGAAACAGCCACGACGCGGCTCAAGGGCATGGTGCCTCTCTGGTTCGGTCACTTACAAATGAAGACAAAAATGCCGGGCAGCCTAAGCCGCCCGGCAAAACAGGATCAGCTATCAATCAAGCCCGAAGACCCAGAGCATGTTTGAGGGCTGGATGTTCTGCAGCTCGTCATAGCCCATGGAGGCGATGCCGATACCGCCGCCCGCGATGGCGATGTATTCCTTGCCATTCACGGTGAAGGCGATGGGCGCACCCTGGAACGAGGTACCCACATTCATCGACCACAACACGTCCAGCGTCTTCGCGTCGTAAGCGGAGAATGTGCCGTCCGTCGAACCGGCCCACAGCAGGTCAGCCGAAGCCATGACGCCACCATACATCGGGTAGGTCGTGTTATGTGTTGCCGTCTTGGTGCCCGTGGCCACGTCGATCGCATTGATCGAACCGGTCTGAACGCCACTGTTCGTACCCGAACCGCCGATAAAGATCTGGCCCGGCGTCACATCAGCAGGATCCACCGCTCTCACCGACAGGTCCGAACAACCCTCGATCCCCGCTGCATAGGCAATTCCGAGGTTGGGGTTGTAGGCGGTCGGGAAGAAGTTGGTGCCACCCTGAATGTTCGGGCAGGTCGTAGCAGTCTCACCGGCGCGGGTGATTGCACCGATCGCATAGGTCTGCAGCGACTTGGTGGGGTCATACTCGAGCGGCTTGCCGGTCTTGGGATCGATGCCCTTCGTCCAGGTCAAGTTGTTCACGTATGTGACCGAGTTGATGTAGGCACCATTGGTGCGGTCAAGCGTATAGAAGATACCATTCCGCCCGAAGTGCGCCAGGACCTTGCGGTCTTCACCATTGATGCTGGTGTCGAGCAGAAGCTGCGGACCGACTTCGTCATAGTCCATGTAGTCGCCCGGCGTGTACTGGAAGTGCCACTTCAGCTCGCCGGTATCGGCGTCCAGAGCCACGGTCGAGTTGGTATAGAGGTTGTCACCGGGACGGAATTCCGGATCATACATCGGCACCGGGTTGCCTGTGCCCCAGTAGATCGTGTTCGTGTCGGGGTCAAATGCACCCGCCACCCAGGCCGCACCGCCGCCGGTCTTCCAGCAATCGGGGTTGCCCGCTTCGTCACACTTCCAGGTTTCCGAACCCGGCATGCCCGGCTCCGGCACCGTATAGAAGCGCCACAATTCCTCACCGGTATCGGCATTCAACGCGGCAATCCAGCCACGCGTTGCCCAGTCACCGTAGGACTGGCCGACGATGATCTTGTCACCGAGAACGAGTGGTGAGTTGGTGAAGCCTTCACCCTGATCCTTGGCGACTTGCTGATCCCAGACAATGTCGCCGGTTTCGTCGTCACACGCCACAACCCGGCCGTCAGGCAGCACGCTTACGACGTTGTTGCCCGAGAGTGCGAGGCCGCGATTCGCCAGCAGGATGCCCTGGCTGGGATCCTTGTCGATACCGGTATCGCAGATCCAGACCGGCTTGGCGGCCGTGCCACTGGACACATCAAACTTGTAGGGTGTGCCCCAGGGGTCCGTGATGTAGAGGAACCCGTCATTGGCAAGCGGCGTCGCTTCCATTGAACCAACGCCGAAACCTGCCGGCTCGGTGCCACCAATGGTCGCAGCCGTGATCAGACGAAGCCCGGAAACGTTTCCGGAATTGATCTGATCAAGCGTCGAATACCGGTTGGAATTGTAGGACTTGCCGACCATAAGCCAGTTTCCGGCTTCGGCCTCTGTCCCTGCTGCCAACAGCCGTTCAGCTGTTACCTCGGCCGCAAAGCTCGCGCTTGCCAAACTCACAGCTGTGACAGCTGTCAACCCGGCAATCCAATAGTTCAATTTCATCATGTGCCCTCCCTGCACTTGGTTGGATGAAAATCTATGAGAACCCATCGTGGCACCATCGGCGTATGGATTTGCCAATTTTCTTTATTGGCCTTTCGTCGGAACGCTTGGGCTGACGCTTGGCAGGCCTCTGACAAACCGGATCGTGATCAGGGCCATACGGGTCAGCCTGTCCGCGACCCATTCCGAATTGCTGAAAAAAACGCGGCCCTGACGAACGAGTCAGGGCCGCGCCGGGAATGATGGATTGTGGAGGGCGGTCGAACGACCGCCGCTCAATGGAACAGGATCGTTCCTATGCGCGCCACTTGCGTACAAAAAGGAAGCGGATCAGAGACAGGACAACCAGCGCCACACCGGCATAGAGGGCGTACCAATATCCGTCTCTCAGGACAGAAACCATCTGCACTTTGCGCGTCGACATCGGATCCGTGAACGAGGACCGGCCAATGAAATTTGTGTCGACTGCTGTCGCTCTCATGTCACCAATCCAATAGGCAAGTCCGACCGCGGTCAGATAGGACAGACCAACAAGCGCGATCAGCACCGCCGCAAGCGGCAGTTTGACTGGACCCAGAGAGATCTTCATGTTCAGGAAAAGGCTGGCGACCAGTGCCAGCATGGCCAGGGCAAAATAGGTCCATGTAAACGGAGCAAAGAACGCGGGCATTGTATAGAGAGCCGGATCGGCAGCGGCGCGCACCTGACGCACAACCTCAATCCCCCAGGGATGCAGCACCAGATCGTCAGTGCCTTGAATGATCGCAACGTCTGCGCTCCACCAGGGCTGGAACCAAGTGTAAGCCATGAACGCGGCGGCCGCTATGAGCAGGACCCGGAATATCCAGACCCCCGCACCCCCACCAAATGTCCAAGCCGCATCTCTCTGTGTCATATTCCCCCCTTGGCACGCCCGCCTTGTTTGGGCCGGCTGCTCATCCTGTGGATTGTTGCAGTTTTACCGATGATCTCGCCGTGTTCCGAATTGTGCCAGCGCCAATTTTCGCAAATCAAGCTTGAGGCGCCGCGTCGCTGAGACTCCGTCAGATCCGGCATCGAATTGTCCGCCCGGCACTTCGACCGCCGCAAGGGCGCCCTCTGAAAGGGCAACGACTTCGGCACCACCGTACCTGCTTTCAGGTGTGATCTTCATGTTTCTCACTCTTCCCGACGCGAGGACAGCACCGGACACGACCCATTAATGTTGACATCTCGGAGTTGTGGACGTGCCTATGTAAGATATTGGCTAAGGTTGGGTATGAACCGTTTCATGCAGATTCCGTGTACGGAACCGGCGTGGTTCCGTTCAGAAGGTCGGTCAGGCTGACGCTGTTGTCTGCAGTCATTTCGCGCGCGTAATTCGTGTGACAAAACTCGACGAGCGCGGCGAAAATCCGGGCATAGGGTCCAAGGGTCAGAAGATGCTTTGGCATGGCCAGCATGATCTGATGCGACATGCTGTCGATGGTCATGACCTGCAGTTTTTCGCGCTGGCCTTCGGTCAGATTGGGAAGCAGCGAAAGGGGGATATGACAGGTCGCCAGCCCCTCCACAACGAAGTCGACCGATGATGCGAAGGTTGGCGCGGAAAAGGTGGGCGATGCGAAGGGCAGATTGTGCCGGAACCAGTCATCTGAGGCCTGGCGGGTGATAACGGAGGGGTCGATCTCGACATAGCTGCGAAGCGCGGGGTGCAGGTCGGCCTTGTCGATGTCGGGATTGAAAGCCATGCGCAATTGTTGCGTCGGAACTTCTGCGGGAACGCACCAGCAAATCTTGTCTTCAAACAGATGCTCGACGGCAAAAGCGGAACGATCGTCTTCCAGAACCTGCTGTCGAACGATGGCGAAGTTCAGCCGGTGCATGCGCAGCATTTCCATCAGCTCCGCGCTCGACAGGGCATAGATCAGTTCGAACTTCACGAAGCCGGGCTCACGCTGCGCGATGCGCGCCGCCGCACCGGTAAAACGGCCCCTGAGAGCGGGCGTGGCACCTAGGCGGAGAACGACTCTGGCGTGTTTGAACCGGTGCTCATGTTCGTCGATGGTGACCGCCAGCCGGTTCAGCATGTCGTTGGCGGCCCTGAACCAATAGTCTCCCGCAGGGGTCAGAGAAATCACGCCTGTGCGGTTGCGTTCGAGAAGCTGTACGTTCAGCACTTCCTCGAGCTTGGCGATCTGTTGCGAAATCGAGGGTTGCGAGAGCCCGATTCGCGGCGACGCTTTCGTGATTGATCCGGCGACGACGACCGCCCGAAATGTCTCGAGGTGTTTGAGTGTGAACTCTATTGGCACGGTACGCGGCGCTCGCTTTCTCGGAATCGATCCCTCTGATGTCAGTATGTTCCCCCATATGGGCAATAATCAACATAATTGACAACGTCGAATATTAAACATTGGTAAAATCAATAACAAAGCTGAACCGCGCTGCGGGCGGCATGCCTGTTCCGGCGGTGGCGAATTGAGGTTCTCGGGGTCATCGGAGCACCAAAAAAGCTGGAGCCGGCGGAGGAGATCCACCCGGCTCCAGATTTCAGGTCAGGAAAGAAACGGCACTGTCTCAGGGTGTCCAGCGATAGGCGACGACCATGTTGGTCTGGGTTTGCGGCACGACAATCAGGTTCTCGCCCGGGACATATTCGAGATCGGCAGCGCCGGGCTCGAGTTTGCCAACTTCGACACCTGTTTCCCCGGGCGCCATCAGCAGCAGCCGCCCGCCCGCATTGTCGGTAACCAGAACGTTTTGACCATCCGGTTCGATACCATCCAGAACCCCGAGAGAATCGGGGGAGCCAAAATACGAGACCGCGTTCGTTGCCAGATCGATCTTGACGACTGTTCCGGGAACGATCTTGTCGAAGCCGTTGCTGGCATCCCCGAGATCGGCCACGATCAGGTCATTGCCGATCATCGTGAGGCCGTTGGCGCCAGCCAGAAGCGGATCCCGGGAGACAAGCGAAGCCTCGCCGGACTGGATCACGAAGACGGCGTTGCCGAACGTATCGGACACGAATACCCGGCCATCGGGCGCGGCATAGATGTCGTTGAGAAAGACCGCGCCAGGCACGGAATAGTCCGCCAGCCGTTCGCCGGAGGCGACATCGAAGGCGACGACGTGATCCACATCCGACACATAAAGAGTGCCGTTGGCGATATCGATACCCTTGGGTGCATCCATGCCGTTCGCCCATGCCGCGTCGGCGATGCTGCCGTCCGGGTTCACCTTCGAAATGGTGCCATTGCCGTCCTTGCTCATCGGATCGCCACCGATATTCGAAACGAAGAAGGCCTGAGCGTCCTGGTCCCAGGAAACGGATTCAGGAAGATCGAACCCGGTCGTTCGCCAAAGTTCGGCGAGTTCGGCGGACTGGGCGGCCGGAATTCCGGCCACTGACATCAATAGTGCTGAAACGAAAGCCATTCGGTGCATGGCAACCTCCCTCTCTCGACTGCCTTGTGTGCCCCTCAAACGCAAACAACAGATCAGAGTGTGCCACGCGACTTCCCGAGGGGTCTACATGGCGAAGCCAATGTCGCTTGATTGGATTGCCAATAACCGGGAGCACCACGGGCGGGCGGGCAAAAGCCTCGAACAGTCTGCACGGCGGCACTTGTGAAACTGCAACGTACGTATCTCGTCGCACCAAACCCGCACAGAATCGCAAGTCTTCGACCAGCCAAAGCTCGTGTAATCCCGGAATTGTCAGGGATTCAATTTCGGTTGAATATTGCCTTGATTGGGTGCCGGCCTGTTCGCGCGAGTATCGCCGCAGAGCGGAACGATCGGGCCCGCTCCACAGGAGGTGCCAAAATGCGATCCCTGCGCGCCTATTTCATTCTCGTCACGCTGCTCACGATTCCGGTCTGGATTTTGGGTTTGGCGGTCGATCTCGAACTGCTTCCCGGCCTGCCTATCGGTGCGGTTGCCGTGATCTGTCCCGCGCTGGCAGCGGGCATTCTTAGTTATCGGGAAGGCGGTTGGAAGAGTGTTTTGGCGCTTCTTTCGCGACTGCTCGACTTTGGGCGCGCAAAGTGGTGGTTGTTGGCCATTGCGCTGGTCAATCCCTTGCTCTTCGACCTCGCCTTTCTCGTCGCGCGCGGCTTTTTAAACCCGGTGCCAGACCCCGAAATCTCCATCACCCATGCCCTCGTTCTTTTGGCTCTTTTCCTTCCCGCCGCCGCGCTTGAGGAAATCGGATGGACGGGCTTTGCGTTCGACCGGTTGCGCACGCGTTTCGGCCTGTTGAGCTCCGGTCTCCTGCTCGGCCTGTTCTGGGCGCTGTGGCACTTTCCGACCCTGATAGCTGCGGGGCGCGCCCCGGGCTGGATAGTCTGGTGGACCGTGTGGACCGTTTCGGCGCGCCTGATCATGGTGACCGCCTATGACTGGGCCGGGCGGAGCCTTTTTGCCATGGTGCTTTATCACGCCATGTCCAACCTGTGCTGGCAGCTCTATCCCGTAAACGGCAGTTTTTTTGATCCGCAGATCAGCGGCATGCTGACTGCCTTCGCAGCGCTTTGCTTGCTTGCGGCGGCATATTCCAAGCGGCACGTCTCCGCCCCACGGCAACCATGACCCGGCGACCGGAGTTCCGTCGGCACGACCGGATCCGCTACCTCAGAAAATGAAGTCGCCCGCATCCAGATCGTTCATCTTGATGTTTTCGATGATGATCTTGTTGTTGCCGACCGAAATCACTGCATCGCCATCCTTGTTTTTGCCAAGGTGATTGGCCTTGAGATCAGCAAAATTCTTGATGGCAGAGACGGCGTGAAGGTTGATGTCCTCATTGTTGTTTTTTGAGAAATCCAGGATGGTGTCGACACCCCAATTATTGGTGAAACGAAACTCGTCGAACCCGGAATTGCCAGTCAGTTCATCTTTGCCCCTGGCGCCGGAAAGGAGGTCATCTCCCTTTCCGCCCTTGAGGACGTCGCTTCCGTTCTCGCCATAAAGCTTGTCATTTTCGGCACCACCAAAGAGCTGGTCATTGTGATCCCCGCCCCTCAGAACGTCCTTGCCATTATTGCCAAAAATGGTGTCGCGTCCCGCATTGCCCAGCAATCGGTCGTTTCCGTCAAGTCCGGCAATATTGTCGCTGAGTGCCGATCCCGAAATCACGTCCCGGCCGTTGGTCGTGGCGAACCCGCCATCGTCATCCAGGATGACGAAGTTGCGCGCTTTCGTACCAAAGGCCGCGCTCGTGCCGCCGGGCTCGTCAGTGATTGCGGTCAGAACGATCCTGAAATTGTTATCACCCTCGGCCACCGTGTCTCCGGTGATGACAAGCGAAATGGCTTGGGACTGTTTACCGAATGCGTTGAAATTGACCATTCCGGTGACGGGCAGACTGCCGCTGAAATCATCACCCGCGATGCCGTTTTGCGGAACAAGTTTCCAGGCAACGCTGAGGTTCTCGGACACGTCGCCAACGCGGTTGACGAATATGTCGAGCGTGGATGTGCCGCTGTCTCCTTCGGTGATCTTGCGCGCCTGCAGGTCGTTGAGAAATACCAGCGTGTCTGCAAAATCGACCTGGCCGGACGCCGAACTGCCGTTGCTGACCAGGATATTGTCGAAGGCCCCGCTTGTGCCGTCCGACCCGTCAATTCCATCGGTACCCGGCGCGCCGCTCGGCGCAACCATGGCGCTGAGAAATGATGTGCCGCCATAACCTTCCGTGCCGATCCCTGTTCCGTGAAGGCCACCATACCCGCCTGTCGATGTGCCATTGTTGCCGCTCGCGCCGATGGCCGTGCCGAAAGTCAAAGTTCCTTCATTGATGATCACGCCGCTGGCAAACCGGCCGTCGCCGCCATTGCCGCCGTCAGCGCCGGTTTTGCCATCACCGCCAACACCGCCATCGGTGCCGTCGCCGCCATTTCCCGATGCATTGATCGTAGTTCCAGGAAGATTTGCGTCGCCCGCGGCGCCGCCATCACCGCCCATGGAGGTGCCGGAATTGTTGACGAAGCCCGAATTGATGACGTTCAGGATGCCGCCGCTCATGTTGAAGATGGCGCCGGCAGCTGTGCCGCCATCACCTCCCTCTTCGCCCGCTGCGGCCTGTCCGGCCTTGCCACCGTTGCCGCCTTCGGGATGAGCGCCGTAACCCAGGCTTCCATCGACACCCACGCCACCGTCGCCGCCGTCGCCACCGCGGCCGCCAATGCTCAGTCCAACATTGTTGTTGATCTCCGAGCTTCTGATCGTGAGCGTGCCGCTATTGATGATTGCGCCGGACACGATGGCGCCCGATGTTCCGGGTGTGCCCGGCAGGCCGTCTCCGCCGTCACCCCCATCATACGAGGTTGCACCGCCTCCCGGAACGCCGTCTGTTCCGTCTGCGCCCGTATTTCCGTAGGTGCCGATATCGGTGCTATTGCCGCCGGTAAGCAGCAGAGATTGCAGCGTTGCGGTTGCGCCGGCATTGACCTCCAGAATCGACCCGAAAAAGTATCCTCCCACGATCCGGACATCCGCCATCCCATCACCGTCGGCGTCACCATCGATGACGACGTTCTGCCCGGACACGATGGTCAGTGTCGAATTGAGATAGACCGAGCCCGTCCCAAATCCGTAAGAGCTCAGGGCGGGGTTAAATTTGATTGTGGTCTTGTCACCCGACGTGCTGGCCACGGCCAGCGCTTCGCGCAGACTGAGACCGTTGCCATCTGACATTTCCGTTGCCAGATCGGAAGTTGCGGCAGTTTCGTCATCTAGAGTGGTTACAGTCAGCACAGCCATGTCACTACCCGCGGATTGTTGGGGACCAAGGCAGGTTATGCTAGGCAAATATGCGTCGTTTTCGCCTAGCAAATGCTAGGTCCGGGTCAAAATGCATGAATGGATTTCAATGATTGTTCTGGAAAAGCTATACGATTGTGCTGAGCAGTATTTGAAACCTGCGCCCGCTGACTGGGACCGGTTTGCCAAAGACTTCAAATCCATATTCCATTGTGACCTCGTGCTCTACCATCTGGCGCCACATGCAAATGGGGTCGCGGACGATAACGGGCCAGACAGCTCCTGGATCGAGCGTGTGTCGGTCGTTGCCACGAGCAACGCGGAAGTCATCGGAAAATACCTCGCAAGCGACGTATATCAGTCACACGAAATTCCCGAGCACACCCTCGCGTCGCTGGAGCCGGTCCGGCGAAGCGACCTCATTCCCGACGAGGCGTTCCGCGAACTGACTGGGCTTTATGAGCATCACGTCGCTCTTGGGATGTATTATGACGCCATGGTCCCGGCCGTCCTGGCCGACAATTCGTCGGTGCATCTCTATTTGTGGCGTGACTAACCCGAAGGCGACTTCAGCGATCTGGAAAAACAGCGGCTAGCACTGTTCATGCGGCATCTACTGGCCGTGGTTGACCCGCGGACGCTTATGATCGGCGAGCCTGATGCTGCTATCGTGACCTTTGGTCAAAAATACGGGTTGACCAGTACCGAAATCGAAATTCTGGATGGTTTGCTGCAGGGACAAACGCCAAGTGCATTGGCTGAGAATACCGGCCGAACCTATGGCACGGTGCGTTGGCACGTGCAGAACATCCTCGAGAAATGTCAGGTAAATTCGCAAAAGGGCCTATTGAGCGAATTCTATCGCCTTATCCGTCAGTGACGCCAAAAGGCGAAGGCCGGCGGTCGCGACACCATGCGCCTGGTTTCAAAGGCGTGCTTTTTTTGGGGTCACAGGAACGATGAGGCCAGCAGGAGCAGGCTGGTCAGAACCCCGAGCATTGGAATTACCGCCGGAACGCGGAAACCGGTCGCCATTGTCCCATCCGTCTCGGTGCGCTTGATGCGGATCAGTGCGATATTGACCAGAACGAAGACGCTGAGAACGATTTGCGATGTGTGTTCCGCCAGCGCCGCGATAGGCAGGCTCTGGCTGAGGACGATGATCGCCAGAACAATCAGCACGGTCGCGGGACCGGGCGTTTGCGTACGCGGGGAAACGGAAGCCAGAAAATGTGGCAATTGCCGGCGTGACGCCAGCCCGTATATGACCCGCGAGGCCATGATGATCTGAACCAGAATACCGTTGACCGTTGCGACCACGGCGATGGCGGCAAAAAGATCGCGGACCCATTGCGGGGCATTGGAAAACACAAGAATGAGCGGGGCTTCCGAGCCGCTCAACTCGTCAATCGGAACACTGAACATCACGGCGACGGTGGCGAGCACATAAAGCAGCGTGGAGAGCCCCAAAGTCAGGAGCACGGCCCGCGGCATGGTGCGGGTCGGGTCCTTCACCTCTTCGGCCACGTTGGCCATGTCCTCGAACCCCACAAAGGCGAAAAAGGCGAGCAGGGAAGCTGCGCCGATCCCGAGCCATGGCCCGGCTTCGAGCGGCGGGATCAGGCCCGCGAAGTCTGCCACGTCCGGTGTGGACGTGCCGAAGCCCCAGAGGATGACGAACACGAGACCGCCCAGCTCGACCAGCGTGATCAGGGCCGCAAGGCTAACCGATTGGGCGATGCCCCAATAGGCGATCAAGCCCATGGCCAGAACGATTGAAATCGTCAGGACCGGCAGAGGCAGAGCCAGAAATGCCTGAAGATAGGAGGCGGCACCGATCGTGACCGCAGCGGCGGAAACCACACCGGATAGTGCAACCATCAAACCCACAATAAGAGACAGCGTTGGCCAGTGAAACCCGGCCTCGACGTAAGCCGCTTCACCCGCGCTGACGGGAAAGCGCGTCGAAAGTTCGCAATAGGTGAGCCCGGTAAAGGCAACGGCAATCGCGGCCACAATGAAGGCGACGGGCGCATAGGTGCCTGCCTCGGCGGCGGTGGCGCCCACCAGGACATAAATTCCCGCGCCCACCGTGACGCCAAGTCCGTAAAGGGTGAGCAGGGGCAGACCAAGCGCTCGCCGCAATTGGGGATGTGAACTCTCGGACATTGGGCTGCTAACAAGCGCTGGTTGACCTGGCCCGCCTCATATCCAGCCGGCTCCGGATTGTCGAGCGTCCGAGGCGAGTTTCACTTTGGCTCGACACGGGCGGCGCCCCAGATCAGGCCGACCGAACGCCGCGCAGGCGAATTGCCGCTATTGATTGCCGAAAAGCTGATTGATCAGATCGACAAGGGTGCGGGGACGGTCGCCCTGTTGCTGGCTGGTCTGCTGTTGCTGGCCATTATCGTTGGCCGGATTCTGACCGGGCACGAAATCGACATTGGGCAGGGCTGCCGGCGTCAATCCCTCATGCGCCTTTTGCATGTACATGGTCCAGATTTCGGCCGGGAAGGACCCACCACCGACACCGCTCATCGGGCTGTTGTCGTCATTGCCGACCCAGACGCCGGTGACCAGCCGCGCCGAATAGCCGACGAAAACCGCGTCGCGGTTCTCCTGGGTGGTGCCGGTCTTGCCCGCGACCTGCCAGCCCGGCAATTTGGCAGCTTTGCCGGTGCCGATCTCGACCGCTTCGGACAGCATGTCATTCATCATGCCCACATATTGCGGCGCGATGACCTGGCCGGGTCCGGCCGGAATATTCTGATAGAGCACCTGCCCCTCGGCGGTTTCGATCCGGGTGATGACATGCGGAATGACGCCGACGCCGCCATTGGCGAAAGGCGTGTAGGCCCCGGTCAGTTCCAGCAGCGAAACCCCGGCCGTCCCCAGCGCGATGGAGGGAACCGGATCGATCTGAGTCGAGATGCCGAGCCGGTGGGCGATTTCGATCACTTTTTCCGGCCCCACGCTGAGGATCAGCCGCCCGGCGACGGTATTGAGCGAATAGGCGAGCCCGGTGCGCAACGTGACCTCGCCGGCATAGCGGTCATTGTAGTTCTTCGGTGCCCAGCCATCGATATCGAATGGCGCGTCGAGCACCTTGGTGTCCGGCGTCAGCCCCGCTTCGAGGCCAGCAAGATAGACGAACGGCTTGAAGCTCGATCCGGGCTGGCGGCGCGCGGTAACGGCGCGGTTATACTGGCTGTCCGAATAGTCGACGCCGCCGACAATCGCTTTGACCGCACCATCGGTGGTCATCGACACCAATGCGCCCTGCGAGAAATGGCGCTCCTCGCCGTTCTGCCCGACCACTTCTCGGACCGCGAACTCGGCTTCCTTTTGCAGGTTCCAGTCAATCGTCGTTGTCACGATCACGTCCTGATTGACGTCGCCGATATAGGAATTCATCAGCGATTCGACCCAGTCGGCCACGTAATATTCTGCGCCGGCCACCCGGGTGCGAATGCGCTTGTTCGGATCGATGGCCGCGGCATCAGCCTCGGCATCGGAAATGTAACCCTCGTCGGCCATGGCCCTGAGAACCAGCCGCGCGCGTTCCGCCGCCGCATCGGGGTGGGTGTCCGGTGACAGGGCCGACGGCGCCTTGAGCACACCGGCAAGGATGGCGGCTTCGCCGAGGCTCAAATTGCGCGCCGACTTGCCGAAATAGCGCTGGGCCGCCGCCTCGATGCCATAGGCGCCCGCGCCGAAATACATGCGGTTGATGTAAAGTTCGAGGATTTCCTGCTTCGAATAGGTCTGTTCGAGCCAGACCGCGAGCACCGCTTCCTGGATCTTGCGGCCGATGGTCTGGTCCGGCGTCAAAAACAGGTTCTTGGCGACCTGCTGAGTGATGGTCGAGCCGCCGTTGCCGGAAAGCGGCATGCGCCCTTGCGAAATGTTGATGCGCATGGCGCCCAGAATGCCGATCGGATCGAGTCCGAAATGCTGGAAGAAGCGCCGGTCCTCGATGGCGACGAAGGCGGCCGGCACATATTCAGGCAATTCGTGCAGGGCGACCGCTTCACCCCCCATCTTGCCGCGATTGGAGATCAATTGCCCGTTCGCGGCCACGATCCTTATGTTGGCGGGCCGTTCCGGCACCGCCCAACTGTCCGACGAGGGCAGTTGCAGGGCGTAATAGGCAACGATGCCCGCCACGCCGATCCCCACCCACATGACGATGACCATGCCCCAATAGAAAAGCGCCCATACCCCGCGCCAGAAGGTTAGCGGTTTCTTGGCCTTGGACCGCCCGAAAGCCCGGCGCGACGTGCTCTTCTTTCTGGTTTCGGCCTTCTGGCTGCGCGTATTCTTCTTTGCCGTGCCGCGCTTGGCGCTTTTGGACCGTTTGCCGGTTCCGCCAATTCGATCGTCATCGGAAAGTTTGAGGTCCATGAGCGCGGCAGCAAACGGTTGGAGAAAAGGCAGGCGGCCCGCGCGTTCAGGCAGGCGGGCAGCCGGGGCTTCAATAAGCATAAATGTGGCCGGTTTATGGGTCGTTAACCCTTTATGACCGGCAGGCGATACGCCGCCGGGACCCGCCGGCACTCGGACAGCAAATGGGATCACGTTCCTTCCACCTCTTGACACTTGCTTTACTCCGGCATACAGACCGGTCTGTCTGTATATTGAAGAGCTGAGTTTGGATCGGTCAAAGGCGAGACGATGGAAAAGACGATCTTGGGCAGGAGCGTTACCGGCGCGGACCGGGATTTGACGTCCGGATCATTTGCTTTGCGGGGCAGGCGTCACACCCGCTGGCGCGAGTGGCTTTTGCGTTTCGTCGGACTGGCCTTCGTTCTGTCTGCCATCATCAACACGTTCGGGCTTGGTGAAAACATCCCGCAAATCTTTGCCGCCATGGCGGAGGCGAACAAGCAAACGCGGATGGATGGCATTTCGGCGCTGATCGCGTCCCATCACCTGCCTGCGCTTTTGATCGCCACCTCCTTCATGTTCGTCACCGGCGTGACTGAAATTCTGGCGCTGCCGATCGCAACAATGGCCGCTATCGGACAGGTGGTGCTGATGCTGGTCTACGTCACGCTTTTGCACCGCGCCTTTCCCGAAATCATTCTGACCGACGGATTGCTGATGCTGGCCATCGCCATCGCGCTGATTGGGCCTAAAAAGGACCTGACCCGATGAGTGGGCGTGACGCACTCTTGCAGACCGGGTTCCAACTGTTCCTGGCGCACGGCTTTGACGGAACAGGGATCAACGAGATTCTGGCTGCGACCGGCCTCTCCAAGGGTGCCTTTTATCATCACTTCACGTCCAAGCAGGTGCTTTATGAAGAGGTGATCGCTACCTTTTTCCCGTCGCCCTTCGACCAAATGGACTGGGACGCCCAAGCCCGGCTGCCGTCGACAGAACAGAAACAGGCAATTCTGGATTTCTATCGGCAACTGGTGGCGTCGGGCGAGGCCGTCGAGGCCGATCTGACCCGCTATTACGCGCTCTTCTTCGACTCGCTGTCCCGGCTCCCCCGATTCAGCGACGAGATCAATCTCGTCTATCGCCGTGCCATTTCGGCGCTGGCAGAAGCGCTGGAGCAGGAAGGCGCCACGGCCGAACAGGCCACAGCCGAAGCCCGGCGATTCATCGCCGAGCAGGAGGGCGCCCTCTATCTCGCCGCGGTGGCCGGGCTGTCTCTCAACTGACCAAGGACCCAATAATGGACATCTATAGCAAAACCTCCGCGTCGCTCGGGCGCAAATGGTTCATCACAAGTACAGAACTCGCGTTCATCACTCTGGCAGCCTTAATCATGTTCGGATCGCTCGAGCCCGTCGTGGCTGGCTGGTTCGGCTGGCCTGTTGCCGACCATGTCGTGGCCCGGCGCGTGGTGCTGATCATGTTCAATCTGGTTACGCTCGCTCGTTTCAGCCTGATGATGTTTGTCTTTCTCAAGCGCGAGGTCCATGTCGCTGAGCTGATCTCGGTACCCGTCGCGTTCTTTTTGTATCTGCTGGTGTTTCCGGTGCTTGCCCTGCCGGCACAGGGACCGCTCGACCTGTGGGACGGTCTCGGAATAGCCCTTTTCTTGATCGGCGGCGCCCTGAACACGATCGGCGAAGCGCAGCGCTATGCCTTCAAGCGCGACCCGATGAGCAAGGGCCGGCTATTCACCGGTGGCCTTTTCGCCTGGTCGCAACACGTCAATTATCTTGGCGATGTGCTGTGGGTTGCCGGCTATGCCTTCGTGGCGCATCAGATCTGGGGTGGACTGATCCCGCTCGTTCTGCTGAGCTTCTTCGTTTTCTCGGGCATCCCGGCGCTCGACAAGCACTTGGCCGAACATTACGGCGAGCAATACACCGATTATGCCGCCAAGACCAAAAAGCTGGTGCCGTTTGTTTGGTAACGAGGCGCGGACGCAATGCCGGGGCGTCTAGCGAAGCCGATAGAGCGAAACATGCATTTTGCTGTCGCGATCAAACGGTTCCCGGTTCCAGCCGCCCCAACGGGAAGCAAGATTGAAACCGGCCAGTTGCGCCATCAGATCGATTTCAGGCGGAAACGCATAACGCATTTGCAGCGGCACCAGTTTGACCCCATCAGGCAGTATGCGGACCCGTTGCATGTCGAGCCTTTGCGCAAGTGGGTCGTGCACGGCCGCCTCCAGCCACACGAACCCCATGTCCAGGCGTTTGGTGGTTAGGTGTTGAAAGTTTTTGAACGACGACAGGTCCGGAACGAATGTTTCGATGAGGAACGTGCCACCCGGGTTCAGCTTGGCGGCGACATTCCTAAAGCATTGCACCTGCGCTGCCTGCGTCGTGAGATTGAATAGCGTGTTGAACACGAGAAAGGCGTGATCGAACGGCCCGTCGATTTGATAACCGTCCGCAGCGGCCATGTCTCCGACTTCAATCCCGATGTCCCGCCCGCCCGGCTTGGCACGCAGCAGGTCCACCATCGCCTCGGAACCTTCGATGCCGGAAATCGAGATGCCTTTTTGGACAAGCGGCAGCGCCATGCGCCCCGAGCCGATCGCCAGTTCGAGAACACGCGAACCGGATCCATAGAGTTCGGCCAGAAAAGCCGTGCTCTCATTCGTCGTGCCGGGATCGTTCAGCGCGTCATAATCCTCAGCATTGAGCTTGCCGAATGTATCTGCCGCAAATTCCATGTGCTTGCCCCTCTTCCTGCCCCTCCGCACTGCGCTGGACATAGCCCGCCGCGGAGCGCACCCATAGTGCTGCATGGCAACAGGCCGATGGAAATCCCGAGGTCTAGGGGAACACGATCAGCGCAGGTTGCGACGAAACCGCCGGGTCGTCACATCTCCTCGCCAAGCTGCAGCGGCGAATGAAGGGTCGGAAGCAGGCGCCGCGTCGCAAGCGGTTTGAGCAGGCCGGCCATGGCCGCGCAGCCGGCCGAAGTAACCGCAATTCTGAGCATAACGCCAACCTTGTGTGAATGAACCGGCAGTCTTGGAAAATTGTTTTCGGCCGCGAGGGTGCGAAAGGCGCCTACCACTTCTTTCCGGCCAAGAATTGCCTTTTCCAATTCAGCTTCAGAAACCTCCGGCAGGATGTCGAGCTGGAAGAAAGCGCCATCGCAGCGCCGGCGCGCCGGAAACGCCTGATCCACAGCCTGCAGAAGGTGCACGTCGTCGGAATCGATCATGGTCGCGTTCGCAGCCGCTCCGTGCGTTGCCCAGACTTGCCCGCCATAAAAGCCTTCGAGTGCAGCCAATCGGGTCTGCATATCAGCAAAGCTGCGGATCCAGACGAAATGATCCGGCCGGTCAATATCGCGAAACAGCGCCCGGACATGTGCCCCAAGCGCGTTTTGCGGTTCGATGAACTGTGCCTCGAACAGATCGATCAGCACGTCCCTTTGCCCGGTACGAAGGGTATAGTCGCGCAATTCGAAAACATTGTCGGCAATTGGCATTTGGCGCTCCGGGCAATCGATTTGTCCGGTCGCTCGTACGACTTCCGACTGCCAAAAGCTGTCAGCGGCCCCTAGGGTCTAAGTGCTGGGGTGACGTCGCGACAATAACCGAAAAACCTAAACGTCCAGATTGGCGACGTTGAGGGCGTTGTCCTGAATGAAGTCGCGGCGGGGTTCGACCAGATCGCCCATGAGCTGGGAGAAAATCTCGTCAGCGGCTCCCGATTCCTTCACCTGAACCTGCAACAGGGTGCGCACATTGGGGTCGAGCGTCGTCTCCCACAATTGCTCGGCATTCATCTCGCCCAGCCCTTTGTAGCGCTGCAGTGAAATGCCTTTGCGCCCGGTGCTGCTGATGGCCTCGAACAGCGAGAAGGGCCCGTGGATCGGGGTCTCGACATCCTTGCGTCTCAGAGTAGCGACATCGGCATAAAGTTCGCCGAACTGGCCCGCCAGCTGATTGATCCGCCTGATTTCGCCCGATGCGATGAGATTGATGTCGAGCTGATGGGCTTCCTCGACGCCGCGTACCGTCCGCCAGACCCGCAGCCCGTCCGATCCGTCCGCGGCACCCTGCCAGCCGCGCTCGACTTCGTCGGCCAGAAGGTCGAGCCGTTCGGCCAGCGCTGCGGCTAGTCTGGGCGCCCGATCTGCATCGCGCATGGCCTCGACATCCAGCGCGCCGACTATTGCCGCCTGTTCGATGACGGTGCGATTGTAGCGGGTGTTGAGGCTTTGAACCGTGTGCACGAACGCGCGCGCCTTGTCGGCCAGATCGCGCAGATCTTCGCCGGCATGGGTCATGCCGGCAGCCGTCACCAGCACCGCGTCGTCCGACCCGCTTCTCAGCAGGTAATCTTCGAGCGCCCGCTCGTCTTTGAGATATTGCTCGGACTGGCCACGCTTGATTTTGTACAGCGGTGGCTGGGCGATATAGAGGTGACCGCGCTCGATGATCTCCGGCATCTGCCGGAAGAAGAAGGTCAGCAACAGTGTGCGGATATGTGCGCCATCCACGTCCGCATCGGTCATGATGATGATCTTGTGGTAGCGCAATTTCTCGATATCGAATTCCTCGCGCCCGATACCGGTGCCAAGCGCCGTGATCAGCGTGCCCACCTGTTCCGAACTCAGCATGCGATCAAAGCGGGCGCGTTCCACATTGAGGATCTTGCCGCGCAGGGGCAGAACGGCCTGGGTAGCGCGGTCGCGGCCCTGTTTGGCCGACCCGCCGGCGCTGTCGCCCTCGACCAGAAACACTTCGGACTTGGCCGGATCGCGTTCCTGACAATCGGCCAGCTTGCCGGGCAGGGAGGAAATGTCGAGCGCCGATTTGCGGCGCGTCAGCTCGCGCGCCTTGCGTGCCGCCATGCGGGCCGCCGCGGCCTCGGCCACCTTGGATGCGATTATGCGCGCTTCGGTCGGGTGTTCTTCGAGCCATTCGGAAAGCTTCTCGTTGACCGAGCTTTCCACAACCGGCCGCACCTCGGAGGAAACCAGCTTGTCCTTGGTCTGGGACGAGAATTTCGGGTCGGGCACCTTGACCGAAAGAACCGCCGTCAGGCCTTCGCGGCAATCGTCGCCGGTCAACTGCACCTTCTCCTTCTTGGTGATGCCGCTCTCATCGGCATAGGAGGTGATCTGCCGCGTCAGGGCCGCGCGGAAACCGGCCAGATGGGTGCCGCCGTCGCGCTGAGGAATGTTGTTGGTAAAGCAGAGCACGTTCTCGTGGTAGCTGTCGTTCCACCACATGGCACAATCGACCGTCAGCCCGTCTTTCTCGACACTGAAACTGACCGGATCTGCGATCAGCGCGTTGCGGGTGCGATCGAGAAATCGCACGAACGCTTCGAGCCCGCCCTCATAGAAGAGCTCGGCCGAAACCGGCTCGGCGGGACGCAAATCGTTGAGCAGAATGCGCACGCCTGAATTGAGGAATGCCAGCTCGCGCAGCCGGTGTTCGAGCGTCGCGAAATCGAACTCGACCATGGAGAAGGTTTCGGGCGAGGGCATGAAGGTGACCTCGGTGCCCGAACGGCCTTCATAGGTTCCCGGCTGCTTGTCGGGCGTGTATTCGCCGGTGACCTTGAGCGGCGCATCGGCCACGCCATGGGTGAAACTCATCTCGTGGATCTTGCCTTTGAGGCGGATCCTCAGTTTCAGCCAGAGCGACAAGGCATTGACAACGGACACGCCCACGCCATGCAGGCCGCCGGAAACCTTGTAGGAATTCTGGTCAAATTTGCCGCCAGCATGCAGCTGGGTCATGATGACTTCGGCGGCCGAAACCCCCTCATCCTTGTGCAGGTCAGTCGGAATGCCGCGGCCATTGTCGATCACGGTGACCGAGCCGTCGGCGTTCAAAATGACGGTGACAAGGTCCGCGTGACCCGCCAAAGCCTCGTCAATGGCGTTGTCGACCACCTCATAGACCATGTGGTGCAGGCCCGAACCGTCGTCGGTGTCGCCGATATACATCCCGGGGCGCTTGCGCACCGCGTCCAACCCCTTGAGAACCTTGATGGAATCCGCGCCATATTCCGACGGTGAAGGATTGGGTTGTGGATCGCTCATGAAATGCCGAATCAGTGCCGTTTGTGCCTGAACCTTTCTAGCGGATCAGGGCGATTTTCCCAAGTGTTGCGGGGGTTTTGGCCGGTTTGGACCCTTGCCGGTCTCAGATGTCGAAAACCACGCGGGCCGGGTGAAACTGACCCTTTTCGACATAGCCGATGGCGACCACTCTGCCCTGAAGGCTGGCATAGCATTCGTCTATGGCGAGAGGCGCCCTGCCACCCGTCAGAAGAACCGGATTGCCGAGCCGCACGCGATTGGCCTGGTCCGGCGTCAGCGCGATTTCGCTGACATCGCCCAGTCCAGCGCTGACCGGCTGCAGATGCACGTCGCGATCTTCAAGCGCCATCGCTTCGAGATCGCCCAGATCGACCGCCATGTCATCGGAAAAGGGGCCGACCCGCGCCCGGTGCAGCGCCGAAACATGACCCTTGCTGCCGAGCGCTTCGGCCAAATCCCGGGCCAGCGCCCGCACATAGGTGCCTTTGGCGCATTCGATTTCGAACCGGCTTTCTTGCGTTCCATGTTCGATCAGGTCGAACCTGTCGATGATCACCTGCCGCGCTGGCATGTCGACCTGTTCGCCAGCCCGGGCCAGATCGTAGGCGCGCTCGCCCCTGATCTTGATTGCCGAAAAGGCAGGTGGCACCTGCGTGATTTCCCCGGTGAACCTTGGCAGGACTGCGAGAACCTCTTGTTCATCGGGACGCACATCCGATGTGGCGATCACCTCGCCCTCAAGATCGTCGGTATTGGTGGCCGAACCCCATTTGACCGAGAATTGATAGACCTTGGTCCCGTCCTGAACGTAGGGCACGGTCTTGGTCGCTTCGCCCAGCGCAATCGGTAGAACCCCGGTCGCCAGCGGATCGAGCGTGCCCGCATGCCCTCCCTTTTTGGCCGAATAGAGCCAGCGCACCTTACCCACCGCTTCGGTGGAAGCGACGTCATAGGGCTTGTTGAGGATCAGCCATCCGGAAATATCGCGCTTGGGGCGTTTTTGCTGCTTGCTGTCGGTCATGGCTTCTTCGTCGCGTTTCGTACATTGGGGTCGGTGCGCACTTGCAAGCCGTCATTGCGAGGAGCAACGCGACGAAGCAATCCAGAATGTTTCAGTGTCTGATACTGGATTGCCACGCGCCCAACCCTTCGACGGGCTCAGAGTGAGGTCGCTCGCAATGACGCCAGCGAAAAACGCCAGGCTCCTTCAATCACACGCCGAATGCGTGGCCTACCTCTATTCCTCTCGGTCCTCGTCCGGATGCAGATCGCGGGCCACGCGCTCGGAGCGCAAGAGCGATTCGATCCGATCCGCTTCCTCAAACGTCTCATCGACCAGAAACCTGATGTCGGGGGCATATTTGAGATTGAGCCTGGGCACGATGCGTCCGCGAATGAATTTCTTGTTGCGGTTCAGAGCCTTGACCACTTCGCCGGCATGCGCGCCGCCAAGCGGCATGATATAGGCGCTGGCTAGTTTCAGATCCGGAGACACACGCACCTCGGGCACCGTGAGGGTGATCCCGTAAAGCTCTTCGTCCATGATTTCGTCGCGCGCGAACAGGGCCGCCAGTTCGTGGCGGATCAGTTCGCCCACGCGCAACATGCGCTGGGAAGGTTCCTTATTGTGTTTCGCGGTCATGCAACCTCGTTTGAACAAAACTGACGAAAGCACTCTCTTCGTCATCGCCGGCAAAGGCGCATTTGGGAATGACCAGAGCCCGGTTGCCGGATAGCCACATATAAAGATGCGAGTCGGTGCGCTCAATCTCTTCGATCACACTCCACTGAAACCGGGTCACGGCCTCAATCGTTTTGACCACGAAATCGGCGTCCTCGACGGTCAGGCTCATCGGGCCTTTTGACAGGGCGTCGCGTTTGAACTGCCGCGCCACCATCCAGGGAATGCCGAAGAGATTGAACGCGACAATTCCGGCGAGAACAAAAAGTCCCAACACGCCCAGTGCCGGCGGCACACTTCCGGTGCTCATCGACCAGATCAGCCAGATCGCGAGATAGGCCATCACCAGTCGGGTTGCGATGCGATGCCAGCCAGCGCGCTTCCCTTGTTGCCGGCGAATCGCGGCTCTGGCCCGCGACAGGTAATCGTCCTGGGTTACGTCATAAGTCAGCGAAATCATGTCAGCCTCCGGTCAGTCCAAAGCCAAACTGACCGGCCCTTGCTGAAGCCGGGATGAACGGCCCGGCGGCCTAAAGCGTGCGGGTAACCTGTTCGACCCGGAAACATTCGATGACATCGCCCGGGCGCATGTCGTGATAGTTCTCGAATGCCATGCCGCATTCCTGTCCGGCGGGCACGTCCTTGACCTCGTCCTTGAAGCGTTTGAGGGTCGAGAGCTTGCCTTCGTGAATGACCACATCGTCACGCAGCAGGCGCACGCCCGATCCGCGCTCGACCAGGCCCTCGGTTACCCGGCAGCCTGCCACCTTGCCGACCTTGGAAATGTTGAACACTTCCAGCACCTCGGCGTAACCGATGAAGGTTTCGCGGATTTCCGGCGCCAGCATGCCCGACATGGCCTGCTTGACGTCATCCACAAGGTCATAGATCACGTTGTAATAGCGGATCTCGATACCCTCGCGCTCGGCAAGTTCACGGGCCTGCTTGTTGGCGCGGACATTGAAGCCGATGATGATTGCCTCGGACGCCTTGGCGAGGGTCACGTCCGATTCGGTGATGCCACCAACCGCCGAAGTCAGGATCTGGGCCGAAACCTCGTCGGTTCCGAGTTTGTCGAGCGCGTTGACGATGGCTTCAACCGAGCCCTGCACGTCGCCCTTGATGACCAGCGGGAAGCGCGCCACGTCGGCGGTCTTGAGTTGGCTCATCATCTGTTCGAGCGACGTGACCGACGGCACGCCGGTGCCTTCACGATCGCGGCGCTGGCGATATTCGGTGATTTCGCGGGCCCGCGCCTCGTTCTCGACCACGCCAAACTTGTCGCCCGCCTCCGGAACGCCGGTGAAGCCGAGCACCTCGACCGGGGTCGATGGCGGCGCAACCTTGATCTGTTCGCCCTTGTCGTTGATCAGGGCACGAACGCGCGCCCATTGACCACCGGCCACGACGATGTCGCCAACCTCGAGTTCGCCGTTCTGCACCAGAACCGTCGCCACCGCGCCGCGGCCCTTGTCGAGCTTGGCTTCGACCACGATGCCGGATGCGGCGCCTTTGGCCTTGGCCTTAAGTTCGAGCACTTCAGCCTGCAGCAGGATGGTTTCGAGCAGCTTTTCGAGATTGGTCTTGTTCTTGGCCGAGACCTCGACATCGAGCGTTTCGCCGCCCATCGATTCCACGAACACTTCGTGCTGCAGCAATTCGGTGCGTACCCGGTTGGGCTCCGCGTCGGGCCGGTCGATCTTGTTGATGGCTACGATGATGGGCACACCGGCGGCCTTGGCATGTTTGATCGATTCGATGGTTTGCGGCATGACGCCGTCATCCGCCGCGACCACGAGAATGGCGATGTCCGTGGCATTGGCGCCGCGGGCGCGCATCGAGGTGAAGGCCTCGTGGCCCGGCGTGTCGAGGAAGGTGATCGGCTGACCGTTCACGTCGACCTGATAGGCACCGATATGCTGGGTGATGCCGCCAGCTTCGCCCGCCACCACGTTGGCGTGGCGCAAAGCATCGAGCAGCGAGGTCTTGCCGTGATCGACGTGACCCATAATGGTCACGACCGGCGGCCGCGGTGCCATTTCCGAGGCGTCGATCTTTTCGAAGTCCTCGATGAAGCCTTCTTCCACATCGCTTTCCGCCACGCGTTTGACGCTATGGCCCATTTCGCTGGCAATCAGTTCCGCCGTGTCCGCGTCGAGCACGTCGTTGATCTTGACCATCTGCCCCTGTTGCATGAGGAGCTTGATCACATCGACAGAACGTTCGGCCATGCGGTTGGCCAGTTCCTGAACGGTGATGGCTTCGGGAATGGTGACTTCGCGGGAAATCTTCGGCGCGGCAGTCTGCGAACGGCCCTTCTGCTTTTCGCGGCGGCGGCGCATGGCGGCCAGCGAGGGTCCGCGGTCGCGCTCGTTCTCGGTCAGGGCGGTGTTGATCGTCAGCCTGCCCTGGCGGCGGCCATCAGTATCACCGGCGCGGCGAACGGGACGCTCGGGCGCGGGCTTGAGGCTGCGGCGGGCACGGTCGTCGGGTTCCGCTTCACGGTCGCGCGGCGTGACCGGCGCCGAAGTGCGGCGCGCGCGCGTATCGTCTTCATTGGCAGCCGGTGGCGGCGCCGGCATATCCGGCTCGGTCGGCTTGGCGCGAGCCGCGGGTTTCTCGCGGGCGACAGAGCTGACTTTTTGCGCTTCTTCCTGCAGCTTGAGCGCTTCTTCTTCGACGCGCTGGCGTTCCTGATCGGCCTTGATCGCTTCGCGGCGCTTGTCTTCTTCAGCGCGGCGGCGCGCGTCTTCCTGCGCCTGCACCTGCTCATCGGCCTGACGGGCGGCCGCTTCGCGCAACGCACGTTCACGCGCCTGTGCTTCACTGCTGGTCAAGCCCGAGGAGATCTGCTGTTCGGCCGCCTGCTGCGGTGCCGGCTGCCGGCGCGGACTGGTCGGCGTCACGGCCGGAGCATTGCCATGCGGGCGCGGTCCGCCACCGCTGCCGGGGGTGACGACCCGGCGCGTCCGTTTTTCCACGACCACCGACCGGGTGGAGCGCGACACAACCGGCCGTCCGCCGCCCGCGCCGCCTCTGAGTGAAAGCGTGCGCTTGCCCGAAGGTCCCGAGCTGTCGTTGCTATTGTCTTTATCGGTCATCTAGTCGCGTCTCGTTCCGTTCAATTTGCCAGGTAACGTGCCAGCCTGTCGGCCCGTTCCATGGCGTTTCTGCTTGCGGCCCCGTCAATCAGGGCCGCGTGTATCACATTTTCGCGGCCCGTTGCCAAACTCATTTGTTCGGCGGTTAAGAGCTCGAAATGTCTCATCGTGGCTGCGTTCGGCGCCGCCTTCATACTGGACAGGATTTTGCGCCGCCCATCCGGCGCGGCATCCGTCGCGGTCAGGAGCGCCAGAACCGATCCGTTTGCCAGTGATGCGCTCACCTTGGTCGCGCCGGTTACAAGCTGACCGGCCTTGCGCGCCAGCCCCAAAGCCCCGGTCAGGCGCTGTTCTAAACGCGACCTTGTCAAAAGCGCAAGGTCTTGGGGCACTTTGACGGGCGATTTCAGGCTTCTTGCGAAAACCTTGCGCCGCTCCGCCTCCGCGACGAGGGTCTGGCCCAGCCCCACCCAGACACCGCGTCCCGGCGCGCGGGCATCAACATCGGGAGCAATGCTGTCATCCGGCCCGACGGCAAAGCGCACCAGATCGCGCGCGGCCCGCTGTTCGCGGGTCACGGCGCATTGACGCAAAATGTCGTCCTGTTTGGCCATCAGCTCCTGTTCCGCACGCCCCGGCCATGATCAGGCCAGAGCCTGCTCTTCTCCGTCCGCCGGTTCGGCGTCGGCAGCAAGGTCTTCCTCGGTCACCCAGCCCTCCATCAGGCGGGCCTGCATGATCATCTGCTCGGCTTCCTCGCGGCTGACCGGCAGGTTCGAGAACGTGCCCTCATAGGCCTTGAGTTCGCCGTCGCGGCGTTCGGTCCAGCCGCAAAGGTCGTCGACGGCACAGCCGGCAAAATCCTCGACGGTCTTGATGTCGTCACGGCCCAGCGCGGCCAGCATGCCGGCGGTCAACCCCTCGATCTGATAGAGATCGTCGGACACGCCGAGCTTTTTACGTTCCTCGTCATATTCGCGCTCGATCGCATCGAGGTAATCGTTGGCGCGGGCCTGAATCTCGGCCGCCGTGCCTTCATCGAAACCCTCGATCATCGAGATTTCGCTGAGGTCGACATAGGCCAGTTCCTCAACCGACGAGAACCCTTCTGACGCCAGCAGTTGCGCGACCATTTCGTCCACATCGAGCGCATTCATGAAGAGTTCGGAACGTTCTACGAATTCCTTCTGGCGGCGTTCTGATTCTTCCTGTTCGGTCAGGATGTCGATGTCCCAGCCGATCAACTGCGAGCCGAGACGCACATTCTGGCCGCGCCGTCCGATGGCCAGCGACAATTGCTCGTCGGGCACCACCACTTCGATACGCTCGGCCTGTTCGTCGAGCACCACCTTGGCCACTTCCGCCGGCTGCAGGGCGGATACCACCATGTCGGCGATGTTCTCGGTCCAGGGGATGATGTCGATCTTCTCGCCCTGAAGTTCGGCGACGACCGCCTGCACGCGCGAACCGCGCATACCAACGCAGGCGCCGACCGGGTCGATCGAGCTGTCATTCGAGGTCACCGCGATCTTGGCGCGCGAGCCCGGGTCGCGGGCGATCGAACGGATCTGGATGATGCCGTCATAGATTTCCGGCACTTCCTGCATGAAGAGTTTAGCCATGAATTGCGGATGCGTGCGGGACAGGAAAATCTGCGGCCCGCGCTGTTCCTCTCGCACGTCGTAGATATAGGCCCGCACCCGGTCACCATATTTGAACATTTCGCGCGGGATCAGTTCGTCGCGCCGGATAATGGCTTCGCCTCGGCCCAGATCGACGATGACATTGCCATATTCCACGCGCTTGACGGTGCCGTTGACGATTTCGCCGACCCGGTCCTTGAACTCGTCATAAGTGCGTTCGCGCTCGGCCTCGCGCACCTTCTGCACAATCACCTGCTTGGCTGACTGGGCGCCGATACGGCCGAATTCGAGCGGCGGCAGGGGCTCGGTGATATAATCGCCGATCCTGGCCTCCTGGCTTTTCAGCTTGGCATCTTCGAGAGAAATCTGCCGGGCCGGCTCCTCGACCTCACCGACGATTTCACGCAAACGCCACAGCCGGGTTTCGCCGGTCTTGGGATTGATCTCGGTCCTGACCTCGGTCTCCGAACCATATTTGGCGCGGGCGGCGCGCGACATCGCGTCCTGCATGGCCTCGATCACGATCATGCGGTCGATATTCTTCTCGCGCGCAACAGCGTCGGCAATCTGCAACAGTTCAAGCCGATTGGCGGAAACAGCCATCAGTTCATCTCCTCTGGTGTAATTTCGATCGTCTCGATTTCCGGATCGTCGAATTGGGTGTCGTTGGCCTGCATCTCGGCGGCTTCCTTGAGCAGCCGGTCCGTCAGGATCAGTTTGGCCTCGGCAATATTGTCGAGTGCCAGTTTGAAAATCGGGTCCTGGCCTTCGGGCACGTCCGGCACATTGATCAGCGCATGCCCGTCCTGCAGCCCTTCGAGCATGCCGCGGAAGCGCTTGCGTCCGTCGAGCATGTCGAAAAGTTCTATGCGTGCCTCATGGCCGGCCCAACGTTCGAAGTCGCGAGCTCTGACCAGCGGCCGGTCGATGCCCGGCGAGCTGACTTCGAGATGATAGGCGCGGTCGATGGGATCCTCGACATCGAGAATGGGGTTGATCTCCTGGCTCACCTTTTCGCAATCGGAAATGGTGAAATTGCCGTTCTGATCTTCCGCCATGACCTGCAGCGTGCAGCCATTGTCGGGCAGAATCTTCACGCGCACCAATTCGAAGCCGAGATCGTTGATCGCCGGTTCGATGATCGCGGCAATCCGGGTTTCAAGCCCGGTCTCGCGGATGTAGCGCTTCTGGCTCAGTGTCTTCGCTTTCTTTTGCCTCACGGGCCGCATCGCGCAGGAGCTCGCCATTCAACCAAAGGTCTCATGGCCCTGGCGCCCAAAATCAGTCCACCGGACTGGTTTTGCCTGCGGCCGGCTTCAGGCATTAAAAAAGAGCGGGGCCGTTTGGCACCCACTCTCCGGTTACCCTGAGAATTTGAGATTGATATAGTCCAGTCCGGCTATCAATTCAAGTCAAAGTCACCCGATGCAGAATCTCGTTCTCATTCCTGGCCTCAATTGTACCGGCGAGGTCTTCTCCCCCATGCTTTCGGCGCTGGCGCAAAAGGCAAATCTTTTTGTCGCCAATGTCCTTGGTGCCACATCCATCGCTGAAATGGCGGCGATCATTCTCGCGTCCGCGCCGCCAAGCTTTGCCCTCTTGGGTCATTCCATGGGCGGCTATGTCGCTTTCGAGATTTTGCGTCAGGCACCCGAGCGGGTGGAAAAGCTGGCCCTGATCGCGACCCTGCCTGGGCCGGACAAGCCCCAACAAACCGAGAATCGCCGCCGTGCCATGGACCTTGTGAACAAGGGCAGATTTCTCGCCGTCGCCCGCGCCAATGTCGACATCGCGATGCACAAGAGCAATGCCGGCAAACCCGAGCAGATCGCGCTGCGGATGCGCATGGCCGAGCAGGTTGGACCGGAAACCTATCTGCGCCAGCAGGAAGCCATCATCGCCCGGCTCGATTCGCGTCCGCTATTGGCGGATATCCAAATTCCCACCATTGTGATTGCCGGCAAAGACGATCAGATCATGCCCCTTGCCGAAGTCAGTGAGATGGCCTCCGCCATTCCCGGTGCGCAACTGGTGGTGGTTCCTCAAGCCGGTCATTTCGTTCCCGTCGAACGGCCGAACGCGGTCAATGAAGCGCTTCTTGGTTGGCTCGGGGGTTAGAATCCCTCGGCAACCCAGGCGAGAAACAGAGCATCGACACCTTCTTCGTCAAGACTTCCGGGCTGTTTTCCGCCGTGAACGAATTTCTGGCAAAGTTCAGCGAAGAAGATGTTGACCGGGGTCGGCACACCGTATTTCCGGCCCAGCAAGGCGATCTCGCCGTTCAGAAAGTCGATCTCGATCGAACCGGCGCCCCGGACGAGGCTTTGCGCCGCAGATGACCCGATGCGTGGTGCGCCCGGCACCTCGCCGAACTGCATGAGGGCCTTTCGCCGCGGATTATCCTCACCCACATCGTCGTAAGCGATGCCAGCCTTTTCGTAGACGGCCAGCGCTTCCTCGCGCGCCATGCGGATATATTTGCTCGGCTTATCGGTTTTTCCGAGCACCGCGTCGATGCCGTTGACGAGATTTAGCAGCAGCTTTCCATATTTCGCGCGCATCACGTCTTCATGGGCATAAGCCGCATATCCTGACGCGTTAAGCGCTTCGCAGATCATGTCGGCGCGCGCATCCGTGCCGGAGGGAAAGGTGCCAATATCGAGAACGCCGCGTTTCGGCGTCCCGCTGGCAATCACCTCGCCGGGGGTCACAAAGGTGACCGGCATCATCAGCATGGCGCCCAGAACATGATCGAAATAGCGGAGGGCCATGCGCTCATTGGCCACGCCGTTCTGTACGCACACGATGGACTGCTGGCGGACCCCGGCATCGCGCAGCGCCAGAAGCGCATCCTCGGTGTGCTGGCTCTTCATGGCCAGAAGGATCACGTCGTCCCGGCGAAACTCGACGTCACCGGGATGCGGGACGGTGTCGAAACGCGCATGCAGATCGCCTTCGGGCGTCCTGAGCCTCAGCCCGTCGCGCCGGAGCGCCTCGAGCTGGGCACCGCGCGCAATGCCGACAACCTCGTATCCGTTCCGGTTGAGATCAACGGCAAGCGCGCCGCCAATCGCACCCACGCCATAGATTATGAAACGCATCGCGGCTTTCCCGTCTTTGTCCCGGCGAATCCCGACCTTCAGATTTCGAGTTCGGACAGATGCAGATTGACGAAGGATGCGGATTTTACAAGATCGGATGCATCGCCGGTTGTCGAGGTCACGTGAAAAGCGGTGTAGACATCGTCGGAGGTCTTGGACAGAACCCAGTCCCCCCTGTGATCCGACGTATAGTTCTTCAACTTGGTCGGCGAGAAGTCGGTAATGTCCTTCTTCAACACGACGTCAATCTGCTTCATGACCACCTTGTCGATGTCCTGATAGACCGCACTGTACTTGTTTTCGCTGAACACGAAGCGATTGTCCGACTTGCCGAAATCCCTGAACACAAGCGTGTTGTTGTGATCCGCGTCGCCACCCCCCACGAACTTGACTTTCCCTTTGTCCCCGTCGGCAACATAGAAACTGACAACGTGCTTCCTGTCTGAGAGCTGGTTGAAGTCCAGAGTCAGCCTGGCGGAAGGTGCCTTGCTGGCGTCGTATTCGAAACTGATAGAATTGACGGTACTGCCAAGGGTTCCCCGGCTATCGGTATCGTTCATGTTCTTGACATAGGTCGCCCAATTGAAATGGCCGCCGTCCTTGTTGAACACGAAATCCACCGCATTCGTCGCCTTGGGGCCGTTTCCGGCGGCGTCGTTTTCGGGTTTGACCTTGACGTCGGTACCGCGCAGTTCAACGACGTCATGTCCGATACCGGCATAGACCTTGTCACCTGCCATCGCCACGAAATAGTCGTTACCCCTGCCGCCGACCATGAAATCGCGGCCAGGGCCACCGATCAGCACGTCGTTGCCGGAAAATCCTTCAATATGGTCGACGCCCTTTCCGCCCATCAGAAAATCATGGGTTTGCTGGTATTTCTGACGCGTCACGTCGACGCCTAGAATGTAATTGGTTTGTTCGCTTTTCTGGTTTGCGATGTAGGTGTTGTATTTGTTGCCCGGGGCTCCCGCGTCGAACACGTGGTAACCGGGCTTGGTATAGACACGATTGAACCCCAGCGCGTAGACGTTTGAATCGGGTCCCATCTTGTCGTCGAACTGGGATTGCCCGATCCGGTCGAAGACCGTGCGCAGCGACAGAAGGCGATGGGCGCTATACGGGTCCGTCTGCGTATGCGGGTCAGCTCCTTCACTCGCCTTGGGACCATCGCCGATATAGTGAAGGTGATCCGCGGTGTTGGTGAAATCCGCCTTCGGCTTCAAATACTCAAACACCGGATCATTGTCGGCACCATAGTTCCGGACATGCGGATTATCGACAATGTAGGGTGACGAGAACGCCGTGGCGTCGCCCAGATTCTTGATGCCGAAATGGTCTTGCCGGGCAACCATGTCATTGACAACAGCGCCGCCCAGACTATGGCCCGTCAGATTGATCACCACGTCCTTGCCATAGACCTGGAGTACCTTGTCGATCAGCGGCTTGAAATATTCTGTGTAGGATTTCGGATAGGAGCCGTTGCGAATCTGCCGGTCTACATAGATCACGTCCGTACTTGAGTTCGATCCGCAAATGGCGATGGTGATCTCACCATTTCTGTAAAAGACCTTGGCTTCGGAATCCTGCGGGCCGCGGAAATAAAATCCGTTCTCGACGATGGACCCCAGACTCTTGGGAAGGGACGTCGTCCAACCGTTGATTGTCGCTGCGTGCCGCCCAACGTAGGCGGAATCGGCCATCGCCGCGTAATTGGCGACCTGTCTAAAGGTGAGAGGATCGAAAAAGCTCATTTTGCGCCTCCGTATTTGCAGGCTATTACTGATATTTATGAACTTGACGCAACTTAACTAGGGTCCCGTTGTCGCACGCGCATGAAATCAGGTCCCGATATTTGCGCCATAGGTCTGAAGCACGCGCAATGCGCTCAGCGTAATCACGCGCGACGGATGGCCTGCCTTTTCCATTTCGAAATGCACTGCTCCTGAATGCGCGGCATTGGCGTTCCACAAGCCGTCTGGCTTTTGCTTGCCGCGAATGAATTCCAGGGCGTCTTGCATGCGCGGGTCATACGGAATCCCGGCCTGAGCAAAATAGTCGAGCGCACGCAGGATGTTGTATTTCCAGCGCGGCGAAACCGGAAAGCTGAGAAATGATTTCTGGATGATCTCGCCCGTATGATCGGACCGGTAGAAGCGGTGCAACAAAATGAACTCCCGGCTCGACGCCATCGCTTCTCTGATCTCATCCGCCCGATAGGTATAGCCGGAGCGGAGCAATTGCTGAAAACCCTCGAGCACCGAAATTGTTGTGTGCAGCGAGGAATGGTGCGGATGGCCGCGCGTCGAATCGCAATTGAAGCCACCGTCGGGCATCCATTCGCCAAGAACAAAGTCGATGATCGCGTGCAGTTCGGGTTCCGGCGCGCCAAACCATGCCGCATAATTGAGAAACATGCCGTTGACGCACACGTCGGACCCATGGGCCAATGATCCGGGACCTATGCCCCCATCCGCACGCTTTTCCGTCGCCAGAATGTGCGCGACACTGTCCCGCGCGGCTTGATTATCGCGCGGCAGGCAGAGGTTTCGCAGATCCAGAAGCGTATAATGGCTATTGGTCCATTTGGGATTGTAGAAGCGCCGTCCCCAGCTCGTGTCCGGGTTTCGTGCGGCCAATATCCGGGCACCCCAGCCCTCGGTTGCGATCCGCGCCTGCAGGTCTGGCCGGTCCTCCCCAAGAAGATCGCGTCGCGTCTGGTACTGAACGGATACGTCGCCCGCAAGCAGCCAGCCGGCGATCTCGGGCTTCATGCTGACGCCTGATGTTGCGGACATTCCACACCTCCCTCAAAGGACGTTAGGCGTGCCGAGTCTCTCGCGCCTTGAGGCGCGTCAAACGGCCGGCGAAACCCGCATGAACGTCAAGTACCAGCTTTTCATCCGACCCTGCCGGCGTGCCTTTTCTTCGTAACGGGTCGGTTGCCAGCCCTCGAACGGCACATGCCAGCCGAGCGGGGCAACATGGGGCCAGACAAAACCGGGATGCCGGACAATGTGCGCCAGCGTCCAATTGGCATAATCCTCGATATCGGTAGCAAAGCGAAAGAACCCGCCGGGGCGGATGGTCCGCGTCAGCTCATCAAGGGTAAGTGGCGAGACGAAACGGCGCTTGTGATGCCGTTTTTTGGGCCAGGGGTCGGGGTAGAGCAGATAGGCGCCGGCCAAGGCATTATCGGGCAGTCCCCGCAGGAGGCCGACGGCGTCCTGGGTGTAGAGACGGACATTTTCGATGTCCCGGTCATCGATCTTTTCGAGCATCTTGCCGATGCCGCCGGTAAACGCTTCGGCACCGACAAAATTCGTGCCGGGATTTTCGCTGGCGAGACGCGCCAGATGTTCGCCGCCGCCATAGCCGATTTCCAGGATCGTCGGTGCACGGGGATCCGCGAAAGGTGTGCGGGGTGCCAACGCCCCGGGATCGTCCCCGGCAGAGATTTCAAGCGCGGGCAGGAGCGTTTGCATCAACTCCTGCTGCCCTTTGTGCAACCGCTTGCCGGCGCGGCGCCCAAAAAAGGCGCGGTGTTCGTTTGGCTGCAATGGTTCGTCAGGCAATTTGCTCATTGCCCGCCCGTTACCCGACCAGCTTGCCCGGAGCAAGCTTCAGGCAGACTTCACCGCCTGTTTCAGCGCTGCGGTCAGGTTGGTCTTTTCCCAGGTGAAGGTGCCGCCCCGGCCCGGCTTGCGGCCGAAATGGCCATAGGCGGAGGTAACCGCGTAGATGGGCCGGTTGAGATCGAGGTGATTGCGGATGCCAGTGGGGCTGAGGTCCATGACCTCGCCGATGGCTTTCTCGATGATCGCGTCATCCACCTTGCCGGTGCCGTGCGTATCCACATAGATCGAAAGCGGCCGGGCCACCCCGATCGCATAGGACAATTGAATGGTGCAACGCTCGGCAAGCTCTGCGGCGACCACGTTCTTGGCCAGATAGCGCGCCGCATAGGCCGCCGAGCGGTCGACCTTGGTCGTATCCTTGCCGGAAAAAGCGCCGCCGCCATGCGGGGCCGCGCCGCCATAGGTGTCCACAATGATCTTGCGCCCTGTCAGCCCGGCATCGCCGTCCGGCCCTCCGATGACGAAAGCGCCGGTCGGATTGACATACCAGATGCAATCATCGGCTATCCTGAGATCGCCCAGTGCCTCGCGCACATAGGGTTCGACCACCTCGCGCACCTTTTGCGAGGTCCATTTCGGGTCCATGTGCTGGGTGGACAGAACAATGCGCGTGACCTCGGCGGGCTTTCCGTCGACATAGCGCACGGTCACCTGGCTTTTCGCATCGGGGCCAAGCAATCCCGCATCGCCTTCGCCCGCCTTGCGCGCGGCCGAGAGCCGTTCGAGGATCTTGTGGGCATAATAGATCGGGGCCGGCATCAGGTCCGGGGTCTCGTTACAAGCATAGCCGAACATGATGCCCTGGTCGCCTGCGCCCTCGTGCTCGTCATGGTCGGCCGCCTTGTCGACACCCTGAGCAATGTGCACGGACTGGAAGTGCAGCAACACGTCGATACGCGCCGTCTTCCAGTGAAAACCATCCTGCTCGTAGCCGATCGAGCGGATGGCGCGCCGGGCCGCGGAGCGGAACTTGGATGGGTTGATGACTTCCTTGCCATTTCGGTCGGTCTTGACCAGGCTCGGCGGAACGCGCACCTCGCCGGCGATCACCACACGATTGGTTGTCGCCAGGGTTTCGCAGGCAACCCGCACATCCTTGGCCGGTGTGCCGGCCTTGCGCGCTTCGCGATAAATCATGTCGACGATTTCGTCGGATATTCGATCGCACACCTTGTCGGGATGGCCCTCGGAAACCGATTCTGATGTGAACAGATAATTGGATCGAGCCATTGGGACCCCCTTGATCTTGCCGCCACCGGCCTTTTGCCAGTGCTGCCCCATATCGTCAACAATCACATAAGGAATTGTTTATGTCCCCCGGATTCGCGGCAATCCGGCCTGAAAAGTCATTCCAGCGATTGTCCAGGTCTTAGGCGCCGGCGTCCTAGCAGAGCCAGAGCCGCGAACAGACCGGTCAGGAAGATGAAAGGCCATGGCCTGAGAAACTGGTAGAGCGTGCCATCGATGCGGCCCGGCAGACCGGAATCGAGAATGGCGACTTCCCCCTCGCGAGCCATCGTGCGCACGCGACCATAGGCGTCAACGACGGCGCTGATGCCGGAATTGGCCGCCCGGACCAGCGGAATGCCTTCCTCCACGGCGCGCAATTGCGCGTGGTGGAAATGCTGAGCCGGGCCAATCGAATGATCGAACCAGGCATCGTTGGTCAGATTGAGCATGAAATCGGCCTGCGCAATATCGGGTCCAAGATCGCCGGGAAAGACGATCTCGTAGCAGATCAGCGGCTGAAAGGCGGGCGTCCCTGCCGGAGACATCAGCCTGCGGCTTTGTCCCGGCTCCCAGCCATCGGAACCCGGCACGAACTGACTGAGGCCAAGCGCCGCAAATACCTGTTTGAACGGAAGCGCCTCGCCGATCGGGACCAGGTGCACCTTGTCATAGGTCGAAACGATTTCACCGTCGCCATTGATCGCAAATATCGAATTATAGGCGTTGGTTTGGTCGCTGCCGAGCGTCTCGCGGCGCGGCGCGCCGGTCAGCAACAATGTGTCGTCGGGAAGGATCCGCGCCAGCCGCGAAAAAATGCCGGGCTCCTCGTCGAGATAAAAGGGCAGAGCCGCCTCCGGCCAGATCAGATGCGTGATACCCGACAGGCCCGGATCGTCTGGCGTCAGCTTCGTTTCGGAGAGGGAGATCAACTGATCGGTGATGAACTGGCGTGCGCCCGGCAGCCACTTGCTCGCCTGATCGACCGCGGGTTGCACGATCCTGAGTTTGACGCCCGTGACGTCCGCGGGAGCCGTTTCCGACAGGCGCCACTGGCCGTAGCCGATCTGTCCAACCAGAACGACCAGCGCCAGAAAGAACGGAGCCAGCCGTTGTGCCCAACCGCGCTCGTCCGCCGGCCAGATCAGAGCCGGCGTTGCCGACATGAACAGAACGACGGGGGTCAGGCCGTAGACCCCGATCAATGCGGCGGCCTGCATCATGGTTTCGTTCGCGGTCAGGGCATATCCGGCCAGATCGAAGGGAAAACCACTGAAGAGATGCCCGCGGGCATATTCGGCAAGGCTCAACCCGGCGGCGAGGGCCAGAATGCGTAACGGGGAATGCGACCAGAGCACAAAGGCCAATCGCGTGCCGAGGCCCCAGAAGAGGGCAAGAACGGCAGCGAGCGCCAGCACAGCAACCGGCATGGCGAACAACAGCCACCCGCCATCGACAAGAAAAGCGGCTCCTACCCAGTGGATCGCCACGAGGAAATAGCCAAGCCCGAAGGCGAAACCGATGACGAAACTTGGCCCGAACAACCGGGGGCGCTCGCCTGGAATGGTCTCGGCCCCGTCCAGCGCCCAGACCAGAACGGGGAGAGACAGGAACAGGGCCGGCAACAGGAAAAAAGGCGCTACGCTGAGCCCGGCAACGGCGCCTGCCACGAGCAGCAATAAAAAGCGCCGCCAGCCATGTGCCAGCATCGATGTCGTGGCCAGCCAGGTCAAATCAGCCTTCCCGTTCTGCCGCGAATCGCGGCTCGGGTCAGACTAGAGCGTTTCCAGGACAAGTGTGAAACCGTTTTCCCGGCTCCCGCAATTGCGGAAACCTGTGCGAAGGCAGCGCTGCGCAAAACCTCACTCGGCGGCCTTTTCGGCGGCAGAGGCCACCGGTTCCGCTGGCTGGCCGGCAGGCGGCGTGGCGCTGGCATCCGGACGCGGTTTGGGCCGGACCCGCACGGCGGGACGCGTCCGCCGCAGAATGCGTACGCGCTTGATCCGGCGCGGATCAGCCTGCAGCACTTCGAAATCGAAACCCTTGAATTTGGTGATCACTTCGCCGCGCACCGGCACCCGGTCGATGAGCGAAAAAATCAGACCACCCAGGGTATCGGCGTCTTCGGCATGATCGCCCGGGTCGAAATCCGGGCCCACCACTTCGCGGACATCCTCAAGATCGGCGCGTGCATCGGCGCGATAGGCGTTTTCGCTCTCCTGCCAGATGAGGGTGCTTTCTTCGTCGTCATGCTCGTCCTCGATGTCGCCGACAACGACCTCGACCAGATCCTCAATCGTCACCAGCCCGTCCGTGCCGCCATATTCATCCACGACGATCGCCATGTGATTGCGCGTGGCCTGCATGAGTTGCAAAAGGTCAGAGACCGGCATTGAGGGGGGCACAAACAGAACGTCGCGCAGAAAATCCTGGGTCTTCAGCTTCTGTTTGAGGTGTGCGCTTTTGAGTTTGACCGAATCGCCGCCCTCGCCCTTGACCAGTTCGGTCAACCGGGTCACCAGATCCTTGATGTGCACCAGCCCGATAATGTCGTCGAGATTGTCCTGGTAAACCGGCAGCCGCGAATGGCCGGCTTCGCGCAACATGGCCAGCGCTTCCGCCAACGTGTCATCGGCATCGATGGCTTCGATGTCCGCCCGCGGCACCATTACATCTTCGATGTCGGTGTCCGCCAGCTTGAGCACATTGGCCAGCATCGTGCGCTCACCGTCGGTGAATTGCGCATCATCGGCCGCACCATTGCCCAGCGCGGTTTCAAGGTCGAAACGCAGGCCTTTGTCGTTCCGGTTCAGCAAGGACCGGACCCTGGCAAACAGGGAGGGGCGTTCCTGATCTATGGATGTTTCGGGGTCGCCTGATTGGCGATGCGGCCCTTGCGCCGCGGCGCTAGATTGATCGCTGTCGTTCATCGGGTGGGGCCTTGTCCGGCTCCTTTCGCTATTTCAACTGTCCGCGCTTTCGGGCGCATAGGGGTCGGCAATGCCGATCCGGGCCAGAATGTCCCGCTCCCTTTGTTCCATCTCTTCGGCCTCTTCGTCGTTGAGATGGTCATAGCCCAAGATATGCAGAAATCCGTGCACTGCAAGATGGCTGGCGTGATCCCCGAAGGCTTTGGCCTGTTGCCTGGCTTCGTCGTTAACGGTTTCGAACGCCATGGAAATGTCGCCGATCAGCCCGATCGGTTCGGCAAACGGCGCAATCTGGGGAAAGGAAAGCACATTGGTGCTCTTGTCGTACGCCCGCCATTTGTGGTTGAGAACCTGCTGTTCGGCATCGTTGGTCAGAAGCACCGAAAGCTCGACATCATCACTGCATTCCGCGCATTCCGCGGCGAAGGCGGCGTCGAGCGCCCGCTTGATCGCCGCGCGGTGTTCGGCCGTCCATCTCTTGTCATTGATGACGAATTCGATCGCGAGAGACGGGCCGGGAAGCTTGGTCACGCCCCACCTTCAGGTGCGGCCGAGGCAGATTTTTCGCTCTCATAGGCCTTGACGATTCGCGAGACCAGCGGATGCCGGACCACGTCGCGATCGGTAAACCGGGAGATATGAATGCCTTCGATCCCGCCCAGCAGGTCCAGCGCCTCGACCAGACCCGAGCGCATGCCACGCGGCAGATCGATCTGGCTCGGATCGCCGGTCACAATCATTTTCGAATATTGCCCCATGCGGGTGAGGAACATCTTCATCTGCATCGAGGTCGTGTTCTGTGCCTCGTCCAGAATGATTGCCGCATTGGACAAGGTTCGCCCGCGCATGAAGGCAAGTGGCGCCACCTCGATGATGTTGCTTTCCATATAGCGCTCGAGCACTTCGGGTTGCAGCATGTCGTAAAGCGCGTCGTAAAGCGGCCGCAAATAGGGATCGACCTTTTCCTTCATGTCGCCGGGCAGAAAGCCGAGCCGCTCACCCGCCTCGACCGCGGGGCGGCTGAGAATGATGCGGCTGACATCGCCGCGCTCCAGAAGCGAAGAGGCATAAGCCACCGCCAGATAGGTCTTGCCGGTTCCCGCCGGACCGACACCGAAGGTCAGATCGTTGCGGTCCATGGCCCGCATATAGGCGTCCTGCGCGGGCGAGCGCGCCACCACCACGGATTTGCGCGTGGCGATCTGCGCCATCCTGACCTTGCCTGCGCCTTCCAGCGTCGGCAGGGTCAACTGGCTGTCGTCGGTCTCGATCATCCGGATGATGGCATCGACGTCGCCGATTTCGACCGGCCGTCCCTCCTCAAGCTGCGCGTAAAGGCTTTCCAGAACGCGCCGGGCCTGATCGACGGCACTGACGGGCCCGTTGATGAGCACGTGGTTGCCGCGCGGAGTGATTCTGAGACCGAGACGCTGTTCGATCAGCGCGACATTCTGGTCGAAATTTCCATAAAGCTGGGCAACGAGCTTGTTGTCTTCAAAGGCCAGTTCGATTTGATGGGACTGGCTCGGGTCGCGCGGCGTGGAACCGGACAATCTGTTGCTCAAACTTCGTTGC
>JACKJG010000014.1 GCA_020638065.1 Hyphomicrobiaceae bacterium | reverse complement strand
ATCGAACGTGGCGTCCGGGTCGGAATAGAGCGTTTTCCAATAATCGACGGCCATGTCATAGGCCTCGCCCGTGGGCGCGCGGTTGCGGCCCTTGATATACTCGAATGTCTTTTCGTCGGGCGCAATCAGTCCGGCGCGGGCGCCGCCTTCAATCGTCATGTTGCAGACTGTCATCCGCCCTTCCATCGACAAGGAGCGGATGGCTTCGCCGGCAAATTCGATGACATGGCCGGTGCCGCCCGCCGTGCCGATCTCACCGATAATCGCCAGAACGATGTCCTTGGCACTCACGCCGTCTGGCAACTGCCCGTTGACGGTGACCCGCATGTTCTTGGCCTTCGATTGCACCAGCGTTTGCGTCGCCAGCACGTGCTCGACCTCGGACGTACCGATACCATGCGCCAGCGCACCGAACGCGCCGTGTGTCGAGGTGTGGCTGTCGCCGCAAACGATGGTCATGCCCGGCAGGGTAAAGCCCTGCTCCGGACCGACGATGTGAACGATCCCCTGCCGGTGATCCAACTCGTCGAAATACTCGACCCCGAAATCCTTCGCGTTCTGCGCCAGCGTGTCGACCTGCAGTTTGCTCTCCGGATCGTCGATACCGTGCGTACGGTCGGTGGTTGGCACGTTATGGTCGACAACGGCCAGCGTGCGGCCGGGTGCATGCACCTTGCGATGACTGAGCCGCAACCCCTCGAACGCCTGCGGGCTGGTTACTTCGTGCACGAGATGCCGGTCGATATAGAGAAGGCTCGTCCCGTCACCATTGTCGGTGACAAGGTGCGCATCCCAGATCTTGTCGTAAAGGGTTTTCCCGCTCATTTCGTGGCTCCGGCTCCGGCAGGTTCGCAACTCGGCGGGTTCTATGCCGACGGCCCGGACGGGTCAAGAAACCGTTTGGAAGCAAACGCGAAAAGCCGGAATGCGAAGCAAGTCCTATTCGCCGGGCGCCTGCGCCTGCGCGGGGCGGGCGGGCATCAGTTTGAAGATGCCAAAGAGACTGGTTTCGATGCCCACATGTTTGTTGGTCCACCAGGCAATCGCGCATTGGGCCAGAAACCGCGAGGCGGCATTGACGATGGCGGCGCCGATGAGCCCGTACATCGGAATGACGATGATCTGAACCGCCATGCCCGCCAGCATGATCGAGCCGAAAATGCGCACATAGTCGCGCTCATGGCCTGTCATCATCATGACGATACGCGTCGGGCCGGTAGCCGCGTCCGCCAAAAGCCCGATTGACAGAATGATGAGAATGAGCCGCCCGTCGGCATAATGATCGCCGAACAGTGACAGGATCAAATCCCCGAACGCCATGAAAATCGCAAAGACCACAAGCGAAAACAGAAAGCCCGCCCAGGCATTGAACGTCGTTACCGCCTGCGCCTGCCGCATCTCCCCGGCATGAAAATGCTTGGCGACCATGGGCGCAACGACCAGCGTGATCGCGAACATGAACAGGGTCATCAGCCCGGCCGTGCGGAAGGCGTTGAAATAGATGCCCGCACTGGCCTCGGCCACCAGTAGCCCAACCAGAACGATATCGACGTTCAGGGCCGCCGAATCGACCACCGTGCCGACCAGAAACCAGCGGGACGCCTCGCCCCGTTCGGACCAATAAGCGGGAAGCCCGGAAAATCCGATCCGGTTTTCGTAGCGAAAGACACGCGCCGCGAAGAATTGCAGTCCCATCGCCACCGCCAGCAGCAGTGCCGTGAGAACCAGCGCGCCGGCTCCCGACATCTCGACATTGAACAGATAAAGCGCCCAGACGGCGCCCGGCACCAGAATTCGCCAGATCACATCGCGCGGCAAAAGCGCGGTCCAGACCGAACCCTGCGCCCGCAAGACCGAAGAGCCATATTCAGCGGCAGCCAGCGGCAAAATCAGGAGAACCGTCGCGAACAGATGCGCAACCGAAGCCAGCCCGCCGCCCAATAGCCCCATGCCCAGCGCAACCAGCACCAGAAGCGCGCTCAGAACGGCACTGGCGATGACGACCAGCGCCCAGCCCGATTTCACGGCATTGACCGCCTTGTCGTCGCGCCCCGCCACTTCTTCTTCGGGCCAGAACCGCAGAATTGCGGTTTGCTGGCCCATGCTGGCGGCAATGGCGACGACCGTTGCAAGCGCGAACCCGAATGCAAACTGACCATAGGGTACCGGTCCCATCGTCCGGCTGAGGACCACGAACATCAAATAGGTCAGGCCCGCCGTGGCCACCTTGATCACGAGCGAGGCCACGGACTTCCAGAAGCCCGCGCGCACAACCGATCCGATTTCGTCTTGCGGAGTCCCGCGCATAAATCCCGGCCAGATAACTTGTCGACCCGACCTTTATGGCGCACAAACTCTATCAAGGTCTTACCATTGAGCCATTTTTGCCATTGGACTTTCCTGCGGCACGCCTGTTAAGTCGGGCGAGTGGAGAGCTAGAGTCGAACGAGGGGCCACTATGTCGACTTCCGTCACCGAGAAGCGCGAACGCGCGGATATTCACGCGGCTGCGTTGCACAAGGTTCAAAATGATCCTGAACTCGCCAAATTCCTCGAAACCTGCATCGATTCCATCGATGTGCAGGATCTCGACGACAACAGTCCGGAAGATTGGGTTGCGCTTTTCACCCGGTCACACACCCATCTCGGCGAGCGCCGCACCAACCCCTATTCGGTAACCTATTGGCGCCTCGACGAAAGCGATCCGAAAGCGCCGGCAATTCTCGATATCTACACGCGCGACATGCCCTTTCTGGTCGATTCCGTGCTGGCTGCTGTACGGTCGCAGAACGGCAATATCCGTGCCTTCATTCACCCCATTCTGCCGGTGGAAGACCGGGACGGTTCGGTGCATATGCTCACCGAACCGGGCTCCGGCACACGCTACGAAAGTTTCCTTCAGGTCCAGATCGATCCGCTTCCCGAGGGCCCTGCCCGCGATGAAATGGTCGCCGAAATCGGGGAGGTTCTCGTCATGGTCCGCCAGGCCGTTCGCGGCTGGCGCCCGATGCTGGAAAAGCTGAAGAACCTCGTCTCCTCCTATAGGCAGAACCCCCCGGACGTGCCAAGCGCTTCCCTCGCCGAAGCGCTGCATTTCCTCGCCTGGCTGGCCGATCACAATTTCACCTTTCTGGGCATGCGCGAATACAGGCTTGAAGGTCATGGACCGCATGCCAAGCTCGAACCGATCGAGGGATCGGGCCTCGGCATTCTCGAAGATCCGAAATTCCTGTTCCTGCGCGACGGGCCCGAATATGTGGAAATGACCGAGCAGCACGTGGCCTTTTTGCAGACCTCGGCGCCGATCATGGTCACCAAGGCCAATGTCCGCTCGCGTATCCATCGCCGCGGCCACATGGATTATGTCGGGGTCAAACTTTACGGCGAGAACGGACAGCTTTCCGGCGAATTGCGCGTGCTCGGGCTTTTCACCTCCATGTCTCTGGCCACGCCGCACACCGACGTGCCCATCATCCGGCGCAAGATCGCCGATGTGATGAAACGCTCCGGTTATGACCCCAACAGCCATGCCGGCAAAGCCCTGATGGCAGCGCTCGACAATTATCCGCGCGACGAACTGTTCCAGATCGGCGACAACGATCTCTTCGAATTCGCCATGCTGATCGCGGCGCTTCCCGACCGGCCGCAAATCCGTGTGCTGCCGCGCATCGACCGTTTCGACAATTACGTGTCGGTGCTCATGTTCATGCCGCGCGAGCGTTATGATTCAGGCCTCAGGCGCAAGGTCGGCGAGTATATCGCGGACCAGTATGAGGGACGGGTCTCCGCCTATTACCCGCATTTCCCTGAAGGCGAGATGGTGCGCGTGCACTTCATCATCGGCCGCAATGGCGGCGCGACCCCGCGTCCGCGCCGGGTCGATCTCGAAGCAGCCGTGACGCAAATGACCCGCTCGTTTGCCGATCGCATGGCCGACATTGCCGACGACCCCTCCACGCTTGCCGATTTCACCGACGCCTTCGGCACCTCCTATCAGTCGGCACACAACGAACAGGATGCCCTAGATGACATCGCGATCTGTTCGGGTCTGACCGATCCCGGCAACATCGCCGTTCGCCTCAAACCGGGGCACGGGCCGCACCAATACGTCCTTCGCTTCTATCACGCCGATACCTCGATCCCGCTATCGGACCGGGTGCCGATGCTCGAAGCCTTCGGTTTCCGGGTGATTGACGAGGAATCCTATCACATTGAACCTGCCAACCGGCCCGTCATTCATCTCAATGAGATGCACATTGCGCCACCCGAAGATGCCAGTTTCGAGCTCTCAGACCTCGCCCCGCGTCTCGAAGCCGCCATTCACGCGATCTGGGACAATCTTGCTGAAAGCGATCCGCTCAACCGGCTGGTGGTCACCGCCGGGTTCGACTGGACCCGCGTCACGCTTGTGCGCGCCTTCGCCTTCTATCTTCGCCAGATCGGGCTCGGTTTCACCCATTCCTATGTCGCCAACGTTCTCAATTCGAACGCCGCCATCACCCATGATCTGATCGAGCTGTTCTTCGCGCTCAACGATCCCGGCTTCAAGGAAGACCGGAACTTGCGTGCCAAGGCGCTGAAAACGCAGATTCTGACGGCGCTGGAATCGGTGGCCTCTCTCGACGAGGATCGTATTCTGCGCCGGGTTCTCAATCTGGTTGAAAACGGCCTCAGGACCAACTTCTTCCAGCGTAACGAAGACGGCAGCCGCCGACCGGCCCTGGCGATCAAATATGATTCCGCAAAGATCGAGGGCATGCCCGAGCCACGCCCCTATCGCGAAATTCACGTTTATTCCCCGGAAGTCGAAGGCATCCACCTGCGCGGCGGCCCGATTGCCCGCGGCGGCCTCAGATGGTCCGACCGGCCGCAGGATTTCCGCACCGAAATTCTGGGCCTGGTCAAGGCGCAGATGACCAAGAATGCCGTGATTGTGCCGGTGGGCGCCAAGGGCGGCTTCATTCCCAAACAGATGCCCGCCAATCCCGACCGGGAAACCTTCATGGCCGAGGGCACCAAGGCCTACAAGATTTTCGTCGGAACCTTGCTCGATGTCACCGACAATCTCGATGGAGACAATGTCGTCCCGCCTCAGGGCATCATTCGCCGCGATAGTGACGACCCCTATCTCGTCGTCGCCGCCGACAAGGGTACTGCAACCTTCTCCGACACCGCCAATGCCATTTCGCAAAGCCGGCATTTCTGGCTCGACGATGCGTTCGCGTCAGGCGGTTCGGCGGGCTACGACCATAAGAAAATGGGCATCACCGCCCGCGGCGCCTGGGAAACCGTCAAACGCCATTTCCGCGAAATCGACCGCGACATCCAGACCGAGCCTTTTACCGCTGCCGGCGTCGGCGACATGTCGGGCGACGTCTTCGGCAACGGCATGCTTCTGTCGGAACAGACAAGGCTCGTCGCCGCCTTCGATCATCGCGACATCTTCATCGACCCCGATCCCGACCCGGCATCCAGTTTTGCTGAACGCAAACGCCTGTTCGACATGGCCCGGTCCAGCTGGCAGGACTATGATGTCAGCCTGATTTCGAGGGGCGGTGGCATTTTCCCCCGCTCGGCCAAGTCCGTCACCCTGACCCCGGAAATCAAGTCGCTTCTGGGCCTGACCGCCGACAGCGTCACGCCGAACCAGTTGATGACGGCCATTCTTTGCGCCCGCGTCGACCTTTTGTGGTTTGGCGGCATCGGCACCTATGTTCGTGCTACCAGCGAAACCAACGCTGAAGCCGGCGACCGCGCCAACGATGCCATTCGCGTCACCGGCCAACAGGTCAACGCCCGGGTCATCGGCGAAGGTGCCAATCTCGGCATCACGCAGCGCGCCCGCATCGAATTTGCCCAGCGCGGCAGCCGCATCAACACCGACGCCATCGACAATTCGGCCGGCGTCAACTCCTCGGACCTTGAGGTCAACATCAAGATCGCCCTCGGCACCCTCGTGCGTGCCGATGAAATGACCATTCCCGCCCGCAACGATTTCCTGGTTGAAATGACCGACGAGGTGGCCGGTCTTTGCCTCAGAAACAATTATCTGCAGGGCTTGGCCATCTCGCTGGCCGAACGCAAAGGCGCCGATGGCGCGCCCGACCTTTTGAACCTCATGCATACGCTCGAGGCCGCCGGAACCCTGCATCGCGATGTCGAGTTCCTGCCCGATGATGGCACCGTCTACGACCGGATGGCGGCGGGACACGGTTTCCCGCGGCCCGAAATCTCGGTGCTTCTGGCCTATGCCAAGAATGCCCTTTTCGCCCAATTGCTCAATTCGACGGTTCCCGACGATCCCTATCTCGGCAAGGAGCTTTATCGCTACTTCCCCGACCGGCTGGCCGAAAAATATCCCGCAACCATCGACAATCACCGCCTGCGCCGCGAAGTGATCGCAACCGTTTTGTGCAACGCCATGATCAATCGCGGCGGGCCAGCCTATGTGACGACCCTTGCGGCGGCCACCAGCGCCGACGCCGCCCAGATCGCTTGCGCCTATGCGACAGCGCGCGATGCCTTTGGCCTGACCGAACTGAACGCGGCCATCGATGCGCGCGACAACACGATCAAGGGCGACGTCCAGCTCGCACTCTACCGTGAAATCCAGACCCTTCTGGTCAACCAGACCCTGTGGTTCCTGCGCAACGTCTCTTTCGATGGCGGCATTGCCCCGATCGTCGACATCTACAAGGCCGGCGTCTCCGAAATCCGCGCCAACCTGACCGAATTGCTGCCGCCCTTCATCTCGCACTCCGTCGCCGATCAGGCCCAGGGCTTCGAGCAGGGTGGCACGCCGGAACAATTGGCGCGGCGCATCGCCGAACTGAGCGCACTGACCCTCTCCTCCGACGTCATCCATCTCAGCCAGAGCCTCGACGTTCCGGTCATGGATGCGGCGCGCGCCTATTTCGCCGTGCTCGGCCAGTTCAAGCTCGGACGCATCACCGAACTCTCCGGCACGATCCATGTCACCGACCGCTTCGACCGGATGGCCCTCGACCGGGCGCTGGCCAATTTGATGCGCGCCCAGCGCGACATCACCGGCAACGTGCTCATGGCCGGCGATGGGCCCGTGCTCGAACGGCACAAGGCCTGGAACGAGAACATGAAGAACGAGATCGGCCGCATCCAGCAAATGGTCAACGACCTGACCGAGGGCGACCTGACTGTCTCGCGGCTTTCCGTTGCCGCAGGTCTCCTGTCCGATCTGGCTCGCGGCTGAGGCTTTTGCGGTTCTGGCCAATGTCACGCCGTCCCGGCCGCAGCGCCGGGACCCCGGCGCAGCTTTCGCAAAACCAATGCCGCAACAAGATCATCATCGCCAATGACCACCAATCCGCGCTTGATTGTGTCAAGGCTTTGCGGTCTGCTCGGCCAAAAGAGGCTGGGGGCAGATCATGACGGAACGCGCTGACCGCAAGGCGATTTTTTCGTGGATGCTCTATGACTGGGCCTCCCAGCCCTATCACACCCTCATCGTCACCTTCATTTTCGCCCCCTATTTCACCGCCTATGTCGCCGATAGCGCCGTGAGCGGCCAGACCCTTTGGGGCTATGCGGCAGCAACAGGTGGCGTCCTCGTGGCGCTGATGGCGCCGGTTTTCGGCGCGATGGTCGACGCTTCCGGCCCGCGCAAACCCTGGATCGCGCTCTTTTCGATCCTTTTGGTCGTTGGTTGCGCCTTTCTGTTTTTCGCCACGCCCGGCGGCACGGCCCCGGTCTTCTGGATTCTGGCCGCCTTTGTCGTCGCCACCATCGGCGTTGAAATGACGACCATCTTCACCAATGCCATGATGCCGACCCTTGTGCCACGCGCCGACCTTGGCAAGCTCTCCGGCTCCGGCTGGGCCCTCGGCTATGTCGGTGGCCTCATCGCCCTCATCTTCATGCTGACCCTGATGTCCGCCGATGCCGAAACCGGCAAGACGCTGATCGGCATCTCGCCCATATTCGGTCTCGATCCAGCAACCTATGAGGGCGACCGCGCCTCCGGGCCCCTGTCGGCCATCTGGTATCTGGTCTTCATCCTGCCGCTCTTCTTTTTCACCCCCGACGCGCCGCGCACCCCAAACGCTCCCTCCATTTCCGAGGGGCTGAAGGGCCTCTGGCAGACATTGAAGTCCCTGCCGACGCGCGGTTCCTATTTCACCTTTCTGATCACCTCCATGCTTTATCGCGACGGGCTCAACGCGCTCTATGCCTTTGGCGGCATCTACGCAGCGGGCGTTCTGAAAATGTCGATCATCCAGATCGGAATATTCGGCATTCTCGCGGCGATCACCGGCGCCATCGGCGCTTTTGTCGGCGGACGGCTCGATGCCCGCTTCGGTCCGCGCCCGGTTGTCTTTGTCAGCTGCTGGTTATTGGTCTTGGCAAGCCTTCTGGTGGTCTCGACCACGCCGGACGTCACACTTTTCACCATTCCCATTTCCGAAGGCACCCCGACCATTATCTTCTACATCGCCGGCATGATCATCGGCGCGGCCGGCGGCACCTTGCAGGCTGCATCGCGCACATTGCTGGTCGATCAGGTTGGCAAGGACGAGACGACCGAGGCTTTCGGGCTTTATGCTCTGACCGGCAAGGCGACGAGCTTCATCGGGCCGTTTCTGGTCGCCATCGTCACAAGCATCAGCCAGTCCCAGCGCATCGGCATCACGCCGATCATTGTGCTTCTGGCGATCGGGGCACTCGGTCTTTATGGCGTCCGGCAATATGGGGACAAATAGCCCTCAGCTTTGGCGTTCCCAGACATAACGGACGTCCGGCAAATTCTCCTCATTGCCGGAACCATCGGTGAACTCAACCGCCGCGAAACCGTGCCGCTCGTAGAAGCGCCGCGCACCTTGATTGGCCTGAAATGTCCAAAGCTGCAGCCGGTTCCGCCCTTGGCGAACCCGGTCGAGCAAAACCGTGCCGATACCCTGCCCGGTCCAGCCCGGCAGCAAATAGAGGTGATTGAGCCAATCCGCCGAATGGGCCGCAAACCCGACTATATCGCCAGCTGAATCAGCGGCGATCACTTCGCAGGAGGCAAGCATGATATCCGACACGAAGGCCAGGTCCTCATCGGCGCTATGCAATTCGGGCAGGAAACCGAGCGATCGCTGCGAAAGGCGGAGAATTTCGGCAATCTGCGCCGCATCGGCCGGACCGGCCACTCGCAGACAGACGCCGGCCCCCATGTTCAAACCGGCACCGTGTTCGATCTGCGCCGGCGCCGGAAAACCGAGATCGCGATCCCCAGAACGATCAGCGCCCCGCCTGCCATTTCCAGCGGTGCAATGGTCTCGCCCAGAACCAGATAACCCGACAGAAGCCCGGTGATCGGCACCAGAAGCGTGAACGGCGCCACGATGCTCGCCGGATGCAGCGCCAGCAGATGATTCCAGATTGCCATGCCAAAGAGGGTAGCCGGATAGGCCAGAAACGCGAGAACCCCGACCGTGTAAAGGTCAGGAGCCACAACGAAATCGATAAGCGGCTGCGGCCCATCGAGAACAAGCGACAGTCCGATGAGCGAGAACGACGCAACCAGCCCGCCCCAGACCGTCGTCGCCACCGGGTTGGCACCACCGAAGGTTTTGGCCACGTTGTTGGCCACCCCCCAGCTGATCGCGGCAAGGATGGTCAAGGCGAACGGCCAGAGCTGCGCCCCCTCGAACCGGTCGATCGCCATGACCCCGATCCCCGCGAAGGCGATGATCGCCCCGATGATCTGCTGTGCCCTGGGGCGTTCGTGCAGCACGAAGAAGGCGATCAACATGGTGAAGAAGGCCTGCACCTGCAGCACCACCGAAGCAAGGCCCGCGGGCATGCCCATCGACAGCGCGAAGTTGAGGAACGAATAGAGCGCGAACCCGAAGGTCAGTCCGAACAGAACAACCTTGTACCATTCGGTTTTGGGCGGCCGGATGAAGAAAACCAGCGGCCACGACGCAAATGCGAACCGGATGCCCGCCGCCAGAATGGGCGGCAGGGCGTTCACCGAGAGCTTGATGACGACGAAGTTGAACCCCCAGATGGCGACGACCACCAATGCTGCAAGGATGTGGCGCAGGGGCATCGTTCAAGTCCCGGGGAAATGCGCCACCGGCCTGAGGCCGGCAACGCAATGACATCACGCGGCCTGCTTGACCAGCCCGCGATTGATCAGGCTTTCGGCGATCTGGATGGCGTTAAGCGCCGCGCCCTTGCGAAGATTATCCGAAACGACCCAGATATTGAGCCCGTTCTCGACCGTCGCATCCTCGCGGATACGGCTGACGAAGGTCGCATAGTCGCCCACGCATTCGATTGGCGTGATGTAGCCGCCATCCTCGCGCTTGTCGACGACCATGATGCCGGGCGCCTCGCGCAGAATGTCGCGTGCTTCATCGGCGGTAATCTCGTTTTCGAACTCGATATTGACCGCTTCGGAATGTCCAACGAACACCGGCACCCGCACGGCGGTGCAGGTCACCTTGATCTTCGGATCGAGGATCTTCTTGGTCTCGGCCACGACCTTCCACTCTTCCTTGGTGTAGCCATCCTCCATGAAAACATCGATGTGCGGAATGACGTTGAAGGCGATCTGCTTGGTGAATTTTTGCGGCGTGGGCGCATCGGTCACGAAAATGCCCTTGGTCTGGTCCCAGAGCTCGTCCATCGCTTCCTTGCCGGCGCCGGACACCGACTGATAGGTCGCAACCACCACCCGCTTGATCTTCGCTGCGTCGTGCAGGGGCTTGAGTGCCACCAGCAATTGCGCCGTCGAACAATTGGGATTGGCAATGATGTTGAGACGTTCGTTTCTGGCCATGTAGTCGTCGAGCGCCTGCGCATTTACCTCGGGCACGATCAGCGGCACCTCGGCGTGATAGCGCCAGAAGCTCGAATTATCGATGACGATACAACCCGTGGCCCCGATCTTCTGGGCCATGGCCTTTGAAACCGTGGACCCCGCCGACATCAGGCAGATATCGACACCATTGAAGTCGAAATCATCGAGGTTCTTGCACTTCAGCGTGGCATCGCCATAGCTGACCTCGCGCCCGATGGAGCGCGAAGATGCCAGCGCGATCACCTCGTCCGCCGGAAATCCGCGTTCCGCCAGAATATTCAGCATTTCATGGCCCACATTGCCCGTGGCGCCAACGACTGCGACCCGATAACCCATTTTTCTGTTCCCTTGCCGTCTCACCCCCCGCGCAACCCTTGTCGGTTGCGGCCAAGCTGCTCTGGCCCCCTCTCCGGCGGGAGGGCCCGGAGAGACGGCTAGATCTTGGTGGTGGTTTTTGTGACATTGGCAAACGGCGCCGCGCCGGTGAGGGCGGTCGTTTTGGCGTTCGATCTGGCAAATTCGCCGAGCATGAAACGTCTCCGTTTGCGTGGGCGCTCAATGAGGCCAAAGCCTCAAATTGTCAATCCGCCTGCGAGCGGAGTGACGTCGTGTCGCCGCTAACGTTGCCGATCCGCCACGCAGGCCTGCCGGTCACTCGATTGGCGCGATGATCCGGAAGCCCATATTGCTCAGTCCCTCATTGGGCGGACAAAGATCGGCATTGCTCATATGTTCGTAGGAAATGGCCAGCGACCAGCCGTTCCAAAAGGTTACCCCGACACTCAGGCTTTCATAGAAATTGATGCGGCAGCCCATGTTGCGATCCGGCTTCTGCCCATCAAGCAGGTGCCCGTCATGCAACCCGCCCCCGAACGTGCCCTCGACAAAAAGGGGCGATCCAAAAAGGTAGCCACGCCAGCTCGCCGCCAGATGCGCCTGGTTCTCGTATCCTTTCGTGTTGAACGTTCCGCCGGTATCGATCCGTGGTGAACCGAGCAAGCCCAGGGCACCATCGGGAAGGGCCGCGCTGAGGCCGAACTGTTCGTCTTCAGGCCGGGAAAAACCCTTCCAGCGCCGTGCCAGCACCGGCAGAAATCCCTCATAGACATCATGCGCAAACGGCCCCGTCCGGATTTCGAGCGCGGGTGCTTTTGAGGGTAGAGGCTGCGGTCCGAACAGCAAAAAGGCCGCGCCGGTGACAATCACCAGCACGGCCAGAACTGGAACCGGGCGCAGCACCGGACGTCCCTAGAGCTTGGCGATGATCGCCGCGCCCATTTCCTGCGTCGTCACCTGTTTGCAGCCGTCCTGCATGATGTCGCCCGTGCGCAACCCGTCGGCCAGAACCCCGGCGATCGCGGCTTCCACCTTGTCCGCGAGGTCCACCATGTTGAACGAATAACGCAGCGCCATGGCGAACGAGGCGATCATCGCGATCGGATTGGCAATGCCCTTGCCGGCAATATCGGGGGCCGAACCATGCACGGGTTCATAGAGCGCCTTGCGCTTGCCCGTCACCGGATCCGGCGCACCGAGAGACGCCGACGGCAGCATGCCCAGCGAGCCGGTCAGCATCGCGGCCGCGTCCGACAGGATATCCCCGAAGAGGTTGTCGGTCACGATCACGTCGAACTGTTTGGGATTGCGCACCAATTGCATGGCGCAATTGTCGGCCAGGATGTGGTGAAATTCGATGTCGGGATAATCCTTGGCCACTTCCTGGGCGATCTCGTCCCAGAGCACGCCGGTCTTCATCACGTTCTTCTTGTCCGAGGAGTGAACGAGCTTGCGCCGCGTACCGGCCAGATCGAAGGCGACCCGGCAGATCCGGTCGATTTCGTAGCTTTCATAGACCTGGGTGTCGACGGCCCGCTTCTGTCCGTTCCCCAGATCGGTGATTTCCTTCGGCTCGCCGAAATAGACGCCGCCGGTCAATTCGCGCAGGATAAGAATATCCAGCCCCTCGACCAGCTCTTTCTTGAGCGCCGAGGCGTCGGCCAGCGCCGGATAGCAGATGGCCGGGCGAAGATTGGCAAAAAGCCCCAGATCCTTGCGCAGCCGCAACAGACCTGCCTCCGGGCGCACGTCATAGGGCACCTTGTCCCATTTCGGCCCGCCGACCGAGCCGAAGATCACCGCATCCGCCGCCTCGGCCTTCGCCATATCCGCATCGGAAATTGCTACGCCATAGGCATCATAGGCGCAGCCGCCCACAAGGCCCGTATCGGTTTCGAAATCGGTCAGGCCCTGAGCATTGAGATGGGCGATGAGCTTTTCCACCTCCGCCATGATTTCGGTCCCGATCCCGTCGCCGGGCAGAAGCAGAAGTTTTTGCGCCATGATGATCCCCACTCGAATGACTGAATTTCCGGCGGCCTTGCTATCGCCTTGGCCCCGGACGCGCAAGCCGCGGTTTCAATCGAGCCGCTTTTTGAGGAACATGCGCGATTGCCCTTCCGGGAAATCCTCGATCTGGCCAAAAACCGAATAGCCGAGCTTTTCGTAAAAACCCTGCGCCTGCCATGAGAAGGTATCGAGCCAGATACCGGTCAGTTTGAGCTCCCGCGCAAAACTCTCGGCTTCGAGAACCATTCTGCGCCCGAGCCCCTCGCCGCGCCCGTCTTCGGGCACTGACAGGAATTCGATGAACATCCAGTCGTAATAATATTCCGCCCAGAGCCCGCCCACGACCACTTCGCTGGCCGGATCGCGGACATAGACCGCGAAATCTCCGCGCGGCTTTTCCGTCGGCACTACACGAAGGTTCCATTCGCGCAAACCCTTGCGCACCTCTTCGCGCATCATGTCCGGCGGATCGCGATCGATCTCGAGAACATAGGTCACGAAAAATGCGCTCCGACCCGCGCCGTCACCTCGATCTCGACCTTCATCAGCGGATCGATGAGACCGGCAACGACCATGGTCGCCGCCGGGCGGATATCGCCGAAATACTCGCCGAGTACTGGCGTGATCGCTTCGACATGCTCAGCACTCGTCAGATAATAGCGCACACGCACGACGTCCCTGAGCGTGCCACCGGCATCGCCGAGCACCCGCGAAATCGTCTCGAGCGCATTGCGCGCCTGCGCCGCCACGTCTTCGGGCATGACCATCTTGTCGTAATCGTAGCCCGTTGTGCCCGAGACATAGATCATGTCGTCATCGACAACCGCCCGTGAATAGCCGAGCGTCCTTTCGAAAGGCGATCCGGTTGAAATGCGTTTGACCATTTGGGCTCCAACCTCAGATCATCGTCATTGCGAGCCCGCATGGCGGGCGTGGCAATCCAGAATGACACTATTCCAGAGACAACTGGATTGCTTCGTCGCTGTGCTCCTCGCAATGACGAAGCGACACGACCGAACAACTAAACCCAGGGGCGGCTTTCGGCCATCTTGCTTTCGAAGCTCTCGATCTTCGGCGCCTTTTCAAGCGTCAGGGCAATATCGTCGAGGCCCTTGAGCAACACTTCCTTGCGCGCCGGATCGATGTCGAAGGCGATCGTACCGCCATCCGGGCCCTTGATCGTCTGGCTTTCAAGATCGACGGTCAGCGTGGCATTGGCGCCGCGCTCGGCATCATCCATCAGCTTGGCCAATTCGTCTTCCGAAACCTTGATCGGCAGAATGCCGTTCTTGAAGCAATTATTGTAGAAAATGTCGGCAAAACTGGTCGAGATCACGCAGCGGATGCCATAATCGAGCAGAGCCCAGGGCGCATGCTCGCGGCTCGACCCGCAGCCGAAATTGTCTCCGGCCACAACGATCTGCGCCGACCGGTAGGCCGGCTTGTTAAGCACGAAATCCGGGTTCTCGCTACCATCCTCGTTGTAGCGCATTTCCGCGAAAAGCGCCGAGCCGAGCCCGGTACGCTTGATGGTCTTGAGATATTGTTTCGGGATGATCATGTCGGTGTCGACATTGATGATCGGCAAGGGCGCCGCAACGCCGGTCAGGCTGGTGAATTTGTCCATGTTCCGAACTCCCGAAAAATGCTGCGTGCTAGATGCCGCAGCACAAGCACTTGGTCAAGCGGCAAAGGCTTTCAGAGCCCCGTCCGCGGGTCGGCCCCGATCATCAGGTTGAGGTTCTGCACCGCGGCGCCCGATGCACCCTTGCCGAGATTGTCATAGACCGCGCAGATCACCCCCTGCCCGCGCCCGTCATTGCCGAACACGTAAAGGTGCATCTCGTTGGTGCCGTTCAGGGCTTCGGGGTCGATTTCGTCCTTGCGGCTGACCAGATCGAGCGGCATGACCCGCACGAAACTGTCGGCAATCGAAGCGAAATGATTGAGCAATGCCGAATGGATCGACGCGACCGATGCACCTGCCGGCATCATGCCGAAATGCAACGGGATGAGTTCGAGCATGCCCTTGTAATAATCCCCCACCGTCGGCACGAAGAGCGGCCGCTGGCTGAGCTTTGAATATAGCTGCATTTCGGGCAAATGCTTGTGCTCGAAGGTCAGCCCATAGGGCGTCTGTTCGCTCGCCGCCTCGCCTCTGGCTTCATAATCGGCAATCATCGATTTGCCGCCGCCCGAATAGCCCGAAATCCCCGTGACGCTCAAAGGCGTCGCGGCCGGTAGAAGGCCCTCTTCGACCAGAGGACGGATCGCGGCAATCACGCCCTGCGGCCAACAACCCGGATTGGCGACGAACCGCGCATTGGCGATCCGGTCTGCCTGCCCCTGATCCATTTCGGCAAAGCCATAGACCCAGTCCGGATCGACCCGATAGGCGGTTGAGGCATCGATGACCCGCGTGGTCTGATTGTCGATCAGCGACACGCTTTCCTTGGCCGCATCGTCGGGCAGGCAGAGAATGGCGACATCGCAATCGTTGAGCAGCTCACGCCGGGCCGAAAGGTCCTTGCGCCGCGCCTCGTCGATCGACAACAACTCGATATCGGAACGCGCCGCCAGCCGCTCGCGGATCTGCAATCCGGTCGTGCCAGCTTCCCCATCGATAAAGACCCTGGTGGCCATCGCGTCGGCTCCCTTAAATTCTGGCCGCCTGATTGGACCTTTTGCGTGCGCCGGTCAAGCAATGGGCATGGAGGCCGCGCGGCTTGCGCAGCCCTGCCGCAAATGGCAGATTCGTCCGACCCGATGAAGCGGCATATGAGGAGAAGCAATGCCCACCCCCCATAATCAGGCTGAGCCCGGCGATTATGCCGAAACCGTCCTCCTGCCCGGCGACCCCCTGCGCGCCAAATGGATCGCCGAGACCTTTTTCGAAAATCCGCGGCAAGTGAACGCCGTTCGCAACTGCCTTGGTTTCACCGGCACGTGGAAAGGCCAACCGGTTTCGGTGCAGGCCACGGGCATGGGCCAGCCCTCGACCGCGATCTACGTGCATGAGCTTCTCGACGTCTACAAGGTCAAGAAGCTCATTCGCGTCGGCACCGCCGGCGGTCTTAACGTCAAAGTCAAAGTGCGCGATCTGGTGCTCGCCATCACCGCCTCGACCGACAGCGCCATCAACCGTTCGTTTGAGCCCTATACCTATGCGCCCTTTGCCGACTATGACCTTTTGAGCAAGGCCGTCGGCCTCGCCGGGGAACGCGGCTACAATCACCATGTGTGCGGAGTCGTCTCCTCGGACATTTTCTACGTGCCCGATGGCGTCAATTCCTATGGCGCGCTGACCAGCCACGGCGTCATGGCCGTCGAAATGGAGGCCTCCGCCATCTATACGCTCGCCCAGCGCTTCGATGCCAAGGCGCTTTGCATCTGCACCATTTCCGACTGCCTCGTCACCGGCGACCAGATCGATTCGAGCGAGCGCCAGACTTCGCTGAAGGACATGGTCGAACTCGCTCTCGACACCGCCATTGCCGTCTGATCGATGGATATCGAAGCCCAGCTCGCCACGGCCCTTGGCCATCGCGACGAACAACCGAACATCAATCTTGCCATCAAACTGGCAGAGCACGGCACCAAAGCCGACGCCGCAACCCTGATCGGCCTTCTCGAAAGCAGAAGCCAGGCCGTGCGGCACGACGCCATCAAGACGGCCTATGAATGGGCCGGCCGCGACCCCGCGCTGCTTGCGCCGCATTTCGACAAGGTGCTCGGGCTCCTCTCAACAAAGAACAATCGCATGCTCTGGGGCCTGATGGCCCTGCTCAACGGCCTGACCGATGCCGTGCCGGAAAAGGCCGAAGCCGCCCTCGACCGGATCCTTGCCGCTGCCGACCGCTCTTCGGTAATCGCCAAGGACAACGCCATGGCCATCCTCGCCAAGCTTAATGCACACCCGGACTATGCCGGCATCGTCACCCCGGTCGCCCTGCAGCGCCTCAAGCATGCCGCGGTCAATCAGACCCCGATGTATGCCGAGTTTCTCGCCCGCACGATGCCGGCCAAGGCCTGGCCGCAATTTGCCGCCATCGTCGAGGCGCGGCTTGCCGAAATCGACCAGCCTGCTAAGAAGAAGCGTCTGAGCGCGGTCCTGCGCAAAGGTCCCGCCACATCTTGAGCTTGATCGGGGTCAAGGCCCGCCTTGAATTGCGGCCTAGATTGCCCAGATGCGTATGAAAGGCTCCGAGGAGGAGAAAGTAACATGTCCAAACTGCTGACCGACCATGACGAAATCCGTAGCTGGGCCTCCGCGCATGCGGGCAGTCCGGCGCTGATCTATGTCCCGAATGGCCACGGCGGTGACGATGTGGTGCTCAAGCTGAGGTTTGGCGTACGCATGTTTGCATCCGATCAGGACGAAGCCCGCGATCAGCTTGGCGGCATTGAGCCGGTCACCTGGCAGGAATGGTTCGAAGCCTTCGAAGAGCATCAATTGGCTTTGCGCGTACCCGATCAGGTCGACGGCAACCCCGCCGGCGTCTATTCGTTCGAAAAACGCGCCTGACCATCCTTCCTCATCAATCTCAAGCTTGACCCCTTCCACATCCTGCGCATCAATGCGCCAGACGCGGACAGTGGAGATCTTCATGCGCAAACTGGTGTTTGGACTCGGCATGAGTGCAGCCATGTTGTTTACCGGCGGCATTGGCTTTGCCGCGCCGTTCATGTGCGATTCCAAACCATTGCTCGACGCAACGCCGGACGACATATCGCGCATGGACAATTTTTACACCTCCCGCACCCGGGGCCTCGGCGCAGCACTTGCCGCCGAAAGCGATGCGGAGCAAAAGATTGTCTCGGAGCTGTTCGAATCTGGCCTGGCGCCGGTCGACGAAACCCTTCTGCCCGGCAATTACGAGTGCCGGACCATCAAGATGGGCGGCATTTCACCTCTGGTGGTCTATTCCTGGTTCCGCTGTGAAATCCGGCCCGAAGAGGCCGTCTATACGATCCGCAAGACCACCGGCTCGCAGAACTTCTTCGGCGTGCTGCGCAAACGCAACGATCTCTTTGTCTATCAGGGCGCCTCAAGTTACGGCTATGAAGACGGCGTGCGGCTTTACGGCGACGATGAGGAACGCAATCAGGTCGGCTGCCTGAGCGCGGTCACCAAGGGCAACCGGCATTTCATCCTCGAACTGCCCTTCCCCAGGTTCGAAAGCTATCACGATGTCATCGAACTGCGCCCGGTGAACTAGAGCATTTCAAGGAAAAGTGTGAAACGGTTTTCCGGTTCGAAAACGCGATAAAACAAGTATTTAGATCCGAGGTTTTGATTCAATCAAAACCTGAACGGCTCTAGGTCGCTGAACCGCCCTCACCCGCGTAGATCAACCCGAACTCTTTCATCTCGTCTGCCGTGAGATAATAGAGCTCCGAAGGCGGGGTTTCGAGCGCATGAAACCAGAGTTTGGGGTCGATCCCCATTTCATCGAGATAACGCCCGATCGCCGCTGTCGTAGACTGCGCATCGGACATCGCCTCCGCCGGGCTGCGCACGTCCTCTTCGGCAAAGGCGTAGATCTGATGGACCCCAATCACCGCCTTTTCATCGAGGCTTCGGGTCACACCGCCCGCCAGAACCAGCGGACAGGACGAAGCGCAGAAATGACCCGCGCCAACCGACGTGGAGAAATCACCATCGCGGATTAGCTGACCCATCATCAGCGCTGCATCGACCACCCCGCCCGGGGAATCCAGTTCGATCGTCTTGATATACTCGGCACGCTGGCCAAGTTCGGCCAGGAGCTTTTCGCCACTATCGGGCTGGATGGTGCCGCGCAAGAACAGCACTCCGTCCGGCAACAAGTCGAACGTCATGGGTGCAGCGAGTAATTCAGGATCGGTTGTCACCTCCGATTGCGGCTGCATTTGCTCGTTGGGAACCGCCGGATCGAACCGCGGTACAGCCGGCAAAATGGGCCGGGAGGCCGGGCTCTGCGGCAGAAAGCGCTCCGCCTGCTGGCGTTGATAATAATCGACCCCGATCACGCCGATGGTCGCCGCCAGCATGAGATAGAAGGCGACGCGCAACACCGCGCCGTCGTCTACGCGCCGCGCCCAAAGGTCGAGCCTTCGGCCAAGGGTCATTGGTCGTTCGGTTTCAAGTGACATGGGCCCCGGCCTCATGCCGCTCCATCATCGGTCGACCGGCCCCGCCGTCCCGATTTGAGCGGCGTTATGTTGTCCGGCCCTTCCAACTTTCCGGCCTCCTCCGCCTCGTCGGAAGGTGACGCCTCCGGCATCAACTCATGGTCCTCATCATCGAGTCCGATATCGGGTGGAATGAGGGCTTTGCGCTCCGCTTCGTGCACCTTCATTTCCTCGTAAAGCGCCACGGCTCGCATCATGTCGCCAGCGGTCATCGCATCGGCATCGGCCAGAAGGTCGGATTCCTTGCGGATCGCGTCCTGCACCACCATCAGCACCAAAACCAGCACCACCGGCAAAAGATCGATCGAAATCGCCCCGGCCCAGGAGGGCAGGAAATCGGCATAATAGCGCAATACCGCATCCGCACTCGACAACGGCACGAACCGGCGCGGCGCAATTTGCGGTTCCGCGAGGATTTCATCGGCCGCCAAACTCAGCGCTTCGGACTGCGAGGCGACCGAGGCACGCACGGTCTCCATCACCTGATCCTGCCGGCTGACGAGGTCTTGCGTGCCCCCGTCAGCCACCGGCGCGATGAACCCAAGCGACAGGTCCGCCGCCGCCCGCTTCACAGATGGGGCAACCGATGTCTCCTGAATGGCGGCGATCACCGCGCTGAGCTGCACCGCTTCGGCGGAAAACTTGTCGACCCGCGGTTGAACCTCGCCGGTGGCCGAGACGAGCTCGCGCATCGTCGCGATATGTTCGGACCCTTGCGCAAACAGCTCGGCCACCACGTCGCGTGACTGGTTGATCGAGACCTTGAGTTCGGCCATTTGCGCCGACATCTGCGTCAAGAGCTGCACCACAGAACCGGAGCCCGACGAACCAGTCAAAGCGCCGGACTGGCGCTCATTGTCGGCCAGCCGCGAGAAACGCATCTCCGCCCGGTCGAGATCCGGCAACAGCGATTGCGCCGCAAGGGCCGACGCGTGTGCCCGGTCGAGATCTTCGGCATAGCCTTCCAGCGTCACCGCCAGATGCTGTTCCTGTGCCGCCGAACCAGCTAGAGCAGCGGCATTGAGCCAGGACGACATGGCAACAATCATCAGCGAGCCGATGGCCATGACCAGAAACAGGGCTACCCGCCGCGTGAACGAGCGCACCAGCGGCACGAAGCGCATCATGAACGACCAGAAGGCGTAGATCGCCACCGACACCGCCGCCGAATAGATGATCGCGGCGAAAAACACGAAGGTCGCCGACCCGTCGAGCAGCGAGCGCACCCCTAGATAGGTGTAGACGCCCGATGCCAGCGCCAGGACCGCCAGCGCGAAGCGCGTCATGGTTTCGACATTACCCACCGCGTGGCGCAACTGCGCAACGTTCGATCTGCTGGCCATTCCGCCTCTCCCGATTGGCTCAAGGTTAAGCAAAGCTTAACATGCCAATCCCGGCAAAATCAGGACATTCCGGACGAAGGCTTAACGCACCTCACGCGACGGCGACAAAACGACCGATCACCGGCATGTGGTCGGTGTGTTCGAACCCCGTATCGATGGTCTGAACCGCTTCGATCCCCACGTTGGGCGAAACCAGAAATCCATCGATCGTCGAGGTGAAGTTCTCGCCTCTGACATAGGGTTTCTGATTGGTTCGGACCGTGGGGATCTTCTCGTCCGCGGCAATCCGCCAGCCTTCAGCCAGCCTTTCAATCGGGAAATGCCTGATCCAGAACAGGTGCTCGAGATCGGTCGTGTGCGGCCAGCCGGGTTGCGTCAGAATGAGGTTCCAGTCACCCCCGACCACGACATGCGCGCCCGCCTGATAATGGCGTTGCGCCACCTCCAGCACCCGCGCCAATTGCCGGTCGCGGATATCCCCGTCATCGAAGGCAGAGAGATGCAAATTGATCAGCACCCAGCGCGGATCATCGAAAAACCTGGCCGTTTGATAACCGAAGGCCCGCCGCACCGGCCCGATGCTCCAGCCTTCCTTCGGCGGCAAAGGCGCGAAATCAATCTCGGCAGCAGCGCCCACCGCCGTCAGCAGACCATGCCGGATACGCAACGGTCCGGGCAGAAATCTGGAAAACGTATCCGGATCGAACCGCACCCGCCGCCCGTCCAAAGTACTTTCGATCTCGGACCTGACCGGCACCCACCAGGAGAGCGGGGAATTGTCCGAGACCTCCTGCAACAGGAAGACATCCACATCCTGCGCCGAGATCAGTGCCTTGATTCCATCAAGGTTCTTGAGCACGACCCGCCGCGACGGCGGCAACACACCCTTGCCCCCATCCTTGAAGAAGTCGGATTCCGCCCCCAGCCCGGCATAGCCGATATTCCAGCTCAGGACTGAAAGTGAGCTTGCCACCCGCTAGTGACGGAAGTGCCGCATGCCGGTCATCACCATGGCGATGCCGGCCTTGTCCGCCGCCTCGATCACCTGATCGTCGCGGATCGAACCACCCGGTTGAATAACCGCCGTCGCCCCGGCCTCGACCGCCGCCAGCAAACCATCGGCAAACGGGAAGAACGCATCCGATGCCACGACGCTACCCTTGGTCAGAGCTTCCTTCTCCCCCGCAGCCCTGGCGGCATCGAGCGACTTGCGGTGCGCGATGACCGCCGAATCCACCCGGCTCATCTGCCCTGCGCCAATGCCCACCGTCGCGCCGTCCTTGACGTAAACGATCGTGTTGGACTTGACGTGTTTGGCGACCTTGGCCGCCAGGCGCAGATCGTCCATTTCCTGCGCGCTCGGCGCCCGTTTGGTGACGACGTTCAATTCGCAATCATCGACATTGCGATTGTCGCGGGTCTGAACCAACAACCCGCCCCCGACCGATTTGACCATCAGATCACCAGATGTCCGGTCGGCCAGCCCGCCGGTGAGAAGCACGCGCAGGTTCTTCTTGGTCTCGAAGACCGCCAGCGCCTTGTCGGTGGCCGAGGGTGCGATGATTACCTCGGTAAAGACCTTGACGATTTCCTCGGCCACGCTTTGGGTGATTTCGCCATTGAGCGCGACGATGCCGCCATAAGCGCTGACCGGGTCGCATTTGAGCGCCTTCTGATAGGCTTCGAGCAGGCTTTTGCCCGTACCCACGCCGCAGGGGTTGGCGTGCTTGATGATGGCAACCGCCGGTCCGGCCTCGGGATCGAATTCGCTGACCAGTTCGAACGCCGCATCGGTATCGTTGAGGTTGTTGTAGCTGAGCGACTTGCCCTGCACCTGCTCGGCGCTCTGTACGCCCCTGCGCTTGTCGCCGGTCCGATAAAAGGCGGCCCATTGATGCGGGTTTTCGCCATAGCGCAGAACTTCGCTGAGCTTGCCCGAAAAACTCCGCCACGGCAGATCCGGATAATCGAGCGCTTTTGCGAACCAGTTCGAAATTGCAGCGTCGTAGGCCGCGGTCCGGGCAAAGGCCTTCGCTGCCAGGCGTTTGCGGGTTTCCGCGCTTACTTCGCCCTTTTCGTCGATCTCGGCCAGGACCGGCGCATAATCGTCCGGGTCCACAATCACCGTGACATAAGCATGGTTCTTGGCCGCCGAACGGATCATCGAGGGGCCGCCAATATCGATGTTCTCGATCGCGGTCGCATAATCGGCATCGCCCGCCACCGTTTTTTCGAACGGGTAGAGATTGACCACCACCATGTCGATTTCCGGAATCTGGTGGATACGCATCGCCGAGCGGTGCGTTTCGTCGTCGCGGACCGCCAACAAGCCGCCATGCACCTTGGGATGCAGCGTTTTGACCCGCCCATCCATCATTTCGGGAAATCCGGTCAACTCGGAGATATCGACCACCGGAACGCCGGTCTTGGCGATTTCGCCCTTGGTGCCGCCGGTCGAAACGATCTCGACCCCGTGCCGCGAAAGCTGCCGGGCGAAGTCGGCGACGCCATTCTTGTCGGAAACCGAAATCAGGGCGCGGCGCACCCCCGTGATCGAGGATGAAGGACTCATCAATCCGCTCCAATTGGTATTTCGCGCGTGCTACCACGCCACGCGTCCAATGCAAGGGTCTCTGGAGCGTTTCCAGGAAAAGTGTGTGGAGGTTTTCCGGTTCGGAAACGCGACAAGCAAAAAAACTGAGTGCAGAGATTTTGACTCAATCAAAACCTGAACGGCCCTAGCGCGCCTGCCGCGTGAAAATCCAAGCAATTTCCGCATCCGTCTCAACCGGTGCCGCCAGAACGATCTGCCGGGTCCGGTGAAATCCGATGTTGCGCGAGTGCCGGACGCTATCCTCGATATGCGCGTCCGCCCCTTCCCAAAGGAAAGTCCAGCTATCCATGTTCGGAAGCCGGATGATGATCATGTCAGTATCCGGCACCTTTTCTGCCTCAATGCCGGGCCCGAGGTGAAAACTGAGCGAAATGATATTGTCGCCGCGCTTGGCCTTGCCGACCAGCCTGTCCTGTCCGACCAGCGATTGCCCGTCGGAGATCAGATTGACCCGCCGTTCGAGCTTCACCCCGAACCGGGACTGAAACCCTGTCGTGCTGGCCGTAATCGTCGCTTCGGATTTCGAAACCTCGATGAAGGGCTTGTCCCCGAACGAATGCAGCCCGCCGCCCGGCTCCACCCGGCTGGCCCCTTCGCCATTGATGCTCGGGCCAGAATGCGCCACCGCCTGCCGGAAAGCGTCGGCATGCTCGTAAAGATCTGCCGGAGCCGGCCCGCAATTGCCGGCGATCAGCTGGTTGCCATAGCTGAACTCGAAGGCGAGCGCGCTGGAATGGGCGTTCGCGGCATAGGCCGTCGGCGGGATGCGCCCCGAATCCAGAAGCAGGGAGGCATTACCCTCGAGAATGAGTCCATAGCCTGCCGTCAGCGCATTTCCCCGCTGGCGTGACGATCCCTGCCCCTGCACCGCGATGATGATTTCGGTCGGCAATTGTCCGCAGCCGTTGAAATAGCCCGGCTCGCCCGTGCTGAGGGTCACCGCATCGAGTGCCCGGTGCATCTTTTCGACCAGTTCCACCAGCCGCCGCACCGATTTGCCCGAGCGCTGCGTCAGGGCCAGCCTGAGGGTCACCAGCTCGACCAGAAGATCGAGCTGCACTTCCGGGTTGCGCGACCGGTGAAACCCGTCCTTGCCGAGCTGGTCTTCAAGCTTGTCGCAAAGGCTTTCCGCGCTGGCCAGAACGCTGGGTTCGTTGCTTCCGTCGGACAGCGCAGCGCCGACGAGAATGACATGCCCCATCAACTCGTCAATCGGATCGAATGCCAGCCGGCTTCGAAGCTTGGCGGACTGCACTTGCAGCCCGATCGACCGGTAGATCAAGCCAATCTGATCGTCGGTCGCCCCCTCGCAGATCAGCGAAAAATGCCGGAACCAGTTCATCACCCGCTGCGCGAGAATGGTCAGCTTCCAGTCCGAATCGCGAAAGGTGGCATTGCGCGAAATCCAGTCCAGCACCAGAGTGCGGGCCAGCCCGCGCCCCGCCGGATCGTTGGTATCCTGAAAATGTCTCAGCCAGGAGAAGGAATTGAGCTCTTCGTTCCAACCGGGATGGTCGACGTGAACGGCAAAGGGTGAAGCGCCCTCCGTATCGATCAGGCGGCCGGCCAGAAGATAGCGGCCTTCGAGCATTTCACGGACCGTCTCGCTGTCGGAGGGGCGAAACTCGACCAGCTTGGGCTCATACTTTTCCTGCCCCAGGCTCGACCAGGTCCAGCGCACAAGGGGCGACGTGACAAACATGTCGCCCAAAACGCGGCTCGCGCGAAATCCTTTCAGGCGAGACAGTTTCACCAATTGCGCCCCACTCACTAACTTCACTTCAAATAGACGGAAGAACCGGCGCCCACCCCGATTCGGAATTGCCCGCTATGATCAACCCAAACTTTAGGCGAATTTGAAGCGAACGGCAAAGAATCCATCCATACCCCGGCGGTTTCCCACACAAAGGCCGGGATGGGTACGCAACCAGCCCGCTCCGGTCACCGCCCCGATGCCGGACCACGGGCCGTCTTCGGAAATTGGCGCCACCGCGAGGTCTTGATGCCGCGACAGCGCGGCCGCAACCTGCGACTCGCCCTCTTCGGGCTCGAGCGAACAGGTGCAATAGACCAGCTCCCCACCGGGGTTCAGAAGCCCGAGCGCATGGTCGATCAGTCCGGCTTGCAGAGCCGCCATCTCGGCAATGTCCTTGGCCGTCCGGTTGAGCAAGACTTCGGGATGCCGCCGGAAGGTACCTGTGGCGCTGCACGGCGCATCAAGCAGAATGGCGTCGAACCGGCGTCCGTCATCAAAACTCAGCGCGTCGGCCACAATCAGCTGCGCTTCGAGATCAAGACGGGCCAGATTTTCAGCGACGCGGCCCATCCGCTTGTCGTCCACATCGACCGCGATCACGTCATAGCCGCGTGCCGCCAATTGCGCGCTCTTGCCGCCGGGCGCGGTACAAAGATCGAGCACAGATGCTCCGCCGGGCGCGGTGATCATCCGCGCCGGCAGGGCGGCCGCAAAATCCTGCACCCACCATTGGCCCTCTGTATATCCCGCGAGCTCGGCGACCCGTTTGTCGCGGTTTTCAATCCGCACGCTCTGGTCGTTAAGCACAACCCCGCCAAGGCGTTCGGCCCAACCCGCTGCGTCCGACCTGACGGTCAGATCGAGGTCCGGCCCAGCCAGAAGCGCTTCGCCGAAATGGCTGATCGTTTTGCCATCATATAATTGCGACCAGCGTTGCCTGACCGCACCGGGCAGCGCATCGGCTGCCGCAAGAGAGAGCCACTTGTCCCGATCCCGCTGCGCCTGACGCAATACGGCATTGGCGAGCTTGGCAAACCGGCCCGCACGCCGGTCGCCGCGAATAATCTCCACAGCAACAAAGATGGCCGAATGGTCCGCGCCGTCCAGAAACAGCAACTCGCTCAACCCGACCCGGAGGGCCGCCTCGAACAGGCCAGAACGCTGCGGCAGGCCCTTGTCGAGTGACGCTGCAATGATCTTGTCGAGATGGCCATGACGCCCGAGCGCCGTTGTGACCAGCCGATTTGCCAATGCCCTGTCGCGGCTATCGGCAATCTGCTTTTCGCCCAGCGGTTCGAACGAACCACCCTTGAGCACCGATTGCAGAACCTGCACGGCCATGAGGCGGACGTCCAGCCCCGCAACTTTGCCTTTGGTGCCGGCGCCGGGTTTATTGGTCATTCAGGTCGGCCTTGAAAATCGGCGCGCTTGGCGTCAGGTTGCCCGCGCCACTATCACAGTTGACCAATGAACGACACCATTCCCAAAGCCCGGCCCAATGCCGAACCAAAGCGGCTCAGCAATGACGCCGAAAACGCGCTTGCCGAAGCCCGCGCCCGCAAAGCCGAAATCGATGCCATTACCGAGATCAACAAGGGCGAGAAGAACGGCCGGGGTGGCCTCGACCCCTCCCGCTACGGGGATTGGGAGGTCAAGGGCATCACCTCGGATTTCTAGCGTGCGGTGTACGCCGCCCCTCAGCCGAACAGGCCGATCACCAGACCCTGCACGGCCACGACGCCAAGAAGGTAGCCGCCATCGATAAGGGTCAGGTTCCAGCTCATGTTCTGATAGCGATGATTGATGATCATCGAGGTCAGGATGAACCCGAACCACAGGTGAACGCCCACCAGGATGGCGGTATAGACGCTTGTCACCCCGTCCATCATCATCGGCGTCAGAAGCGCGATGAAATAGGCCATCACCAACTGGCAGATGGCCGCGATGATGAATGGCGTCGCGCTGCCGCCGCTGCCCATCAATTGTTCCTGCGTCTTGCCGGTCGCGGCAATCCACTGTTTGGCCAGCACCATGTACCAGGCCGCGCCAAGCGCCATGCTGGCCACCACGGCAAGTATGACCGCAATCCAGTTTATCCCGTCGAAATGGATCATCGTTAGCCCCTCGAAAGTGTCCCACTCAGGCTTGCCCTGCGGCAGCCTGTCGCACTATGCCGAAACACCGCCCAATTCGCAAATGATCTTCCATTCCCGATCGGTCACGGGCTGAACCGAGAGCCGCGAATTGTTGACCAGAACCATCTCCTGAAGCTCTGGATGGACCTTGATCTTCTCAAGTGTGACCGGGCGCTTGAAGGGCTTGTCGCCGATGAAATCCACACAATCCCAGCGCGGATCATCGGTGGTGGAATCCGGATGGCTGAGCGCAGCCACCTTGGCGATGCCGACAATCTCCTTGCCCTGATTGGAGTGATAGAAAAACGCCTTCTCCCCGATCTTCATCGCTCGCATATGGTTGCGCGCTGCGTAGTTGCGCACCCCGTGCCATTCTTCCGGACCACCCTTGTTCATCTGATCCTCGAACGACCAGACGTCGGGCTCGGACTTGATCAGCCAATATGCCACGTTCACACTCCTTCCGGCGCTTTGAGCGCCCAGTTCCAGGCCCTGATCTCGACCGTCTCGAACAGATCGGCGCGGGCATAGGGGTCGAGCGCCGCAATCGCCTCGGCAGCCTCGTGGGTCTCGGCCCGAACCACGACGAGCGAGCCGTTGGGTTTGCCATCCCCGTCCAGAAACGGACCGGCAAACATCAAATCGTCTCCCAGCCCGTCAAGAAAGGCCAGATGATCCGGGCGGGTCGCCTGCCGGGTTTCAAGACCGCCTCTCCTGTCGGTACATATCAGCGCAAAAAGCATCTTCATCCTTCCTGTTTGAGCGGGCGCGTCATCAACATGTCGACGACTGCCTGAATCTGGATCCGGCCCATCAGGACCAGATTGACCGCCTCGATCAGCGGCGCATCGACCTGGTAATTCCTGGCCAATTGCCAGGCGGCCGGCGCCGTGAACACGCCCTCGGCAAGCCCGATCCCCATGTTCCGGATGTCATCGGGCTGTTTGCCGCGTCCCAGTTCCAGCCCGAAACGATAATTGCGCGACTGTTCCGAAGTACAGCTAAGAACGAGGTCACCCATTCCGGCCAGTGAATTGACCGTCGCCGGTTGGCCCCCGAGCGCCGCGATGACCCGCGCCAGTTCCGCCATGGCCCGCGCGATCAACGCCGACCGCGCCGATAGACCAAGCCCGGCTCCCTCGACCGCCCCGGCCGCAAGTGCGTAAACGTTCTTCAGAGCACCTGCCACCTGCACCCCAACCATGTCATCCGACCCGTAGGGCCGGAACGACGCGCTGGCCAGCGCCCGCGTCGCCAGTTCGAGCGCGCCGGCATCATCGGAGGCCAGCGTCACCGCCGTCGGACTGCCCTTGGCCACGTCCACCGCAAAGCTCGGACCGGACAGGACCACGCAATCGGCACCCGGTGCGCACTGCCCGACCACCTCGCTCTGCAATTCAAGGCTCGATGCCTCGAACCCCTTGGCCGTGAGAACCAAAGGCGCATCGAACTCACGCACCAGCGTGGTCAGTGTCGTCCGTGTCGCCTGCGCCGGCACGGCCAGAATGATGAGCTCGCATTGGCCCATTTCGACCGGATCGCGCGTTGCACTCACCCCATCCAGCAAGACCCGGTTGCCGAGATAAGAATGATTGCGATGGTGCCGATTGATATCCTCGACGACATCGTCGCGCCGCGACAGGATCATGGCACGATGTCCGGCCCGCGCCACCGCCTGCGCCAAGGCCGTGCCCCAGCTTCCCGCACCGACCACGCCGACCCTGAGTCCGGTTTCAGCCATGGCGCACCCGCATGTCGTCGCTATCGAGCGGCCAGCGCGCCCGTGCAGTGAAATCGAGCCCATCCACATGGCCGAGCGCCAGCCGCTCGAGCCCGGCCCAGGCAACCATCACACCATTGTCGGTGCACAAAGCCGGCGGCGGCACCACCAGCCTGGCACCTGCCTCTTGAGCAACCTCGCGCAAAGCCGAACCGATTGCCTTGTTTGCAGCGACCCCGCCGGCAATCACCAGCGCCTTGTTGTTTGCCTGAAGTACTTCGAGTGCCTGCGCCGAACGCCGCGCGATGATCTCTGCAACCGTCGCCTGGAAGCTGGCACAGACATCGGCAATATCCTGATCGGAAACCGGTGCCACCCGTTCCGCCGCCAGCCGGACGGCTGTCTTGAGACCGGAAAACGAAAAATCGAGCCGGTCTTCACCGAGTAATGGCTTGGGGAAATCGAACCGGGCCGCGTCGCCGCCCATTGCCTGCCTTTCCACTTCCGGCCCGCCCGGGTAGCCGAGCCCCAGCATCTTGGCGACCTTGTCGAACGCCTCGCCCAGCGCATCGTCGATGGTGCCGCCAAGTTTCTTGTAGCGCCCCACACCTTCGACCAGAACGAATTGCGTGTGCCCACCGGACACCAGCAGCATCAGATAGGGAAAATTCACACCATCCGTCAGCCGCGCCGTCAGTGCGTGGCCCTCAAGGTGATTGACGGCAATCAGCGGCTTGCCGGTTGCAGCGCTCAGCGCCTTGCCGATCGTCAGGCCAACCAGCACCCCGCCGATCAGGCCCGGCCCCGCCGTCGCCGCAATCCCGTCGAGGTCTCCGAGCGAAACACCGGCCTCGTCAAGCGCACGCGAAATGATGTGATCCATGTGCACCACATGGGCGCGCGCCGCCAGTTCCGGCACCACCCCGCCATAGGCGCGATGCTCATCGATCTGCGAACGCACCACATTGGAGAGCACCTCGCCGCGCCCATCCGCATGGCGCACGACGATTGCCGCCGCGGTTTCGTCGCAGCTGCTTTCCAGTCCCAGAACCATGTGCGGGGATTGCCCGGTCACCGTGCTTGGTCTAAGCCCCATTGCAAATGCCGCCCCAAAGGCGGTCCGACCGGCTTATTCAGGATAGGGCCAAATTGCAATCTCCGGCCAAATCAACCTTCCTTCGCATCGGCACCCGCGGCTCGCCATTGGCGCTCTATCAGGCCCGGCTGGTGCGGCAATTGCTGGGCGAACATCACGGGGTTGCAGCGGATCGGATCGACATCCAGGTCATCAAGACCGAGGGCGACAGGACCCAGGCCGGCAACGTCTCCCTCAAGGAAATTGGCGGCAAGGGCCTTTTTTCAAAAGAGATCGAAGCCGCCCTTCTTGAGAGCCAGATCGATATTGGTGTGCATAGCGCCAAGGACATGGCCACCACCCTGCCCGACGGATTGATCATGCCGGTCTTTCTCGAACGCGAAGATCCGCGCGACGCCTTCATTTCGCTGAAGGCCACGACGCTTGAGGGATTGCCGGAAGGCGCGCGGGTCGGAACCTCCTCGCTGCGCCGCGCTGCGCAATTGCGTTTCCTCAGACCCGACATCGAGATCGTCGAATTCCGCGGCAATGTCGACACTCGTCTCCAGAAGCTGCGCGACAATGTCGCTGACGCGACCTTTCTGGCGCTGGCGGGACTGAAGCGTCTGGGCAAACAAAGCCATGTCAGTTCCATCCTCGACCCCGGCATTTTCCCTACCGCCCCGGCTCAGGGCGCCATCGGCATCGAATATCGGGCCAGCGATGACGAAACTGCCGGAAAACTCGCGCCGCTCAATCATCTGCCGACCTTTCAGCAGGTAACCGCCGAACGCGCGCTGCTCGCCCGGCTCGACGGGTCCTGCCGCACCCCGATCGGCGTCCACACGATCATCGAAGATGGTCTTTTGACCATGAATGCGGAGGTGCTGAGCCCGGACGGGGCAGAGCGGCACCGCGAAACCGTGGCCGGCCTTCCGGAAAATGCAGAGCTTCTGGGCAACGAGCTCGGTCTCGCCCTGATCGACATGGCCGGTCAGGCCTTTTTCGACCGGCTCAGGGGCCTCTGAGCCACATGGGCCTGGTTCTCGTCACCCGTCCGCTTGATCAGGCGAAAGCAACGGCGGCCCGCCTCGCCGAACTCGGACTGACGCCACTTGTTTCGCCACTCCTGAAATTCGAACCGCTCGCCATCGATTGGCCGGATCGGACCTTTGACGCGATTGCGATCACCTCTGCCCGCGCCCTCGAGGGCGTTGACGGCTCGATCCCCGCCAACCTTCTGGCGCTGCCCCTGTTCGCTGTTGGTCCAAAAACGGCGGAACGTGCAACAAGCGCCGGTTTTTCAAAAGTCATAGCAGTCGACGAAAACAAGTCCGGCGCCACCGGGCTGGCCGATCGAATCAATGCTGAACCCGGCATTTCCGAAACTCTCTATCTGGCAGGCGAGAACCGGACCGGCGACCTTGCTGCTTTGCTTGCGCCCTTCGGCAAGAAGGTCACATTGCTCGAAACCTACCGCATGGCGGAACAAAACCTCTCCGAAGAGGCCTTTGCCGCCCTTGGCGCCCGCAAGGTTTCGTCCGTCTTGCACTATTCGCGCCGCAGCGCCGAGATTTTCGCCAAAATAGCAGCCAACTTCGATCTTTCCGGTATCACACACATTTGCCTTTCGGCAAAGGTGGCGGAACCATTGGCCGCAGCATCCAATGCCGGATTGAGGGTTGCCCAAACACCCTCCGAGAAGGCAATGTTGGCCGAAGCCAAAGCGGCGCTGGCATCATCCGGAAACTGAACATGGCCGAAAAATCCCAGGGACCCGTCAGACCCCCCGTTCTTGAAGGCAAGGCCCGCCGCGCGCCGGCAAAATCGGCGCGCAAACCTGCGGGCCAAGAGACAAATCCAACTGGCGCCGCCACCAAGGCCGATGAACCGGTCAAGGCCGCTCAAACATCCGCGCCCGCAACCAAAGACGCACCGAAGTCGGCACCTGCAAACGCAGATACGCCAAAAGCAGCGGCGCCCAAACCCGAATCGTCTGCGACATCTGCAAACGCTTCATCGTCCACATCCAGCCAGGCTGCTGAAGCAAAACCCCGCCGCCGTTCCGCTGATTTGGCCAGCGGACTGATTGGTGGGCTGGCCGGCGCGATTCTCGCCGCGATCGTTTTCCTTCTCCTCTCGGTCTGGAACCTCTTGCCCCAGCCCATTCCCGCGCCCGACACTACTGCCATCGAAAACCGGCTCGATGCCCTCAATGGCCGCCTGTCGCTGGTTGAACAGAAATCCACTGAAAACGGGTCCGGGCTCGTGTCTCTGGATCAGAGCCTCAAGGATAATCAGGCCGCCGACAGCGCTGATCGCACCGGAGCGGATGATGCGCTCGCCCTGCTCGATACGCGCATCACCGAACTCGAAAACGCGCCCGCACCGTCCATTCCGGCCGATCTCGGCGAGCAGCTGACAGCGCTGCAGACCCGCACGCAAAATCTTGCAGATCGCGTTGACGCGCTGGCCGCCGGCGCCTCATCCAGCGATGCCAGCGATATTGCCGATCGCCTCGCAGCCCTCGCAACCGAGCAGCAGGACCTCGCCGGCAGGATCGCCGGTCTTTCCGATCAGATTGCGGCCGCCAACGGCGAAGCAGCCAATCTTCAGACCGGCCTTGCAGATCAGGACAGCAAAATGGGCGATCTGGCCAACCAGCTTGCCGAAACCAATGGTCAGGTATCCGCGCTCAGCGGCCGGGTCGATGGCCTTGTTCAATCCGCTGAAACGGAGGCAGCCAATCAGCTCGCAGCGCAAATTCCGCTGGCGCTTTCCGCCCTCAACGACCGCGCGGCCACCGGCGTGCCCTATGCCGATGAACTGGCAATCGTCGAGCAATTGCTGCCCGATCTTCCCATCGACCCGGACGTTCAGGCCGCGGCCGAGACCGGGCTGGCGCCCACGACCAGGTTCGCCGAGGACTTCACCCGCGCCGTACCCGCAATGCTGGCGGCTGCACCGGCTCAGTCCACCAATTCCGTCGGCGATCAGATCGCCCAAAGCCTCCAGCAGATATTCGCCGCACGCAATTCCGCCGCCGATGACAATTCTACCGCCGCATCGCTGGCGCGCATTGAAGACGCCCTCAACGCCGGCGACGTCACCACCGCCGCAGAAGTGATCGCGCTCCTGCCCGAAGCGGTCAGCCAGGCGGGTGGAGATGTGATCGATGCGATCAACAAACGCGCCACGTTCGAGGCTTTCGCGACCGAGGCCCGGGCCGCCATTCTGAGCGACGCCACGACCAATCCGGAGGCTGCAGCCAGCCAATGATTCGCTTGCTTGTCTACCTCCTGATCTCCCTTGCGCTGTCGGCCGCCCTCGTCTTTCTGTTCAACACGGAAGGCTCCGTGCTGATCGAGTTCGGCACCTGGCGGCTGCAACCAAGTCTCGGCACGGCGGCGGTCACCCTGCTATTCGCCATCGTTTTGGCCATGCTGGTCTGGGGCCTCTTGCGCCGCCTCTACAAAACCCCGTCCGCCATCGCCCGCGCCTCGCGCCGGGCCAATGAACGGCGTGCGGTCGAAGCGCTCAGCAACGGGTTCATCGCACTCGAATCGGGCGATTCGCAAAAGGCGCGGCAATTGGCGCGCGAAGCTCGCACCCGCCAGCCCGGAAATCTCGCCGCGCATCTTCTCGAGGCCCGTGCCGCGCTCAACCTGGGCGAATGGAGCGAGGCCCGCGACGAATACAAGACCCTGCTCGACAATTCTGAAACGGCCTTGCCAGCGCTGATGGGGCTCTATCGCCAGGCCGAAGCCCAGAACCGGCCCGACGCCGCGCTTACTTTCGCGCAAAAGGCGCTCGCCATCGCGCCGCAGGCCGCTTGGGCCAGCAAGGCCGTGCTCGACGATCTGACCCGGCACGAACACTGGGCCGAAGCGCTCGAACTGGTCATTGCCGGTGGCGCCGGCACCAAGGACGAGCGCAATGCCCGCATTCGCCAGCAGGTGGTTCTAAACACCGCCATCGCCGCCGAGAAGGAAGAAAAGGACCCCGCGGCGGCCCTTGCCGCGACCCAGGCGGCCTTGCGGCTCGACGCCAATTTCGTCCCCGCGGCTCTGATATCGGGCCGTATCCTCTCGTCGCGCGGCGAAGTCCGCAAGGCGTCCTCTTTGCTCAAACGCGTCTGGCAAGCGACGCGGCATCCGCACATCGCGACCCTTTACGCCTATGCCCAGCCCGGCGTTTCCCCGGCCCAGCGCCTTGCGAGGCTCGGCGAACTCATGGCCGCCGTGCCAGACGATCCCGCCTCCGCCGTCGTGATGGCCCAGGCAGCGGTCGAGGCCAGCGAATGGCCCAAAGCCCGCAATGCCCTGGCAGCTTTCGCCACCACCAAACCAACGCGCGACATGTGTCTTTTGATGGCCGAAATCGAAGAGGGTCAGAACCACGACCATGGCCGCGCCCGCGAATGGCTCGCCCGCGCCGCCACGGCCCCCGCCGATCCGGTCTGGACCGCCGATGGCATGACCTTTGATGAATGGCGCCCCGCTTCCCCGGTTTCCGGGCGGCTCGACGCCCTTGAGTGGAAAGTTCCACTCACCATGCCGGCGCCGGTGACCGCAACTCGGCCTGTCGACCCGCCTAAAGAGCCCGCGGCCGGGCCGGATGCGAATGGTGCTGCCAAGGCTCTGCCCGGTGACAACGCCAAGCCAGTAAACTGAGCAGAACGAACCTGACAGGTAGCATCCGGGATCAAGCCAAGAATGCTTGCGCCTGAAAAAAAGGACGCGTAAAAGCAACCCCGTTTCGGGCAGCTTCGACCTGCTCCGGCGCCGCTTTAGCTCAGTTGGTAGAGCACATCATTCGTAATGATGGGGTCGCGTGTTCGAGTCACGCAAGCGGCACCATTTCTCCTTGCACATTTCCCCGAATTGCCGCCGCAAATCCGCCAGTCTCGATATCACGAGATTTTTTCGATGCCATTCTTGGAAGTTCGCCCCGGGGCATAGGCACTCAGAAATATCCGCACGGCCTCTTTCGCATGTGCCCGCAATTCTGCTTCGCCTTCAATGCCGTCATCGCCGAGCAGCATGGCCGAACTGGTCGGCCCACCCATGACCATCCAGTTGAATTGTGTCGCAGCCATTTCCGCATCACCTGGCCCGATTTCCCCGAGACGTTGATAATGTTCCAGCGCCCGCGTGAATTGTCTGATCGAGCGCACCGGCCCGTTCTGATAAAGCGACCGGCCCAGTTCAGGGAATCGCTCAACCTCGCCGATCACCAGTCGGCGCAGCCGCATGAGCCGCGGCGTTAACACGATCATCAAATGCGCAACGGCCACGTCCAACAGATACTCCTCTACCGATCTTCCGTCGAAAACCTCTTCGAGGTCCTTGCCGATGTCGCGCGCCGCGCCGCCGGTCATCACCTTCATGACTTCGGTAAACAGAACTTCCTTGGACTTGAAATGCGCATAGATCGTTTGCTTGGACACGTCCGCCTGCGCCGCGATCATGTCCATGTTGGACCCAAGAAATCCGGTTGCCAGAAAGACGTCCTCGGCAGCAGTGACAATCTTCTCCCGGCTTTTGCGGATGCGGGTAGCGGCGCCGTTGGACATTTGTGCCTCTTGAGTGATTTTGCCCGGAGCTTATCAGGTTGGCTTGACAGATCAAACTGGACCGTCCAGTCTAGTTAGTGAAGGTCGGAGAGGCGCGATGTCGGAAGTCACTGCCAATGCCCATTGCCGCTGCGGCAAGGTCGAGCTGGAAATTGATGCAGATCCCATTTTGAAAACGGTCTGCAATTGCGGCAGTTGTCGGCAGGCCGCGCACATTTTCGAGCAGCTTCCAGGTGCCGAGCCGATTGCCGGAGAAAACGGCGGCGTTCCCTACATTCTCTTCCGCAAAGACGCCATCCGCTGCACCGCGGGGCAGGATCACCTTCGCGATCACCGGCTGACGGAAAGTTCGCCCACGAGACGAATTGTTGCAACATGCTGCAACACGTTCATGTTTCTCGACTTCACCAAAGGCCACTGGGTTTCGGTCTTTCCCCCCATTCTGGATGACCAGGCAATCGTCGAACAGGCCCCGGTAAAGGATAGACAATCACCCATGTTCATTTTGACATTGTTGACCGCCTGGGCCGGCATGGGATTCCGGATGCCGAAAATCCAGTTTGTGAAAGGCAAGCTGGAAAGTGTCTGACCCCAAAAAGATCGAAATCGAAAATGTCATGACACCGGGCCGCATCACGCGCGTCGACAAGGCAAAATATCTCGCAATGGAAAGTGCCCTTCTCTCCGTTCTGCCTTCGGGCGCGCCGGGGATAACGATTGCTGAAGCCAAGCGGCAATTGCTCCCGCTACTGCCGCAGGATCTGTATCCCGGCGGAGAGAAGGCGGGCTGGTGGCTGAAGGCCGCCCAGCTGAATCTTGAAGCCAAGGGCCGCATCATCCGGCTGGCCACCAAACCGCTCTCCTTTCACCTGGCTTGACACTGCCCCGTCATTGATACCTGCGGCAACGGTTTGCATCTGCCGCCTCACCCTGTTAGGAGGCACCCAGTATTATCGTTCATACAAAACGGCCGGAAAGCGCTGCGCAGCATCTTTGGGCCAGCAGGAGGAGGCGAATATGGCTGAAAAACTGATCAATACCATTCCGCAAATGGGTTACGGAACCTGGAACCGTTCGCCTGAGGAAGCCTATCAGGGTGTGCTTTGGGCGCTTGAGGCCGGCTGCCGGCACATCGACACGGCTCAGGGCTATCAGAACGAAGAGGCCGTAGGCCGTGCCATCAAGGATAGCGGCATTCCGCGCGACGAAATCCACATCACCACCAAGATCGCCCCAGAGAATTTTGCCCCGGGCGAGCCGACCCGCACGGCCCTTGAAAGCCTGGAAAAGCTCGGTGTCGATCAGGTCGATCTCTTGCTGCTGCACTGGCCGGCCATCAAGAACCAGTACCCGATGCCATCCTATGCCGGCGAACTGGCGGCACTTTACGACGGCGGCAAGGCCCGCATGATCGGTATTTCGAACTTCACCATCCCGCTGGTCGACGAAATTATCTCCGTTCTGGGAGACCGGCCGATCGCGACCAATCAGTGCGAAATGCACGTCTATTTCCAGAACCGTAAGGTTGCCGCCCATTGCGCCGAAAAGGGCATTCCGATGACCGCCTATTCCCCGCTGGCCCGCGGCGCCGTCAAGGACGACCCGGTCCTGACCGAAATCGGTGCCAGGTACGGCGCTACCGACGCCCAGATCGCTTTGGCCTTTCTCATGCATGAGGGGCATATCGTCATTCCCTCATCCGGCAAGAAAGAACGGATCATCGCCAATTTCGAGGCGCGCAAGATCGAATTGAATGACGACGACGTGGCCCGCATCCGCGGTCTCGACAAGCACATGCGTCTGGTCAACGGCGACTGGTGCCCGGTCTGGGACGATTAAGATCAGCCTCTTCAGGCGGCGCTGACAAAGGCGGCAACGGGCCGGCCTTTGAGCCCTTCCGAACGGGTCCTAACTCGGATCGGAATCTTCCGGCTTCGCACCCGGGACCGGTGCGGGCTTCTCGTTGTCGTCATATTGCGCGGCATGCGCCGTCGGTTTGACCAGGTGCTGGATCCCGATTTCGGCATTCTGGTCGAACAATTGCACGCGTTCTTCATGCGTCGACATGAAAAAGGGAAACCGGATCGCCACCCGGTCGCGGATGCGCGCGACCCGCGCGATATAGAGGTGCATGGCGAATTGGATGCCCGGATAATAGCCCTCCGAACCCTCGACCCGGTGGGAATCGAACACGCGGCGATAAAAGGCTGCATGTTCCGGCCGCACCGACGAGACGCAATAATCGACGTCGAAATGCTCGCAGGCCATGGCAACGACCCTGAGCGTGATGAAGGGCAGCGCCGGCAGACTCAGTCTGAGATCGGGATCGGTCACGAATCGGCTCGGATCGATATAGCGCCCGCCCCGGCCCAGAAGTTCTCCAAGCTCCCTTGGAAAAATCGTGCGGCTGACCGACGACGGCTGATCGGGTGTCACCACCTGAAACCTGACCGCGCTGACCAGGTCCTGTTTCAGGTAAACACCGAAGCAGTAAACGTTCGGTGCCAGATCGTGCTGGTCGAACAGCCGCTCCTCCGGGCTTTCGTGCACGAAATCTTCGGCCCGGTACGACTTGTAGCGGAGTTTGTAAACCGGATCGTCGGGCGCGTTCAAAGGCACACGCCGCACGGATACGTCGTCGAGAAGGTCCAGCAACGTGGCCGCGAACTTGGAGCGCGCCAAGGTATGATTACCCCAGTCTTGTCAACGCCGTCCCTACTTGCAGCCTAAAGTGATTTGGCGTCTCAAACCACATCCCGCCGCGTGAAAACCTTCTGCGATGCAGAAAAGTCACAGAAATGGTATATCTTTGCCAATCCGAGTCAATTCGGGACTGTCTCGCGAAAAGACCCTTATCGCCTGTTCGAAACCGGGGCGGCCTCGCTGGCGCGCGGTTCGGCAGAAGGGGCTCCGCGCAAACGGCCAATCATTTCAACGATTTCGCGCTCCGGAACCGGCGCACCGAACAGATAGCCCTGGATTTGATCGACCAGGCCGAGCGCCGTGATCGTATCCAGCTGTTCATGGGTTTCCACCCCCTCGACCGTCACGATCAGGTCAAGGTCCTTGCTCATTTGCGCAATCGACCGCATGAGCTTCAGCGACCGCTCGTCTTCCGTCACGTTCTGCGTGAATGCACGATCGATCTTGAGCTTGTTGAACGGCAATTCGTGCAGATAGGACAAAGAGCTGTAACCTGTTCCGAAATCATCGAGGGCAATACGAGCGCCCATTTCGGACAATGCGCTCAAAACGTTGAAAGCGGTCTGCCGTTCCTCGAGCAGGGCCGATTCGGTAACCTCGATTTCCAGCCGCTCGGGAGCGAGCCCGGACTCCGCGAGCGCATCGCGAACCATCTCGATCACGCGCGCGTCCTTGAAATCGTGCGCTGACGTATTGACCGAGACCGACACGTCTTTCGGCCAGTTGACGCAAGTACGCGCCGCAGTGCGCATCACCCAGTCCGTCACGTCTGAGATGGCGCCCATCTCCTCGGCGATCGGAATGAAGACCGACGGCGGGATGGACCCGAATTCGGGATGATGCCAGCGTGCCAGCGCCTCGCAACTCACGATCCGGCCGGAATGCGCGTCGACAATCGGCTGGAACATTAGGCTGAGTTCGGACCGGTCGATCGATTCCCGAAGCGCCTTCTTGAGCGTTTGCCGGTACTGGTAGGATTTGTCGAGATCGGTATGGTAGGCACAAACACGGCCCTTGCCGTCGGCCTTGGCGGAATAAAGCGCCAGGTCCGCCCGCTTGAGCATTTCATCGAGTTTGCGTTCCTGCCGGTTGCACAGAACGAATCCGATCGAGAAGCGGACGGTGATCTGCTCGTTGCCCAGTTCATAGGGTTCATTGAGCACCGCCATCAGCCGCTCGGCGACTGTGTTCGCGTCGCTCAAGGTCAGATCGCGATCATCGAAGATCGTGAATTCATCGCCACCGAACCGGCCAACAACGACGGGCGAATCGAGCTGCTGGCGAATGCGGTGCGCCACGTGCTCGAGCAGTTTGTCACCGGTTGGATGCCCCAGCGTGTCGTTGACATGTTTGAAATCATCGAGATCGACGATCATCAGCATCGTTTGCGGTGCCGACGCCAGAAGCGCCGCCCGCGACAGTCTGAGATCGACCTGTTCGGTGAAATAGGCCCGGTTCGGCAATCCGGTCAGCGCATCATAGCGCGCCATGTAGCGGATGCGGTTTTCGTTCTCCAGCCGTTCGCTGATATCCTCGACAACGAGCGCAATCTGCTCGTTGGCCGTGGTGATAAACAATTCGCACTGCGCGCTGTGCGCCATCGGCACGACAAGCCGGGTCGACGTGCCGGTCGCCACCGCCGTCATCAATCGTTCGGTGGAAAGGCGCGACATGGTTCCCATGGATTCCGCACGCGCCAGCACGTCCTTGAAGTTCAGCCCCAATACGTTACTGACCGGCTCGCCGAACAACAGATCGGCAAATCGCCGGTTGGCGACCGCAACCCTGAGGTCACGGTCCAGCATGCAGATGCCGTGCGAAACCGTCGCCAGCGCCGTGTCGAGCTCGCGTGCCAGTTTGGAGACGGCCACCCGGTCATGCACCGCCGCCAGAAGCACATTGCGCACGTCCCGTGCCACAGCCCGAAAGCTCAGGATCATCGGCGCCACCAGCGTTGCTAACAGAATGTGATAGAAATCGCCGGTCATCACCAGCGCAACACAAAGCGGTCCCCCCATCAGGATGGATTGCGTCACCAGAAGTTTGTCGAGGCCGAAATTTCGCGCAACAAGCCCCACCATCGCGGCAATCGTCACACTGACCGCCACAAGTTCCGCATAGGGAGAATGGACGAAAACCAGTGAGGTGAAGCACCACATGCCATAATTGATGCCGGTGAAGGTGCCCGCAATGAAGGCACGCCGCTCCCAGCGCATCGCCTTGGCAACCTCTGTTTCCTTGGGCGGATTCTTGGCAAAACGCACCGCTTCGGAATAGCGCACGAAAGCAGTAATCACGAACAGAACGGCATGCACGTAGAGAATCGGCGCGTCCGCGGCATGTCCGGCGGCAAAGGCCCCGATCGCTGACGCCAGGGTGCCAAGAATTACCGCTCGCTTGTCCTTGTAAAGCGAGGCGATAACCGACACGTAGTCGATGGCAGGCATGCGCAAATTGGCGGATGGTTGCATTTCCGCTCCGTGTTTTGCCATTACTCTGCCATGCTTGTGTTAAAGCCCCTTATATGAAGGGTGAACAAGACGTTTATGGTTAACCAGGTCTGACCATGCGGGTTGACCCAAGAAGGCGCCTTTCCGAAGCGCCGGCAAAACTGCCCTTCTAGGAGACGGAATTCATGTTCAAGAACCTGATGGAGCTCTTCGCGCCACCTGAAGACAACCACGATGCGCCGATCACCACCGAACTGGCGGTCGCCGCGCTGCTGGTTCACCTGGCCGGCATTGACGGCGAATTCGCCGATGTTGAAATGACGCGTATTCGGCAGGTCCTGCGCAACCATTTCAGCCTCGACGAGGACGCGGTCGCAGAACTGATCGCCAGGGCGCGCAAGCGCGACGCCGAGGCGGTCGACTTCTACCAGTTCACCTCGCTTTTGACCCGCCTCGACATGGATCAGCGCATCCAGATCATCCGCATGATGTGGAATGTGGTGTTCGCCGACCATGTCCAGAACGAAATGGAAGACAATATGGTCTGGCGCGTCGCCGAACTGATCGGCGTGTCGGCCCGCGAGCGCACCATGCTGCGCGCCGAAGTCCGCAAGGAACAAGCCGGCCCCGCCTGACCATTCACCATTCCGACGCGCTCAAAGCATTGGTCTCTTGTTCTTCGCGGACTGAGCCCCTAGATAGAGGCGACGCCAAATCGCTTCGAGGAATCAACATGCTGTTCGGGCTTTTGCAATTTGTCGACCTGGTACTGCAGCTGGCCATCTACATCATCATCGCACAGGTGATCATGTCGTGGCTTCTGGCGTTCAATATTCTCAACATGTCAAACCGGTTCGTGGCGACGATCGCCAATTCGCTCTATCAGATCACCGAGCCGGTCCTGCGTCCGATCCGCCGGTTCGTACCCTCGTTCGGCGGCCTCGATATTTCGCCCATCATCCTGTTTCTCGGCATCTATTTCATTCGGCTGGTCATCCTTTATCCGCTCATGCGCATGGCGGTTTGATCTCGCCCAGATGACGATTTGGTTCCGGCAGGAAAAGAACGCGCTGCTCCTGTTTCTGCGTGTCACGCCGAATGCCGCCAGGGATCAGATCGAACCACCCATTGCGCGGGATGACGGAAGCTGGCGTTTGCCGCTTCGCGTGCGTGCCGTTCCTGACAAGGGTGCCGCCAACAAGGCCGTGGCGGCACTTCTGGCCAAGCAACTTGGTTTGCCCAAATCAGCAATCACAATCGAAAGCGGCGCCACAAACCGGCTCAAGACCGTGCGCATCGACGCGACCGATTCCACCCAGCAGGCACTGATCGACAAGCTCAAAACGGCCTAGCTTCGCTGCAGGTCTCGCAGCCGGGCGACAAGCGCGTCGCGATGTGCGCTCAATCCCTTATAGTCGAGTTGCGCCGCATCGAGATTTTCCAGTTGTCCGGCCAGCCGCTCGCAAATCTGGAACCGGTCCGGCATGTCCGCCAGCCGGGCCAGGGGATCGACAATCACCTTGACCGTGAACAGGACCGCGCCGCTTTGAGGCAAGAGCCGCAATGTCTGCCGTTCAACCCTGAGAAACGCCGCTTCCCCGCTTCCGCCCAAACGCAGGCTTCCCGTCTCGTCCGGATCGGGATGAAACAACGCTGCATCGCCATAGACCGACCAGTTGAACCGCGCCATCAGCGTATCGGCGCGCATATTGTCGAACATGCGATTGATCAGATCGTCATTGCGGCTGTTGCTGGCAAACCCCGGCACCGGACCATGCACTTCACCAATCGGCAAGCCGATCTTGTCCTTCAGCCGCCAGGACGAGGGGAAACTGAGGGCACCGGCGACCAGCCGCCACCCCGCCTCATCCTTTTTGAGCAGCAACAGATCATCGGGCACGAGCAATGCCGCCCGCCACAAGAATTGCGCAGGATCCGGGTCCACGCGGATGCCATTTGGCCGATAAACGACGCCATCGCCTTGACGGTCATAGGTTTCGGGGAATCGTCTGGTGACGAATGCGGAAACCATCTCCCAGGTCTCGCGCTGGGCATCTTCCGAGCCAGGTTCGGCAATGAAAATCTCGTCCGGATGGGCGTCCGCCAGCCGGCGCTTCTCGGACAGACAATCGTCCAGCCTGTTATCGATTTCGAGCCAGTCATCCGGATCGAGCACAAAAAGCCCGATCCGGAAAAGCTGCTGTGAGCCGTCGAACCGCTGAGACATCAGCAAATCCGGCTTATCGTCCGGGTCCTAGCCCTTGTCGGCCATGGCGATCGATTCGGTGATGATGCGCTTGGCATCCTCAACACCCCTGAAACCCTCGATCTTGGCCCATTTGCCCGGCTCGAGATCCTTGTAATGCGTGAAGAAGTGCTCGATCTTCTTCAGTTCGATTTCGGGAAGATCGGAAATGTCATTGATATCGTTATAGGCTGCCGTCAGTTTCGGCACCGGCACGGCGATCAGTTTCTCGTCTTTGCCGCCATCGTCCTCCATCAGGAGAACGCCGATCGGCCGGCAGCGCACCACGCCGCCCGGCATGATCGGGTAGGCATTGACCACGACCACATCGAGCGGGTCGCCGTCACCGCAAAGCGTGTGCGGGACAAACCCGTAATTGCCCGGATAGCGCATCGGGGTGAACAAAAACCGGTCGACGAACAGCGCCCCGGACTCCTTATCCATCTCGTATTTGATCGGATCGCCGCCCATCGGAACCTCGATGATGACGTTCACGTCTTCGGGCGGATTCTTGCCAACGGCAATGGCGTCGATATTCATTCTGCGTTCAGCCTCCGGATGCTAGCTTGGCTTGGTTTGAGCCCTCATGCCGGGGAAACGGGCCTATTGCAAGGGCAAATTGCCCCGCCCGGCAGACGAAACAAGGACGCCCGCAATGCGCTATTTCACCCCGTCGAATTTCAAAACGATCCTGTCGTGTTTCACCCTGCCCGTAACCGCGCTTCTGGTGCTGATGCTCGGCGCCACCGCCGCGATGGCCCAGACCATCGACAGTGCCTATACCTCGATCGATCTCGAAAAATGCCAGTCGGTCCCGCCTGCAACCTTTGGAGATGACAGCAACGACAGCGCCTATTGGGCCTGCCTTGGCTACGACAATTCGCTGGTTCTGGTTTCCGAGGGTGATTTGCGCATGTTCGTCTCCTACGGCGACAATGCGATCAATGAAGACTCCTGGCACCAGACCCTGCCGCAATTCAACAATCTCAACGACACGCTGGAATGGCGGCTGAAACAGGTCAACGGCAAATGGGTTCCCTTCGCCACCATCGTTCGCTACTTCACCGACCCCGGTGACGGCGGCGACAAGGGCGAGGTTCTGGTGGTTACAAAGCTGGAACCGGGCAATACCTGCCATGTGGCCTATATAGACGCAAAACTGACCCCGAACGCCAACGAGATCGCCCGCCAATTCGCCGACCAGTTCGCCGAAGACTTCAATTGCGCGGTTGACGAAATCCATAACGTGCCCTCCTGATGGGGCATGCACATCGACCTTAAGTCCGTCGGCCGTCATCGCCTTCTTTATGTGATGGCCACCACCCAGGAATATGGTGAGCGCCTCAAGGCGCTCATTGAGCCTTTGATCACCGGGGTTGGTCCCGTCGAAGCGGCAATTTCCACCACCCGCGCCCTGACCGGGCTGGCCGAACGCCGCGCACTGCCCACAATGGTCATCTCTCTCGGCTCCGCCGGTTCGCGCAGTCTCGAACAGACCAGGGTCTATCAGGCCAGTTCCGTCGCCTACCGTGACATGGATGCCAGCCCGTTCGGATTCGAAAAGGGCGTGACCCCCTTTCTCGACCAGCCCGCGATCTTTCCGCTCAAAACCCCGGTTCCCGGCCTCGAGACGGCGACGCTTTCCACCGGCGCCGATATCATTACGGGAACGGCCTATGACGCCATCGCCGAGGACATGGTCGACATGGAAACCTATGCCGTGCTGCGCGCCTGCAGCCTGTTCAAAGTTCCGCTCGTTGCGCTGCGCGGCATTTCGGATGGACGCGACGACGTCGATCATATCGACGTGTGGACCCGCTATCTGCATATCGTCGATCAGAACCTCGCCGATGCCGTTTTCCGCCTTGAAGGCACCTTGCAGACGCAAATTCCGGGCCGCGAAAAGCACAATTAGCGCGTTTCCAGGAAAAGTATGAAGCGGTTTTCCGGTTCGGAAACGCGAAAAAACAAAGGCTTAAGGTCGGGGATTTGATCCAGTCAAAACCTGAATGGCCAAAAAGCTTTGGTTTTCGCGCAAATCGTGATTGATCTGTTTACGAGCATTCGCTCCGCTCCGCCCGCAAAGCGGAACACGCCACCTTCAAGAGCCGGAATATGAACGCGCTGACGCGCGACAATCCCATTCAGGGCATTGTCCTCAAACTTGCTTCGATCACCAGTTTTACCATCATGGCCACAAGCCTGAAACTGGCCAGCACCCTGCCTGTCGGCCAGCTCGTCTTTGGGCGCTCCTTCTTTTCGCTCATTCCGCTTTTCGCCATCCTTGCCGTGCGTGGTGACCTCAGAACCGGCCTGCAGACCGCCCGTTTCCCAGCGCACTTTGGCCGCTCCGTATTGGGCGCCTCCGCCATGGCCGCCGGATTCACCGCGCTCACACTGCTGCCTTTGCCTGAAGCCACGGCGATCGGCTTTGCCGGTCCGCTATTCGTCGTGGTGCTGAGCGCCGTGATCCTGAAAGAGGATGTCCGCGTCTTCCGCTGGTCGGCGGTTCTGGTCGGGTTCGGTGGCGTATTGATCATGCTCTGGCCGCGGTTGACGCTTCTGACCGATCCGGGAGGTCTGCAGGCCGGGGAATTGATCGGCGCCGTGGCCGGCCTGCTCTCGGCCCTGATCGGTGCCTTTGCCGGCATCACCGTGCGCGCCATGACCAAGACCGAGCGCTCGGCCACCATCGTCATCTATTTCGCGCTCTTCACTTCGCTCTTTTCCCTTGTGAGCATTCCGTTCGGCTGGGTCTGGCCCGATCCCAGGGAGGCGGCATTGCTCGTCACCGCCGGCATTGCGGGCGGCTTCGGCCAGATCCTTTTGACTGAAAGCTACCGGCACGCCGAACTCTCCACCATCGCGCCGTTCGACTATACCAGCCTTCTTTACACGCTCGTGGTCGGCTATGTGCTGTTTGGCGATCTGCCGACCTTCGCCATGCTCGTCGGCGCCGCTGTCGTCATTGCCGCCGGTCTCGCCGTGATCTGGCGCGAGCGGCTGCGCGGCGTCGACCGCACCAAGATGCGCAAGGTCTCGCTGCCGCAAAACTGATTCGCGGCCTGTCACATGGAAGGCACCCGAATCTGCTTGTCTCCCGGCAGCGAACGGGATAGGAGGCGCCCACCTCCTCCCAACCTCCCTTACTTGCGGGCCGCAACATGAACCTGCGCAACATCGCCATTATTGCCCATGTCGATCACGGCAAGACCACACTGATCGACGTGCTGCTCAAACAGTCCGGCGCCTTTCGTGACAATCAGCGCACCGAAGAGCGCATGATGGATTCCAACGACCTCGAGCGTGAGCGCGGCATCACCATTCTGGCCAAGGTCACCTCGCTGCTCTGGAACGGCACGCGCATCAATATCGTCGATACGCCGGGCCATGCCGATTTCGGCGGTGAGGTCGAACGCATCCTTTCGATGGTCGATGGCGTCGTGGTGCTCGTCGACGCCGCCGAGGGTCCGATGCCCCAGACCAAGTTCGTGCTCTCAAAGGCACTGGCTCTCGGGCTCCGGCCCATTGTTGCCATCAACAAGATCGACAAACCCGACGAGCGCCACAATGAGGTGCTCGACGAGATCTTCGATCTGTTCGTCGCCCTCGACGCGCACGAGGACCAGCTCGATTTCCCGGTTCTTTACGGATCCGCCAAACAGGGCTGGATGGCCGCCGAACCGGCGGGCCCGAAAGAAAGCGTGGCCCCGTTGCTCGATCTCGTTGTGAATCACGTTGCGGCGCCAAAGGTCGAAACCGGCCCCTTCCGCATGCTGGTCACGACCATCGAGCGCAATCCGTTCCTCGGTCGCATTCTGACCGGCCGCATCCTTTCCGGTTCGGTGCGCGCAACCGAAGCCGTCAAGGCGCTCAGCCGCAAGGGTGACCTGGTTGAACGCGGCCGGGTCAGCAAGGTGCTCGCCTTCCGCGGCCTCGAACGCCAGCCGATCGAACTCGGCGAGGCCGGCGACATCGTCGCCATTGCCGGGCTCGAAACCGCAACCGTCGCCGACACGATCTGTGTGCCCGAGGTTTCCGAGCCGATCGCAGCCCAGCCGATCGATCCGCCCACCCTTTCGATGACCTTCCGCATCAATGACGGCCCGTTTGCCGGCCGCGAAGGCGACAAGGTCCAGTCGCGCGTCATCCGCGACCGCCTCGATCGCGAAGCCGAAGGCAACGTGGCGATCAAGATCACGCCCAATGCCGACGGCGACAGCTTCGAGGTTGCCGGCCGCGGCGAATTGCAACTAGCCGTCCTTATAGAAACCATGCGCCGCGAAGGCTTCGAAATGACCGTTGGCCGCCCCCGCGTCCTGATGCGCGAGGAAGGCGGCCAGAAACTCGAGCCCATCGAGGAAGTCATTATCGACGTCGATGACGAGTTCTCCGGCGCCGTGGTGCAAAAGCTTACCGAGCGCAAGGGCGATCTGGTCGAGATGCGCCCCTCGGGCACCGGCCGCACGCGCCTGCGGCTCTATGTGCCGACCCGCAGCCTGATCGGCTATCAGCCCGAATTGCTGTCCGACACGCGCGGCACAGCCATTTTCAACCGCCTGTTTCACGAATTCGCACCCTACAAGGGTCCGCTGCCCGGTCGCCGCACCGGCGTGCTGATCTCCAACGGCACCGGGCAAGCCGTGCCTTACGCCCTGTGGAACCTCGAAGATCGTGGACCGATGCTGATCGAGCCCGGCGTCGATGTCTATGAAGGCATGATCGTTGGCGAGCACAGCCGTGAGAACGACCTCGAAGTCAACGTCCTCAAGGGCAAGCAGCTCACCAATATCCGCGCCGCCGGCAAGGATGAAGCGGTCCGCCTGACCACGCCCAAAAAGCTCTCGCTTGAACAATCGCTCGGCTATATCGCCGACGATGAATTTGTCGAGGTCACCCCGAAGACGATAAGGCTGCGCAAGATCCACCTCGATCCCAATGACCGCAAACGCGCCATGCGCGCCGCCGCGGCCAGCTAGGTTCCGAACTGCGCGATCCAGCCCGAGATCAGTCTCAACACGTCATGTTCCACCGGCCTCTTGAGCTGGTCACGATAGGTTTCGAAAGAACCCGTACCCACATCGTTGCGCAACAGATGGCTGAGGTCCGGCAACAGGTGGGCCTCGGCGCGTGCTCCTAGGATTCCAGCGATTTTCCCGACATCGTCGGGATTGCACTGTGCGTCTTTTGCCCCGCCGATGATCAATGCCGGAACTTCAACCTGCCGATAGATCGCTTCCGGGTCCAATGCCAGCAACTCGCGCATATGGCGGGCCTGAAAAGTCTGGAACCGGTAACGGAAGGTGTCGCCTTCGGTTGATTTCAGCCGGTCGATCAGCTTGCGCTGTTGATCGCTTGGTTTGCCGAACAGACGCACCGCCAGACGCGTCAGCATGCCACCTATTCCGCGCATTCTGACGACCGCTTCTTCACCCCTTTTTGCCTGATCCATCAGAATTTTTTCCATGTTCTCGATGAAGGGCGCCAGAAGCACGACACCATCAACCGGACGCTTGGTTGCGAGTTCGGCGGCCATCATCGTGCCTTCCGAATGCCCGAGCGCAATGATGTGGGAGAACCTGTCGGAACGATTGCGATCGAAATGATCGAAAATGGCTTCGAAATCGCGGTAGAAATCGGAATAGGCCAGGGCATCGTAATCGCCCCTGGTTTTGCCGGCACCGCGTTTGTCGAAGCGGTAGGTGGCAACGCCGTGCCCTGCCAATTCTCCGGCAATCGCGTCAAAGACATGCAGCACGCCCTCGTTGCGGTCATGCTGGCCCGTGCCGTGCGCACAAATGACCAATGGACAGGTTCCACCCATCGGCGCCGTTAGCGAACCCGCTATGGGCCCGCCGTGACTTTCGATGGCATATTCGCTTTCCTGCATTGTCTGCACTAGCCGCACCTGATGTCCTCATCCGAAATCTGTTCGGACATAGGTTCTGCAGGTACGAGATTCAACGCGCCGAGCTGCCGCGAACCCGCCAATCCAACGCCGCCACTATCCGGCCTGCCCTGCGGCCAGCATCGTGACCAGTTCACCGGCGGCGGCGCGCACCAGAGGGGACAATTCGGTTCCCGCGGCAAAATCTCCGCCCTCGATGCCATAGACCATCAAGCCGCCGGGCAATTGCCCGAGCGTGCGGGCCGTTTCCACCGCCTCGGCCAGCCCGAACCGATGCGTCGAATAGTGAAACAATTCCGCCGGAAGCCTTTCGGCAATGGCATCGAAACGGGTCAAGGTGCCAGGCTTTTTGCCGCTGAGCGTCGCGTCGATCAAAATCAGGCTTGCATGCTTTTCGAACAGGTCCATCAGACCCGTTCCGTCGCCTTCATGGGTGACGATCCGGAACCCGCGTTCGCCGAGCTTTCCGGCCACATAGGGCCCGACCCCATCGTCGGAGCGGAACGGATTGCCGATCCCGACGATCAGCGGGCCGTCATCAGTCACGCTCGACCGTCAGCTTGAGGAAATGCGTGGCGCACGAAATGCACGGATCATAATTGCGGATCGTCTGCTCGCACCGCCATTTGAGGTCCTCGTCCTGCATGTTCATGTTCGCCGCCACCACCCGCGTCAGATCGACCTCGATCTGCGGCTGGTTCTGCGAAGTCGGCGGCACGATCTGCGCCTTCTTGATCAACCCTTGATCGTCGAGCTCATAGGAATGATAGCAGATGCCGCGCGGCGCCTCGGTGCAGCCATGCCCCACCCCGGCCCGCGGGCTTGCCTCGATGAAAGAGGGTGACGGCGGAGAGTAGGACCGGATGATTCTTGCCGCTTCCTCGAACGCATATTGAACCTCGACCATCCGCACGACGATCGACTGGAACGGGTTCTTCACCGACCGGCCGAGCCCGCACATGTCGGCGGTTTCCTTGGCGCTTTCCGTCAATTGATCGAAATTGTTGTTGTAGCGCGCCAGCGGCCCGACCAGATAGGGCGAGCCGTCGCGCATCCGCCCGTGCAGCGCATTCGAACGCGCCACATGTTCTTCGTAGAAATGATCGTTGAATTCGCTGACCGCGATGTCGAGCCCGCGATTGGAAACGATCCGCCCGCCATCGATGGCGTAATGGTCCGGGTGCTTGAGCGAGACGAAGTGATAATCGTATTCGTCGTCGGGGAACGTGAATTGCGAAAAGGCAATCGCCACCTCGCGCGCCGCCCCCGCCGCCCAATCGAGTTCGGGCAGAAGTGCGCCCAGTTCCCGCGCTTTGGGTGCCGAATAGAACCCGCCGATCCGCGTATTGACCGGATGCACGGCCCGGCCACCCACTGCTTCCATCAGCGCATTGCCGGCCTTTTTCAGCCGCAACGCCTTGCGCACCAGGTCCGGATTGACCTCGGCGATCTTGATCGCGTCATGCAGTTCCAGAAAATCCGGCGCATGCAGCATGGCCGCGTGCAGAACGTGGCTCTGGATCCATTCACCGCAATAGATCAGCCGCCGAAGCGCCGAAATTTCAGGCGTCACCGAAATCCCGACTGCGTCCTCGACCGCCTGGCTGGCGCTCATCACATAGGCGATGGGGCAGATGCCGCAGATTCGCGACGTGATATCCGGTGCCTCTTTGGCGTCGCGTCCGACCATGAAGGCCTCGAAAAAGCGCGGCGGCTCGAAAATCCGGAACTCGACCTGCTCGATCTCGTCGCCCTTGAGCTTGACATAAAGTGCGCCTTCACCCTCGACCCGGGCCAGCGCATCGACCTGAAGAACCCGCTCATTCATGCGATCTGCTCTCCGTTGCGAATTCCGGCGCTCCGGCATTGAAGCTGCGATAGAAATCGCGCACCTGCCGGCTCTCCATGCCATGCTCCTTGAGCTGCGCGGAAAGCGCTGCCGGATTGGAATTCTCTTTCGGCCCGAAACAGCCGTAACAGCCGCGGCCATGCGAGGGGCAAAGATTGCCGCAGCCCGCCTGCGTTACCGGTCCGAGACAGGGCACGCCCTTTGAGACCATCACACAGACCGTGCCCGATAATTTGCACTCGACGCATTGCGAAACGCGCGGCACATGCGGCTTGCGTCCCGCCAGCGTCGCCGCGATCAGTTCGACCAATTGGTGTTTGGAGACCGGGCAACCGCGCAGCTCGAAATCGACCTTCACATGCTCGGAGATCGGTGCCGAGGTTTTTAGCGTCGAAATATATTCGGGATGCGCATAGACCTGACTGGTGAACCCTTCGACATCGGCGAAGTTTCTGAGGGACTGGATACCGCCCGCCGTCGCGCAGGCCCCGATCGTGATCAGGACTTTGGAATTGGCCCGGATTTCCTTGATTCGCTCGGCATCATGGGCGGTCGTGACAGATCCCTCGACCAGCGAAATATCGTAAGGCCCGCCCTTGATCTGGCTGGTCGCCTCGAGAAAATGTGCGATGTCGATCGCGCCGGCAATGTCGAGCAATTCGTCTTCGCAATCGAGCAGGGTCAGCTGGCAACCGTCGCACGAAGCGAATTTCCACACGGCGAGTTTGGGTTTTGCCATCCTCAAATCTCCCGTTTCGCCATCAGCGGCGCAACCTTGTCATGACGGAAAACCGGTCCGTCCCGGCAGATGAAATCCGGCCCGAACTGGCAATGTCCGCAAAAGCCGATGGCGCATTTCATGTTGCGCTCCATCGAAATCCAGACCTTGTCTTCGGCAACGCCCAGCGCCTTGAGGCTTGAAACCGAAAACCGCATCATGATTTCCGGCCCGCAAACGAAGGCAGAAACGCTCGATCCATCGACACCGGCCAGCGCCCGGTCGAGAACCGTGGTGACCACCCCGACCTGCCCGCTCCAGCCCGGCGAGGCGTGATCGACCGTGACCTGCACATCCACGTCGAAACGTGCCCGCCAGGATTGAAGCTCATACGGATAGAGCAGGTCTTGCGGAGACCGCGCGCCATAAACCAGCGTCATGCCGGCATAGTCTTCGCGGTTGTTGAGCACGTGATAAATCGCCGGTCTCAGCGGTGCGAGCCCCAGCCCGCCAGCGACGAAAACAATGTGCCGGCCCTTTTCCGCAGCGACCGGCCAAGCCGTGCCGAACGGTCCGCGCACTCCGATGACGTCACCGTCGGCCACCGAATTGAGCGCCGTCGACACCGCCCCGACCGAGCGGGTCGTGTGTACGATCTTGCTCTCATCCGCGGCATCGCCTGAAATCGAAATGGCGACCTCGCCGACCCCGAACGCATAAAGCATGTTGAACTGGCCCGGCAGGAACGGCACCATTTCGCCGTCAACCGGCTGCAATTCCATGGTGCGCACGTCGGCGAGTTCCGACCAGGTGCGAAGCACCCGGTAGCGCCGTGGCAGCATCGGATCGTTGGCCAGCGCCTCCACTTTCCTCAAGCCCTCGCCAGTCCGTAAACATCGAGCAATTGCATGCGCATGGTCCGCATCCGTGCAGCGATATGCGGCATCCAGTGCTGGAACATCTGATAGCCGAGCACCGGGTTGGTCTCGCATTTGCCGCGCAGGCAGGTCGCATCGAGGCTGACGGCCCGGACCTCGGATGTGGCGCGGGCATCCGACATGTGCTGATAGGGTTTGAGCAGCCAGGCCCATCCGAACAGATCGCCCGCGTGCAGGGTTTCCGTGATCAATGGCGCCCGGCCCGGCGCCGAAACCTCGATCGCCACATCGCCTTCACGCAGGATGTAGAATTTGTCGGCAACTTCACCTTCCGCATAAATCATCTGCCCGGCCCGGTAATGCTCGTTGCGCGCGCAGCCGCTCAGAAGATCGAGCGTGTCCTTGTCGAAATCCCGGAAAACCGGATGATCGACCAGAAGGTCTTCCATTCCATGTGTTTTCATCGGTCTATCCTTCCGTCGTTTCCATCGGGGTGGCCATGGCCTCGGCCTCCTCGGTAATGTCGATGCCGACCGGGCACCAGGCAATGCAGCGCCCGCATCCCACGCAGCCGGACGTGTCGAACTGGTCGTGCCAGCTCGAGAGTTTGTGCGTCATCCATTGCCGGTAACGCGATTTTGTTGAGGTACGCACCGCACCGCCGTGGATGTAGCTGAAATCGAGGCTGAAACAGCTGTCCCAAACTCGCCAGCGCTCGGCATGTTCGCCGGAAAGGTCAGTGACCTCCTCGACGTCCGAGCAAAAGCAGGTCGGGCATGCCAAAGTGCAGTTGGCGCAGGAAAGACAACGGTCCGCCACCTCGTCCCAGCGCGGATGATCGAGATGTTCGCGCAGGACCTCGGCGACATTGCCCACCATCTTGCGCGTCTGCATTGCAGCGGCTTTGTCCGTTGCCGCCTTGGCAGCGTCCCAATCAGCATCCGTCGCCTCTGAAAGCGCCAAACCCTCAAGAACCACGCCCCCGGCCTCGCTGCCGCACTCGACCAGAAATCCGCCCGTTTCCAGTTCCGTCAGCGCGATATCGAAGCCGGAATCGGCGCGGGGGCCGGTGTTCATCGACGCGCAGAAACAGGTCTCCGCCGAACGCGCGCATTGCACGGCTACGATCAGCGTCGCCGCTCGCCTCCGGCCATAGCCGCTGTCCGCGAACTGGCCATTGTCGAACACCTTGTCCTGAATTTGCATGGCCGCGATCTCGCAGGCCCTCACCCCGAAAAATGCGGTCTTGGGATATTCGTCTTCGGAAGGATTGATGTCGAACCCGTCTGAGGTACGTGCCGCAGACCAGAGTTTCTGGTGCGCCGGGAACAGATGTTTCTTCCAGCTTTGCGGTCCGACGACATAATCGAACCAGCGATTGGGATCGCCGTTCTTGAGCCGGTAATGCCCACCCGACTGCTCGTCCGTCAGCCCGCGTGGCAGGCTTTGGGAGGAATCGAGCTCTTCATAGACAATAGCCCCGTCGCTCGCTTGCGGACCGACAATCCGGAAACCGGCTTGCCGCAGCGCTGCAACCAAAGGCTGAGGGCTTTCAATCTGATAGCGGTCTCCCGCCTGCACTGGCATGAGATGCGGTCCCTTCGCAAAACCAAAACCAGGTCGACAATATCCGCACTTCACACCTCCAGCGCCAAAGCCGCAAGACCCATTTCCCGAAAAAATTTGCCTATCTGCCCTGCGCTCCCGGTAGACAACGCCAAACCCTTGCCTTGCAGGCCCTCAACCTCTAGAGCTTCGGCCAGATTTGAAGAGGACGCCTTGTGGCATTGGCAGATTCACATCTCGGCACGTTCCTGCGCGGTGCTCGCACTTACGTTCAGGGCACCCAGCTCCTCGCCCGCACCGCCGAAAGGGTGCCCGGCCCCGGCGTGACCCTTGAACAGGTCGTCTTTTCCCAGATCACCGATCATGATGCCATTGTGTTTGATGCCGGAGCGACACTGCCAGGCAACGCCGATGTTCTGGGGCGCTGCCGTTTTGATACCCAAAACGGACCGATGGACCTTGTCTGGATCGCCGCCGAGAGTGAGGCACCCCGAAAAGACGAGGACATGAACATCGCTTTTTCCATTTCCGGTGAATTGCCGGACGATGCAAGCATCGCGTTTTCGCAAATCGACTCGCTTGAAGACATGCTCAATGTGCTGGTTCAGGGCTTGAAATCGCACCATGCCCGGCATTTCGCCGGGGCGACCGACATCTGGTTCACCGGTCTGCGCAAGGCCGCTCTGCCCGTCGTCTGGCCAAGCGACTTGAATGCGGGAGAGATGCTAGTCAGTCAATTTCGCGAACAGGACCACAATGGCCAGATCCAGACCATGTGCCGGGCAGACATACGCTTCGCGTCCGCTGAATCCCTGTCTGCCTATGTCAATTTTGCCTGCAAATGGGAGCGCTCCTGAATGTCGATAGAAAAGTTCGGCTACGCCCTTCCGGGGATCAAACAGTCCGCCGCCCATATTGCCGAGGCGACCGGCGCCGACGAGACCTTCGTCGCCGAAAAGGTCGGCCTTAAGACCCGTTACATTCTTGGCGATCAGGAATCGGGCATATCCTTGTCGATCAGGGCTTGCGAAGACCTGTTCGAAAAGGCGCCGGACCTGCGCGACAGGGTCGAACTTCTGGTGTGTGTCACCCAGAACCCCGACCGCAAGCTGCCGCAGAATTCGGCCGGCATCGCGGCGGGTCTGGGCCTGCCAAACAACATCGCCTCATTCGACATTTCCCTTGGCTGCTCGGGATATGTCTACGCCCTCAGCATCGTTGAGGGATTTTTGGCGACAACAGGCCTCAAAAACGCCGTGCTGGTCACGGCCGACCCCTATTCGCGTATCATGGCCTCCGAAGACCGTGACACCAACGCGATTTTTGGCGACGCGGCGACCGCCACCTGGATCAGGGCCGGAGAAGGCCGCAGCACGGTTTTGGCCCGCGATTTCGGCACCGACGGTGCTGGCGGCGACGCCATCGAGGTGCCCGCTGGTGGCGCATTGCGCCCGCACGTCAACCTGACAATGGGCCATGATGACGTCACCACCTGGAGCCGCGAAGAAGAACGTCTGCACATGCGCGGCCGGGCCGTTTTCAACTTCGTCATGCAGCGCGTGCCTGCCAGCATCGATGCCTGTCTTGAACAGGCAGGGCTGGCGCGCGGGGACATCGACTGGTATGCCCTGCACCAGGGCTCGCTCTACATGCTCGATGCCCTGGCCAAGCGCGCGCAACTGCCCGGCGAGAAAGTTCTCAAGAACATGCAGAAATACGGGAACACGGTCTCGTCCACCATTCCGCTCTTGCTGGCGGAACTCGACGAAAACGCGAAGCTCGGCGATGCGACGGTTCTGCTGTCCGGGTTTGGCGTCGGGCTGTCCTGGGCAACCGTGATTCTGAAATTCGAATAATTGAACAAGAACGCAGGCGAACAATGACCCAAGATGAAGCATTTGACCTGATCAAGAAGGCGCTGGACGAAACCTCGGCAGGCCTGTCGGAAAAGGTGACAATGGACACCCATCTGACCGAAGACGAGATTATCGATTCCCTCGACTCCATGAATTTCCTGTTCGAGCTCGAACAATTGCTGGGGCACAAGATTGAGGAAATCGACGAGACCTTCGACGATTTCCGGATCAAACGCCTGATTGAACTGATCTCGAGCGACTAGCGTATGAACCGCTGGTTCTCCCTGCGATTGATCCCGCCTCTGGCGGTCATACTGCTGTGTGCTGGCTTTCTGATATGGATTGACCGGCCGGAATTCCGCTATGCGCTGGCTGGAAATGCCCGCGAATGCTCTGCCTACCAACTGGTCAATCTGCCTGAAAGCGTCGATTTCGTGGCGATCGGCAGTTCGCGGGTCAGACGTGGCATCGATTCCGAATTGCTGATGCAGAAGTCGGAGGGGCTTATCAGCGATGCCTACAATCTGGGACGTCCTGGCAGGTCGGCCTTGCGCAATCTCAGGGTTCTGCGCGACATTCTCGGCCGCCCCAATGATCTGAAGTTCGCTTTCGTGGAGATTGATGTCGATCTCCTGTTCAGTAGTCGCAAGGATGGTGGACTCGGACTGGGTCCCTCGTCCGCGTTTCTGTCACATGCGGATCTGCCCGATGTTTACGCGCATTCTCTGAACAATCCGGCGCTTCAGACCATGACCGCGGCAAGGTTTGAATATGACAAAGTCCGCTATGCGCTGGTCGGTCTGTTTTCCGGCCTGATCTGGGACACCTACCAATCCCTGGATCAACCGGCCCCACGGGCATGCTGGCAACCCAATTTCGACAAGGTGTTCCCCGGCAAGATCGCGCGCGAGCGCAACACCTGGCGGCGGCGCTTTGATGACCTGCAAACGGCGACAATCGATGGATCGATCAAGAACAGTTACATCGTCAGGCAACAGCTCGAACTTCTCGATGAAATCCGGCAATTAGCGGCTGAACACGGCATCACTTTTCTGGTCTCCCGGCAAGGCGCCGCTTACGAACCCCCGCTCTCCGAGAAGACGGTCAGGGCCATCAAGGCCATCATTCCCGAATTCATCTACCCGCCAGAAAGCCTGGTGCGCAGGACCTGGCGATATTTCGCTGACAATCATCATTTCGATACCGAGGCGCGAGACATGTATACCAAATGGCTCGCCCGCCAATTCGTCAAAGCGGCCGAAGACTGATGTTGCTGGGACTCGAATTCACGCTTTTCTACTTCGTGCTTGTGTCAGCCATTTTCTGGCTGATCCGGCCGCTGAGCGCATCCGTTGCGATCATCTTTCTTCTGATCGTGAATTTTGTCTCTCTCACCATCGCTGACTATATCATCACCCTGATCGTTCTTCTCCAGTTCGGCTTCATTGCCCTGCTTTTTGCTTTCAGAAATCGCGTGCCGGCACGGATTTCGGGAATCTATCCCTGGTTTGCATTCCTGAGTTTGGTACCCGCCAACATCATCCCCCACATCGTTCCGCATTCAAAAATGCTGTCCTTTTCCAGCAATGTCGGGATTGCGGGGGCGCTGCCTCTTCTCGGTGTTTCATTCGTAATCGTGAAATCGTTCATTATCCTCAAGGAATCGATCAAACTCGGTCACATTCCAGTATTGCCGTCCCTTGCCGCGCTGACATTCGTCCCCTCATTCCCGGCCGGCCCGATCCACGGAATGGGCCCGTGGAAAAGCGAAAACCTCGCGAGATCGATCGGCATCCGGGACGTCGCAATGGCCGTTGCCATGGCTGGTTGGGGAACCGCTGCCCTTTACGTTCTGGCGCCGCAGCTGCGTGCCCTCGCCAATAACCTGCCTGCCGGAGCCCTCGGAGAAATCGGCTCGATCTATGTTCGCTTCGCGGCGCTCTATTTCGATTTCTCCGGCTATTCTCTGCTGGCCATCGCGCTCGCCGCCCTGTTCGGCGTAACCCTGCCACAAAACTTCAATCGCCCCTATCTGGCGACATCCATCCGCGAATTCTGGCGGCGCTGGCACATGACCCTGAACTGGTTTGTCGGCACCTATCTGTTCAAGCCCTTCGTGCGCGTATCCGGCTCCGCGCGTAAGGGCATTTTCCTCGCCTTCATCTGCGTAGGCATCTGGCACGAATTCTCCATTGGCTACCTCTTGTGGGGAATAGGGCACGGGTTTGCACTCAGCCTTGCCATGCAGCCGCCGCGCTTCTGGACAAGCCTGATGGCGCGATTGCCACATCCGCTTGCAACTTTCATCAATTGGGCGCTGACCATGTCCTGGGTCGCGCTTCTGTCTCACACGGCAACCGTATGGCTCGGAGTTTAGAGATGTCTTGGGTTCAAACCGCAAAAACATGGTTCGTCCGGATCGCCACAAACTGGTATGTGCTCGGCCTGATCGGCTGGCTGATCGTCGCAGCCAGCTATCCGATCGACGCCGTCCTGCCGCGCTATGCCGGCTGATGGACAGCATCGATTTCGACCCTTTCACCCCCGTTCTTCCAACCGGAAACAGGGCAACGGACACTAAATCTCTTCTGGAAAGCCTAAATTAACCATGCCCGGTCATAAATGACTCACCATGAGTATTTGAGGCGGGCCAATGAAGAAGCTTGCATATGTGTTTGGTGCAATGGCGCTGGCGGCGGCGACACACGCTCACGCCGAGTCCGGCCTGCCGCCCGCTGACCCGTCCCTTTGGCGCGGAGCCTATGTCGAGCTCGAAGGCGGCGGCGGTCACATCCAGGACTATGACATGCGCTTTCCGGTGCCCTATCAGCGCACCAGCGGCAACAATTATGTCTATGGCGTCTCGCTGGGCTACCTGATGAACCTCAATGGCCTGGTTGCGGGCGTTTCGGGCGGCTACCGCTACCAGCCACTTGAATTTGAAGGCATCGACAAGCTGCTCGGTTACAAGATCCAGGCCGAAGAACTCCTGCACGCCGGTCTGCGCCTCGGTTACGCGGCCGGACCTGTGCTCGCGACGGTCAACGCCAATCTGCTTTATGCGAATTCCAACATTCCGATGGAAGATTACGGCGTGGGGCTTGGCGTCTCAATCGACTACATGATCACCAACGGGCTCTACGCCGGCATTTCCTACGATCACCAATTCTACCGGGAATTCGCCGGAGCGCCGCTTGATATTGACGTCGACAGTGTAGTTTTCCGTCTCGGCTACCTGTTCTAGCTTTCAGCCGGGGCTGATCGCTTCGTTGACCCGGTCCGCGCGTTAACCGGTTCGCAAGCCACAACGGCTAGTCTTTCCCGCGTATTCTCGATCGCGGAGAAGACGATGAACGTCTTTCAGAAATTCGACAACATCCTCAACTGGTTTACCCCGGCTGAATTCACCTTGGACCCGCATGTGCGCAAACGCGTGCACATGTTTCTGATCAGCCACATTCTTGGCCCGATCGTCGCTTCGCCGATCCCGATCTTCCTGTTCCTGTACGACCCCCATCCCTGGCCGCACGTCTACATTCTGAGCGCGTCCATTTTTGGCTTCTGGGTCTTTTTGGCTCTGATGAAGCTGATCGGGCACTATTACCGCCCCCTGGCGATGCTCTCGATCATCAACTTCTCATTCGCCATCTTGTGGGGCGCCTACAACTACGGCGGGGCCTCATCGCCCTTCCTGAGCTGGTTCCTGGTCATTCCGCTGGTCGCCTTTTTCTACTTCGGCGTCGACTGGACAACCCGAATGTTCGTGTTCGGCCAGATCGCCATAGGCGTGTTGGCCCTGTACGCGGCCTATCTGTTTGGCGGTTCGTTCCCCACGCACATCCCCTCCGACCAGCTGGTTGTTGGCGGCTTGGTGTCCGTGTTCAGTTCGGCGACCTACGTGTTCTTCATGGCCTCCTACTATTCAAGCGTGGTGGATTCGCAATCTGCCCTGCTCAAGGAAATCGACGAACACAAGCAAACGCTCGAAAAGCTGCGCGTCTCCAAGGACGTGGCCGAGCGCGCCAGCAAGGCCAAGTCCGAATTCCTCGCCAAGATGAGCCACGAACTGCGCACGCCGCTCAACGCCGTGCTCGGCTATACCGAAATTCTGCTCGAAGACGCAGAAATCGACGGCAACGGCACCATGATCGCTGACCTCAACAAGATCAGCGCCGCAGGCAAGCACCTGCTGGCCATGGTCAACGACATTCTTGATATTTCCAAGATCGAGGCCGGCCGTATGGACCTCAATCTCGATACGATCGACATTGACCGCATGTTCGACGAAATCGAACACACCGCCCGTCCGCTCGCGGCAAAGAACGCCAACCAGTTCAGGATCGAACGGTCCGGGCCCCTCGGCACCCTTCGCTCCGACCCCACCAAGGTGCGTCAGGTCATTCTCAATCTCTTGAGCAACGCATCCAAATTCACCCAGAACGGTGTCATCACCCTCAAGGGCGAAACCACCGAGCGCAAGGGCCGGAAATTCGTCGATGTCTCGGTGATCGATACCGGTATCGGCATTTCTGAAGAGCAGCTCGCGCATCTCTTCTCGAACTTTGCTCAGGCGGACGCGCACATTTCCGCAGTTTATGGCGGTACCGGACTCGGCCTGTCTCTCAGTCAGAACCTCGCCCGGCTGATGGGTGGCGAGATCATCGTCACCAGCACCCTGAACGAAGGATCGACATTCACGGTCACCATTCCGGTTGACGGCCCGGACGTGAAAAAGAAACCGAAATCGGCCGCAAAACCAGCTTCAGGCCAGGCCGGCAACGAAGAAACTGCCGACCAGGCGCTCGAAGATGCGGAAGCAGATCTGAAAAAGCGCAAGGACGGCTTTTCCGGCATGACCGGGCATCTTCAGGATCACAAGTCCCGCCCCAAAGTGCTTGTCGTCGACGACGACAAGGCTTTCCTGGAACTCGCCGAGCGCACGCTGATCAAACTGGGTTACGCACCGCTTTGCATGGCCGATCCGACCGGCGCCATGCACCTGTGCCGCACGGTCAAGCCAGCGGTGGTTCTGGTCGATATTCTCATGCCGCAAATGTCGGGCTGGGATCTTCTGGAAACACTTCACAAGGACACGGCAACCGCATCGATACCGGTCATCATGCTCAGTGTTGTCGACGAGAAATCGATGGCGCAGGAAAAAGGTGCCAAGGGCTTCCTACTCAAACCGCTCGACCCGTCCAAATGCGAACGCATGCTGGGCTCGGTTGTCAGTGTGAAGCCCGGCAAGGCCGCCTGACGGCCCGTCACGATCCCTTCGAGTAAAAGGTGCAAGAACCGATGAGCAACAGCGCACTCATTCTCTACGTTGAGGACAATCCCGACAACCGCGAGATCCTCGGACGCCGTCTCGAACGGCGTGGTTTTCGCTGCCGCTTTGCCGTCGACGCGGTGACGGGCGTGCAGGCCGCCGCCGACCTCGATCCCGATCTCATCATCATGGATATCGGTCTTGGCGCGATTGATGGCTGTGAGGCCACCCGCCGCATCAAGGCCAATCCTCAGACCGCCAACATTCCGGTTCTGGCCCTGACCGCTTCAGCCTTCGAGACCGATCGGCAGAACGCGCTGGAGGCCGGTTGTTCGGACTTTGACACCAAGCCTGTCGATTTCCCGCGCCTGCTGGAAAAGATCAATCTGCAACTCACGCTGGCACAGGCCTCCTGACACGCCGCACATTGTATCTTTGAGAACATCCGGCGGGCTCCCCAGGGAGCCCGTTTTCATTTGAGTGGGCTTCGAGTTCAGCATGATTGAGGTCCATGCCGAGGTGGGCCTTCGGGCGCGCGGCCACAACCCAATTCCATGCGAGAGCGGCCCAAAGGGAACGCGGATCCCCTTGGCCGCTCATCGCACAGGCACCTGGCTGCTTGAGATGAGGAACCGGAATGTCAACTTGCCGCTCCTGCGCGCCTGAGTCCTTGGCTTTGTGCAAGCCGGCCACAGAGAGCCTGGCGCGAACTACCCGTGATTGCCACGGGGCATGATACGCGGCTTCCACACCGGCCGATCGATTGAAGCGTGTCCGCGGACACCGTTCCACCGCATTGACCCGGAGCCGGTTGCTCCCCGGTTCAGGCAGCGCCCAAGGTTCATGCCCAGATACCGTCCTTCAATGCCGCCGGCATGGCACCGCGAGGCTGATCTCCAACCAACAAAAAACCCGCCCCCAAAAGGGCGGGCATTTGAAATTGTGTGATCCTGCGTCTGCTGCGACCGGTCAGCTCGCCTCGGCGTAGCTCTGGTGCTGCTGCATCAGCAAATGCCGAAGCTCACCGAGATCGAACGGCTTTTGCATGCAGGCGATCACGTCCAGGCCTTTGCCGGTTCCCAGTCGTGCGGTGGATTCCAGAATGGAAATGTCCTGTCCGCTGACGATCAGGATGCGGCCCCGATAATTGTTGCCCACCAACAGGTCGAACAACTCGATTGCATCGATGCCCGGCATGCAGATGTCGACACAAAGGACGGCTGGCCCAAGCGCTTCGACCAGGGAGACCACGCCACGTGAATCCGACGTGGCGAAGGCCTCAAAGCCGCAGCGCTCGGCAACCCGGACGATGAGTTCCGCTGACGAAACATCATCGTCCACCGCAAGCAGTCTTGGTGCATCGTATGCGTTGTGCATCTTCTGGCTCCAAATGATCCGCTTGCCAGTCTAGGCGACTTTGGTTTCCGAAATGTTTGCTTTCGCAAATCCGGCACCATTTCCGCCAGATTCCGTTATCGTGCGCCATTCTTCCTGCGCCATCCACATGGCCTGCTGCAGGATCCAGGTCACGCCATGGACATCTTCCTTGGTGTGATCAGCCATAACCTGGAAGCGGAACCGGGCATTGCCCTGCGGCACCGCCGGATACTCGACCAGATTGGCAATACCGCCAAGCGCTTCGAGTTCGCGGGCTGCAAAACGCCCAACCGGCTCCAGGCCCACATTGACCGGAACGATTGGTGACGGATCACCCAGAACGTCCAGGCCGGCCTTTTCCATGGCGGCACGCAGCTCGAGGATGTTGGCCATCAGCTTTTCGCGCCGTTGACGGCCTTCTGCCGAACGAACGATCCTGAGAGATTCGCGCACCGCAGCGGCCTGAACCGGCGACAATGCGTTCGAGAACGTGTGGCTGGCGCTGTAATATTTCAGATATTCAGCGGAAGCCTTGTCACGCACGGCAACGAAGCCGCCATTTGACGCAAAGGTCTTGGAAAAGCTGCCGATAATGATGTCGGCCGCATCGGTCATGTTCTGCAAACCGACAATGCCGTAGCCGTCCGGACCCATGCAGCCCAGATCGTGCGCCACATCGACGAGAAGCGAAGCATTGTATTCGTTGCACAGGGCCCGTACCGCACCAATGTCCGGCGAATCCGAGTGCATCGAGAACAGGCTTTCGGTCACCACCAGAATGGCATTGTCCGTGTCCTTGGCGCGAATGCGCTGCAGGCGCTTTTCGATGGCGCTCAGATTGAGATGGCCATGATAATGGATGTTCGAGGTCGAGGCCTTGGCCCCTTCCTGCAGGCAGGAATGCGCCAGGATGTCCATCACGATATGGTCGTCAGGACGAACGAAACCCTGGATCGCGCCATAACCGGCTGCCCATCCGGTCGGGTAAAGCACGATTTCGCGGCCGAAGATGAAGTCGGACAATTCTTTTTCCAACCCCAGCGAATTGGCCGTGTTGCCCAGAAGTGCCGCCGATCCGGCGCTGTGAACGCCGTATTTTTCGGCCGCGCCAATTGCCGCCGCCTTGATATCCGGATGCGACGACAGGCTGAGATAGTCCTGCGACGCGAAATTGATGCCGGAGAAATTGCGTCCGTCGTCGGACTTGGCATCGCAGCGGGCAACCGGAGCAGTTTCGGTTGAACGTGCATATGGCCACAGGCGCGACTGACGGCGCTTGTTCTGCCAATCATAAAAGACGCGTGCGCGCCCGATCAGATCCGCACCCTGGGGTGCACGGAAATCGCGCAGCGACCCGCCAAGGGCTTCCTGCGGAATGTTTTTGAGTTCGGTGTTTGAAAGTTCGGTCATTTTGCCTTCCCCTAATTGTCGCCACTTCTCGGGCGTGGGTCCAAAATGCGGGAAGGCGGGATAAGACCGGCTTAAGCGGATTGGTTGCCCAAATCTTACATGCCGCTTTTGCAATTTGATGCTTAATGAAACGAAAAAGGCGCGGCAAAACAATCCGGTGGCACCACGGCCCGCATCGCTTTGACCATTAATTAATGTCGGCAAGTGCATAATTGCGCATCTTCAATGGCCGATCAGATCGCTGCATATGCCCAATTCGCCAACCGGTGACCGCCTGACAAACGCCAACCGCAGCTCTTCGGCTATGAAAGAGCTCGGTGCGTTTGTGCTCTTGGGCGGAACGGCAGCAATGGCGGCAGCACTGGTTTTTGCCACGCACTCAATGCCCGGCTGGCTCGCCTACACCCTGATCGGGCTTGTAGCCGGCATCGGCGTCGTCTTGGCGGCAACCTTTATCATGCACCGGTCAGGCCGTGGCACGGAAACCGGCCCGGTTGCGGCACTCGTTATCGGTTCGAGCTTCGGAATAGTGCTCGGCGTGATCGGCTTCGCGTTTGCGCGGGTCGCTGAGGCCACGGATGGCCAGAACTCGCCCTTGTTTAGCTGGTTCATTCTTCTGGCCATCGCTGTTTTGCTGCGCGCGGAAAACCGGCTGCACATATTCGCCGTTCTCATTCCTGCCGTTATCGGCGTCGGATCCGGCTTGCTCACGACTCACGACCCCGCCTTTGCAGCGCCAGTGGCCGTGGCAATCACCATCGCGGCAGCCATTGTTGTCTATGTCGCGCGCCAGATGCGCCGTTTGCGGCTTGAACGCGAACAGGCCGAAATCATGGGCGCGCTCTCTTCCATCCTGTTGCAGGAAAGCGTGGAAGGACCCCAGAACTGGGCCTGGCGCACCGATTTCAAAGGCCGGGTTGTCGAGGTCAGCCCCGGTTTTGCCCGCGCCACCGGAATTTCCCGCGACCTCTGGCAGGGTCTCGATTTCAAGACCTTTCTGACCCAACTGCCCTTCGCTTCGCAGGCACAGGTCGGCCAGATCATTCGCGACTTCGAGGCCAACCAACAATTCCAGAACGTCGACCTGGAAATTGACGACGGCGGTCGAAAATTGCACTGGCGCATGTCCGGCACGCCGATCCTCAATACGTTCGGCAACCTTGTCGGCTGGGTGGGCGCCAATTTCGATTTGACCTCGGCCAAGCAGATCGAGAACGAAATCTACGAGCTGGCCCATTTCGATCAACTGACCGGGCTGATCAATCGCAACCAGTTCAATTTCCAGCTGGACCATCTGGTTTCGCGGCTCGAGCGCTACGGATCGCCGTTTGTGCTGATGCTGATTGATCTCGACCATTTCAAGAGCGTCAACGACAATCGTGGCCATCTGGTCGGCGACCAGGTCCTTGCTCAAGTATCCGAGCGGATCAAATCCTGCGTGCGCGAAAGCGATTTTGCCGCTCGCCTGGGTGGCGATGAATTTGCCATCATCCTTTCCGCGACCTCGCGCCGCGAGGACGTCGAGCCGGTTGCCCGCCGTCTGTCCGACCTGATGGAACAGCCATTCAAGGTGGACGGCGAAGATCTGTTTCTGGGCGCGAGCATTGGTATTGCCATCGCCCCGCTCGCCGGGACCCGCCCGGCTCAACTCATGCGCAACGCCGACCTCGCCCTCTATCGCGCCAAGGCCGATGGGCGCGGCACCTGGCGCTTCTTCGTGGCCGCTATGGATGCTGAAGAACGTGAGAAGCGCCTGCTCGAAAACGAATTGCGCATGGCCATCGAAAACGACGAGCTTGAACTCTATTTCCAGCCGCTCGTCGATTCCGCCACCCGGCAGGCCACCAGCTTCGAGGCGCTGCTGCGCTGGAACCATCCGCTACGCGGGCTCGTCTCCCCGGCGGAGTTCATCCCGGTCGCCGAAGAATCCGGCGCCATTGTCGAAATCGGCAACTGGACGATCGACGAAGCCATCCGTGCCGCGAAAACCTGGCCGGAACCGTTGCGGGTCGCGGTCAATCTGTCGCCGCGTCATTTCGCTGACGCCGACATCGTGGGTATCACCCGTGCCGCACTCGACCGCCATCAGCTCGACCCCGGCCGGCTTGAACTCGAAATCACCGAGGGCGTGCTCGTGTCCAGCGATGTCAGCGTCATCGAGCGTCTTACCGCACTGAAACATCTCGGCGTCACCATCGCCATGGACGATTTCGGCACCGGTTATTCGTCACTGTCCTATCTGCTCAAATTCCCGTTCGATACGATCAAGATCGACAAGTCATTCGTTGAGAAACTGCCAAGCGACAGCGCCGCCCAGCGCATTCTGCAGGCCATTGTGACCCTCGGACATTCCCTCAGCCTGTCGATCACCGCCGAAGGTGTCGAAACACCGGAACAGGCCGCGTTCCTCAATTCCATCGCCTGCCAGAAATTGCAGGGCTACCATTTCGCCAAGCCGTTGCGTGAAACCGAATTGGCCGCCTATCTGCTGAAATCGGGTCTGACCGGTCTGAAATCGCCGGAAGCGGCCCCCGGCTACCCGCAAGAAAACCGCATAGCTTCGTGACCGCAGCGTCCGGCGCTCATTCGGCCCGGGGACCCGTCGTGATCCGCAACGCCCGAAGCGCGTTGAGGATGACCGCAACGTCGATGACCTCTTGCAGAATGGCGCCCTCGACCGGCGTCAGATAGCCGAACGCTGCGGCAATCATTCCGGCAACCGACAATCCGATCCCGGCCACAACGCTTTCATAGGCAATCCGCCGCGACTTCCGCGCGACGATGATCCCCTGCAAGAGCCTGTCGAGTTCATCGACCAGAAGCACCACGTCCGCAGCTTCCGCCGAAGCCGCTGCACCGCGCGCACCCATGGCAACCCCGACATCGGCCGCCGCCAGAGCCGGCGCGTCGTTGACCCCGTCGCCGACCATCATGACCGGCCCGTTCTTGCGTTCCGTCAGAACCAGAAGCACTTTTTGATCTGGCGTGAGGCCCGCACGCAAACCATCGAGCGCGAGGCCGGAGGTCACCCCCTCGGCCACGTCTCGCCGGTCACCGGTCGCCAGAAGGATGCGTTCGACGCCCTCTTTCCGGATCGCCCCAAGCAGATCGGCAATTCCCGACCGCAACGGATCTGCCATGACGATGAAACCGGCCAATGCCTTGTCAACGCCCACGGCAACGATGATCGAACCGGCGGGAAGCAGCGGGATAGCGTCGCCCGCGCCACCCAGTTTTCCGAGGACAAAACCATCGCCACCCACAATGATCTGGCGGCCTGAAACCTCGCCCTCGACACCTTCACCGGGTGTTTCGCGTGTCTGTTCGGGTATGGTCAGCCCAAGTCCGCGCGCCTTGGCCGCTTCGACGATGGCCTGCGCGACCGGATGCTTGGAGGCCTGGTCGAGCGATGCGGCAAGGCCCAGTACCTCGTCTTCCGCAAATCCATTGTGGCAGACAATCGAAACGATCTGCGGGCGCCCGTCGGTTAGCGTTCCGGTCTTGTCCAGAACCAGCGTACGCATGCGTGCCAATGCCTCGAGTGGGCGCGCACCCTTGATCAGAACACCGAAATGCGCCGCCCGCGAAAGCCCGGCAACCAGCGCCACCGGCACCGCCAGAATGAGCGGACAGGGCGTCGCCACCACCAGAACGGCCACGGCGCGTATGGGATCAGCGGTGAACCACCAGGCCGCGACGGCGATCAGCACCGTCACCAGCAAAAACCCAAGCGACCAGCGGTCCGCCAATCGCGCCATTGGCGCCTTGGATTTCTGCGCGGCCTCCACCAGCCGCACGATGCCCGCATAGGTGCTGTCGGCCGCCCGCCGCGCCGCGCGAAAATCGAAGGCTTCGCCCGCATTGGTCGAACCGCTGAGGACATCCTCTCCGGCCGAAAGGCGAACCGGCAGCGATTCGCCGGTCAGCGTCGAGGTGTCGAGCACCGCCTGCCCCGACAAGAGCACGCCATCGACCGGCGCAACATCGCCTTGCCGCACGAGCAACACGTCACCCGGCAAGATATCGTCGAGCGCAATTTCCTCGAGCCCGTCACCGCGCCGGCGGGTTGCATTTCTCGGCACCCGCGACAGCAGGGCATGCATTTCACGCCGGGCCCGGCCCTCGGCGAAACTCTCAAGGAAGGTTCCGCCCGAATACATGACCGCAACCACCGCCGCGGCCAGTTCCTGTCCGAAAATCACGGCCGCGCTCATCGACAGCGCGGCAACCACGTCGAGTCCGACCTCGCCCCCGAAAACACCGCCGACGATTTCGATGACCAGTGCCACAAGAACCGGCAAAACGCCTGCCGCCCAAAGATAGGCGGCGATCTGATCCTGTCCCGCAGCGCTGAAAGCCAGTCCCGCGGCCAGCCCGGCCAGCGCTATGCCGAGAAGCCCGATCTTGATCCGGTCACCTGCAGCCTGCTCCATGATGATCGTGCTCCGGCGGGACGGTTTGGGACAGCGTCAACAACGCGGCCACCATCGCAGCCCCGTTCAGCTCCGGCAAGACGGATCTGGTCAGATCAGTGAGCGGGCTTGCACCCACCAGTCCATGGGAAGCCTGCCCACCAGGCAGAATTTTCCGGCACTGGCAAAGGATCGGAGGTTCGTGCTGCCCTAGACAATCACCAGATCGTTGGTGAGATGACTTTTCGCGATGCCGTCAACCTTGAGCACATCGCCCCCGCCGAAATCGAAAACGGCGTCACCATTCTTGGTCTGCGCAAACTTCTGGATGACCTGGGACTTGGACAGGTTACCGTGTTTGGACTTCCACAAGGCATCATCGAGCTTCAGAGCATCAACGTCGTCCTTGAAATCCATAACCCGATCCCGGCCACTCCCCTTCCCATAGACAAAGAAGTCGGCGCCGGAATTGCCGGTCAACTTGTCCTTGCCCTTGCCGCCGTCCAGAACATCCTTGCCGGGGCCACCCTCAAGCACATCATTGTTGTTGCCGCCAAAAAGCCTGTCATTGCCGTCAAGGCCTTTGAGATTGTCGTCACCATTCATGCCCCTGAGAACATTGGCGACCTTGTTGCCGGTGACCTTGTCGTCGTTCTTTCCGGCAATATAGGTCTCGATGAACGTGCCGTTCGCAATGACCATGGAACCGGCAACGCCATAGACCTTAGACAAATGTCCCGGTTGCAGGTCGACCGTCTGCTTGCGCGTGTCGGTCTTGAAATTGATCGTGTCGTTGCCTTTGGAATCGAGAATGGTGAACGATAGCGGCTGGCTGCCGTCGATCAGATTGGATGACGTGTCGCCTTCCACCAGATAGTCGAACACCACATCGAGATAATTGCCCACGTTCGAGTGAAAGCCATAGACCGTGTTGCCCTTGTTGAAGCTGGCCGGCTTTCCGTAGAGATCGAACATGGCAACCACGTCGGCGATCATGGGTGTCATGATCAGCGCATAATCGGCCTTGTCTTTGGTGTTCATGCTCTGGTTGATGTACGACATGATTGTCGCGTTCCAGCTGTCATTCCTGAACAATGCGCTGTCGGGATAGGTGGTCGGACCACCCTGACCCGCATTGTAGTCGCCCGCATGGGCGAGCCCCAGCGCATGGCCGATCTCGTGGATCAGCGACTGGAATGTGTAGCTGTCGAGCGTTGTACCCTTGTCGAAATCCCGGCCGATATTGATCGTGGCCTTTTTCATGTTGCCGTTATTCTTGAGGTCCGAATGGGTATAGGCCTTGTCCGGCTCGGTATCATCGAAGGTGATATCCGCACCACCACTCGTCTTGGTGAAATTGAGGCCCGTTGACGCTTCCCAGGCATCGAAGGCGTGCTTGACCAGCTTTTTGACAGAGTTTGTCAAGCCGTCGACATTGTAGGAAATGTTCGTCTTTTCCCAGATTCGCCGTTCGCCCCCGAAGAACTCCCAGCCCGTATCGGTCAGCCGGTGTGCGATCTCTTTGGTCGTCCAGTTCTTCAGGACGGCAGGCGTTTCGTCTTCCACCACGCCCAGCGTATAGGCCCCGATGCTGGTGTCGTCCTCATTGTCCTTGACCGCCAGCCAGAACGTTCCATGCGAATCCGCCGTAAAGGTCTGGGTCGAGACAAAGTACAAGGTGCCGTTGACCACCACCTGTTCAAAGGACTGGGTCTGCAGAAGTTCGGCATTGACCGTTGACCCGCTGGTCCCGGTATAACCGAATATGCCCACGAAAGGCTGCATCGAAAACGAATAGGCCTGGATCGTATAGGTCTTACCGGCCTGCAATTCGATCCGAATGAAATCGTAGTCGCCATAATATCCAATGGCACCGTCGAAGGTGGAATTGGCCGTCATGTAACCGACCGCATTCGCTTCGAAATGCGGCCCGGCCGGCGCTTCGAACCATTCGGCCCAGGTTTCACCATAGGCGGGATCTTTTGCCGGATCGAAACCCGCCGTCCCCCCATCTCCAGCGGCAAAGGTGAAATTGTCTTCGCCGGGCACGGCGCTGCACTGCGCGGAATCGCGCCCCATTGCCTCACAAACTACGCACATGCGTCCTCTCTCCTTCGAACAAGTCTCAGACAGAGCCGCCGGTGAACCAGTCCGTCGGCAGGTAGGCAAGGATCATTGCATGTTCGAAACACATTTGACCAGCCGGGTCTTCCCGGAATTGATCCGGGCTCAGAACCGGGGCCTGTGCAGAACGCAGCGAACTGGCGTGAGATAGAAAAACTGGCGGTGGACGTAGTCAGAGGCGAACTAGTCTCTGATCGAAAGTTCCCTGCACATCCTGTGTTATCAGGGATATTGAACACTTTTATCATCCGCTTCCCGGAGTTCATTGGATGTTCAATTTATTTTTCAATGAGTTCGAGTGGTTTTACCTGGTTTCGGTTGCAGCGAACTTGCAGCGCTGAGCGGGAATTCAATTCCGCCATCGAGCAGCATCCGCCTTTCAGGCACAATCCGCCCGGTTCGCCAAGGATCAACAGACCTGCAGGGACATCCGGCCAACCGGGAACGATCAGAGCAGGTTAGTCCGGGCGGGACGGAACACTACCGAGAAGCGACTGTTTTCTGGGCCTGCGCGCAAATGGCAAGTCGATGCCAAACTTCATGGTTTGCCGGCCAAGATAATATCGGAAGTCAATGCGCTTCCCTGCGCCTTTTGAGCAGCATCGGACCATAGAACATCGCGAACCCGGCGAAGGCGAAGACCCACGCCAATCCGGCCATGGGCATCAGAACCATGGTCAGTTCAGGGACAAGCGCGGCCCAGATCCGGGCAATCGCGGCTACCACGATCAGGACGTAGATCGTGACAGTAGTGGGCGGCGCGATCAGTTCATGTCCGGTATGGCCCCGACTGGCGCGCGTCATCATCGCCAGCGTCATGCCGCCGATACTGCCTACCGTCCAGCAGTGCGGTGCTGCGGTCAAAGCGCCGTAGTCGCCAGCAAGTGTGGCATATCCAGCCAGCATGAACCCGACACCAATCGACAAAAAGGCGATGTGCAGGATTGCCACCAGAGGCTCCCGCCAGGTGGGCCATGGATGCCAGCGCCATTGCCGGACAAGGTTCAGTCCGCCGGCAGCTAGAAGGATGATACCGACCGCCCCTTCCGTCGCTTCGTACATTGGCAGCAGAACCCAACTGGTGAGAGCCAGTCCACTCAAGACCATCACCAATTGATCAAAGCGGCCAAAAGGCCGGGACAAAACATCTCCACCGCGCCTCCTGAGCCAGTTGATGGTGAAACTCGGCACCACCCGACCGCCAATGATCTGGATGAGCATGACGATTAGCGCCACCCCTGCCCGATCGGCATAGATAAGATGTCCGTAGCGTGCGGTCTCATAATAAAACAGTACCTGTGCCAAGCCGAAAAGGCAGAGCACCGCGACCACCTTGAGATTGCGCCAATTGCGGCCGGCAGCAATCTCCCGGCCGAACACCAGCACCATGGCCACGGCGAATACCAGCGGAAAGGCATAAACGACAAACTCCGGCAGCAGCGCTGAGACTCCGGTTACCAGACGTCCCAAAAGCCAAAGCATGAACAGGCCAATCAGTGGCCATCCAACCACGGGCAAACGCCCGGTCCAGTTGGGTACCGCCGTCAGCAGAAATCCGGCAACAATGGCGGGTACATAGCCGAACAGAAGCTCGTGTACATGCCAGATGACCGGCGAATAGTGGCTGGGCACCCGAACAAAGCCCAGGAACCATGGCACCCACAACGCCACCATGATTGCCGCATGCAACGCACCGAAAAGAAAGAACGGGCGAAAGCCGTAGCTGAACAGCGGCCAGCCGGTCCAGGCTCGCGATCTTTGCATGTTCGTGATCATTGAAGAGCGGCCGTCATCCGCCTAGCACCGACATCGTGCGATCAATTCCCGAAACGCGGTTCCGGCCGATCGAGAAGGCATGACCTTCCGGTTTTCGTGCAATCGCGTCGTGGATTGTGTTTTCAAGCAAGGTCATGTTTTTTGCATTATCTTCACCGCGCAACACAGTCCGCAGATCGACAGAGCCTTCCTGCCCCATACAAGTGAAAAGCCGCCCGGTGCAATCGAGCCGCACGCGATTGCATGCGCTGCAGAAATTGCAGGACATCGGCGTAATGAAGCCCAGCCGGCCGCCTGTTTCCGCGATACGGACATAGCGCGCCGGGCCACCGGTTGAATCGGAAACAGGTATCAGTTTCCATCGGCCTTCGAGATCGGCGCGCAGTTCCGAAAGCGGCAAGTGCGTTTCGGTTCTGGCAAGCCCGAACCCGAGCGGCATCTCCTCGATCAGGGTCAAATCCATGCCCTGCCCGTGTGCAAAGCGGATAAGATCATCGACTTCTGACTCAAAAGCGCCCCGGCCGGCGACGGCATTGAGTTTCACTTTCAATCCGTCTGAAAGAGCTGCGTCGATACCGGCAAGCACATTGTGAATCGACCCAAACCGGGTGATCTCGCGGTAGCGCCCCGCATTGAGCGTATCGAGAGAAACATTGACGCGTCTGACACCGGCACTCACCAAGTCGCGCGAATAGCGGGAGAGCAAGGTGCCATTGGTCGTCAACGTCAGCTCATCCAGTCCACTACCGAGCATAGCACCCAGACCGTCGAACAATTCCATCACATTACGCCGGACCAGCGGCTCGCCGCCGGTCAACCGGATTTTGCGCACACCCATGCCGATAAACACCCGGCAGAGCCTTTCGATTTCTTCCAGCGACAAAACCTCGTTTCTTGGCAGAAACGTCATGTCCTCTGACATGCAATACGTGCATCTGAGGTCACAACGGTCAGTCACCGAAACGCGCAGATAGGTGACTTTGCGGCCGAACGAATCCACCAACGCGGATCCTTTGCCGGGCTCACTTATGTTCATGATGACCTTTCCCGTCATCGGCATGATCGCAGTTCAGATCACGCAAGAGTCCGTCATTCAGGCCGTAGACCCATCCATGTATGTGCACCTCTTTGCCGCGTTTCCGGGCCGACTGAATAATCGGGGTGCGCGAGAGACCCTGCACCTGGGCCGCGATGGACAATTCGCAGAGCCTGTTCAGCCGGGCACTATCGTCTCTGATCGTGTCGAGTTCCGATTTCGCGTCGTCAGCAACGTCGCGGATCGGTTGCAGCCAGTGGTCGATGATGCCGTGCCGGTGATCCTCCATCGCCGCGCGAATGCCGCCACAGCCATAATGCCCGCACACGATGATATGTTTGACGCCGAGCGCCTCGACCGCAAATTCGAGCACCGATAACAGATTGATGTCGCCACGATGGACAAGATTGGCGACGTTACGATGAACAAACACCTCTCCCGGCTCAAGACCGGTGATGACGTTGGCCGGCACGCGGCTGTCCGAACACCCGATCCAGAGATAATCGGGCTGTTGCAACCCTGCCAATCGCTTGAAGTAGTCAGAGTCTTCGGCAACGCGGCCTGCGGCCCAGCGCTTGTTATGGTCGAGAAGGTCAGAAAGCATTACTGAACCAGTGGACCGTCGGCCGTGTTCAGGACGATGCCCTTTATGTCGGCCTGCCCTGCCAGAATGCCCACATACTGCGCCACCGCGCGGCTCCAGCTTGAGGCTTCAAGCCAGGCAGAAATCCGCTCTCTCACCATTACGAATGGCAATTGTCTGCCGGGCACGACCCGCTCAAGCAGGATCACGTGATAGCCATAAGGTGTCGAAACCGGCTCGGACGCAAGCTGCCCTTCTTCCAGAGTAAACAGAACGGTCTCGAATTCCGGAACTGTCGAACCTTTGGTGAGCTGACCGAGATTGCCGCCCTGCATTCTTGAGGGACAGTCGGACTGCGATGCCGCAAGTTCTGCAAAACGATCCGGACTATCTTTCAAGGCGACGATCGCAGCTTCCGCTTTTTGCCGCGCTACCACGCGTGCCGCGTCATTGCCGCGCGCCGCCGCAAACAGAATATGTCGCGCCTCATAAAGCGTTTCCGAGCAGAATTTTTGTTTATTCGCCGCGTAATAGCGCCGACAGGCTTCATCGTCGGCCCTTGGCGTATCGACCTCCTGATCCAGCAACGTCCGGATCTGCGCATCCTCGTCGGTTTCCCGTTTTCCTTCGCAGATGATCTGCGCCTCGGCCGAAAGACCGCGCCGCGCGACTTCCTGCAACAACAGCTCACGCACAACCAATGCTTGTGCCGCTGCCTGGAATGCGGCCGCGGGATTCTCGGCCGGGTGATGCTGCGCCTCGGTGCGGATCGCCTCTTCGGTAATCTCCGCACCGTTCACCGTCACCGGAGCCTTGGGTTCCTTGCCGGGACGTGGAGGTACCTTCACTTTGCCCTGCGGCACGGCACTGTCCGTCAGATCAAGCAATGTGGTCATCAATTCACTCCGCCGGTTTGCGCCTGGTGCGCACGATCTGATATCCGGGCCGCCAGAAATAGCGCACCGGAACGCTCAGCATGTGCACCAGCCGGGTGAACGGAAACAAAACGAAGATCGTCAACCCCAGCGTGATATGCGCCTTGAACACCCAATCCGCTTCCGCCACATAGCTCGCCGCCTCCGGATTGAAGGTGAATATCCCTTGCGCCCAGGACATGAACTTGACCATTTCCTCACCATCCAGATGCTGCATCGACACGCGAATGGTCAAAAGCCCGAGCGCCAGCTGCACCCACAGAACGAGAATGATCATATTGTCGGCAAAGCTCGACGCCGCCCGCACGCGTGCATCGAAAAAGCGCCTGTGAATTAACAGGGTCGCGCCGATAATACCGATAACACCGGCAACTCCGCCCAGCACGATGGCGATCATCTGTTTGGCGCCATGCGACACACCCAGCATGTCCCAGATCCATAATGGCGTAAGGAGCCCACCCAGATGGCCAAAGAAAATCAGCAGGACACCGACATGGAACATGATCGACCCCCAGACCAGTTGCCGCCGGCGCAGAAGCTGACTGGAACCCGAACGCCATGTGTAGGGCTCGCGGTCATAGCGAATGACAGTTCCCACCGCGAGAACGGCCAATGCAACATAGGGATAGATTCCGAAGACCAGCCCATTGAGAAGTTCAGCCATCGTCATTCTCCTCTCAGTTCCTGTTGAGGTGCGCGGCGCGCTGCACGCATCTGGCGCTGGAGACGATCCGGGCCACAATCCCCTTCCCCGGCATTGCCGCCGAAGGTCACGGCCTCCTCTTCCCAGACCGCATCGAGTGCATTGAGATCGTGGGGATCATCCTCCTCAACGTCGCGCAGGGCCGCCAGCGCTTCCTGATCCGGTTGACCGGACGCCAGGGCCTCCAGCGCCAGAAAGGCGTTGGCATAGACCGACTGCCGTTTTTGCAGCCGCTCGCGTAGCGCCGTCAGAATATGCAGGGTTTGGCCCAGAAGGTTGTGCACTTCTTCCGCCGATTGCGTGGAGAGATATTCCAGAAACATCGGCAGGTAATCCGGCATTTCCTGTGCGTCGATGTCGAAGCCCTGCGCTGCGTACATCTGCGCCAGATCAACCATGGCCTGGCCCCGATCCCGGCTTTCGCCATGCACATGTTCGAAAAGGTGCAGGGACAAGGACCGAGTGCGATCAAACAGCATCACATAGCGTTCTTCGGCGTCGTAGATATCGCGTGAAGCGAGGTCGTCGATGAGCGCCCGAAGCCAGGTTTTGTGCCTGGGCACCATCGTACTGTCCGCATCCAGGGCGGCTTGCAGTTCCTGTCCGGCGTCAAGCAATTCCTGCGTCGGGTAGCTCAACAATGCCGAGATGATTTTGAGAACGTTTGCCATCTGTCCTACCCTTTGATGAACTCGGTCGGCGTCTGGATGGTGCGCGGCTTTTTCGCCCCGAACAGATCCTGAGTCGAACTGCCGCCCGAGCAGCCATTGCCGAAAGAGAAGCCGCACGAACCGCGCACGTCATAGGCATCCTCACCCACCTCGCGGTGGGTCGTGGGGATAACAAAGCGGTCCTCATAGTTTGCGATGGCCATGTAGCGGTACATGTCCTCAATCATCTGGCCGGAAAGACCGACCCGTTTGGCGACCTTCTCATCGATCACACCATCCACGGTTTTCGAACGCATATAGGCGCGCATGGCGAGCATGCGTTCCAGCGCATTGACCACAGGCTCATCCTTGCCCGCTGTCAGGAGGTTGGAGAGATAGCGAACCGGGATACGCATGGATTTCACATCCGGAAGCCCCTCGTCCCAGCCGATCTTGCCGGCCTCGGCAGCCGATTGCAGCGGAGAAAGCGGCGGCACATACCAGACCATGGGCAGCGTCCGGTATTCAGGATGCAGCGGAAACGCCACCTTCCAGTCCATCGCCATCTTGTAAACCGGCGAGGCCTGAGCGGCCTCGATCCAGTCTTCCGGAATGCCCTGTTTTCTCGCCTCTGCAATCACTTCAGGATCGTTCGGGTCAAGGAACACCGACAACTGGGCCTCATAGAGGTCTTTCTCATCCGGCGTCGCAGCGGCTTCCTCGATTTTGTCGGCATCGTAAAGCAACACCCCGAGATAGCGGATGCGCCCCACGCAGGTTTCCGAACACACCGTCGGTTGACCCGCTTCGATACGCGGGTAGCAGAAGATGCACTTCTCCGATTTACCCGAAGACCAGTTGTAGTAAATCTTCTTGTACGGACACCCGGAGACGCACATACGCCAGCCGCGGCATTTTTCTTGATCGATCAGGACGATACCATCATCCTCGCGCTTGTAGATCGCGCCGGACGGACAGGCTGCCACGCAGGTTGGGTTGAGGCAATGCTCGCACAGGCGCGGCAGATACATCATGAAGGTGTTTTCGAACTCACCGTAAATCTCCTTCTCGATGCCCTCGAAATTGGTGTCGACGGAACGCTTCTTGAACTCGCCGCCGAGAATTTCCTCCCAGTTGGGTCCCCACTCGATCTTTTCCATGCGTTCGCCGGAAATCTTCGAGCGCGGACGCGCCGTTGGGAACGCCTCGGATTCCTTGGCGGTCTGCAGGTGCCCGTAATCGAAATCGAACGGTTCGTAGTAATCGTCGATCTCCGGCAGGTCCGGATTGGCGAAGATGTTGGCGAGCACCCGCCATTTGGCGCCGATCTTGGGCTCGATCTTGCCGTTCTTTTTCCGGACCCAGCCGCCATTCCACTTCCTCTGGTTCTCCCATTCCTTGGGATACCCGACGCCGGGCTTGGTCTCGACATTGTTGAACCAGGCGTATTCAACGCCCTCGCGGTTGGTCCAGACGTTCTTGCAGGTGACGGAACAGGTGTGGCATCCGATGCACTTGTCGAGATTGAGCACCATGCCGATTTGTGCGCGGATTTTCATTCTGCCGCCTCCATGTTTCCGGCCATCGGCCGTTCGAGCCAATCCACCTTGTCGAGCTTGCGCACGATGACGAATTCGTCGCGGTTGGAACCGACGGTGCCGTAGTAGTTGAATCCATAGGATTGCTGGGCGTAACCGCCGATCATGTGCGTGGGTTTCACCACCGCCCGGGTCACCGAGTTATGGATGCCGCCCCGATTGCCGGTCATCTCCGAGCCCGGCGTGTTCACGATCTTTTCCTGCGCGTGGTACATGTAGAGGGTTCCCTCCTTCATGCGCTGGGAAACGACCGCACGCGCCACCAGGGCGCCATTGGCGTTGTAGGTTTCCACCCAGTCGTTATCGACGATGCCCGCCTTCGCGGCGTCCACTTCGGAAATCCACACAACCGGCCCGCCGCGATTGAGCGTCAGCATCAGGAGGTTGTCGGTGTAAGTGGAGTGGATGCCCCATTTCTGGTGCGGCGTGATGAAGTTCAGTACCACCTGCTTGTTGCCGTTCGGCTTCATGTCGATGACCGGATTGACCGCCTTGGTATCGATCGGCGGCCT
>JACKJG010000013.1 GCA_020638065.1 Hyphomicrobiaceae bacterium | reverse complement strand
GGGTGCCGCTGGAACGGCAGCTGGGACACACGTTCGGCGCCACGGTCGAAGACGTTCCGCTGGGCGCGACCTATGGGCTGCGTGCCGAGGGGATATATGATCCCGATCAGGGCTACTGGTTCGATCCCAACAAGCTGTTGGTTGATCCCTACGCAAAGCAGATCGACCGGCCATTCCAGAACCATCCCACGCTCTGGGCCCCCGCCTGGGAAAGTACCGATACCGCGGATCTGGTGCCGCGATCGCTGATCGATGTTGAGTTGCCCGCCGATGCCGATGCACCGTTGCCGCTGCGCGGTGCCGGGCCGATTTATGAGTTGAATGTGCGCGGGTTCACCAAACTACAACCGAATGTGCCACCGAATGTGCGCGGCACGATAGCTGGATTGCAGGCAAAAGCCGCCATCGATCATCTCGACAGGCTAGGGGTTTCGGCCGTCGAATTGATGCCGATCACCGCCTGGATGAGCGAGAAGCACCTGCTCGAGTTCGGGCTGGTGAACAGCTGGGGCTATAGCCCGATCACCTTTTTTGCGCCGGACCCGCGATTGGCACCCGGCGGCATGGCCGAGGTGCGGGCGATGAGTGATGCCTATCGCGCGCGCGGCATTCCGGTGCTTCTCGATGTGGTCTACAACCATACCGGCGAGGGCGACCGGGACGGCCCGACGGTTTGCTTCAAGGGATTGGCGCCGCATGCCTATTACCGCTACGAAAATGCCGGTGGGGGATTGCGGCTCATCAACGATGCGGGATGCGGGAACATCCTTCAGTGCGACCATCCGGTGGTCATGGACCTTGTGGTCGACAGTCTGAAGCACTGGGTGCTCAAAGGCGGCATTTCCGGGTTCCGGTTCGATCTGGCGACGGTCCTCGGCCGGCGCGCTGATGGGTTCGACACGAATGCGCCTTTGCTCTCGCGCATCCGCGAAGATGAATTGTTGTCCCGCTGCATTCTGATCGCGGAGCCGTGGGATATCGGACCGGGCGGATACCAGCTTGGGAATTTCGGCGAGCCGTTTCTGGAATGGAACGACCAATATCGCGACCGGGTCCGCGGGTTCTGGTCGCGCCAACCGGGGTCCATTCAGGACCTGGCCGGGTCAGTTGCGGGTACGCGCGAATTGTTCGAGCCGAGCGGGAAATCGAGCAAGCACTCAGTCAAGTTTCTGACTGCACACGACGGGTTCACCCTTCGCGACCTCGTGTCTTACGAACGCAAGCACAATGAAGCGAATTGCGAGGGCAATCGCGATGGGCACAATCACAATCTGAGCTGGAACAACGGTGTTGAGGGGGTCACGTTCGATCCGGAGATCGAGCATCGGCGCAAAAGGGACGCGCGTGCCCTCCTGGCAACGCTCTTCGTTTCGCGCGGTCGTATCATGATGGGGCAGGGCGACGAGCTCTGGCGCACGCAATTGGGCAACAACAATGCTTATGCGCAAGACAATGAAATCAGTTGGCTGGATTGGGCCAATGCAGACCAGGAACTGATTCACTTCGTGCGCGGTCTGGCGCGGTTGCGGAACGATCATCCGGCGCTGAGCGTCGAACGGCCGTTGACCGGCGAACATGCCGGGCAGTTTCCCGACGCGCAATGGTTCATGGCGGACGGTACGCACAAGCATGCGGGGGAATGGGAACGGCCCGACAATTTCTTTGTCGGGCTGATGCTGCATGAGCGTGATGACACGTTGATGGTCTACATCAACGGCCTGCAAATGGGCGTCGAGGCGAAACTGCCGGGAATGCCGGAGGGGCGCTGGAGCCTGATTCTGAGTTCAAGCGGTGACGCGGCCGCACCCAAGGGTAGCATTTTCGTCGCGCCCCACCGTTCGGTGAGCATATTCGAACTCAGAACGGCGCCGCATTTAAAAGCGTGAGCAGGGCAAATCCGAGCCCGATGGCCAGGCTGAGCGGCGAATAGAGCTTGCGGTCGAACGTGCGGAAAGGTTCTTCCGGAAAGCGCTGGCGCCAGCCGGATGTGAAACCGGCAATGCCGCGCGCAAGAAAGACCAGCGCCAGCCCCACGCCGCCGATGTCGAGGATCAGGTCGGGTGTGGGGTCGGAAAGAGACAGGGCCCAAATTCCGGCCGCCAGCGCGAATAGCGCGACGAGAAACGACATCCAGCGCGATGGCATCTTCTCGATGCCGGGACGCCCGACCACGGTTTTGGCGAGCATGGCCTCGTCCTGCGCGGGAAACTTCGCCCCGAACGACCACATCAAGTGGGCTATGGCAATGGTCAGGAGTGGGACGAAAACGAGAGAGGCAATGCCGGCGAGCATGGGTCAGCTTTCCCTTGCGCCACGCAGACGCCGCCAACCCCAGCGCAGCAGAAGGACGGCCAGCAAGAGCATCGCCATGCTGGAGAATAGCGCTTTCATTTGCGAAGCTTGGCTGGCCCAGGCGACCAGCGTGGGATCAAGACCCTCGGGGCCGCCCAAAAGCATTTCCCGCACGGCCGTGTTTTCCGCGTAGTCGAACGCAGCGCCTGGAAAAGCGATCCAGGGGAGGATGAGCCGCCAGATGCCGAAGTTTTTCGGCAGCAGCAGCGCGATGCTGACAAATAGCGTCAGGGCCATCAGGGCAGGGTAGAAGAGGTCAAGGAATTGCTGGATGCCGAGATAGAAATTGATTCCGTCCGGACCAAGGGCTGAAATCAGGCTTTGCGCATCCTCATATCCGTAGCCCATAGGTCTGAGATCAAAGGCGAGCTGTCCGTCCGAATAGGTCTGGAGCTGCGGCAACGACCAGAGCACCATGGCAAGATAGACGCCCAGGGTGACGGCAACGAGCGGCCAGACGATTGCTTTGAAAAAAGATTCAAGACGTGATGGCATAGTGTTGGTTCTACTCGATTATTTGAATGTGATCAGGGTGGATCACCTTGACCCGGCGGCTCAGAAGGTGCGGCTTGGATGCAGCGCGCCACTCCGCCATGTGGGGCCGCTCGAAGTGCAAATCAAGATCGGTGCGGGAGGCCCATTCTTCCACGAAAACAAGTGTGGTGGGATCGGTCACATCGGCATGAAGATCGTACCGGTCGCAGCCCGGTTCCTGCCGGGTCGCGGTGATGACGTTTTGGGCGGCCTTGAGAACTTCCTGCTCAGACCCCGGTGCAATCTTGAGTGTGGCGATGACAATGATCATGGTTGGGGTCCCTCTTTTTTCGGTTCACCAAAACTCTTAGACCCGGGGCAGGAACTGGGCAACGCCGGACGCAAAAAAGCCGGGGACACGCCCCGGCTTCAAACCTTTTTTCGGATCGATCAGGCGGCCAGATCGAACACGGCCTGCGGCGCGATCCAGTCGAGACCCTGAGCCCGCCCTACTGGCTCGCAGGTAAGCTTGCCGGCATGAACGTTCAGCCCGTTGAGCAGATGCGGATCGTCGCGCAGGGCCTGTTGCCAACCCTTGTCGGCGAGATTGAGCACGTGCGGCAATGTTGCGTTGTTCAGCGCATAGGTCGACGTGCGGGCCACGGCGCCGGGCATGTTGGCAACGCAATAGTGAACGATCCCGTCGATCTGATAGGTCGGGTTCTCGTGGGTCGTGGGGCGGGAGGTCTCGAAGCATCCTCCCTGATCAATGGCGACATCGACGAGCACGGCACCCGCTTTCATCGACGCGAGCATGTCGCGCGTGACGAGCTTCGGCGCGGCTGCGCCCGGAATGAGCACGGCACCAATCACCAGATCGGCTTCGGCAATCGCTGCGGCCAAATTTGCGGCGTTCGAGTAGAGGGTTTTGGCGCTGGCGCCGAAATGGTTGTTGAGGCGCTCAAGGGTTGTCGGGCTCTTGTCGAGGATTGTAACGTCGGCCTGCATGCCGACCGCCATTTGTGCCGCGTTGAAGCCGACCACGCCTCCACCAAGAATGACGACGTTTGCCGGCGCGACGCCCGGGACACCACCCAGGAGAACGCCGCGACCGCCATGTGACTTTTCAAGCGCGTTGGCACCGGCATGGGCGGCCATGCGACCGGCAACCTGGCTCATCGGCTTGAGCAGGGGCAGGCTGCCATCGTTGCTGGTGACCGTTTCGTAGGCGATACAGGTCGCGCCCGAGGCCAGAAGGTCCTGCGTTTGCGCGGTGTCGGGCGCCAGATGCAGATAGGTGAACAGAACCTGGCCGGGGCGCAGCATGGCGCGCTCGACGGCTTGCGGCTCCTTCACCTTCACGATCATGTCGGCCTTCTCAAAAATCTGAGCGGCCGAGGCAGAAATTGTTGCGCCTGCCGCTTCATAGGCCTCGTTCTCCGCGCCTATGCCCATACCGGCATTGGTTTCAACGACGACCTGATGCCCATGCATCGTCAGTTCGCCGACGCTTTCGGGGGTCAGGCCTACCCGCTCTTCCTGCGGTTTGATTTCTTTTGGAACGCCAATGCGCATCGGTGTGCCTCCTTGATGAACGGCCCTTTGGTCCCTTTCGGGCTAAGCCTGAAGGATGTCATCGGAAGGATGCAAAATCTTGCCTATTTTTGTTTGAAATGTCAAAATCATGCGATATTTTGCTGAATATTGAATTCAGAGCACAAGAAAATATGATGATTGATGAGATTGACCGGCGATTGTTGCTTGCGATTCAGCGCAACAGCGATCGCAGCGTGCAGGAACTTGGTCACGAAGTCGGCCTCAGCGCCTCAGCCTGCCACCGGCGCATCAAGGCCCTGGAAGCGGCAGGGTATGTGCTGGCTTATCGCGCCTGGTTGAACGCCGAGCAGCTCGGGTTCACCATGCAGTTCTTCATCGAAGTCAGCCTCGCCAGTCAGTCGGAAGAATCGTTTGCCGCTTTCGAGCAGGCCGTGCGGGCCGTGCCGGAAGTGCTTGAATGCCATCTGATGGCCGGGCGGTTCGACTATATTCTTCGGGTCGTGGTGCGTGACCATGCCGATTTCGAGCGCCTGCACCGGCGCCTGATCGCCAAACTGCCAGGCGTTGCGCAGGTTCATTCCAACATGTCGATCCGGACCGTCAAAACCCGCACCGGACTGCCGCTGTAAACATCTGCGCGCTGGGCACTGTTTCCGGGGTGCGGGACCCTCATTTGCGTGATCCGTGTAACTACTTATTCACCTTCCTTGTCGAGAATACTTGACCGTGTGTCCGGCGCCAGAAAATCCGGATCGTTGCTGGCGGGCCCATGGACCCGCGGCGGCGCGGCATCAATATGTGTGGGAGTGAGAACAAGTGCTCGGATTGAACAAGCTCAAGATTGCCCAAAAGCTGCCACTTGCCTTGATCGGCTCGGCGCTTGTGGTTGGTGTCGGCATCGGATTTGTTGCCCTGAGCATCTCCCAAAGCACGGCTGAACATGAAATAGACGCCAAGCTCGGATTGCTGGCACATGAGCGTGAGTCCGAACTTCTCGCCTATTTTGACGGCATTCGCGCAGACCTGATTTCAACTGCCGCAGCTCAGGGAACGGCCGACGCCATTAGCGAGTTTACGAGAGGTTACCGGAGTGTCGGATTAGGCTCAGACGTTGACCCGATGTCCGAATTGCAGCGGCTCTACATTGACGACAACCCGAACCCTTTGGGCGAAAAACATCTGCTCGACGCTGCGGACAATCCCATTCTCTACAATACTGTTCACCGCAAACTGCATCCAAGTTTCCGGACGCAACTCGAGCAGCACGATTATTACGACATGTTCCTCTTCAACACCGCAGGGGACCTCGTTTATACCGTCTTCAAGGAACGCGACTTCGCGACCAATTTTGCTGAAAACGGCGGCCAATGGGCCGACACAGACCTGGGCAAGGTCTTTCGAAATGCGATGGGCCTTGAGCGCGGGCAAGTTGCCTTTGCCGATTTTGCTGCTTATGCGCCGAGTTATGATGTGCCGGCGAGCTTCATCGCCACGCCCGTATTTGCGCAGAACGGTGATCGCGCCGGTGTTCTGGCCATTCAGATGCCGATTGGGGCGATCAACGAGATCATGGGCGGTCTGAACGGTCTCGGGGAAACCGGGCAGACCTTCATTGTCGGTTCCGACGGATATGTTCGCAGCGATCTGCCGCGCACCGAGCAGGACGACATTTTGGCGGACACGCGAGATGGTGCTGTGATCGACACGGCCATGCATGGCCAGTTCGCACTCGGCGAGATGGCGGACTCGAATGGCACCCGCATGATGGTTGCCGCTCAACCCTTCGAGTTTGAGGGTGCGCATTGGGCCGTGGTCGTCGAACAGGCCAGCGCCGAGGTGTTTGCGCCGATCAACAACATGCGCAATCTGATCCTGCTTGTCGGAGCTGGTCTGCTGACCCTTGCGGCACTCGCAGGCATCTGGTTTGCGCGCTCGATTTCCAAGCCGATTGTCGCCATGACCAAAGGTATGGGTGAGCTTGCGTCTGGAAATCTTGAAGTCGACAACCCGGCAAGCGGACGCGGCGACGAAATCGGTGAGATGGGCAAAGCGCTTGAGGTCTTTCGTGACAACGCGTTGAAGGTTGCAGCCCTAAACCAGGAAACCGAAAAGTACCTGGTGCAGGCCGCCGATCATTCCGGTCAGATCGATGCGATCGGCAAATCTCAGGCCGTGATCGAGTTTTCGACTGATGGCACCATATTGAAAGCGAACGACAATTTCCTGAAGGCGCTTGGATATAGTCTCGACGAAATTCGCGGCAAGCATCATGCCATGTTTGTCGAAAGTGACTATGCCCAGTCCCCTGAATACCGGACGTTCTGGGAGAACCTGAGACACGGGCGCTTTGAGTCTGGCGAGTTTTTGCGCATCGGCAAGGGCGGCAAACCGGTCTGGATTCAGGCCACCTATAATCCGATCTTCGATCGCAACAACAATGTGACCAAGGTCGTCAAATACGCCACGGACATCACGCCGCGAAAGGAAGCTGTGCAGTTGCTGGCCGACAATCTTTCGCAATTGGCGACCGGCGATCTTGATGTCAGAATCACCAAAGAGATGAGCGCAGATTTCGACGCGTTGCGCACCGCGTTCAACAGCACGGTCGAACGTTTGCGTGACATCGTCCAGCAGCTTCGGACGACGTCGTCTGGTGTGAAGATGGCGACGGGCGAGATATTGAGCGGTGCGAACGATCTTTCGGAGCGCACGACCAAGCAGGCGGCAACGATCGAAGAGACGTCGGCGACGATGGAGCAGTTGGCTTCGACGGTGATGCAGAATGCCCGCAATGCGGAAAGCGCGAGCCAGTCGGCCGAAGCGGTATCCCGGGAAGCGGCCGAAGGCGGAGACGTCATGGCCAAGGCCACCAACGCCATGGAACGGATCACGACCTCGTCTTCGAAGATCTCCAACATTATCGGCATGATCGACGACATTGCCTTCCAGACCAATCTTCTGGCGCTCAATGCCTCGGTCGAGGCGGCACGGGCCGGGGAGGCGGGCAAGGGCTTTGCGGTCGTGGCGGTCGAAGTGCGGCGGCTGGCGCAATCTGCTGCCGAGGCTTCGTCCGAGGTCAAGCAGCTGATCGAACAGAGCGCGGAAGAGGTGGGTGCGGGTTCGAAGCTGGTTGGAATTGCCTCCGAGAAGCTTCTGGGCATGCTCAATTCGGTCCGGGAGAATGCGAGCCTGATGGCCTCGATCGCGGCGGCGAGCCGCGAACAGGCGTCCAGCATCGAGGAAGTCAATGCTGCCGTCCGGCAGATGGACGAGATGACCCAGCACAATGCGGCGCTGGTCGAAGAGACGAACGCGGCGATCGAACAGACCGAGAGCCAGGCCAGCGAGCTTGACCGGATTGTCGAGCAGTTCAAGCTGAGCGGTTCGGCCAGTGCGCCCATGGCGGCGTCTGCACCGGCCAAACCGGCTGCGAAGGCGACACCTGCTCCCCAACCCCATCCCGAAGAGCCCAAGGGGATCATGGGGCTGAAAGAAAAGGTCAAGCAGGCCGCCAAGACCTATCTCACCGCCGGCAACAATGCCGTCGACGAGGATTGGAGCGAGTTCTAGGCGGGATTTGCTGATCACGAAGGGCGGGCAGAGGGCCCGCCTTTCACATATATTTTGTGCATATTTGACAAAAACTTATAGGACGACCTGCCTGAAATTTAGGCGTGCGTTAACCACTCCATCCGTAGAATTCCGCGGGTTTTTGTGAACCGGATGGGGCTACACATGTTTAATCTCACGGGCGCCGAACGGCATCTCGCGCCGGACGACATCATCGTCAGCAAGACCAATCTCAAGGGGCATATCGAATATGCCAATGACACCTTTCTTGAGATCGCCGACTTCACCCTGAAAGATGTGCTCGACCAACCGCACTCGATGGTGCGCAACGAGAACATGCCACGCTGCGTTTTCCAGCTTCTTTGGGAATATCTGCAGGCCGGGCGTGAAATCTTCGCCTATGTGGTCAATAGCGCCAAGAATGGTGACTATTACTGGGTGTTCGCGCATGTGACGCCGAGCCTCAATGAGAACCGGGAAGTGGTCGGCTACCATTCCAACCGGCGCGCGCCGACGCGCGAGGCGATCGAAAAGATCACCGCGCTCTACGATCTGCTTCTGAAAGAAGAAGCGGCTCATACAAATCGCAAAGAAGGACAAAAAGCCGGATACGCGCTGTTGCAGTCGATCCTGGCGGAGAAAGGCGTGAGCTATGACGAATTCGTCCTGTCTCTCTAGAGTCAAGCAATTGGCCGTCATTTCGACGGTCACGACCATCGTGGCGATGGGCCTCGCCGGAATTGGCGCACCCTTTTATCTTCTGGCGGTGTGTGCGGCCATCATCGCTGTGTCGAGCGTTTTGCTGTTCGTTCAGGTCCGCAAGGTGCAGAAAATCCTCTCCGAGATTCGCAGCGTCACTCACGCTGTGCGGCGGGGCGATTTCAATGCACGCGTCGTGTTGCCGGGAATCGGCGGCGAAATGAAAGCTACTGTCGATGGCGTCAACGATCTCATCGACGTGAATGATGCGTTTGTCAGAGAATCGTCGCTGGTCATGCAGGCTGTCACCGAAGGGCGCTATTATCGGAAAATTCGCCCCGAAGGCATGCAGGGCATGTTCATTGCCGCGGTCAGCAACATCAACGAGTCCGTCGATCAGATGGGTGAGCGCAGCCGCATGATCGAGTTGTGCATGACCGAAGTCAGCCGACTGGTCAGCGAAGTCAACAAGGGCAAACTCGATGGGCGCATCGATACGTCAGGTTTCACGGGCATGTATCTGCAGCTTACCAGCGAGATGAACCAGCTGATGCAGACCATTGCGGTTCCGATTCAGCAGACTGGGCAGGTTCTGGCAGCGTTGGCCGCTACCGATCTCGATCACCGGGTTCAGGGTGAGTATTCGGGCGCCTTCGGCAAGTTGAAGGACGACACGAACGAGGTTGCCGAAAAGCTTGTCGAAATCGTGGGTCAGTTGCGCTCCACCTCCGGCTCGCTCAGAACGGCGACCGGCGAAATTCTGGCCGGCGCGAACGATCTTTCGGAACGCACGACCAAGCAGGCGGCAACGATCGAAGAAACCTCGGCGACCATGGAGCAATTGGCCACCACGGTGGCGCAGAATGCGCAACAGGCGGCCGATGCCAGCGAGTTGGCCAAGCAGGTTTCAACGACGGCGCAGGAAGGTGGCGCGGTCATGCACCGGGCGACCGAGGCCATGGAGCGCATTTCCACGTCATCCTCGAAGATTTCCAACATTATCGGGCTGATCGACGACATCGCGTTCCAGACCAATCTGCTGGCTCTGAATGCGTCGGTCGAGGCGGCGCGGGCCGGTGAAGCCGGCAAGGGATTTGCGGTCGTGGCCGTCGAGGTCCGGCGTCTGGCCCAATCGGCCGCAGAAGCCTCGGCGGAGATCAAGGCGCTCATCGAGGCGAGCGGTGAAGAGGTCAAGCTGGGCGCGCGGCTGGTGGAAGATGCGGCCGGAAAGCTGGGCGGCATCATCGAAGCGATCGGCCAGAACGCTGAATTGATGACGCGGATTGCGCAGGAAAGCCGCGAACAGGCCATGTCGATCGGGGAAATCAATGCGGCGGTCCGCCAGATGGACGAAATGACCCAGTCGAACGCCGCTTTGGTCGAAGAGACCAATGCCGCGATCGAACAGACCGAGGGGCAGGCGACGCAGCTGGATCAGATCGTGGACGTGTTCAAGATCGGTGCCCAGACGGTTTTCGTCACCAAGGCGGAATCGGAAGCGGCCTAGACCGGAAACCATTCAGCGAGAATTCGAGGGGGCACTTGTGCCCCCTTTTTTATGCTTGAGGATAGCGCACGTAAGCGAAATGAAAGCTGTCGGGAGCCCAGGAATTGACGTTGATGGTTCCCTGACCACCGTTGAAGCTGTCCAAATCAGCCGGCCCCCCTCCATTGGGATCCATGCTCCGGATGATCACCTGCTTGTCCGCGGGGTGGCCAATGGTTCCCGCCGGATAGGATATGTAGACCAGCCGCGAACCGTCGGGCGAAAGGTGTGGGAACCAATTGACGCGGTCATCGAACGTGAGCTGTTGCGTGCCCGAACCGTCACGGCTCATGCGAAACAGCTGGGCATGTCCTGGTTGGCTGGCGGCGGCTTCTGAATTGAAGTAGATCCATTCACCGTCTGGTGAATATTCCGGGCCATCGACCGGGCAGGCACCATCCGTCAGCATCTTGTCCTTGCCGCCCGCAGCGGGGATCGTGCAAATCCAGGTGACGGGTTTGCCGTCCATCATTTCGAGACCGACATAGGCCAGTTCTTTGCCATCCGGGGAGACGCCGTGCAGGTAATAGCGGTATGCCCGGCCGGGATGATCGTTGGAAACCCGCGCCGGCTCACCCCCATCGATTGCGACGCGATAGAGGTGTCCATCGCCATTGCTCACGAAAACGGTTTCTCCGTCGGGCGACAGGACGTGATCGTTGTTGAGGCGATCAATCGAACCCGTGTCGATCAGTTCGGGCACGCCACCATGTGTGGACAGGCGGAACAGGCGACCTTCCTGATTGAAGACCAGCCATTGGCCATCGGGCGTCCAGTTCGGTGCCTCGATCAGGTCCGGGGTGGAGTAGATGACCTCATTCGCTCCAGTTTGCGCATTGGCGACGACAAGTTCGGAAGTCTGTCCCGCCTGCAACATGCGCCACGCCGGTTTTGAGGATTCTGTCATTTTGCCGTCCCAAGCCGCCATATTATCGTTGAGACGATAGTCCGGACGTGGGGATTTTGCCAAGCTTCCGATGAAACAGGCCGGTGATAAAGGCAATTTGCTTGACGTGAACCGGGCGGCGGACAAGCATGCCCGCATGAGCGACGAGCCGACATCGCCTGAAATCGAAATACCGAAGGTGCTTGGCGCCGGCGCGCGGTCGACCAATGTCTGGTGGGGCGTTGGCATCTTCGTGCTGGGTCTTGTGGCCGGCGTGCCGCTGGCGCTCGTCAGTCTCGATGCAATCATTGACAATGCGTTGGTCATTTTTCTGGTCCTGTTCGGCCTGTTGCTGCTGGCCGGTGCGGTCGTAATCGTGATCATCGCGTTCCGCCGCCCGATCCTGCAGACGGTGGTCAAACGTTCCGAAGTCGAGATGGAGCGCTTTGCACGGCCGATGGCCGAGGTGGCCAAGCATGCAGCCGCGCAACGGGTCGCGGAGGCGACCGAGGCGGCGCGCGAACTGGGCGAATTGATGCTGGCGCGATATGCCTGGGTGGCAACGCGGCGCTGGATGGTTGCGACAATCACCGCCTTCATCGCCTCGATTGCGGCGCTGGCGGGGTCGGCGCTATTGTTCCAGCAGAACCAGCTTTTGCGCACGCAGATCGGCCTCATGCAGCAGCAGAATGATCGCTTCAGCGATCAGAATGCCTTGTTTCTGCAGCAGATCGAATTGGGCGACGCGCAACGGTCGGCCGGGATCGTTCCGGAAATTCTTGAAATCGGGTCGCTGCTTGGGTCGGAAACCACAAAATTGGCCAAGGATGGCCGGCCGGCTCCGATCTTCAAGGACGAGGAGCTGTCGCAGGCTCTCAGGAGCCGTATCATTGCCGCGACCAATGCGGCGCGGCCCTATCGCTATCTGGCCAGCCCGATTGACCGGATCGGCGAAAGCGAGCTGGCCGTCATGTCGATCGAACGGCGTGCCGATGTGAACAAGGTGCGAGACGTCGTGCAAACCCTGCGCGATGCGGATGCGGAAATCGGCATTAACCTGGTACAGGATGGCCTGATCGACCGGCCGACCAGCCCGGAACGCGGACAGATCATTTCGCTTCTCTACAACAACCGGGTGCTGTCGACGGGGTGGCTGACGCTCAATGGTGCGGACTTCTCGTTTGCCGAAGTGCGCGTGCCCCTGCTCAGCGTCATAAATCTGGAAAATGCCCAGTTGCGGTTTGCCGATTTCTCCGGGGTGAACGTGAACAATGTGCAACTGGGTGCCGCCTATATGGAGCAGACGCGGTTCATCCGCTCCATCATTGCCGGCTCGGACCTTGGCGGTCTTTCAAGCGACAGCCTCAATCCATTGATTCAGGGCAGTGGTGGGCTGGTTGTCTGGCACAGCCAGTTGGGCGGCGCAGATTTCAGGGCTGCCATCATTTCCAAATCGCGGTTTGCCGACGCCAATGCGGCGGGTGCGAATTTCGATTATGCGCTGATCGGGCAATCGGATTTTACCAATGCGGCGCTGGCGGTGACAACGTTCCGCAATGCCGTGATCCGCGACGTCGATTTCACCGGGGCCGATTTCGAGAAATCGGATTTTGACGGCGCCTATGTGTTCACCGACACATTTCTTGACGACATGGCAAGGGAAGCGGCGAATGCGACGTTTGATGCCAGCCAGTACCGGCTGGACAAGGTCGGATTTGCGCAGTTGAACACCCATCCCAACAGCGCGCAGGTCTGGTATCTGGGCGACGATATCGACGAGAATACTGATGTCTGGCGCGTGGTTCGGGTGAAGGACATCAACGAAGTGGAAGCCGGGGCCAGTGACGACAATGCCGGCTGACCCCCGCTCAACTGATTGAGATTGGCGCTTTCGCTGCGCAGGTCCTAGATGTGCTGACCGCGATATTTGTCCATCACGGCGTCCAGCAAATCGTTGGTCAGTGCCGGGTTGGCCGATTGCAGGCAGGGCAGTAGCAACGCTTTGTTGGCATGCTGACGTTCGCCGGACGGATTGAAATCGGCAGCAGGCGTGACCAGCGCGAAACAATCGGCGAATTGCTGAGGCTCGACGCCCAGCTCGGTGGCAATAGCGACGACTGGCCGCTTGTCGAGATCGTTCTTGGACGTGAATGCTTGTTGAGCAAAGGCGCTGGACGTTGATACCACCAATAATGATGCCGCAACGAGCAATTTTGAAATTTGCATGTCAGTTTCCCTCCTGAATGGTGTCCGATACCGGACGCTGCAGAGGTTGCGGGCGTTTGCGCGCCAGGGCCAGTTACGCTTTGGAAAGCTGGATTACTATTTGTCCATGCGGCCCCGGCCGGCCGCGGGCCGCGCCCTTGGCGATTGCGGCTTCAGTCCCGATAGCCTAGATAGGCGCCAGCATTTCTCAAAGGCGATTCAAGAGGTCCCGCGTCATGGCGCGTCAGTTCATCTATCACATGTCGGGTTTGTCCAAGGCCTATTCGGGCGGCAAGAAGGTGCTCGACAATATCCATCTCAGTTTTTACCCGGACGCCAAGATCGGCGTGCTGGGGCCGAACGGAGCGGGCAAATCGACCCTGTTGCGCATCATGGCCGGGCTCGACACCGAGTTCACCGGCGAGGCCTGGGCGGCAGAGGGGGCCAAGGTTGGCTATCTTCCGCAGGAGCCACAACTTGACGCCAGCCTTGATGTGCGCGGCAACGTGATGCTCGGGGTCAAGGAGAAGCAGGCGATCCTCGACCGCTATAACGAACTGATGATGAACTATTCCGACGAGACGGCGGACGAGGGCGCAGCCCTGCAAGATCAGATAGATGCGGAAAATCTCTGGGATCTTGATTCAAAAGTCGAGATGGCAATGGAGGCCTTGCGCTGCCCGCCGCCAGACGCTGCTGTCGACAATCTTTCGGGCGGCGAGAAGCGCCGCGTGGCGCTTTGCCAACTGCTCCTGAGCGCTCCGGACCTGCTGCTGCTCGACGAGCCGACCAACCATCTCGATGCCGAAACGGTGGGCTGGCTGGAGCGGCACCTGCGCGAATTCCCTGGCGCGGTTCTGATCATCACCCACGACCGTTACTTCCTCGACAATGTGACGGGCTGGATTCTCGAACTCGATCGCGGCCGGGGTATCCCGTATGAGGGCAATTATTCCGCCTATCTGGAACAGAAGGCCAAGCGTTTCGCGCAGGAGCAGCGCGAGGATCAGGCCCGGCTGAAGGTCATCCAGCGCGAGGCGGAATGGATGAGCAAGAGCCCGCAGGCGCGGCAATCGAAGTCCAAGGCGCGTATCAAGGCCTATGACGAACTGGTCAAGACCAACGAGGAACGGACCCGGTCGAGCAATGCGCAGATCATCATTCCGCCGGGCGAGCGGCTGGGGCAGAACGTCATCACGTTCGAGAATGTTTCCAAGGGGTTCGGCGACAAACTTCTCATCGAGAATCTGAGCTTCAAACTGCCGGCGGGCGGCATTGTCGGGGTGATCGGGCCGAACGGCGCCGGCAAGACCACGCTGTTCAAGATGATCACCGGGCAGGAAGAACCGGACAGCGGCACGATCGAGGTCGGGGAGTCGGTGCATCTCGGTTACGTTGACCAGAGCCGCGACAGTCTCGATGCCAACAAGACCGTGTGGGAGGAGATATCCGGCGGCAACGAAGTCTTCTATCTCGGCAAGCGCGAGATGAATTCGCGGGCCTATACGTCGGCCTTCAATTTCCGCGGCGGCGACCAGCAGCAAAAGGTCGGCTCACTCTCGGGTGGGCAGCGCAACCGGGTGCATCTGGCCAAGATGCTGAAATCGGGCGCCAACGTTTTGCTGCTCGACGAACCGACCAACGATCTCGACACCGAAACGCTCGCCGCGCTTGAAGAGGCGCTGGAGGAATTTGCCGGTTGCGCCGTCATCATTTCGCACGATCGCATGTTTCTCGACCGGCTGGCTACGCACATGCTGGCTTTCGAGGGCGACAGCCATGTGGAATGGTTCGAGGGTAATTTCGAGGATTACGAGAAGGACAAGATCAGGCGGCTGGGCCAGGACGCCGCCAACCCGCACCGGATCAAGTACAAGCCGCTGACGAGGTGAGGGGGATGTTTGAGCGCCTCATTGACAAAGGATTTGACGTAGCACTGCTTCATCACGCGCAGGCCATTGTCCAGGTCGACATGCCTGACGCTGCGAGTGACATAGAAGACGCTTTGCTTTCGTTGGAGATTCCTGTGACGGAACTGGTGGCAGGAGGCGGCGGAGAAGCGCCGGTTACTCAACGCCTTCGTCGCACGCTGGCCGATTTTGGGTGGTCAAAGCGAAACATTACTATCGGCAAGACCATCCAGATCTCAAAAGAATCTGAACCAATTCAGGTTGAAGCCGTTTCGCACGAGATCGACCATGTGAAGTCATTCGGCGAGGGAAAATGGTCTGCGGCGCTTGAAACTGAGTGGAACAACAAGGATCCTTTCTATGATCGGGACCTTGAAAACTTCAAGCGATTGCACACCGAAGGTGTGATTTCTCTCGGCGGATTGATCACTCGCGGCGCGAGTTTACAGGCGAATATGCGCGGGATAATAGCTCGGTTTGCAGATGACCGTGAAATCAACTCGTTCGCGGACCTCTTGCCCTATGGGTATGATCCTACGGCTCGTCAGAAAAGACAGATTACGCAGCGCGCAGAAAAACTTGAGAACTTCAGGGAGGCGTGGGTGAGTTGGTTTGTTTCTGACAAATATGGAGAGGCAACGACACACTGGCGGAAGCTGCAGGATCGAGTTGCGAGAGGAGTGGGGAACCCCTGTCCGCTCGTGCTCATAGGGATTCCCGAAGCAGTTGTGACGTTTGACTATTCTGCCGCCACGGAATTGTAAGAATAGGTGTCCCACGTGGGGCGATAGCTTTCGTCAGCCTGATTGCCCCAATATGTCCAACCGGGCCTCGTGCCACGGGCAAACAACTCCAGATAGGGACCCTTTGAGCAGCTCTCTATGATGTCGTATTGCTCGTCAGGCTTGCGCGAATGCTCGCGCTTTCGCGACTCCAGATAGTTCACCTGGCGGCGGCCTGCCGCCTCAGTGCGCGCATTTTTGCCTTTGACACCGAACAAGATGAGTTCGGTTACATTGCGAAAGTAGAATCCAACGCCTCGTCCATCAGACCCGCCATCCTTCCGGATTTTGCGCCAGACGATGTTCGCTTTGTACTGGAAGCCCCAAGCGTGCATGACCTGAAGACCTTCCGGCAGCAAGGCATTGGGAACCCACAAATATAGGTGAGCTGTGTCTTCGCTAAATTGTCCGATTGGCAATTCGCAGATTTCGTCGGTGCTGAGCGTTGTGTAACGGTTGAGACGCCTGTGCTCCGGCGCGACCTTTCCTGTTCTATTCATGAACCGCCAGGGTGGGTCAGCCATAACAGTTCTGAACTTGCGTTTTCCAAGTTCGGCGTGGAGACTGGCGATGGTGTCCGTCAATTGCATATCCACGCGAAATCTCCGTCAGAACCAGAATGAGAACGAAAGTGGAACAAACTATTTATAGTCTGTCAACAAGGTGCTAACAACTTAATAACAGATTCGGACCTTTTCGGCCTGGTACCCGTCAATCTGGAACGGTCTAAATTTGCGCTATTGGCATAACGGAGATCTCATGCGCAGACGCGAAAACATCATCAAGTGGCTGATGGCGGGTGATCCCGCCATTCGCTGGCAGGTGTTGCGCGGTCTGGTGCATGCGACTGACGATGAAGTTCTGGCGGAGCGGGTGCGGGTTGCGCGCGAGGGCTGGGGCGCGGCCATTCTCGATTTGCAGCAGCCCAACGGCCAGTTCGGTGCGGACCGGGATTGGGGCTGGATGAACACGATCCGCACGCTGACCCTGCTCAGGGAACTTGGTGTCTTGCCAACAGATGAGCGGGTGCAGGGAGCGGTTGAACGCGCAGGAACGTTGCGGTTCGAGGAGCATGGCGAAAGACTGTTTTTCGAAGGCGAGGTGGAGGCGTGCCTGAATGGCCGCATTCTCGGGATTGGCGCCTATTTTGGTGTGCCGAGCGAACGTTTGGCAGCGCAACTGGTCGGTGAGCAGCTCACAGACGGTGGCTGGAATTGCGATGCACCGCCCAGCGTTCGTTCCTCGGTCCATTCGACAATCTGTGTGCTCGAGGGGATGGCCGCGTATGAGCGAGCAGTGGCCGGCTCCGACGACGTGCGCGGGGCGCGACTGAAGGGCGAGGCCTATCTGCTGGATCGACGCCTGATGTATCGCCGCGGCACGGAGGAGCTCATCGACAAGCGTATTCTGCGGTTCGGCTTTCCGTCCGGCTACGAATATGACGCGTTGCGCGCGCTCGATCATTTCCGTGATGTGGGAGCCGAACCCGACCCGCGAATGGCGGATGCCATCGAAGCGGTCCGCAAACGCATGCACCAGAACGGGCTTTGGCCGCTCAACCGGATCGGCAGGGATCCCGGTGCCCTTGTGCCGGAACCCGACGTGGGCGCACCGAGCCGCTGGAACACGCTTCGGGCCATGCGGGTTCTGGACTGGTGGGCGGCCGCCCGATAGGCAACATTTTCGATTGCTGCCCAAAAGGACTTGCAGCACTCTCGACCTCGCACATCTGAGGAGGGGGAAATGCTCTATTTCAACTACATTCTGGCCATGCTGGGCGGTGCGGCTGTCTCGGTCTACTTGCCAATGATCGCGCAATCCTCGCGAATCATGGGATCGCCCTTCATGGGCAATGTTCCGTTTTTTGGCATCGCTTTCGCCACCTCGATCATCATCTCGTTATTGGCAGGGCAGCGGCCGGGAGATTATTCCAGAATGGCAGATGTTCCGGCGTGGATGTTTCTGGCCGGTATTGTCAGCGCGCTCATGATCATTCTGTCGTCCTACTTGATCCCAAAGGTTGGACCGGCCGCCTTTTTTGTCCTGCTGGTTGCCGGACAAATTCTGGTTGGGTTTGTCATCAACCAATACGGGCTTCTGGGAGTGCCCGTTCAGCCCATGAATCTGACAAAGGCGATTGGCGGAGCCTTGGTGATCGGCGGGGCCGCTTTGGTAACGTTCTCAAGCGGCACCTAGGTCAAACGGCCAGCACGTCCTCGAAATGGGTGGCGAGTTTGTCGCTTGGAACGTTGAGAAGGTCCTTGGCGATTTCCGCATAGACCACTTCGTTCACCCGGGCAGAGAGCGCCTTGCGCAGATTGCCGAGGGCCTTGGGTGCCGCTGCAATGATCAGCCGATCAAAAGCGTTTTGGCGTAGTTTCTCGTCCAGCGTTGCTGCCAGATTTGCCGTGAAATCGGCTTCCCGCTTTTCAACCGGATCGGTGTGTGGCGCCATCGCGGCGCGGCCATATCCTGCCGAAGCAAAAGACCGGCCGGGTCTGTCAGTCTGCATCTCGCCGGCCTTCATCGGCACTTGTGCAAACTGCAGCCCTGCATCTTCGCGCAAACCGTTTGCCGGGCCGTCAAACTCCACGATACGTGCTCGGTTTCCATCCGCCAGCAGGATCCAGGTCTTCGTCGACTTCATTTCGGCCTCCTCTGCCTTTTTGCCTCCTTTTGACGTGGGTTAGCTCAATGAGATTTTCAACGCCGGACTGGCCGAATGTCCCTGCAGGAGCATGCCAACCTGACCAGAGGAACGGATTGACGCAGATTGTGCGGATTGACGCGGCGGCCTGAGATTGCCAGTGTCAGGCCGCGTGCCAGTTCGGGGAAAACATGCATATCTGCGTTCTGAATTTCATGTTTTCCCGGGTCGGGCGTGACGACGAACGATCCCGGCGCGGGTCGGCAACCAAGCGCCACACCTGCAAATGAATTTCGCGTTCGACATTCCCACCATTCTGCTCGGGGAAGCGGACGAAGCCGTGTTCGCAGCGGCTCGCGGCACGCCGCATCCTCCGGCAAATTCGCTCGGCAATCCGCGCGAGGGGATCCCTCGTGGTACATTGCGGCGCGGCCGGCACGTGCATCGCAATATGTGGGACGAGATTGCGCGAGACTGGGCCGTCTACGTGCCGGCACAATATGGCGCGACACGTCCGGCCAATCTGATCGTGTTTCAGGATGGGCGCAATTATCTCGAACGCACCGGCGCCGTCGCGGTTCTGGACAATCTGATCGGGGCAGGCGAACTCGCCCCAACAATTGCGTTATTCGTGCAGCCGGGGGACATCACGGCTCAGCCGCCGGGCAATCAGAGCGTGCGCTCGCTCGAATATGACTCAATGACGGACGCCTATGTGACCTATCTGCTCGAAGAGTTGATGCCGATCGCGCTCGAGGGGCTGAACGTTACCAATGATCCGGCAAAACGCGCTATTTGCGGGATGAGTTCGGGTGGTATCTGCGCCTTCAACGCGGCCTGGTTGCGGCCCGATCAATTCGGACTGGTGATCAGCCACGTTGGCAGTTTCACGGCCCTTCGCGGCGGCAATGCCTTTCCATCGATCGTCCGGCAAAACGCGCGAAAGCCGATCAGAGTGTTTCTGCAGGCCGGGGCGGGCGATATCGTCAATTCGGTGGATCACTGGCCGTTGGCGTCGATCCAGATGGCACTGGCGCTGGCGTACAAGGAATATGATGTTCGTCTCGAGTTCGGCCTGGGTGCGCACAATTTCGAACATGCCGCGGCCATTCTGCCGCAAACCCTGAAGTGGATTTTCAGAGCATGAAGATCGAGGCGCCGGGTGCGCAGCTCAATGCGGAAGTCAACGGTCGCGGGGCGGCGCTGGTTTTTCTGCATGCCGGAGTTGCCGATCTTCGCATGTGGAACGATCAGGTTGCCGCGATGCAAGGGGCTGGATACCGCACGATCGCTTACGACCGCCGGGGATTTGGTGAAACGGAGTATGACCCGGCGGAGCCATTCTCCAATGTGGGAGACCTCAAACTGGTGCTGGATACGCTCAGCGTGGACAAGGCCGTGCTGATCGGTTGTTCACAGGGCGGGCGGGTTGCCCTCGATTTCGCGCTGGCGCACCCCTCTCGTGTGTTCGGTCTGGTGCTGATGGCGACGGCAGTGTCGGGCGCGCCGGAAATCGAGGAACAAGGCGACTTCAAGGTACTGGAAGACGATTATGAGCGGATCGAGGCTTCGGGTGACCTGAACGAACTCAACTCAATCGAGGCGCGTGTCTGGCTTGATGGCCCCTTGGGAGAAGCGGGCCGCGTGACCGGATCGGTTCGTGAGCTGTTTTTGGACATGAACGGAAAAGCGCTGGCGCACGTTGCGCGCACCGCAGAACGGCAGCCGGCCCCTGCGTGGCCTCGATTGGCCGAATTGACGCAGCCTTGTCTTTTGCTGTCGGCAAAGCTCGATTGGCCCGAATTTGCGCTGCGCGACGAAATGATGGCCGAAATTCTGCCGGACGCCGAAACGCAGGTGCTCGACGGCGTGGCGCATCTGGCACCCATGGATGGGCCGGAAGCGTTCAACAAGGCGCTCAACGGGTTTCTGACCGATACCGGTTACTAGCCGCTTTCACCGCTTTCGACAGTTTTACTCAATTTTGGCGGTACGTTTCACCGGCTGATCAGGTTTTTCCGGCACGTTCGGTTCAAACCAGATCTCGGAGCGCATCGTGGCTACCTTTCTCGTCATCAACAACAAGGATTCCGGCGCAGGCAGTCTGCGGCAGGCGCTTGCCGATGCCGAAGCGAACGGCAGCGGCGCCGACACGATCAAGTTTGCATCCTGGCTCCTGGGTGACACGATCAAGCTCAAATCAAGTCTCGTCATCCAGTCCGGCACCGTAGCGATTGATGGTGACATGGACGGGGATGGCGATGCCGACATCACGGTCTCCGGCAACAATGACGGCGATACCGGCATGGGGGCCGGTGATATTTCGACACTTCTGGCGGTTAACGCCGGTGCCAAGGTCAAGCTGGACGGCGTGGACATGGCCTATGCCTACGCAAAAGGAGCGAATGGAAGCGTAAACGGCACGGTTTCCGAGGCGGGCCAGGACGGCGTGGCAGGGATTACCAATCTCGGCGACCTGACGATCGCCCATTCGACGCTTTCCAACATGATGGCAATTGCCGGAGCCATGGGCGGAAGCGCCCAGTCCGCTGAGGACGCGGCTGGTGCGTTTGCGGGCATCCTCAGCCTTGGCACGCTGACACTTGAAGATGTGCGCATGGAGAATTTCTATGCGCGTGGTGCCGACGGCGCGGACACGACAGGGGCGTCCAACGATGCGGGCGAAGGCGGTTCGGGTGCAACCGGCATTTCCGCGAGCGGCGACGTTACGCTGTCTTCCGTCTTCATGGACAAGTTCTATTCCTATGGGGGCGACGGCGGAGACACGGCGACGGCCAATTATGGTGGCACTGGCGGCGACGTGATTACCGGGGTCTTTCAGTATGGCGGCGTCATCGACGGTTACCTTTCGCTCGGCACGACCACTCGCACCGCGGGAGCTGCTGGAACCGGTGGCGCCGGTCTGGGGGTGACCGGTTCTCCATTTGACGTGCAGGCAACCGGCGGTGCGACCTCAAACGTTGTGACAATTGCAGCCAGCGGGGCCGGAACGGATGGTGACGACAATGTAGTCGTCGCGAAAGACGGCTATTTTCTCGCTTTTGCCGGCGATGACATCGTCGACAACAGCGCAGGCCGGGGCGTCATTTACGGCGGCGGTGGCCGAGATTTGATTATTTCTGGTGGAGCCGGCGCCAAAGTTGATGCGGGCGATCAGGACGATCGTGTTCTTGCCGCGAATTTTGCCAATGGGCAGGATTTTGAAGGTGGCAAAGGAAGAGACGTTCTTGATGCATCGCTGGTCACCGGAGCAAGCCTGATTGCGGATTTTCGCACTGGTGCCGCCAGTTCGGGCACCAAGACGTTCACGATTACGGGTTTCGAGGATTTTGTGGGATCGGATGACGCCGATTTCGCCGACCAGGTCCTTGGGTCCAACGCCGCCAACACGTTTCTGGGACTGAAGGGAAACGACACATTCAACGGCCGCGGCGGCAATGACCTGATCTATGGCGATGAGGGACAAGACAAGGTTTCCGGGGGCGGCGGAAAAGACAAGTTGTTCGGTGGAAGTGCATCGGACAATGTGGATGGCGGCGGCGGCAACGACCAGGTTCACGGGGACGGCGGCAACGACGTTCTCAAAGGCGGTTCCGGCAATGACCAGGTCTGGGGCGACAGCGGGAACGATCGCCTGAATGGTGGCAATGGCAAGGACACGCTTTCGAGTGGCGCAGGCAGCGACGTCGTGAAGGGAGATGGCGGAAACGACAAACTGGTTCTGGGTGGGGGCCGGGACTCGGCCAATGGCGGAAGCGGAGACGACAACGTCAAGGGCGGCAACGGCAATGACAAGTTCTCCGGAGGGGCCGGCAACGACAAGCTCTTTGGTGACGGGGACCGCGACATCGTGAAAGGTGACAACGGAAACGACAAAATCCGGGGCGGCGCAGGAAACGACAAGCTTCAGGGTGGCGCCGGCAAAGACGTGCTCGGCGGTGACGGCGGGAAGGATGTACTCAAGGGCGACGCCGGAAATGATAAGCTTTCAGGCGGTGGCGGCAACGACAAGCTTTACGGCGGAAACAACAACGACACGTTGAACTGTGATTCCGGAAAGGACGAGGCTTTTGGCGGGTCCGGCAAAGACAAGATCAATGGCGGCGCCGGCAATGACACGCTGAACGGCGAGGCAGGCAACGACACTCTGACCGGCGGCACGGGCAGCGACCTGTTTGTCTTCAAGAAGGGCGGCGGACACGACACCGTTCTCGATTTCACCGACAACACAGACACTTTGGTGCTCAATCACAAATTGTGGTCGGGAACCCTGAGCGTCGCAGACGTGCTCTACCACTTTTCCAGCCTTGATGCTGATGGAAACGTGGTGTTGACGTTTTCGCCCAATGAATCCATCACCATCAAGGGCCTGAGTTCGGTCTCTCAGCTCTACGATGATATCAGCATCGTTTGATATTCGCCGTTTTCTGTTGTTGCGCACGAAACGAGCCTTGGTTCGAAGCAAATCCATTTCCGGCGCGCCCGGCTGTCCGTTGCCTGATTGCTTGCCGCATTCGGCACCAAAAGATTTTTGCATTTCTCTGGACGCGCTCTGAGGAAGGCTGGCTGCTTGACTTCGCCGCAGACGGGTCCCTACAAATCTGAATTGCAGGTTTTTTCCGGCTAATCAGGGCATAATCCATTATGAATTTCGATGAAATGGCCAGCCGCTCCTTCGTTACGGCGGCCATTGGTTTGATCAAGGCATTCAAGTACATCAGCACCGGAATTGTTCCCCAAAAGACAGGCTCCTGGGAGCCCATGACGGCGGGTGAACTTGGCTTGAGTGGCAAGTCTGGGCGAAAGTTCTTCGCGTCGAGCTACAACAGCGATATCGGCCTTAGCGTGTTCAAGGACACCAAGCACCCTGGCAAGTATGCCATCGCATTCACGCCCATCACCTATTCCGATTTGAAAAAGGTGTTTCCCGAAATCCTGCCGGCTCCGCCGCAGTTCAACACAGATTATGCCGACGATTTCGGCGAGGTCTATCGTGCTCTGGACGGCATCATGACGCCATCTTCGAAGCTCCTGGTGACCGGTTTCAGCCTCGGTGGCGTGGCTACCAACGAATTGTCCAGATCGTTTTCCGATCACTTCGATATCAAGAAGGCAAACGCCACTTTTGTTTCATTTGGGTCGGAATATGTTGTCAAAGACGGTTCCGTATTGAATATTGGCGCTGCGAACGATTGGCTGTTTCAATCGTACAATACCTACAAGAAGAATTACGACGATACTGACCCAGCGCTTGGCACTTACGATACGTTTGCGGATCTGTTCTTTGTAAAGAATTCGGATGTCGAGGCGCTTCCAAGCGGAAGCGCACTCCGCAAAATGTTCGAATTCGAGATTCGCAGTCACAGCGATAACGGGACCTGGCGCTGGTATTTCGACTACGGCAACAATGACGCCAAAACGTCGTTCAACATCAAGAACCATAATTGGGCGCACAGCAATTATGGCATGGGTGACGCGCTCACGCGGATTTACAAGTCGCAATTCGACAAGATCATTCAGGTCGATGATGTTGCGATATTTGATTTCCGCGACGGCGTGGTCAGTTCGAACCTGAAACAGAATGCCTTTCTGAAAAACGAGAAAACAGACCGCGTCTTCCTGTTCGGAGAGGACACCTATGATGACCAGCTTCTGGGCAGCGGAAAAAGGGACTTTATCGATGGTTTGGGCGGCAACGACGAGATTTTCGGGGCGGGAGGCAATGACCGAATTGCCGGGGGACGCGGTGCAGATGCGCTCGGTGCAGGCACGGGACACGACCAGCTTTATGGAGGGCGTGGCGCAGACCAATTCTTCTTCGACCGGGGATACGATGTCGACGTCATCAAAGACTTCGAAAACGATCGGGACACGATCTATTTCGCAAAGCGCCTGAATGCCGGATCGATGAAGAAATCCGAGTTCATCGCCGCTTTTGCTTCCGTCCAGAACGGTGATGCCGTTTTCAAATTCGGCGACGGCGACAGGCTCGTCGTGGATGGCGTTGGCAATCTCTCCGCGCTCAAGAACGACATTGCGTTTGTCTGACTTTCCTCTCGATGTGAGAGTTTGCCGCCCGCTTCAGAAATTTAGACAATAGGGCGACTTTGGCGAGGGCAGTGTTCTCAATGCGGACCATGCAAAAAAAGCCGCTTGCATTGCGTCACGTCTGCGGAAATGGTGCTTTTCTCAAAATTGGCCATGAGCTGGAGGACGCATCACCATGGCAACTTTTCTTGTTACAAGCACAGCAGATTCCGGTGCTGGAAGCCTGCGGCGAGCAATCAATCTTGCGAACAAAAACGGGGACGGCGCGGATACGATCCAGTTTGACGCCTCGTTGACCGGTCAGTCTATCTTCCTGCAAAACACGCTGACGATCAAACGGGGAAACGTCACGATTGATGGCGACATCGATGGTGACGGTGAGGCCGACATATTCCTGTCCGGGGACTCTGACGACAGCGGCACAGGGGAGGTCACGGACCTCGGCGTTCTGGTTCAGGTAAATTCGGCGGCCGACGTCACACTGAGTTCACTCCAGTTCGTGAATGCTTTTGCCAAGGGTGCCAATGGCATCAACCCGGGAGAAGCCGGCGAAGATGCTGTCGCCGGCATCTTCAATAAGGGTTCGCTGACGATCGAGAACAGCCACTTCAGCGGCAGTTACGCATATGGTGGCCTTTCCGGGGGCTACACGATCAGTCCGTCGGGATCCGAAGACGCCGCATCGGCGACGGCCGGCATCTACAATTCCGGAACCCTGATAATCAGCGACAGCTATTTCGAGGCAAACCACGCATTCGGCAGGGCCGCCGGGGCATCTGAATTTGCCGCCGGTGATGGCGGCCGGGGCGTGTCCGGCATCCTGAACGCGGGTAATCTGGAGGCCATTGGGGTCTTGTTCGTCAACAATTATGCGTTCGGCGGTACCGGCGGATATTCATATGCATTCACCGCGGGCCAGGGGGGGCATGCGGCGGCGGGCATCTTCCAGACGAGCGGTAACGTCGATGCGATCATCGGATATTCCGGCGGGATCAGAGTGGCCGGGGCAGGAGGCGGAACAAATTTAGGAACGGCTGGCGCGGCCGGTTCTGACAGTGCCTCCATCTATCAGCTTGGCGGAACCATCGATCCAGCCACACAGGCCTGGAACGAGTCCGTCTATAACGCGTTTGGAACCTCTGGAAGCAACAATATTGTTGTCAGCTCCGATCCCTGGGATGTCATTTTTGGGTTGGATGGCGATGACACGATTGACAACAGTTCGGGTTATAGCGTGACGATCCGCGGCGGCGCTGGTCACGACAACATTACCTCCACCGGTCTTGGGACCCTGAACTATGGCGGGGCGGGGGACGATTCCTTCGTGCTCTCAAATGCGCTTTACGCCCACGGCAACCGAGGGAACGACATATTCCACGTTTCCTCGTTCAGCGGAATGGGTGCCAATGGTGGCCTTGGCAACGACACTTTGATTTTCGAAACCACAGGTCTCAATCTCAGCCTCGACATGCGGACCGGAAACGCGACCAACGGATCCACATTCGCCGGATTTGAAAAGGTTTACGGGATCAATGATGCCGGTTTTTCGGATCAGATTATTGGCACCAACGGTGCTGACTTCATTTCCGGCCGCAATGGCAACGACATATTGGTCGGAGGCCGGGGAGCGGACATCATTCTTGGCGGAGACCAGGATGATCAGATCAATGGCGGCAGAGGAAACGACACCGTGACCGGCGGAACCGGAGTAGACATTCTGCGCGGCAATAACGGCATTGACCGGCTTTTCGGTGGGGATGACGGCGATTTGCTGGATGGTGGGCGGGATAATGACAGGGTCAAGGGAGAGGCCGGAGCCGACACGATCGTCTACAAAAAGGGTTATGATCGCGACACCTTCCTGGATTTCGAGGACGATATCGACACGATCCAGTTTTCCAGCAATCTGAAATCGAGCGCCGGACAGTCGAAGGCCAGTTTTCTCAAGGAGTTTGCCGTGTTGAATTCGAACGGCAACGTGGTGTTTGACTTCGGCAACGGCGACAAGCTGACGGTCAAGGGTGCCAGCACGGTCGACGAGATCAAGAACGACATGGATTTCGTTTGACCCGCCCGCCGGCCTGCAAGTTTTTACCGGCGACCGGCAATCACGCAGCCGTCGGGGTGTTTGGGTGCTGACAGGCGAGGGACCTTCACGTAGGGTCCACGGAACACCAGATTGATGTTTGGGGATTCCGTGGACCATACATTTCATTTCATTTCGGGGTTGCCGCGCAGCGGGTCGACCCTTCTGTCCGCTATCCTGCGGCAGAATCCGAAAATTCATGCGGGCATGTCGAGCCCGATCGGGCACATTTTCCGGTCGATTTTCTCGTCAATGGGCGCGGGGAACGAATTCGCCATCTTTCTGACCGAGCGGCAGAAGCGGGCGATCCTCAGATCGGTTTTCGATTCCTATTATGGTGAGATGGACGAACCGCGCGAGATCATCTTCGACACGAACCGGCTGTGGACCACTCGGATGGCCATCCTGCAGGAGCTCTTTCCCGGTTCAAAGGTCATCTGCTGTGTCCGCAACCCGGCCTGGATCCTCGATTCGGTCGAGGTCCTGATCCGCAAGAACGCGCTTGATCATTCGCGGATGTTTTCGGACGCGGAAAGTTCAACCGTGTTCAGCCGGGCGGACGCATTGCAGCGCCGCGACCGGATGATCGGGTTTGCCTGGTCGGCGCTCAAGGAAGCCTATTTTGGCGAGCATGCGGACAAACTGCTGCTGGTTGAATACGACCTCCTCGTCAAATATCCGGCCGATACGATGGAACTGATCTACCAGTTCACCGGGCTCGATGAGTTCAAGCATGATTTTGACGATGTCGAATATCAGGCCGAGGATTTCGATAATTTCATGATGGCCAAGGACCTGCATACGGTGCGCAAGAAGGTCGAGTGGAAACCGCGCAACACCGTGTTGCCACCCGATCTGTTCAAGCAGTTCGAGGGGCTGCAGTTCTGGAACGAAAATCACCCGACCAAGGCCAACCGGATCACGATGAAATCGGCCGGGAAGTAGCGGATATTTGTCAAATTCCCACGCGCGCATGCCCGTTTGTGACTTGACCTCGGCCTGGTGCACCCCTGTAATGACCCACGAATTTCTCGACCAGGACGCGACCAATGGCCAGACTTGTTGTCACCAATTTCAATGATTCCGGTACGGGCAGTCTGCGGGCCGCTATCGAGCAGGCCAACGCAAGTGCAAACGTCGACACGATCGTGTTCGACAAAAGCCTGGCTGGCGTGAGTGACAAAAGCATCTATCTCGGCTCGACACTGACGATCACTCAAGGCACCGTGACCATCGACGGCGATCTTGATGGTGACGGTGATCCGGACATCACAATTTCTGGCGATACGGGCAATGACGGTGCCGATCAGGCGGATGTTGGCATCTTACTGAAAGTCAATGTGGGTGCGACGGCGAATGTGCGATCGCTTGTGTTCGCCGATGGCTATGCCAAAGGCGCGGACGCGACGAACGCCGGTCAAGCTGGCGAGGACGCGATTGCCGGCATCCGCAATGACGGGACGCTGACCATCACGGACTCGATCATTCGGGACAATCTTGCGAGGGCCGGCGCCAGCGGAGGCCCCCTTTTTAACTTTGATGGTCATTCGCAGGATGGGGCGAGCGCCTTCGGCTCAGTCTTCAATCGTGGCAGCCTGACGATGACGGATTCGCTCTTGCTGAACAATCGTGCAGACGGCGCCGCCGCGGCATATGGCTATAACTTTGGTGGCGATGGTGGCGATGGCGTTGCGGGGATTTATTCGGGCGGCGCGTCTTCTTTGCTGGTGCTCAACCGAACCATGTCGCAGGGTTCGTCTTCCAACGGTGGCAACGGCGGCAACGCCTACAATTGGGGCGGTGATGGCGGGGATGCGGTTAGCGCATTGTTGCTGAATGGTGGTACCGCGAGCGGAATTCTGGGCTCAAATGGCGGAGGGGGTGCTGCCGGAGGCGAGGGACATGCAGATCCGACTTTTGGAACACCCGGTCAATCTGGCCAGAACACATCCACGATTTTTCGCTCTGGTGATCATTCGGGACTGGATTTTCAGCATGATTCCTCCGCCCATCGATTTGGCACCTATGGGGCCGACAACGCCACGGTGGCAAATGGGGGCACCTATTTCGGTCTGCAGGGCGATGATGTGATCGACAATTCGGCGGGCCAGGGCATTTGCTATGGCGGATCGGGCGATGACACGATCACCACAAGCGGCAGTGGGGCCAAGGCCTATGGCGGTTCCGGAAATGATACTATCGTCAATACCTATACCTTCTATGCCACGATGGATGGCGGGTCGGGCATCGACACGCTCGATGTTTCCGGTGACACGGGAAGCGCGTCGTTCGATATGACGAGCGGAGTATTGACGTCGGGCTGGGGCACGGCGATGAACTTCGAAAACTTCATCGGCGTTGACAACAAAAATTTTCAGGACACGGTAGTTGGTACGAGCGCAAAGAACACGATCGAAGGGCGGGCTGGCGCCGACATTCTTTTCGGGGGTTCCGGCAACGATGTGCTTCGGGGCGGCGGGCAGGCCGATCAACTGAATGGCGACGACGACAACGACAGGCTGTTCGGGGACGGCGGTGGCGATACGATCAATGGCGGAAGGGGCGACGATGCGGCGTTTGGCGGGACCGGTGCCGATACGATCAACGGAAACAAGGGAAAAGATGTCCTCAAGGGCGAGGACGGCCGGGATGTCATAAGCGGTGGCGATAATGACGACACTATTTTTGGCGGTGCTGACAACGACACACTTTCCGGAGGGCGCGGAAAGGACAAGGTCGTTGGGGGTTCGGGCAACGACAAAATCGATGCAGGTGCCGGCAACGACACCATCAGTTCCGGGGCTGGAAATGACATCCTGATATTCGGCAAGAAGGACGGCATCGACACCGTGAAGGATTACCGGGACGGCTTGGATCGTTTCGACCTCAGGGCCTTCGGTTTTTCCAACAAAAAGGCCGCCCTTAGTCACTTCAGCGAGTGGAACGGAACGAACGACGACAAAGTCATCTTTGAGTCGAACGGCACCAAGATCAAGATCATGGGCGCTGACCTCAAGGATATCGGCGGGACCGATATCATCATCTAAAGCGTTTCAAGGAAATGTGTAAAAGGGTCTCGCGGGGATGCCGGTGTTTGTGACAGGCTCAGCTGTCCGCCTAGTGGTGGATAAGTCGATAGAACTCGCGCAGCAAATCCTTTTGTGAGCCGACCTGACACTTTTCCAGAATGTTCTGGATGTGCCAGCGGACGGTGCCATAACTTCTTTCGGATTGGTGAGCGATGTCCCGTGGCGAGCGCCCCTGAAGCAGATCGGACAGAATGCTGGTTTCTGCGCCGGTGAGGCCATGCCTTTGTCCGAACGACAATACGGCCTTGTCCGGTGCATCGGCCGCCAGAAACTGCGTGTCAACCAAGGCGAGAAGATAGCGCATGAACAGGGCCAGCCGCTGCCGGTCGCGCTCGCTGTAATTTTCCTCTTCTTCGGAACGCCAGAGGAGCAGGTGAATGGTTGAACCATCGGTCAGTCTGGCGGGCACCATTGCGTTATGAAAGACGCCAAGCCTGATCTGGTGGTCCGCTATGGGGCCGAGGGCGCGGAACTCGTCATCCGAAAGAAAGTCCGTCCTCAGCACCGGCTCGAGAGGTGCCAGCGCGTCTTCGGCGACCGGGGGTTCCTGCTGATAGTCCTGACTGAGATAGTCACTCACCGCTTCGGGGTTGCTGGTTGCGATGACGGTCACCCGCTCTGACCACCTTGGCGCCGGCATTTGCGCGCCGGACACTCGAGCAACTGGCGCGAGATGGTAGAATAGCAATTCCGAACCGAGCGCCTGTTTGACGTCGGCGGCAAAGGCGGGCCAGTCAGGCTTGGAGTTGCCCAGATGGCATTCCGCACTGTTGTATAGTTTTTCAAGTATTATCATGGGTCAATTCTTTAGCGGATAGCCAGTCTCCATAGCAATTGCTAGGCGATTTTTGTGACATGCATTGCTTTGGTTACCCTCCCAAGGATCATGGAGAGTCAGATGGCGAATTTTCTGGTCATCAATAACTTCGACAGCGGCACTGGCAGTTTGCGGCAGGCTCTTGCCGACGCGGAGGCAAGTAGCGGTGCAGATACGATTTCGTTCGTGTCCTGGCTCGGTACCCAGCCGATTGTTCTGAGTTCCGCGCTGAGTATTGGGTCTGGAGAGGTGACCATCAATGGCGATGTCGATGGGGATGGCGATCCGGACATCTACATCTCCGGCAATACCGATGGTGGCGGCCTGGGTAGCGGTGATCTTTCGGGCCTTCTGACTGTTTCATCCGGAGCCAACGTTTTCATTGAATCCATGGTCTTTTACGGCGCCTACAGCGCAGGAAGTGCAGGGAGTAGCGACGGCGAGGCGGGCGGTGCCGCAGTTGCCGGCATACTCAACAGCGGCAATCTGACGATTTCCAACTCTGCTCTGACCTACATGATTGCCAGGGGCGGTGCTGCCGCAAATGGCGTAGGGACCGATGCCGGGGAGGGCGGCAATGCGTTTGCCGGAATCCTGTCGACGGGCGGAAACCTGACAATCCGCGACACCTCATTCAACGGGTTGGGTGCCATTGGAGGACAGGGCGGATCCTCTGACAGCTATTATGGCGGTGACGGCGGAAACGCATATGCGGGTGTCTTGGCGTCCGGCGGCAACGTCAGCATGACCCGCGCCTTGTTTGCCTCGAATTATGTCAAGGGAGGCGATGGCGGCAACAGCAATACCTTTAATGGTGGCGGCGGCGGCAATGCCGTCGGCGGGCCCGTCATCGGGGGCAGTTCCTATTCAAGCGGTACGTTTGCCAGCAAGACAGGCACGCTGACGGGTGGCAGCGGCGGACTGATCGCGGGTGGGCCGTTCTATTCCCCCGCGGGGTCGACAGCGACCTCGCAGCTCAGCGGCCCAAGCTATCTGGCGACCAGCGAGCTTGCGGGATCCCTGTTTGGAACAGCGAGCGATGACCGTGAAATGATCGCGGTGGGCACGAATTTCTACAGCATGGGGGGCAATGACACGCTCACGCATCAGGGCGGTGGTGGTTATGTCAATGCCGGAAGCGGCAACGATGTGATCAATATTCAGGGCGCGGGCATGACCGTGATCGCAGCGGAAGGGGACGACATGATCGTTCACGCCAACCACGGCGCCGCTCAGCTCTATGGGGGCTCCGGCGTGGACGGGCTCGATGTCAGCCAGAACAATCTCTCGTTCTTTCTTGACATGGAAACCGGGCTTGGACGTTCGTTCAATCAGGCCAATCCGTCGAACTTCTCCGCCTTTTATGGTGTTGATTTCGAGAACTTCATCGGAGCGGACAGCGCCGCTGAGCAGGACGACATCAGCGGAACGAATTCACGAAACGTCATACAGGGACTTGCCGGAAATGACATGATGCATGGCCGCGGCGGCAATGACTTGCTCGTCGGCGGCGCGAACAATGATGAGCTGTTCGGCCAAAACGGCAATGATGATCTGCACGGAGGAAAGGGCCTCGACAACCTCTTGGGCGGCAAAGGAAACGACGTGCTGTTCGGAGGTGCTAACGAGGATATCCTGGCAGGCGGCACCGGTCGGGACCGGCTTGATGGCGGTGCTGGAAACGATAGTCTGAGCGGGGGACGTCAGAACGACAGTCTGACTGGTGGCCTTGGGGCCGACAGGTTCTGGTTCAACAAAAAGGACGGCAAAGATGTGGTTGAAGACTTTCAGAACAATGTCGATACCATCGTTCTGGACCACAACCTGTGGAACGGCAACCTGACCAAAAAACAGGTTCTCAATCAGTTCGCCAAAAAGGTGAATGGCGAGGTGGTCCTGGATTTCGGCAAGGATGAATTGAGTCTCGATGGTTTCGGAAACATCAGCGCGCTGAAGGACGATATTCAGATCGTTTAAGGGTGCACCGGACGAAAGCGGGCGAACACATCGCCTTCTGTTGCTGTCCCATTCAGCGACTGCATCGGACCATCACAAAAGCTGATTGGCTGAGCGTGCCGATTGTTGCTATCGGTTGACTGATGCCGGCCGCGCCGGTTCACAAGGCCGGTGAGATGTCCGACGAGCAGCAAAAGGATATCGGGCGCGGGGTATCCGCCGCGCTGGGCGCCTACGTCATGTGGGGCCTGTTTCCGCTCATGTTCCGGGCGCTCGAAGCTGTGCCTTCGACCCTGATCGTTGCACATCGGATCATCTGGTCGCTGTTCTTCGTTTACGCCATCCTCTATTTTCAGAAGCGGCTTGGCGAAGTCTGGGCCGCGATGCGCGACCCCAGAACGCTGTTGACCATTTTCGCGGCCACCCTGTTTCTCAGCGTGAACTGGCTCGTTTATGTTTGGTCGGTCGAAACCGGACAGGTTCTGGCTACCAGCTTCGGGTATTACATCAATCCGCTGGTCAATGTGCTGCTGGGCATGGTGTTCCTGGGAGAACGCCAGAACCGGCAGCAATGGGTCGCGATCGCAATCGCGGCCGCGGCGGTGGCTCTGCAGGCGCAGGCGATTGGCGGTTTGCCCTGGATTTCGCTGACCTTGGCAGGCACGTTCGGAGTTTATGGTTTCATTCGAAAAACCGTGAATGTGCGCTCATCACCGGGGCTCGCGGTTGAAACCCTTGTTCTGTTTCCGTTTGCGATCGGTTACGCCGTCTATTCCGCATCCGAAATTGGCACCGGTTTTTACACCGACCCCTGGAGCATGTTCTGGTTGATTGCCACCGGGCCCGCTACGGCGGGCGCTCTGATGTTTTTTGCCTATGGCGCCCGGCAGTTGCGGCTGACGACAATCGGCATGATTCAGTATCTCGCGCCCTCGATGCAGTTTCTGATCGCGGTTTTTCTGTTCCATGAAGAGATCAATGCGGTTCGCCTGATCAGCTTCGCTTTGATCTGGATGTCACTTGTCGTCTACACACATGATAGTCTCCGGCAGCGGCGCAAACGGCGTCTGGAACGGGAGATTGTGACCGATGGTTGAGTTTGCGCCAGCGCGGACAATCGAGGCCGAAGTCGACGGATTGTTTGAAGCGTTGGGTGACACGTTCGTGAGCGAGCCGGTGGACCAATTGACGCTGACATATGAGGGCGTTCCGGGAGACCGGCACGCCGGTCTGCTGCGCGAAAGCGGCGCTCGTGAGCCCTGGTACAAGCGTGGAACCGAGATGCGCAATGAACGGCAATTGTCGATTGTCTGCCGGACGGAACTGGCCGGGGTGGCGCGTGACATGCAAATCGACCGGATAGAACCGGAATGGATCGGCGCCAGTATCACCCTTTCCGGTGTGCCTCATCTCAGCCTCTTGCCGCCGCGCTCCATCCTGATGTTCGAAGGTGGTGTTTCGGTCCGGATCGACGGCGACAATGGTCCGTGTTCCTATTCGGGTGCATCGATCGCCAGCCATTTCGAGGGGCGCGAGGACATCAGGTTCCTGTTTCCCAAGGTCGCCCGGCACCGGCGCGGCCTTGTCGGCTGGGTCGAACGGGCAGGGACCATTGCGATGGGTGAGGCGGTGAAGATCCGCATCTGGGAACACTGGATCTATCCCGGCGCAGAGGAGAGTGCCTGATGGGCCGCAAGCTCGATGAGCCGGCCGTTGCCGACGCGTACAACCTTGCGCTCGAGCTGGAAGAGTCGGGCGACATCGAAGGCGCGGTGGCCGCGCTCAAAGCCTATCTGGAGCTCGATCCGCAGGATCATGGTGGTGCAGCGGTGCGCCTTGCAGCGCTCGAACGCGGCGCGGTGCCGGCCAAGGCGCCCGATTCCTATGTCGAGGTTCTGTTCGACCAGCATGCAGACGCGTTCGAAGACATTCTGGTCGAACAGTTGGGCTATGACGTGCCCAATCTCGTGCGAAAGAAGCTTGATGCGCTTGGTCTGGGGCCGTTCGAGCGCGTTCTGGATCTTGGCTGTGGGACCGGGCTTGCCGCCGAGGCCCTGCGCGACCGCGTGACGGACATGATCGGCATCGATATCAGCTCGCGCATGATCGATATCTGCGAAGACAAGGATATCTATGAGGGCCTCTATTGCGGGGAGGTCGAGGAATTTCTCGCCGACAATGACGAGGAACAGTTCGACCTGATCACGGCCTGTGACGTGTTGCCATATCTCGGAGAGCTCGATCCGCTATTTGAGGGCGCGGCGGACAATCTCGTTCCGGGTGGATTGTTGGTCTTTTCCTCGGAGACGCTGGGGGACATGGGCGGGCGGCCATTCAGGGTCGCGCCGCATCAGCGCTTTGTGCACGCGGCGGACTACGTGCAGGCGTGCCTGGCCGATGCCGGGTTCGAGATTGTCGCGATGGACGATATCAATGTGCGCATGCAGGACGGTCGGCCGACGCCGGGCCATCTGGTTGTCGCGCGCTTGGGCTAGGCAGAAATCGGCTCGGCCAACTGATCCTTCGTTGCTTCGCGGATCAGTGTTGCCATGTCCCGGAAAACGGTTTCGAACGGCGAACCGCGACGCCAGACGAGCGACAGCGTGCGGCTCGCGCCCGGTGCGGCGAGGGCGTGAATGGAGACACGGCTGTTGCTTGCTTCCTTGCGGAGCGAAATGGCCGGCAGCAGCGTAATGCCCTGGCCATTAGCGACGAACTCTACGATCGTTGACAGCGAGGTCGCCGAAAACGGGTGGGGCCTGCCGTTCCGGTCAAGCCCGCAAGCCGCCAATGCCTGATCGCGAAAACAGTGACCCTCTTCGAGCAGCAAGAGGTGGTCGTGCGGCAGGTCGGCGATCGGCGCAGGGTCGGCGATAAGAAGGTCCTTTGGCGTGGCCAGCACGAACGGGTCGGCAAACAATGATTCACCAGTCAGAGGCAGGTCGGCAGGAAGGTCGGTCGCGATCATCGCGAGGTCGAGACTTCCATCCACCAACTCGGTTTGAAGATCGTCGGTTTGCCGCTCGACAACACTGAGGCTGATGTTCGGACGCGCGGTGGCAAGGGCCGGGTAGATGGTCGGTAGCAGATAGGGCGCAATGGTCGGAATAAGACCGAAGCGCAGGGGACGGTCGGGCAGTCCGCTGGCGCTGAGAGCAAAGGTCTCGAGCGCATCGGCCTCGGTCAATAGCTGACGTGCCCGCGCCAGAAATTCGCGGCCAAACGGGGTAGGGACGACGGGCCGCTGGCCCCGATCGAAGACCGGCACGCGGCAAGCCTGTTCGAGCAGGGCGATCTGCTGAGAAAGAGCGGACTGGGTGACGTGACTTGCCTCAGCGGCCCGGCCGAAATGACCGTGGTCGGCAAGCGCTATGGCATAGTGGAGCTGTTTGAGCGACAGTTTCATGATTAGCAAATCTACTTGAAATTAGTAGATCAATCAATTTGCCTTCTGTCATCAATGCGACCAAAACGTGCGGGAAACAAACTCATCACAATTGCGAGGAGGCTCATCATGGATGAAAAGCTCAATAACGGTGCCGGCAAATGCCCGGTGATGCACGGCGGAAACACGCATTCCGGCGAGTCGGTCATGGATTGGTGGCCGAGCTCGCTCAATCTCGACATCCTGCACCAGCACGACAGCAAGACAAATCCGCTTGGCAAGGATTTTGACTATCACGAAGCGCTCAAGAAGCTTGACGTCGACGCGCTGAAGGCCGACCTGACCGCGCTGATGACCGACAGTCAGGAATGGTGGCCTGCGGATTGGGGCCATTATGGCGGTCTGATGATCCGCATGGCCTGGCATGCGGCGGGTTCCTATCGTCTGGCGGATGGCCGTGGCGGTGGCGGCACCGGCAATCAGCGTTTTGCGCCGCTCAATTCCTGGCCGGACAATGTCAGCCTCGACAAAGCGCGCCGTCTGCTTTGGCCGATCAAGAAGAAATACGGCAACAAGGTTTCGTGGGGTGATCTGATCATTCTGGCGGGCACCATTGCCTATGAAAGCATGGGGCTGAAGACGTTCGGCTTCGGTTTTGGCCGCGAAGAAATCTGGCACCCGGAAAAGGACACTTACTGGGGTGCCGAGAAAGAATGGCTGGCGCCTTCCGATGGCCGTTATGAAAATCTCGAAGATCCCTCGACCATGGAAAATCCGCTCGCTGCGGTGCAGATGGGCCTGATCTACGTGAACCCGGAAGGGGTGAACGGCAAGCCGGACCCGATGAAGACCGCTGCGCAGGTGCGCGAGACCTTTGCGCGCATGGCGATGAATGACGAGGAAACCGTGGCGCTGACCGCCGGCGGCCACACCGTGGGCAAGACCCATGGCAATGGCGATGCCGCTGCTCTTGGGCCCGATCCTGAGGCCGCAGGACCCGAAATGCAGGGTATGGGCTGGGCCAATCCGAACATGAAAGGCCTTGCGGCCAATGCGGTGACATCTGGCCTTGAAGGTGCCTGGACGTCCGAGCCGACCAAATTCGACATGGGCTTTTTCGACATGCTGTTCGGGCATGAATGGGAGTTGCGCAAGTCTCCGGCCGGCGCGTGGCAGTGGGAGCCGGTGAATATCGCTGAAGCGGATATGCCGCTTGACGCGTCCGACCCGTCCAAACGGCATAATCCGATGATGACTGATGCCGACATGGCGATGAAGGTCGACCCCGTCTACAACGCCATCTGCCAGAAGTTCATGGCCGATCCCGCCTATTTCAAGGACACGTTCGCGCGCGCCTGGTTCAAGCTCACGCACCGCGACATGGGTCCGAAGGCGCGCTATTTCGGTCCGGATGTGCCGGCGGAAGACCTGATCTGGCAGGATCCGATCCCGGCCGGTTCGACCAGCTACGATGTCGCGGCCGTCAAGGCCAGGATTGCTGCGTCGGGTCTTTCGCTGTCCGATATGGTCGCGACCGCGTGGGACAGCGCCCGGACCTATCGCGGTTCCGACATGCGGGGCGGGGCCAATGGCGCGCGCATCCGGCTGGCGCCGCAGAAGGACTGGGTGGGCAACGAGCCTGAGCGGCTTGCCAAGGTTCTCGCGGTTCTTGAACCGATTGCCGCGGAAACTGGCGCCAGCGTTGCGGACGTGATCGTGCTTTCGGGCAATGTCGGCGTCGAGCAGGCCGCCAAGGCTGCCGGGTTCGACATCGAGGTGCCGTTTGCGCCGGGCAGGGGCGATGCCACGGACGAAATGACCGATGCCGACAGCTTCGAGGTTCTCGAGCCGCTCGCCGATGGCTACCGCAACTGGCTGAAGAAGGACTACGTCGTCACGCCGGAAGAGTTGATGCTCGACCGCACCCAGTTGATGGGCCTGACAGCGCCGGAAATGGTGGTGCTGGTTGGCGGCATGCGCGCCATGGGCACCAATTATGGCGGCACCAAACATGGCGTCTTCACCGATCGCGAAGGCGCGCTGACAAACGACTTCTTCGTCAACCTGACCGATATGGCCAATACCTGGAACGCGATAGGCGAGGGGGTCTATGAGGTGCGCGACCGCAAGAGCGGTGCCGCCAAATGGACCGCCACGCGCATGGACCTGATCCTTGGATCAAACTCGATCCTTCGAGCCTATGCCGAGCTTCATGCACAGGACGACAATGCCGAAAAGTTCGTTGAGGACTTCGTGGCGGCGTGGACCAAGGTGATGAATGCCGACCGGTTCGATCTGAACTAAACGCACTGTTTCGAGCCCGATGCCGGCCACCGGCAAATGAAAACCCCGGCATGGTAACATGCCGGGGTTTTTTTGCCGTCTAGATGATGACGAGGTCGTTCTTTAAAACGTCGATGCTGCCAACGTCTTTGATGATGAGCTTGTCGCCGTTGCCGAAATCGAATTTGACGTTGCCATTGTCGTTAAGGGTCGCGAATTGCCTAAGCACCTGCGCCTTGGTCATGGTTCCTTTCCAGAGCCGGTCGTTGAGAAGGATGGTGTCGACATCGTCAGCAAAATCCAGGATCACGTCGATTCCGTATTTCTTGGAGAATTTGAACGTGTCGCTGTCGGCACCGCCAAGCAGTTTGTCATTTTGAGTCCCCCCATCGAGAAAATCTCTGCCTGCGCCGCCTCGCAACGTGTCGTTGCCGGCTTGCCCCCTCAGAATATCGTCTCCGGCCATTCCATCTATGCTGTTCTTGCCGGAGGTTCCGTTGATACGGTCGGTGAAGCCCGCGTCATCGATTCCGATGAATCGCTCGAACCTGGCAAATGTTGCGGCGCCGGAGGTCAGTCCCGTCTGCATATCAAGTTTGAAATTCTGCCCCGTGATTGCGCTGAAATCCAGGGTGTCATTGCCCGCGCTGCCGGTCGCCTTCATCGAACTGGCCGGTGTGAACGCAGTTACCGTGACCTTATCATTCCCGAGGCCTGCGTTCACCGTCGCGTCGCCCTGAGCAAAAATCCTGTCGTTGCCGGTGTCACCGAACGAGCTGTCGAGCGTGCCGGTATAGATCCTGTCGTTACCGCTGCCGGCGTGGACAATGATGCCGGCAACATCAAGTCCCCTGTTGTCGATGGTGTCGTTGCCATGAAGGGCGAAAACGTTTTGTCCTGCGGCGATGTTGATCAGGTCGATACCCGTGCCGCCAAAATGATCTGAAACGGCCTCATTCGAAACGACCACACTGGACGTGCTTGGAGCTTCGGCATGAAATCCCGCATAGCTCTTTCCATTCTCGCCCGGCCCGGGATTCCCCGGGCCGTAAGCACCGCCGGTGGCCGTGCCGGCTTCATGACCGATATAGCCGCTCGTAAAGCCCGCATCCTGCCAAATGCCTGCTCCGGCAGCGCCACCGTCGCCGCCGGTCTGGTTGATGCTTTGTCCGCCAGCGCCTCCGAGAGCGACGTTTCCCGTGAACAGAACGCCGTCGGCTTCCAGTTGGCCCTTGTTTCGGATGCCCGCCACCGCCAGCCCACCGGCGCCGGCATTGTTGAGCGCATTGTTTGCGTCTGCGGAGGAGGCGCTATTCTGGCCGATGTAGGAGTTGGAGATCGACAGGGTGCCCGTATTGTCGATCCCGGCAAAGGCGTCGGCACCATCATCGGTATCGACGGCATCGCCGCCGCCAGTGCCGCCCTTGGCGACCATGTTGGTGACAATGGAGTCTGAAAGGGACAGCTGGCCCTTATTGACGATGCCAGCCATTCCCCGTTCGCCGGCAACGCCGGCCTGGTTCGACGCCAAACCTTGCGAATATCCGTCCGTGAACACGAAGCTGGCAATACTGGCAGTTGCCTGGCCTGCTATTGAAAGCAGCGTGCCGACATCCGTGGCTCCCTGGCCATTGTTCGTCGTGTCGCCGGAAATCGTGATATCGGCGTCGCCGTCGCCGTTGGTGTCACCACTGATGATGACGTTTCCGCTTTTGATCTGCAACGTCGAAGCGAGGAATATCGTCTGGCCAGCGAGGTTGGAATTGAAGACGATCGTATCGGTGCCTGTGTGCTGCTCGGCCTTCGCGAGGGCATCGCGCAAGCTGCCAGAGCCCTGGTCATTGGTGTTTGTAACGACAAAAGTGGCCATATTGATCTCCTGAAGCCGGAGCCAAATTGTCAAATGGATCAGGTCTGTCGGGCAATTGACCGATGGTCCCAAGTTGGAGCGCCAAAGGTCTGAGACGGGCTAGATAAAACGGGGAAAATGCCGATTGCGGCACCGTCCAGCGGACGGTCCGGCTTCGTTCAGAGGCTGTGGCGAGGCTGAGACTGAACGCGTTGCCGTCTAGATAATCACCATGTCGTTCTTGAAGATCGCGACACTGCCGGCGTCCTTGATCGTGAATATGTCGCCGTGGCCGAAATCGAAGACGACGTCGCCATTGCCCTTGAGCGTAGCGAACTGGTTCAGAATCTGGGTCTTGGACAATGTGCCCTTCCACAGATTGTCATTGAGAGCGATCTGATCGGTATTGTCGGTAAAGTCGCGGACAGAATCCTTGTCGAACCCCTTGCCGAAAATGAAGGTGTCCTTGCCGCCGCCGCCGCGCAGCACGTCGTTGCCTCTGTCGCCCTGCAATTCGTCGCTGCCGTCACCGCCGCGCAACCTGTCGTTGGCGTTGCCGCCAAACAGGAAGTCGGCTCCGGAGCCGCCATGCACGATGTCGTTGCCGTTGTCGCCTCTCAGTGTATCAATGTTGTTGCCGCCGCGCAGGATGTCGTTGGCATCACCACCACGAATATCGTCGTCGCCTTTGCCACCCAGAATCTGGTCGTTGCCGCCCAGCCCCTTGAGATTGTCGTCGCCGTCATTGCCGGCGATGGTATTGGCGCCATTGGTGCCGGTGATGTTGTCCACGTGGTTCGTGCCGATGACGTTCTCGAAATTGCGGGCGGTGAGCGCATACAGGTTGGTTGGATTGTTGGGATCGATTGTTTTTGCGCTGCCGGTGGTCATGTTGAGCTTGAAGCTCCAGGAATCCGCCGACACATCGAGCAGATCATTGCCTTTGCCGCCGTCCATGATCGTGTTGGCGTTCAGTGACAGGTTTTTGATCCTGTCGTTCCCGGACCCGCCATAGGCAATGACGTTTGCACCATATGACGAAAGAAAATCATCGCCGCTACCGCCGTAGAGCTTGCCGCCTCCAAAGCCGTCGGTCAGCACATCGTCTCCTGCAAAACCGAACATGCGCTGGCCCGGTCCGGTGGTGGGGCGGGTGTCATCTGACTGGGTGAACCCAGAATCGTAATCGGTCAGAATTCCCGGCGCGCTTCGGACAGGCGCATAGTAATAGCCCGGGACTCCGGGGTCTGCGCCCCCCAGGCCAGACCCGCCCGAGCCCGGATTTGCGGTAAACGCGCCCAGTGCGGAATAGCCGACGCTGACATAGGTTCCGTTGTAAATCCAAATTCCCGCAGTCGCTTCTCCGCCATTGCCGCCCGTGCGCGCCGCGCCGTCTCCCGCTCCACCCTGTCCACCGAGCGCGTTAATGTTGTTGAAGCCAACGTTTCGCAGGCTGATGTTGCCGAAGCCATTCAGAATGCCGACCTGCGCGCGTCCACCATCGCCGCCATCGTAGGCGCCATAGCCATTTGCACCGTTCCCGCCTTTGGCCGTAAGGCCTTCCAGCGCTGTGTCAGTGATCGTCAACTGACCCGAATTCAAAATGCCGGCCGTCCCCTGTCCCCCCGCGAGGCCGTAAATGCCGTAGCTGCTATCGCCGTTGCCGCCCTTGGAATACATATTGGTGATGACATTGTCGGTCAGGGTTAGAGTTCCCCGATTTTCAATGCCTGCAAGACCGGATCGCGCAACCGGAGTTATGTAACCCGGGCCATAGGTGCCGCCTGTATTGGCTCCGTAATAGGTTCCGTCGGCCAATATCAGAGAATTAATCCGGGCGGTTGCATTGAAGTCGACAAGAAGCAGTGTGCCCACATCGTCGGGAGATCGGCCATCGTCCCCGCTATCACCAGAAATTGTGATGTCAGGATCACCATCGCCGTTGATGTCGCCATTGATTGTCAGGTTTCCCGACTGGATGGTCAGCGTTTCCGAAAGAAATATCGTCTGGCCGGTCATCCACGGGGCAAACTCGATCGTATCGGCGCCCGGGTTTGAGCTTTCTTCGGCGTTCAGGATTGCCTGACGAAGGCTGCCGGAGCCGCTGTCATTGTTGTTGATGACAAGAAAAGTAGTCATCGGAGTTTCACTCCTGCCCTAGACGATTGTCATGTCGTTCTTGAGAGCATCGACGCTGCCGACATCCTTGATCTTGAAAATGTCGCCATTGCCGAAATTCAGGACAACGTCACCATTATTCTTGAGCGTGGCGAATTGAATGAGGACCTGGTTCCTGGACAACGTGCCTTTCCAAAGATTGTCGTTGATGACCAGTGTGTCGATATTGTCCTGGAAATCCATGACCACGTCGCGGTCGTAGCCTTTGCCGAACTTGAACTGATCGTTGTTGCCGCCGCCAACCAGCTGATCGTCGTTCCTGCCGCCGTCCAGAAGGTCCTTGCCGTTTTCGCCGAACAGCAGATCGTTGCCGTCGTTGCCCTGCAGCGAGTCGTTGTTGTTCCCGCCGAACAGGTGATCATCATCGTTGCCGCCGAAGAGCTTGTCGTCCTGGTCGCCGCCAAATAGCTGATCGTCGCCGTTCATGCCCTTCAGGATGTCGGCACCCTTGCGTCCGATGAGGATGTTGCGGCTATTGTCGCCGGTGATGCGGTCGGTAAAATTGGCGTCGTCGTCGCCAATGATGTTTTCAAAACCGTAAATGTTGCTGTTGTTGATCGCATTGCCCGACAAAAGGTTCAGCGTGAAATTGCGGCCGACATTGTCGAGCTGAAGCGTGTCGTTGCCTTTTCCCCCGTACATCATGGTGGAATTGCCGATGCCGGTATTTCTTACGAAATCATCGCCCAAGCCGCCCTGGACCTTAACATTGGCGCCATTGGTCAGGATGTAATCGTTGCCGCTGCCGCCATAGAGCTTTCCGCTGCCTCCAGAATTGTCGATTCTATCGGCGCCCGCCAAGCCCATGAAAGTTTGTGCAATGGGGACGGTTATGACATCGCCGAATTGGGAAAACCCAGATGTATATGTTGCCTGCAATGCCGCGAAGTTTTCCAGAAAGGTGCCATTGGCGCCGCTCTGACCCCCGTTGGACGTTCCCCCTAACCCAAAACTTGCACCTCCGGCCGAATGCACAGAAGGGCCCAGGGGCAGGTAGGATCCGTAATTCAGAATTCCCAGTCTTGAGTTGCCACCGTCGCCGCCGTCAGCCGATGTGCTGGAGTCTCCGCCAGCGCCAGCGAATGCACCGAAACTACTCATGCCGGCATTGATGGTCCTCAACGTGCCGAAATTCCAGAAGCCGGCGGTTGCGTTTCCACCGTCCCCTCCCAAAGTCCCATCGGCGCCGTCTCCACCATAGGCAAATACAGTGGTGAGAAGCGAATCTCGGATATAGGCCGTGCCACTATTGTAGATGCCGGCGAAGCCATCGCCGCCATGGCGTGCGTAGATTGTTGATGATGCGCCATCGCCGCCGAAAGCTTGCGCATTCTGGAGCACGGAATCGAAGAATCTGAGATCGCCCTGGTTGGAAATACCCGCGATGGCCGTGCCGCCGCCAGAATAGCCTGATCCGTTCGCCCCCTTCGCGTAGGCCTCGGTGAAATGCATGGACTGGATCGTGGCATTTGCTCCGGACCGGACCTGGAGCAGAATGCCAACGTCGTCAAGAGACTTGCCATCGTCTCCCGCATCGCCAGAGATGATGACATCCGGATCTCCATCACCATTAATGTCTCCGTTGATGGTCACCGTCCCGGATTCGATGGTCAGTGTATCCTGGAGGAAAATCGTTTCGCCGCTCAGCCAGGAGGCGAACTTGATCGTGTCCGCATCCGGGTCGGCGGCCGCCGCCTCGATAGCATCGCGTAGACTGCCAGCGCCTGAATCGTTGGTATTTATGACGAGAAATGTAGCCATCTGTCCGGGTCTCCGCTTTTAGATAATCACCATGTCGTTCTTGAAGATCGCGACACTGCCGGCGTCCTTGATCGTGAATATGTCTCCGTGGCCGAAATCGAAGACGACGTCGCCATTGCCCTTGAGCGTGGCGAACTGGTTCAGAATCTGGGTCTTGGACAATGTGCCCTTCCACAGATTGTCATTGAGAGCGATCTGATCGGTATTGTCGGTAAAGTCGCGGACAGAGTCCTTGTCGAACCCCTTGCCGAAAATGAAGGTGTCCTTGCCGCCGCCGCCGCGCAGCACGTCGTTGCCTCTGTCGCCCTGCAATTCGTCGCTGCCGTCGCCACCTCGCAACCTGTCGTTGGCGTTGCCGCCAAACAGGAAGTCTGCTCCGGAGCCGCCGTGCACGATGTCGCTGCCGTTGTCGCCTCTCAGCGTATCGGTGTTGTTACCGCCGCGCAGGATGTCATTGGCATCACCACCACGAATATCGTCGTCGCCTTTGCCCCCCAGAATCTGGTCGTTGCCGCCCAGTCCCTTGAGAATGTCGTCGCCGTCGTTACCGATGATGATGTTGGCGCCGTTTGTGCCGGTGATTTTGTCGATCTGGTTTGTGCCGTTCACATTTTCGAAATTAAGGGCAGAACTATCAAAGAATTTTGCCGAATTGGACGGGCTGACAGTTTTCGCAACACCTGTCACCATGTTGAACTCGAAATTCCAGATGTCTTGTGAGACATCAAGCAGGTCGGTCCCGTCTCCGCCATTCATGGTGATGGCCAGCAGGGATGTGTTCTTGATGACATCGTTTCCCGCGCCGCCATAGGCCTTGCCATTGGCCCCTTTGGTCAAGATGTAGTCGTTCCCGCCACCACCATACAGGAAACCGCCGCCGCCAAAATCGTTCAATCGGTCGCGACCTGCGAGCCCGATCAACACGCCACCCGCACCGTACGAGTACATTCCATCGCCAAGCATGGTTCCGAATTCGGGTTGCGCTCGGGCAACAAGTCCGCTGGTGCCACGGTTTTCGTGCTCAACGCTTGGCGGCTGAAGCGCCGCGCCGCCGGCGCCGCTGTCGCCGGAATAGTTTTGTGCGGCTTGCCAGCCAAGATCGCCCGCCACAGAACCGGCGAACGTGGTCACACCAAGATATGTGTCGCCGCCGGCGCCGTTGCGTGCGGACCCGCCTGCGCCGTCTCCGCCAAACAGCCGCGCATTGCTGACGTTGAATTGTTCAACGACAACGCCGCCCGTCCCGCTATTGAAAATGCCGACCGCAGCGGTCCCGCCATTATAACCGTAGGTGTAGCTACTCAGGTTCAGGGCGGTGCCGGCCCCACCCTGGGCGCGCAGTTCATTGAATTGGGTGTTCGAGACGTACAGCGTCCCTTGGTTATGTATGCCAGAGATCGCGTTGCCGCCGGAATAGTAATTTGTTCCGCCATAGGCCTTGAGGTGGCTCATGTAGGAGTCGGTGAGCGTCAGAATGCCGTAGTTTTGGATCCCGGCGATTGCTCGGTCGCCCTGAGTTGCGTTTTCACCTCCGCCGACCGCATTAAGGGAGCTGATGGACACGTTCGCGGATGCGCCAACCTGAATCAGAAGACCGATATCGCTGGCGTCTTTGTAAAATCCCTGCGTTCCGTTGTCGCCGGACAGGGTGATGTCGCCAAGACCATCGCCGTCGAGGTCGAAATTCATCGACAATTTGCCGGTCTGGATTTGCAGGGTTGATTGCAGTTGGATGGTTTGGCCGCTCATCCACGAGGCGAATTCGATGACGTCCTTGCCCGGGCTGGAGCTTTCTTCCGCGTTCAGGATTGCCTGACGAAGGCTGCCGGAGCCGCTATCATTGTTGTTGATGACAAGAAAGGTTGTCATGCGTCCCGGTTCCTGTCCTACACGATGACCATGTCGTTCTTGAAGATCGCGACACTGCCGGCGTCCTTGATCGTGAATATGTCGCCGTTGCCGAAATCGAAGACGACGTCGCCATTGCCCTTGAGCGTTGCGAACTGGTTCAGAATCTGGGTCTTGGACAATGTGCCCTTCCACAGATTGTCGTTGAGAGCGATCTGATCGGTATTGTCGGTAAAGTCGCGGACAGAATCCTTGTCGAACCCCTTGCCGAAAATGAAGGTGTCCTTGCCGCCGCCGCCGCGCAGCACGTCGTTGCCTTTGTCGCCCTGCAATTCGTCGCTGCCGTCGCCACCTCGCAACCTGTCGTTGGCGTTGCCGCCAAACAGGAAGTCGGCTCCGGAGCCGCCATGCACAATGTCGCTGCCGTTGTCGCCTCTCAGCGTATCGGTGTTGTTACCGCCGCGCAGGATGTCATTGGCATCACCACCACGAATATCGTCGTCGCCTTTGCCACCCAGAATCTGGTCGTTGCCGCCCAGTCCCTTGAGAATGTCGTCTCCATCACGGCCGGCAATCACGTTGGCGCCGTCGGTGCCGCGAATATTGTCGCTTCGGCTCGCATTGTTTTCGCCAAGGACATTTTCAAAATTGCGGACGGTGCCGATGTTGCTGACGCCAGTGGCCATATTGAGGGTGAAATTCAAGCCGGAGAAGTTTCCGGCAAGGTCGAACAGGTCAACCCCTGAGCCGCCATCCATTGTCGAGGCGAGCATGCCCACATTGCGAATTATGTCATTGCCGGACCCGCCATAGGCCCTTGCGCCGTAGCCATAGGTGATGATCGTATCGTTGCCGCCCTGGCCGTAAAGTTTGCCGTAGCCGTCTGGCGGACCATTGTTGATGAGGTCATTGCCGCCGAATCCAAAGTAGGTCCCCATGAAGCCGACATAGGCCAACTGACCGCCGTTCGACATGGACGGCATCGCAAGTGCGACGATCCCGGAACCGTAGATGCCGCCCTCAAGATGGTCGCCATTGCTGCCACTGCCATAACCAAAGGTATTGTTGTAAACCGCAACCGGGCCGGTAACGTTGGCAGTTGAAAACAGGCCGGTCGTTTGGATGCCGGCGATCGCATCGCCTCCAATACCTGATACAGTGCCGCCGCCGTCCCGAACGTATGCGTTACTGATACCGATGCCGCTTGCATAAACGGTGCCGTTGTTGCGGATCCCGGCGGTCGCGCGCCCACCATGTCCATAGACGAGGTTAGCATAGACATTTCCATCGCCGCCGGAAGCACGCATCTCGTCGAACATTGTGTCGGAGATCGTGAGGGTTCCGAAATTGACGATCCCCGCCGTGCCGTCGTGACCACTAACATAGTCACTGTTGATGCTTGACCCATGAGCGCCGACGGCGATCATGTCCGATAAAATTGAATCTTTGATCGTCAGTATTCCGGCATTATGTATGCCAACCGCGGCTTCAAGACCTTGCTGATAGCTCGCAAAATATGCTCCGGTGAAATGCAGGGCGTTGAGAGTGACTTCGGACTGAGCAGTGACGGTCAACAGGTTTCTAAGGTCGCCTGTATCGGCGCCATTATCGTCCTGATCACCTGAAATGGTAATGTCTGGGCTGCCGTCACCGTCGATATCGCCGTTGATGGTCAGCGTCCCCGACGAAATGGTCAGCGTCGATTGCAGATTGATTTCACTGCCACTCAGCCACGGCGCGAACTCGATCTTGTCCGCATCCGGATTGGCGTTTGCCGCGTCGATCGCGTCGCGAAGGCTGCCAGACCCGGAATCGTCGGTGTTGATTACGAGAAATGTCGCCATCGTCGCGTCCCCGTGGCGTTAGCATTTTGTAAAGGATTTCAACGTTGGGGGCGCTGACCGGCAATGTCAACCGCATTTCGGCCAATGCCGGATTGATAAAACTTTATTCAATCTTGCTTTTTGCGTTTCAAGTCTCGTCCAAGGGTTTCGGGCATTGTGTGGCACAGCACGGAGAACCCCTCGGGAGGGAAGTATGTTGGAAAATACTGAAACGACAGCGCGGGCATTCACGAGTTTTCGCGCGCTCGACAGTGATGCCGGTGCCACGGAACGCGATCAACTGTTCCGCAACATGGCGCAATTGTTCACGTTCGTGTCCGATCGTTGCGATGACGATCAGGTCGAACAATATGACGAAGTCTTGTGCCAGTTGGCCGAACTCGTCGAGGCCGAGGCCCGCGGCGAGGTCGCCAAGTTGTTGGCGCCGCTACAGCGGGCGCCGGGCACGGTTGTCATCAAACTGGCCAATGACGAGGTCGAAGTGGCCAGGCCGTTGCTCGAATTCTCGAATGTCCTGAGCGATGACGATCTGATCGAAATCGTGGCCGGGCAGAGCGAAGACCATCGCGTCATCATTGCCGGCCGGCAGGATGTCAGCGATCGGGTCGGGCACGCCATCGTCGATCACGGCCAGGACGCGTCCATTGGCCGGCTGGTCGAAAACGAAACTGCGCAGCTAACAAATGATACGCTGAGCGATCTGGTTGAAAAGGCTGCGGAAAGCGCGGAAATCACGCAAAAACTCAGCCGCCGCAAGGTGGACTGGTCTGCCCTTGCAAACCGTGTCAGCGATGCTGGCCAAAAGGTTCTGGGTCAACTCCAGACCATTTCCCGGGCAGCCGATCCGCAGACCATGGAAAAGGCGAGCACGATCGCATTCAACCGGCTGCATGCACGGGCGGGTTTTTCGGCCCATGAGTGGAGCATTGCCTGGAACCAGATCAAGGCATTGTCCGATCGCCGGCAGCTTGATGACCGGGCGCTGGAACGGTTCGCCAAGTTTGCCTACGGCCACCATCTGGGTGCTGCCATCACCCTGATGCTGGGTTTGAAGCAGGAAGTCTTCGTGAAGTGGCTGGCAACTCAGGACTATCGGGCGATGACCATTGCCTGCCGGTCCATGGGCATGGCACCGGACATGTTCGAGCGGACACTACGCATTCTGCCCTGGCGCGAGACGCCGGAACAGTCGGCCATCGACACCGCTTTGGTGCGTTTTGACCGGCTCGACCCGGGTGAGGCCGAGCGTTCGTTCGAGTCCTGGCGCGCACATGCGTTCCGCAAGCACAATATCACTCCTGAATTGACCGAGCTTTTGGCGTCTTGACGCCATCTTGAAAAAGGTCGCGCTGAAAGGGTGGTCCAAGGGCCACCCTTTCTGATTCAAGCCGGGATATTGTAGGCAACCTTGGCGGACTCGTAGCTCAGCCAGGCGGCAATCTGCAGGGCGTCCGGTTTTCCAAGAGTGTTTGCGGTGACCATCTGCGCGAGAAAGTCGGCGACACATCTCCGCCAGACATCGTGCCGGGCAGGGATGGAGAGCAGGGCGCGGGTGTCGTCGTTGAAACCTGCCAGATTGAAGAAGCCCGCGGTTTCGACGACGCGATCAAGGTAACGTGCGATACCGCGCGGACTGTCGTGGAACCACCAGGGCGGTCCGAGTTTCAGGGCGGGCCAATAGCCGGCCATCGGCGCAAGTTCGCGGGCCAGCACACTCTCGTCGAGGCAGAAGAAAATCATATGAAAGTCCGGCGAGCGGCCGAATTTTTGCAGCAAGGGTTCGAGACCGCGCACCGGATCGACGGGAACCGGAATGTCCGCACCCAGATTGGGGCCGCGTTGGGCCATCAGGACGGGATCTGTATTGCGGCGCGAACCGGCGTGAAACTGCATGACCATCCCGTCTTCGACGGATAGCATGGCCATTTCGGTGAGCATCTGCGCGCGAAACAGTTCGGCATCTTCCGGCGAAATGGTGCCGCAATGGAGCCGGTCGAGTAGCGCCTGCTTTTCATGTTCGGGCAGATCGGCGGTCAGCGCCGTTGGTGCGGCATGGTCGGTGGCGGTGGCACCGAATTCGCGGAAGAGGGCACGGCGCTTGCGGTGAGCATCGATCAATCCCGGCCAGTTCCGCGTGTCCTCATTGGTTGTCTCGGCCAGCGTCGCCAGGTTGGCGAGAAAGCCGGGATTGTCCGGATCGGTGACATCGTCCGGTCTGTAAGTGGTCCGGACAAGGCCGATCAAACCTTGTTGTTTCAGACTTTGATGATGCTGAAGCGGGTCGAGGGCGAATTCGGTGGTCGCGATGGTTTCGACCTTGGCCTTTTCCAGAATGGCACGCGGCAGAAAATCGGGTTCGGTCAGGCGTTCGTTGATCTGATCGAAGATTCGATCGGCGGTTTCCGTGCTGAGGGTTTCGGAGATTCCGAACGCCCATTGCAGAGAATGGTCGATCCAGGTGCGCGAGGGCGTGCCAAGGAAGAGGTGATAATTGGCCGCGAACCTTCGCCACGCGCTGCGGCCGTCGGCAACCGCTGTGCCATCTTTTCGCGGAACTCCAAGGTCTTCGTAGGACAATCCTTGCGAAAACAGCATACGCAACACGTAATGGTCGGGCGTCAGGAATAGCGAGGCCGCATCCGAAAATGGCTGATTGCTGGCAAACCACTCTGGATCGGTGTGGCCGTGAGGCGAAATAATCGGCAGACCGGAGATGGATTCGTAAATCTCGCGGGCGGCCGATCGGGATTGGGCGTCGCCGCTAAAAAAGCGATCGGGATGCAAGCTCATATCGGTTTCAGATCCAGTCAATGCGTTCCGGCACTGTTCAGACACCAGCCTGAGCCACGAGTAAAGGTCAACCAGACGAAAAGCTGACACGCCAACCGCGACTCGACAGCCGGGTTGGATAGGATATAAAGATATCTTTATATCTCGAGGAGCGGATGGCCGGATTGCAGCAAAGTGTGGATGCCCTGAAGGCGGCGGGTGAGCCGACGCGGCTGCGCCTGCTCGCACTTTTGTCCGCCGGGGAGCTGACCGTCAAGGACCTCACCGACATTCTGGGCCAGAGCCAACCGCGTATTTCGCGGCACCTGAAACTGTTGGCGGATGCCGGTTTGGTGGAACGGCATTCGGAAGGGGCATGGGCCTATTTCCGGCTCGCAGACATCGGCGGCAAGGGTGGGCTGGCCAGATATGCGGTTGAACTTGTGGGAAGCAATGACGAAGTGTTGCGCGCGGATCATGAAGCCCTGAAAAAACTGCGTGACCAGCAAAGAGCGCGGGCCAATTCGTTTTTTGCCGATGTGGCCGAGAGTTGGGACGCGTTGCGCAAGATTCACGTTTCCGAAGAAACTGTCGAGGCGGCAATTCTCAAGGCAGTCGGCGAGCGCAAATACGATCTGATGGTGGATCTTGGGACCGGCACAGGCCGAATGCTCGAGCTTCTGGCCGCTCATTATGTGCGCGGGATCGGCGTTGACAGCAGCAGAGACATGCTGGCCGTGGCGCGGGCGCGGATCAACGAGGCCGGACTTTCCCAGACGCATGTGCGGCATGGTGACGTGACCTGCCTCGATCTCGAGGGTGAGGCGGCCGACCTGATCACAATTCATCAGGTTCTTCACTATTTCGACCATCCGCGCGCGGTGCTGGAGCGGGCGGCGGAACTGCTTCGGTCCAACGGCCGGGTTGTCGTGGTCGATTTCGCGCCGCACGAGCTGGAATTTCTGCGTGCCGAACAGGCGCATCGGCGATTGGGGCTTTCGGAAGATCAGATGAATATCTGGGCAAGCGGGGCGGGGCTGCAGGTTTCATCCTGCCTTATCCTGCCGCCGTCCAAAGGGGCAGGAGACAAGGCACTAACGGTCTGTGTCTGGACGCTCGAAAAAGCCAAACTGGAGAGAAATAGCGATGACATTTGAGGCCAAACGGGCGCGCGGCGTCACCATGTCATTCGAGTTCTTTCCACCCAAGACCGAGGCGGCGGAAGAGAAGTTCTGGCAAAGTCTCGAAGCCTTGGCGCCGCTCAAACCAAGCATGGTGTCGGTGACCTATGGGGCTGGCGGGTCGGACCGCGAACGCACCACACGTATGGTGTCCGAAGTGAAGAAACGCACCGGATTGGAGGCCGCGGCGCACCTGACCTGCGTGGGCGCTTCGCGCGACGAAGTCGATGAGGTGGTCCGCGGCTATCAGGCTGCGGGGATCAATCACATCGTCGCGCTGCGCGGAGATCCGCCCGCTGGTATCGGCGAGAGGTTCGAGACCCGGCCTGATGGTTATCGCGATGGCGCCGACCTGGTGGCGGGTATCCGCAAGATCGGCGATTTCGACATTTCGGTTGCCGCCTATCCGGAAAAGCACCCCGAAAGCCGGGACTGGCAATTCGATATCGACAATCTCAAGCGCAAAGTGGATGCCGGGGCCAACCGGGCGATCACGCAGATGTTTTTCGACAATGCCGACTATTGGCGGTTCCTGGACCGATGCACCAAGGCGGGGATTTCGGTGCCTATCGTCCCGGGCATCCAGCCGATCCACAATTTTGTGCAAGTCAGCCGTTTTGCGGCCAAGTGCAAGGCACGCATTCCCGGCGAATTGACGCGCCGTTTCGAAGGGGTGGAAGCGGGGACCGATCTGCACGGCATGCTGGCAGCGGCCACGGCGGCCCAACAGGTGACGGAGTTGCTGGAGGGTGGTGTGACGGCCTTCCACTTCTTCACCATGAATCGATCGGAACTGGTTATCGCCCTGGCGCGGCTTCTGGGGCATTAAGCCTGCGTTAACCATAATCTCGCCGCTTTATGCGGTTTGCATTTTGACCGTGGCGGGGGCGCCTCAGACGGGGAGCAGATTATGGCATCCTTTGTGCGCCCGCTCGCAGCGGGAGCCGCGCTGGCGGCTGTTTCACTTGGCCTTGCACATGGCATCGCGGTTGCAGACTGGGCCGCACCACCACCCCTTTTGCAGTCAGGCGCAGACCAAACGTCTGGCGCGGACGCTGCGCAAGTCTACGGTCCGATGCCGGTTGCGGGGGAAGGGCAATTCGCGGTTGCATCCGACAATGGGTCTGCTGGCGCGGACGGCGCGTTCCCGATGCCTGACGACGCGAATTCTCAAAGTCCGGGCGTTTCCAGCCAGGTCGTGCCGAAAAACCCGGTTCGCGTGATCGATTTCGCCTCGAATGTTGCTGGTCTCAACGTTGCCAATTCAGAGCCAGCGTCTCCCCAGGTGCCGCCCGAGCCAGAGGCGGAGGCGGTGCCGGCTGCTCCGGCCCCGATTGATGCTGCGCCGTCGCCAGACGAGGTCGAAGTCGCGCTGATCGATATGAAGCCGGTCACTGTCATTCACTTTGACGAAGGCGATGGCCCGATCGATCTGACGCCGCCCATCCCGATGCCACGGGAGAACCGCCCGAGGCTGGTGCCCGTTCCGGTGCCGGTTGATGCGACCATTGTTGCGGCGCGTTCTGTCTCGCTCGATCCGCTGGTCAGTGATTTTGCCGACGGCAGCTGGCCGCGGCGGCTTGATCAGGTCAATGCGCGCAACAACCTCGAGACGACGGTCGCATCCGGGTCTCAGCCGGTTCTTCCGTATCTTGTCAGTTGGATTGAGGTAGAAAACGGCCCCCGGCCGCACCCCATCCCGCTGCGCAACGTGGGCCGATGACGCGCGGTCGAGATCAGCGCTTGAAGCGGGATGGCAATCGCCTAAACTGAACGGAAACGGGGTGATTTGCCCGAATTCTGACGGTTGGGACGCATGTCGGTCTGGCAACGTATTTCCGAAATCATCGACTTCCGGGGGCGGGTGGATTCCCTTCTCAGCTTGCTCGATCCCGAACGCTGGCTCATGGGCGGACGCGACGCGGCGTTCACCGTCGCGCTTGTGGCCCTTGCAGCAAAAATGGCGGTGGCCGATGGGGTCGTGTCTGCGTCCGAAGTCAGGATGTTCCGCGATCTTGTGCAGGTCGCACCGGAATCGGCCGAACAGGTCGACTGGTTTTTCGAGCTGGCACAAAAGGATGTGGCAGGTTTTGAGTCCTATGCGCGAAGGGTTAAGCGGCTGTTCGAGGACAGTCCGGAGACGCTGCAACACGTTTTCGAACTGTTGTTTGCGATCGCAGCGGCGGACGGGTTCATCCATGAAGACGAGTTGGGCTATCTGCAGGAGGTCAGCGAAATCTTCGCTTTCAGCGAGAAGCAGTTCGAGCAGATCGCTGCCCAACACATGGTCAGCGATGACGGACTCGACCCCTATCTGGTGCTCGGTGTCGATCCGGATATGGATGACGCGGCCATCAAGAAGGCCTATCGCGCGCATGTGAGCGAATTGCATCCCGACCGGCTGATGGCGAATGGCGTTCCGGCTGAACTGGTGACCATGGCGACGGCGAAACTGGCGGCGATCAACGAGGCCTACGACATCCTCGCCAAGACGCGCAAACTTTAGCGCTTCGCATCTTCTTGACCTTTTGGTGCGGCAAACCTTATTTCAGAGCCGCCAGTTGACCGGGTGGCCGCTCCCGCTTGCGGGGGAGGAAAGTCCGGGCTCCACGAAAACACGGTGCCGGATAAAGTCCGGCGGGGGCGACCCCAGGGAAAGTGCCACAGAAAGCAAACTACCCGGTTTCGGCCGGGAAAAGGTGAAAGGGTGCGGTAAGAGCGCACCGCGGGCCCGGCAACGGGACTGGCAGGGTAAACCCCACCGGGAGCAAGACCAAATAGGGACCGCACGGAGGCAACTCCACTCGCGTTTTCGGAGCAGCGGTCCGGGTTGGTTGCACCAGGCGTTCAGCGATGGACGTCGCAGATGAATGGCCACCGCGTCGCACGTTTCGGCGTGCGGCCCTACAGAACCCGGCTTACAGGTCAACTGGCACTTTCTACTTCGGGACCGATTGCCTTGACGAACACGGTCTCATAGGGCTCGAAGCCGAGGCGCTGCCAAGCGAGCATGGCACCTTCATTCTTGGCTTTGGCCCAGATACGGACATGCCTGGCGCCGGCCAGGGCCATGCGCTGTTCGAAGGCCGAAAACAGCGCGCGGGCAATGCCCAGACCACGCAGATTGGTGCGGACATAGACGTCGGCGATCAGGGCGTGATCGCGAAAATCATCTTCGGCATTGATGTCGTCATCTCGCGTGATGAACCCGGCGATGAACCCGGCGACCTGATCCTGCATCTCATAGACCAGGATCAAACCGTCATTTTCTTCGATCAGTCCGTAGAGCTCGGCGACGTATTCGGGCGTAGCCTGTTCAGGGGCACGCATCGGGTAGCCGATCAGGCCGCGTTTGAGCCGCTGTATGGATTCCAGCATGGATACGATCCCTGGCCGGTCGGCGGCGATGGCTTCTCGGATCGGGTTTTCTTCAGTGATATCGGGCCGTGGCATTTGGCATTCTCCCGCAAATGCGCCGCATGTTCGCCATAGCAATTATGGGAAACCGAATCTTAAGCGTCCTCGTGACAATTTAGCGATGATTTCAAGTTTGTGTCAGGTCCCTTTGCCGGGTCCTTGGAGTATTTTGCAAATGGCGTCAGGGCGCGACAGGGCAGATGGCGGAGTTATGCCGCCGCATTTGCCCGTTTTGCTGGATGAGGTGATCGCCTCACTGACGCCGCTGACCGGCAAACGCATTCTGGACGGAACGTTCGGGGCCGGCGGCTATTCGCGGGCACTGCTTGAGGCTGGTGCCAATGTGATTGCCATCGATCGCGATCCGTCTGTCGAAGTGCACGCAGCCCGTCTGTCCAGCGAGTTTCCTGAAAGGTTCGCGTTTCGGCGGGGCACGTTTTCAGAACTGGACGCGCTGGCCGCAGGACCTGTGGATGCGGTGGTGCTCGACATCGGGGTCAGCTCGATGCAACTCGACGAGGCCGAGCGTGGTTTTTCCTTCATGCGCGACGGACCGCTCGATATGCGCATGGGCGGCGAGGGTCCGAGCGCATCGGATCTGGTCAACCAATTGGCGGAAGAGGACCTCGCCAATTTGCTCTTCGGCTATGGCGAGGAGCGCAAATCGCGGCGGATCGCCAAGGCAATCGTGACCCGGCGCGCCGAACATCCGATTTCATCGACCGCGGAGCTGGCTGGGCTGATCGAGAAAAGCATCGGACGCAAGCCGGGCGCGGCGCATCCGGCGACGCGCAGCTTTCAGGCGCTCAGGATTGCGGTCAATCACGAGTTTGAACAATTGGTCGAAGGGCTTTTTGCCGCCGAACGGCTTTTGCAGGCGGGCGGAGTGCTCAGCGTCGTGACCTTCCATTCAATCGAGGACCGTATCGTCAAGCGCTTCTTCAGCGTGGATGCTGGGCAGGGCGCCCGGTCGCGGCACCTGCCGGAACAGAAGGCCGAAGCGGCGCGTTGGGACCCGGTTGCCAAGCCGGCAAAGCCGGGCAAAGCCGAGTTGGAACGCAACCCGCGGGCAAGATCTGCGATTTTGCGCTCGGCAAGCCGAAGCGGCGCGGAGGCGCGGACGGTCTCCTATGCAGGGCTGGGTGTACCGGACGTCAGACTACGGGGTGCCGCATGATCCGCACGCTCAACGTCATCCTGTTTTTTACCTCGGTGCTGGCCTTGGCCGGGGTTTACGTTCTCAAATACCAGACCGAAACCATTGCCGACGAGAAGGTCGCGATTCAACGCGATATCGCCCAGCAAAACACAAATCTCAGCGTTCTGCGCGCTGACTGGGCCTATCTCAGCCAGCCTTCGCATATCGAGCCGATCGTGATCCGGCACGAGGACAGCCTCGAGCTCAAAGTCATTTCGGCCAAGCAATATGGCTCGATCACCGATATCCCGATGCGGCCGCAACAGGTGAACGACGAGGCGCTGACACGGCTGCTCGAAGCGCTGGATGCGGGTGTCGATCCGATCGGCGACAAACTGAATGAGTTGATTGTGCAATGAGTGTCGCCGATCCCACGATGACCGACCTTTCCGGCGCGCATCCGGAAATCGCCCTTGAGGGCGGACGCAAGGCCCGCAAGAACCTCACGCGATCGCGCATCTGGTTTTCGGTTGGCGTTCTCGTTCTGGTTTTCGCTGTGATTTGCGGACGGCTTATTCAACTGGGCATCGAAAGGCCTGCCGATCCGGAATATCTGCGCGCCAATAGCGAATTGACACTGGCGCGGCCCGCGCTTGTCGACCGTAATGGCGAGCCATTGGCGCTCGATATCGAGGCGCCGAGCCTTTACGCTGAGCCTAAGAATATCATTGATATAGACGAGGCTGTTGAGAAACTGCATTCGGTTCTCCCGCAATTATCAACGGATTTTCTGCGGCAACGGCTGGACGGTGACGAAGGCTTTGTTTGGCTGGAGCGCGAATTGTCGCCCGCCATGCAGGAAAAGGTTCTGCAGCTCGGCCTGCCGGGTGTCGATTTCGTCAATGAAACCAAGAGATATTATCCCGGCGGATCGGATGCTTCGCACCTTCTCGGCACGGTCAATATCGACAATCAGGGCATTTCCGGCATTGAGCGCTACCTTGACAGGAAGGTTCTGAATACAGATGCCGAACGGCCGGATCAGGTGCAACTCTCGATCGATCTCAGGGTCCAGCACGCGCTGCATGCGGAACTCGAAGATTCGATGACGCGTTACCAGGCCATCGCCGCCGCCGGCGTGCTGATCAACGTCAAGACCGGTGAGGTCATGGGGCTGGTCTCGCTCCCCGATTTCGACCCGAACGAGCCAGCGACCGCGCTCGAAGAAGGCCGCATCAATCGAATTACTGCGGGCACGTTCGAACTTGGTTCGACCTTCAAAACCGTGACCTTTGCCGGGGCGCTGGACAGCGGCGCAGTACACATTACCGACCGTTTCGACGCGACCCATGGTGTCCGGTTCGGACGGTTCGTGATCGATGACTTTCACGGCCAGCATCGTGTACTGAGCGTTCCGGAGATTTTCAAATATTCGTCGAACGTCGGCACGATCCATCTGATGCAGGCCTGGGGCAAGGACAATTACCGCGCCTTTTTGCACCGGATGGGATTTGACGAGCCGCTGCCGATCGAATTGCCGGAAACCAAGCGTTCGACCATTCCCAGCGATTTTTCAGAAATCGTCGCGGCGACGGCCTCGTTCGGGCACGGCATTTCGGTGACGCCATTGCACATGGCCTCAGCAATTGCGGCATTCGTCAACGATGGCGTCTATCTGCCAGCCACCCTGTTCCCGCGCAGCACCGAAGAAGCGGCTGAAATCGGCCGCCACGTGATTTCGCCCGAGGCCAGCGCCCTGGTGCGTTATTTGCTACGGCTCAATGCCATGGAAGGCACGGCCACCCACATGAACCGGATTGCTGATGGCTATCTGCCTGGCGGCAAGACCGGGACGGCGGAAAAGGTTGAAAACGGGCGTTACGTATCGAACAAGAATTTCAACGCCTTCGCGGCTGCATTTCCGCTGGACAATCCACAATATGCGCTGGTGGTGGTGATCGACGAACCGAAACGGGAAAATCCGCAATCGGGGGACACGGCGGGGTGGAATGCGGGCGAAGTCGCGGGCAGAATTATCAAGCGAGTCGCACCCATGTTAGGAATTGCGCCCGAGTTCGACGAAAGCGTGGATCAATCGCTGGTCCCCGCCGTTTTGCGCTAGGGCCGGGAAAACACGATGTCATTTCTGCTTGCCGATCTGCTTGAGGGCTCGACCGACACGAGCAAACTGGAAAGCATCCGCGTGACGGGTGTCCACGCCGATAGCCGGGCGCTCGCGATGGGTGAGGCGTTTTTTGCTTTGCCGGGGTTTGTGCAGCATGGCGACAGTTTCGCCGCAAAGGCAGCGGAACGCGGCGCGCGCGTGATGGTGACCGACCGGCGGCCGAACGTCGATCCGGGCATTTCGGTGGTCATTGTCGAGGATGTGAGGCGGGCATTTGCGCTGGCCGCGGCGCGGACCTCAGGACCGCAACCCGCAACCATGTTCGGGATCACGGGTACCAATGGCAAGACCTCGGTTGCTTCGTTCGTCCGGCAGATCTGGGAGAATATGGGACTTGCTTCGGCCTCGATCGGCACTTTGGGCGTGCAGTTTCGTGATCAGATCGAGCCAGGCACGCATACGACCCCCGATCCGTTGAGCTTGCACCGGCGCCTGGCGGCGCTCAAAGCCGACGGGATCAACCATGTGATCATGGAGGCTTCGAGCCACGGGATCGCGCAACGCCGGATCGACGGGATTTCCTTCGACGTGGCCGGCTTCACCAATCTCAGCCGCGACCATCTCGACTACCATCCGACGATGGAAGATTATCGTGACGCCAAATTGCGGCTGTTCACGACCCTGCTCAAGGAGAGTGGTTCGGCGGTGATCAACGCCGACGATCCGGAGCATATGCCGTTCATGTTCGCAGCGCTGGAGCGTGGTGCCACGGTTCTCACGGTGGGGCGCGAGGGTGCCTATATCGAGGTCAGCACGGTCGAGCAGGACGGCTGGGGCCAGAAAGTGTCCGGCAAGCTTGTCGGCGAGCCGCTGGAGTTCACCCTGCCGCTCGCCGGTGATTTTCAGGTCTCCAACGCGATTGTTGCCGCCGCGATGGTGATGGCCGCCGGTGCGCATCGAGACAATGTGATTCCGGCGCTGCAAATGCTCAAAGGCGCGCGTGGGCGGCTGGAGCGTGTCGGGACCAAAGACGGCGCCGCGATCTTCATCGACTATGCGCATACGCCCGATGCCTTGGAAGTCGCCCTGAAAACGCTCAAGCCCTATGCCTCGGGCAGGCTCAAGGTCGTCTTCGGCGCAGGCGGCGACCGCGACACGGGCAAACGTCCCCTGATGGGCCGGATTGCCGCTGAAATTGCAGACGATGTGATTGTGACCGATGACAATCCGCGAACGGAAGACGCGGCGGCAATTCGCCGGGAAGTTCTTTCCGCCTGCGCAGGAGCCACCGAGATCGGTGACCGGGCCGAAGCCATCAAAGCGGCCGTTGCGGGACTTGGCGAAGGTGACGTTTTGCTGGTTGCGGGCAAGGGGCACGAGGATTATCAGATCATCGGAACGACCAAGCATCCGTTTTCCGACCATGAGGTGGTGGCCGATGCGCTGAGGTCGTAGGCGACTGGGCGCGATTGGCGATGCTTTTCACACTATCCGAGCTTGCTGCGGCCACCGGCGGAGACATCCGCAATTCGGATGCCGAAGGCATTTCTGAAATCGTGATAGATTCGCGAAATGTGCCGGAAGGGGCGCTGTTCGTGGCGATCAAGGGCGATCGGCATGACGGCCACGATTTCGCAGCCGACGCGGTGGACACTGGCGCATCGCTGGCAATGGTTTCCACCGGAAAGGCTGAGGAATTCGGCAATCTGCCAATGCTGGTGGTTGAGGACCCGCTGGAAGGATTGCGGCAGATCGCGCATGCGGCCCGGATGAGGTCGCACGCAAGGATCATTGCGGTGACGGGAAGCGTTGGCAAAACGTCGACCAAGGAAGCCCTGCTGACCATGCTCTCCGGCTTTGGCAAGGTGCATGCCTCAATCAAGAGCTACAACAATCATTGGGGCGTGCCGCTGATGCTGGCCAATCTGCCGGCGGATGCGCAGTTTGGCGTGTTCGAAATGGGCATGAGCCACGAAGGCGAAATCACGCCATTGACGGCGCTTGTGCAGCCGCACGTCGCGATGATCACTTCGATTGCGCCCGCGCATCTGGGCGAATTGGGATCGATGGAAGCCATCGCCCGGGCCAAGTCGGAGATCTTTCTCGGGCTGCAGCCGCATGGCGCGGCCATCATCAATGCCGATCATGCGTTTGAACGGCAATTGGTTGCGTCCGCGCATGAGGCTGGTGCGCGGATGGTGCTGACCTATGGATTTGAGCAGGGCAACGTGCGCATCAGCGACTACAAATCGACCGAGACGGGCGCACGTGCGCGCTTTGAACTCGACGGGGAGCCGTTTGACATCTCGATTGCCGCGACGGGCCGACACATGATGGCCAACGCTGTGGGTGCTGCACTGGTAACTCTGCCGCTCGAATTGCCGCTGCCGGCGGCGGTTGCGCATCTCACGAAATTCGCGGCGCCGGACGGACGCGGCATTGCCGTTGAGTTCGCGCAGGACGGTCGCGTCCTGACCCTGCTCGACGAAAGCTACAATGCCAATCCGACATCGATGCGGGCGGCGCTAGGGGTTTTCGCCGAGCGCCCCAGCGCTGGCCGGCGCGTTCTCGTTCTCGGCGACATGCTGGAACTCGGAAGCCAGTCCAGTGCGCTCCATCGCGGGTTGCTCGACCTGATTATCGAAGGGCAGCCGGACTATCTGCTCCTGGTCGGATCGGAAATGGCTGGGTTGCAGCCGCTGCTCGATAAAAAGGGAATTCGGGCGGACACGGCTCTCGATGTTAACGTTGCAGGCGACAAGCTGAAGGGCCAGCTTGATTATGGCGACCTTGTTATGCTCAAAGGTTCGAACGGCGTTGGCCTTTCGAAACTGGTGACACAAATTCGCCGCCAGTTCGACCAATAGGTCATTCCGGCAAGGGGACAGCCAGCCCTTCGGGCGCGGCGCGGAGTAGTGAGTGAATGCTGCAATTCCTGGGGCAGATCGGCGACGGGCTCGGCGCCTTCAACGTTTTTCGCTACATCACGTTCAGGACAGGCGGCGCCATACTTACCGCCCTGTTCTTCGTATTCCTGTTCGGACCCTGGATGATCCGCAGCCTGAGGACGCGGCAGGGCAAAGGCCAACCTATTCGCGAAGACGGCCCGCAGGGACACATTGTTGCCAAGGCCGGCACACCGACCATGGGCGGTCTGATGATCCTGTCCGGGGCGGTTGCGTCGACCCTTCTATGGGCTAATCTGACCAATCTTTATGTCTGGATGGTGCTGTTCGTAACCATCGGTTTTGGTGCGATCGGGTTCTACGACGATTATCTGAAGATCACCAGCAACAAGAACTATAACGGCTTTTCGGGCCGGGTTCGGCTTGGACTCGAAGCGTTGATCGCCGGCATTGCCTGTCTGGTTTTCATGCAGATGGGCGAACAGCCGTTTTCGTCGTCGCTCCTGTTTCCCTTCATCAAGGATCTTGCGCTCAATCTGAGCTGGTTCTTCATCCTTTTTGGCGGTTTCGTCATCGTTGCAGCGGGCAATGCGGTGAACCTGACGGACGGTCTGGACGGGCTTGCCATCGTGCCGGTGATGATCGCAGCCGCCGTGTTCGGGCTCATCGCCTACCTGGTCGGCAACCAGACCTTTTCAGACTATCTGCTGATCAATTTCGTGCCCGGAACGGGCGAACTTGCCGTGGTGTGCGGGGCGCTGATCGGCGCGGGACTGGGCTTCTTGTGGTTCAATGCGCCCCCGGCGCAGATCTTCATGGGCGACACCGGGTCTCTGGCGCTTGGCGGCGCGCTGGGGTCGATCGCTGTTGCGACCAAGCATGAAATCGTTCTGGCGATTACCGGCGGTCTTTTCGTGCTGGAGACCGTCTCGGTCATCGTGCAGGTGGTCAGTTTCAAGCTGACGGGCAAGCGCGTGTTCCGTATGGCGCCGATCCACCATCATTTCGAGCATATGGGCTGGACCGAAAGCCAGATCGTGATCCGGTTCTGGATCATCGCTTTTGTCTTGGCGCTGATCGGTTTGAGCACGCTCAAGCTGCGCTGATTTCGCCCGGCGCAATTATGGTTGCGAAATAGTAAGAGTTGCCGGTCTACATTCGACCAATCTTTCACGCCCCTTCCGGGCGGACCGGACGAGTTGAATGTTTTCGCGTGCTCAAAAAACTCCCTTAGCCGAATGGTGGTTCACCGTAGACCGGACGCTTCTGGCGGCCATCCTGTTGCTGATGATGTTCGGCATGGGCCTCAGTTTCGCGGCGAGCCCGCCGGTGGCCGAGCGGCTGGGATATGGCCAATGGTATTTCACCATCCGGCATTTTCTGTTCCTTTTTCCGGCCATCGGCGTGATGTTTCTGACTTCGCTGATGAGCGTGAGACAGATTCGCTGGACGGCTCTCGCGGTTCTGGTGGTGAGTATTGCGTTTCTTGCACTCACGCTGAAATTCGGCGTCGAAATCAAGGGCGCCCGGCGCTGGCTTCTGATCCTGGGTACGTCGGTGCAGCCGTCCGAATTCGTCAAACCGGCATTTGCGGTGATCATCGCCTGGCTATTTGCCGAACACATGCAAAAGCCCGACATGCCGGCGCGGCTGATCGCATTCGGTCTTTTGGGCATCATTCTGTCGCTTCTGATGCTGCAACCGGATTTTGGACAGACGGTTCTGGTGACACTAACCTTTGCGGTGGTGCTGTTCATTTCGGGGATCAGCTGGTGGCTGATCCTCAGCTTCGGTGCGGCGGCACTGTTGCTCTCGACGGGGGCCTACATGCTTTTCCCGCACGTGGCGCGGCGCGTGGACCTGTTTCTCAACCCCGAAGCGATCGGCAATTACCAGGTCAACAAGGCGCTGCAATCGTTGCTTGAGGGTGGCTGGTTCGGGCAGGGGCCGGGCGAGGCCATGGTGCGCCGCTACGTGCCCGATGCGCATGCCGATTTCGTGTTTTCCGCAGCGGCTGGAGAATTCGGCATTCTGTTTTCGATGCTTCTGGTTTTCGTAATCGGATTCGTGGTGGTCCGGGCGCTCTGGGGTGCCCAGCAACGTTCCAACCTGTTCCCGAGACTGGCGATCAGCGCCCTGGCGCTGCAATTCGGCATGCAGGCAACCATCAACCTGATGGTCAATCTCAGCCTGTTGCCCCCGAAGGGAATGACCTTGCCATTTGTCTCTTATGGTGGCACCTCGATGATCGCGACGGCGTTCGGCATGGGCATGGTGCTCAGCCTGACCCGGCGCAAACCCGAGGAACGGCAGATCAGCGGTCTGCCCGCATTCCGCAGCGCGACAGCAGGCTAGGACCTGACAGGACTTCATGGCGACGTTCGTATTGATGGCTGGCGGCACGGGAGGGCACCTCTTTCCGGCCATGGCGCTTGCGCAGGAATTCGGCCGGCGCGGGCACGTGGTTCACCTGGCGACCGACGAACGGGTCCGATCCTACGGCAAGGACTTCCCTGCCAAAAAGGTGCATATCATTCCCGCCGCAACGCCCTCCCTCAGCAACCCGATCAAGTTCGTCGGCGCGAGTTTCACCATTCTCAAAGGCATCGGCGTTGCCTGGGGCGCCTTGCGTGACATTGACCCTGACGCCGTCGTGGCGTTTGGTGGATATCCCTGTTTTCCGCCGTTTCTTGCGGCATCGTTGATGGGAATTCCGGGGGTTCTTCACGAACAGAATGCTGTGCTTGGCCGCGCCAACCGGGCGCTGGCCCGGTTCGCTAATGCGCTTGCGCTGCATTTCGACAAAACCTTGCACGCCGAGAAATTTTCCGGGCTGCGCGAAGTGACCGGCAACCCGGTGCGCGACCGGGTGATTGCCGCATCGGGACGGACCTATCCGGATTTGTCGGACGAGGGGCCGATCGAACTATTGGTGTTCGGCGGTTCGCAGGGCGCGCGGGCTCTATCCGACCTCGTGCCGCCGGCGATTGCCCCTCTGCCGGAAATCCTGCGCAGACGGGTACGCGTGACCCAGCAGTGCCGTGAGGAAGATCTTGAGCGCGTGACGGCAATCTATCGCGATGCGCATGTGAACGTGCAATTGGCGACGTTTTTCGACGATCTGCCCGAACGCATGGCCGGTTCGCATCTGGTGATTTCGCGCTCGGGTGCGTCCACGGTTGCCGAGCTTGGCGTGATTGGCCGTCCGGCGATCCTGATCCCGCTGCCAGGGTCACTGGATCAGGATCAGCGGGCGAATGCGACGCTTTTCGAACAGGGCGGGGGCGGATGGCTGGCCGATCAGGCCAATCTTTCACCGCAATCTCTTGCGAGCAGGCTTGTCGAACTTTTGGCGGAGCCGAAGACTCTGATAAACGCCGCTGATCATGCCGCGCAGATGGGGTTTCCGGACGCCGTCAAACGTCTGGCCGATCTGGTGGAGCGCGTCGCCGAGGCGGGCGAGCGCAAATGACGGGACAAACCAAATGAAAATGCCAACCGAAATCGGGCCGGTCCATTTTGTCGGGATCGGCGGGATCGGCATGAGCGGGATCGCCGAGATCCTGCATTCGCAGGGCTACAAGGTGCGCGGATCCGATCAGGCGGCCAACGCCAATGTGCAGCGCCTGCGCGAGATGGGCATCGATGTCGTCGTTGGACATTCCGAGGATAATCTCCGGGACGCGGCGGTGGTGGTGGTGTCGTCCGCGGTCAAGTCCGGAAATCCGGAACTGGCCGAAGCGCGGCGGCGGTCGTTGCCGGTGGTGCGGCGTGCCGAAATGCTGGCTGAGATCATGCGATTCAAGAACGCCATCGCGATCGGCGGAACGCACGGCAAGACCACGACGACTTCACTTGTGTCGGCGCTGCTCGAGGCTGGCCGGATGGAGCCGACCGTCATCAATGGCGGTATCATCAACGCCTATGGCACCAATGCGCGGCTGGGCAAGGGCGAATGGATGGTGGTCGAGGCAGACGAGAGTGACGGAACGTTCGTCAAATTGCCTGCAGATATTGCTGTGGTGACCAATATCGATCCGGAACACCTCGACCACTACAAGAATTTCGAAGCGGTCAAACAGGCATTTCATTCCTTCGTCGAGAATGTGCCCTTCTACGGCTTTGCGGTCATGTGCCTCGATCATCCCGAAGTGCAGGCGCTGGTGGGTGACATTGAGGACCGGCGGGTGGTTTCCTATGGCACCAATCCGCAGGCAGATGTGCGCATCATCAATCTGCGCGCCGAGCGGGGTGCGTCGCATTTCGATGTGGTGGTGCGCGACCGGCGCACGGGCGACGAGCGTTCCATCACCGATATCGAATTGCCAATGCCGGGCCAGCATAACGTCCTGAACGCGACGGCGGCGATCGTGGTGGCCGATCAGCTTGGCGTCAGCGCCGATGATATTCGCTCTGGGCTGAAGAGCTTTGGCGGTGTCAAACGCCGCTTCACCCGGGTCGGCGAGGTTGGCGGGGTCACGATCATCGACGATTACGGACATCACCCGGTCGAAATCGCCGCGGTTCTGAGTGCGGCACGGCAATCGGCCGACAACGAGGTGATAGCCGTGGTGCAGCCGCACCGCTATTCGCGCCTCGAAAGCCTGATGGATGAGTTTTCCGCCTGCTTCAACGATGCGGATTGTGTCATCGTTGCGCCCGTCTATGCCGCAGGTGAAAGCCCGATCGAAGGCGTCGATCACCATGCGCTCGCCGCCGAGATGCGCGCGCGCGGGCATCGTGATGTGCGCACGATCGAAAGCGATGCGGAACTGGCGCCGATGATCGGCGAACGCGCTTCCGCAGGTGATTACGTCGTTTGCCTCGGGGCGGGGAACATCACCGCCTGGGCGGCGCAATTGCCCGGCCAGTTGCAGGTGACGCTCAAGGGAGCCGCCGAATGACCCATCCCGACCTGTTGCCGGAATTGGGAGGCTGGACCTCGGAGGTGCGCGGCAAGCTGATACCCAACCAGATGCTCTCGGAGTTGGCCAATTTTCGCGTTGGCGGTCCGGCTCAGCTCTTGTTCATGCCGGCGGATGAAGCCGACCTGGCGCTGTTTCTCGGAAATCTGCCGGAACAGATCAAGGTCACGGTGATCGGGCTGGGGTCCAATCTCCTGATCCGCGATGGCGGGCTTGATGGCGTGGTTATCCGCCTTCCGGCCAAGGGCTTTGGGGGCGCCAGGGCGCTCGACGATCACCGGATCGAAGTCGGGGCGGCCCTGCCGGACGTCAAGGCTGCGACCGCTGCGGCGGAGGCCGGGATTGATGGGCTGACCTTTTATCGCGGCATTCCCGGCGGCATTGGGGGCGCCCTTTACATGAATGCGGGGTGCTATGGCACTGAAACGCGCGACCGGATGGTCTCGCTTCGGGGTGTGACCCGGCAGGGCGAGATCATCGAACTCAGCAATGCGGACATGGGCTACAAATATCGCAAGTCCAACGGGCCGCGCGATGTCGTCTTCACGTCTGCGGTCTATCAGGGCGTACCGGGCGATCCGGACGAGATTCGAGCCCGGATGAAGGAAATCACGGAAACCCGCGAAAGTTCGCAGCCGACCAAGGCGCGGACGGGTGGATCGACCTTCAAGAATCCCGAAGGCCATTCGAGCTGGAAGCTGATCGACGCAGCGGGTTGCCGCGGGCTGACGATCGGCAACGCACAGGTGTCCGAACAGCACTGCAATTTCCTGATCAATCTTGGCGGCGCGACGGCACACGATATCGAGTTGGTGGGTGAAACGGTCCGCAATCGGGTGCGCGAGAATTCGGGTATCGAGCTCCGCTGGGAAATCCGCCGCATGGGGCACTTTGTTCAAGGCGCGGAAATCCGGGAGTTCCTTGATGGTGATGTCTTCACGGGGGCGGTGTGATGGCCAAGCATGTTGCGGTGCTGATGGGCGGGCTTTCCGCCGAACGCGAGGTCTCCCTGGGGACCGGCGCCTTCTATGCGAAATGGGCACGCGAAGCCGGATACGAGGTCACCGAAATCGATGTCGGGCGCGATATTGCGCAGAAGCTGGCCGAGGTGAAACCGGACGTCGCGCTCAATGGGCTACACGGCAAGGGTGGCGAAGACGGGTTGATCCAGGGGCTGCTGGAAACGATGCAGATTCCCTATACCCATTCCGGCGTTCTGTCGTCCGCACTGGCGATGAACAAACATCACGCCAAGATTGCGTTCAAAACGGTGGGCGTACCGGTCACCGATCACAAGATTGCGCACCGGTCGGACATCGCGCGGGCGCACGTCATGCAGCCGCCCTACGTGGTCAAGCCGGTCGCCGAAGGGTCGAGCGTCGGGGTGTTTCTGGTCAAATCGGAAAGCACACATCCGCCGCAGGAAATTCTCGGCGAAGACTGGCTGGGCGGCGAGTATTTGATGGCAGAGCGCTACGTGCCCGGCCGGGAGCTGACCTGCGCGGTGATGGGCGACGTTGCGCTGGGTGTGATCGAGATCGTCACGGACCTGCATTTCTACAATTATGAGGCAAAATACGCATCTGGCGGGTCGCGACATATTCTCCCAGCCGAGATTTCATCGAATATTTACGAAAAAGTACAGAAAATGGCGCTCAAAGCGCATGAGGCGCTGGGGTGTCGTGGCGTGACACGAGCGGATTTTCGGTACAACGATCTTGCGGGGCCGGAAGGTGAACTTGTTTGCCTTGAGGTCAATACGCAGCCGGGCATGACCGGTACGTCTTTGGTTCCTGAACTCGCGCAGCACGCCGGGCACAGTTTTGAAGAACTTGTGCGCTGGATCGTGGAGGACGCGAGTTGCAATCGCTGAAGGCTCAGTCGCGGACAATCGCACTTTCCAAAAACCAGCTGATCCTGGCGCCGCAGCAGACACGAATGCCCGTGCGCGCGGCGGGTGCGGGCCCTCTGGTCAGAGCGCAGCGCTCGGTCAATCGTGCATGGGTGCTGCATCGCCGCTGGTTCATCTATGCATTTGCCGGGATTGCCATTGCGCTTCTAGCGGCAGGCCTGTTTCAGGCACGCGGTGGCATCATGCAGGCGGGAACGACGCTGGGGCACCTGCTTTCGGGGCGTTTTGCGGCGGCAGGCGTCGGCATTTCCGAGATTACGATCTCGGGGCAGGCGGTGACGCAGGAAAAGCAGATTGCGGATGCACTCGAGATTACCCCGAACACGACAATCTTCCAGTTCGATGCCGATGCGGCGCGTGCGCGATTGCTGGACCTGCCAGCGGTCAAGGACGCGACGATCCGCAAGGTCTATCCCTCGCAACTGGTGATCAATATCACCGAGGCGGACCCGGTGGCCCGCTGGCGCGTGGACGGCGTTACGTTTCTGATCGATGCCAAGGGCGAACAATTGGCGGTGGCCGACCCGGCGGACGACACGCTGCCGCTGGTCATTGGTGACGGTGCGCAAGATGATGCGGCAACCATTATCGCCGTTCTCGACCGGCATCCGGTTCTGGAACAGGGGCTGGCCGCGATCAGCCGGATTGCCGATCGGCGCTGGGACTTCATCTATGACACGGGATTGCGGGTGCAGATGCCCGAGCGCGGATTTGCACAAGCACTGAACCTGCTCGAGGAACAGCAGGCTTCGGCGCAAATCCTCGACCGGGACATTGACGTGATCGACCTGCGCGTTCCCGGACTGATTGCCATCAGTCCGACAAAGCGCGACGACGAATAGTTTGAAAGCAAGATTGAGATGATAAGCCATTCCATGACCGCGCGACTGAAACCGGTGCAGCCGGGCAAATCCTCCCTGGTGACCGTTCTCGATATCGGGTCGACCAAAATGGCCTGCGTGATTGCGCGCCTCGTGCCGAGCCCGGAGCGCAAGGCGCTCAAGGAGCGCACGCACGTTGCCGAGGTGATCGGTTTTGGACATGGCAAATCCGATGGTGTGAAAAGCGGCGTCATTTCGGATCTGGCGCGAGCCGAGCAGGCGGTGCGCAATGTGGTTGGCATGGCCGAGCGGCAGGCCGGGGTCACGGCAGAATCCGTTATCGTCAACGTCACGTCCGGCCGGCTTTCCTCTGAAACTTTTTCTGCGTCGGTCTCGCTTTCGGGCACCGAGGTCGAGCGCGGCGACATCTATCGCGTTCTCGATGCGGTTAACGAACGTTCGGTCCGCCCGGAACGCTCGATCATTCACGCCTTGCCGATTTCCTACGCGCTTGACGGGCAGAAAGGCATTTCCGATCCGCTGGGTCTTGTCGGGGATCAGTTGGGATTGGATGTCGCGGTGATTTCCGCCGAGACGCTGTCCATGCGCAATATCGAGCTGGTGCTCAATCGCTGCCATCTGCAGGTCGAGGCACTGGTCGCGACGCCCTATGCCAGCGGGCTCGCAACGCTGGTTGACGATGAGAGCATGCTTGGCGTCGCCGTGGTCGATTTCGGCGGGGCGACCACCTCTGTGGCCGTGTTCAATCAGGGGCATATGGTTTTCGCCGACGCAATCGCGATCGGGGGACATCATCTGACCCTCGACATTGCCCGGCAATTGTCGGTCAGCATCGAGGATGCCGAGCGGATCAAGACGGTTTATGGCAGCGTGTTGCCGGGGCAAAGCGACGAGCGCGATATCATTCAGGTCTCGCAGGTCGGTGCCGGCAGCGAGGATGTGCCGCTCCAGATCACGCGCGAAAAACTGACGCGGATCATTCGTCCACGTATCGAGGAGACATTGACCGCGGTGCGCGACCGGATGCATGCCATGGGCATGATGGACGTGTGCGGCCGGCGTTTCATTCTAACCGGCGGCGCCAGCGACCTGACGGGTTTGCCGGAACTGGCACGGCGGGTTCTGGCGCGCAATGTCCGCTCGGGGAGGCCGGTCGGCATCGCCGGTTTGCCGCCCACGGCGAAGGGGCCTGCCTTTTCGGCAACGGTTGGCATGCTGGTCTATCCGCAAATCTGTCATCGCGAATTCACTGAGCCGCGGGGCGTCACCCGCCTGACGGGCACAGATGGCTATGTGCGGCGTGTAGCACACTGGCTGCGCAGCAGTTTTGCCTGAGCCTATGCTTAATGATTTCTGAGCAAGCGTCTCTGATCATTTGCAAATTGCACAAATCCTAAGGCGATGCCTCAATTTGTTAGCTCTCGATTAACGATTTGACGGGTAAATTGCGCTCACACGCATCCATGAGGCCCGCGATGAGCATCAATTTAACCATTCCCGAAATCCAGGAGCTGAAGCCACGCATCACCGTGTTCGGTGTGGGTGGAGCCGGCGGCAATGCGGTCAACAACATGATCAATTCCGGGCTCGAGGGCGTGGATTTCGTTGTTGCCAACACCGACGCGCAAGCGCTTGCCCTATCCAAGGCCAGCCGCATCGTGCAGCTTGGGGTCGGGGTCACCGAAGGGCTCGGGGCCGGATCGCATCCGGAAGTCGGTAAGGCTGCCGCCGAGGAGAGCATTGACGAGATCAATGATCATCTCTCGGGCGCACATATGGTTTTCATTACGGCCGGCATGGGTGGCGGTACGGGCACCGGCGCAGCGCCGGTTGTCGCGCGGCTGGCGCGCGAGCAAGGCATCCTGACGGTTGGCGTCGTTACCAAGCCTTTCCAGTTTGAAGGCAATCGCCGCATGTCGCTGGCGGATGACGGGATCGGCGAGATGCACCGTCACGTCGATACGTTGATTGTCATCCCCAACCAGAACCTTTTCCGGGTCGCCAACGAAAAGACCACCTTCGCGGATGCCTTCAAGATGGCGGACGAAGTGCTCTATTCGGGCGTAGCTTGCATCACCGACCTGATGGTCAAGGAAGGCCTGATCAATCTCGATTTTGCCGACGTTCGGGCGGTCATGCGCGGCATGGGCAAGGCGATGATGGGCACCGGCGAGGCCGAAGGCGAGGGCAGAGCCGCAGCCGCCGCGGAAGCCGCGATCTCCAATCCGCTGCAGGACGATGTGTCGGTTCAGGGCGCGCGTGGCCTGCTGATTTCCGTCACGGGTAGCAATGACAGCCTGACCCTTTACGAACTCGATGAGGCGGCCAGCTACATTCGCGAGCAGGTGGGTGGCGATGCCAACATTATCGTCGGCGCCACGTTTGATGAGACGCTTGGCGATCGCATCCGCGTGTCGGTCGTTGCGACCGGAACCGAAGCGACGATGGTTCAGGCCATGGATCCTGTCGAACCGAATTCAAACCGCAAGCCGATCACGGTCAATCGCGCACCGCAACAACCCGCTCCGGCTGTTCCGCAGCCGCAGGCCATTCCGGCGAGTGCCGTTCAGAACGACGAGCTTGAGGCCGATATGGCTTCTGCCGTGTCAGAACGTGCGCGCCAAGTGTCGAGCGCCGTCCGCGACGACGTGGAGGTTGAACCCTACATTCCCGAAGCGGTCCCGATGGCCTCGCATGAGGCGCCTGTCATGCAGGAGCGGCCCGTGCCCAGCCCCTATGTTCCCCAGGCGGCTCAGCGCACCAAACCTGCGGCCCGCATGCCGCGGGCAGAGGAATTACCGCAACCGGCTCGCCGCCAGATGGAAGAGCCCAAAAAGCCGGCGATCAACACGCCTCACGCCCTGCTCAAGCGGCTGGCATCGAATGTTGGCCTCAGCCTCAAGCAGGAAGTCGAAGCCAAGGCGCGGGCCATGACCGGAGCGGATGACCTGGCTGCGCGCAATGCAATCGAACAGCCGCAACGCAAACGAATCGAGCCGCAAGGTGCCGAAGGCGGTTTCGACAATCAGGGCCGTCCGAAAGTGGCGGATCGGCAACACACCGAACAGCTTGAAATCCCGAGCTTTTTGAAGCGGCACGGCTAGGGTTTCCGTTTACGTCAATGAAAATGCCCGGCGCGGGGTTCCGCACCGGGCTTTTTTATGTTTAACAGATTCCTGATCAGGAGTTTCGGGGTCGCGTCATGAAACGTCTTTCCGCACGTCAGTGCACTCTGGGCGGTACTATCGCTTTTTCAGGAATTGGTGTGCACAGTGCGGTTCCGGTCAATCTCCGAATAGACCCGGCCCCTGCGGATTCCGGTTTCCAGATTGTCCGGCAGTTCTCAGACGGACGTATCGTCGGTCCGGTTCCAATTCACTTTTCCCGCATCACCCGAACGACCTTGTGCACCACGCTCGACCTGGGCGAATCAGCCAGCGTGGCGACGGTGGAACACGCACTGGCGGCGCTTTCCGGGCTTGGCATCGACAATGCGCTGATCAGCGTGGATGCCGAGGAATGCCCTATCCTTGATGGCAGTTCCAAGCCCTACGTTGATGCGATCCTTTCGGTTGGTATTGATGTGCAGGTGGCCGCCCGCAAGTACCTCAAGGTCAATCGTCAGATCACGGTCCGCAACAACGATGCGTTCGCGGTTCTGGAACCCTATAATGGCCGAGAGCTTGATCTGGAAATCGACTTCGGCAATTCGGTTATCGGGTCACAGCGCATGATTCTCGACTGGACGCCGCGCCGGTTCGCCGAAGATGTCAGCCATGCCCGCACGTTTGGATTTGCGCGCGACCGCAACGCGCTTCAGCAGGCCGGATATGCACTCGGTTCTTCGCTGGAGAATTCGATTCTCGTTGAAGAAGACAAGATTCTCAATTCCACGCCGCTTCGCTATCCGGATGAATTTGTCCGTCACAAGCTGCTGGACGCTGTGGGTGACCTGGCGCTGGGCGGGTATCCGATCTACGGACGGTTCCGCTCGTACAAGGGTGGACATGCGCTCAATGCGCTGGTGCTCCGCTCGCTACTGGCCAGCGACGAGAATTTCCAGCTGGTTCAAGCCGACGACCTGCCGCTGGCGTTCGATTCGCTCGACGATCTGCCTGATGGACTCGAGGTCAGGCCCTATCTGCGTGCGGTAGGCTAGCCTTCACTTTTCAGTGTCACAGTTTTGGACTATTTCCAGCGTAGGGCCGCACTGCTATGAGTTGTTGCCGGAATTTGAAGGTGCAACATATTGGTGTTGCGGCCGGTATTTGCTTGCGGTACCGCCGTCAATGCGCGTTGGGAGCCACAGACGAATTGGCGTCGGCCGAGGTTGGGGAAGTTCTTCGTGAAGCGGAATGAGTTGAAGTTTCTGGCACGGCAGGCCGTGCGCGTTTCCATGGCCCTGGCCCTTGTAACGGTTCTGGCTGCGTGCAGCGGATTCAACCTTTTCGGCCCGCAAAAAATCGAAGAAGAGCCGATCATCCCCGCCGACACACTTTATCAGTCGGCGCTGGACAACATGGACAAGCAGTATTTCAACACTGCCATTTCCGATCTCGAAAAGCTCGAGCGCCAGCATCCCTATTCCGAATATGCCGAAAAGGCGAAGTTGATGACCGTCTACATCAACTTCCGTCGCGGCAAGTATGAGGACGCGGTACTGGCGGCCGATCGTTATCTGGCCATCTACCCGTCGTCGCCGGAAGTGCCGTATATTCTCTATCTCAAAGGCACGTCGCTCTACGCGCAGATCAAGGACATTACCCGCGATCAGCAATTGGCGCAGGATACGATCGATACCTACAGTTTGCTGATTTCGACCTATCCGCAGTCGGAATATGTCGACGATGCACGCGAGGGCATTCGTCTCGCCTACGATCAGCTGGCCGGCAAGGAAATGTCCGTTGGCCGCTATTATCTCGGCAACGGCCAGACGACGGCTGCAATCAACCGTTTCCGTACGGTGGTGGAGAAGTACCAGACCTCGACACATATCGAGGAAGCTCTGTTCCGTCTGACCGAAGGTTACCTGATCCTGGGGCTGACCAACGAAGCAAAGACTGCGGCAGCGGTTCTGGGCCTCAATTATCCGTCGAGCGACTGGTATCAGCGCGCATTCAATCTGTTGCAGCAACAAGGACTGGCGCCGGAACAGGTTGCGGGCAACTGGATTTCCGATACGGTAAACCTGAACGGCTAAGTCCGATTCCGCAGGCGGATTGCTGAGCGCAGCGTTTCGCTTGCCGGATTGCGAGTTTGCCGCTACAAATATTCACTATTTGTTCTCGTTTGCCGGAGCAGCCTGTCCGCATGCTGAGCGCACTTTATGTCCGGGACATCGTTCTGATCGACGCGCTCGATCTCAGTCTTTCGGGAGGACTCATGGTTCTCACCGGGGAAACTGGCGCGGGCAAATCCATCCTGCTCGATGCGCTGGCGCTGGCGCTGGGTGGGCGCGGGGATCAGGCGCTGGTGCGCGTGGGGCAGGACAAGGGCGTGGTGACGGCCATGTTCGAGATCGCGCCGGATCATCCCGTCTTCGCACTTTTGCACGAGAGCGGCATCGAGACTGAAAGCGGGATTATCCTCCGCCGCGTGCAATATGCGGATGGGCGCACCAAGGCCTTTATCAACGACCAGCCGGTTTCGGCGCGCCTGCTGCATGATGCGGGCCGCCTGCTCGTCGAAATTCACGGCCAGCATGATGAGCGTGCGCTGACTGATCCGGCCTCGCATCGTTCGCTTCTGGATGCTTTCGGGCAATTGCTCGAGGAAGCGGAGGCGGTCCGCCAGTCGTATCGCGCGCTTTCGGAAGCACAGTCCGCACTTGATCATCAGCTTGCCAAGGTTGAGCGCGCGCGCGCCGAAGAGGATTATGCCCGCCATGTGGTCGATGAGATCGACCAGTTCGGTCCGCAATTGAATGAAGAGGACCAGTTGGCAGAGCGCAGGTCGCTGCTGCAGCAATTGGAAAAGGCGGCCGACGACGTGCGCGATGCCGATGAAGTGCTCAACGGCGCCGACGCTCCGGCGGGGCAGCTGGCCGTTCTGGCGCGGCGGCTTGAGCGAAAGAGCGGTGCAGATGGGAGTCTTTTCGGGGGCTTGCTGGCGGAACTTGACGCAACGCTTGATGCGTTGGGGCGTGCGAGCGACGCGCTCGAGACCATCAAGCGGCAAATGGCGTTCGATCCCAATGAACTTGAAGAGGTCGAAGAGCGCCTGTTTGCCCTTCGGGCCTTGGCGCGCAAACACGACGTGTCCACCGTCGAACTGGCGGCGGTTCGGGACAAATATGCCGGTGAACTCAGCCTTCTGCAGTCTGGCGAGGAAGAGCTGGCCGGGCTTAGAGAGGCCGTTGCGGCAGCGGAGAAGGGCTATCATTCCGCAGCAGCGCGGCTTTCGGGCAAACGCGAAAAGGCCGCCGCCGCGCTCGGCAAGGCGGTTATGGCCGAATTGCCGGACCTGAAACTGGGCTCCGCGCGTTTTCTGGTGGATCAGGAGGTCGACAATTCGCGGATCAGTGTGGATGGATACGACCAGATCGGTTTCGTGGTGCAGACCAATCCGGGCACGCGGCCGGGACCGATCATGAAGGTCGCATCAGGCGGAGAGCTTTCACGTCTGCTTCTGGCGCTGAAGGTGGTTTTAGCGGAGAAGGGATCGGCGCCGGTGCTGATATTCGATGAGATCGATACCGGGGTCGGCGGGGCCGTTGCCGATGCGGTGGGCCGAAGGCTGGCGCGGCTGGCCGACAAGGTGCAGGTTCTGACCATCACCCATGCGCCTCAGGTGGCGGCGCGGGCCGACCAGCATATGCTGATCGAGAAAAGTGGCGACGGCAAAGGCAAGTCGGTGCGCACGAGCGTGCAAACACTTGCCGATGGCGCGCGCGACGAGGAGGTGGCGCGGATGCTGGCGGGCGCAACGATCACGGCGGAAGCACGGGCAGCGGCAAAGCGTCTGATTGCGGAGGTTGGGTGATGGATTTGTCCAGACCCGTCGAGGAATTGACCGAAGGCGAAGCCGCGGCGGAACTGGAGTTCCTCGCCAAGGAAATCGCGCGCCACGACATTGCCTATCACACAAAGGACGCGCCGGAGATTTCCGACGCGGAATACGATGCGCTCAGGCGGCGCAACGATGTGCTTGAGGCATCTTTTCCGCATCTGATCCGGCAGGACAGTCCCTCGAAGCGGGTGGGCGCAGGGGTTGCCGAAGGGTTCGCCAAGGTCACCCATCGCGTGCCGATGCTGAGCTTGAACAACGCTTTTTCCGATGAAGATGTCGCCGACTTCGTGGCGCGCGGGCATCGCTTTTTCGAGAAAGATGCTGGGCTGAAACTGGCTTTTACCGCCGAGCCGAAAATCGACGGGCTCAGCGCCTCACTGCGCTATGAAAAGGGGCGGTTCGTCCAGGGTGCGACACGCGGAGACGGGGAGGTGGGCGAGGACATCACAGCCAACCTCAAGACGATCAGGGACATTCCACAGCAATTGCAGGGCGATGGCTGGCCCGACGAGATCGAAATCCGCGGCGAGGTTTATATGTCTCACGCCGATTTCGAGGCGCTCAAGGCCAGATCGGCGGCGGAGGGCGGCCAGGAATATGTCAATCCGCGCAACACTGCTGCCGGTTCGCTGCGGCAGAAGGATCCGGAGATTACCCGCAGCCGCAATCTGAAATTCTTCGCCTATGCCTGGGGCTATACGTCGGCGCCTTTCGCGGAAACGCAGTTCGAGGCGGTCAGAAAATTCGGCGAATGGGGCTTCGTCATCAATCCGCTGATGATCCGCACCGAAGGCATTGAGGAGATGCTGGTGCAATATCGCAGGATCGAGGAGCAGCGCGCCACGCTCGGCTACGATATCGATGGGGTGGTCTACAAGCTGGACAACCTGGCGCTGCAGCAGCGTTGGGGTTTCGTGGCGCGGGCACCGCGCTGGGCCATTGCCCACAAGTTTCCGGCCGAACTGGCCTGGACGCGGCTCGAGGCCATCGACATTCAGGTGGGGCGGACGGGAGCGCTGAGCCCGGTGGCCCGGCTGCAGCCGGTGACCGTTGGCGGTGTGGTTGTGACCAACGCGACGCTGCACAATGAGGACTATATTGCAGGGCGAGACAGTCAGGGTAATCCGATCCGCGACGGCAAGGATATCCGGGTCGGGGACTGGGTGCAGGTCTATCGGGCCGGGGACGTTATTCCCAAGGTTGCCGACGTCGATCTCAGCAAGCGGCCGGCAGAATCTCATCCTTATGTTTTTCCTGATGTTTGCCCGGCCTGCGGGTCTCCGGCGGTGCAGGAGTTCAACGAGAAAACGGGCAAGCTCGATGCGGTCCGGCGTTGCACCGGCGATCTGATCTGCCCGGCACAGGCTGTGGAACAGCTCAAGCATTTCGTCTCCCGCGACGCGCTCGACATCGACGGGCTTGGGGAGAAGCAGATTGCGGCATTCTATGAAGACGGCCGGATCATGCGGCCGGCTGACATCTTCACGTTTGCCGCGCGCGATGCCCGGTCGGAAAAGCGGTTGAAAGATCAGGATGGCTGGGGTGATCAGTCAGCGGAGAAGCTTTTTGCTGCCATCGAAGCGCGGCGGCAGCCGGAGCTGGACCGGCTGATCTTCGCGCTCGGCATCCGGCATGTGGGCGAGGGCAACGCCGCGCTTCTGGCCAGGACCTTCGGTACGTTTGGGCAGTTCGAAGCCGTTGCGGCTGGCGCGGCGGGGGGCGATGAAAGTGCACGGGCGCAGTTGATGAATATCGACGGGATCGGGGAAACGGTGGTCAATTCGGTGATCCGATTTTTCTCCAATGCCCGTAACAAACAGGCCGTCGATGACCTTTTGCGTCAGATTGCGCCACTGGAATATGTGGTGGCCAGTGCTGGCGAAAGCCCGGTCGTCGGCAAGACGGTGGTCTTTACCGGGTCGCTGGAGAAGCTCACTCGCGCCGAGGCCAAGGCCATGGCTGAGCGGCTTGGGGCCAAGGTTGCCGGTTCGGTTTCAGCCAAGACCGACCTGGTTGTCGCAGGGCCGGGAGCCGGCTCGAAGTTGAAAAAGGCGGAAGAACTGGGCATTGAAACACTGGATGAAGACGGCTGGCTGGAGCTGGTAGGGGCGCAATGATCGAGAGACATCCCAAGGATCCCGGTTTTGACATCGGTCCGGATGCATTTGTGCATGTGCCGCAGCTCAAGGGGCGTATCCGCGACCCCCACTTGTCGAAGTTCCGGTTTCTGGATTTCGAGGAAATCGATCGCAGGGCCAAGCAGGCCGGGTACCCGGAGAACTGGCGTCGTCCCGATGACGAGCGCGAGGCATCCCGGCGTAAGGCGCTTGAGGCGCAGCCTGACGAGGATGTCTGGATATTCGCCTATGGGTCGCTGATGTGGGACCCAGGCTTTTATTTCGACGAAGTCCGGATCGGCCGTCTGGCGGGTTACGAACGCCGCTTTTGCCTGCACCTGACCGGCGGGCGCGGTTCACCCGAGACGCCGGGCTTTATGGCGGCACTCGATTTCGGCGATCTGTGTGATGGCGTTGCGTTCCGGATCGGCGCGGAAAAGGTCGAACACGAAACGGCGGTCATCTGGCGGCGCGAAATGATCGCCTACGGTTATGTGCCGACCAATGTGGCGGTCTCAACCGCACAGGGCGAAATCAGTGCCATCACCTTCGTCGCCGATCATGGTTCGGAACGTTATGCGGGGCCGGTTGGCATTGACGAGGCGGCGCAAAAGATCGCGCGGGCCGAGGGCATGATGGGCAGCAATATCGAATATGTCCTCAACCTTGACGAGCAACTCGAACTGCTTGGCCTTGAAGACGCGCATTTTTCCGAGCTGGCTGCGCGGACGCGCGCGTATGGCGGCCGCTAGATGGCTTTGGTTGCTTTCTCCAGCCACGCACGCACATCCTCCTCGACCAACGGACCGATTTCGGACAGCACGCGCGCGTGATAGGCGTTCAGCCAGTCTCGCTCCGCGGGGGTCAGCAGGGAGATGTCGACCAGTCTGGTGTCGATCGGCGCGAGCGTCAGGGTTTCGAAAGCGATGAAGTTCTCGAATTCGGGATGCGGGATCGCATGGATCAGGTTCTCGATGCGGATGCCATAGGCGCCTGGGAGGTAATAGCCCGGTTCGTTGGACAGGATCATTCCGGACTCGATGATCATGGTGTAGCGCGGGCCGATGCCTGGAGGGGATTCATGGACACCGAGAAAGGCGCCAACGCCGTGGCCGGTGCCGTGACGATAGTCGAGGCCGACGTCCCAGAGCGCCTTGCGGGCAATTGCGTCGATCTGTGCGCCGTTCGTGCCCTTGGGGAACACAAGGGTTGAAATGCCGATCATGCCCTTGAGAACTCGGGTGAAGTGGTCCTTTTCCTGCGCCGAATGGGCGCCGGTCGCCATGGTGCGGGTGATGTCCGTGGTGCCGGAGAGATATTGTCCGCCGCAATCGACGAGCATGATCTCGTTCTTGCCCAGCACGCGGTTGGACTTCTCGGTGACGCGGTAATGGATGATGGCGCCATCCGGCCCCGCGCCGGATATGGCATCGAAGCCGATATCGACAAGCGTGTCGTCCATGCGCGTGAAGCTCTCAAGCGCGTCGACGATGCCGATTTCGTTCAGTGTTTCGCCCGCTGCAACGGCATCGTCGAACCATTTGAGGAAACGGGTCATCGCAACGCCGTGGCGATGGTGCGCTTCGCGCATACCGGCCACCTCGACCTCGTTCTTGATGGTCTTGGCGTGGTGGGTCGGGTCAGCGTTCTCGACCAATTGACCGCCGTTTTCGGCAATCAGATGCTTTACGGCGACCGGAGCAGTTGACGGATCGATCCACAACACCTTGCCCGCTTGGGACAGGGCTTCGACGTCGGCGATAAACTCTTCCGGGTCCTTGATGTCGATGTCGGCGGCCAGTGCCTCGCGGATCGGCGCGGAAAGCTTGCCGGCGTCGACATAGAGGCGTGGGCGCTCGGCAGCAGGCACGATGGCATAGGAATGGGCAACCGGTGTGTGTGGCACGTCGCGGCCGCGGATGTTGAAGAGCCAGCAGATGCTCTCGGGCAAGCTCATGACCAGCGCGTCGGCCTTATGCTTTGCCAGTTCCCTTTCGAGGTCGCTAATTTTCACCCGGCTGGCTTTGCCGGCACGGTTGGTGCCGAGAATTTCGATCGGGCCCATGGGCGGGGCAGGGCGGTCTGTCCAGATCTCGTCGATGAGGTTGCGGATGGGGCGCAGTTTTTCGGCGGCGCCGATTTCGTTGGCGAGCGTCGCGATTTCGGAAACCGTGTGCAGCCAAGGATCGTATCCGACGATGGCGCCGGGGTGCAGATTATCAGTAATCCAGTCGCTGACCTTGTCCTCTGGGATGTTCATGAGCTGGACAATGCTGGTGTCGGTCTGGGCGGGGGCCTGCAATTGATAGCGGCCGTCGACGAACAGGGCTGCCTTTTCGCGGGCGATGACGGCGATGCCTGCCGAACCGGTGAAACCGGTAATGTAGGCCAACCGTTCTTCGCTTTCCGGCACGTTTTCACCCCGGTGCGCATCGGTTCGGGGCACAAGGAAAGCATCGATATTCTCGCGCTTCAGCAATTCACGCAGGGCCGCGATGCGGGGCGCGACTGAGGCGGGATCGGTCTTTTCCTCAAAAGATTGATAGACGGCAGGGGGAAAATCAGTCTTCGGCATGCAGGCTCTCGAACAGGAATTCAGGGATCGTTAATCCGGTATGCGAGAGTGGCATATCTCTATTGCGTTGCAAGACCTAACTCGCGGTTCGCAACAGGTCTATCTTTGAGCTGTTGCCGCAAGGGCGGCTAACAATGAAGGAGACGGACATGTCTGAGCACAAGAATTTCTTCGCCCGCGCCTATGATGCGATGGTTGAAGCCCGCAAGCGTCAGGCTGAATATGAAGTCGCACATTACCGGCACATGTTCGAGTTCGACGCGCCGAAGAACGGCCGCTAATCAGCCGCGACCAAGGATAAGCGTCGCCCAGTTCCCACGAATGAGGCGGCGCTTGAGCACGAAGCCCGTGGCCCTATAGGCCGCGAGCACGCGGGGCGCCTGCTCCGTGAGAAGTCCGGACAGGACAAGATGAGCCCGCGGTGTGGCAAGTTCGGCCATGTCGGCGGCAAGCGCAACCAACGGCTTTGCCAGAATATTGGCGACGATCAGGTCGTAAGGCGCTTCCCTGATGATTTCGGCGTGATCCATGCCGGTCGCCTGAAACGGGCGCACGAAGGCGGCGACGCCGTTCTTTTTCGCGTTTTGTGATGCAATTCTGACCGCAACCGGATCGATGTCAGTGGCAATGATCGGCTGGCGGAGTCTCTTGGCCAACGCGATTGCCAGAACGCCGGTGCCCGTTCCCACATCGATCACGTGGCGCGGACGCTCGACTCTCAAGATCGTATCGATGGCTTCGAGGCAGCCCGTCGTCGTCTCGTGGTGGCCGGTTCCAAACGCTTGGGCCGCGTCGATTTCGATGGCGCGCGCTCCGGCGGGTGCATTTGCCCGGTCATGGCTGCCGTGAATGAAAAAGCCACCGGCCAGAACCGGCGCCAGACCTTCTTGTGTGCGCGACACCCAGTCGATTTCCGGATCGACCCGCTCCTTTGAAAAAGTGATGTCGCCGCCAAGGGTTTGGCGCGCCAGCTCAGAAAACGATTCAAGTTCCGGCTCGCCATCGCATGTGGCTTCGATGGCCCATGACCCGTCCTCGAGTTCGTAGGCTGCGGCGCTGAGCGCCAGATCGTCGCGCTCGGAAACGGCATCCACAAGCTGCCAAGCCTCGGCGCGGGACATTCCGGCGATTTTTCGCGCAGGCTGGTCGAACGGATCGTAATTTGGCGGCAATTCGGACATTTCCGTCTCCGGTTGTGCCTTCCTTCCCACCTCGAATGCAGCGCGTCAATCGCAGCCGCAAAGCGGGGTAAACGGATGGCTTTGATTTGGGATGATGTGCACCGGCGTGACGTCTATGATGGTTGCGACGCCGTTTTGATTCCGGAAGCCAAGTTGACCCAATCCGAGCCTGAAAGCCGCCGCTTGCCCCGCATCGAACTTGTCGACGTGGTTCGGGGCCTGGCCATTCTCGGGGTCATTCTGTTCCACACCGTGTGGGATCTGCGCTTCTTCAGCTTCACCTCGTTCGATCCGGTCTGGGACCCGATCTGGCTCGGGTTTGCCAAGGTTCTCGTCAACACCTTTCTCGGACTGGTCGGGGTGAGTCTGGTTCTGGCGCATGCCAATGGCGTCGACTGGCCAAAATTCTGGCGGCGCTGGCTGATCTTGCTGGCGGCGGCGCTGGCGGTGACGTTGGTGACCTTCTTCGCCTTTGGCGACGCGTTCGTCTATTTCGGGGTGCTGCACGCCATCGCCCTCTATTCGCTGATGGGACTTGTGGCGCTGCGCTGGCCGGTCTGGCTGACCTTGCTTGCCTCCGCCATCTTCATCGTGCCGCCGCATCTCTGGCCGAACCCGATGTTCAACGACAAGTGGCTGGCCTGGATCGGGTTCTGGACCGAGCACCCCAACACCGAGGACCTGGTGCCAATTTTCCCGTCATTCGGGGCGGTTTTGGTTGGTGTCGCGATTGGTCGCGTGCTGATCGATAGCGGCTGGGGCGCGAGGCTCGCCGCATTCCGGCCGGGCAATTTCATCTGGCGCGGCCTGATCTGGTGCGGGCGCTGGAGCCTGATCCTTTACCTTCTGCACCAATTGGTGATTTTCAGCGTACTGTTTGGACTGGCGCAGCTTCTGCAGCCTGGCCATGAGCAACAGGTGGCCGGTTTCAAGGGGCAGTGCGAGGTGACCTGCGGGGCCAAGGGCGGCGAGCCGGGCTATTGCACGCGCTATTGCCAATGCGCGCTCGGCATCGTGGAAGAGGGAAACCTCTGGGAGATGATCAACCGGCCCAATCCCGATCCGGAAGTGCAGACGCGCATCGACGGGATCGCAAGCCTTTGCCGAGCGATGGCGGAGGCCGGACCGATCGAGATGCAGCCGCAGGCCTGATCAGGCGCGGATATCGACGAATGCGCCGGTATGCGGTGCCGGAGGCGGTGCAGACACGGCGTCGGATGTCTCGGTTTTTTGCTGTTCCACCTGCTTTTTGACATGTGCCGGCTCAAGCGGTGCGCTCGGTACGGTCGGTCGTTGCGGCGGAATGTTGGTTGCGTCCCCAACGTTCATCGGTCTGCTCCCTCAAGCTGAACGAGTTTTCGAGACTAGCGCCAACGCGTCACCGAAGCGCTGCGAGGATCGATTGCATTTGAATGAAATCGAGTCTTTTGAAGTTGTTGGCCGAGGCGGCTGAGAGGGCGATTCAACGCGGCTAAAAGGCCTCAGAAATCACCTGCCTGAGTGAGATCGAACAGATAGATACCGATCCAGGCGCCAACGCCACCCGCGAGAGTGCCCACGATGAGATCGTTTTCGAGGTCCGGGGACAATGCGCCGAGTCCCAGTGAGAGCGCCACGGCACCCACCAGCGCAGCAGCCAGATATTGCGGATTGCGCATCCATGGCCCCTTGATGATGCGCACGAGCAAAACGGCCATGGAGAGTGCGCCAAAGAGCATTTCGGTCATCAGAATGCCTCCCGGACGGAGTGCCGGAGCGGCATGCTGCGCGCCGAACGTCAAGAAAAGGCTAAGTTGAGTGCCGCCATTTTAGCGGCAGCCGCATTCAAGGGACGCCTCCCTGTCAGGCGTCAGGCCGAAATATCGACCAGCCGGCCCACATTGGAAGGGGTCGCGGCTTGAACCGGGGCGGCGCCAACATCGTCGGCGTCATGATCGTTGACCTTGTCAGGTCCCGGCCCCTCCGACGCTTCGGCTGGAGCAATGCTCCGGACCGGCAATGCGCCAGATACTCCAGATACGTTCATACTCAGTATTCCCTGTTCGGGCAGGATCGCCCGGATCGCTCATGGCACATGAAGCTGACGCGAAACTGAAGGACATTTGCGATGCTGGATTACCCGCTAGGCCGGGTAATTACGGTGGCGTTTGTGGGCCCACAACTCGCGCTACCCCGGGCTTGATCCGGGGCCGCTATCGGTTGCGCGAGGTCCTGGCTCGGAGGCCGGGACGGTGCGGAGAATGGGTGAAGACAACCATTCGGCAGCCCTCATGGTGCGCCTCCTAAGCGGGCTGAAGGGCGGACCCCGAGGGCAGGGAAGGCAGAAGGGGCGCGGCATACTCAATCGTCACCCCGGCGTAGGCCGGGGTCCATTCACGCTACCTGGTTTCGCGGGTGTGGGTTGCGTGAGTGGATTGATCTTGGCTCGTAGCAGGTGATGGGTTCAATGGATTCCGGCCTTCGCCGGTTAGTTGATGGGGTTTGCCGAAGCGCCGAATGGATTCTGGTCACTCAGCATCCGGCCGTCGATCACCCGCAATGCCGTAAAGACTTGACGCCTTCTTCAGTTGATCGTCATCTAAAGTCATTTGTTGCAGAGTCATCTTGCCATCCTCATTTTGGTCAATGCGAAGGGCCTTGATATTTAGGACGTTCTTGTCACCAACATGCTGAACTCTGCTTTCGTACATAACCGCGATCGTACGGTATCGCCGCGGGACCAGCTCTCCGAGTTGATCCAAACGCACACTATCACGATGGGGCGTAGGCGTTGCGCCGTAGGACTTGGCAAGGTTTTCGATGAGCTCGTGAATCTGGTAGGCGGCTTCATCTAAAAACTCTAACGCATTAATTTTGTTGTCATACGTGAAAGCAGACTCATTCCGCGTCGCTTGATAATCAGGCAGTTCAATATATGTGACGAGCTCAGGCACAAATCTTACGAAATATCGTGAAGTGAGGTCCGTCCTGCTGAAATTGTGTTGATCAATATCGCGATAAAATTTGATGTGTTTTCCAGACGTTTCCCAGTATTTTTGAATCAGTTGTCTCGCCTCAACGGATAAATTGTACTTTTCAGGTTTTTTGCAGAGGTCGCTCATGCTCGACGGGAGTCGGACACTCTCCCACGCACTAATTAGGGCCAATATTTTGTTTTGAAGAACCCGCAGCGTCGCAAAGAACGGCGATATCTCGGTAAGGATTGATCCCATGGACTGAGATGCAAAGACCACCCTTTCCTCACTGATAAGATGCATTTGGTCTGCGAACAAGCTAAACTCAACTAGTATGCGTTCATTCAGTCCACGTATTCGTTCCATGCGTTGGAATGCATCGGATCCGTGATTAATAATCGCCTCCTTTAGGTCACTAAATGTTGGAGTAGGTTTATTGAGGCCGTTTAAGGCCAAGAACAAATTGTGGCGATTTAGAATTTCGGGTAGATAAAGCACGTCGGCCTCCCGCCAGTTTCGAACGAAACTCATGAATTGAGTGCAGGTAGGTTACTGCGCTCGTCGCGCCGTTCGGTGCCTTCGGCACCCGCCCTCGCGTTCATCCCTGCCGGGGACCCCGGTGCTTTGCACCTCCTCGGCGTTCGAGACCTTTCGGCGATTCACTGGATCGCCGTATTGGCGCTATGCGCCAACCGGTCTCTCACCCCTTCCTCACAAAAGAGTCCAACACCTTCTTCCGTCCGACCGTTTCAAACTCGATGGAGAGTTTGTTGCCTTCGACATGCACGACCGTGCCGGGGCCGAATTTGAGGTGAAGGACTTTGTCGCCGGTCTTGTAGGCCGAAGGGGAGCCGTGATCGACCGAGCGGGCGACGAGTTCGCCATCGATGGTCAACGGGCCACGGTCGCGGGAGCGGGAGGCATTGCGGGTGCGGTTGGCTTGCGCGCGCTTCCAGCCCGGTGTTTCGTAAATGGCGTCGAACGGGTCGGACGTGTCGAAGCGGGAAGCGGAGTTGCGTCCGCCATAATTGACCCCGCCATAGGAGAAGCCGGTGTCGGTGATCTCGACCACTTCCTCTGGCAGTTCATCGAGGAAGCGCGAGGGGATGGCCGAGTTCCAGAGGCCGTGGGTGCGCCGGTTCTGCGCCAGCGAAATGTGGGCACGTTTGCGGGCACGGGTGATGCCGACGTAAGCAAGCCGGCGCTCTTCTTCGAGCCCGGCGCGGCCGGTTTCGTCGAGGGCGCGCTGATTGGGGAATAGTCCTTCCTCCCAGCCAGGCAGGAAGACGGTGTCGAATTCGAGGCCCTTGGCTGAATGCAGCGTCATGATGGAAACCGCGTCGCTGCCTTCGCCGGTGTCGGTCTCCATGACCAGCGAGACGTGTTCGAGAAAGCCGCCGAGATTCTCGAACTCGGACATGTAGTTGATCAGTTCCTTGAGGTTTTCGAGCCGCCCCGGCGCGTCGGCGCTTTTCTCGTTCTGCCACATGGCGGTGTAGCCGCTCTCGTCGAGGATCGCCTCGGCCAGTTCGTGGTGGGGTATGGTGCGGAGGCGAAAGGCCCAATCCTCGAACTGATGGATGAGTTCGTTGAGCACGGTGCGCTGGCGGGGTTTCAGTTCCTCTGTCTCGCAAATCTGGCGGGCCGCCTCGAACATGGGAATGTTCTCGGCGCGCGCGAGGTCGTGCAGCAATTGCACGCTGGCATCGCCAAAGCCGCGCTTGGGCACGTTGACGATGCGCTCGAAGGCGAGATCGTCGGCATTCTGATGAACGATGCGCAGATAGGCGAGGGCGTCGCGGATTTCGCGGCGTTCGTAAAAGCGCGGGCCGCCGATGATGCGGTAATTGAGCCCCAGGGTGGTGAAACGCTCTTCGAAAGCGCGCATCTGGGCCGAAGTGCGCACCAGAATGGCCATGGAGTTGAGATCGTCGCCCTTGCGCTGGCGCTGTTCGATCATCTCGCCGACTTCGCGCGCTTCCTCCTCGCTATCCCAGACCGAAATGATGGAAAGCTTGTCGCCTTCTTCGCCCACGTCGGTTTGCAGGGTCTTGCCGAGGCGATCCTCATTATGGGCGATGAGGTGGGAGGCGGCGCGCAGGATGTTGGAGGTCGAGCGGTAATTGCGTTCGAGGCGGATGACCTTGGCGCCGGGGAAATCCTTTTCGAAGCGCAGGATATTGTCGACCTCGGCGCCGCGCCAGCCATAGATCGACTGGTCGTCGTCGCCGACCACGCAGATGTTGGCCTCGGGCGCGGGCTTGCCCTGGGCGAGCAGCCGGAGCCAGAGATATTGGGCGGTGTTGGAATCCTGATATTCGTCGACGAGCATGTATTTGATGCGGTCATGATACTCAGAGAGCACGTCCGGGTGCTCGCGGAAGAGGCGGATACACTCTAGCAGCAGGTCGCCGAAATCGGCGGCGTTGAGCACTTTCAGGCGGGCCTGATATTGGGCGTAAATCTGTTGCGCCTTGCCGTTGGCGAAGAGCCCGGCCTCGGTGGCGCCGATATCCTTGGGCAAAAGACCGCGGTTCTTCCAGCCATCGAGCATGGCGGCAAACTGGCGGGCCGGCCAGCGCTTCTCGTCGATATTTTCGGCGCTCAAAAGCTGCTTGATCAGGCGGATCTGATCATCGGTGTCGAGAATTGTGAAATCGGACCTGAGGCCGACAAGCTCAGCGTTGCGCCGGAGCATGCGGGCCGAGATGGAATGGAAGGTGCCGAGCCAGATCATGCCTTCGACGGCACCGCCGACCAGATGGCCAATGCGCTCCTTCATCTCGCGGGCCGCCTTGTTGGTGAAGGTGACGGCAAGGATTTCGCTGGCGCGCGCCTTGCGGGTGGCGAGGATATGGGCGATGCGGGTCGTCAGGACCCGTGTCTTTCCGGTGCCGGCGCCGGCGAGGGCGAGCAGGGGGCCTTCGGTCGTTTCCACCGCGTCGCGCTGTTCGGGGTTCATGCCCTCGAGATAGGCGGGCGATTGCGGGCGCAACCGGGCCGAGATCGAACCGGGTTTGCGTTCAGGCACCTGATTGCTGGCGGGGTCAGTCATCATAGCTCTGCCGGGGCAGAGAATCACATTTTGTTCTCATCGGGCCAATATAGGGGTGGTTCCCCACAAGGTCCATGTTTGGCGGCGGATTTGGCGGGGTCAGGCTGCCTGGCGCGCCTGGTTCAACGCCAGCAGCATCTGCCTCAGGCCATAGGCGGCGGGAATGAGCGGCAAGAAGGCGGTATACATGCCGCTTTCGTAGTGGAATGTTCCGTCGATGACGAAGGGGAAAATGTAGTGCGTCAGTTCGGCCAGCAGCATGGCGAAAAAGAAGGTGCAGAGGAAAAAGTCGCCGAAGCGCCAGCGTTTGAGCATGAAGATTGCGCCGGCCGTCCACATGATCGGCGCCATGAATGCGGCAATGGTCAGAAGCACGAATTGCGAGACTTCAAACCCGCTCATCTTGGTGACGGTGACCTCGAAATGGGTCAGGTATTCCTCGTAGACATGAACGATGAAAAGGATCACGGTCAGCAGATAGGGCACAAGGATGCGTGTTGCGTCGATGCGGGTGCGCCACAGGGTCAAAATGTAGAAGATCAACCCGCCGACGAAGGCGAAGACGAAGACCATTCCCGGGATCAGGCCGCCGAAGGTGAAGGCGAGGGTGGGCAGGATAATCGCAATGATGCCCGGCAAGATAAGATGTTTGGGATCTTTGGTCATGGTTCCCCCATGGCGCCGATACGCGCCGAACCGATGATGGGTGCACTTTGAGGCTAGCATGAGCGGGTGGGGTTTGTCAGTGCAAAGGACAGTCAGATCGTTCATTGCGCATGCGTGCGCATGGCTGGCGCCGGTTAGCGTTGCACAAGCCCATCCGGACATCACCACGCCCAAGGGTTCGCTGAGCTGGCTGATTTCTGCGGTTCTGGCGGCGGGAATTGTTGCGGCGATCTGGTGGAGCACGCGGCCGAGGAATTAGGACTTCGACTCTGAATTGTCGCGTTTCCGAACCGGCGAACCGGCATCCACTTCGCCTGGAAACGCTCTAGTCCGCGCGCCCGGTTCTGATCCAGCCTGCCCAGTCCGGGGCGCCATTCAATTCGGCCAGACGAGCGGCCTCGTCCCAATCATAAGGCACGAGCCGGAACGAGACGGTGCACTGGCCGCGTTGCTGTTCGATGATCGCGTAGCGGGCATGGGGTGAGCCGGGAGACACACGCGCCTTGCCCTCCGCACCGCCGAAGGCAACCAGCCCGACGCTGCCGGGATTGACGACGGTCTGGCCGGTTGAAAGTGAGACGGAGCGGGCGGTGTGCGTATGCCCGCAAAGGATCAGGGAATGGCGAACGCCGTTCAATTCGGCTTCAATAAATTCGAGTGGCCGCAGGCGCATGTGGCCCTTCTTGGAAGGGCTATCGAGCCAGAAGACGTTGTTCGATGCCGGCGTGCCGTGGCAGGCAAAGACGTCCGGCGCCAGTTCCAGGGTCGGCGGCAGGATGCGCAGCCATTCGTAGTGCGTTTCGGTCAGTTGGCTGGCCGCCAATTGGTCTGTTTTTCCGAGCTTTTCGGCGGGCCGGGTGAGCAATTTCTGTTCGTGATTGCCGGCAATGGTGGGAAGATCATGTGCGATCAGGATATCCGCGGTACGAGCGGGAGCGATTGGTCCGCTGACCGCATCGCCGAGATTGACCGCGAAGTCGACGTGTTGGTGATCGATGTCGTCCAGCACCGCTTCAAGAGCAGGCGCATTACCGTGAATGTCGGAGATGGCCGCGAAGCGCATGCAAAAACTCCCTTTGCCGATCGGCCGGTAGCATTGGCAAATTGTGGCTCTGGTCAAGGTGGCGTTTGCCTGCCGCCTTCATGCAACCGTCACAAAACGGAAACCTCACTGTTGCACGGCTTGCGTAGCCCTAGGCTCCCTATGTGGGTTTGGAGGCACAACACACCATGAAACGATACATCACCCTTGCGGCGCTCAGCGCAGCGCTGCTGTCAACCGCCAGTGGGACTGCGCTGGCGCAAAGCGCATTCAACCGGGTCGCGAGCTTTCCGGTGGCGCTGAACGCCCCGGAGGCTGAAGAGACCTCGTCAGAAATCATCACTGCAAGCGAAGACGGCATGTTGCTCGCATATTCGGACAGCCCCAATGGCGGTGTCGGCTTCATCGATATTTCCGATCCGGCTTCGCCGCAGCCGGCCGGCTATGTCGACCTTGATGGCGAACCAACTTCCATCACGATTATCGGGGACAAGGCTTTTGTTGGGGTCAACACGTCCGAGAGCTATACCAATCCTTCAGGCAACCTGACAGTGCTCGATTTGGCCAGCAAGTCGGTGGTTTCAACCTGTGATCTTGGCGGTCAGCCGGACAGTGTGGGCCGGTCCACGGATGGCAGCCTTCTGGCGATCGCCATCGAGAACGAACGCGACGAAGACCTGAATGACGGGGTGATCCCGCAATTGCCGGCCGGCTATCTGGTGGCATTCGACGTCAAGGACGGCAATGCGGACTGCGCAGGCAAGCGCGTCATCGACGTCACGGGCCTGGCGGACATCGCGCCGAGCGATCCCGAGCCGGAATTCGTTGACATCAACGATGCTGGCGAGATCGTGCTGAGCGTTCAGGAAAACAACTACCTCATTGTTGCTGATGCCAAAACCGGCGCGGTCGTCAATTCCTTCTCGGCAGGCTCGGTCGACCTGACCAACGTCGATACCGAAGAAGAAGGCGCATTTACTTTCGACGGGAGTTTGAATGACGTTCCGCGCGAACCCGATGCTGTCCATTGGCTCGACAATGACCGGTTCGTCTCCGCCAACGAAGGCGATTACGAAGGCGGATCGCGCGGTTTCTCAATCTGGAACAAGGACGGCACGTTGCTTTGGGACAGCGGCAACTTTGTCGACCATATGGCAGCCCGCCTTGGACACTATCCGGAAAAGCGTTCGGGTAACAAGGGTTCCGAACCCGAGGGTCTTGAGGTCGCCAAGTTCGGTGATGATACCTACATCTTCCTGCTTCTCGAGCGTGCGTCCATGGCCATGGTGTTCCGCGACACGGGCGGCGCGCCAGAATATGTGCAGTCGCTTCCCTCGGGCATTGGCCCTGAAGGTGCGGTTGCCATACCGGCGCGCGGTCTTTTCGCGACGGCCAATGAAACCGATCTTCGTCCCGACGGTGGCGTTGGTTCACATGTGATGATCTATCAGCTGCAGGATGGCGCACCGGCCTATCCGCAAATCATGACCGACATGAATGGAGATCGTCCGATCGGCTGGGTCGCGCTCTCCGGGCTTGCCGCGGATGACGCGCAGCCCGGCATCCTCTACGGGGTCAACGACAGCTTCCTGGCCATGCAGCCGTCGATCTACACGATCGATGCAAACCAGACGCCGGCCCGCATTACCAAGCAGACCGTTGTGACGCGCGCCGGTGCCGTTGCGCAGAAACTGGATCTCGAAGGCATTACGACCGATGGAGAAGGTGGGTTCTGGCTGGCGTCGGAAGGCCGGACAGACCGGGTTATTCCGCACGCGCTCTATCATGTGAATGCCGACGGCGAGATCGACAATGAGGTCGGGTTCCCGCCGGCCCTCATGGACAACGAGATCCGTTTCGGCTCTGAAGGCATCACCCGTGTTGGTGAAGGCCCCGACATGGTCTTGTGGATTGCCATTCAACGGACCTGGCGTGATGATCCGGCCAACACGGTCAAACTGGTCAGCTACAAGCCTTCCACCGGCGAATGGGGCGCTGTCCGTTATCCGACCGAAGCGCCGGAAACTGGCTGGGTCGGTCTGAGCGAGATCACCGCCCATGGCGATTATTTCTACATCATCGAGCGGGACAACCAGATTGATGACGCGGCAAAGATCAAGCGCATCTATCGCGTTGCCGCCAGCGAAATGCAGCCTGCCGAACTGGGCGGCGACCTGCCCGTCGTGCACAAGGAACTGGTTCACGATCTCATCCCTGATCTGAAGAGCACGGGCGGTTACGTCCTCGACAAGGTTGAAGGCTTCACAATCGACGCTGCCGGAACGGCCTATGCCGTCACGGACAATGACGGCGTCGACGACAGCTCGGGCGAAACCATGTTCTTCAAAGTTCCCCTTAATTAAGGCCGTACATTTAAGCACTTAAGAGAACTTGGCCGGGACCTTTCGGGGTTCCGGCCGTTTTGTCAGTGATGTTCTTCGCGGCTTTGGGCAATGAGAGCCTTGTTGAAGTTGGCGAGGGCATCGACGTGATAGAGCCAGCCAACCGGCTCGTTGCTCTCGGAGGCGACGACCATCAGGCGCGGCTTGTCGCTGGATGAAAAGAGCTTGAGCGCCGTGTCGAGCGTGTCCGACCGCTTGAGCCAGACCGGCCGGTTGACGGGGTCGAAAGCCGGCTTTTCTTCGCCTTGGGTAAATTCCCGCATCAGGTCCTTCACTTGCGTCTGGCGGGCCAGTTGTGTGTGTGGGCCTTCTTCAAGCAGCACGCCGCGGGAATGCAATTGCCAGTAGAAGAACGAGCGGCCCATGGCTGCCTGGCTGAGACCCGTGGCGATGGCGGTGGTGAAGAGCAAGGCGAGCGAGAAGGCGAAGCCGCCGGTCAGTTCGAAGATCATGACGGCGGTTGATACGGGCGCGCCGAGCACAGCGGACGCTACGGCGCCCATGCCGATAATGGCGTACAAGCCCTCGCTTGAGGCCATATCTGGAAAGACGGAGGCGGCGATCAGACCGAACGCACCGCCGGTCATGGCCCCGAGATAAAGACTGGGCGAGAACACGCCGCCGCCAAGGCGTGAGCCCAGGGTGATTGAGGTGGCGATGGTTTTGACCACGATGAGCGTGATCATCAGCCAGATGCTGAGTTGACCGGTCAGCGCTAGGTTGGTCGCTTCGTAGCCGACGCCCAGGATCTGCGGAAAGGCAAGCGCGATCAATCCGACCAGAGCGCCGCCAAGTGTGGGGCGAAGCCAGATGGGCATGTGAATTTTGCGGCTGGCCCAGTCCGTGCCGATCAGGCCCGCCTGAAAGAGGATGGCAACGATGGCACAAACGACACCGAGCAGCGCGAAGGCAGGGATCTCCCAATAGGATGTGATCTGGTAGTCGGGCAGGATAAATGCCGGTTCTACCCCGAACCAGATGCGCGAAATCACCGCCGCAACCACCGAGGCGATCACCAGGGGAACGAAGGCGGTCATGGCGAAATGACCGAGGATCACTTCATGGGCGAACAGCACGCCGGCAATGGGCGAGTTGAACGAGGCGGAGATGGCGGCCGCAGCGCCGGCGGCCAGCATGACCCGGCGGGCAGAGGGTGGCATGTCGAAGGCGCGGAACAGGGCTTTGGACATGGCCGCAGCGAAATAGACGATCGGGCCTTCGCGACCGGCGCTGCCGCCGGTGCCGAGCGTGATGGCCGAGATGAGCGTTCCGACCGTCGCGCGGCGCAATGAAAGCGAGAAAACGTTGCTCGTGCGCGCCTCGATGGCGTCAGCGACGCCTCCGGCTCTGCATTGAGCGCCAAATCCCAGCAACAGCAATCCAACAGCCAGCCCACCCAGGGTGGGGGTCAGCCAGACGATGAAGGGAGGCAGGCTCGCTACCCGCTCGAGAATGAGTTCACTGCCGCTGCCCGTCCAAAGCCATTGCATGAGCGAGATAATTCCGCGGAATGCAATCGCGGCGATGCCGCCGGCAATGCCGGCCAGGACCGCAAGCGCCCAGAGTTTCGGCTTCTGCAACGCCATGAACATTTCAAGGTGCGGCAGCAACCACCCCAGGATCATGTTGCGGATCTGAAAGACTTGTCTGAAACGGGTCTGCATCGCTGCCTGCCGGAGATTTGCGGTCTGTGATAGAAGGTTGAACAAACCTCGGCAAGGGCGCGAATGGTCCCGAATTGCCGCAAATTAAGGTGACGGGACGCATCCCGTTGCCTAAAGTGACAGGCGCTCGCAAAGGGGAATCGGCGCGCGGTGCTAAACCGGCTCTACATCATCATCGGCAGCCTGGCGATTCTGCTGCTTGCGGCGGGTTTTATCGTGCCGCAATTCATAGACTGGGGCGCCTACCGCCAGCGGCTGGAACAATTGGCCGAAACCAACCTTGGCACCGACATTACCATCGATGGCGAGATTGACTTCCAGTTGTTGCCGCAGCCGGTGATGAAGTTCGGCAAGACCAAGGTCGGACCGCCGGATTCTCCATTCATCGAAATCGAGAGCATGGAAGCCGAATTCTCCCTGATGGATTTTCTCAGGGACAAGTTCACGGTGACGCGGCTGGAAGTCGACCGGCCGACCGTTCATCTCATTCTCGATGATGCTGGCCGCTTCATTCTGCCGTTCAACTTGCCGGACAAGTTCAGTGCCAACAACGTTTCGGTGGCACGCGCCCAGATCACTGGCGGGCGTGCCGAATTGCGCGATTCCCGCACCGATCAGACCTACGAGGCCAGCAACTTTGCCGGCGATTTGCGCATTTCTGGTGTGACTGGTCCGTTTTCACTGCAGGGGCGGGCCAATTATGACGGCGATCCCTATTCGGTCGGCGTCACGCTCACTTCAGTCAACGAACAGTCGCAATCCAGCCTTTCGGCCACGATTTCGCCGGTCAACAGTGCCTTTTTGATGAGCATCGAGGGTCTGGCGACGCTTGGCGCTTCTCCCTCACTCGATGGCAAGTTGGGATTGCGGATCAAACGTAAACCTGCAGACGCCGAGGAGGAACTTGGCGCAGCCGGCGATCTGGTGATGTTGACGGACATGACGATGAGTCCGGAAAAGATCAGCATGCCGACCATTGTGCTGCAACCGGACGAAAACCGGCCGGCAACGCGGCTGACGGGTGCGGTTACGGTAACCCTTGGCGCCGAGCCCAGCTTTGATGCGGTGTTTTCAGGAGGGGTTTTCGGCGTCGCGCCGTCCAACGTTCTTGCCGGAGCGGACGAGCCTTATCCGCTCGTCGATCTTCTGGCGGGGTTGCCACCCCCGGTGATCCTGCCCATTCCGGGGCGGCTGGGCGTAGACATTTCCGAACTCGATCTTGACGTCTTCGCCATGCGCAATGTTCGCATCGATGCGCGCGCAAACGACAATGGCTGGCAGGTTGACGATTTCACCGGTCAACTAGCCGGCGATACGCAAGTCGCGCTTTCGGGCGAATTCGACAATGTCGATGGTGCGCCTGCGTTCAACGGTGCTCTCGATCTGACAGCGCGGCGGCTGGATTCGCTGTCGCGGCTTTGGGGAGCGAGCGGTGACCCGATTCTGTTCGACGTGCCGACACATGTGGCGGCCAGCGTGACGTTCGGCGATGGCGCGCTGGGGCTCGCCAACGGCCGGCTTGGTCTCGATGGTTCGCAACATACATTTGCCGGCCTATTCAAGGTGACCGGTGATCGCAACGCCCTGCTGAGTGTGAGACTTGGCGATCTTGACGCGGCCGGAAGCAAGGTTCTTGGTGCCCTTATGCCGCCGCTGGGAGCCGGATCAGACATCTGGCGGAGCTTTCCGACCGGGTCCATCGATCTGGCGGCCGAAAACGCCTATCTCTTCGGGCTTTCCGGCGCGGGCCTGGCAACCCAGATCGACTGGAGCGCTGGGCAACTCAACATTCGCAAGCTGAGCGCGCGCGACTGGGGCGGCGCGAAAATCGACTTTTCCGGAACGGCCAAGGGGACAATTCTCGATCCCGACCTCACGGGCACGGGCTTTGTCAGTTTTGCGGACGCGCAGCACACCGACCTGATGGAATTGGCGCTCGAAGCCGTTGGCGCGCAAATGGGCGTTCGCGACGCGGCACTCGGTTCGTTGCCGCTGGATGCGACCTTCGATATCGGGGCCACGGATCAGAACGGCGCGCAGAAAATCTCAGTACGGGGCAGGGCCGGAGTGGCCGATCTTGCCGCCGAGGCCGACCTCTCCAAGGGCCTGACCGCGACGTTCACGGCACCGCTTCAACTGGCCGTTTCGCTTTCGAGCGCCGAGCCGGACGCGTTTGCGCAGCAATTCGGTCTCGATTTCACGCCGTTGGCAATCGATGCCCGGACCAATGTCGATTTCTCGCTGTCGGGAACCGCGAGCAACAGTTTCGATCTGACCCTGGCCGCGGAGGGTGGCGATGATCACATCGGATATGGCGGGAGCCTGGTCGTGACCAATCCCGAAGGCTGGCGCGGATCAGGGCGGCTCGACTTTGCTTTGGGCGATGCATCGGCAGCGCTGGAGCTTCTTGGTGTGTCCGGTCCCTATCTCGGTGCCGTTGGCGGGACAGGGCAGGTGGTGTTTGCGGGGACTGACAGTATCGCGCTGAACGATCTTTCGATTCTGGATGCTGACGGCCGCAGCCTTGCGGCCGGGCAATTCAACCTTTCCTCCACAGCCGGGCGGCGTCTTGTCGCCGGGCAGGTGGCACTTGCGGACGCCAATCTGGATGATGTCTGGGCATCGATTTTCGGCCCCGCGGCCATGTTGCCGGGCGAGGGCATCTATCCCGAAGGGCCGATTGATCTTGGCTCAGACCGGGCATCGCGCGCCGTTGTTGATTTCAGTGTGGACAGGCTGAGCCGTGGTGGTGAGGTTGTCGCCCGAAATCTCAGCGGGTCGCTGGCGATCGACGACGACAAGACCAGTCTGCGCAATGTCAGTGCCGAAGTCGGCGGGGGCACGTTCGACGCGACTCTCAGTCTTTGCTGTGCCAACCAGGTGACGGACAAGCAGCTCGATATTCGCGGCGAACTCTCTGGAATTAGCCTCGATTCCATCGCGCCGGAGGCGAGTGCTGCGTTGATCGATGCTACGTTGAGCGGCAGTTTTTCTGTCTCGGGTACCGGCGGAACCATTGCTGATCTCGTAGGCAACATGAATGGATCCGGCAGCTTTTCGGCAAAGGATGTGTCCTTCGCCAACCTCAACCCGGCTGCATTCACTGCTCTCGATAGCGCGGAGAACCTGGCGGACACGGCGCCTGACGACCTGGTTGGGATCGTGACCGATGTGCTCAATTCCGGGCCCTTTATGGCGGGCGAGATGGACGGTGCGTTCCGCGTTCTCGGCGGCAAGGTCAGCGCCGACAATCTTGGCGCCGACAGTGGCGATGCCACGATCTTCGGTGATCTGACGATCGATCTGACCGATGGCACGCTTGGTGGCGACTGGGCTTTGTCGCCCAAATCCGTGTCCGATGCCAATCCTTATCTGACGCTCAACGATGCCCGCATTACGTCGCGTCTGACGGGAACGCTGGATGCTCCTGACCGTGAGCTCGACGTCGCACAGATGGTCGACGCGATGCAGGTCCGGGCGCTCGAGGTCGAGGTGCAACGGCTTGAGGAGTTGCGGGCGCAACAGGAGGAGGCGCGGCGGCTGGCTGCGGAGGAACAGGCCCGGCAGGATGCGCTTGAGGCGGAACGCCAGGCCGAACTCGCGCGCCAGCAGGCGGAACAAGAGGCGGCGCAGCAGGCTGCGCGGGATGCCGAGCAACAGGCGGCACAACAGCGGCAGGATGATCTGCTCGATCAGGCGCGACAAATTCTCAACAACAACAATCAGCAACTCAATTTCAATATCGATTCCCAGGACCCGCTTTTACAGCCGGACCCGCCGGTCAATCTGATTGGACAATAGTCAGGAAAGCGCGCGGCGATCCGCCAGATCGCGGTAATGGGCGAGAACGGTCAGCCGCAACGCCGATGCAAGGTTTGCCGCCTGCCGCGCGGCATCAATTTCGGCGACGAGTTGCGACCAACTGATTGCACGTTGGCGCGCGATCTCATCCACTCCGTCCCAGAAAGGTTGTTCGAGCGCCACGGATGTTTGATGACCGGAAAGGGTAATGGTGCGTTTGATCATCAGGCGCGCATCGGGTTGCGCGGTCAGGGTTTCTTGCGGAACGCGTCGAGGCTGACGACTTTCTCAGCCTCGCTTTCAGCGGGCTTTTCCTCGTCCTTTGCGCTTGCATCGGCCAGCTGTTCCGTTTCTGCGGCGTCGCCCGTCTCCCCGTCATCGTCCGTTTCGTTCTCTTCGGACGCGCTGCCGGACTTGATGTCGAATTGCAGACCGAACTGGACCGAGGGATCGAAGAAGCCCTTCATCGCGGTGTAGGGAATGATCAGCGTTTCATTGATACCGTCGAACGACAGGCCCACCGAAAAAGCGCTGTCGCTGACCGACAGGTTCCAGAACTGGTTCTGCAGCACGATAGTCATTTCGGCGGGGTATTTGGCGAGAAGCCGTTCCGAAATCCTGACGCCCGGCGCCCGGGTGAGGAACGAAATGAAAAAATGGTGTTCGCCCGGCAATCCGGTTTTTTCGACCTCGGACAGAACCTTCTTCACCACGCCGCGCAACGCGTCCTGCGTAAGAATGTCGTAACGGATATGGTCTTCTGCCATTTGCCTTGCCTGGAAGTTGCCTGAGCTTGCGCCCTGGCTCGTTGAATCGCCCTTGGGTGCATTTCACTCCAAACCGGTCAGCGATTTCAAGGAAAATGCGCGGCGAAATTCAGGTGGGGCAGTAAATGAAAGTGCAGGCTTCTGTTGCCAGGTGCCTGCGAACCCCGCCTGAGGCCTGCTAGGGCGTCAGGACTTCAATTTGAGTTGTCGAGGCGCATTACGCAACCGCGAGTTCCTCAGCGTAGTTGTCATTTGCAACTATTTGAATAGCCCGATAACGGCGGTACAATGCCGAGCGAAAGAATACCCTTTACGCCCTCGTCGATCCTATTTCGCCCCCGCAGATCCCGACTGTCGGGAGATTGGTGGAGGCGCCGGGTACTGCCCCCGGGTCCGATGGGTTTATTCCGATAACCATTTATCGCCATAGCTGTTTCCAGCATCTCCAATATAAGGGTTCTGCGCAGCAATTGCAAAGGTTTGGCCCGCCAAATGCGAAGGGCGTCCCAGCATGGTGGAACGCCCTTTCGGAAATCAGGCAGTTGGAGGTCAGGCTGCCTGGCTATCCGGATCGTTTGTGGGGTTCGCATGTTTGGCGAACGCGGCCCGCAGTTTTTCTTCCTGGGTGGAATCGAGGTTGGTGCGGATGACGCGGCCGCCATTTTCGCTCAATGGTTCAATGACCTTGTCGGACGTAGCGCGGTCGGCCATCAGGAACAGGGCCGCCTGGCCGGGCTGAAGAACGCCAGCGACTTCTTTCATGAACTTGTCATTGATGCCGTAATCGGAGAGGGCACCGGCAATACCGCCTGCTGCTGCGCCGGTTGCCAGACCGAGTAGCGGGTTGAAGAAGATGATGCCGACCAGAACGCCCCAGAACGCTCCGCCACTGGCGCCAACGGCCCAGGTGTTGACCATCTGGTTGAGCTTGATCTCGCCCTTTTCATTCGCTTCGGCGATGACCACGTCCTTGATTTCGAGCAGATATTCCTTGGACAGCGAAAAGAGCGTCTTGCGCGCCTCTTCCGCCTTGTGGGTGTCGTCGTAGCCGATCACGAGAAGTTCAGACATTTTCATTCTCCTTATCCGAGCGTGATGGGCCTGAAGTGGGCGCGACTTTTGGCGCCTTCAAGGCGGGCAAAATTAATTCGCGGAAAGGTTTGGTGCTCGGCCGGACTACGATTGCCTGGCACGCATGCGCGTGTAGCAGATGGCGATCGCCATCATCGGCAAGACCAGATAGCGCAGGCCGATATCGGTGAACCATGTGCCGATGTCTGACCCGGACATGGGCAGGAGAATGAGGATGTCGAGCACCCAGTTCAGTGCCAGCCAATATAGCCCGATGATCAGACCGGACGCCCGGACCTTGGGGAAGTCGAGATAGAGCCAGACCAGAAGGATCAGGCCCACGGCGGAACCGATCACGATCATGATCGACTTGAAGAACGTGATCGGTATCAGCAGCCCCTGATCGGGCGAATAGAAGGGAAAAGCAGCCAGAAACGGGATCAGCCAGGTTAAAAGCCCGAAAACGTGCACTTTCCAGCTTGTGAAAATCGTTGCCATTTTGGCCTCCCGCTTGTCTTGAGTGCTCACATTCTCATGTTTGCCATCCAGGGTCCATGATCCCGGTCAAAGTTGGCAAGAGCCAAGAAATGCTTGCGTGCCGCGTTTTTGGCTGGCCCAGAATCGCCTATGATCGCCGCATGAAACAATATCTCGATCTTTTGCGGCACGTGATGGCCAACGGAACCGACCGGGGTGACCGGACGGGCACCGGCACGCGTGCGGTTTTCGGCTATCAGATGCGATTTGATCTTCAGGAGGGGTTTCCTCTGCTGACGACCAAGAAACTGCACCTTCGCTCGATCATTTACGAGCTTTTGTGGTTCCTCCGCGGCGAGACCAATGTGCGCTGGCTGCAGGAACGGAAAGTGAGCATCTGGGACGAATGGGCGGATGAGAATGGCGACCTCGGCCCGGTTTATGGCTCCCAATGGCGGTCCTGGCCGGACGGGAAAGGTGGACACATCGACCAGATCGCTAAGGTGGTCGAAAGCATCAAGTCGAATCCGGAATCGCGACGCCACATGGTGACCGCTTGGAACCCGGCGGAGGTTGACGAGATGGCGCTGCCGCCCTGCCATGCCATGTTTCAATTCTACGTGTCCGACGGCAAACTGAGTTGCCAGCTCTACCAGCGGTCGGCGGACATCTTTCTTGGTGTGCCGTTCAACATCGCGTCCTACGCCCTTCTGACCCACATGATGGCTCAGGTGACCGGGCTTGTGGCGGGAGATTTCGTGCACACGCTTGGCGATGCGCATATCTACCACAATCATTTCGAACAGACCGAGACGCAATTGGCGCGTGATCCTCGTCCATTGCCGCGCCTGGTGATGAACCCGGACCGATCCTCGATTTTCGAGTTCGAGTATGAGGATTTCGCCTTCGATGGCTATGATCCCCATCCCGGTATCAAGGCGCCGATTGCCGTGTGACGCTTTGGAATTTTGATTCCGGTTTTTCTTCCAACAAATTGAGAATTCTGATGAATTGGTGTGTGCAATGACCACGATTGTTCGGCCCGCCGTGGCATCCGATGCCGGTCTGGTGCTTGGGTTCATCCGCAAGCTCGCAGAATACGAGAAGCTCCTGCATCGGGTCGAGGCGCGGCAAGAGGATATCGAACGCGATCTTTTCGGGCCCGAGCCGAAAGTCTATTGTCAGATTGCCGAGGTGGATGGCGCGCCGGCGGGTTTTGCGCTCTGGTTCTACACCTATTCAACCTTTCGCGGCCGGCACGGAATCTGGCTTGAGGACCTGTTCGTCGATCCGCATCTGCGCGGCAAGGGGATCGGCAAGGCGTTGATGCAGAATCTGGCCGAACGATGCGTAAAAGAAAGGCTGGGCCGTTTCGAATGGTCGGTCCTCGACTGGAACGAACCTTCCATTCAGTTCTACCGCGCGATCGGGGCGCAATTGATGGACGATTGGACGACCTGCCGGCTTCACGACGAACCGCTCAAGCAACTGGCAAATGGTGCCACTTCCTCCTAATATCGGGCCAATCAGCCGGGAGGACGGGACGATGAGGCGATTGATCACATTGCTTGTTGCAGGGTTGCCTGGGCTTCTTGCCGGTCCCGCGATTGCCAACGATTCAATTGCCGAAATCGGGGCAGGCGGCATCCAATACGTCTATGCAGATGGTATCCAGATGGTACGTGAGGACCTCAGCATCTCCACCGAGGAGGTGACGGTCGACTATGTGTTTCACAATTGGGGCGACAGCGATCAGACGGTGATGGTCGCGTTTCCGATGCCCGACATTACGGTGAATTACGAAGAGGAAGTCTCGGTTCCCTTTTGGGACGACGACAATTTCCTCGGATTCCACGTGACCGTCGGCGGCCAGGAAATCGTACCGCAATTGCAGCAGCGCGCTTCGCTCGTCGGGGTCGATATCACTCGCGATCTGCAGAAACTCGGGATCCCTTTGCTGAATGTCGGCACGCACGTGCTTGACGTCCTGGACGGATTGGACCGCGCCACCCTGCAAGAGCTCGGTGCGCGCGGCATCGTCTATCTGGGTGAGTTCTATTCCGGTCCGGACAAAACCGTTCAGGCCTTTCCGAACTGGACCCTGCAATCGGTCTATTACTGGACGATGACATTTCCGGCGGGCCGGGACGCGCATGTGTCGCACCGTTACACCCCGGCGGTGGGGGCTTCGGCGGGAACCGGTCTCGATTTTGCTGGCGGCGTCAATTCGGAATGGAACAAGTATTATGCCGACAAGTACTGTATCGACGATTCCATCCTGCGTGGTGCGCAGAACCGGATGGATGGCGGCGACTATCTCTATGAACAGCGAATTTCCTACATCCTCACAACGGGCCGGAACTGGTACCAGACCATCGGCACGTTTCATCTGACCGTCGACAAGGGCTCGCCTGAAAATCTTGTCAGCTGGTGCGGGACGGGGATCAAGAAAACCGGACCCACAACGTTCGAGGTGACGATCGAGGATTTCTATCCGGAGCGCGACCTCGACGTATTGTTATTGTCGGTTCCCGGAAATGGATGAGGCTGACGTTCGGATCACGCTGATTGCGGCGGTTGCCGAGAACGGCGTGATTGGCCGGGACGGTGACATTCCCTGGCGCATCCCCTCGGATTTCAGGCACTTCAAGCGCACAACCATGGGCAAGCCGATGGTCATGGGGCGCAAGCAGTTCGAAAGCGTCGGGCGGCCATTGCCCGGGCGCGCCAATATCGTCGTTACCCGGCAGACGGACTATGCAGTGGACGGTGTCGAGACCTTTCCGTCGCTGGATGCGGCTCTGGCGCGCGCCCGCGAGTTCGCAGCGCAAGATGGTGCCGACGAATTGATCGTTATCGGCGGCGGCGACATCTACCGGCAGGCCATGCCGCTGGCGGACCGGCTGATCATCTCGCATGTCGGATTGGCGGCAGAGGGCGAAATCTTGTTTCCCACAATCGACCCAGACGTGTGGGAAAAGACCGGCGAAATGCCCGTTGAGCCTGACGAACGCGACGAATCCGACTATTTCGTTGCGATCTATGAAAGGCGGCATAGGTCGCATTGATTGGGCTGACAGGGGTTCCTATATAGGCCGGAACCTGAGACACGAACGAAAGGTCACACATGCCTTGGGACTCAAACAATAGCGGCGGACCCTGGGGTCAGGGGCCGAACCGCCCGAATGGTGGTGGTCCGCGCCGGCCAAGCGGCGGTGGAAGCGGAGGTGGCGGAAATGGTCCGAACCTCGAGGAGCTTTTCAGCCGTGGCCGCGAGCAATTCAGCGGACAGGTGCCCGGCGGGACAAGGCTCTGGATCGTTGTCATTGTGCTCGGCGTCATAGGCATTTGGGGCTGGAATTCGGTGCGGTTCCTGTCGCCACAGGAACTGGGAATGCGCCTGACCTTCGGAAAGCCCGACAATGTTGTGCTTCAGGAAGGTATGAACTTCGCCTTGTGGCCGATACAGACCATCGAGACGGTCAACATCGCGGAAAACCAGACAAACGTTGCCTCGATCACCAATGGCCGCTCCTCGTCGGGTGACGGGTTGATGCTGTCCGGCGACCAGAACATTGTCGACGTGGCTTTTTCAGTTCTGTGGCGGGTGAATGATCCCCGCAATTTCCTCTTCAATGTCGAAACCCCGGCAGAAATGGTGCGGCAGGTTGCCGACAGCGCCATGCGCGAAGTTGTCGGACGCCGTCCGGCGCGCGAGATTTTCCGCGACGACCGTTCGGCGATTGCCGACGAAGTGCAGCAGATCACCCAGGAAATCCTGGATTCCTATGAAGCGGGCGTGACTGTGACCGGCATCACAATTCCGCAGGCGGCTCCGCCCGCCGAGGTGGCGGATGCGTTTGACGAAGTTCAGCGTGCGCAGCAGGATGAATCGCGCTTCCAGGATGAAGCCCGCCGCGACGCAAACACGCGCCTGGGCGCGGCTCGTGGTCAGGCGGCCCAGATTCGCGAAGAGGCTGCGGCCTACAAGGATCAGGTCGTCAAGGAAGCCGAAGGTGAGGCTGCGCGCTTCATCTCGGTTTACGAGCAATACGCCAAGGCGCCCGATGTGACGCGAACTCGGCTTTATCTCGAAACGATGGAGCAGGTGCTCGGCACCTCCAACAAGATCATTCTCGAAGGCGGGGAAGGAACGTCAGGCGTCGTGCCCTACCTCCCTCTCAATGAGCTGCGTCAGAACAGCTCCAGTTCGTCGCAGTAGGGGAGCAGGACAATGAACAGATATATTGCTCCCGTTATTGCGATCGTTGTCGCGGCCGTAGTGATCCTGATTTCGCTTTCGGTCTATATCGTTAACCAGCGCGAGCAGGCGATCGTCACCCGTTTCGGTGCCATCGTCAGCACGAACAGCGAACCTGGCCTCTATTTCAAGGTGCCGTTTGTGGACAATGTGCAGCTCGTTGAAAAGCGGCTTCTGCGCTACGATCTGGACGACATCACCGTGCAGGTCAACGATGGCCGATTTTACATCGTTGACGCGTTCCTGACCTACAAGATCACGGATCTTGAGGCGTTCCGCCGCTCGGTTCTGGGATCAACCAACCTGGCCGAGCAGCGCATCGACACCCGTTTCAACACGGTGTTGCGCGACATTTACGGCAAGCGTTCGTTTGAAGCGGCGCTCAGCGTGCAGCGAACCGAGATGATGGAAGAGGCCCGCGACATTCTGCGTGCGGAGCTGTCCGACATCGGCATTACGGTTGAAGATGTCCGCATCGTGCGGACCGACCTCAACCCGCAGGTCAGCCAGCAGACATTTGATCGCATGAGCGCCGAACGTCTGGCGGAAGCTGCGTTGAGCCGGGCTTCGGGTCAGGAAAAAGCGCAGGCCATTCGCGCCGCAGCGAACCGCGAAGCCATCTCGATCGTCGCGGAAGCCAACCGGATCGCCGAAATCCTTCGGGGTGAGGGTGATGCGGAGCGTAACCGGATATATGCCGAGGCCTATTCGCTCGATCCGAACTTCTTCGAGTTCTATCGTTCGCTGCAGGCCTACCGGCAGTCGCTCGCCAACTCAGATACGAGCCTCGTTCTGACCCCGGATTCCGAGTTCTTCAAGTTCTTCGGCAATGCAGGACAGGGCGTGCCGTTGACGCCGCCAGAGGTTGCGCAGCAAATGGTCGAGCAGGCCGCTGCCGAGGCCGCTGCGGCGGAGGCCGCGGCGCTTGATGCCACGACGATCGAAGATGTTGGCACGGACATCACGATGCCTGCCGACAGTGTTCCGGCAAACGACAATGTGGCGGCCGATGCGGCTGGGCAGGATGGCGCAACAGCCACGCCTGCCGATGATCAGGGCGCCAACGCTACTGCTGCCCAGTGATCACGTTTCTCTCGGCCCTTTTTTTGGCCATCGTTCTGGAAGGGTTGCTTTACGCAGCCTTTCCGG
>JACKJG010000012.1 GCA_020638065.1 Hyphomicrobiaceae bacterium | reverse complement strand
TCCGAGACGTTCGAACACCGAACGTCTTGTCGGGTCACCCAGAGCCACCAATGCAGAACTCATGTTAGCCATGACTTACCGTAAGCTGCAACTTACATAAATGCAACCCCTTGTTTTCAGAATGGCCTTGCCGCAAATGACGCGCCATGAAACTCGTCGAAGCCGACATTCTGTTTGTCCCCGGACTTGGAAATTCGGGACCCGGCCATTGGCAGCGGCGCTGGCATGGAAAATTCCCCCACGCCACCTGGGTCGAACAGAAAAACTGGAACAGGCCGACGCCTGACGAATGGAGCGCGGCGCTGCACAAGGCCATTCTCATGGCGACGCGTCCCGTCATTCTGATTGGCCATTCCCTTGGCAACCACGCCATCACCAGAACTGCGGCAAATCTCACCGACACCAAGGTCCGGGGCGCCCTCCTCGTCTCGCCGCCTGACCTCGACAACCCGAACGTGCCCAAGGAAACGGCAACATTCCGGCCAGCCTCACGCGATCCGTTGCCGTTTCCGACCCTTTTGACCGTCTCGGACAATGATCCGTATTGCACGATCGATGCGGCCGGCGATCTGGCCAATTGCTGGGGTTCGGAGCTTCACGTCGCGCGCGAAGCCGGACACATCAACCTGGATTCCGGCCACGGGCTTTGGCCCGATGGTCTGATGATGCTCGGACGCCTGCTGAAACGCGCGTGAAAAAAAAGCCCGCCGGACGACCGGCGGGCCAAATTATCCCGGCTGTGAATGAGCTTGCCTCAGGCGTCGGGGTCCGAAGCCAGTTCCGCAATGGCCTCGCTAAGGAAAGTTGCCAATTTGGCGCGAACCTCGTCGGCGCCCACCGCGATGCCCTTTTCCTGCAGATCCTTGACCACCTTGCGCACGACATCTTCGTCGCCAGCTTCCTCAAAGTCTGCGGCAACCACTTCGCCCGCATAGGCGTCGGGGTTTTCGTGCCCCATCAGATCCGCAGCCCAATGGCCAAGCATCTTGTTCCGCCGGGCCGTGGCTTTGAACTTCACCGCCTCGTCGTGCATGTACTTGGCTTCTTGCGCCTTTTCGCGATCGTCAAAACTCGACATTCATCTTCTCCCATAAGGACGCGCCGCCGCGCACCGAACTTCTTCACCGATCACATAAGCATTTAGGGCAATCAAGGCAACGCGGCCAATGCGCCAAACGTGACGAATTCCACGTTTTGCAGTTGCACGGCCCATTACGGGACTTGCATTCCCGCCACGCTTTGCGCATGACACGCAGAACCACCCGCCACGAAGAATCATCTGAGAGGGCAGAACAGCCATGACTCGCCGACGCAAGCTCTACGAAGGCAAGGCCAAAACCCTCTACGAAGGTCCGGAGCCCGGTACCCTCGTCCAGCATTTCAAGGACGATGCCACTGCGTTCAACGGCAAGCGCCATGAAGTGATCGACGGCAAAGGTGTGCTCAATAACCGGATTTCCGAGTTCATTTTCACGCGGCTCAACCAATTGGGCATTCCCACCCATTTCATCCGCCGTCTGAACATGCGCGAACAGCTCATTCGCGAAGTCGAGATCATTCCGCTTGAAGTTGTCGTGCGCAACGTCGCCGCCGGCTCCATCGTTAAGCGCCTTGGGATCGAGAGCGGCACCCGCCTGCCCCGTTCGATCATCGAGTTCTACTACAAGGACGATCAATTGGGCGATCCGATGGTCTCCGAAGAGCATATCACCGCCTTTGGCTGGGCGTCGCCGCAGGAACTCGATGACGTCATGACGCTCGCGGTCCGGGTCAACGATTTCCTGACAGGCCTTTTCGCTGGAGTCGGCATCATGCTGGTCGACTTCAAGATTGAATGCGGTCGCCAGTTCGAAGGCGACATGATGCGTATCGTGGTCGCCGACGAAATATCCCCCGATTCCTGCCGCCTGTGGGACATCAAGACCAATCAGAAGCTCGACAAGGACGTGTTCCGTGAGGAACTGGGCAGCCTGGTCGATGCCTACCGCGAAGTGGCGCAACGGTTGGGCATCCTGACCGAAAACGAAAACGCCTTGGCCACCGGTCCCCGGTTGGTCAAATCGGACTGAATCACGAAAGCCGGGCCGCTGATCATGAAAGCGCAAGTCACCGTAACGCTCAAACGAGGTGTCCTCGACCCGCAAGGTCAGGCCATCGAAGGCGCGCTGAAAAGCTTGAATTTCAACAGCGTTGGATCGGTGCGTCAGGGCAAGGTGTTCGACATCGAACTCGACGAATCCGACCCGGTGCAAGCGCGCAACAGGCTTAACGAAATGTGTGAGAAGCTGTTGGCAAATACTGTCATCGAGGATTATACCGTCACGTTATCAGAGTGACACAAGCTCATAATAAGCTCACTTCAAAACAATACTACAGGGACGCAAAATCATGATCCGCCGCCTTTCTCTGGCAGCCCTTTTTCTGGCCAGCCTGCTCATCATGGCGGGCGCCTACGCTTCGCTCCCGGTCTGACCCGGGCTCGCACGCCGGCTTTGTGGCTGACCTGCGCCCGTTTTGCGGGTAGCATGGCACCATGAGCATTCTGACCCAATTCCTGATCGCGCTGGTTGCCGTTCTGCACATCGGCTTCCTACTGCTCGAAATGCTGCTCTGGGACAAGCCGCGGGGCATGAAGACATTCAACCTCACGCCCGCATTTGCCAAACAAAGCAAGACCTTGGCGGCCAATCAGGGTCTTTACAATGGGTTTCTGGCCGCAGGCTTGATCTGGTCGTTGTGGCCGATCGGGGCACCCGATACCGGTCGCGCCATCGCCACCTTCTTTCTTGGCTGCGTGATCGTGGCAGGGATCTTCGGCGCTGCGACCGTCAGCCGCCGAATTCTCTATGTTCAGGCGGTTCCGGCCATGCTTGCACTTGCCGCTTTGTGGCTGATTGGCTGAGAATTCGCCCGCTTTCCCCGCAATTCACCTCACGGATCACGCGAATGTGAAGGTGTGCCATCCCGGCCCGCTCGCAGGGCCATTCCAGCATTTTCAATTGCTTGCTCGTCACCCCCTAAAATTCGCTTAAACTTGCGCGCACTTGTTAAGGTAAACAATTGATTTAAAGCAGTTTTCAGCCCTCCTGCCCTGCCGCCGCCATGCGCTGCGATCTATATTTGGCGCACGCAATTTCTGGCGTGAGGACCAATCATGGCGGCGACAAACAGACTCAGCTGGGTGGACATGGCCAAGGGCCTGTCGATCTTTCTGGTGGTCATGTATCACTCGACCCTCGGGGTCGGTGACGCACTCGGCGAACCAGGCTTCATGCACTACGTGCTCGCCTTCGCCACGCCCTTCCGGATGCCCGAGTTCTTCCTGATCTCGGGATTGTTCCTGTCTAGCGTCATTTCCCGGCCCTGGCCCAAATTCGCCGATCGGCGCATCGTCCACTATCTCTATTTCTACATCGTCTGGGCCATTATCCAGATCGTGGTCAAAGAGGGCATCGGCAATGCGGATCCGGGCACGGCCCTTTCCTATCTCTCCTGGGCAATCGTCCAGCCATATGGCGTTTTGTGGTTCATCTACCTGCTGGCAGTATTCGGCACGGTCGCCAAACTGCTCTGGACCTTCCGTGTGCCGCACGCACCGGTCTGGATTGCCGCAGCCATCCTGCAAATGCTGCCGGTGCATACGGCCAGCTATGCGCTCGACCAGTTCGCCGAGTATTTCGTTTACTTCTTCACCGGCTACATCGCCGCGCCTCACGTCTTCCGTCTTGCCGAGGAAGTGCAGAAATCACCCAAACTCGCCATTATTGGCCTGATCGTCTGGGCCTGTATCGAAGCCGCACTGGTTTTCTCGCCGGGCTTCCATCTGTTTCCCGATCACGTGCAGATGGGCATTGCCGAATTGCCCGGTTTTCGCCTGATGCTCGCCATTGCCGGTGCAATCGCCGTCTGTGTCGTCGCGGCCCTGCTTGCCAAGCTGCCCTCATTCGACCCACTGCGCTGGCTGGGTGCCCATTCCATCGTCATCTATCTCAGCTTCGTGATCCCGATGGCCATCACCCGCACCGTGCTGATCAAATTCGGCCTCGTTACCGATCCCGGTATCCTGAGCCTGATTGTCATCGCCGCTTCTGTGGCGGCGCCAGTAGCGCTTTACGGGCTGGTGCAGTGGACTGGCTGGGGCAAGTTTCTGTTCGAACGTCCCGCCTGGGCCCATATCCCCGGCACGCCCGGCAGCCTGACCCCACCCATCGACCGCGCCAACCGGGTTCCGGCGGAATAGCGCAACCTAAACTGTAGAACGCGCGGACTTTGGCCTTGCGGAGCGGCTTTGTGCATGACATAGCCGCATTATCCCAACCACAGCCTCAGGGGATGCGCCATGCAGTGCGCCGTGATCGCTTTTCCCGGCTCCAATCGCGACCGCGACATGATCGCCGCGGTCACCAAGATCTCCGGCAAACCGCCAATTGTCGTTTGGCACAAGGATAGCGAGCTTCCGTCCGTTGACGTGGTTATCGTGCCTGGCGGATTTTCCTATGGCGATTATCTGCGCTCCGGCGCCATCGCCGCACGTTCGCCGATGATGAAAGAGGTCGCCCGCGCCGCCGAGCGCGGCGTGTCCATTCTCGGCGTCTGCAATGGTTTTCAGATCCTGACCGAGGCCGGTCTCCTGCCCGGCACGCTGATGCGCAATGCCTCGCTGAAATTCGTCTGCAAGACGATCGAACTCGAAGTGGTCAACGCGTCGACCCGCTTCACCAACCTCTACCGGGCCGGTCAGGTCATTCGTTGCCCTGTCGCCCATCACGACGGCAACTATTTCGCGGATGACGAGACTCTCGCCCGCATCGAGAACAATGAGCAGGTCGCCTTCCGTTACGCCAACGGCACCAACCCGAATGGCTCGCTCAATGACATTGCCGGCATTCTCAACGACCGCAAGAACGTGCTCGGCATGATGCCGCATCCAGAAAACCTGATCGAACCCGCCCATGGCGGCACCGACGGCCGGCCGCTGTTCGAGGCCCTGCTCGAAACGGTCAACGCATGAGAAGCGTCGAACTCCGCCGCATCACCGCATGGATCGGCTTTGTCATCGGTCTGGCAGCGCTCTTGCTGCAATTTGCCATCACCATTCCGGCCTCTATGGAAACGGGACGCACGGCCCTCGCCTCCGTGATTTTCTATTTCTCGTTCTTCACCATCCTGACCAACATTTTCGTGGTGCTGGTCTATCTCGGCGCCATGGTGAAAGGGCAAAGCTGGCTAACCCCATTCCGCCGTCCCTGGGTGCGCGGCATGGCCGCCGCTTCGATCACGCTGGTGATGGGCTTTTACGCAGCCGTCCTCGCCGATCTCTGGAAGCCCGAGGGCTTGTTCTGGCTCTGCGACGTGGCCCTGCACTATCTGTCGCCGATCCTCTATCTGATCTGGTATGCGCTCTGGAACCGCACCGGCACGCTGAAATATGATCGTATCACCCGGATGCTCTCTTATCCGGTGGCCTATTTGATCTACGTACTTTTTCGTGGCGAGATCGTCGGCGAATACCCCTATCCGGTTCTCGACGTGCAGGCGCACGGCTATCTGCAGATCGCCATCAACATTGCCGGTCTGCTGGTCGTCTATCTTGCCATTTGCGCCGCTGCCATCGCCATCGACCGGCGCATCCGCATCCCCGGTGACGCCGCGTGAACCGTGAGCCCGAAATCAAGCGGACACTCGCCCTGTTCGGGTTCGCCTTCGGCAGCTTCGCCCTGATCGCGCAAGGCATCATGTCGGTGAACAATTATCTCGGCGAAGGCATGAGTTTCCTGGGCGCTTTGGTCCGCTATCTCAGCTTCCTGACGATCCTGACCAACGCTTCCATAGTTCTGATATTCCTGGCCGGCATTCGCCCGTCAGCGCGTTGGCTCCGGCCCTTCCGCGCCCCTTTCGCGCGCGCAACAACGGCGGCTGTCATCACCCTGGTCGCAGTCTACTATCACCTCGTGCTGGCCGCAGATAACCACGAAGTCGGCGTCGGCAAGGTCAACGACATTCTCTTTCACTATGTGCAACCGGCGCTCTACCTGATCTGGTTTTTTGCCTTTGCCCGCTCCAGCAGTCTGCGCTACCCGCAGGCCCTGACCATGCTGGTGCCGCCAATGGTTTATCTAGCCTGGGTGCTGGCCCGCGGCGCGGTGACGGGCATGTATCCTTATGACGTCGTCGATGCCGGCAAGTTCGGCTATCTGACGGTTGCCAAAGGCGTCGGCATGCTCATCGCCGCCGGATTCATCCTCAATCTCTTCTACATCGCCGTCGATCGCACTGCCAAATCCACGCAAACCCGAACCGCCTGACAAATGATCCCCAACGAACCACCCCTCACGCCCGATCTGATCGATGCTCACGGCATCAAACCCGACGAATACCAGAAGATTCTCGACTTGATCGGCCGTGAACCCAGCTTCACCGAGCTCGGCATCTTCTCGGCGATGTGGAACGAACATTGCTCCTACAAGAGTTCGAAACGCTGGCTGAAGACCCTGCCGACCACTGGCCCGCGCGTCATTCAGGGCCCGGGCGAGAATGCCGGCGTCGTCGATATCGGCGACGGGCAGACGGTGGTCTTCAAGATGGAAAGCCACAATCACCCCTCCTACATCGAGCCCTATCAGGGTGCGGCCACGGGCGTTGGCGGTATTCTCAGGGACATTTTTACCATGGGCGCCCGCCCCATCGCGGCCATGAACGCCCTGCGTTTCGGCGCACCTGAACACGAAAAGACCCGTCATCTCGTCTCCGGCGTGGTGGCCGGGGTCGGCGGTTACGGTAATTCCTTCGGCGTGCCCACTGTTGGCGGCGAGGTCGAATTCGACGCGCGCTACAATGGCAATATCCTCGTCAATGCCTTCGCCGCCGGCCTCGCCGACGCGGACAAGATCTTCTATTCCGAAGCAAAAGGGGTTGGCCTGCCCGTTGTCTATCTCGGTGCCAAAACCGGCCGCGACGGGGTCGGCGGCGCGACGATGGCCTCGGCGGAATTCGGCGACGATATCGACCAAAAGCGCCCGACGGTTCAGGTCGGCGACCCGTTCACCGAAAAGCGACTGCTCGACGCCTGCCTCGAACTGATGCAGACCGGTGCGGTCATCGCCATTCAGGACATGGGCGCGGCAGGACTGACTTGTTCTGCCGTCGAAATGGGGGCCAAGGGCAATCTCGGCATCGAGCTCGATCTCGATTGCGTGCCGGTGCGCGAAGAAAACATGTCGGCCTACGAAATGATGCTGTCGGAAAGCCAGGAGCGCATGCTCATGGTCCTGCATCCCGAGAAGGAGGCCGAAGCCCGCGCAGTCTTCGAGAAGTGGGAACTCGATTTTGCCACCGTTGGCAAGACGACCGACGATCTGAAGTTCCGCGTTTTGTGGCACGGAACCGAAATGGCCAACCTGCCGATCAAGGAACTGGGTGACGAGGCTCCAGAATATGACCGGCCCTGGAAAGTGCCCGCCCGCCCAGCTTACGAAATCGACCTTGTGGGCGAGCATCCCGACATTGCCGACGCCCTTTTGGAGATGCTCGGTTCGCCGGCGCTGAGCTCCCGCCGCTGGGTCTATGAGCAATACGACACGCTCATTCAGGGCAATTCGTTGCAGACGCCGGGGGGCGATGCCGGCGTGGTCAGAGTCGACGGGCACCCGACCAAGGCACTCGCCTTTTCCTCGGACGTGACCCCGCGCTATTGTGAGGCCGACCCGTTCGAAGGCGGCAAGCAGGCCGTGGCCGAATGCTGGCGCAACATCACCGCAACCGGCGCCGAACCCCTCGCCGCAACCGACAATCTCAATTTCGGAAACCCCGAAAAGCCCGAGATCATGGGCCAGTTGGTGATGGCCATCAAAGGCATCGGCGAAGCATGCGACGCCCTCGATTTCCCGATCGTTTCGGGCAACGTCTCGCTTTACAACGAAACCAACGGCGTCGGCATTCTTCCGACCCCGACCATTGCCGGCGTCGGCCTCATTCCGGACTATGCCCGAATGGCCCGCACCGGATTCGCTGCCGAAGGACAACCGATCCTGCTTGCAGGCGCCCTGCCGAATTGGGGAACCCATCTCGGCCAGTCGCTTTATGCACGGCAATTCTTCGATCGCGCCGACGGCGCCCCGCCGCCCGTCGATCTCCAGTTCGAACAGATTGTCGGCGACTTTGTCCGCAGCCTCATCCGTGAAGGTTCAGTCAGCGCCTGCCACGATTGCTCGGATGGGGGGCTGGCCATATCGCTCGCCGAAATGGCCCTCGCTGGCAATATCGGCGCCACGATCAACGACCTCGAATCCGGCGCCCAGTCCCGCGCCGCGCGCTTCTTTGGCGAAGATCAGGCCCGGTATGTCCTTACACTCAACACCACTCCCGGGAGTGCCGAACACGAAGCGATCGCCAATCGCGCGCATGACCTGGGCATCTTCATGCCGCTGATCGGCATCACCGGAGGCCAGAGCTTGAAGCTCGGCGAGGCGCGTGCCATATCACTAAGCGAGTTGCGGCAAGCCCACGAAGGCTGGTTCCCGCACTTCATGGCGGCGGAATAGGACAGACAAAATGGCGATGGATGCGGCTGAAATCGAAAAGATGATCAAACTGGCCCTGCCCGACGCAACCGTTGAGATTCGCGATCTGGCGGGTGATGGCGACCATTACGCGGCAATCATCGTTTCCGAACAGTTCCGCGGCAAGACCCGCGTCGCCCAGCACCGCATCGTCAACGAAGCGCTGCAAGGCAAGCTGGGCGGCGACCTGCACGCGCTCGCCCTGCAGACTTCGGCGCCCGAGTAGTCGAAATGTCTGCGGTCTTTACCGCCATTGGCGCAACAATTCTGGTTATGATGGCCGTCGCCGCCGCTGATATCCGGGTCATCAACGCTTTGATCTGTCTTGGCAAAAACGTCAAACGCACACTGCGCGGCCAATGAACGCCCGTCGCGCCATCCTCTTCGATGTCGATGGCGTCCTCGTGCATGGCTACCACGCCAAACCCGAACAATCGCAGCGCTGGGACGAGCACCTGCTGGACGATTTGGGGATCGACCCCCAGGAATTTTCGAGCAAGTTCATTTACGGCACTTTCATCCAGGACGTTCTGCCGGGTAACCGCGCCCTGATCGAGGCGCTCGACGAAGTGCTGCCAGACCTCGGTTATCGTGGCTCGTCCATGGTTCTGGTCGACTATTGGCTCAGCCACGACTCCAATCTCGACAAGGACTTGTTGAACGTTGTCGCGCAACTTGCAGCGCAACCGGAAATAGACCTCTATCTCGCAACCAACCAGGAACACACGCGCGCTTTCTGGCTCTGGAACCAGATGGGATTGGGCCGCTATTTCAAGGATATTTTCTACGCAGCGCGCTTCAATGCGGTGAAGCCGGACCGCGCCTTCTTCGATGCCATTTCCGCGATTATCGGGCCGCAATCGCTTCCACCACTCTTTTTCGACGACTCCGAAAGAATTGTTGACGCGGCCTGCGAATATGGCTGGGACGGGGTGCTCTACGAGCAACTCGACGACGTCATCGCCCACCCCGGGATTGCGCCGCTGCTTTCCACGGCCCCCTCGACACCCTGAAACCGATCTCCTATATATGCCCGCATTCACATATGCGCTTCACCGGCACTTGAAACCGGCAAATAAGAAGGTCCTTCCCATGTCCGACATCAACGCTTTCATCGACGACAAGGTCAAAAACAACGACGTCTTTCTGTTCATGAAGGGCACGCCTGCCTTTCCGCAGTGCGGCTTTTCCGGTCAGGTCGTGCAGATCCTGAACTATATCGGCGTCAAGTATGATTCCGCCAACGTGCTCGAAAGCGACGAATTGCGCGAAGGCATCAAGGCCTACACCAACTGGCCGACCATCCCCCAGCTCTACGTGAAGGGTGAGTTTGTCGGCGGCGCCGACATTGTCCGTGAAATGTTCCAGGCCGGCGAATTGCAGGACCTGCTCAAGGACGTTCAGGCCGCCTGATGGCCGGTAAAACCTGGCAGATCTATCTCTCGGGCGAAATTCACACAGATTGGCGCGACCAGATTGAGATGGGTTGCGCCGATCTCGATTTGCCCGTTGTCTTCTCCGCACCCGTGACCGATCACGCCGCCTCCGATGATTGCGGCGTGGAAATTCTCGGACCGGAACCGAACAAGTTCTGGCACGATCACAAGGGCGCCCAGCTCAACGCCATTCGCACCCGCACGCTGATCTCCGAAGCCGACATTGTCGTCGTGCGCTTTGGCGACAAGTACAAGCAGTGGAACGCCGCATTTGACGCGGGCTATGCCTCGGCCCTCGGCAAGCCGATCATCGTCCTGCACCCGCCAGAGCACCAACACGCGCTCAAGGAAGTCGACGCAGCAGCACTCGCCGTCGCGGAGACGCCGCAACAGGTCGTGCGTCTGCTCAACTATGCGATTAGTGGGCAGCTCTAGGCCGCTGGGCCTGGTCGCTCCATTCGCCTCGCGAATAAAATCCATCACAAAAGAATGATTGCCGCCGTCGGGCTTTCCTGCATATTTTGAACCCTTCCAAACAAGGATTCCACCATGCCCGCGACCGCCCAAAGAGCAGCCCTGCCGCTTTCCGTGATTGTGAGTGCCGGGTGCGTCATCGCGCTGATGACCTTTGGCGGACGCTCGGTCATGGGTCTGTTCACGGTGCCGATGACCACCGATCTCGGCTGGTCACGCGAAACCTACGGACTGGCCATGGCGATCCAGAATCTCGTCTGGGGCATTGCCCAGCCGATCGCCGGCGGTCTTGCCGACAAGTATGGGACGGCGCGCATTCTCGCCTTTGGCGCATTGATTTACGCAGCCGGGTTTTTCGGCATGGCATTTGGCACCGGCGAAGGCATGCTCTACCTGACCGGCGGCCTGCTGATGGGCGTTGGCATTGCCACCACATCTTTCGGCCTCGTCATGGCCGCATTTGGCCGCAACGTCCCGCAGGAAAGACGCCCGATGATTTTCGGCATCGCGACCGCCGCCTCATCCATGGGACAATTCGTGTTCGCCCCGCTCGGTCAGGCCTTCATTTCCGCGTTTGGCTGGCAGATGGCATTGGTCTATCTCGGCGCAATCCTGCTTCTGGTGATACCGCTCAGCGTCACGCTCCGCGGCAAGGCCGACAACACCACCGGCGGAGCCGACATGCCGTTCATGCAGGCTCTCTCCCGCGCTTGGGGCTTCGGGTCTTACCGGCTTCTGGTCATCGGCTTCTTCGTTTGCGGGTTCCATCTGGCGTTCATCACAGTGCACCTGCCCGCCTATCTCATCCAGTGCGGTCTCAGCCCGAATGTCGGCAGCTGGTCGATCGCCATCATCGGGCTTTTCAACGTTATCGGATCCCTGCTCGCCGGCTACCTCGGCGGCAAGTTTCCCAAGCAGATCATGCTGTCGATCATCTATCTGTCGCGCGCCATCGTGACGGGGCTTTTCCTGCTCATCCCTGTTTCCGAGGTCACCGCCTATCTCTACGCTGCGGTTCTGGGACTTCTCTGGCTCGCAACCGTTCCCTTGACGGCTGGCCTCGTCACCATGTTCTTCGGCGCCCGCTACATGGGCATGCTTTACGGCATTGCTTTTCTGTCTCACCAGATCGGTGGCTTTCTCGGCGTCTGGCTGGGCGGCCTGGCATTCGATCAAACCGGCTCATACGCCATCATCTGGTATCTTGGCATGTTGCTCGGAGTTGGTTCCGCCGCCATCCACCTGCCGATCCGCGAGCAAAAAGACGAAGCTTTCGAACTGGTTCCCGCCTAATTCCGGAATTTCCGACAAGAATTATCATTACCCATTTGGGTTGAAAGCCAAAACCAATGACTGATCGATTGGCCGAATATGGCCGTTCCCGTCCGGAATTCATTGGACTCGTTGCCGCGCTCATGGCGCTCAACGCGCTCGCAATTGACGTGATGCTGCCTGCACTTCCCTATATGGGCGAGGCGCTCAACGTCGTGAACGAAAACGACCGGCAACTGGTGCTTAGCGTGTACATGCTCGGTTTCGGCACCACCCAGCTTCTTTACGGCCCCGTCAGCGATGCGCTGGGGCGCAGAAAGCCGCTATTCTTCGGGTTGGCGATCTATCTCATCGCAGCATTTTCCGCGCTCATTGCGCCGAATTTCGGCACGCTTCTCGCGCTTCGCTTCGTGCAGGGGCTCGGCGCCGCGAGCACGCGGGTGATTGCACAGTCGGTTGTTCGCGATACCTTCCACGGCCGCGCCATGGCCGAAATCATGTCGCTGGTCTTCATGGTGTTCATGATCATTCCCGTGATCGCACCAGCGGTGGGTCAGGTTCTGTTGCTGACCGGTCCCTGGTCGACCATTTTCCTGTTCATGGGCGTGCTGGCCAGCGCGATTGCCCTGTGGGCATGGTTCAGGCTGCCCGAAACATTGCGGCCGGAAAACCGGCGCAAGCTGGAACTCGCCGTCATCGTTGACGGATTCAGACAAGTCGTCACCAACCGGGTCGCCCTGTTCTACGCAATCGCGGGCATTGCGGTTTTCGGCAGCCTGTTCGGCTTCATCAACGCCAGCCAGCAGATCTACGTTGAAATCTATGGCCTCGGCCCCTGGTTTCCCGCGGCGTTCGCAACCATGGCCGGCTTCATGGCCATTGCCTCATTCATAAATTCGCGCGTGGTCCAGCGCTTCGGCCAGCGCCGGATTTCGCACACCTCGATGCTCGCCTATCTGGCGATCGCAACCACACTCTGGCTCATCTCTTTGGGGGGGACACCAAATTTCTGGCTGTTCCTGGCGCTTGTCTGCGGGCTGCAATTCTTCTTCGGCTGGATGGCTTCGAACATGAATTCGCTCGCCCTTGAACCGCTCGGGCACGTGGCTGGCACGGCATCGGCCGTTTTCGGCTTCATGCAAACGGTCGGTGGTGCCATCCTGGGTGGCCTGATCGGACATGCCTTTAACGGCACCGTGACCCCGATCGCCTTCGGCTTCATGTGTATGGGTGTTGTGGTGGTCGCCAGCGTGTTGATCGCCGAGCGCGGAAAGCTCTTCGGCTCTCACGAAGATCAGCCTGCCTGATTACTCCGCGGCATCCCGGCCGGGAATATCCGCCTCGAGCGATCCGAAGTCGAAAATCCGTGGGTCGAGTAAATGGCTCGGCCGCACGTTGGAAAGTGCGCGGATCATGACGTCCTTGCGCCCGGGCATCTGCCGTTCCATGTCATCCAGCATGCTTTTGGTGACATTGCGCTGCAAACCTTCCTGCGATCCGCAAAGATCACAGGGAATGATCGGAAAACTCAGCGCGTCCGCAAACCGCGCCAGATCGGCCTCCGCGCAATAGATGAGCGGCCGCAAGACCTCGACGTCCCCCTCATCATTCAGAAGCTTGCCCGGCATGGCCGCCAACCGCCCGCCATGCATCAGGTTCATGAAGAAGGTCTCGAGGCTGTCCTCACGATGATGCCCGAGCACCAGCGCCGAACACCCCTCTTCCCGCGCAATGCGGTATAGATGTCCGCGCCGCAGCCGTGAGCAAAGCGAACAATAGGTGCTGCCCTCAGGCAATTTGTCGGTCACCACCGAATAGGTGTCCTGATACTCGATCCGGTGCGGCACGCCATTTGCGCTCAGAAACTCCGGCAGAATATGTTTTGGAAAACCCGGCTGCCCCTGATCGAGATTGCAGGCCAGAAGCTCGACCGGCAAAAGGCCGCGCCATTTCAGATCCAGCAGAACCGCCAGCAGTCCATAGGAATCCTTGCCACCTGAAAGCGCGACGAGCCACCGCGCGCCGGGCCGCACCATGCCGAAAGTGTCGATCGCCTCGCGCGCCTGCCGCACCAGCCTTCTGCGCAATTTGTTGAACTCAACCGTCGCGGGAGCCTGCCGGAACATCGGCGGCAAGCCTTCGGCATCCAGTGGTTCGGCGACTTCGTTCAACATCTCATTTCGACCTCGTTCGCGCTCTAATACGCGATCACGGTGCCCCCGCAAAGCCCGGCCGACGCTATTGCGCCGCCCGGCGCGTGACAGTTAGATGACGCAAACCAATCAGGGAGTCGCAACGTGTTTCGATCTTTCTTCCCAGAGCCTCGGGTCTTCTTTCCTGCCGCACTGGCCTGGACCGCCCTCGTCATGTTCATATGGTTCGTTTTCGGTGCGGCGCTGGAGCCCTATTTTTCTCTGGGCCCGGCGATCGCAATCCAGCCCACCGATGCGGACCCGGCGCCGTTCTTCAACAATGATCGCGTCTGGCTCTACGAGTTCGTGATCCTCGCCGGCTACCTGTTTTGCATTCCCTGGCTCTTTTTCAAGCGCAGCCGCTGGTACTGGTGGTCTGTGGTCGGCTCGGTCACGATCATCGAGGTTGTCTATTTCAACGTCCAGATCAGCGCCTGGCTCAATGATTGGTATGGCGGCTTTTACGACCTCATCCAGACCGCTCTGAGCGAACCGAACACGGTCACGCTCGAGCAATATTTCGGCTTCATCTGGACGGTGGCCGTCGTGCTTATGGTCAGCATCACCATTCTGGTGCTCAACGCCTTCCTGAACGCGCACTACCTGTTCCGCTGGCGCCGCGCCATGACCTTCTACTACATGGCTAACTGGAAGTCGGTCCGCCACATCGAGGGTGCCGCCCAGCGTGTGCAGGAAGACACCAAGGATCTTTCGTCAATCGTCGAAAACCTCGGTCTCGATCTGATCGACTCCATCATGACGCTGATCGTCTTCCTGCCGCTGCTCTGGACCTTGTCGTCCAACATCACCGAGCTACCCTGGATCGGACCGGTCGACGGCAGTCTGGTCTGGGTGGCGCTGGTCTCCGCCATTTTCGGCACGGTTCTGCTGGCATCGGTCGGCGTGCGGCTGCCAGGACTTGCATTCCATAATCAGCGTGTCGAGGCCGCCTTCCGTAAGGAACTGGTTTATGGCGAAGACCGCGACGAGAACGCCCGCCCGCCTTCGGTGCGCGATTTCTTCCGCAACGTGCAGCGCAACTATTTCCGGCTCTACTTCAACTACACCTACTTCAACGTGGCCCGTTACGCCTATCTGCAGGCGGCCACCTTCCTGCCCTACATCGCCCTGGCACCGTCCATCGTGGTTGCGGCAATCACCTTCGGGCTCTTCCAGCAGATCTTCCAGGCCTTCGGACAGGTCCATTCGTCCTTCCGTTTCCTCGTCAGTTCCTGGACGTCGATCATCAACCTGATCTCGATCTACAAACGTCTCGCGGGCTTCGAATCCAACATGCCCAAGGACCACATCTACGCCAACGACTACGACGATGCGCGCTATCTGGAGAGCTGGGACAAGGTTCCCGATCCGCCCACCCAGACGACCGAGATCGAGTTCCAATGGGCGCTGGTGCGCGAACCTCAGGCCGATCGTCCGGAATCGGGCCAAGTCACGGTTTGGTACGATTTCACCGACAAGTCCCGGTTCCCGAACTCGCAGACAACCGACAAGACCTTCCCTTACGACAAGGAACTGGCGGATGCGGTGCGCTCGGCCATGGACCGCGTGCGTGGGGGCGAACAGGTGACGGCAAATCTCCGCTATTTCGAACAGCCGGAACGCATCAAGTTCGAGATTTCGGGACCCGGCGAAGCCAAAGGCGAAGCGGAGGTCTCGCACGGCGATGTCGAAAAGCCGCTGGCGCGCATTCGCCCGATCGATCTGTCATTTGCGTAGGGTGTGCGCCCAACCAATGCAAAGCACTCTGCGTCATTGCGAGCGCAGCAAAGCAATCCAGCAATTTCACACGGCACGGATTCTGGATTGCTTCTGCGGCTTCGCCCCTCGCAATAACGAGTTGAAGCAAACAAAAGGCCGCCCAATGGGCGGCCTCTGCAATTCGAAATCCGTGTCGCTTAACGCGAATAGAACTCGACGACGAGGTTCGGTTCCATCTGCACGGGATACGGCACGTCGGTCAGAACCGGCACGCGCACATATTTGGCGGTCATCTTGGAATGATCGACCTCGACATAATCCGGAACGTCACGCTCGGCCAGATCGATGGATTCGAGAACGATGCCCAATTGCTTGGAGCGTTCACGGACCTCGATCACGTCGCCGACCTTGACCTGATAGGACGGAATGGTGACGCGCTGGCCATTGACCATCACATGGCCGTGGTTGACGAACTGGCGGGCAGCAAACACCGTCGGCACGAACTTGGCGCGATAGATCACTGCGTCCAGACGGCGTTCAAGCAGACCGATCAGGTTCTCGCCCGTATCGCCCTTGGCCCGCGCGGCCTCTTCATAGGCGCGGCGGAAGGCCTTCTCGGTCATATTGCCATAATAGCCTTTGAGCTTCTGCTTTGCACGCAGCTGCAAACCAAAGTCAGACAGCTTGCCCTTGCGGCGCTGGCCATGCTGGCCCGGACCATAGGAACGGGCATTGACCGGGCTCTTGGGACGGCCCCAGATATTTTCGCCCATACGGCGATCGATTTTGTATTTCTGCGATTGGCGCTTCGACATCGCGTATCCTCACGTTGGATTTGAGAAAACCGCGCCCTCCTCTGCCTTGGCCGCAGACCTGCAACCAAAGCCGACAGACCCCTCACAAAGTCCTGTTGGAACTGTTCGGAAATCCCGGGTGCGCCTGAAAGCGAGCCAAGCCCGCGCAACAGGTGGCCGCGTCATATGGGCTGATCCCCTTGATGTCAAGCGCGCCCGGCTAGTGCTGCGGCCTGTCGAGCGTTTTGACATCCCGCAATTGCGGGAAGATTTTGGCCCAGCTTGCCGCGACCAGCATGGTCATCGCCCCACCGATGGTCACCGCGCCCACCGCGCCGATCAGAAACGCCATGAACCCGGCCCGGAATTCGCCCAACTCGTTCGAGGCCCCGATAAACACCGAATTGACCGCATTCACCCGGCCGCGCACTTCGTCGGGCGTCCAGAGCTGCATGATGGTTTCGCGGATGATCACCGAGACCATGTCGAAAGCGCCCACGAAAAACAGGGCCGGCACCGCGATCCATAGCGAATTGGAAAACCCGAAAATCAGAGTCGAAAGCCCGAACAGCCCGACAAAGATCAATAGCATCTTGCCCGCATGGTTCTGGATCGGGAACCGGCTCATCAGCACTGCAACGATGATCGCGCCAATCCCCGGCGCGCCACGCAACAGACCCAGCCCTTCCGGTCCGGCATGCAGAATGTCGCGCGCATAGACTGGTAACAGCGCCACCGCACCGCCCAGCAACACCGCGAAAAGATCGAGTGAGATCGCGCCGAAAACAACCTTCTGGCGGAAGATGAAACGGAACCCGGCCAGGATCGTTTCCATGCTCACGGCCTGATATTCGCCGCGCTGGGCCGGTTTGGGCACCATCGAGATCGAGAGCAACGCGACCAGTTCCAGCGCCACGGCGGTGCCATAGGCAATTCCGGGCGAAATCCCGTAGAGCAGTCCGGCGACCACAGGGCCGACAATGTTGGAAGTCTGCCAGGCCGAACTGGTCAGCGCCACCGCGTTGCCAATGGCCACCGGCTGCACGAGGTTGGGTGCCAGTGACGATTCCGCCGGCGCCAGGAACGCGCGGGCAATTCCCAAAACGAACAGCGTCGCAAACACCCAGAGCACATTGGTACTGCCGCTGATGGAAAACCACAAAAGCGATGTTGCGCAGAGGAAGACGACTGACAGGCATATCTGCAGAATGCGGCGGCGGCTGAACCGGTCCGCCGCAATACCGGTGACCAATACCAGACTGAGCACCGGCACGAACTGCACCAGCCCGATCAGCCCAAGGTCCAGTGGGTTGCGGGTAATGTCGTAGACTTCCCAGGCGACGGCAACCGCCATGACCTGCGTGCCGAAGCTGCTGGCCAGAACCATCAGCCAGAAATAGCGATATCCGCGATATGAAAAGGCACGCCTGCTTGGCGTTGATGTCGTGTCACTCATGTCGTCGATTGGCGCCCAGCGCCCGAATGGAATCGCCCAGACCGGGCAGAAGATCTACTTCTTACGCCGATCGGGCTGCGGACGCGAGGGGTTCACGCGTTTATGCCGCCGGGTCAGCGAGGCAACGACCCCGCGCAAAGTCCGCACTTCCTGCAAATTGAATTGCCCGCGCGACAGCATGGTCCGAAGGTTGTTGACCATGGTGGGCCGTTTGTCCGGCGGATTGAAGAACCCGCTTTCATCCAGCTCGCCTTCCAGATGCTCGAAGAGCCCGATCAGATCGGATTTGGGCGCCGGTGCGTCGCGATCGCCATCGAATGGCAATTGTGCGCCCCCGCTTGCCCGCCGCCATTCATAGGCCAGCACCAGCACCGCCTGCGCGATGTTCAGCGAAGCAAAGGCCGGCTCGACCGGCAGGGTCACGATGGCGTCGCTCAGCGCGACCTCTTCATTGTTGAGCCCCCAGCGCTCTCGTCCAAACAACAGACCAGCGCCCTGCCCGGCGCCGATATGCGCCGCCAGCCGGTTGGAAGCCTCGTCCGGCCCCAGAACTGGCTTGAACATGTCGCGTGACCGCGCCGTCGTGGCGTAGACGAGGGTTAGATCGGCGATTGCCGCCTCAATCGTATCAAAGACCTTGGTGGCTTCGATCACATGATCCGCCTTGGACGCGTTGGCGACCGCCTTTTCGTTCGGCCATCCGTCGCGCGGATTGACCAATCGCAAGTCCCAAAGCCCGAAATTGGCCATGGCGCGCGCGGCCGCCCCGATATTTTCGCCCATCTGCGGTTCGCAAAGGATAATGGTAGGCCCGGGCCGCTGAACCAGTTCCTGCGTTGAATCCGTGCCCGCCATCAGCCTTTGCCCCACCGTTCGCGCCACTCGCGCTGAAGGATCGCGTAATAGAATTCCTCGTCCCAATCGCCCTTGAACAGGGCATGTTCCCTGAAATGCGCCTCGCGTCGCATACCGAGTTTTTCCAGCACCCGCCAGGAGCCCACATTGCGCGCATCGCAGCGGCCGTAAACCCGGTGCAGATCATAGGTTTCGAACGCCACCGCCAGGAGCGCTTCCGAAGTCTCTGTCGCAACGCCCTTGCCGTGCCAGTCCGGATGGATCGTGTAGCCGATTTCCGCCTGCCGACCTTCCCGGTCGCGGAAACTGAGCACGCAGTCGCCAATCAACGCGCCTGTGTCGCGCAAAGTCACGGCCAGCACCAGCCGGTCGCCTGTCGGCCAATCCGGATCGGCCGCCATCCATTCTTCAATCTTTTCGCCGGCCTCTTCCAACGTCATGACATCCCAGAATTCGTAACGGGCCACGTCTTCGCGCCGCGTGTAGTCATAAACCGCGTCACGATCGTCTCGTTGCACCAGCCGCAGCGCGAAACGTTCTGTCAGAATTGGCAGGTCGGGGCTCATCGAAATTCCATGAATTTAGGCCGCCTGCCTAAAGCCCGCGCCGTTCAAAATCAAGAATGGCTGACCTATTGCCTGACCGTGCACTTCATGCCAGCGTCTTGCCATGAAACCGAAGCTCGACACGCTGGAACTCGAAGCCGACTGCGCCTGCGGTGCCGCGTCGATTGCGGTCAAGGGACCAATCTATGGCATGTTCTTGTGCTGCTGCCCCGATTGCCAACTGATGACCGGCTCCGGGCACGCATCGGTCGCCATCGCAGATAGCGACAATGTGCGTCTGACTGGCAAACTGTCGGAATTCTCACGGCTAGCGGCTTCCGGCGCCACGTTCACCCGCCATTTTTGCGCCAATTGCGGAACGACCCTGCTCGGCGGCACGTCGCGGCGTACTGACGCCGCCCTTTTGCCTGTCGGCCTTTTCCGGGATCAATCCTGGTTCGCGCCAAATCAGGTCATTTTTCACCGCAGCCACCAGAAATGGGACATACTGCCCGATATTCCGAAATATGAGACCTACAGGGAGGGATTATGAGCACCAAAACCGGACATTGCCATTGCGGGGCCGTGCATTTTGAAGTCACCGGCGAACCGTTGCGCATGGCGCAATGCCACTGCAATGCCTGCCGCCGCATCACCGGAACTGGTCATAACGTTCAGGCCTTTTTCAAAAAATCCGACGTTATCATTCACGGGGTGACCAGCACCCACGATTCCGTCTCGGACAAGGGCAACACCCGCATCCGGCACTTCTGCAGCGTATGCGGATCGCGCATGTTTTCCGAAAACACGGCCGCGCCGGATGCAATCGGCATCGCGGTTGGCGAGTTCGACGATTCATCCTGGTTCAAGCCGCAGGTGATCCTCTACAATGCCGACCGGCCGGCATGGGACCCGATCGACCCCTCGGTCGACGTCCACGAATTCATGTGATCCCCGATGTCTCAGGCTGCCGACGAACTCGCCTTCCGCATCGAAACGCTTCTCGGTCCCCGGCCCGACATCGTCCAGAAACGCATGTTCGGCGGCGTTGCCTTCATGCTGCGCGGCAACATGCTCTGCGGCCCGATGAAGGACGGCACGTTGATGGCCCGCGTCGGGCCCGATCTCATGGCCGAGGCACTTGCGCGCTTCGGTGCACAACAAATGGAGATGGGCGGGCGCACCATGAAAGGCTATGTCGAGGTCGAAGCCGACGCGATTGAGGACGACGATGTGCTTACAGGCTGGCTTGCCCTTTGTGAGCAATTCGTCGGAACTTTGCCGCCGAAATGATCGTCAGACTTTCGAAAAGACCAGCGCGGCGTTAACGCCGCCAAAACCGAAGGCATTCGACAAAACATGCCGGATCGGCGCCTTGCGCGCCACTTTGGGCACCAGATCGAAAAGGTCCGCCTCCGGGTCCGGATTTTCGAGGTTCAGCGTGGCCGGAACCACGCCCTCCATCAGCGCCTTGACCGAGATGATGGCCTCTGTGGCGCCCGCAGCGCCCAAAAGATGCCCGGTTGACGATTTGGTTGCCGACACCATGAGGTCCTTGCCGCGCCCCTCGAACAGTGCCGCGATCCCTTTGATTTCGGCCAGATCGCCCACCTGCGTCGATGTGCTGTGGGCGTTGACATAATCGATGCCACTGGTGGTTAGGCCTGCCATGGCCAGCGCGTCACGCATGGCCTTTTGAGCCCCCAGTCCCTCGGGGTGCCCGGCGGTTAGATGATAGGCGTCCGCCGACGTGCCATAGCCACCAAGAACCGCCAAAGGTTTGGCGCCGCGTGCCAACGCATGGCTCAACTTCTCGATCACCAGCACCGCCGCCCCTTCCGAGAGCACGAATCCGGCTCGATCGGCATCGAACGGCCGTGACGCCTCCTTGGGCCGGTCATTATAGGCGGTGCAAAGTGCTCTGGCCGCCGCAAACCCGCCAATCGAAACCGGATCGACCGACCCTTCCGCACCGCCGCACACCACCACTTCCGCTTCTCCGGTATGGATCAGGCGCATGCCGTCACCAATGGCCTGTGCGGACGCAGCGCAGGCCGTCACCGGCGCCCCGATCGGCCCGGTGAACCCGTATTGGATGGAAATCCAGCCCGCCGCGAGATTGACCAGGAAGGCCGGTACCGTGAATGGCGACAGGCGGCGCGGCCCCTTCTCCGCGATCGTAAGTGCAGATTCGACCAGCAACGGCGCACCGCCGACCCCGGACCCGATGATCGTGGCGGTCGCCGCCTTGTCTTCGGCGCTCTCGGGCGTCCATCCGGCCTGTGCAATGGCCTCTTTGGCCGCCGCCAATCCATATTGGATGAAGCGATCCATCTTCTTGACGTCCTTGCCGTCAATCCAGTCATGCGGATCGAACCCGTGTTCGTCGCGCGCTTTGTCCGGGACAAGTCCTGCAATCGTGCAGGAAAATTCGCTCGTGTCGAAACGGTCGTTTTGCACGATCCCGCTTTTTCCCGCGGTCAAGCGCGACCAATTGGTCTCAACGCCCACACCCAGAGGAGTGACCATCCCCATTCCGGTGACCACAATCGGGTCATTCGCTTCACTGTTCGGCATCATTTCCCTCGCATCTGGTTCGTTTTGGCGATTCCGGTTCGCTGCGCTGCTAAAACTGGGCGAGTTTCCTCAGCGCGATGATCGTCTCGTTGAATTCGGACGGTCCCAGCAATCGCTTCATCTCCTCCTGCGCCGCGCGCCAATGCGGCACCAGTTCGTCGAGCAAAGCCTGCCCCGCCCCGGTCAGCTGGCACAGCCTGCCATTTCCCTTCCCCGCGGGGTCGCACCCAACCAGCCCCTTGCTTTCAAGCAGGTTCAGATTGCGCGACAGGGTCGTTCTGTCCATACCCAGATTCTGTGCAAGTTCGCTTACGGAGCGTCGCTTGTTTTTACGAATCGAAACCAGAAGTGAGAACTGTTCTGCAGTGAGACCGTAGGGCCTGAGCCTGCGGCCATAAAGCCGCGTCATCGTTCGCGCCGCCATGCGGGTGTTGAGAACGAGGCATTCGTCAAAGTCATCATCCATATTCAACCGCTAATCGTGTATATACACGATGTCAATACGGGAAAGTCGCATCGTTCTCTTTGCGCCTGCGCCGACCGGTGCTATAGGGGCGCCAAATCGTCCTTTTTGCCCAATTCGGAGCGTTTCATGTCCAAAATCAAGGTTCAGAACCCGGTTGTCGAACTCGACGGCGATGAGATGACCCGGATCATCTGGCAGGCCATCAAGGACAAACTGATCCATCCCTATCTCGACATTGATCTCGAATATTATGATCTGAGCATCGAGAACCGCGACGCCACTGACGATCAGGTGACCGTCGACTCCGCAAATGCCATCAAGAAGCACGGCGTCGGCGTCAAATGCGCCACCATCACGCCGGATGAGGCGCGTGTCGAAGAATTCGGCCTCAAGAAAATGTGGCGTTCACCCAACGGCACGATCCGCAACATTCTCGGCGGCGTCATCTTCCGCGAACCGATCATCTGCTCGAACGTGCCGCGCCTGGTTCCGGGCTGGACCCAGCCCATCATCGTCGGCCGTCACGCCTTTGGCGATCAGTATCGGGCCACCGATTTCCGTTTCCCCGGCAAGGGCAAGCTGACCATGAAGTTTGTCGGCGATGACGGCACCGTTCAGGAATATGACGTGTTCGACGCGCCCTCTTCCGGCGTTGCCATGGGCATGTACAATCTCGACGAATCCATTCGCGACTTCGCCCGCGCCTCGCTGAACTATGCGCTGCAACGCAAGGTGCCCTGCTATCTCTCCACCAAGAACACGATTCTCAAAGCTTATGACGGCCAGTTCAAGGACATCTTCCAGGAGGTCTACGAGGCCGAATTCAAGGACCAGTACGAGGCTGCCAAGATCTGGTATGAGCACCGGCTGATCGACGACATGGTTGCCGCCTCGCTCAAATGGTCGGGCGGCTATGTCTGGGCGTGCAAGAACTATGACGGCGACGTTCAGTCCGACACCATTGCCCAGGGTTTCGGCTCGCTGGGGCTCATGACCTCTGTTTTGATGACCCCCGACGGCAAGACGGTCGAATCCGAAGCGGCACACGGCACCGTGACCCGCCATTATCGTCAGCATCAGCAGGGCAAATCCACCTCGACCAATTCGACCGCCTCGATTTTTGCGTGGACGCGCGGTCTCAGCCATCGCGCCAAGCTCGACAATAACGAGGAACTTGCGAAGTTCGCCACGACGCTTGAAAAAACCGTCGTGGCGACCATCGAAGAAGGCAAGATGACCAAGGACCTCGCCTTGCTCGTCGGCCCGGACCAGGAATGGTTGTCGACAATCGGCTTCCTCGATGCCATCGACGAAAACCTGCAAAAGGCCATGGCCTGATCAAATGGCAACCGACCAGAAGCGTCCCAAAAGGGTTTTCGGCCTACCCATCACGCTTCTGGTCATCTTGATCATCTTCGTGATCTGGGGCGGCAGCTACGTGCTGGTTGATCAGATGCGGGGCATGCGCCTCAACGACATGAGCCAATGCATCGCCGAAGACGCCTCGGGCATCTTCAATTCCTGCGATTCAAAAATCGTCCTGACCATTTGCACCGGCACGGGCAGCAACAGAAGTTGCGTCCGCGAAACACTGGAAAATCTGCAATATTTCACGCCCGAAGATGCGGCTCCCACGGACGACATTCTCGGCGAACGTTTCGCCTGTTCAGCGCCGAATATCGCCCACATTTCTCACACGGACGATGTTCCGGCGGCAGGAGCAAACGCCTGCCGCGCGCCTGATTGATCTTTCGCCACGCATCTGTCCACTCTCGCCGGTCGGGCCTCTCATCCCGATCTGGCGATGACGCAGCTCATGTGCACCGCGTTATTTGCCATGCCAAGCGTCCAATGCTTGCCTTTTGCCGCCACTTCCTTAGTCTCAGAATTTCCAATTGTATTCAAACGACTTGCAGGGGACGCACATGCTGCAAATGACACGCTTCTTGTTGGCAATTCTTGTCGTGGCCGGACTGGCTGGGTCTGCCGCGGCCGCCGATATTCGCTTCAAGCAAATCTACTTTTCCGCCGATCACATGGTGCCCTTGATCACCTATAACGGCGAAACCGTCGCGGAGGACCTCGAGAATCTCAAGGCCGTCATCGACGAGAACGTGCATTGCCGCGAGGAATGTGCGCCGGCCGATGGCAGCCCGATCGCCGTGGTCTCGCTCAACGGTCCGGGCGGCAACTATTCAACTGGCCTCGATCTCGCGCAATATTTCCGCGACAACCACATCGCGACTATCGTGGAGCGCGGCAATTACTGCTATTCCGCCTGTGCCTTCGCGTTTCTGGGTGGCTCTGCCTATTCCCCGCAGGATGGCGTTGGCACCTACATCGATCGTGTCGCCGAACCCGGCTCGATCGTCGGCTTTCACGCGCCCTATATCGATGACGCCAACCTTGCGCGTTACATCGAAGAAAAGCGCACCGGCGAGGTCATGGACAATAATCGCGTGAACTTCGCCATCATGGCGGACGAACTGGTGCGCTGGAACATCAACCCCAACATCGTGGGCTGGATGATGTTTCAGGGACCAGATCAGACGTATAACCTGCTGACCCCCAACGACCTTTACCTGACCCGCTCGGCCCTGCCGGCGAGTCCGGCGAGCAGCTGGATCACCGACAAACAGGACGCTGTCCGCAATGCCTGCTTGCGGCTGATGGCGGCCTTCTACAGCACCCAGCCCGAGCTCGAGGACCCGTTCTTTCCAACCGAATTCACCCCGAACACAGGCATCGGTGCCACCGGTGAGCCATTGTCCGGTTTTGTTTTGGGCAACGAGCCGCTGCGGCTCGGCCATTGTTCCGTCACCCAACAGTCCCTGGCGACCAACGGCGATTTCGATATCGCTCTGTACATGACTGCCGGACTTGACGGCAGATCCTTGCCTTTGTTGAGCTTTTTCAATCGCAACAAGGGCTGGTCGACCATGGGAATCGGTGCCGAGCCGACCCGTCGCGTCTTTCAAAAAGGCAGCATGAACCACATGTTCCTCGCACCCACCGCCAATCTCGACGACCTCGATGGCGGCGCCAATGCCTTTTTGAACGAGAGCCGCTTCATTCCGGCACAAGACATCGATCTTCCGATCATCGATGCGAACATGACCATCGAAAGCCAGGACTTCAATACCGAGACAATCCGCGCCGGCAATGTGCGAGCCTTCATCCAGACCGGTAGCCGTGAACTGTTCGACGCCGCTCTGATGGAGCAAACCGCGCTGGGAACAAACATCACCCACGAATCCGTTTCTGGCGCCGGTTTCATCCGCTCCGGAACCTATGAAGAAACGGGCGACCCCTTCTCATGGTTCGGATTTGCGTCTGGCGACAGCGCGGCAATCATCCATATCGAAAAAGTGGGGAACGACGGCCAGTCATGGACCGGTGAGGAAGCCGCCCTGGTCCGCCAAATTCAGTGTGGCACGGAGTTCGCGACAATCACCTTGAACTGCGCAAACTAGGACACATCAATCGGCAAAAAGCGATTCCGGTTCCGCTCCTTAACGGCGAAACCGGAATCTTTTTATGAGCTCTGAACCTCATTCCGCCGCATTCGGCATCAAGTCTACAGGTTCGACGCTAAGGGGACGATTCCATGCGCGTATTTGGCCGCATTCTGCTCGTACTGCTTGTTTTTGCCGCCGCAATTTACCTGTTCAATGCCTCCTGGTTCGCGCCGCCGCCCGATGACCCGCAAATCCGGCTGATCGCACATCGCGGGGTTCACCAGACCTTCAGCCATGACGGCCTGACCAACGAAACCTGCACCGCCGAACGGATTTATCCGCCGGTCCATGACTATCTCGAAAATACCGTCGCCTCAGCCCAGGCGGCGTTCGAACTGGGCGCCGACGTGGTTGAATTCGACATTGCGCCCACAAGCGACGGTCAACTGGCCGTATTCCACGACTGGACGATCGATTGCCGGACCGAAGGCCACGGCGATGTCCGCGATTTCGCTCTGGCCGACCTGCAGGCACTCGACATCGGCTTTGGCTACACCGCTGACGGCGGCAAGTCCTTCCCCTTTCGCGGCAAAGGCACCGGTTTGTTGCCTGACATCGCCGGCATGTTCGAAGGCACGGTCGGGGGAGAATTCCTCATCAATTTCAAAAGCAACGATGCCGAGGAAGCCGATTTGCTTGCCGAACGGCTTGAGGAAAATCCTGATTGGCTCAACCGGACCTGGTCCGCCTACGGTGGCCAGGCGCCATCGGACAAGATCAACCAGCTCCTCCCCGGATTGGAAGCCTTCGGCAGCAAAGCAGCCAGAGATTGCCTCGTCAGGTACATCGCGCTGGGCTGGACGGGTATGATGCCCGAGAGCTGTCACAACACCAAAATCATGGTGCCGCTCAATTTCACCTGGCTGATATGGGGGTGGCCAAACCGCTTTCTCGAACGCGCCCGGACCGCTGGCAGCGACGTGGTGCTGATCGGCCCTGTCGACCTCGCAAACGCGGGCACAACCGGCATCGACACACCGGAGCTTCTCTCAGAAGTGTCTCCCGCATTTGACGGCTACATCTGGACGAACCGGATCGACCTGATCGGACCGTTGGTCAAGGGCACCGCGCCCCTGACCTGACGCAGGCAGCTTATACCGCCGCCAGTTGCGCCTCGATCGCAGCCAACGCATCATCCGCCTTGCTGCCATCGGGTCCACCGGCCTGCGCCATGTCAGGCCGGCCACCGCCGCCCTTGCCGCCCAACACCTCCGACGCCGTGCGCACCAGATCGACGGCATTGGCCTTGTTCACAAGGTCCTCGGTCACCCCAACGACGACCGCGGCCTTGCCGTCTTCTGCCACCGCGATCATGGCTGCAACACCAGAACCAAGCCGTTTCTTGGCCTCATCGACAAGGCCCTTGAGCTCTTTTGGTTGCACGCCGTTGACCGTTTGTCCGAGGAAAGACAAACCGTTGACCGATTTCGCCTCTGCGCCGCCTGATGCACCGCCACCCAGAGCGAGCTTCTTGCGAACATCCGCAAGCTCACGCTCGAGTTTCTTGCGCTCTTCAACCAGGGTCTCGACCCGCCCAAGCGCTTCTTTGGGTGAAACCTTCAAGGCACCGGCAATCGCGCGCAGCGTCTGATCCTGCTCCTCAAAATAGGTGCGGGCCGCGTCGGCGGTCAATGCTTCGATACGGCGGACACCCGAGGCGACCGCGCTTTCCTGAACGATCGTCACCAGACCGATTTCGCCGGTACGGCGCACATGCGTGCCCCCGCACAATTCCATCGAATAGACCTTTCCGGCCTTGTCGCCCTCAAGCGCCGTACCCATGGAGACCACGCGCACCTCGTCGCCATATTTTTCTCCAAACAGCGCCATGGCGCCGGACGCAACCGCGTCGTCGACGGCCATCAGCCGTGTTTCAACCGGCGCATCCTGCAACACGATCGCGTTGGCAAGGCGCTCGACATTGGCGATTTCGTCCCGATCCATCGGCTTGGTGTGCGAAAAATCGAAGCGCAACCGGTCGTTGGCAACCAGCGATCCCTTCTGGGCCACGTGCGTCCCCAGCGTCTGCCGCAAGGCTTCGTGCAGCAGATGTGTCGCCGAGTGATTGGCGCGGATGGCTGACCGCCGTCCGTGATCGACTTCCTGCTTGAGCGCGTCCCCCACCCGGACCGCGCCATTGGTCACTTTGACCTTGTGCGCGAAAACGCCGCCAACCTGCTTCCGCGCATCTTCGACCGCCAGTTCAACAGCGTCGCCACGCAGAATGCCGCTGTCACCGACCTGCCCGCCGCTTTCCGCGTAAAATGCCGTCTGGTTGAAGACGAGATAACCCTCATCGCCGGTGCCAAGCTCTTCCACCGAAACGCCGTCCTTCACCAGCGCCACCACTACGCCTTCGGCATCCTCGGTTTCATAGCCCAGAAACTCGGTCGCACCGGCCTTCTCGGCCAGATCGAACCAGACCGTTTCAACCCCGGATTCCCCGGACCCGGCCCAACTGGCGCGCGCCGCTGCCTTTTGCGCGGCCATTGCCTCGTTGAATCCCTTGTGATCGACCGCCACGCCGCGCGCGCGCAAAGCATCCTCGGTCAGATCGAGCGGAAATCCGTAAGTATCGTAAAGACGGAACGCGGTTTCCCCGGGCAAGGTGTCACCCTTGGAAAGCGAGGCGCTTTCGTCGTTGAGAATGGAGAGGCCCCGGTCGAGCGTCTTCAGGAAGCGCTCTTCCTCCAGCCGGACAGTCTCGGCAATCATCGCCTCGCCCCGCACCAGCTCAGGATAGGCCTGTCCCATTTCGGCGGCGAGATTGGCCACCAGCCTGTGAATCACCGGCTCTTTTGCACCAAGCATTGTCGCATGCCGCATCGCGCGCCGCATGATGCGCCGCAGCACATAGCCCCGCCCTTCGTTTGACGGCAACACCCCTTCCGCGATCAGAAACGACATGGAACGCAGGTGATCTGCGATCACACGCTGCGACACCAGCGCATCCCCCTCGCTGCGCGAACGGGTTACATCCGCCGCCGCACCGACCAGAGCCCTGAACATATCGGTTTCAAAGACATTGTTGGTGCCCTGCATCAGCGCCGAAAAACGCTCCAGCCCCATGCCCGTATCGATCGACGGGCGCGGAAGATCAACACGCGAACCATTGTCCAGCTGATCGTACTGCATGAAGACGAGATTCCAGATTTCGATGAACCTGTCGCCGTCCTCTTCGGGGGATCCCGGAGGCCCGCCCCAGAATTCCGATCCGTGATCGTAGAATATTTCAGAACACGGCCCGCAGGGGCCCGTATCGCCCATCGACCAGAAATTGTCATGGGTTGCGATGTGAATGATGCGCTCCTCGGGAAGACCGGCAATCTTCTTCCAGAGATCGAACGCGACATGATCGTCGTGGTAGACGGTGACCGTCAGCTTGTCCTTGGGAAGCCCGAATTCCTTGTGTACCAGGTTCCAGGCGAGCTCGATCGCGCGCTCCTTGAAATAATCGCCGAACGAGAAATTTCCCAGCATCTCGAAAAAGGTCAGATGCCGCGCGGTATAGCCGACATTGTCCAGATCGTTGTGCTTGCCTCCGGCACGCACGCATTTCTGCGACGTGGTCGCGGTTGAATAGGGCCGCGATTCAAGCCCGGTAAATACGTTCTTGAACTGGACCATGCCCGCATTGGTGAACATCAATGTCGGATCATTGCGCGGCACCAGCGGGCTCGAGGGAACCGCTTCGTGGCCGTTGGCAACGAAATAGTCGAGGAACGTGCGGCGTATGTCGTTTACGCTGGTCATTGAGAGCTCATTCAACAAAAAACGAGGTGGGGCCAACCCCACCTGTCAAATCCGTTTCGCTCTTCTAATTGCGCTTCGCGGGCCTGTCCAGACAAAGCCCCGCCACATCAGATGCGGCAGGGCCCCAAAGCTAATGCATTTTGTCCTGATCCGAGGAAAAACACCAAAAACAGGATCAGGCAGCGGGGAAGAGCCAGTCTCCCCTCGCTTTACTCCTCGCCGTCGGCCAGTCCTGCCTCTTCCGTTTCCGGATCGCTCAGAAGCTTTTCCGAGATCAGCCCGGCACTCTCGCGCACCCCATGTTCGATCTCCGCCGCGATCTCGGGATTTTCCGTCAGGAACTGGCGCGCATTCTCGCGCCCCTGCCCGAGCCGCTGACTATCATAGGAGAACCAGGCGCCGGACTTCTCGACGATCCCCGACTTGACGCCCAGATCGAGCAATTCACCGGTTTTCGAAATACCTTCGCCATACATGATGTCGAATTCGACCTGACGGAACGGCGGCGCCAGCTTGTTCTTGACCACCTTCACACGCGTCTGGTTACCCACCGCCTCGTCCCGTTCCTTGATCGTGCCGATCCGCCGGATATCGAGGCGCACCGAGGAATAGAACTTCAGCGCATTGCCGCCGGTCGTGGTTTCCGGCGAGCCGAACATCACCCCGATCTTCATGCGGATCTGGTTGATGAAGATGACCATGCAATGCGAGCGTGAAATTGACGCCGTCAGCTTACGCATGGCCTGGCTCATCAGCCGCGCCTGCAGGCCGGGCAGAGAATCGCCCATCTCCCCCTCAAGCTCCGCCTTGGGGGTCAGAGCGGCCACCGAATCGACCACCAGCACATCGATTGCGCCCGAACGCACCAGCGTATCGGCAATTTCGAGCGCCTGCTCGCCGGCATCGGGCTGTGAAATCAGCAATTCGTCGACATTGACGCCAAGCTTCTTGGCATAGATGGGATCAAGCGCATGCTCGGCATCAACGAAAGCGCAGATGCCGCCCTTCTTCTGGGCCTCAGCCACCACATGCAGGGCCAGCGTGGTCTTGCCCGAGCTTTCCGGACCGAACACTTCAACGATGCGGCCGCGCGGCAAACCGCCGATGCCAAGGGCAATATCGAGCCCCAGCGAACCGGTCGAAATCGACTCGACCTGCTGCACCGAGTCCGAGCCCAGCTTCATGATGGAGCCCTTGCCGAAATTGCGCTCGATCTGGCCGAGTGCAGCTTCCAGAGCCTTGTTCTTGTCCATCCCGCCCCCGTCAATCACCTTAAGTGTGGAACCCGCCATTTCACTCTCCTTATTTCAGGTCCGCCGCTGCCGCGCAATGCGCACCTGGATTGCCAAAATTTGCTCACGCCCATGCGCTTGTGCCTATTTTGTTCTCATTTTGTTTCTAATTTGTCAACAAAAATTCCGTTCCTCTTGCTCCACCCCGTTTCAGGTGCAACACCGGCCGAAATCGGAGGGAAGCAAACATGAGTCGGCAATTCGAACAAAGACGCCTGGGGCGATCCGGCGTGATGGTGAGCGCACTGGGGCTCGGCACGGCGAGCCTTGCCGGCAACATGTTCCCGGTTCCCGAGACCGATGCTCGGGCCACAATCGATCACGCCATTCAAAGCGGCATCACATATGTCGACACGGCGCCTTTCTACGGGTTTGGCAAAGCCGAACACATGGTCGGCGACGCCATCCGTTCACACCGCGACAGCCTGACGCTTTCGAGCAAATGCGGCCGGCTTCTGGCTCCACAAACAGGTCCATACGGAAAACCCAATTCCTGGCGCGAACCGTACCCTTTTGTCGATGTATTCGACTATTCTTACGACGGCCTGATGCGCTCCTTCGAAGACAGTTTGCAGCGCCTCGCCACCAACCGCATCGACATCCTGCTGGTTCACGATGTGGCGCCCGACACGCTGGGCGATGCGGCGGAGGGCCATTTTCAGACACTCGAACGCTCGGGCTATCGCGCTCTCGAGGAATTGAAACGCACCGGCCGGATCGGCGCCATCGGCATCGGCGTCAATATGTGGGAAGTGCTCGACCGCGCCCTCGAAATCGGCGACTGGGATGCCTTCCTGCTCGCCGGACGCTACACCCTGCTCGAACAGACCTCCCTCAGCCCGTTTCTCGACAAGTGCGTGGCCCGCCAGACCTCGATCATTTGCGGCGGTCCCTTCAATTCCGGACTTCTGGCCGGCGGCGACACCTGGAACTATGACAAGGCGCCTGCGGAAGTCGTGGACAAGGCCAGGGCGCTGCAAACCATTTGCGAGGCCCACGGCGTTGTCCTGCCCGCCGCCGCACTACAATTTCCGCTGGCGCACCCCGCCGTCGCTTGCGTTTTGCCCGGGCCGCGCACCGTCGCCGAACTCGACCAGATCCTCGGCTGGTGGGATCAGGACCTTCCCCAAGCGCTTTGGAGCGATCTGGCAACGTCCGGCCTTCTTCGCAAGGGCACGCCGCTTCCGGGTGGCCCTTCCGCCTGACGGAACAGGTCGCGCTTCAGCTTGAATTCAGCTTTTCGGTTCATTATGTTCCGCGGGCCGCAGTGAAAGCTGTGGCAGTTCTCAGGGCGGGGTGAAATTCCCCACCGGCGGTAAGGTGTCCCGGAGCGCGTTCGGAAGAAGTGGAAACCGGTTTTACGGTTCGAACGCGCGACCATCAAGGAGACCAAGCCCGCGAGCGCCAGATCGCTTGAGCGTTTCCAGGAGTTGAACGGACAAATCATCGCTCCGAATAAGCGATGATCCGTGAAACGGATACCGGTTTTCCGGTTCGGAAACGCGACGAAAAAGAAGTCTGGGTCAGCAGATCTGGTGCAACTCCAGGGCCGACGGTCACAGTCCGGATGAAAGAGAACGGAAAAGGGCAAGCGACTTCGCCATGTCTGGCGAACGCGTGTTTCGGTCTCCGTATCCCTGAGGCAACTCTGGAGCTACGAAAGGATCGAAAATGTCCCAGACTGCCTCTTCACCCGCCAATAACGGCTTGATGCTCGGCACCATCTACATGGTTGCCGCGCAGGTGATCTTCGCCATCGTCAATTTCGTCTATGACGTCCTCACCAACCCGTGGGACCCGCTGAATGCGGCCGACAAGATGTCGTCTTCTGCAGCTGTGTTCTGGCAATACCTGATCGCCACTATCTTCGCCGTTCCGCTGATCCTCAGGATCGGCCTCGCCAACCTCAGAACCGGCCATCCAGTCTGGCACGAAATCCGCGCCCTCGCCTCCGCGCTTGGCGCCCAGGTTTTCGTTTTCGGCTTCGCCTCCGGCGTGCCCGTCTGGCAAATGGTCGGCCTTCTGCTGACCGGCCCGTTCTTCGTGATCGCCGGGTCCGTCCTCTTCCTCGGCGAAAAGCTCAGCCCGACCCGCCTCGGCGCCTCGATCGTCGCCTTCATCGGTGCGTTCCTGATCGTCGGTTTCGGCACCGATGCCTTCACCTGGGGCTCGCTTCTGCCGGTCCTGGCGGCAGCTTTGTGGAGCGCCACCACGGTGATTTCCAAGTATCTCGCACGCGACGAGACCCCGGAATCCCTGACGTTGTACCTGCTGTTGCTGATCGTAGTGAACCACGCAATCATCGGCATCGTTCTGGGCATCCTGGTGACAATTCTGCCCGCCGGCGCCCTGCCCGCCAGCCTTTCGACCGGCCTCGATCTCGGCCTGCCCACGGGCGAAGGCGTGTGGTGGATGCTGTTCCTCGGCCTGGTCACAGCCGCCGCGCAATATCTGCTCTGGAACGCCTACAAGTTCGCAGACGCAACCTATCTGCAGCCGTTCGATGATCTGAAACTGCCGTTCAACGTGCTACTCGGCTGGATCGTGCTCTCGCAGGTGCCAAGCGCCCTGTTCTGGCCCGGCGCCATCCTCATCATCGCCGCATCGCTTTATGTGGGTATCATGGAGACCAGACGCGCCCTGCCAGGCGCTGCCTGACCAGTGAACCAGACCGGCCCCGGACCCAATCCGGGGCCGCGTGGATATAGGCATTGTTATGGTATCGGCGGAGTCGGCCGTTCCATGCGCCAAGGTCGACGAAAAAAGGCGCAGTCCGAAGGCTTTAGGATAGTGACAGTCAGTCTTTTCTTAACTAACTGTAAACGCCGGGACTGCGGCGAACAGCGTCGTGGATGCACTGTTTGGGGGATGCGCCGTGGCCACCACGACAATTACGTCTGATATTCCTGCTAATCTGTCGACCACGGCCGACCTTGCAGTCGGTGACACCATCATTACTGATGTTAATTTCGCTGGCGATTTCGACTGGATCCGCGTCTCGCTGGAAGCTGGTGTGACCTATCGTTTCACGATGACCGCAGACAATGGCACGAATATCGATGCCTCGATCATCGTGCGCAATGCAGCGGGAACCATTGTCCGAAACGACGACAATGGTACCGGTCTTGTCAATGAATTTGAGTTTACGGTCCCGCCGGGCGCAGCTCTGCAAGATTTCTACCTTGATGTTGGCGACTTCAACAGCAGCGCAACCGGCAGATATTCGCTCACCGTGGTCGAGAAGCCGCCATTCGGTTTCAACGATATTCCAGATGACAATAGCTCGATCGAGACATTGACCACTGCGGCAACGGTTTCCTCAAACATTGGTGGGGCGGGCGATCGGGATTGGTTCGCGGTCGACCTCGTTGCGGGCACCACCTACACATTTGAAATGACGCAAAACGGGGTGTCGAACCTCACCAGCCATCTTATGCTGCGTAAGGCCGGGGGCAAAATTCTCGCGGACGACTGGGACAGCGGGCGCGGTGGTTCGCAGCTTACCTTTACGGCAACGCAAACAGGCACATTCTTCCTCGACGCCGGGGCGCTCAGCAACACCGACGGCAATTATAACCTAACCATGTATGAAGGCTCACCTTTTGGCGCCAACGACATCGCGGGCGACAAGAACACCACTGCGACACTTCAGCATGGCGACATTGTGAAGTCGAAAATCGCGCCAATCGACCTGGATGACGATGAGGACTGGTTCAAGGTCGAACTCAAAGCGGGCGAGACATATACCTTTACCATGGAGGCAACGGCCGGGTCGGCGCTTGATGGCTATCTTGGCATTTTCAGGCCCAATGGCGATCTTGTCGCCTCGATTAACAATGGGCAGCATCCGGACGACCCGAGAGGCTGGATCGGTCCCGGTGACGGTTCCGGCGATGTTGAGCTGACCTACACGGCAACAAAAACGGGCACTTACTATCTTGCCGCGACGACGGCGATCACCTCGACCAATCTTGCGGGCCACAGCGATGGCGCCTACCGCGTGAGCATGCTCCAGGCCGGAAAAGGAACTGACCGCGACGACATCCTGATCGGCACGGATGAGAACGATGTCCTAGACGGCCTGGCCGGAAATGACCTGATTAGGGGCCGCGGAGGAAACGACTTTCTGGTTGGTGGTCCGGGCGATGACAGGCTCTTTGGGAACGCTGGCAACGACGTTCTTAACTACACTCGGGGTGATGACCTTTTGGATGGTGGAGCTGGTTTTGACCGGTTTTATTGCACTCGCTCTCGGAGCGACAATAAGGGGTTCGAGATCGACCTTCGTCTCAAGGGGTGGCAAGAGATGCCTCATGGACGTGTTAAGCTCGTCAGCATCGAGGATGTATACGGCTCGTTCTGGCGAGATGTGCTTAAAGGTAGCAATGCGGACGAAAGACTTTTCGGTTCCTCCGGGAATGACCTGCTCATCGGTAGGGGTGGAAGTGATGATCTGAGGGGCGGGGATGACAAAGACACGCTCCAAGGCGACGGTGGACGCGACAAGATCGATGGCGGCTACGGGAATGACCAACTGACGGGTGGCAAAGGCGGCGACACTTTCATCTTTCAGCCCGACGCAACACGGCGACCTGCAAAGTTCGGCCACGACACAATTACCGATTTCGACGTCGGCAACCTTGACGAGAAAATGGATTTTTCAAAGATTTATAATGCAAGGAAATCTGATTTCGACATCACCCTCGCTGCCAACGCCAAGGGCACGACACACATCGAATACAAGCCAACCGGCGCGACGATTGATTTGGAAAAGGCATACTTTGCCAGCAAAGCGGATTTCTGGGATCAGGTGATCCTCTGATCAAAAGTTCTCCGGCCCCGGATCACGTCCGGGGCGGCACGGCGAAAATCTCAGGTTCACCACGCTCGAACCGTCCCGGCCGAAGGGCCGGGATTTGATCCGGCTTTGCGCTGAAGAACCGGAATCCATTTGCGAGAATTGACGCAAAAGCCACGGAAATTCCGGGGCTTTTTGGTCCGCAGCTCCTACTCGCTGACGCCGGAAAGCACTTCCTTGACCTTGGAATTGATCTGGTCGAGCGTATAGGGCTTGGGCAGGAACTCGACCGAACGATTGTCTGCCAAATCCTGCCGCACGCTTTCCTCCGCATAGCCAGAGACGAAGATGAACTTGATGTCCGGCAAACGCTCGCGCACGTGGGTGAGAAGTGTCGGCCCGTCCATTTCCGGCATCACGACGTCGGAAATGATCAGGTCGACCTCGTCTTCGATTTCGTCGAGAACTTCCAAGGCCTCTTCGCCCGATCCGGCCTCGAACACTTCGTAGCCAGTCGTTGAAAGCGCCCGCGCCGAAAAGGCCCTCACCGCCTCCTCGTCCTCGACCAGAAGGATGCGTTCGTTGCCGGTCAGATCGCGCACCTGCTGCTCGCTGCCCTGCAAGACGGCCAGTTCCTGTTCGCTCGGCACGTGCCGGGGCAGGAAGATGCGGAACGTCGTGCCCTTTCCGACCTCGGTTTCCGGGCAGATAAAACCCTCGGTCTGCTTGACGATGCCATAAACCATCGAAAGCCCGAGCCCGGTCCCCTTGCCCAGTTCCTTGGTCGAAAAGAACGGCTCGAAGATCTTCTCCACCACTTCCGGTGGCATGCCTGTGCCGGTATCCTCGACTTCGATCAGCACATAATCGGCCGCCGGCATGCCCTTGTAGTTCATTTGCCCGGCTTCCTGTGCCCACACATTGCGGGTGCGAAGCGTGATTTCGCCGCCATCGGGCATGGCGTCGCGGGCATTCACCACCAGATTGATGACCACCTGCTCAAGCTGCACCTGATCGGCGCGGACCGGCCAGACGTCTCCTGCGACATCGACGTCGAGCGACACGTTCTGCCCGATCAGCCGCCGCAACAACGCCGTCAGGTCACCGACGACATTATTCATGTCCAGCACCTGCGGCCGCAGGGTCTGCCGCCGCGAAAAGGCCAGCAATTGCCGGACCAGCCCCGCGGCGCGATTGGCGCTCTGCTTGATCGACATGATGTCGTTGAACGAGGGATCGGTGGATTTATGCTTCAGCAACAACAGGTCCGAGAAGCCGATAATCGCGGTCAGCACATTGTTGAAATCGTGCGCCACGCCGCCGGCCAGCTGCCCCACAGCCTGCATCTTCTGGCCCTGCGCGAACTGCGCTTCGAGCCGCCTTTGCTCAGTCGTGTCGAGCGCGTAAACGATCACCCGCTCGTCACTGCCTTCGGTCGCTTCTGAGGGTGTGAAAAACAATTGCACGCCCCGTTCCGCATCGACCGCCAGATCGGCGTCGACGGGCTCGATTTCGGCCTTGTTGTCGAGAACCGATTTGATCGCGGCATCGAAGGCATCGTGCCTGCCTTCCGCGATCAGTTCGGAAAGCCTGAGGTTTTCGAGGCTTCGCGAACCATCCTCAATGCCGAACACACGCGCAAACGGCGCGTTGGTCTGCAAAACCTTGCCGGACGCATCGAGCGTCGCGATCGCGAACGGCGTGTCGTTGAAGAACCGCGAAAAACGGATCGCCGCCGCCATCCCCGCGCTTTCGTCGGCCGGGCCGCGATTGCGGTCGAGAACCAGTGTCCGGGTTTCGCCCAGATCGCCATCCGCCAGCCGCGCAGCCCGGTTGAGCATACGCACGGGGAAGGCCCGTCCCTTGCGGTCGACCAGATCGAGATCGATCACATCGGTGCGGATTTCGCCTTCTGCGCCACCGCTCATGAGAAGGTTGGCTCCATCCCCCTGCACGATCTGGCGCAGGGTCAGGTCGCCCGGCTCGAAGTCGGCCAGGTCATAGCCGAGCCAGTCGGCCAGCGTCGAATTGATGTACTGGATGCGCCCCGTCGAATCCGCCGAAAAGAACCCGGCCGGCGCATGGTCCAGATAGTCGATGGCGCGCTGCAATTCGAGATAGATGTTCTCCTGGCGCGCCCTGTCGCCGGTGATGTCTTCAACGGTCCAGACCATCAGGTCCTCAGTTGAATCGTCGCTTTTTGGCAGTTCGCGCACATGAATGCGGAACCAGCGCGCGATCGGCCCGCTGCCATCGGCGGCAAACGGTTTGCCGGAAAAATCGTTGGTCAGCCGGATGTCTTCCGCCGCGTTGCGCCCGTCTTTGGCTGCCCGCGTCAGCCGGTAGATCGCTTCGGCAGATTCCGGCTGATGCGAAAAAAGCCGCGCCACCCCCACCGGGGCGCCCGGGCTCGCCTGCGAGGATAGCCGGCCATAATAATCGTTGGCGTATATGATCGCGCCTTGTGCATTCGTCACAACGATGCCGCGCACGGCGCTATCGATCACCGAGCGCGACATGGTGCGCGCCTCGGCGCCCGACGATACGTGCAAGAGCCCGGCGACATAGGCGAAAATCGCCAGAACGCCCACCGCGGCCAGTGCGCACAGAAACAGGATCACCCAGTCGAGCGGAATGTGCTCGGCGTAAAGAATGTAGAAAACCACGATCCCGATCAGTACCAGGCCAAGCGCCGTCACCCGCCACAAACCGCCCTGCGCGGGCGACTGCAAAGCGGCAGGCTCGGGATAAAGATCGTCAGACATATCGTCTTCCTGTCGCGCCGGTCGTCGGAGGGCGTGAATCACCGCGCCATGGAATCACAGTTCGCACCAAGAACAAAGGCCAATTTCCCCCAAATTCCGCCTGTTTGCTAAGCCGAAGCCGAACGCCATGCCGACTTCTGCCTGAGGCGCATGACGTAACCGATCACTTGCGCCACGGCCTTGAAATGTTCCGCCGGAATGGTGTCGTCGATATCGACGGAAGCATAAAGCGCGCGCGCCAGAGGCGGGTTTTCGACAATCGGCACATCGTGCTCCTTGCCCTTCTCCCTGATCCTCAGCGCGACTGCATCCACACCCTTGGCCACGCATTTCGGCGCAGGCATGGCGCGATCATACTGCAGCGCCACGGCATAATGGGTCGGGTTGGTGATAATCACGGTGGCATCGGGCACATTGGCCATCATGCGCTGGCGCGATTTTTCCTGCCGGATCTGGCGGATACGCGCCTTGATCTGAGGATCGCCTTCCATGTTCTTGTGCTCGTCGCGCACTTCCTTGATCGTCATCTTCTGTTTGTTCCACCAGCGCTGGCGCTGATAGAGGAAGTCGGCGACAGCGATCAGCGTGACAACGGCAATGGTTGCCGCGAAAACCTTGAGGGCGAGCTGCTGAAATTCCGGCATCAGTGCGGACAAATCCATGCTGACAAGCGTGTCCAGCTCGTCGCGCTGCCCCCACACAGCAAAGAACACGACCAGCGCTACGACGCTGAGCTTGGCCAGCCCTTTGACGAAATTGACCAGCGCCTCAAGCGAAAACAGGCGCTTGGCACCCTGAATCGGGCTGATTTTGCTCAGTTTCGGTTTGATCGTCTCAACGGTCAGAAGCGGCCGGTGCTGAACCAGATTTGCGGCCACCCCGAAGAGGCTCATGATCCCCAACGGGACGAGCACGATCAAAAGAAATGTCGTCGCCAGTGAATTGACGAAAGCCTCGAAGCCCGACCCGCCAATCGAAAACTGATCTGCTTTGCCAAGGATCAGCGCCAATTGCTGTGTCACGCCGCTTCCGGCGATCGGCGCGGCAACCAGAAACAGAAGCGCCGAGCCCACCATCATGAACCAGGTGGTTACCTCCTGGCTCTTGGCTACGTCGCCCTTGCGATGTGCCTCCTCGAGTTTTCGTTGGGAGGGGTCTTCTGTCTGTTGTTCGCGATCCGGGGCTTCATCCGACATGTCAGGCCCCCATCAGCATTTCGAAATGCGACTGGAAGTGCATCAGATACCAGCCCATGAGGGTCAGCAGCAGCAGCGCAAACAGGATCAGCCCCAGGCCCACGTTGGCCGGCATGGCGATGAAGAAGACCTGCAATTGCGGCATCAGCCGCGCCAGAAGCCCCAGTCCGAGATAAAAGACCAGGCCGAAAATGATGAACGGTGCAGCCAGTTGCACTCCGACCGCGAAAGCGCTTGAGACCGTATCCACCGCCAGCCATGCCGCATCGCCCAGCATTAGGTCCGCTTGCGGTGGAAAAGTCGTGTAGGATTGGTAGATCGCCGCCAGAACCAGGTGGTGCAGATTGGTGGCAAACACCGCCGCCAACCCCACAATGGTCAGGAAGTTGCCGACAATCGCGCCCTGCACACCCGTCTGAGTGGGGTCCGCCGTCTGGGCCAGAGACAATCCCATCTGAAACGCCATCGTCGAGCCGGCAACCGCCAGAACCGATGTGATCAGGCGCGCAATCCCGCCAAGAATGAAGCCGATGGCCATCTCGTGCAGAACCATCGTCACAATGCCGAAAAGGCTGTTCGGAACTGCTGGCAAAGACGCCGAGAGCAGCGGCATGAACACCAGCGCCAGCGCCAACGCAAAAGACAAGCGCAGCCGCGCCGGGATCATCTGTTCCCCGATCGCTGGGGCCAGCATCAACATCACGCCGACACGCGCAAAGATCAGCAGATAGGAAAAGGCCAAAGCCGGTAGCCAGTTGAAACTGACGGTCAAAGCTGCGCTCCCCGGCCGATCATGCCCGCATCAAATGCCGGCGACGACGATCATGTCGCCGATCCGCGCCATGTACCCGCCCATCGTTGCGCCGATGAACGGCAATGCAATCAGCATGGTTACAAAGATCGCAATGATCTTGGGCACGAAAACCAGCGTCATTTCCTGAATTTGTGTGAGCGCCTGGAACAGCGCGATGATGACACCAACTACCAGCCCGGCAATCATCATGGGCGCGGCAACGAGGATCATTACCCAGATGCCCTCACGGGAAATATCGAGAACTTCGGCGCCCGTCATGGTTTTCTCCGGTCAGAATCAGATCGGCATGCGCATGATTTCCTCATACGCCGAAATTACCCGGTCGCGAACCGAGACCATGCTTTCCATCGCCAGTTCGGTCTCGGAGACCGCCGTCACGACATCGACAATGTTCGCCTTGCCGTCGAGCATCTGCATTTGCAGATTGTCCGAACGATTGCCCGTGTCGACCACCGATTGAACGCTTTGGGCCAGCATCGAGGCGAAATCGCCCCCCTGCTCCTGCAGCGGGTTTGCGGTTTTCGCGCCCCCATTGCCCATCAGTTTGGCGGCATTGGCGTAGGCGGCGGTCGCGGCGGTAAAAGGCGTGCTCATTCAAGCGTCTCCGATAGGGTTAGCCGCGCAGGATATCGAGCGTGGTGCCATACATCTGGCGCGTCGAAGTCACGACATTGAGGTTGGCTTCGTATGTGCGTTGGGCCTCGCGCATGTCCGCCAGTTCGATGAGCGGATCAACGTTCGGAAAAAGAACGTAACCGTCCGCATCAGCCGCCGGATGACCCGGATCGAAGCGTTTCTCGAATTCGCTCATATCGTAGCCGAGGCGGCCGACTTTCACGTTGTAGGCTCCCAATTCCCGGTCGAAGACGGCCTGGAAAGTCGGGATGCGCCGACGATAAGGCTCATCTCCGGGCGCTTTGCCGGCAGAATCGACGTTCGCTAGGTTTTCCGCGATGACCCGCATGCGCGAGGATTGCGCATGCAATCCGCTTGCCGCAATCTTGAGGCTGGCTCCGAAATCACTCATTCAAAACGCCTTTCTAGCTCGACCGGCCGAGCGCGGTTTTCAGAATTCTCAGTGACCGCGTGTAAAGCGAGGCTGCGGTCTGATAGTCCATCTGGTTGCTGGCGACCTTCATCATCTCGTCTTCGAGAACCACCGCATTGCCTTCCGGCGTGATCTCAAACGCGCCCATCCGGCGCGGACCGAAACCGTCGGTTTCCGTGTTCCCTACCGAAAAGTGTGTTGGGTTGGTCGAAACGGTCGTCACGCTTGCCGAACTCTGGTTGTCCAGCACATCCGCAAAACTGAATTCGCTGAGATCACGCCCCCGATAGCCGGGTGTTTCCGCATTGGCGACGTTCTCCGCCAGAATGGTCTGGCGCGTCTGGTGCCACTGCATCTTGAGCTTGAGCGCCGAGAAAATGGGAAGGTCTGAAAGTGCCATAGGTCGCGTTTCGAGCGGGATTCCAATAGGCAATTCTTGCCGACCTTATGGTTAACATCGCGTTAACTCTATCGGTCGAATTGACAAATTGCCCCCACACAACCGTCATTTCTGCGCTATAGTAGGCACATATTTCCGCGTTAACGTGTGTTCGCGTGCGGCGCAGCGTTAGGGTTTTTGGAGGCGCAACTTGGGTTTTCTGACTTCGCTTTTTGGCGGTGACGGTCTGTCGATCTGGTCCGTTGGCCTGTCGCTCATCATTGTTTTGTTGCTGATCGTGGCCGCCGTCTGGCTGCTCAAGGTTCTGTTCAACGCCACGGGACGGATCGGCCGCAATAACAACAAGCGCCTCGCCGTCATCGATTCCATTTCGGTTGATTCCAAGCGCAATCTTGTTCTCATCCGCCGCGATCAGGTTGAACACCTGCTGCTCATTGGCGGAAGTCAGGATATCACCGTCGAGACCGGAATTCCCGCAGACTACGCCCCTTCGGCAAGTTCGGAGCATCACCAGCAGCGCGAAAGCTCGACGCCGGAACGCCGCACGGCTGCAGCGGCCAGCCGCCTCGGCCTGACCGGTCTTTTGCGCCGCTACAATCTCCCTGGTGGCCAGAACCAGGAAGCACCGGCACCTGCGCCAGCCACGCAGAATGCATCGCAGAACCCGCCCGCAAGGCCCCGTTTCGTGATGCGCCCCGCCCCGGCGGCCAACACCACTTCGCCGGAACAGGCTCCCGCCAACACGCCAGAGGCGCTCGCCAAACCCATGAGCCCGCTCGACCGGCTGAAGGCACTCGGCATGCATCGCGACGAGAACACGCCAAGCCCGCTGCGCCGCATGGGGCTTTTGCAGCCGAAGGCGGTGGTCGACACTCAATCCGGTCCGGTTTCTGTGAATGGCCAGCCCGAAGCGCAGAAAACACCGGACCCCACCGCCGACTCAGATAACATGCAGCCCGATCAGCATGATCGCGACGCCATGGCGAGCGTCGAGGAACAGCAGCCCGAGCAGCATGGCCCCGTCGAGCAAAACCACCCTTCTGACGAGCAGGACGAAACCCGGTCCCAGAACGCCTGACCGTCGGAGCCGTACGCACAAACTGATCCGCCTGGCCGGACTGGCGCTGCTCGCGCTGATAATCCTCAGCCCGGTTGAATCTCTTGCTCAGGACATCTCCATAAACTTCGGAGATGACGCGACTTTAACTGAACGGGCCGTGCAACTTGTCGGCCTGCTCACGGTTCTTTCGCTGGCGCCATCCATTCTGGTCATGGTCACCAGTTTCACCCGCATCATCGTGGTTCTGTCGCTTTTGCGCACCGCCATCGGCCTGCAGACTGCGCCGCCCAACAGCGTGATGATCTCACTGGCCCTGTTTCTGACGGCCTTCGTCATGGCGCCCACATTGCAGCAATCCTACACCGACGGCATCGCACCCCTGATCGCGGGCGAAATCGGCATAGAGGACTCGTTTGCGCGCTCGGCGGCACCCATCCACGAATTCATGATGGCCAATGTCCGCACCGAAGATGTTCAGCTTTTCCTCGACCTGTCGCAAGCCGATGCGCCGGAAAACCCCGAAGATCTGTCGCTGACGGTCCTTGTTCCCGCCTTCATGATATCGGAATTGCGCAGGGCCTTTGAAATCGGCTTTCTTCTGTTCCTGCCGTTCATCATCATCGACATGGTGGTCGCGTCCGTCCTCATGTCGATGGGCATGATGATGTTGCCGCCGGTCGTCGTGTCCCTGCCCTTCAAGCTGGTTTTCTTCGTGCTCGTCGACGGCTGGCACCTGATCGCTGGCTCTTTGGTGCGCTCTTTCGTCAGCTGATGCCGCGTTGCGCTATGACGCCTCAACGCCCGCATGCATCGGCACCAGAGCACCGTCGCCTTCGTATGTCTCGCGATAGGTTTGCAGGAACGCTGACAATGTGTCGGTGCTCGCCACTTCGCTCGCCAATTGCCGGAAATCGGCCGACGATTGCGTCACCAATCCGGTCACGAAATCGAATAGCGGCCATTCTGGCGTCGATTCCATCGCTGGCGAGAACTTGTTTCGCAACCGCGCCAGTCCAACCCGGTCATTGGCCAGAACAAACCCGACGGCGGCTCTGAGAATCTGCCTGCGGGCAGCCAGCCCCAGCGTCTCCGGCACACCATCACGTGAATAGACAAATTCGATCTGCTCGGAAGCATCCCGATAGCGCTTGTCTTTCCAGTAGGCTTCGATTCTGAGCGACTCAGCGTCCCGCCCATCCAGATTGTTCAGAATATCGAGCGCCAACTGCGCCCGCCCAGCATCGATGAAAGCACGCGCTTCGAGAATGCGCCTCTGCCGCTCCAGCGAAGGCGCAAGGTTGGCCATACTGGTCCTCGCCAGCACGTCCAATGCCTTGTCCGGCGCGCGGTTGGCGATCTGAATAATCGCAAGATCTGCCGCAATCTGCGCCCGCGCCGCGCCGCTCAGCCGGTTTTCGATCTGATATTCCAGTAGGCTCGCCGCCTGGTCGAGCAAATCCACACCCACCAATCGCCGCGCCAGGTTCCGGATCATTTCGTCGCCACGCGTCCCGGCCGGGGTCAATTGCCGGTAGGTATAGAACAATGTCAGCGCCTCGATCGGATCGAGTTGGTCCGCAGCGCCATTGAGGAAAAGATCGGCAAAAACCTTCTGAGCCTTTGCGGTCAGTTCCAGAACCTTGTCCGAATCGACACCCGCATCCGCCGCCTCGCGCACCGTCGCGAACGCACCTTGAAAATCATCACTGGCGAACTGCAGATTGGCGAGCAGTTCAAGCATCTTGGCTTCCAGAGGCCCGCCGCGCCACACAATCGTCTCGGTCGAAAGAACCTGTGCGGCCCTTTCCTTATCGGTGTTCCCGATACGATTGAGCAGATCGATCGTCCGATAGATCGCCTCGGCACGAGTCGGCCGCACATCTGCAATGATCACCTGGCCATAGGTGTCCAGCGCCTCATCGAACCGCCTTTCGAGCTCGTCGATCCGGCCCTGCAGCAATTCGAGGCGGGTATAGTCTTCGTGCCCGAGTTCCAGTTGCGTCAGCCGGGTCGAAAGCCGCCTTGCCAGTTCGAGATCCTGCACCTCGACGGCCGCAGTTACCCCGGAAATCAGGAATTCGGTCTGCACCCAAAGCGGATAGGAATCGATGATCGCTTCTGCCGCCAGCGCATCGTTATGCGCGCCCTGGAAATCCTCGGTGGCGTTCCGGACAATTGTGCGCCACATGATGGCATCGGGCCGGTTCACCAGATCGTCCGACGCCAGAAGCGCGATTGCCTCCGCGTTCCGGCCAGCGGCGACATCCGCGGCCGCCTGAACCATCTCCGCCGCCTTGACGATATTCTCAACCGCGCCATCGCTTTCCAGCACGGCGAGCACACCGATCGCCTCCTGCGGCAACCTGTTGGCAAGATAGGCCGTCGCCAGGTCAAGCCGGGCCTGTTCCTGCTCGCGGCCTTCGCCGGAAGCTGCCATGTTCTGCAGCTCGATCAATCGTGAATTAAGCCGTTTCGGGTTGGATTCTTCAAAGTCGACAAGGTTCACGAATGCGGCACGGCTGCCGTCCGTCTGCCCGTTCGGAGAACGCGAACGGGCGAGCAGCGCCGGCGAAAGCGTCAGTCCGCGCGGTGCCGAAAGCGTTGCCTCGTGCCGGGACAATTCGATTTGCAGGTCCGGGTTCTTCGCGCGCAGGACAAGGCCCTGTATGGATCCCAACACGTCGAAATCGACAAAGGTCAGATCGCGGAAAATCCCGCGCGCGGGCGGGTACATGGTGACGACCCGAAGAATGTCCCCCACCTCGGGGTCCCGGACATCATGCAAACGCGCCGGATCACCAAGGTTTGCCGCAAGCTCCTCGCGTCCCTCGACATCTTGCCGCCGGTTGAGCTGGATAGGTTCATTGGGCGCGACGGAAAGATCGCCGAGGGAAAGGACCCAACCGGCGCCCTGAGAACCGAGCGAAACCATCAAACGATCGCTCACCTTCAATCGCACGATCTGCGTGTCGCCCGTGGCGATTGCCGAATAATCCTCGGCAACCGCGGCAAGTAGTTCGGGATTATCAGGCGCCTGTACCACGGCCGGCGAATCGAAGATCAGCCAGAGGTAGTCGCCCCGCCGGAATACGGCAGCCGGTGTTTCCGCATCAAAACCGAACTGGATGCGGATAGCCTTGCCGACGTCCGTGACCTTTGGAATGACCTCTTGCTGGTCGGTTTCCGGCAAGGGCACGGGACCATCCGCCATGATGTCCGCAACGCCGTTGCTTTCAGCCTCAATACGCAGCCGCTCTTGCTCGTCGACCGCTGCTTGCAGCAATTGCTCGGCGGTCGGCGCCTCGCTTTGTGGCTCGAGCCGGTCAATATCGATGACGAACCGCTTTGCGGACTCTTCGAAGAACCGCGCCGTCACCCCTTCGGCAAGGCTGATGCGCACCGTGTCGGAATCGATCGTCGAACTCGACTGGACATCGGTGACTTCCGCCGGCAGGTTCTCGGTCAGAGCGAACAGATCGACTTCGTTCGGCCAGGCAAAGGTCACGGCAAGCTGATCCCCCTCGCGCTCGAATTTTGCCGTCGTGTCCTCGGACCAGGTAAATGCCAACCGGATGAATGTCGGGTTGAGCCCGACATCAAGATGGCCGGTCGGATTGCGCGCCCGGGCCAGCGCAATAATTCGCTGTTGTTCGGCAAGCGCGGCGGCGTCCTGGGCGCGCCGGGCCAGTTCGGCCACCACTTCCGGCGGCAGGCTTGGCGGCAGACCCGTCCAGTCGGGCGGCAAAAGGTCGATGAACAATTGCTCGCCGGCCACGATCGTATGGACCTGATAATCGTTCAGCAAACCGATCCGGAGACCCCTTTTGTCCGGATCGATGCGCGCGACGGTGAGATATCCCGGCATGGTCTCCGCCAGGTCCGGCAACGTCAGATCGATCGGATCGACGAATTCGACGGTCAGGACATTGTTTTCGGCATCGAGATTGTATTTCGGCAAATCCAGCCGTTCGGGAAACTTCAGGATAAGCCGGCCATATCCTTCCATGCCCTCGGAGGAGATCTTGGCGAAATCGGCGGCAAGCGCCCCGCCCGCCTGCACGCACAAAAACCCGGCTGCCAAAAGCAGCCCGGCAAAAAGGCGCCAGAAATCGTTCAGTCGGGAGCGGCGAGCCGGCATCTTCGTTCCAAACATCAGGACACCCAAGTCTAGCCGCCCCGCTTTAACCCCGCGTTAAGGCAAACGCCGGTTTCGCCTATTGGCCAATGATTTGCGGTAGCGCGTCGGTACCCGTGTCCATCTGTTCGGCCGGCATGGCGGCGGCTTCGTTCAGATTGGCCAGGCGAATGGTCAATTGTTGAGCCTGTACCGAGTCCATTGCGGCGAGGATGGTCGACATCTTGCGTGGCGAAATATTGCTCGCCAGCCGCAACAGAACATTCGGATCAAGCTGGTTGAACACGTTGGCGGCGTCGGTCGGCTTCATGTTTTCATACATGGAAACAAGCGCCGTGAACTGCTCGTCCGCCTTCGCATCGAACTGGTCCACAAGTGTCTGCACCCGCTTTTCAAGCGCTTCGAGCGTCGCCATGCGCTCCTCGATCCGTGCCTCGGCGGCGGCAACTAGGTCGGCCCGTGTATCGAGCTGTGCCGAATAGGCATCGAGTTCTGCTCGCCGCTGGCTCAGACGTTCAAGCACCGCCCGTTCGCTGAGCGCATTCTCGTCGGTCTGATCGAGTGGAATGACGTTTCCATCACGGTCTTTGATCGTCGGCTCCGCCACGTCGCCATTGTTCTCTCCATCCACTCCCGATGTCGAGGCAAACAGCGAATCGGCGGCCCGGCGCGCGGCGGCTTCTTCATCCGGCGTCAATTGCAGGTTGGGATCGGCCTGCTGGGCCTGGGCGAATTCCGTTCCCGTCAACGCATAATGGCCCTGGGTCACAAGTCCGATGGACTTGAAGATCAACAGGGCCACCGCAGCAACCAGAACGACGGGAAGAAGCCGAAGTCTCATCAGGCAGCGCTGCTCCGGCGCTTCTGATGGAGATCGAGCTGGCCAAGCGCAAGGCTCGCCCGATTGGTCTCGACCCGCGCGATGGTTTCAGACTGACGGGCAGCGCTGGTGATCTTTTCGATCCGTTCCAGAACCGTCTGGCCGGCGGTCACATGGTTGGCCAGTTCCATGCCGAAACGCTCGGCTTCTTCAAGGCGCGCATTGAGCGTCAAATCGGCTTCAGTCGCCGCTTCCCGCAATTGCGCGATGGCGCCGTTCGCCATGGTGGTGGCCTGCACCAGATCATTGATCATGCCACGCATCACATCGCGGTCGGCGTGCATTTTCTTCAACCGCTGATTGAGCAGGAAAGAATAGCCAATCGTCAAACACAACAACAATGCCACGGCCGTTTCCACAACCAGTCCGAGGGGTATGCCCGTCATGAGTTTTGCTCCGCTCGCTCATCCATTGCTTCGAACGCCGCCATCGTAACGGTCGGCGGGTTGGGTTTACGCGTTACTTTCAGAGAAATATGCGAACCGATATGGCCCATCACCGCTTTGGTAATGTCGACATCGCCACAACGCACTAGCACCGAGTCCTGCGGCGAGCGCTCGAACATCAGCGTCTCCCCCACTTCGAAATTGAGAACATGCGACAAGGGCAGATGCAATTCGTGCAGAACCGCCGTCAGTTCGGTGTCGGCGGCATGGATCTCGGTCGCCAGATGCTCTTCCCAGGTCGCATCCCGGCCAAACTTTTCACCCATGAACGCCTGCAAAAGTTGCTCACGGATGGGTTCGATCGTCGCATAGGGAAGTAGAATTTCGACCTTGCCGCCTCGATCATCCATGTCGATGCGCAGTTCGACGAGAATCGCGGCGTTCGCCGGACGGGATATGGCAGCGAAACGCGGATTGGTTTCCAGCCGCTCCAACGTGAAATTGACCTGCGTCAGCGGTTCGAATGCCTTGTGCGTGTCGCCGAGAATGACCTCGATCATCCGCCGCGCCAACGCCAGTTCGATCGTCGTGTAGGGACGCCCTTCGACCCGGATCACCCCGCTGCCGCGCCGTCCACCGAGCAAAACGTCGATCATCGAATAGATCAGGCCGCTATCGATGGTCATCAGCCCGAAATTGTCCCATTCCTCGGCCTTGATCACCGAAAGGATCGCGGGAAGCGGGATGGAATTGAGATAGTCGCCGAAACGCACCGACGAAATCGAATCGAGCGACACTTCGACATTGTCGGAGGTAAAGTTTCTGAGGCTCGTCGTCGACAACCGCACCAGCCGGTCAAATACGATTTCCAGCATCGGCAGGCGTTCGTATGACACCAGCGCGGAATTGATGAGTGCCTGAACGCCCGTCAATTCAACATTATTTGCCGTTTCCGGGTCGAAACCGAGAAGGTTATCGATTTCGTCCTGATTGAGAACGCGGTCAGAACCTTCGTCTTCCTCGTTTTCTTCGCCCTCGATCATGGCCGCCCATTCGGCAGCCATGGCGTCATCGCCGCCAGCCCCTGCACCCGATCCTTCGTTTTCGAGGTCCAGTCCCCATTCCGCTGCAAGCTTGTCGGGATCGTCGTCAGCCATCACGCGCCCCTACTGCACCAGAATTTCGCGGAAGAGGATATTGTCGACCTGCGCCGGATAGACCGCCAGATTGACCCGCCGGCGCAACTCTTCCTTGAGCCGGTAAATGCCCGCCGAGCCTTCGAGGTCGGACCGGCGCAATTCGCGCAGATAGACCTGGAAAGCATCGAGAACGCGCGTCACGCGCTCGCCAATGACCTCGACCATCGCCTCATCGGAGACTTCCAGCGATACCTGCAGCTTGAGAAAATGATCCTCGGGGCTTTCGTCCGGCGAAAGGTTCACCATGATGTCCGGCAGGTCATAGAAATAGGTCGGTGCGGCAGCCTCCACCATCGCGCCGTCTGCCGGGGCTGCACCGCTGCCCGACAGGAAGAACAGGGCCGCTCCTCCGGCAAGCGCCACCACTAGCGCTGCTGCGCCGCCGATGATGATCAACTGCTTTTTGCCAAGCTTTTTCTTGGCCGGGGCTTCGCCCTCACCTTCGACGCCTTCAATATTGTCGTCTGCCGCCGCAACGTCGCTCATGCTTCCCGTCTCCTAAAAACGCGAGAATCCCACGTTTTCCAGTCGTTTCGAGCTAACGTTGACTTGGTTAACGAAGGGTTACGATTTGCTCCCGACCCGGCAGAAATTGCCGTGCAAAACTTACCCAGAGACCAGATCGTGCACGGCACATTTGACTTAAAATTTCTTCAAAGCATTGAAAAATAACGATTTCTGGAATTGGCACGTTCCCTGCAATTCATCTGGCACGCCCAAGGCTTGGGGAAGTCGGGCGCAACATTGGGGAACGCGCATGATCGAAAACGCGCAATTGATATCACTCTCGCGCCAGACATCACTGGCCCGTCAGATGGATGTGGTGGCCAACAATGTGGCCAACATCAACACGACAGGCTTCAAGGCAGAATCGCTTCTGTTCGAAGACTACATCATGCCGGTGGCCGACTATTCCGCCGCGGCAACGCCGAGCGACGAGCTTCTTCACTACACGGATGACTGGGCGACTGTTCACAATTTCCGCCCCGGCAGCATCCAGCAGACCGGCAACGCACTCGATGTTGCTCTGCAGGGGCCGGGATTCTTCGTTGTCCAGACCCAGGCGGGAGAACGCTACACCCGCGACGGCTCCTTCAAGATCGACAATTCCGGGCTCCTCGTCGACGACCAGGGCAATGCTGTGCTGTCCGAAGGCGGCGAAATCCGCTTCACGGATTCCGAAACCGATATCCACTTCAATGCTGATGGGTCGATTGTTTCTTCGGCCGGCAACAAGGGCACGCTCCGCATCGCCGAATTCGAAGACCCGCGCGCCCTGATCCACAAGGGCGACAATCTCTATTCAAGCGATCAGCCACCCCTCACCGCCAGCCAGACCAGTCTGGTTCAGGGGGCACTCGAACGCTCCAACGTTTCCGGCGTTTCCGAGATCGCCACGATGATCCGCGTTCAGCGGGCTTACGAAGCGATCACCAATCTGCTCGATCGCCAGAACCAGCTTCGCGAGACCGCCATCCGCGATCTCGCCTCCCTCAACGGATGACCTGAAAGGACCCTGATCCATGCAAGCGCTTTACACTGCAGCCTCGGGAATGGCCGCTCAGGAACGCAACGTCGAAGTCCTGTCGAACAACATCGCCAACATGCGCACCACCGGCTTCAAACGCCAGCGCATCGAGTTTCAGGACCTGCTCTATCAGATCTATCGCCGCGCCGGGTCGCTGACTTCGGACGGTGGCACCCAGGTTCCGGTCGGGGTCGAAGTCGGTTCCGGCGTCAAGACCGCCGCCACCTCGCGCATCATGAGCCAGGGCTCGGTCGAGGTCACCAACAAGGACCTGGACGTCGCCATCCGCGGCGAAGGCTACTTCATCGTCAACCTGCCGGACGGTCGCACGGCCTATACCCGCGACGGTTCCTTCGAACGCAATTCGTCGGGTGAGCTGGTCACGATCGACGGATACGAGGTCCAGCCTGGCATCGTCATTCCCGACACGGCCCGTTCCGTGTCGATCAGCGACGATGGCGTGGTCGAGGCGTTTCTGAACAATGACTCGACGCCCACACAGCTGGGCCAACTCCAGCTTGCCCGCTTCGTCAACAAACATGGTCTCGAGGCCATGGGCGAGAACCTGTTCCTCGAAACCGATGCGTCCGGCACCGCGCAGGTGGGCTCGCCCAATGCCGACAGCTTCGGCTCGGTCCTGCAGGGCTATCTCGAACTTTCCAACGTCAACGCCGTTACCGAAATCGCCGATCTGATCGCCGCCCAGCGCGCCTACGAAATGAATTCGCGGGTGATCTCGGGTGCCGACGAGATGATGCGTTCGGCAACGCAGATTGCCTAAGCCCGGAGGTAGATGAAGATGTCGTTCACCAGCTTCCTGAAATCCACCGCCCTCGCCACCGCCCTGAGTGTCGTCATGGTTGCACCGGCGCTGGCCGAACCGGTCCTGAAGTCCGACATTCGGGTCGACTCGGAAATCGTCACCGTTTCCGACATGTTCGACGATGCCGGTCCGTATGCCGAGGAAGCCCTTTTCCGGGCACCCGCACCCGGAACCGCAGGCGAGGTCAGCCTCGAAGCCATCCGGATCGCAGCCAACAAGATCGGACTGACCCAGTTCGATGCTGCCGGCAGCCTCAATGTGCGCGTTGCGCGCGACGGCGTGCTGATCGGTGAGGACATGATCAATCAGGCGATCGCTGCGCATCTGCGTCAGGCCGGTTCGCTGCCGGCCGGCACGCATGTCGATGCCGAACTGTCCGAAAGCCTCAAAAGCACCTATGCCGCGCCGGGCGCCGATCCGCTTGAGATCGAGCAGTTCCGCTATCTGCCCGGCAATTCCAACTTCTCTGTCCGCTTCAAACTGGCCGGCCAGACCCAGCCGCTCAACCTCAATGGCAGGCTTTTCTTCACCGTCGATGCTCCGCACCTGACCCATTCGCTGAGCGCCGGCAGCGTTATCGAGCCCGCCGATATCGAAATGCGGCCAATCTCGGTGCAACTTGCGGACGCCGCTGGCGTTCCCGAACTCCAGGATCTCATTGGCAAGCAGGTCACCCGCCAGATGCGTGAAGGCATTCTAGTGCGCACCGCCGATGTCGACGATCCCGTCATCGTCGCCCGCAACGACATCATCACGCTTTTCCTGCGCTCCGGTCCCATGACCCTGACGGTCAAGGGCCAGGCGCTCAACGACGCAGGCCGTGGGGATTCGGTCTCCGTTCTCAACCTGACCTCGAACCGCATCGTGCGCGGCATCGCCGTGGATGATGGCACCGTTCAGGTCGAAACACCGGCAACTGCGGTTGCCGCACTTCAATAACTCGCATCATTGGGGAATGATCATGAACCTCTTCAAACTCATCGCCGCCGCCGCACTGGTTTCCATGCTGGGCGCCTGCTCCGCCGCGGAACGGCTCGGCCAGATCGGCCAAACGCCGCAACTCTCGGCAATCGAAAACCCGACCGCCCAGGCCGGCTACCGGCCGGTCGTCATGCCGATGCCGGAAGAAGAACCCGTCTCCTACCAGCCCAATTCGCTGTTTCGCACCGGCGCCCGAGGCTTCTTCAAGGATCAGCGCGCCCACCGCGTCGGCGACATCCTGACGGTCACCGTGACCATCGACGACAAGGCCCAGATCGCCAATCAGACCTCGCGCGGCCGCACCTCGACCAATTCGGGTGGCGTCGGCGGCGTGCTCGGTTCGATCTTCGGTGCGATCGTACCCCCGGACATTTCGGCGGATGCCTCGATCGACGTCAGCTCCGGTGTCAATGATGCGGGAACCGGCGCGGTCAACCGCTCGGAAAGCCTGCAGACCCAGGTCGCCGCAGTCATCACCCAGGTCCTGCCCAACGGCAATCTGGTGATCGAGGGCCATCAGGAGGTCCGGGTGAACTTTGAAATTCGCGACATGGTCGTCGCCGGGATTGTCCGCCCCGAAGACATCGGCTCGGACAATACGATTGACAGCGCCAAGATCGCCGAAGCGCGCATCGCCTACGGTGGCCGCGGCCAGATCACCGACGTGCAGCAACCCCGCTACGGCCAGCAGGTGCTCGACGCCATCCTGCCCTTCTGATCCCGATCGGGCGGCGGGCCAGCCTGCCGCCCTTCGAAAACGCCGCAAGCGCTTCCCCCAATGGCGCTTCGGCCCGGCCGGTGTGACAATGCCTTCCCCAAGGTCCGTCACGTTCCCCACCGGCACACCAAAAGGGGCGCGGCTTTCCCCCAATGTGGCCGCGCCTCTTTTCTTTTGCGGCCCAAACGCGCAAATAGGGCTCAATATGCATCCCACCTTTTTTGGAAATTCCCATGAGCTTTCAAGACCTCGATGATCTGAACCAGACCGTGCACGCCCTCGATCACGCCCTTTCGGTGCTGTCGGTCGACGAAGCGGTCAACATGCCGACCGGCGGTGGCGAAGCGCGTGCTGAAGCGCTCGCAACCCTTGCCGGTATTCGCCATGAACATGCCAGCGACCCGAAAATCCGCGACCTCATCGAAGCGGCACGCAAGGAAGACCTGACAGAGGACCAGAGAACCGCGCTCGAGGAATTCGATCGGGTCTATACTAACCTCGTCTGCCTTCCTGTCGAATTCGTGCGCCGCAAAACCGAAACCACGACTCGCACCGAACAGGCCTGGCGCGCCATGCGTCCGGCAAATGACTGGAAAGACTTCGAAAAAGAACTAAAAAAGGTTGTCGATCTGGCGCGCGAGGAATCGCAACTGCGCGCGGCGGCAACCGGCCTCAGCCCTTACGACGCGCTGATGGATCAGTTCGACCCCGGCAACAGGGCCGAAAACGTGACCCCCGTCTTCACCCACCTGAAATCTTTCCTCAAGCAATTCCTGCCCGAGGCGCTGGCCGCCCAGGCCGAGCGGCTGGCCAAGCGCCCGCTCAGGCCTGTGATGGGTCCGTTCCCGAAAGCCAGCCAGAAAGCTCTCGCCGAAGCGGTGATGCCCGTTGTCGGTTTCGACTTTACCCATGGCCGGCTCGATGAATCTCACCATCCGTTCTGCGGCGGCGTGCCGACGGATGTGCGCATGACCACCCGATATACCGAAACCGAGTTTCTGACGTCGCTGCTCGCCGTGCTGCACGAAACCGGCCATGCGCTTTACGAACAGGGTCTTGAACGCATCAGTGCCCATTGGCCCCACACCCAGGCGCGTGGCATGGGCATGCACGAAAGCCAAAGCCTCTTCGTCGAGATGCAGATCGCGCGCAGCCGCGAATTCTGGGAATGGGCGCGCGTTTACGTCGATGAGCATATCGGCACCCACGCTCTCGAAGACCTCGAGGTCGATGACATCATGGCCATCGTCAATCATATCGAACCCGGCTACATCCGCGTCGATGCCGACGAAGTCACCTACCCGCTGCACGTCATCTTGCGCTACGAGCTCGAAAGCGGCCTGATCGGCGGCAACATGCAGGTCTCCGACATTCCCGAACTCTGGGACGCCAAGATGAAGGAATATCTGGGCATTTCCACCATCGACAATCCGAAGGACGGCCCAATGCAGGACGTGCACTGGCCCGCTGGTCTGTTCGGCTATTTTCCCTCCTATACCCTCGGCGCCATGATGGCAGCGCAGCAATGGGCGGCGATGGAAAAGGCCAATCCCGGCGCACGCCAGCAGATCGCCAAGGGCGATTTCAGCAAGATCAACGATTGGCGGCGCGACAATATCTGGCGCCAGGGTTCGCGCTTCTCGACGCCCGAGATCATGCGCCGCGCCACCGGTGAAGAGCTGAACGCTGACTTCTTCATCAACCATCTCAAGAAGCGCTATTTGTGATCGCCACTCCGAACACACTGGCCGGCGTCAGCCTCGCCCACGAAGGATTGTTGCACCCGCTGATGGCCGATGCGCCTGGCGGCCGCACCCTGCCTGTTATCGACGTTACACACCCGGCATTTGCTTTGGATGAAAGCGAGGATGCGATGGCGCAATTGCGCCGTCGCGCCGACCAGTTGCTCAGACAGCAACAAACCGCACCCAAATTCATCATCGACGCCTTCATGTGGTTCGCTGCCCGCCGGTCAATTCTCTTCCGCACCTTCACAAATCCGTCCGGGGCCTATCTCGACTGCTTGACCACATACGTTCTCAAACTCGGACCGGATAATCTCGTTCCACCCTATTCATCATGGTTCGACCGCTACGTGGTGGACCTTCCGCCCGTCATCTCGATCCGCCTGCGTCTCCAGCAAACCGCCCGGCTGCTCGCAGAAGGTCTTGCCCCACTGATCACGACCAGCGGCGATGCGCCCCTGCACCTGCTCAATATCGGCGGCGGACCCGCGTTCGACAGCCTGAATGCCCTCATTCTCCTGCGCCGCGATCATCCGCAGGCACTCGAAAACCGTGAAATCTCCATCCATATTCTGGATCCCGACCCCAAAGGTCCCGATTTTGCGAAATCCTCCCTCGCCGCGCTGCAAGACAGTGGCCCGCTGAACGAATTGAACATCAACATCAGTCACGTCGCCTATGATTGGCGTGACACCTCACTTCTCACCGATCTCCTTTTATCGCTGCGACCCGGAGATCCGATCATCGCCGCTTCCAGCGAAGGCGCTTTGTTCGAATATGGAAGCGACGCGGACGTCATTGCCAATTTGAGCGCCCTCAGAACCGCAGTGTCGTCCTTCCGTTTCATCGTCGGCTCGTTCACCCGCAACGACACCTTCTCCCAATCCAATCTCTCATTCGCCAACTATCGCCTCTACCCGCGCGGAGCCGATGGCGCCGGCGAACTCGCTGCTGAAGCGGGATTTGTGGTCGATAGGGTCGCCGAGGCTCTTCTGAGCGATCAGGTCCGTTTGTCACCCGGGAACTGAAATCGCCCCGAAAGCCGCGCGGCTTGACTTCGCTCACCCGCTCCCTATTTTCGCATCATCCGAAACACCGACCGGACGGCCCGCAATGAACTTCAGAACATTTGTTTCCACCCAACGTGCAGCAAATGTTCCGGAAGCTCTCCATGCCCGCCCAGATTTCCCTCAACGCCCTTTCCTATCGCACGCCTGACGGCCGTCTTCTTTTCGATCATCTTGATTTGAGTTTTGCTGCCGAGCGCACCGCGATTGTCGGCGCCAATGGCATCGGCAAATCCACCCTATTGCATCTGATCACCGGCGATCTGCCACCCCTGTCGGGTAGCGTTTCCCGCGTCGGAACCGCTGCTCTGTTGGAACAGGACCCGGCACCGTTTGCTGGAGAAACCCTGGCGCAGCGCTTTGGCATTGAAGAACAGCTTGCCCGGCTCGACCGCATTGTCGCGGGCAAAGGCAACGACGAGGACCTGATCGAAGCAGATTGGGATGTCGAAACCCGGTTTCAGGCAGCTCTCGAGCTCATGTCCCTGCCACCGCTGTCACCCCAGCGTCACGTAAAAGGCCTCAGTGGCGGCCAGCAAACCCGGCTGTCGCTTGCCGCACTGGTATTCTGCGAACCGGACATGCTGCTGCTCGACGAACCCACCAACAATCTCGACCGCGGCGGCCGCGACGCCGTGGCCGATTTGTTAGGCAAATGGCGCGGTGGCACAATCATCGTCAGCCACGACCGGCAATTATTGCGCGAGATGGATCGGATCGTCGAATTGTCCAGTCTTGGCGTCAAATCCTATGGCGGCGGCTGGGATGTTTACAGCGAACAGAAAGCCATCGAACGCAACGCTGCAGAAGCCGCCTTCGCGCATGCGGAAAGGAAACGCAGCGAAATCGCCCGCAAGATCCAGAACACCAAGGAGAAGAAGGCCAAAAGCGACGCTCACGGCAAGAAAGCGCGGGCAAAGGGCGGCATGCCAAAAATCCTGCTCAACGCCATGCAGAACCGCGCCGAAAACTCAACCGGACGCCTCTCGGCGACCACCACGAAAATGCAGGAAAAGGCCGATGAAGCCGCCGAAAATGCCCGTCAAAATATCGAACGGCTCAGGTCACCCATTGTCGATCTGCCTGGCACCAATCTGCCTTCAGGCAAGAATGTCCTGAAAATCAGCGACGTGACCGCGGGTTACGATGGCGAAAATCCCATTCTCAGGAAATTCAACCTCGACATCGCTGGCCCCGAGCGGATCGCGCTTGTGGGACCGAACGGTTCCGGAAAATCCACCCTGTTCCGGCTGATTTCGGGTGCGCTTCCTCCGATTGCGGGCGATGTGCAATGTTTCACGTCTTTCGCGCTTCTCGACCAGCAGGTCACCCTCCTGAACGGCGATGAGACCATCCGCGATAACTTCCTGCGCCTCAATTCCGGCGAAACCGAAAATGCCTGCCGCGCCGCTCTCGCCCGCTTCCTGTTCCGCGCCGATGCTGCCCTGCGAAGGGTTGAGGATCTGAGTGGTGGCGAAAAGCTGCGGGTTGGGCTGGCCTGCACCCTCGGCAGTAAGACGCCACCGCCGCTGCTTCTGCTCGATGAACCCACCAATCATCTCGATCTGCAATCCATCGCCGCCATCGAGGACGGCATTCGCGGATTTGACGGCGCTCTGATCGTCGCCAGCCACGACGAGGACTTTCTCGACGCCATCGGCATCACGCGCCGCGTCGACCTCTCGAAATCCGCTCAGGCATGAAAGAACCCGCCGGCAGCAGCCGGCGGGTCCGGAATCTTTTGCCCGCGACGATCTTAATCGTCGCGATAGACCTTTTCGTTGCGCTCGTGCCGTTCCTGAGCCTCCAGCGACAACGTCGCGATCGGCCGTGCATCCAGCCTGGCCAGTCCGATGGGCTCGCCGGTTTCTTCGCAATAGCCGTAGGTGCCATCATCGATTCGCCTGAGCGCGGCGTCGATCTTGGCAATCAGCTTGCGCTGCCGGTCGCGGGTCCTGAGCTCCAGGGCCCGGTCACTTTCCGAAGATGCACGGTCAGCCATGTCAGCATGGGCAACGCTCACCTCTTGCAGGTTTTCCAGCGTCTCCCGGCTTTCCTTGAGAATTTCGGCTTTCCAATCGCGCAGTTTGCTCTCGAAATATTCAAGCTGGCGCGGATTCATAAACTCTTCGTCGTCTGAAGGGTGGTACTCGCCAGCGTCTAACGTAGCGTCCATGGTGAACTCCCTCATGAACCGATGGCGCCTATATAGTCGGGTGCCCAGTGAGCGGCAAGTTACGATTTACAGCATTTTCATGACACTTGCGGCAGCAAATCCCAAACGCAGTAAATGCCCAAAAGGTGGGCATTTTCTCATTGCAGCCAATGAATTAGGGGGTTGTGGCAGTCAAAACGCGACCGCCGGCGCCTCTAGTGGCCCAATTTTGCCAATTCAACGCGCGCCCTGAGCTCGATATCGGTGATCACCGCTTCAAGTGCCGGGTCCGAAAGTTCCCGCGCACGGCTGATCAGTGCGAGCAAGCGGTTGATCCGCCCCTCCCCGATTCGCCCTACAAGAAGATCGGCCTTGATCTCATCGAGTACGTCGAGAAGCGATTGCCCGTGTTTGACAGCCCGCTTTTTGGCGAGCAACGGGTCTTCCACCGCCTGCAATGCGAGAATGGAATCCAGCGCACCGACCCCCGGGGCCAATTGCGCGGCTTCAGCGTGTGCCGGTTCATTGCCCTCATCGGGCAGGAACGACGCCCCGTTTGCCGATGAAGACGTTCGCCGCGTTTTGACCGGATAACGATTGGAAGGCCCTTCGATGCGCACCGTTTCACTCCATCGCCAAGCTTCAATTCAGGCTAATCAGGCACCCCGGCAAAATCTGCCGGATATGGTTAATTTTCCCTTAAGCCGGCCCGGCAGAAATTTCTCGGCGCACCGGAAGGCCAAGCCGGATGGAATGCATTTCTCGAAAAATCCATTTTAATTCAACACACTAACATTCGCTCATTCATAACAGCCATTTTGGCACGCTTTTCGCAACCTTCGAGGCAAACCGGTTCGTGGGGACGAACCTGCCGAAATGGGGAAAGCGATGTTGAAAGACACAAGATCGAAATCGAGATGGGCGGCACTTCTGCTTGGTGTGCTGCTGGCCCTTCTGCCCGCATTCAGCGCCCACGCGGCAAACGCCCGCATCAAGGACATTGTCGATATTGAAGGCGTCCGGGAAAACCAGTTGATTGGGTACGGTCTGGTTGTCGGTCTCAATGGAACCGGCGACAGTCTCAACAATTCGCCCTTTACCAAGCAATCGCTTCAGGCGATGCTTGAACGTTTGGGCGTAAACACGCGCGGCGAAACAGTTCGAACCGCAAATGTTGCCGCGGTTATGGTCACCGCCAATCTGCCCCCGTTCGCAACCCAGGGCAGCCGCATCGATGTATCCGTGGCCGCTCTTGGCGACGCGGCCTCGCTCCAGGGCGGAACGCTTCTGGTGACCACGCTTCTTGGCGCCGACGGTGAAGTCTACGCGATCGCGCAGGGGCCGGTCACCATCAACGGCTATTCGGCTTCAGGGGATGCGGCCTCAATCGTTACTGGCGTCCCAACAACCGGACGCATTTCCAGCGGCGCGCTGGTCGAAAAGGAAGTCACGTTCGATCTGGGCCGCCTGCGCACGCTGCGTTTGGCCCTCCGCAATCCCGATTTCACCACCTCCCGCCGCGTCGCGCTTGCGATCAACGATTTCCTGGGGGCTCCCGTCGGCGTTCCCGAGGATTCCGGCACGGTTCGCATCACCTTGCCCGCCAATTTCAACGGCAACATCGTCGACCTGATCACCGACATCGAGCAGTTGGTCGTTCAGACCGACATGCCCGCAAAGATCGTCATCGACGAGAATTCCGGCATCATTGTCATGGGCGCAAATGTCCGCGTTTCGACGGTCGCGGTCGCACAAGCCAATCTGACCGTCACCATCGCCGAAAGTCCGACAATAGTTCAGCCAAATCCCCTCTCCCTTGGTGTAACCGCCGCGGAACCCCGCACCGACCTGAACGTCACCACGACCGAGTCGAAACTGGCCCTGGTCGACGAGTCGATTACCTTGCAGCAACTCGTGGATGGACTGAACGCCCTCGGCATCGGTCCGCGCGATCTGATCTCCATTCTTCAGGCGATCAAGGCGACCGGTGCTCTGCAGGCCGAAATCGAGGTGCTGTGATGCCCGAGCTCGACACCAGCTTCTCGTCATTCGGCCCGCAAACAGCACTTCAACGCCAGGATCTTCGCGCCCAGGCCGAGCAGATGGAAGGCGTGTTCCTCAACACGCTCATGTCGGAAATGTTCAAGGGCATCAATTCGAAGGGCGAATTTGGCGGCGGCTTTGGCGAAGAAACCTGGCGCACCATGCAGTCCGAACAATTTGCCAACGCCATCGCCAGCAGCGGCGGCGTCGGCCTTGCGGACGAAATCATGCGCAACTTGCTGAGTGCACAGGAAGGTGCCTCCGCTGCCCCCTCAAACGCCTACCCTTCGGCCTGAACGGAGATCAGTAAATGAGTGCACAGGACCGGATATCGTCGTTGCGCAGCATGCAGGCAGACGTCTTGTGCGCTTCAGCGGAATCTGCACTGGCGGCCTTTGTCGACATCATGAGCCGCGAAACCATGCTGTTGCGGGCCGGCAAGTACAAGGACGCAGCAGAACTCAGCGCCCGCAAAGCCGAAATCGCGCAGGACTATGTCGGGCTTGCCCGCGCCGTGCAGGACCAGGCAGAACGCCTGAAGCGCGAAGCGCCACAGGATTTGGCGCGCCTGCAGGCCGGTCACGAGAAACTGGCCACGCAAATGGCCGAGAACCTGCGGGTTCTGGCAACGGCCAGGCAGGTCACGCAGGACCTGTTGAGCGACGTCGCAAAAGCGACCGGCGCCAGCGCACAGCCTGAAACTTATGGTGCATCCGGCAAGCTCAGCAGCGCGTCTGGACGGATGACGAAGGGTCTTGCTTTCAACCAGGCCCTTTAACCGATGATTAAGCTTCGTTTCGCTTTTGCAAATAGGGGGACAAAAACTCGTGTAAAATGCTCGCATGAACTTTGGTACGATTCCAATCTTTCGGAAAAACACTTCACTGTGCTGTGGTGTAACTACCCGGTGTGGGAAAAATGCAGGTAACAACGCAAACAGGAACTAAGGTAGACTTCAGTACGCCGGCGCAATCAAAAGCGTCCGCGCAGACTGTTGTGCCTTTGCCTGAGCAAGGCCCGCAAAAGGACAAGCCGGCTGAAACCGAAAAGCAGTCGCGCGAAACGCCCGTCCCCACCGCCGAAAGAAACCCCGACGTTTGGAGCGTCGCCGACCTGGTTCAGGCGCAGCATATAAATGCCCTCTTCCCGCATCCGGACAGCCAAAGCGCCAAGGAGATCAAGGCGCTTGGTGCTTTGAATGCATACGGCGCATTTTATTCAATAAAGTCATAGCGTTAACCCGCTGTTTACTGCACTGGAAGGTGCAGTTCGAATCGGCCGCGTTAACCAAAACTCTTAACGCGCGTTAAAGTTTTGGCTGGTCATTCTCCGCCTGCCTCAGAAGAGGCGATTTCAAATAATCGGTACCTAAGAATAGGAGTTCACAATGGCCGATATCACTCTCTCGAAAGCAGTCCGTTCGAACCTGCTTTCTCTTCAATCCACTGCCAATTCGCTTGCCAAAACCCAGGAACGTCTCGCGACAGGCCTGAAGGTCAACTCGGCACTGGACAATCCGACCAACTTCTTCACCGCGTCTTCGCTTTCCAGCCGTGCCAGCGACCTTGGTCGTCTTTTGGACTCGGTTTCGAACGCCAAGAGCACGATTGAAGCAGCCGATCAGGGTCTCTCCTCCATCACCAAACTGGTGGAAAGCGCCCAGGCAACGGCCCGTCAGGCCATCCAGACCCCGGCAACCGTCGAAACGACGACTGCTGCCACCGCTGGTGAAGTCGCGGGTGGTTCTTTCACCTCTGTTGACGTTTCCGGCACGGGCTCTGTCGCAACCGCTGGTTCGGTTGTTGGCGGCACGTTCACCAACATCGACTTTACCAACGGCGGTTCCAACGATGGTTCGATCAGCTTCGATTTGACCCTCGATGGCGGCACCCAGAACACGATCACGGTCGCCTACGCAGACGTGAACGGCACCGCAGCAAACAATGCTGCTGTGACGGCGTCCGAACTGGCCGGCATCTTGAATTCCAAGATCAATACGGCTGAAGGCACCTCTGGCGTCACCTATGCGTCGGTCAACGGTTCGGGCGGCATCGACATCACGTCGAACACCACCGGCACCTCCTCGTCGGTCGATATTGCCAGCTTTGCGGCTGCCAATGGCGCGACTGGCTCGGGTCTTGCTGACGGCAACGACACCGGTTCGGCCGCGGTTGCTGCTGACTCCATCAGCTTCAGCCTGACGATCGACGGTGGCACGGCCAGCACCATCACCATCGATGATGCAGCCGTGACGACCTACAACGCAGCCAACTCGACCTCGCTCGACTCGTCAGCACTGACGGCGGCCAACATCGTGTCCCTGATCAACGATCAGGCCGGCGCGACCGTGGCTTCGGTCAATGCAACCTCTGGTGGTGTTGACATCACCTCGACTACAACGGGCGCGAGCTCTTCGGTTGCCATCGCCAGCTATTCGGCGAGCGTGACGGCAGGTTCGACGGGTATTGCCGATGGTTCCGACACTGGTTCGGCGGCATCGACCACTACGTCGGCCAACCCGAAGCGTGACGAGTATGTCACTCAGTACAATGAACTGCTCACCCAGATCGACGATCTGGCCGCTGATGCCAGCTTCAACGGGGTGAACCTGCTCGACGGTGACAATCTCTCGGTTCTGTTCAACGAAGACGGTTCGTCCTCGCTGGATATCACCGGCGTCACCTACGACTCCGCAGGCCTCGGCCTTTCGGCCGTTGCATCGGGCGGTTTCGACACGGACACCGCAGTCAACAGCGTTCTTGATGACTTGAGTGCCGGTATCGACACACTGCGCACGCAGGCTTCGACTTTCGGTTCGAACCTCTCCGTCGTTGAAGTTCGTCAGGACTTCACCAAGGACCTGATCAACACGCTGGAAACCGGCGCTGCCAACCTGACCCTGGCTGACAGCAACGAAGAAGCGGCCAACCTTCTGGCCCTGCAGACCCGTCAGCAGCTCAGCTCGACGGCTCTGTCGCTGGCGTCCCAGGCCGATCAGAACGTGCTGCGTCTGTTCTAATCGAACCGACTCAGATGAATTGAAAGGCGGGCTTCGGCCCGCCTTTTTTGTTTGGTGCGCGACGTCCACTCGCCCGAATTCCGGCAGCCCCCCTTTCGCCCGCGCCTGGCAAGAAACTATTCACGGTTAATCTTTCTTAAATTCATCGCGCGCATTTTTATCGGAGTCTCAGAATGAGGCCCATTTGTAATCGGTACCTAAGAAATAGGAGTTCTCTATGGCCGATATCACTCTCTCGAAAGCGGTTCGCTCGAACCTGCTGAGTCTTCAGTCCACTGCCAATTCGCTTGCCAAGACTCAGGAACGTCTGGCAACCGGCCTGAAGGTCAACTCGGCCCTGGACAATCCGACCAACTTCTTCACCGCGTCTTCGCTTTCCAGCCGCGCCAGCGACCTTGGTCGTCTTCTGGACTCGGTTTCGAATGCCAAGAGCACGATTGAAGCGGCGGACAAGGGCCTTACATCCATCACCAAATTGGTGGAAAGCGCTCAGGCAACAGCTCGTCAGGCTCTGCAGACTTCGGCGACGGTCGACACCACCACAGCTGCGACGGCTGGTGAAGTCGCTGGCGGTTCGTTCACTTCGGTCGACGTTTCGAACGCAGGCTCCACGGCCACTTCTGGTGCCCTGGCTGGCACCGCTGTTACGGCAGTTGACGTTTCCGGCACGGGCTCTGTCGCAACCGCTGGTTCGGTTGTTGGCGGCACGTTCACCAACATCGACTTTACCAACGGCGGTTCCAACGATGGTTCGATCAGCTTCGATTTGACCCTCGATGGCGGCACCCAGAACACGATCACGGTCGCCTACGCAGACGTGAACGGCACCGCAGCAAACAATGCTGCTGTGACGGCGTCCGAACTGGCCGGCATCTTGAATTCCAAGATCAATACGGCTGAAGGCACCTCTGGCGTCACCTATGCGTCGGTCAACGGTTCGGGCGGCATCGACATCACGTCGAACACCACCGGCACCTCCTCGTCGGTCGATATTGCCAGCTTTGCGGCTGCCAATGGCGCGACTGGCTCGGGTCTTGCTGACGGCAACGACACCGGTTCGGCCGCGGTTGCTGCTGACTCTATCAGCTTCAGCCTGACCGTTGATGGTGGCACTTCCGACACGATCACCATCGATGATGCAGCCGTGACGACCTACAATGCGGCCAACTCGACCTCGCTCAACTCGGCATCCCTGTCGGCTGCCGACCTCGTGCTTCTGATCAACGATCAGGCCACGAACTCGGGCTCGGTCGCATCGGTCAATGGCACCTCGGGCGGCATCGACTTCACCTCCACCACCACCGGCACCTCCTCGTCGGTCGCAATCGCCAGCTTCACCGACAATTCCGGCGGCGGTGATATCGGCCTCGCTGATGGTTCCGACACGGGTTCCGCTGCGGTTGCCGCTGACGCGATCAGCTTCAGCCTGACGATCGACGGTGGCACGGCCAGCACCATCACCATCGATGATGCAGCCGTGACGACCTACAACGCAGCCAACTCGACCTCGCTCGACTCGTCAGCACTGACGGCGGCCAACATCGTGTCCCTGATCAACGATCAGGCCGGCGCGACGGTGGCTTCGGTCAACGCAACCTCTGGTGGTGTTGACATCACCTCGACCACAACGGGCACCTCCTCGTCGGTCGCAATCGCCAGCTATTCGGCGAGCGTGACGGCAGGTTCGACGGGTATTGCCGATGGTTCCGACACCGGTTCGGCGGCATCGACCACGACGTCGGCCAACCCGAAGCGTGACGAGTATGTCACCCAGTACAATGAACTGCTCACCCAGATCGACGATCTGGCGGGTGATGCCAGCTTCAACGGGGTGAACCTGCTTGCTGGAGATGACCTCTCGGTTCTGTTCAACGAAGACGGTTCGTCCTCGCTGGATATCACCGGCGTCACCTACGACTCCGCCGGCCTCGGCCTTTCGAGCGTTTCATCGGGCGGTTTCGACAGCGACAGCGCGATCAATACGGTCCTCGACGATCTGAGTGCCGGTATCGACACACTGCGCACGCAGGCTTCGACCTTCGGTTCGAACCTCTCCGTCGTTGAAATTCGTCAGAACTTCACCAAGGATCTGATCAACACGCTGGAAACCGGCGCTGCCAATCTGACCCTGGCTGACAGCAATGAAGAAGCGGCCAACCTTCTGGCCCTGCAGACCCGTCAGCAGCTCAGCTCGACGGCTCTGTCGCTGGCGTCCCAGGCAGATCAGAACGTGCTGCGTCTGTTCTAATCGAACGGACTCAGATGAATTGAAAGGCGGGCTTCGGCCCGCCTTTCTTTTTTCTTTCCTAACCCTCACCTCAGCCCGCCCTTGCAGGCCACATGCAAGCTGGCAAAATGCAGGCGGCAACTGATTCTTCGGGGCAAGAATGCCCACGCAACCAGAAGGAGCGAAGACATGAGCCTCAAGGTAGAACTCAAACCGCATGAGCGTCTGATCGTCGGCAATTCGTTGATTACCAATTCCGACCAGCGGACACGGCTCTTCATAGATGGTGACGCACCCGTACTGCGCGAGAAGGATATCCTCACTCCAGCAACCGCCGACACGCCGGCCAAGCGCGTCTATCTCGCGATCCAGTTGATTTACACCTCGACCGAAACCAATCCCGACACCGCGATGTTCGAGGAGTTTCTCGGAGATTTCGCCAAGGCGGTGCCATCCAGCCGCGAGATTGTGGACGAGATAAATAACTGGATCTTAACGAAGAACTTTTACAAAGCCCTGAAATCTGCGCAAAAGCTGATCGCGTACGAAGAGGAGATACTTGGCCATGCACAATCAGGGAGCACTGGCGTACCAGCAGGTCGCCAGACAGACGGTGAACCCGCGGGATCTTGAAGCCGATCTGCTGAGCAAAGCCGCCCATCGATTGCATGACATCAAGGAAAACTGGCCGGCCGGGCGCGCAGAACTGAACGAAGCGCTGCTTTACAACCGCAAGATCTGGCAGGTTCTCGTGACCTCGGTCACCAAGGAAGACAGCCCACTTCCCCAGCAGATCCGTCAGAATGTCGCCAACCTTGGCATTTTCATTTTCAATGAAACGCGCGAGCTGATGGAAGCCAATCATCGCGTCGAAAAGCTGGCGTCACTGATCAACATCAATCAGGAACTGGCCGCAGGTTTACGCGCCCGTCCTGCCGGCGCCTGATCCCGTTTGCCGGACATTCGGAACCAAAAAGCAAAGGCGCCCATCGGGCGCCTTGATTCATTCTGCCAACATCAACGCTCAACTATCTGAGAAAATTGACCAATGTCAGTTGGCTGATCTGCGAAATCGTCTCGTAGCTGGCCTGGAGCCGGGTCTGCAAGCTGAGCAATTCGGCAGCGACCTGTTCGATCGGCGCTTCTTCGATACCTGCCAGCAATTCGTCGACCTGGCTGCCGTGAGCGGTATGCCGTTCTTGGGCGGCAGAGGTGCTGGCCCGGGCAAGCCCCAGATCGAGCGTGATCATTTCGATGCTGCCCGGCTCACCATTGTTGCTTTCAGCCAGCCGCGCCTGCTGCTGCGTCGCAATGTAGTCGAAACGGTCGCCGCTCGTTTCGTCGGATGCCGAAAACGTGCTCGAGGCCATCACGGCCAGATTACGCATCATCTCTGCGATACCGGATTCGTTGGCCTGAACACCGTAATTAGCCCGAACGGCCTCGTCCACACGCGCCGAAACCGTGCGCCGCGGATCGCTTGAATCCTCGCCCGTGTACCAGAACACCGTATCGGCGGCCGTCGCGGCCACAAAACCGGTCGCACTGTCATATGGCGGCCCATCAACGCGCTGGACCGTTTCGCCAACACCGTTGAAGAAATTTTCGGCCGCCGCGAAATTCGAGGCAGACGCCAATTCGCGCGACCCGACATGGTCAAGCGCCGACCCAAGAGCAACTTCGAAATTGTCTGCCGTCAGTTCAGCCGACGCCCCGACGCGAAACTCGAACGGCGACGACGGCGCGCCGTCAACGGCCGTCAATTCGATCACCTGCTCCTTGCCGTCCGGCAATGTCAGGCCAACCCGGATTTTGTCACCCGCCGAGGCCGTTCCGGTGAATTGCACCGACAAGGACGCCGGATCGCCGGACGGCGCGGTCAGCGAGACATCCGCGCTGTCGCTCGACAGCGTGGAAAGCTTGAACCCGAACGGGTGAGAACCGTCTTCATCGAGGGTCACCGTGTCCGTAACCCGGCTAACGGTCAGCCGGCCGCGCCCGTCAGCGCCCTGGTCTGCCTGCAAACGTTCCGCCGCAATTGTCCGGAACCCGTCCCGGCCTCCTTCCCCATCCAGAATGGCCGAAACGCTCGCCACGGGCGGCGCATCGGTTTTGCTGCCTCCGAACAGGTAACGGCCATCGACATCGAGATTGAGGACTGAAACCAGTTCCTGCATCCGGGATTCTGCCAATGCGGGACCGGAAGTCAGATTGATGTTGTCAGACCCATAACCGCCAGGCGCCGCCGAAGAACGTGTATCGGCCTCGAGCTGGTCAAGCTGCGACATGGCATTGTCGAGAAAATCGAGCCTGAGGTTCACCATCTGGATCGAATTCGAATAGCCGTCGATCCGGCTTTTGACCGCCCGAAGGTTGAGGTCATAGGAACGATTATTGCCCAGCTCACTGAGTTGCGACGCGTTCTTGCCCGTGGCCAATTGCACCTGCAGCGTGTCGAAACGATCGCGCATCTGCGACACGGCGCTGAACCCGAGGCTGGTGGGATAATAGTTCTTGTTTACAATCATCGCACCAAACCTAGATCTGCATCAGCGTTTGCAGCAATTCGTTGACGATCGAAACCACCCTTGCATTGGCGGCATAGGCGTTTTGCAGATCAATCAATCGTGCCATTTCTTCATCGACATTGACCCCATACTCGCTGTCCATGCGCTGCTGCACGGCATCGAGTGACAGTTGCGTCGTGCTGGCGGTGCTCTGCGCCCGCTCAACCTGCCCACCCTGGAAGTTCAGGCTCTGGATAATCAGGTCCTGCACGCTACCGGAAATCGCGAAATCGCCGCTCTCGGGCAGCAATTGCTTCTCGCTGGAAAACTGAACATCCTCGAGCTGCGACAGAAGATGTTCCGCGCGGCTGGCATCGCCCAAAGAACCACCCGACTGATACTGAACCAGCAACCGGTTGTCGCTCAAAAGGCTTTCGGAAACCGATATTCTGGACGCGAATCCGCGTTGCTGCGGCTCCCCATCAAGGCTGCCGGTGAAGGCATTCTGACCGGCATCGACGAAAAGATTGAGCGCCGTACCCGCATCCTGATCGGCGGTCACGGTCGTGCTCGCGACCAGCGAGCCGACATCGGTCGTATTGGCAGCGCCGTCATCGACCACGCGGAGAACGTCGCCTGAAGGATTGTCGATGGTCAACCCCGCGCCCAACAATGCCTGCAAGTCTGTAGCCACCGCGCCGATGCCGCCGGAAAAATCGAGACCGACTACCCGCGTGCCATCCTCGGCAGTGAAATCGAGCGGAAGCTTGGACGTATCATCAACGCGGACAACCTTGACGCTCTTGGACTGACCGCTTTCCGTATAGTTGAGCGTGAAGGAATTTCCCGCCTCGATTGCCCCGAGGTCCAGTTCGAATCCGTCTGCCGCTCCGACGCTGGTCGCGGTTCCGCCTGTCTCGACGCTGTTCAGCGATGTTGCGAGGCCCGCGGCAATCGCATCGAGTTGCGACTGGAACTGCGGAAGGATTTCGTCACGCAGTTCGACCAGCGCGCCAAGGCTTCCGGAATTCAGAAGCCCTTGCTGAACCAGATCGACGGTGCCGCCCGATGCACCCCGCAGGGTGAGTGTGCCCACCCCGCTCTCGGAACTGTCCTGGTTGAACAGCGAATTCGGACCAAGGTTCCCACCCGACTGAAATTCGAAGGTTGCTGCCGTCACGTCCACAAGCCCGAGCCCGGACTTGGTCATCAGGGAAACCGTCCCGTCGGAGCGATAGGTCGCCTGAACGTCGATGATTTCCGCAACATTGGCGACCAGCCGGTCTCGTTCATCAGAGAGCGACGCCCTCGACACGTCATCCAGGCCCTGATTGGAAAGGTCGCCGTTGATCTTTTGCAGACTGGTCAGATACGAATTCAGGCTGGTAACCTGCTCGCTGATCTGCTGCTCGGTTTCTTGCCGCAAATCCTGCGTGATCCCGGACAGAGAATTGAGCGTCTGGGCGAGGTTCTGGGCCGATGAAAGTGCCTGGGACCGGACGGTGTAACTGTCCGGACTTGTCGCCAGGTCGCGCATCGCATTTTCGAAATCGGAATAGACCGTGTCGAGCGATCCGTCCTCCCCCGGCATGCCAAGGTAGGTCTGCAACCGCTCGAGGAAGGACTGTTTCACGTCCGCGTAGCTGGCGTTGGAAACACTGTCATTGTACTGGCGTTGCAAGGTGGCGGCAAAGGCTCTATCGATCCCAGCGACCTGCGCATAGGTCGAAAAGGTGCCGTTGGCATCAACGACATTCAGGGATTGAACGTGATAGCCCGGCGTGCCCGCGTTGGACACGTTGCGCGACAGAACACTCAGACCCGACTGGGTTGTGTTCATGCCGGACAAGGCATTGCTCAGAGCGACGCTCAGCCCCATTTTTCCATGTCCCTATGCAACACCATCTCGTTCATTCGCTATTCGCGTCAGCGCACCATATTGAGAGCTTCCTGCAGCATCTGATCCGAAGTCGAAACGATGCGCGTGCCGGCAGCATAGGCCTGCTGGGTTACGATCAGCTTTGTGAATTCCTCCGAAATGTCAGTATTCGAGCTTTCCAGAGCCGCACCGATAATGCCGCCATCGGTGTTCAGGATCGCTTCTCCCGATTCAGATGTGGCAGCGAAAATGCCGCCATCGAGCCGCTTGAGCTGGTTGGGCGCATTGAAATTCGCCGTAACGACAGCGGCGAGGTCAACCGTCTGACCGTTCGAATAGGTCGCTACGATTCGACCGGAATTGTTGACGGAAAGAGAATCGAATTCACCCGCAGGATAGCCGTTCTGAGCCATTGTGGTGACTTGCGACTGACCATTGGCGTCTGCGAACTGCGTCACGCCATTGGATGTATGCGAGAGCGTGATGTCGTTGAGCGGCACACCGTTCACCTCAACGCCGGAAAGGGTCGTCGAGGCAATGGAAGGATTAAGCGTTCCATCCGTATCAAAAACGTAGTTGACGCCGGCGTTGGTCCACATTTCACCGGTGCCGCTCGCACTGCCGTCTTTGAGATAGAAAAGGTTCCAGGTGTCATCGCCACCATTGTCGACGCTATCGGTTTTCGCCCAGCGCAACTGCAGGTTCACCGGAGCACCGTTTTCCGAGTAGACGGTGATGGCGCCACCGGCGATTGACTGACCAAGGAACGTGGCCTCGTCCTGGGCCTGGACGAATTCATCCCCGCCCACCGTCGGGTCGTTGTTATAGTCCGCGACGGTCAGAAGCTCGGAATTGGCGATGTCGGGGTCATAGGTCGCCGTTTTGGGCAGTTGCGGCAGGTTCAACTGATAGTCAATACGATCCGTTTCGGAGGCGGCAAGGAACGCGTTGGAGACCTGGATCGTCGTCGGCACCGAACCGGTCACGTTGCCGGTCGAGGAATCGATCGGCAGGCCTTTTAGGTAATAGCCGGCCCCGTTGACCAGATAGCCTTCCTTGTCGAGATCGAAGTCGCCACGGCGCGTATAATAGTCGACGCCGCCAAAAACCGCGTTCCCATCATTCTGGCCGACTTTTTCCTCGACCACAAAGAAACCGTCGCCATTCAGCGCCATGTAGGTTTCCTTGCTGGAAGAGGTGATGTCGCCGCTCACCGTGTTCGTCTGCCGCGACTGCGCCAGCACAGCGCCCGTCACTTGGCGGCTGACCGGCGCTTCAGGGATGAGATCGACAAAGTCCGTTTCCAACCGCTTGTAGCCGGTGGTCTGCGAGTTCGCGATGTTGCCGGAGATATGCTCCAGGGCGAACGATTGCGCCTGCAGCCCCGAGACGGCGGTGGAAAGTGCCCCATAAATACCCATTGGTACGCTCCAAGATACCTTTTGTCACAACGGACATTTGTCCTGTCGCAGACAAAGCAAGAGCAATGCCAAGTTCCACTCGATTGATTTTATTGAACTTTTACTCCGATTCAGCTCCAATTTCCGCGATAGGAAGGCAGAAACTGCGTTCGGACAGCTGACGGGCGGCAAGAATTGCCTAGATCCCGGCACACTCACCTTGCCTTGCGGCGCTTTTCGAACTGGTCTAAGGGCCTAACGCTTCAGGCCGGAACCGATCGCCATGCTCTTTGAAAAGCCGGAACAATTTCTGGATCAGCCGCGTCACGCGGTGACGGTGTTTGGCATGGCCGGCGTCGGCAAGACGCATTTGTCCGCGCTCCTGCGGCGCAACAACTGGTTTCACTTTTCCGGCGATTACCGCATCGGCACCCGCTACATGGGCGAATTCATCGTCGACAATTTCAAACGCGAGGCCATGAAGGTTCCCTTCCTTCGCGATCTCTTGCGCTCGGACTCGATCTACATTTCCTCCAACATCACCTTCGCCAATCTCGACCCGCTGTCGACCTACCTCGGTGCGCCCGGCGATCCGGAAAAAGGCGGGCTGCCGCTTGCCGAATACCAGCGCCGGCAGGAACAGCACCGCGTCGCCGAAATCAACGCGATCAAGGACATTCCCTATTTCATCGACCGGGCCAAGGACCTTTACGGCTATAATGATTTCATCGCCGATACCGGCGGTTCGCTGATCGAGGTGCTCGATCCTGCCGACCCCGAAGATGATGTGGTCAAGACCCTCAGCGAGCACACGCTGCTGCTTTACATCCGTGGAACCGACGGCGACGCCGATGCCCTGATCGAGCGCTATCGCCGCGCGCCCAAGCCCATGTATTACCGGCCGCAATTGCTGGTCGAGAAATGGGCGGAATTCAAGAAACTCAATGGCATCGAAAGCGACAACGATGTCGATCCTGCGGCATTTGCCGTCTGGGGTTTCGAGGCCATTCTGCGCGACCGCCTGCCCCGCTATCAGGCACTTGCCGACAATTTCGGATACACGATCGAGGCCAACGATGTTTCGACCGTGCGCGATCACACCGATTTCATGGATCTCATGCGCAAGGCGATTGCCGCCCGCGTCAAGTAGCGCGCCGCCAATCGCCGGAAAAACCGCAATCCTGAAATTCCGCATTCGAAGAGACCACTCACATGCCAATCCGAATTCCCGATGATCTGCCCGCCCGCAAAGTCCTCGAAACCGAAGGCGTCAATGTCATGGATTCGACGCGCGCCGCGCGTCAGGACATCCGCCCGTTGCAGATCGGACTTCTCAACCTGATGCCCAACAAGGAGCGCACCGAAACCCAGTTCGCGCGCCTTGTCGGCGCCTCACCGCTGCAGATCGATCTAACGCTCGTTCGCATCTCGGATCACAAGTCCAAGAACACGTCCGAAGAATATCTCCAGAGCTTCTATTCAAAGTGGGAGGAAATCCGGGCTCGCAAGTTTGACGGCTTCATTGTGACCGGCGCGCCCGTCGCGCATCTGCCCTTCGAAGAGGTGCGCTATTGGGCCGAAATGGTCGACATCATGAACTGGACGCAGACGAACGTGCACGCGCCCATGTTCATTTGCTGGGGCGTGCAGGCCGCGCTCTACCATTTCCATAGTGTCAGCCGCAAACGCCGCGAGGAAAAGGCCGTGGGCGTCTATCGCCACCAGAATCTGGCACCCACCTCGCCATATCTGCGCGGTTTTTCCGACGATTTCGCCATCCCCGTCAGCCGCTACAACGATATCGACCGCGATACTCTGCCCAAGGATGGCGCGCTCAAGCTGCTGATTGACAGCGACGAGGTCGGGATCTGCATGCTGGAGGATCAGAAGTACCGCGCGCTCTACATGCTCAACCATTTCGAGTACGACACGCGCTCGCTTGCCGACGAATACGCTCGCGATGAAAAAGCTGGCCTCAACCCTCTATTGCCATTCAACTATTTCCCAGGTGACGATCCGTCCCGCGAACCGGTCAACATCTGGCGGGCGACTGCACATCTCTTTTTCCAGAACTGGATCAACGAGATTTATCAGTCGACGCCCTTTGATCTCGCAGCCATTGGCACCGACGGGGAATATTCGTGGAAATAGCGCGGCCCACCATCAACTCCGAACCGTCCCGGCCTTGAGCCGGGACCTTTCAGAGCCCACGCCTAGCACGCCCCTTACCCTTGTAAACCGCTGACCAAACCCACATTTTAGGCGCGATCAAGCTGGAGCCGCCTGTGCCGCCCTCTGCCATCACGACGATCGGTGACGAACTCAGCATTGCGCTGGGCAACCTCACACAATCGATCACGAGCCTGAACGCACCGGTGCTGCGATTGGGCGTGACTGGCCTCAGCCGGGCCGGCAAGACCATCTTCATCACCTCGCTGATCGAAAACCTCCTGAAACCGGAGCGCCTGACCGCCTTTGCGCCCGTGGCACAGGGCCGCTTTCTCGGGGCGCAACTGGTTGAACACCCCGACCGCAAAACTCCGCGCTTCGCCTATGAAGCCCATCTCGCTGCTTTACGTGGCGAAACGCCCGCCTGGCCGCAATCAACCCGGCAGATCTCTCAAATTCGCCTCGCCCTGCGCTATGAGAGCCAGAACTGGCTGACCAACTGGGCTGGCCCGGCAACGCTCTACCTCGATATTGTCGATTATCCGGGCGAATGGCTGCTCGACCTGCCACTTTTGTCGCTCAGCTATGCCGAATGGTGCACAGAAGCACTCGAGCGCGCCCGGACCGCCCATAAAACCCCGGAATCCGAGGCCTTTCTCGAGGCCGTCGCCAATGTTGACGAACAGGCAAACGCCGACGAAGGCCTCGCCGAACAGCTTTCCGGCGCCTTCAAGGCCTATCTGATCGCTGCACGACAGGACAAACACTCGCTTTCCACCCTGCCGCCCGGCCGCTTCCTGATGCCTGGCGACATGGAAGGCGCCCCTGCCCTGACCTTCGCGCCGCTTGACCCACAAATGGCCCGCGCGCCGTTATTCGCTCTCATGCAGCGGCGCTACGACGCCTATCTCCGGGAAGTTGTCCGGCCCTTCTTTCGCGACCATTTCGCCCGTCTCGACCGTCAGATCGTGCTGGTCGACGCTTTGCGGGCTCTCAACACTGGTCCAGAGGCCATGAACGACCTCGAAACCGCGCTGACCTCGGTGCTCGAAGCCTTCCGGCTCGGCGCCAACTCGCCCTGGACCTGGTTCATTGGGCGGCGCATCGACCGGGCCCTGTTTGCGGCAACCAAGGCCGATCACGTCCACCACACCAGCCACGACCGTCTCGAAGCCATCGTCGAACGTCTGCTCCAGCGCGCCGCCCAACGCGCCCGGTTCGCTGGAACCCTGACACGGTCGCTGGCCATCGCCGCCGTCCGCGCCACCAAAGAGGGCATGATCGACGAAGGCAAGCAGAGCTTTCCCTGCCTTATCGGCACACCGCAAAAGGGCGAGGTTCTGGACGACACGATCTATGCAGGCGATGAGGAAATTGCCCTGTTTCCCGGAGACTTGCCCGAAAAACCGGAATCGGTCTTTCAACCGCAATTCGCTGCCGGTCAGCTCAATTTTCTGCGCTTCAACCCGCCCAAACCCGATCCGGATAGCAAGCTGCCCCTGCCGCACATTCGCATGGATCAGGCTATTGATTTTCTAATCGGAGACTGGATGAAATGAGCGATCTGGCCCCCAACAGGCCCCGCGCCAAGGTGCTCAACAAGCCTAAGGCCGCACCCGAAGCCGAAGCCACGCGGGCGCCAAAGGCTTTCGTGCCCGACAAGGTCGCAGAACCAGAAAAACAATCCGAGGACTGGTTACATTCGGACGGCGCGCTCGACCCAATGGAACCAACACCCGAAACACGCCGGCCCAACTGGCTGTTGCGCATCGCCGTTGGCGCCGGCGGTCTTCTGGCTTCGCTGGCGTTGGGCCTCGCCATCGAGGGCCTCGTCCGCGATCTTTTCGCCCGCTACGATTGGCTGGGGTGGGTTGCGATTGCAGCCGCCACCCTTCTCGTCATTGGCGTTCTTGGTTTTGTGTTCAACGAATGGCGGGCCATGCGCCGTCTCGCCAATCTCGACCACCTGCGCGATCACGCCACCGAAACCCTGCAATCGAATCTGCCTGAAGATGGCCGCAAGATCGTCGCCGAGCTCGAAAGCATCTATCAATCCCGGCCCGATCTGGCCGAAGGCCGTCAGAAGCTCACCACCCGCGCACCCGAACTCCTCGATGGCCGCGATCTGGTGCAATTGGCCGAAACCAGCCTCATGCCGCTTCTCGACCGCCGCGCCCGCGAGCTGACCTCCGCCGCCGCCCGGCGCGTGGCCGTGGTCACCGCCATTTCTCCGCGCGCTATCGTCGACATCGCTTTTGTGCTGTTTGAAAGCGTCAAGCTCGCGCGTGCGATTGCCGCTCTTTATGGCGCCCGTCCAGGCTTGTTCTCGTCCTGGCGGCTGTTGAGCGAGGTTCTGGCCCATCTGGCGGTCACCGGCGGCGTCGCCATGGGCGATTCCGTCATCCAGCAGCTTCTCGGCCACGGCCTTGCCGCTAAGCTCTCCGCCCGTCTTGGCGAGGGTCTGGTCAATGGCTTGATGACCGCACGCGTCGGTATCGCGGCGACAAAGGTCACCCGCCCCCTGCCTTTCGACCGGCTGCGCCAGCCGCAGGTGCTCGACTATGCTACCGAGCTCGGCAAGATCACCGGCATCGGGTCGAAGGACTGACTATTCCCTGAACGCAATGAAGGCCGCCGCGCCGGCCATCGCGCTCGCCGCGGTCCGGTTGAGGATGCGCAAAGCCCTGGGATTGGTCAGAAACGCCCGCGCCCGGCTGGCGAGCGCGATATAGGGCACCACCACCGCGTAGAGCACCAGAACCGTCAGCACTGCCAGAATGGCATAGTCCACGCCCGTCACGCTTTTGAGGTCCACCACACTGGGCAAAAGCGCCATATAGAAGATGATGGTTTTCGGGTTCCCCATCGTCACCATATAGCCAGCGCTGAACGACGGCCAGAAGCCCGCACCCTGCTGCGCGTGAACCTTGGATGGGTCGATCCCCGCCGTCCAGAAGCTCCAGGCAAGCCACAAGAGATAGGCCGCCCCGAGATAGCGGATGACGACGAATATGCCGGAAAACAGTGTCGCAATCGCGCTAAGACCCAAAACCGCAAAGGTCAGATAGGTCAGATCGCCAAGGACCAGCCCATTGAGGAAATAAAGCGCCGGCCGGAACCCGGACCCCAATGCCTTGCCAACCGAAGCGGCGATCCCGGGCCCCGGAATGGCGGCTGCGATGCCAAGCGCGATGACATAGGGAATGTATTCGAGAAGAAACATGAGCTGCAATCCGCATGGCGACGCAAAGGCTTACCGCCCCGCCGTCACAACCGCAACGGCTTCAGGTTCTGCGACTACGCAGCGGCGTCATCCTTTGCCGCCGAGGGTGCCAATGTCAGTTCCAATCCGTCGAGCTCATCCGTCATGATGATCTGGCAGGAAAGCCGCGACTCGTCAGTCGCATCCGCTGCGCTGTCGAGCATGTCTTCCTCTTCCTCGGTCGGCGGCGCGAGCCGATCGGCCCAATTCGGATCGACATAGACATGGCAGGTCGCACATGAACAGGCGCCGCCGCACTCGGCCTTGATGTTCAGGCCCCAATCGCGGATCACCTCCATGGCGCGCCAGCCCTCGAGCGCCTCGAGTTCGTGAACCACACCCGCCTGATCGGTGACCACGAGCTTCATCAGGCCACTCCGAGCTTCTTTTGCAGCTTGGTCGATGAGGTCGTGTACTGGAAGATCACCCGCTCATCCGGCGAAACGATCTTTTTGGCCGCCTGCGCCATCAGCGCCGCTTCGTGGAACCCGGACAGGATAAGCTTCAGCTTGCCCGGATAATAATTGATGTCGCCGATGGCAAAGATGCCCGGGATGGAGCTTTCGAATTTTTCCGTATCCACGCTGATGAGATTATCGTTGAGCTCCAGACCCCAATCGGCGACTGGTCCGAGCTTCATCGTCAACCCGAAGAATGGCAGCATGCGGTCGGCCTTGACTGCCACCATTCCATCCGACGTCTTGATCTGGGCGCCGGCCAAGACGCCATCGTCGCCCTCAAGCTCGGCCACCTGACCGATGATCAGGTTCATCTTGCCGTCTGCCACCAGCTGCCGCATTTCATTGACTGAGGCCGGCGCGGCACGGAAATCGTCACGCCGGTGCACCAGAGTCACCGAATTGGCCAGCGGCTGCAGGTTGAGCGTCCAGTCGAGCGCGCTGTCGCCGCCCCCGACGATCAACAGGTCGTGGCCGCGAAACTCTTCCATCCGCCGCACAGAGTAGAAAACGCTCTTTTCCTCGTAATCTTCAATGCCGTTGACCGGCGGCCGTTTGGGCTGGAAGGATCCCCCGCCTGCCGCGATCACCACGACCTTGGAATGGAACGCCTCGCCTTCATCGGTAACCGTTCTGAAAGTGCCGTCATCGAGCTTCTTGAGCTCGGTGACCATGCGCGAATAGTGAAATTCCGGCCCAAACGGCTCGATCTGTTCCATCAGCTTTTCGGTCAATTCCTGGCCCGTAATCACCGGATAGCCGGGAATGTCGTAGATCGGCTTTTCCGGATAGAGTTCGGCACACTGGCCGCCCGGACGGTCGAGAATATCGATCAGTTGGCATTTCATGTCGAGCAGACCGAGTTCGAAAACGGCGAACAGGCCAACCGGCCCGGCCCCGATGATCACGACGTCGGTTTCGATGATGGAACTTGTCATATAGCTCTTCTCTAGGGTCGTCGCGCCACCGGTTCGGCCGGCTTGCGCAAGAATGGGCGTGTGCCGACCGGCACCTCAGTCAATCCAACGGGCTGCATATAGACCGAAATCTCGGCCAATTCACCCTTCTCCAGCGCCTTTTTTGTCGCATCATTGGCAACAGCAAAAGCATCAAATCCACACCGTGCCATGAAGCCAATCTGGTCCGTCAGCACATCGCCAACGGCCCGGATTTCGCCCCGATAGCCATACCGCTCCCGCAACAGGCGCGCCGTCGAATAGCCGCGCCCATCACCAAAAGCGGGAAAGGAAACCGCGACCGACGAAAACCGGTCGAGATCCTCCGCCACGTCTTCGACCCTGTCCGAAGCCTCGATCAGAAGACCAAGCGGATGTGGGTTTTGCCGAATCGCGTCGAGATTGTCTTTGACCTTGCTCAATGGAACATGCACGTAGCGCACACCTTTGAGATTGGCGTTTTCTCCCAGCGGCTTGAACGGATCGGTGACAAACCGCCCCTTTTTGAATAGCATCGGCGCTTCCCTGATCTGCGGCGGAGCGATTTCGCCGCTGACGTCGAAATGAATGCCGCATTCAGCCTTGTTGAACCCACGCCAACGCCCGGCCCGCGCATCTTCACCCTCGCCGATCGCGCTCGTGCAGGGCGCACAGCCGATGGACGTGAACCCTTCTGAAAACAACGGATGTTCAGGCAGGTCATGATCCGATTTGTGCGCAGCAACATCGGCCTCGGCCCAATAGGCGAGCGGATTGACCTTGATCCGGTCATCGCTTGTCAGTTCGAAATGCGGCAACACCCCCCGCTCGGCGGTCTGAAAGCGCTTGCGCCCGGTAATCCAGGCTGAAAACCCCTCAAGCGCGGCGTTGAGCGGTTCGGTCTTGCGAATATGGCAGCAGGAGTCCGGATCCCCTTCCCAAAGGGTTCCGTCGGGATCGAACCGCACAAGGTCCCGGGAATCCGGCACCAGGGTCCGAACGTCGCTGAGCCCCAAACGGGCCTTGAGCACCTCCACATGGGCCCGCGTTTCAGGGAAATGCATGCCCGTATCGAGAAAAAACACCGGCAAATCTGGATTGACCAGCGAAACCAGATGCAACAACGCCACCGAATCCGCTCCGAACGACGAAACGACCGCCAGTTTATCGCCGAAAAGTTCCGCGGCCTTCCGGATCACGCCTTCGGCGTCATGCTCATCGAACATGCCATTCAGGGCGATGATGCCCATCGCCCTGATTGGATCGGGTTTTTGCGGCTGAATGAGGCTATGCTGCAAGATAAGCCTCCCGGAAGGGCTCCGGCCCCACACGTTTGACGGCGGAGATGAAGCTTTCATCCTTTGCCTTGCGTAGCCCGAGATAGGTCTGCACCAGCCGCTCGACGGCGTCTGGCACCGCCTCGGCCACAATTCCGGGCCCGAGAATCTCGCCAATCGAAGCATTTTCGCTGGCATCGCCGCCAAGCGTGAGCTGGTAGAGCTCTGTACCCTTCTTTTCGACGCCCAGAACCCCGATATGCCCGACATGGTGATGCCCGCAGGCATTGATGCACCCTGAAATATTGAGCTTGAGTGGCCCGATTTCGGCCTGCCGCTCCGCCGTACCGAAACGTTTGGCCAGTTCCTGCGCAATCGGGATCGACCGCGCATTGGCAAGCGCGCAATAATCGAGCCCCGGGCAGGTGATCATGTCACTGATCTGCCCCACATTGGCTTCGGCCAGCCCATGCGCATTCAGAACATCGTAGACCGCACGCACGTCGCGAATGGCAACGTGCGGCAGTACCAGATTCTGTTCGTGACTGACCCGTAACTCATTGAAACTGAACCGTTCCGCGAGGTCGGCCACCACCTCCATTTGTTCTGCTGTCGCGTCGCCCGGAACACCCCCCACAGGCTTGAGCGAGATGGTCAGGCTCGTGTAACCCTCGTGCCGGTGTGGATGCGAATTATGCTCGACGAACCGCGCGAACCCGGCATCCTCCCGCTTCAGCGCCGCCAGATCGAACCGATCATCGCTCAAGGCGAATTGCGGCGGCGCGAAATAGGCGCGAATGCGCGCCAGTTCTTCTTCAGGCAGGGTCAAAACCCCGCCCTTTACCTCCTCAAATTCGGAATTAACCTGTTCACGAAGCGTCGCAAGTCCCTCTTCGTGAACGAGAATCTTGATCCGCGCCTTGTACTTGTTGTCCCGCCGTCCATAGCGGTTATAGACCCGCAAAACGCTTTCGAGATAGGCAAGCAGATCCTCGTGCGGCACGAAATCGCGGATGCGTTTGCCGATCATCGGCGTCCGGCCCATGCCGCCGCCGACATAGACCATCCAGCCCACTTCGCCCGCCGCATTTTCCTGTGCCATCAGGCCGATATCGTGGAACCGGATCGCCGCGCGGTCCTGCGGCGCGCCGGTAATCGCAATCTTGAACTTGCGCGGCAGGAAGGTGAACTCGGGGTGCAGGCTTGACCATTGCCGGATGATCTCGGCAACCGGCCGTGGATCGATGATTTCATCCGCCGCCGCGCCGGCAAATTGATCTGTCGTCACATTGCGGATGCAATTGCCCGATGTCTGGATGGCGTGCATCTCAACATCTGACAATTCCTCAAGAATATCAGGCACATCCTGCAGGCGCGGCCAATTGAACTGGATGTTCTGCCGGGTGGTGAAATGTCCGTATCCGCGGTCATATTTGCGTGCGATATGCGCCAGCTTGCGCAGCTGCACCGCATTCATCGTCCCATAGGGCACGCACACCCTGAGCATATAGGCGTGAAGTTGCAGATAGAGCCCGTTCATCAGCCGGAGCGGCCGGAACTGTTCTTCGGTCAGTTCCCCGGCAATACGCCGGTTCACCTGGTCACGGAACTGCCCCACCCGGCCCGATACGAAGCCCAGGTCGAATTCGTCATAGCGATACATGATCGCCCTCCCGTAGAGGCTGCAGAACGTGGCGCGGAGACGTCGGACCCTCGGCGCGAATGCGCTCGCGCAAACGATGCGCGACAACCCGCCCGGCCTTGACCTGAACCTTTTCGACCGCGATCGAGACAAGCCGTGTTGTGGCGCCGGCCGCCGCAATCACGGCGTCCAGCTCCTGCGCGTCCGCCTCCGCAAATATGCGGGCACGATGAATGTCCTGATGCCAGCGCCGATCGCGCCCAAAATAGACGCTTGCCCCGGACAAAAGCTCGTTTGCCGTCAAAATCTGCATGTCACGCCACCTTTTGCTGTGCGTTTCGGGCGGAGAGCAGGTGCTCCCATTCTCCTTTCGCCACGCTGTGGCCAATGAAAATGATTGCCGGTCCGTCCGGCATGGAAAAACCCCCTTCAACCAGGTTTCGTAGCGAGGCCAATCCCGTGAACCTGTCTGAGCGGCCGGCATTGACCACCACCCCCACCGGCATGTCCGCGCCCATACCGTTCGCAATGAGCGCCCTGGCCGTCCGTGCCATCACCGATTTGCCCATGTAGAGCCCGAGTGTCACCCCGCCCTTGGCCAAAGCCGCCCAATGATTGAGTTCCCCATCGTCCGCACCATGCGCGGTTGCGAACACAACCCCGCTTGCCACGCCACGGAGCGTGACCGGCGTCGCACTGTCCGCCGCCGCAGCGAGAGCCGACGTCACCCCCGGCACAATCTGATAGGCAATTCCGGCCTTCCTGAGGGCTTCGAGTTCCTCATGCGCCCGGCCGAAAACCATCGGGTCACCCGATTTCAGCCGAACGACGTGCAGATTCTTTTTGCCAAGATCAACCAGCAAATCATTGATTTCACTTTGCGAAACCGAATGCTTGCCCTTGGCCTTGCCAACCGGAATGCGTCGCGCGTCGCGGCGGCCCATTTCAATCACTCCATCTGGCACCAACTGGTCGTGAACGATCACGTCGGCCTCCTGAAGCAGCCGTTGCGCGCGAATAGTCAGCAGATCCTCGGACCCGGGTCCGGCACCAACGAGGGAAACAATGCCTTTTGCATTAGCGAGACCAGCATGTTCGTTGAGCAACCGCAGTGCCTCGCGCCGCGCCGCAGGCACACTTGCACTTAGCGCAGATTCGACCCGCCCGGACCCGATCAGGGACTCGTAGAAGCGTCTCCGCGCAGGGCCTGCCTCGATCAGACTCTCGACACGCACGCGCAATTGCCCGGCCAAGGCCGCCAAGGCACCGGTATTGGGTGACAGCAATGCCTCGATTTGCGCTCGGATCGTCCGCGCCAGCACCGGCGCCGCGCCTTCCGAGGAAATCGCGACCGAAATCGGCGCTCGGTCGACAATGGCGGGCGTGTAGAAATCGCAAAGGTCTGGCTGATCGACGACGTTGAGCGGGACGCCGGCCGCGCGCGCCATCGCAATCGCCCGGTCACGCGCGGCATCGTCTTCTGTCGCGACGAAAACCAGCGCCGCGTCTTCGAAGTCCGCGGCTTCAGCCGATCCTGCGCGGCGCCGTACATTCAGTCCGTCGAATCCGGCATCAAGTTCCGGCGCAACCACCAGGACCCGCGCGTCGGTCTTAAGCGCCAGCCGCGCCTTGTTCAGCGCTTCGATGCCGCCACCAACGATCAGGATCGACCTGCCGGCGACTTTCATCGAAACGGGAAAAACGGAAAGCTTGGACATGGCGCGCCTCGCACTTTTTGCAACGCCAGAATAGCTTCAACCACGCATCTCTCACAAGATATTGAAATATAATAGCTTTTTTATTCCGTTCAGCGCCAGTTTGTGCGCAAAGAACCACCTGCACGAAGAAGCAGGCAGCGAAAATGTTTTTGCGTTTCCTGTGAAAACTAGAATGGCGGCGCTGTCCCGTGCCACCGCTGCGCCCGCCTATCCCTGCTTTTCGGGCACATGCACGACCAGGCCATCCAGCTCGTCGCGCACCTTGATCTGACAGCTCAGGCGGGAGGTCTCGTGGACGTCGTAGGCGAAATCGAGCATGTCTTCTTCCATCACGCTCGGCGAACCGACGACGCCAAACCACTCGTCATCGACATAAACGTGGCAGGTTGCGCAGGTGCAGGCGCCGCCGCATTCGGCCACGATCCCGGGAACTCCGTTGCGGATCGCTGTTTCCATGACCGTCGCACCATTCTCTCCCTCCACCTCGTGGCGGGTTCCGTTGGGCTCGATGAACGTGATTTTAGGCATGGCGGCTGGCTCGCAGTGAATGGAGGGCTTCAGCGCGCGATATAGTCAGCCAGCGCGCCGCGAACAAGCCTCAATCCTGTCGCAGCGGTCAGGGGATTGATGGATCAGGCAAATTCCGCGTCGACATCGGCCAGCAGTCCGGCAATGAACTGGCGCACTTCGACAACCTTCATTTCGAGGTCGCTGATGGTTTCACGGCGTGGCGCGCCAGAGGCTGCCAGCTCCTGCTCCGCATCCCGGGCAATATCCGATACGCCGAAGGCGCCAACGCCTGCCGACGCACCCTTCAGTGCGTGCAACGCGTGGGCGACATTGCCGCCCTGTTCTGGATGATTGACGGTCTCGAAATGCTGTTCGACCAACCGGTCATACATCCGGAGAATTTCTGCTTCGAGCATCCGGTCGCCAAGCGATTGCCTGGCCAGATGAACAAGATCGATGGGGCGGGAGACGCGATGCGTGTGGCCGGTTTCGACAACACGTTTGGCAATCTGTGGCATGCTGATCAGCCTTTCACGCAACAAGCAAAAGCGGGCTCATTGCCAATCCAGACTACGCATGCGCTGTGAACATCCGGTTAAGCGCTGGCCGCGAGCCACACTCTTGCCCATGTTGGATATCAACGTCCCGTTCAGCGCGCAGGGGGACGGCGTTAACCCTTTTTTAATTTCGTTTTCCGTTTGGAGCACGCCTGTTATATAAGGGCATGATACCAGCGCGCGGCGGCGCAGGTTTGTGGAAAACTTGAAGACAATCGCGTTTTTGTTTGTTTTCAATTCCTTGGGGTCGGTGATCTGGCTTCGTCATGAACTCGCAGCCGCCAGATGATTGGCAACAGGCCCAGGCGAGAGTTGTAGAGTATGGCGAAGAAACCCGTTACCGCAGAGAATGATCCTGCATCCCTGGCATTTTCGGCAGTCGAGAACGCGCTGAAGGAATCGATGAGCTCCGCCTCCTCGGCCGGAAAATCGAGCGCCGGTGCAAACAAGCCCGATCAGAAATCGAACGGCGACCGTCAGTCTGCGGCCGACCGCATCGCACAGCGTACCGGCCGCGTCGCCAACGACGACCGTTTCAGCCCTGCCAAATTGATGTACGGCATGAACGCCAAGCCCTCTTCGGGCCCGTTTGTGTTTGCCGCGATCGCTTCGATCATCTGGGCTGCTCTCACTCTCTTCATTGCCTGGACCCAGTTCGGAAGTACCTTCTCTGAGGAAGGTGCCGCAGCCAGTTTCTTCCAGTCCACTGAATTTGCCGGCCTTCTCGCCGTTCTCATCCTGCCGATCATCGGCTTTTTCGCCGTGGCCCTTCTCGCCCGCCGGGCGCAGGACCTCAGGATCGCCGCCACCTCGATGACCAGCGCCGCTGTGCGCTTGGCCGAACCGGAAACCACCGCCGCCGACAAGGTCGCCAGCGTTGGTCAGGCCGTTCGCCGCGAAGTGACCGCCCTGGCCGATGGCCTCGAGCGTGCCCTCTCCCGCGCCGGCGAACTCGAAGTGATGATCCACAATGAGGTCACCGCGCTCGACAAGACCTACACTGAAAATGAATCGCGCATGCGTGGCCTTATCCAGGAACTGGCCAGCCAGCGCGACAGCGTTATCACCAATTCCGAGCGCGTGCGCGAAGCGATTTCAGAATCGCATTCCGGCCTGGTCTTTGACCTCGACATGATCGCTCAGCGCATCGCAGGCACCATTGAAGAGCGTGGCGGTGAACTGACCAAGTCGCTCAACGTCGCGGGTGATAACCTGCAGAGCCAGTTTAGCCAGAAGACTCAAAGCTTTGTGTCGATGGTCGACAATCGTACCAACGACCTGCTGTCTGCGCTCGATGATAGTGCCGGACGCCTCAATCTGGCCCTCGAAGACCGCACCTCGACCATTTCCAATGCGTTCGAAGACCGTACGCAGGAACTGGCATCAGTCATCGATATCCGCATGAGCGGCATCACCGAGGCACTCGACAGCCGCGCCGTGGCCCTCAACGAGGCCATTGAAGAACGCACCGCATCGATCTCCTCCGTATTGCGTGACGGTGGTGGCAAGATCCTCTCCGATCTGCGTGATCGCGGACACGAGGTCGGCTCGGCGATCGACGCCATTGGCCTGCGCATCGCCAACGAGATTTCCGGTCGCGCCGGTGAAGCCGAGGAAACCCTCACCCGCCTCACCCAGCAGCTCGACGAGATGGTCTCCACCCAGCTCAACGCGATGGATTCGCGGGTTCAGTCGGCCATGCTCGAGATTTCCGGTGCTGTCGATGAATCCGCCGAAACCGCCCGCGCACAGCTGCTCGCGGCTGGCACGGATTCGCTCGCCGCATTCGACGGTCGCGTCAACGAAGTTGCCGTCATGGTGGATAGCCGCCTCTCCGCTCTCGACATCATTGTCGGCGACAAGGGTCAGGCTCTGACCGAGGCTCTCGATCGCTACACGGCCAATTTCGCCGAGCGGGCCAACCTGCTCGAACTGGCGCTGGACGAAAAATCCGGCCGCTTCACCGATCAGGTTGCCGAACGCACACAGGAAATGGCCGCCGCCATCGAATCCCGGTCCGGCTATTTCACCCAGACCATCGAAGCCACAGCCAACCAGATGACCGGCACGATGGAATCGACGGCCAGCCAGTTTGCGGGCGTCGTCGAATCTTCTGCCAACAAGTTCTCCGGCACGATCGAAAACCGCACGGCTCTGGCCACCGATGTTCTGCAGACCCAGGCAGATCGGCTCGCCAGCACAATCGAGGATCAGACCAACATCGTCACGACCTCCCTGCGCGATCAGACTGAGCAGTTCACGTCGGGCATCAACACCCAGAACCAGATCATTGCCCACACGCTTGGCAATGAGCGCGCTGCCCTCGAGCAGACGCTGCAGGGGACGACCGAATCCATCTCCAGCGCCATCGCGACCCGCACACGTGAGCTCGCGTCGGAAATCGACACCCACGGCATCCGGGCCCGCGATTCCATCGAGGCCAGCCTCAACGCTGTGACCGACACGATGGATACGCGCTCCGCCGAACTGACCCAGATGATCGGCCATCGCGTCGCCGAGGTGAATGCCAGCCTCGGCCAGGGCATCGACAGCGCCCTGTCGCGCATTTCCGACGCAGAAACCGGCATTGCCGCACGCGTGGAAATGGCCGCCGCCAAGGTGTCCGAAGCCACGGCGAACTCCGCCGATCTCATCGAATCCCGCGTGGAAGTGGCGACTTCAACCGTCAACGAGGCGGCCCGAGTTACCGCGCAGGTCATCGAGACCGGGGTCAACAGCGCCCGCAAGGCCATCACCGATATGGTCGATCAGCGTCTGGGCACCCTGCCCGAGGCCATCACCGCGCGCGCAGACCAGACGGCCCAGCGGCTCAATTCGCTCAACGAAAACATCAATTCGTCCATGTCCAAATCGCTCACCGATCTGGAATCCAGCGCCGAGCGCATCGAGAAGACCATCTCTTCGCGTATCGTCGAAGCAGCGTCGGGAATTTCGCAACACGTCGCGGAAACTGCCAATTCCATGGATATGTCGGTTCGCGCTGCCCTTGAGGCGATCAACGAGGTTGCCACCAAGTTCACCTCGATCACGACGCACGATGCGGCGGCCGCTGCGCAGAACATCTCTGCCAAGGTCGAAGCGATCAACGAGAAGGTCACCGAAAGCACCGACCGCCTGTCGCGGCTGGTTTCGTCCAAGTCGGACGAGCTCACCAAATCATTCGACGGTCAGGTGGCCCGCGTCAGCACCGAGCTGGACAGCCAGTCAAAGGCCTATGTCGAGCAAATCACGTCCAAATCGGACGAACTCGCCAGCACGCTGGCCGGCCACAACAACATCCTCCGCGAAGCCTTGGCGGCAAGCGCTCAGGAAGCCCAGGCGCTTATGTCCACCACCACGTCGCGCATTTCCTCGGAAATCAACGTGTCGCTGGATCGCCTGAACGAATCCAACCGTCTGCTGCAAAACGTCATCCAGGCATCGACCGGAAATCTGGCCGAGCTCGAAAGAAGCATCGCAGCGCACACGTCCGATTATTCCGAAGCGGTGCGCAAGGCAGTCGACGACACTCATGTGGCCGGCGACACCATGACCCGGCACGTCGATGCCATCCAGACCACCGTCCGCTCCATGGTCGAGCAGTTCTCCACCATTGTCGGACAGCTGGAAGTCGAAGCGAGCCAGGTCGACGCATCGGCACGCAACCTCTCCGAGGCCGGTCAGGCCAGCCTTGCCAATGTCGAAATGCGCCGCGAGGCCATGGACGCGCTGGCCCAGGGCTTTGCCGACCGTACCAACGAAATCGACGCCCAGCTGCGCCAGTTCGCCCACTCGATCTCCGAGACCGTTGGCGACACCGAACGCCGGCTGGTTTCGGCACGGGCCGCCATGGATGAGGCCCTCTCCTCCACGTCGCAATCGGTCAGCCAGCGTCTCGAAGAACTGGCTCACGTTGCCAGCCACGAAGGCGAACGCACCTCCGATGCGCTGCGTCAGACCCAGCAATCGCTGCTCAACGACATGCAGCGGGCCCTGGCGGACGCCACCACGCGCTTTGAGGAAACGGCAAACGCCATGCAGTCCACGGCACGCCAGGTCGGCACCGAGCTGGAAGCGACCCGCAACGAATTGCAGCGCGGCTTCCTCGAGCTGCCGGAAGAGACACGCGCCAGTGCCGCCGCCATGCGCTCCGTCGTGGCTGAACAGATCGAGGCCCTCAACGAGCTCAACGCCATCGTCAGCGCTCAGCCGCGCTCGCACGATGTCAGCCGCGGCAGCTTCACACCGGCTCAGCCGGCCCTGAGCCAGCCAGAACCGCGTCCGGTAAGCCGCGCAGACACCGGGTTCGGCCGTCTGCCGGAGACCCCGGCGCCCATGCCGACCCCTGCGCCCGCCCCGGCCCCCGTGCCGCGTCAGGACGACAGTGCAGGCAATGGCTGGCTGAAAGACGTGTTGCGCAATGCCTCCCAGGCATCGGGTGCCCCGGCACCGCGCGCCAACAATCTGACCAGCCTGACCGCCGAAATCGCCCGCGCCATCGATGAGCATGCGCTGGCCGAGGCCTGGGAACGCTATCAGTCGGGCCAGAGCAACGTCTTCTCGCGCCGCATCTACACTCTGTCCGGCCAGGGAACGTTTGACGATGTGCGCAAGCGCCTGCAGCGCGATCGCGATTTCGACCAGACCGCACGCGACTACATCGCCGAGTTCGAACAGGTGATCAAACGCGCCCGCTCCGCCGAAGAGGCACGGCACATTCTGGTGTCCGACGAAGGCAAGGTCTTCACCATGCTGGCCCATGCCAGCGGTCGGCTGAACTAAAAATCACAAAGTCAGTCACAAACAAACTGGGCGGCCAATTGGCCGCCCTTTTCATTTTCGCACAAAGTCGCGATTTGTCCGATCAGTCCTGGCTTTCGGCCAATTCGGCCTTGCGCTTGCGCCGCGTTCGCTTCGGCTTTTCCGTTGGGGTCAGAACCGTCCAGCGGATCAGTTCGAACTCGCCATCCTCGTTCTCGACGATCGCGGTGCAGCTCTCCACCCAATCGCCGGTATTGATGTAATGGATGCCAAGGCGATCATGCATGTCGGCAAGATGAATATGCCCGCAAATGACGCCATCGACACCCTGTCGTTTGGCCTCGTCGGTCAGCGTTTCCTCGAACTGCCCGATCACGCTGACGGCGCCCTTTACCTTCTGTTTGGCCCAGGCCGACAGGGACCAATAGTCCCAACCAAGCCGCCTCCGGACCCAGTTGATCGCTCCGTTTGTCCTGAGCGCGAAGTTGTAGGCCCAGTCACCCACATGCGCCAGCCACTTGGCGTGACGCACCACCACGTCAAACTGGTCGCCGTGCATGACCAGATAGGTTCGTCCCTGAGCGGTGACATGGATGGTCTGATCCACGAATTCGATGTCGCCGAAATAGGTGCCGAGATATTCCCTCAGAAATTCGTCATGGTTGCCCGGCAGATAGACAACGCGCGCACCCCGGCTCGCCTTGTCGAGCAGTATTCCCACCAGATCCGAATAATCCTGAGGCCAGTGCCAGCTCTTCGCCAGCCGCCATCCGTCGAGAACGTCCCCGACCAGATAGATGTTTTCGGCGTCGACCTGCCGCAGAAAATCAAGCAATTGCCCCACACGAATGGCGCGCATGCCAAGGTGCACGTCCGATATGAACAGCGAGCGGACACGGCGTACCGGTGCGGTTTCCGCCATCAGTTCTGCCTTTTTCCGGTCAAGCCCTCGGTTCCTGAATCGTTGCAGGTCGGACGAATATAGCACGATAGATCGGTGCGCGGGCACGCCAATGCTGAAAATCCCGGCCTTTTGTCGCCAGTCCGGCAACAACAGGAATTCATGGGGTTAGGCGCTTTTCCGGAATCAATCCGGCAACGACCGCCAGCACGTCAAGGCAACAGGAACATCACAATGGCAATGCCCATCAGGCCAGCCAGGATCATGCCCAGGTAGTGCTCGAGACCGGTCGCATGCAAAAAGGCTCGCAGCCGTTCACCGAAAATCATCCAGGTGATCGTACTGCCGGTGCTGACCACCGCGAGCCCTGCAATGATCGCCAGAAGGCTCCACAGGCGGTTTTCTCCCGGCTGCACGAAGGCGACAACGAAACTGATCCCGATCACCCAGGCTTTGGGATTGATCCACTGGAACAGCACGGCCTCGTAATAGCGCATCGGCCGCGCCTCGCCGCTGCCCGCCTTGCTGTCGAAACGAACACCCAGAAGTTTGTAGGCCATGTAGACGAAATAGGCGACGGCAGCATATTTCAGAATCCACTTGAGGGCCGGAAACGCCGTCATCACCTCGGCCACGCCGAGCCCAAGCAAAAAGGTCATCAAACAGAAGCCGCTCACCACCCCGGCGCCATGCGGAACCGTGGCGCGCGGCCCGAATTTGGCAGACGAGGTCAACAACATCAGATTGTTTGGTCCCGGCGTAAACAGCGCCGGCACCGTCAGCAGCAGGAAGCTGACAAGCGTCGAGAAAAACATGGTACCCACCCAGTTACGTCAGTATTACTGACATAAATCGGCGAAACGTCAAGGCCAATCTTTTCCGCTGAAATTCCGGAACTAAATCCGTTCCTTCATCGCAACGATCCGCCGATAGCTTTCCTCGATCCGCTGCCGGAATGCGGGGTCCCGTTCGGCTTCGTCGACCAGAATTGCCTGAACCTCGTTGGCCAGCGTCGTCCGCGGTTTTGCGGTATTCGAAAATAGCAGGATGTCGTCGCCCGCACGCACCGCCTGCAAGATCGCCTGCTTGAACCCGTAATTCTGCCGGATGGCACCCATTTCCATGTCGTCGGTAATGACGACGCCATTTCCAAAACCCAGCTGCCCGCGCAATACGTCGGTGATCCAGTATGAAGAAAGACTTGCCGGATATGTTTCGCTGTCGCCAGCAGCACCCTCGTTCGCAAACAGATGCCCGGCCATAATCATATCGGCCATGCCCTGCCCGATCAGGCGCTGATAAGGATCCAGCTCTGCCGCACTCCAGCTTTTCGAAATGTCGACAAACCCTTCATGGCTGTCGGCCTGGCTGGATCCATGCCCCGGAAAGTGCTTGAGCGCCGTCAGGATGCCGTAATTGTGGTGCGCATTGATGAAGGTGCCGGCCATGCCCGCAACCTCCTGCCCGTTGTCTCCAAAGGAACGCCCGAACCGCGCAATGATAGGGTTGTTGGGGTTGACGTTGAGATCCACGACGGGGCCAAAATTGGTGTTGAACCCCCATTCCATCAGCCCGTTCGCCATTTCATTGTAGATCGCGCTCGCGCGCGCTTCGCCCATGGCGGAAACCTCGGCGGCGGTAGGTTCTTCCTTGAAACCCACCTTTGCCGTCAGCCGCTCGACCTTCCCGCCTTCCTGATCGAGGGCGATAAGCGGAGGCAGGCCAGCAGGTGCAGCCGCACGTATGGCACTGACAATGGCCGTCACCTGGCTTGATGACGCGACATTGTTCCCCAGAAACATGACACCGCCAACACGGCCCGCGGCCACGTCATTTAGCATGGCTTTCACACCGCTATCGTCAAGGCTATCTCCCTGAAAACCAACGACAATCATCTGACCGGCCATATGCTCGAGATCCTGGGCGAAAGCGGCAGAAAGAGCCCCGGCCCAGATCACAATGGCCGCGACGACGGCACGTAGCATGAAGAGGTCTCCCGTTCCCTGGATCGCGCATTAACCGCATTGAGCGAGACTTCACCCATTATTGCCGATCTCAGGCTATTCTGAGGCTATCAACTTGGGACGTCGAATAGGTTAATCATGAACACCTTGGCTGATACTTCTGCCGGGTTGCCGGAAATGAAGCTTCCCGAAGCCGCAAAGCCAGCCTCCCCCAAAGCCGGTGAAATGGCCGCCAGCATCAAGCCGTGGATTCGCGGCGCCAAATCTTCGGAGCTCCCCTATATCCAGAAACGGCTGGCGGAGGTCATCGACACCACCGCCGATTACACGCCTGAATTCCGCGAAATGGAAAAGGCGCGCCTGAACCTCAACTATCTGCAAAATCTGCACGCCATCAATCCGGACCACATCATGCTGTGCATGAACCATGACGAGATCGTCGGCGGCATGATCACCGGTCCAGAATTCGGCACGCTCTGGGTCTACTGGTCGTTCCTCTTTCCCGAGGCCCGCGGCACCAGCGCCGCCATGACCTATGCGCGCGCACTCGTGTCCCACTGGGACAATGGGCAATACCACAAGATGGCCACCTATGCGCTTGAGTCCAATCGCGTCTCGATCGCCTTGATGAAACGCGCGGGATACGAGCACATCGTGACCCTCAGGAACCACATCTTCGGGCAGGACTTCATGCTCTGGGAGCACCAGCTCACCAAGGTCATTCCAGGCTACGACAACGGCATGAATATCGGACTGCGCGCGCGCATCACGCGCCGGATTGCGGGTTGGCTTGGCTTTTCGCGCTGAGCAATTGCCTGATCCGCGGCCACACCGAAACGTCTATGTCCGTCCGCCTGTAGGCCTCGCGCCAGAGCAGGGCTGACCACACTAGAATCGAGCCAAGCGCCGCCAGCGCCGCGCCAAGGTCCGCCAGCGCCGGCACCAGAAACACATTCAGAATGACGAGCGTGCCGAGGCCCGCACCCACCGCTGGCAGGCTGGCCCACGGCCGGTCATTGAGGCTGAGAACGATCGAAGACGGCCCGAACGCCGCCCGCACGACAAGAATGAGGCCCAGCACCAGAAGCGCGGGCAGGCCCTGCTCGAAGCCGGGGCCAAAGAGCCATAATACCAAAGGGCCGCCAATAGCCATCGCCACGATCAGCACCACCGCGCTGCCGGTCGCCACGAGGTTGGCATCCCCCAATTGCCTGAGGAATTCCGGACGATCCTTGTTGGCATCGGCTTCGAACATGTCAGGCAGCAAAACGGCATAGACCGCCGTCACCCCGAACGAAGTCAATGCGAAAATGCGCGCCGCAACGCCGAACACTGCAAGCTCGTGCTTGTCGAGCAACTGGCTGAGAAACAGCAGGTCGAGATCGAAAAAGAAATCGGTCGCAATCGAAATCATCACCCAAGGCAAGGCAAATCGCCACCAGCGTTTTGGCTCTTCCTCAGACATTTCCCGCAAGGGATTGTCGTCGACCTCGTGAAGCGTGCGCCAGACCAGAACCCCATATCCGATCGCGATGGCCGCATAGGTAACCGAAATCGTCCATGCGAGGCCGACCAGCGCCATATCGGAATTGGCCAGCAAGAACACGGAAACGAAGGCAAAAAGAATGATCAGAGGCCGCGCAAGCCCATCTGCCAGAAATCCGGCAATCGGATGCTTCAGTCCAACCAGCACCGCGCCGTGCATGAACACCGAGCCGGTCGCCAGCGCCAGGATCAGGAATGGCGGCAGCAAAGGCAAGGCCTCCGCCCCCACCTCGAAATTGAGGCCATAAAGCACGCCAAGCGCACCGATCACCAGCGCAGAGGCGCCAACATGCCAGTATGCCCGCAAAAGGAACGAGGCGAGCGTCTGGCGCTCGCCCTTGGCCCGGTACTCGGCGGCAAAATAGGCGCCAATCGTCTGGAATCCGAGCGGCATGATCATCGCCGCGATGTTCGCCAATGCGATCAGGACAAGATAGTCGGCCAGAATTTCGCTGCCCCAGGTCCGGGCAATCCCCGCTTGCACGAGAAAGATCAGGCCCGCACCGAATATGCGCGCCACAAACAGCAGGCTGGATTGCGACAAAAGCCGTCTGGTTCGGCTCATTGGTCCCGGCTCTGGTCGGGTGTTGCCAGGTCGGAGCGGTATTTCTCGATCTGATGCCGCACCTTTTGCAGGCTGTCCCGCGCCCAATAGGCCAGGTTGCCGACGACCTGCGCCCTGAAATGCGACGCATAGTTCATCACCGGCGGCACCGGCTCGATATGGCCAGCCGTGCCCACCATGCCCTTCTTGAACTGGTGCAGGCCCTGGAACCCATCGGTTCCCCCGAGATCGTACCAGGTGGCGCGGGTATTGTCGCGCAACCAGCGAATGATGTGCCAGTGCAGGAAGTAACCGGCCCTGAGCGGAAGTGCGCGGTCAACCGTGGCGCCATAGAGATAAACCGCTGTATCGCCGGCCTTGAAGATGATTGCGCCGGCAATCACTTCGCCGCCCTCGCGCACAAAGAACAGTTCCGGCGTCACCGCATCGATGTCGGTTTCAAAAAGCGTGGTAATCGTGTCGTAGGCCGAATGATCCGCGAAACGTTTGCGGTCGCTCATCGCCTGATAGAGCGCGTCAAACTCGCGAAGCCGCGTCGCATCGCCATGCTCGAAGGTCAGGTCAGCTTTCAGCGACTTGTTGAGGTGATAGCGCCATTTCTGCGCAAAGCTGCGTTTCTGCGCCTCGTCGTCAAGCCGCAGATTGACGATATACCGACTGGGAAACAAAAGACCCGAACCTCGCGCAAATCCCTGCTTTTCGAGCACTTCGACCATAAAATTGCGCGGCGCCGGAACGGCCTTCGGCAGCACTGACAACATCATCCCGCGCCGGTCCGCATATTCATCGACAAGCGTTCTGACCATCGAGGCATAAACACGCGCCTTGTCCGCCGATTTGACGTCCTTGAGCACCGGGCCCCACTTGCATACGGCAATATCAGCCAGCTTGAGCGGTAGCGGCTGCACCATCATCATGGTTCCACCGACCACTTCGCCCTTCTCGCGAAACAGAACCGGTTCGAGATCTACGCCCGGCCAGCGCGAATGTGCGAACGAAAAGAGTTGCTCCTGGGCAATCTGGTCGAATTCGGACGCGACCTTGTCCCAGGTCCGGCCATCCACTTTCTCAATGTCCAAACGTTCCGCCTTGGCGGCCAATTCGTTGGCCTCCACAATCAATGCCTGCGCCGGATCGTTTCCGATATCGGTGAGCGCCATTTTGCGTCCCCGTCATTTGCTAAACCGGGGCCAGCCTATCGGCATGGGTCACACCAATGGGTTTAAGCAAAAGCAAAACTTGAAAATACGTTCCGCAATGGTTTGCGAAATGTAAGCGAGCCCTTCGAAGACGGGTTAGGGCTCGATATGCGCCAGCCGGGCCAGCGGTGGGCCAGCTTCGTGAAAAAGGTCCATCGCGCCATGCTGGATCATGCCCAGCGCCACGTAGACGATGATGGCCAGTCCGACATAGGCCAGCCAGCGATGTCTGTTCAGCAACCGCGCGACCAAAGAGGCCGCCAATCCCATCAGCGCGACGGACAGGATCAAACCGAAAACCAGAACCGTGGGATGTTCGCGGGCGGCACCGGCCACGGCCAGCACATTGTCCAGCGACATCGAAATGTCGGCGATCAGGATTTGTGTGAACGCATCTCCCAGCGTCTTCTTCCGGCCCTGCGCCGGCGGCGCGCCAATCCGTCCGTCTGCGTCGAGATCATCGTCGGTCAGCGTTTCGGTGGCCATTTCGCTGGCATGAGCGCCGCCTTCATGCAGCTCCTGCCACATCTTCCAGGCGACCCAGGCCAGCAGCAGACCGCCCGCGAAAAGCAGGCCGACAACATGCAACAGATGTGTGGTGATGATCGCGAGACCAATTCGGAGCACGGTTGCCGCGATGATGCCGAAAAAGATCGCCTTGCGGCGCAACGCTGCCGGCAGACCTGCCGCCGCCATGCCGATCACGACCGCATTGTCTCCCGCCAGCGCCAGGTCGATCAGAATGACCTGAAGGAAGGCGCTAAACGCGGCTGGATCGTGAAGGGCTTCCATGAACGCTCCCTGACGCACCTGATGGCGCGCCGTTGCGGATTGGCCCTATGTAGGTATCCGATCCGTCTCACGAAACCCTTTACGGCATGTTTTCTCTGAGAAATTCGCGCACAATCTCGCCTGCATCGCGGTTGGCGTGAATGCCCATCGCCTCGGCGCGCGCGGCCTCGATGTTTTGCGGCCAGTTCTGCACCATCGCGTAGATGTCCGCGTTCACCTCGAAGCTGACGAGGTCCCGCGCCTGCGGCCCGAGTTCGGCCTCGAGCGCGTCAAGCATCTCCGCAACGGTTACGTTGATAGCGGGCATCAGCAAAGCCTTCGGCCAGCCAAATTCGTCCTCCGGGATGTTGTGCGCAGCCACGATGGAATCGATCAGCCGCCCCGGCGACATGATGGTGATCGCCGCTTCCTGCGGCACCACGCAAATCGTGGGCTTACCCATCGCAGGTTCGCGTATGATATTGGAAATGAAAGAAGAATTGGCGAGGTTGGCCTTGCCGGGCCGGACCGCGATCGTCGGAAACCGCATCGAACGGCCATCGATCAGCCCGCGCCGCGAATAGTCCCCGATAATGTATTCAAGGCAGAGCTTCTGTACGCCATACGAGCTTTTCGGCGTCGGCGTTGTGGCGTCCGTGACCAGTTCCTTGCCTTGCGAATAAACGGCGCAGGAACTCGCAAAGATCAGTTTTGGCCGCCCACCCTCGGCAGCCATCAGGTCGATCAGCAAGCGTGTGCCGTCGAGATTGACCCGGTAACCGAGTTCGAGATCGGCCTCTGCGCCTCCCGACACGACCGAGGCGAAATGAAAGACGCTTTGCGCGCCATCGAGCACCGGCGCGAGAAGGCTCGCATCATTGAGCTCCCCGATGACGTACCGAACCCGTTCGTCGGCAATCGGGTTTTCCGGCGCCTGCACATCCAGCAGAACGAGTTCACTGACCCGCTCCACTTCGCCGCGCTCGCCATGAAATACATCATTGTCGAGCAAGTGTTGCGCCAGCCGCGCGCCAATGAATCCGGACCCGCCGGTAATCACGACCTTCATTGAAGCGCCCTCCCGCGCTGCCGCAAGCGGCGACTATTCCGTCTCCAGAACCATTTCGCGCGCATAATTGCGGATGAAATCCGCCATCACATGCGGCTTTTCGATCGCCGGCACATGCGCCGCACCCTCGATCAATTCCAGTCGCGCACCCGAAATCATGCCCTGCAATTCGTGCATCAGCGCCGGCGAGGTCACCTCGTCCTGATCCCCGCACAAAAGCAGCGTCGGCGCCTCGATCTCAGGCGCGACGTGCGTCAGGTCCGCCTCGGCCAATGCGTTGCAGGATTGAATGTACCCATACGTGTCTTGCCGCGCGATCATGTTGCGGAAGCCACGCACCTCGGCGGCATGCGCGTCCTTGAATTCGTCGGTGAACCAGCGCGCGATCACGGCATCGGCCACAGCCTCGGGGCCTTCGTCTTCTACCGCTTCGATCCGCTCCTGCCAGGTTTTGGCCGTGCCGATCTTGTGTCCGGTGTCACAGAGAATGAGCCCCTGCACCATTTCCGGCCGGGCAACCGCCAGCCCCTGCGCAATCATCCCGCCAATACTGAGCCCGCAAACGAATGCCTGTTGGATGCCCACATGATCGAGCAGATTGGCCAGATCCCAGACATGGTCTTCCATCACCATCATCTGCCCGCCGCGATCGGAAAGCCCGTGCCCGCGCTTGTCATAGGTGAGCATGGCGAAATCGCCCGCCAGCTGCACGATGATGTCGCGCCACACCCGAAAGTCGCTGCCCAACGGATTGACGAAAACCAGCGTTGGCTTGCTTTTCGCTGCGCCAATTTGCTGGAAATGGATGACATGCCCATCGATGTTGGCAAACTGCATTTCATTCTCCTCCCACCACGTGTGTCTCGCGGGCCGACCGTCCGCCGGCATCAGCCACGAAAAAGGGCGGCTGTCACCGCGTCGGCTTTAGCCGTTCGCTGGCCAGCCCGGTCCCTGTTCCGCCATCGCCTTGCCCATTTTGGCGAAAGCCTCCTTCATGATCGGCAGCGGCGTCGCCATGATGAAGCGGGCGTGCCCCTCGCCCACCTTGCCGCAGGCCGTCCCCTCGGTCAGCCACACACCGGCATGTTCCTTGAAAAAGGCGCCCGGTTTGTCGGGCACAGCGCTGTCGCGGAAATCGAGCCAGCCCACATAGGTGCCATCCGGCACATCATAACGCACGCCTGGCAAATGCTCGGCTACCAGTTCTGCCATCGCCTTGCGGTTGCGGTCGAGATACGCGAGCGTTCCGGCAAGCCATTCGCCACCTTCGCGGAACGCGGCAATCGTGCCGATGACCCCGAAATTGGAGGTGTCACGCCCGACGCCGTAACCAAGCGCATCCAGAACCTTGGCGTCTTTCTCGTTTGAGACCACCAATTGCGCGCATTTCAGCCCCGGCAGATTGAACGCCTTGGAAGCCGAAATCGCCGTCAATGTGTGCGCGGCCGTGACCTCATTCAGCGAGGCATAGGAAATGTGCCGATGGCCTTCAAAAATCAGCGGTGCCCAGATCTCGTCGGAAAAGACCCGCCCGCCGTTTCGCTCGACCAGCTCTGCGATTTCCAGCAATTCCTCTTCGGAAAACACCCGGCCAACCGGATTGTAGGGATTGCACAGAACAAGAAGGTCACCGCCATCTTCGAACGCTTTTTGCAGCGCGTCGATATCGAACCTGAACTGCCCGTTATCATAGGCGAGCGGCACCTCGATCACCTCGCGCCCCAGCGCACCCGGCACCGTCAGGAACGGCATGTAGGACGGCGTGGGCACGATAACCTTCGAACCCGGCTTGGAAAAATGCTCGATCGACAATTCGAATGACTTGATCACATCCGGCACGTGCCGGACGTCTTTCGCCTCGACCTCCCAGCCGTGCTTTTCTCGAATCCAGTCCACCGCCGCATCTTTCATGTCAGTGACGAGACGGGACGGCATATAGCCGAAATGGCCCTCATCGATCCCTTTGTGCAGAGCCGCGACCACCTCTGGCGCCGTGCCGAAATCCATTTCGGCCACAAACGCGCCAATCACCCCGTCAGCCGTCCACTTGCTCGCACCCGTCTTGCGCAAATCTGCATCCTGAATGGCGTCAAACCGATCAAATACGCTCACAAATACCTGCCCTTACTGAGATTCCGTCGTGCATCGACTGTTGCCGCCAAGCGCAGACAAATGCAACCCGCACCAGCGCCGCATCTGCGCGCAGACCGCATTCGGGACAAAAGAAGAAGATTGGTGGGTGTACAAGGACTCGAACCTTGGACCCGCTGATTAAGAGTCAGCTGCTCTACCAACTGAGCTATACACCCGGGGGACTTTGTTGCCGGGCTTTGCCCGGCGTCGGCGCGACTTAGCAGAGGTTGCGCGTGCTTGTCCAGCGCGCATTGCGGTCAATCCGTCATGTATGCTTTGCCGTGTCGGCTTCTCCACTCGCGCCAGATCAGAACCATGACGACCAGGTCGAACAACGTGAGCAAGGCCAATGCCAGCGAATGCGTCAGTGAGTAGCGGTAGACCTGATAGACCACAAATCCAGCGAGCACCCACAAAGACACGGGGAAAGCCCAGGCTCTCTCGCGCAGCAGGCCAATCACCAGCAATGCCTTGATCAGGCCATGGGCCAGCAAATAGTAAGCAAAGAAGTCCTTTGAATTGACCGAAAGGGCCTCCGCGGCGACCCGGAGTTGCGTCGCCACGAAGTCCTTCGGGTCTTCGCTCAATTCGTTGGCGGTCAGCAGACTAACAAGGGTGCGAATGCTGGAGGTGCTGACGAAAAAGAGAAGTAGGCCGCCCGCCAGCTCCGCGAACGCATTGACACCCTTGAGCATCAGGCCAACGACAAAAAGACGGTGAGTTGAAACGGCGGACATGGCCGGACCTTATCCCCGCCGGCTTGTCAGCTTCAATCCGCCGGGGCACCCCACGGCGGCTCGCCGGCAATTGTCGGTGGGCGCATCGAGATGTGATGCCTACTACCCCGCCATGGCGCCCTGGGCGCTCGCGCCCCGCTCCATCAGCAGACGATTGTAGGCATTGAGATAGGCGCGGGCCGAGGCGACCAATGTGTCGGGTTCCGCCGCACGTCCGGAAACAATGCGGCTGTTCATTTCAAGCCGCACATGCGCATTAGCCTGCGCGTCAGTGCCGCCGGTCACCGCATCGACGCCATAGATGACGAGATGCGGATCATCGCCCACCGCTTCCTTGATGGCGTTGAAGATCGCGTCGACCGAACCCGTGCCCGATACGGATACGGACACGTCCTGCCCGTCCACGTCGAGCACCATGTCGCAAACATGCTCGCCGCCGGTCTTCGAGACGACCTTCATGTCTTTCAGTGTGATCCGGTCCGAGCCCGAGCCCATTTCATCGTCGACCAGTGCGATGATATCGTCGTCATAGATGTGCTTCTTGCGGTCTGCCAGATCCTTGAAACGCTGGAACGCCTCCTGGAACTGATTATCGCCCAACTCGTAGCCGAGATCGCGTAACTTGTCCTTGAACGCGTGCCGGCCAGAATGCTTGCCCATCACCAGGGTCGTTTCCTTGATGCCGACGCTTTCCGGGGTCATGATTTCATAGGTCTGGGCGTTCTTCAGCATGCCGTCCTGATGAATGCCGCTCTCATGCGCGAAGGCATTCTTGCCCACGATCGCCTTGTTGAACTGCACCGGGAAATTCGACGCCGCCGCCACGGTCTTGGAAACCCGCGACAGATGCGTTGCCTCGATTTCGGTGAAATACGGCATGGCGTCGTGCCGGGTGCGGATCGCCATGACGATTTCTTCGAGCGCCGCATTGCCGGCCCGCTCGCCCAGCCCGTTGATGGTGCATTCGACCTGCCGGGCGCCGGCCTTCACACCCGCCAGAGAATTGGCAACCGACATGCCCAGATCGTCGTGACAATGGGTGGAAAAGATCACTTTGTCCGAACCCGGAACCATCTCGATGATCTGACGGAACATGTCGCCATAATCCTCGGGCGTCGAATAGCCGACCGTATCCGGCAGGTTGATCGTCGTTGCCCCGGCCTTGATGGCCGCCTCGGTGCAACGGGCCAGGAAATCGATCGACGTGCGCGTGGCATCCATCGCCGACCACTCGACATCGTCAATCAGGTTGCGCGCCTGAGTAACGGTTCGGGTCACGATTTCCAGAACTTCTTCCTGGGTCTTGTTCATCTGGTGCGCCAGATGGATTGGCGAGGTCGAAACGAAGGTGTGGATGCGACCGCGCTTTGCGTGCCGCACCGCTTCGCCGGCCCGATCGATATCCGCCGTAATCGCCCGCGCGAGCCCGGCAATCACCGAATTCTTGGCGCGTTTTGCGATGGCCACCACCGCGTCGAAATCGCCATTCGAGGCAATCGGGAAACCCGCCTCGATAATGTCGACGCCCATATCGTCGAGCTGTTCGGCGATCTGCAGCTTTTCGTCCAGCGTCATCGTGGCGCCGGGCGACTGCTCGCCGTCACGCAGCGTCGTGTCGAAAATGTAGACGCGATCCTTGTCGGAGGTCTGGGGGTTCATGGAATTCTTCCTTCACAATCGGCTCAACGGCGTCTCTTCGTTTGCTCATGCGCCATTGGCCGGACAATCACTTTGTTCGGCTTGAATATCCCCTACACACCCGCTCAGCTCGGAGCCGTCGGTGCCTAGGGGCCGATAAGGAGAAGAAGAGCCAGCGGTAGCAGCAAAAATCCAAGCGCGACCAGACCGGCGCGACGCTCAGCGTCTGCCTTGGCCAGTGCGATTGCCTTTTCTTTCGATTGTGCCTGACGCATCAATCCAACCTGTTTTGGCTCACCAACCGATTGTGCCGTTGTTCGCCCCAAAGCGCAACCATTTCTTTTGGCGCATATGTCGCGCCCTTATTCGAACGCGAAAACGGCGCAAAGGATGACCACGACCGAGCTGACCCCGGCCACCATTCCAAACATCGCTGCACGCGTGCTCGCCGCCATGTCGCCATTGGCAAACCGCCGCGCCGCCGCCGAAGCCATGCCCGACGCCCCGGAGAGGATGATCACGAACAGGATCTTGATCCAGAACATCACCGGCATTTCCATGAGGTTGTAGCCCTTCATGAAAATCAGCGCGATGCCGGTAATCCACAAAAGCCCGATGGCGATCTGCCCGTTGCGGCCCAGCACCGCCGCCAGCTTGAACAACACATTGCGCTGTTCGGCACTTGAGGGCCCGTAAAGCGGTCCAATCGCGGAATTGGCGATGCCCGAGCCGGTTCCCATGGCCAGACTGAACAGGTGCAGCGCAAGCACCAGATTAGCGGCGAATTCCATGATGTGTCCCTCTTGCGTTCCGACCCGATCGTGAGTCTTGGCTGCGCGAACCTATCCGCGCCAGCCAATCATGACAACATGGTGGACGCGCGCCGATTTTCACTTTTCGGCAAGCATGCCAAGCATCAGTCCCGCAAAATCGAACCCCCTCACACTCCGGTTAACCCCGCCGCAATTCGTCAGGGCTAGTCAGACATGAACCAACATAGCGCGAGACATGCCATGTCCGACTATCCGCTCGCCCTCGATATCAGGGGCCTCAGCAAAAGCTTCGACAAACCCGCCGTGGACAATCTCGACCTTCAGGTTCGCCAGGGTGAATTTTATGCCCTGCTCGGCCCCAACGGCGCCGGCAAGACCACATTGCTGCGCATGGTCGCCGGGCTACTACCACAGGACAAGGGAGATATTTCGGTTTGCGGCATCGACACGGGCACCGATCCCGTCGGCGCCAAAAGCCAGGTCGCCTGGGTTTCGGATGAGCCCATGGTCTATGACCGCCTGACCCCGCTCGAATATCTGCGATTCATCGCCGGACTCTGGCACGTGCCCGCCGAAGACGCGGAGCTCAAGGCCCACCAATTGCTTGAATGGCTTGATCTCACTGCGTCTGCCAATGCCCATTGCGGTGGCTTTTCCAAAGGCATGCTGCAAAAAGTTGCCCTCGCCGGCGCGCTGATCCATGACCCGCGCCTGATCATTCTCGACGAGCCGCTGACCGGTCTCGATGCCGGTTCGGCCCGGCTGGTCAAGAACGTGCTCAAAGACAAGGTCAGCCAGGGCGTGACCATCGTCATGACAACACATATTCTTGAAGTTGCCGAACGTATGGCCGAACGGATCGGCGTCATCGCCAAGGGCAGGCTCATCGCCGAAGGCACGCTGGAAGAACTGCAGACCCGCGCCGGCCGTACCGGCTCGTCGCTTGAGGACGTGTTTCTCGACCTTGTCGGCCAGTCAGACCTCGGGCTGGAAGAGGTTGCGGCAGCCTGATGCTTCAAGCCGGCTCCCTTCCCTGGTTCGCAGCCCACGAATTTCGCCTGCAATGGCGGGATCTGACCGTGATGCTGACGGCCGGCGCCCCGCGCCGCGCCGTCGCAATCCTTGCCGTTTCGCTCGTCTTTTTCACCGGCATGCACTGGATCGCCTCGGTTCTGATCGGCAACTGGGCCAAGGCAGGCATCGAAGTCGACACCGCAACGCTGGCGCAATTGACAGGCTCAGGGCTCCTGTTCGCCACCATGTCGCTCAGCCAGGCCATGGAATCTGTCACCCGCGCCTATTACAGCCGGGCCGATCTCGACCTGATCCTGTCGTCGCCCGCCTCGGCCCGTGCTCTGTTCATCGTCAGAACCGGCACGATCGCAGTTACGTCCATGCTGCTGATGGCGGCGATCATGTCGCCGTTCGTCAACATGCTGGTGGTTTATGATGGCTGGAAATGGCTGGCCATCTATCCCGTGGTGGCCGCGATTTCCGTGTTCACTACGGCACTCGCCATTCTCATCACCCTCGCATTGTTTCGCATTGCCGGGCCGAAACGCACCCGGATCATCGCGCAGGTTCTGGCCGCAATCGTCGGCGCGGCGCTAATTGTCGGCATTCAGATCGCGGTCATTTTCTCAACTGGCACGACAAGCAATGCCGGTGCCGCGCTCTCCGGCGCGATCATGGGCTTGGCGCCGGACGTGCACAGCTGGATCTGGACGCCCGCCCGTGCCGCAACCGGCGACTTTGCCGCCATGGCCACAACCATCATCGTCGCGGCGGCCGCCATCATCCTGACGCTCGCCCTCGCCGCACCGGGCTTTGCCAGGCTCGCCCTCGCTGCCAACGCAATCGGTCAAACTCGCGCCGCCACCAAACACGCCCCGAAATTCCGCAACGCCTCGCAGGCACAGATGCTGCGCACCAAGGAATGGCTGCTGCTGATCCGCGACCCATGGCTGATGTCGCAAAGCCTGATGCAGCTTTTGTACCTGCTGCCGCCTGCCGTCCTGCTCTGGCTCAATTATGGCAATTCCGGCGGCACCCTGCCCATCGTCGCCGCCATCATCACCATGGCAGCCGCGCAACTCGCGGGGGGTCTCGCCTGGCTCACCCTCTCCGGCGAAGACGCTCATGACCTGATCCTGACGGCCCCGCTCAGAGCGCGTGACATGCTGCGAGCCAAGATCGAAGCCGTGCTGATCGCCATTGGCGTCATCATTTCGCCTTTCGTCATCGCCATCGCCTTCATCGATCTGCGCATCGCGCTGACGCTATTTGCCGGAGTTGCCTTTGCCACGGCATCGTCGGTCATCATCCAGCTCATGTTCCGCGTGCGCGCCAAGCGCAGCCAGTTTGCCCGCCGGCAAACCGCCTCACGCATCGCGACATTGCTCGAAGCTTTCGTTTCCATCACCTGGGCCGGCGCGACTGGTCTCAGCGTGGCCTTGCCGCTCGCAGGTCCTTTTGCGGCCCTGCCGGCCGTGCTGATTGTCTTTGTGGTCTGGCTGTTGCGGCGGAAGGCCCAATTGGCCTAATCAAGCGCGAAGTCGCTGTATTCCTGGCCCAATACGGCGCAAATCGCGGCCACAACTAATCCATGATCGTCACGTTCCGGCAGGCCGGAGGCGACCACAGCGCCAACGAAACCGATCCCCTTCATGACAATCGGAAAAGCGCCGCCCGCAATCACATATTCTTCCGGTTCAACGCCCCAGCTCGGGTCAAACAGGCGCGGCTGATCTCCCCGCTCCAGCACCAATCGGTACGTCGATTTGTGCACCAGCCGCACGCTGTTGGCCTTGCGGTGACACCACAGGTAATTGTGATGCGAATAGCCCTTGGTCGCGCCGAATGCCATTGGGCGGTCCCAGAGCTTCACCAGAAACCCGATCGGCGCGCCTATCTCATTGGCAAGCTTGCGCCCGTGTGTGAGCAATTCGGCCGCGACATCCTCATCGAACCGGTCGAAAACCAGCTCGCTTTCCTGCCGGACAATCCGCCCGATATCGTCTGTGACCGCCATCATTTCCTCCCCTTTGCCGCTGACTAGCAGGTCCGCCCCTCCAATGCGAGCCGTCCGTCTCACGCAAATTCATACTTAGGTGTACACTTAACTATTGACGCGACGTTTCGAACGTGGATACTTAAGTACATGCTTAACCAACAAACACAGCTAGACAGGATGTTCCACGCGCTCGCCGATGCGAACCGCCGCGCCATGATCGACCAACTCAGTCAATCGAGCCGCAGTGTATCCGAATTGGCCGAACCGCTGGGCATATCTCTGCCGGCGACGATGCAGCACTTGTCTATTCTCGAGGAGGCCGGACTGGTCAACACGCGCAAGATCGGCCGCACCCGCTCCTGCACCCTCGACACCGGCGAACTCAGCAAAGCGGAACAATGGATCAACCAGCGCCGCTCATTCTGGAATGATCGCCTTGATGCGTTGGGCGAATTTCTTGCGGCAAGCACTCTTGAAGACTCGAAAAAGGATCAAACCAAGTGACTCATTCCAGCGTCATCCAGGGCGCATTTACCCTTGAGCGGCATTTCCCGGTCCCGCGCTCCCGCCTCTTCCAGGCATGGTCAGACAAGGACGAGCTTTCGATCTGGGCGGCGCCCGCTCCTGGCTGGACCTATGAAACCGACCGTTACGAATTCCGGGTCGGCGGCGTCGAGATCAGCCGGTTTGGTCCACCCGGCGAAGAACCCTTTCAAGTGAATTCGCGCTTTGATGATATCATGCAGGACCAGCGCATCGTGACAGCCTTCTCTGTCGCGCGCGGCGTCCAACGCATCTCATCGACTGTGCTTTGCGTGGAGTTTCACGCCGACCGAGACGGAGCGCGATTGGTGCTCAATGAAACCGGCATGTTCTTTGAGGGACGCGAAACCCCCGACATGCGTCGCAACGGCACGTTGCAGCAAATCGAACAACTTGGCGCCTACTTGAGTCGCGCCGCCGCCTGACCCATCCACGAAGGAAAACGACCATGACCGACCGCTCCGTTATTCACGCCACTTTCTCGCTCCAGCGCACCTACCCGGCTCCGCGAGCAAGGGTCTTCGATGCCTTTGCCAATCCCGGCAAGAAACGCCAATGGGCCTATGGCGCGCCGGAAGGCGGGCACACGCTCGATTTCAGGGTCGGCGGCGCCGAACATGTCGAAATGCCCGGGCCGGGCGGCGGCAAATTCGTCTACGAGGGCGTCTATCAGGACATCGTGGATGGCGAGCGCATCATCTACACCTACACGTTCGACTATGGCAGCGGCCCTGCGGGGGCCACCCTTGCCACTATCGAACTCGCAGATGCAGAAGATGGCGGCACGCACCTCAAGCTCACCGAACAGGGCGCATATCTTGATGGTTTTGATGGCCCGAAATTCTGGGAAAGCGGCACGACCTCCCTGCTCGACCGTCTCGGCGAAAGCCTGAAATAGCGGCTCGCTCTATTCACCCATCGCCGCCATGCCGCCACCCTTTTTCGACTTACCGCCGCGCAGCAGAAGCACGATCGGCGTTGCCATCAGGCTGACAAACATCATCAGCTTGAAATCGTCAAGATAGGCAATCATCGCCGATTGCTGCGAGACCAGGCCGTCGATGACCGCAAGAATGGTCGGGTTGCCGCTCAACAATTGCGGCGCCTGCGCCTGCACCATCGGCGAGGTTGCGGTCAGGTGTGCGCCCAACTCGCTATGGTTCACCTGGATCATGTTCGACAAAACCAGCGACACCAGCGAGATGCCGACGCCGGAACCGATATTGCGCACCAGCGAGAAAAAGCTCGTCGCATCGGTGCGGTAGCGGCCTTCGATCGTCGCAAATGTCAGCGTGGAAAGTGGCACGAAAACGAACCCAAGCCCGAAACCCTGAATGACCCCGCTCACAATCACCGGCATCGCGCCCATCTGCAGCGAGAACCCGGTCATCAGGTAAAGCGAATAGGCCGTCAGCCCAATCCCGACCAGAACCAGCAGCCGCGCATCGAAACGTCCAACCAATCGCCCCACGACGATCATGGAGAGGAGCGTGCCGACGCCGCGCGGTGCCATCACAAGCCCGGTCTCGATCACAGGATAACCCATCAGGTTCTGCAAGAGCGGCGGCAATAGCGCCAGCCCGGAAAACAGGGTCAGTCCGATGATGAAGATGAACAACAGCCCCATCGTCAGATTGCGGTCCTTGAACATGCGTAGATCGACGAAGGGCTGCTTGGCGGTGAGACTGTGAACCACGAAAATCCAGAAACCCGACACGGTCAGTCCGAGTTCGAGCCATGCCTCGCTTGAACTGAACCAGCCGATCGATTGTCCCCGGTCGAGCAGCAATTGCAGCGCCCCGATCGAAAGGGCCAACATCCCGAACCCGAAAAAGTCGAAGGCGCGGCGGCGCAATTCGGTGTTGTGCATGAAAACGAACACCATGCCGAACGCCAGTCCGCCCACCGGCAGGTTGACGAAAAACACGTAGCGCCAGTTGAACGTCTCGGTCAGATAACCGCCAAGCGTCGGCCCGATGATCGGCCCGATCATGATCCCGGCACCGTAAATCGCCATGGCCTGCCCGATCTTTTCGCGTGGATTGATTTCCAGCAGCACCGTTTGCGCCAACGGCACGATCATGGCTCCGAAGAGCCCCTGAAGGATCCGGAACGCCACCATTTCCGTGAGACCCGTCGCCAGCCCGCACAGCATCGACACCAGCGTGAATCCGGCGATCGAAATCAGGAACAGCCGCTTTTGTCCCAATTGATCGGCAAACCAGCCGGTCAGCGGTGTCGCGATGGCCGCCGCAACGATATACGAGGTCAGAACCCAGGTGATTTCCGACTGTGCCGCGTTGAGCGACGCCGCCATGTGCGGCAACGCCACATTGGCAATGGTGGTGTCGAGCACCTGCATCACCGTGGCCAGCATGAGCCCGGCCGTCAGCAATCCGCGATGCTGAACCACCATGGCTGGCTTGCTGGGATCATCAGCCGCCTCGGCCTCCTCCGAACGGGCTTCGGAGTCCGACATCAGAGCAACTCGTCCAGCAGCGATTTGCCGGTATCAACGGTCACCACAACGCTCATGCCCGAGCGCAGGACCGGCAAGTCATCGCCCTCAAGACCAATGCGCACCGGAATGCGCTGCACCACCTTGACCCAGTTGCCCGATGCGTTCTGCGCCGGAATGAGCGAGAATTCCGCACCTGTCGCCGCGCCAATGCTCAACACTTTCCCCGCAATGTCCAAACCGGGATAGGTGTCGACGCGAACCGAAACCGGTTGACCCACAATGATTTTGCCGACCTGAGTTTCCTTGAAATTCGCCTCGACCCAGACTTCACCCGTCTCGACCAGGTTAGCGATGGTCGATCCTGCCGAAACGAACTGCCCTACATTGAGATTCTCGACGTTACTCACGATACCGTCGGAAGGCGCAACGATCGTGGTTTTCGCCAGATTGCGTTTGGCGCTATCGAGCGCTGCCAGTGCCGCGCGCACCGACGGCAAATCGTCCGTCGCCGTGTCCGGATTGCCGCCCAGCGCCGCGACTGCTGCAGCGAGGCTCTGCCTGGCCAACGCGACGTTGGATTGAGCTTCCTGAAATGCCAGATGTGTATTGTCGGACTCCGCTTCGGTCGTCACACCCTTGTCGGTGAGGCTGATCACCCGATCCTCGGCCTTCTGGCGCACCGCCAGCACGTTTTCCGCCGCCGAGAGCTTCGCCTGCGCCGTCTCGTAGGACACGCGTAATTGCTCGACGTTCAGCCGTGCGGCGGCCAGCGACGCCTCGGCCTGTTCGAGTGCAATCTGATAGGGTTCCGCATCGATATGGAATAGCACGTCACCCTTCTGAACGGTCTGGTTGTCGCTCACCAGAACCTCGACGACGCGCCCCGAAACGTCAGAAGAAATGGAGACAATCGCCTGGCGCACATAGGCGTCATCCGTGTCCTCATAGCGGCCGCCGGTCAGATAGAAATAACCACCGACGAACAGAAGGATCAGTGGCAGCGAGATCATCAGCAAAAGCCGGCGCGACCCTCTTCTGGCAGGGGGTGCGACTTCCGCATTCTGGGCTGCGGGAGCGTTTGCCACGCTTTCCACTGTCTCGCTTTCCGCACTGGCCTCTTCGGATTTCGGGTCCACGCGTGCATTCATTCCTTGATTTCCTTCTCAAATGTCGCGCCGAGGTTCTCGCTCATCCGCTGCATGGTGCGGACTAGCTGTTCCCGGTCCTCTTCAGCTATGCCCGTCAGTGCCTGTTGTTGAGCTTTCACCATTTCGGCCTTCATATTGCCGACCACGTCGCGCGCCGCGTCGGTGATCAGCACGATTTTTGCCCGGCTGTCGGTCGGCGCCGGGCGGCGCTCCACAAAGCCTTTCGCCTCGAGCCGCTCCATCATGCCGCTCAGGGTCATCGGATCGCTGTCGATCAGTCCCGCAAGCTCGGATTGCGACAGCCCATCTTTCCGGTAGAGCTGCCAAAGCGCCCGCCATTGCGGAAATGTCAGATCATAGGGCTGGGCCACGTCGTCAAACCGCCGCCGCATGAGCCGGTAGAGCTCATGGACGGCGTAGAAGAGCCCGCGATCCTTTTCGAGTGTCGAATCCATGCCACTTTATAAGCACACTTATAATATGTGCACAAACTAAATTTCCGAGAGCATTTCGCACAAAATGAAAAAAGCCGCCGGGCGAAACCGGCGGCTTTCAGAGAATTGGCTAAAGCCGGAAAGGGCTTCAGATCACGACAGAATGAAATCGTCGTGCAGATCGAAATCGGACTTGTTCATGCCGACAAACAGGACTTCGCCCTTGTGCAGGTCGAGAAGAACGCCGTCCGGCACGTCGATCAGAGCATCTGCCAGCGTCTTGTAGGTCAGGTTGGTATCAGTCAGATCAACCATGTCCTTGCCGGATTCGAAATCCAGCACCGTGTCCTTGCCCTGGTTGAACTTAAAAACCAATACATCCTCGCCGGCGCCGGTCAGGAAAGTATCGTTGCCCTTACCACCGTTCAGCAGGTCGTTGTTGCTCCCCGAATCGAGAAAATCGTGGCCCGTGCCGCCAAGCAGGATGTCGGAGCCCTTGCCGCCGGCCAGATAATCGTTTCCGCGGCCACCAGCGAGGATATCACTGCCAGCGCCGCCATTGACATAATCGTTTCCGCCGCCGCCATTGATCGCATCGCGGCCGTCATCACCGAAGATCTGGTCGTCGCCACTGCCGCCGCTGGCCGCGTCGTCGCCGTCCCCCAGAAAGATCAGATCGTTGCCGCCACGGCCATAAACCAGGTCCTGGTCGCCGCCGCTATGGATCTCGTCGCTGCCGCGGCTACCGATCATGCGATCGGAATCTGCGGTCAGTTTCTGCACCACTACTTCCGGATCGGCCATCAGGTCGGCCAGTTCGATGTGCAGGCCCTTGGCCTCGAACTCGTTGTAAGGCGTTCCGTCTGTCGAAGGCGAATAGCTGACTTTGGTGACGGTGCCCGAATAGGTGCCGGTCGCGTCGTCATAAGCGAGATTGTCGCCTTCGATCTTCCACTGGGCAACGCTATAGCCGTGCGGCCCGACCCGGGACATGGTGAAGACCTCGGTCCCATCGGACTCGGTGTGGTGGTTCATGAAAAAGTTGTTGAACGTCATATTGGGGTGCAAGTACTTCGAAATGTACTTGTCGCCTTCCAATGTGTCGGGAAGAACAAAACGCGCCATAGGAGGGCCTCCGAATGCATCAAAGATGCCGTTCCCTATCCCGGCGCGGGCGCGAACCCCAGTTAAACCCTTTGTTTACCTTAACCCAGACAATTGAATCTATTGCATAAAAAAGGGAGGCTGTGGCCTCCCTTCCAAAGTGTTCCGGCAATTCGCGCGACTAATTCCACGCTTTGCCTGCGAGCGCACCGGCCCAACCGCAAACAGTGACTCGCGGTGGCCTGATTGCCAGCTAGTTCCGCGATTTGTCCACCAAAGCACCGGCCTTGATCCAGGGCATCATCTCGCGCAACTTCGCACCAACGGCCTCGATCTGGTGTGAATCGTTGTTGCGGCGAATGGCTTTGAACTGCGCACCGCCAGCACGATATTCCTGCATCCATTCCGAAGTGAATTTGCCGTCCTGGATGTCCTTGAGCACGCGCTTCATCTCGGCCTTGGTTTCGGAGGTGATGATGCGCGGGCCGGAGACATATTCGCCCCATTCCGCCGTGTTCGAGATCGAATAGTTCATGTTGGCGATGCCACCCTGATAGATCAGGTCCACGATCAGTTTGACCTCGTGCAGACACTCGAAATAGGCCATTTCCGGCGCATAGCCCGCTTCGACCAGCGTCTCGAAACCAGCGCGGATCAGTTCGACCAGTCCGCCGCACAACACCACCTGCTCGCCGAACAGATCAGTTTCGCACTCTTCCTTGAAATCGGTCTCGATGATGCCCGAACGGCCGCCGCCAACACCGGACGCATAAGCCAGCGCGATATCCTTCGCATTGCCCGACGCGTCGTGGTTGACCGCGATCAGGCACGGCACGCCGCCGCCCTTCTGGAATTCACCGCGCACAGTATGTCCCGGTCCCTTCGGCGCGATCATGATCACGTCAATCGTGTCTTTTGGCTCGATCAGGTTGAAGTGCACGTTGAGCCCGTGCGCAAAGGCAATCGCCGCACCATCGCGGATATTCGGCGCGATTTCATCGCGATAGATGTCCGCCTGCAATTCGTCCGGCGTCGCCATCATCATCACGTCGGCCCAGGCGGCAATTTCGGCCACCGACATCACGGTCAGCCCATCCGCCTCGGCCTTCTTGGCCGTCGCCGAACCGGGACGCAACCCGATCCGGATGCCCTCGACGCCGGAATCGGTCAGGTTGAGCGCGTGCGCCCGCCCCTGCGATCCATAGCCGATCACGGCCACATTCTTGCCCTTGAGAAGGCCGATATCGGCATCCCGATCATAATAAACGCGCATGGCTGTCTCCTTCTGCTTTACGCATTTTGTTCCGCAGGCAGTGCCTGCATTTCATCTGCCCCGTAAAGGGCGAAAAACTGGTCGGTTGCCCGCTCGGCGTCGGCGGCAATCTCGGCGCCGCCGAACCTGCAATCCTCGCCGAGCAGCAAGCGGATCTGCACGTCGCGAACGACGAGACCGAAATAGGTCCGGAACGCCGTTTCACTGGCGTCAAACCGCAGAAGCTTGGCATCACGGCCCGCCTCGAGCACCGGTTTGAGCCGCCGCCCCATTTCGCGCCGTCCATTTTCGAGCACGATGGCTCCAAGCCCGGTCCCACCGTGCGAAATTGCCAACCGGTTGAGCGCCACCGATGTGTCACTGGAAAGGACGCCCAGCAGATTGCGGGCGAAAGACGTAATACCTTCGCGCAACGAAGCTGCATCAAGCCGCTCCCGGTCAATTCGCGGCAGCTTCACCTTCGCCGCCTGCCAGCGCACGATGGCGGTCAGGAGCCCGTCGCGGTCGCCAAACCACTTGTAGAGCGTTTCCTTCGAGCAGCTGGCCGCCCGCGCCACCCCGGCCGTAGTCAGCGTCGCGCCCTCTTCGACGAGGAGACCAAGCGCGGCCTCAAGCACCTCGCCCTGCCGCGCCGTCCAGTCCTCATCCGGCAATGTTCGCGCAAGCACAGCCGAGTTGCTCAAAACGAAAAACTCTCCCGTTGAACATTAGTTCGAAGGCAGCGAACTCCACCTTAGCAATGTCACTCATTGGGTGCGGCTTGGCGCCCCAAAACTGTGCACGCAATGCCGATGCCGATGCCGATGCCGATGCCACCACACTGGCCTACCCGTGGGAGCCAACCTCCCAACCCAAACCTTCCGCGACCGTACCGTACCGTACGGTTCGGCGCAAGAGGAGTTTTCGTTATTGCAGAGACAGGTCAGAGCCGAGCCGATTTCCTCAATGTACCCGCATTCTCATCGCAAGCGTGAAAGCGCACCCGTCCCGCCTTTGGCTAGTGCCCTGTTGGTGCGTGGAATACGCACACCAACCGCCACCCCCTCAAACCGCCCGCGTCACGATCTCGCTGGAATGTTTCAGCGTTTTGTGCACCGGGCATTTGTCGGCAATTTTCAAAAGCTTGGCCGTGGTTTCTGAATCAAGTTCTCTGGAAAAGCCGATACGGCGCTCGAACCGGTCGATCTTGGCTTTCGCGCCTTCCTCGCCCTTGTCGTCGGCATAGACCTTGGCATGATCGACCGTCACATCGATGGTGCCGATATCGAGCCCCTTGAAGTCGGCATAGATCCTGAGCGTCATCGACGTGCAGGCCCCAAGCGCGATGGCCAGGAAATCATAGGGCGAGGGCCCGCTGTCGAGCCCGCCCGCCTTCACCGGCTCGTCGGCCAGTAGCCGGTGCTGGTTCACGCGCACCGAGTTCTGGAATTTGCCGTTGTGCGTCTCGCGCAGAACGGCCGCAGTGGGCGCGTGTTCGTCCACATCCTCGTGACGCGGATCGAGATAGCGCTCCGCCCATGACCCAATCACCGAAGCGGCAAAAACCGCGTCGGATTCCCGGGTCAGAAGATGGTCGGCTCCATCGAGTGAGACGAAACTTTTCGGGTGTTTGGCCGCCTCGAAAATCTCCGCCGCGTTGCTCACGCCGACCACATTGTCCGTCGGCGAATGCAATACCAGCAACGCCTTGCGCATCCGGGCAAGGCTGTCACGCACATTTGCCTGCTGCAAATCTTCGATGAATTGTTGGCGGATGGTGAAGTGCCGACCAGCCAGCGCTACATCGGCTTCACCACACTTTGCGATGTCATCCAGATGCACATCAAAATTCTTGACCACATGTTCGGCATCCGCCGGCGCACCGATGGTGGCGACCGCCCGGACACTCTCGATCTGCCCCGCAGCCACCAGAACGGCGGCGCCACCTAGAGAGTGCCCAATCAGAAGTTGCGGCGCCTCGTGGCGCTCCTCCAGAAACCGGGCCGCAGCAACGAGGTCTGCAACGTTCGAGGAGAAATTGGTCGAGGCGAACTCGCCCTCGCTCGATCCCAATCCGGTGAAATCGAAACGAAGAACGGCGATCCCCTGCCCCGCCAGTGCGCCGGCAATGCGCCGCGCCGCATTGAGGTCCTTCGAACAGGTGAAGCAATGCGCGAATATGGCGTAGGCCCGCGGCCGCCCGGCCGGCAGATCGAGCCGTGCCGCAAGCTCCGACATGCCGTCCGCCCCGGCAAAACTGACCCTTTTGATATCGTCCATCATCTTTGCTCCAGATTTTGGCCGACCCTATCAGCCCTGGCGAGCGCCTGTTATCCGGTTCACGCCTATGTCAGCAATGGTGAAGATTGCCACGCCTATTCCACCGGAATGGCGAACAGAACGATGACGATCGCAAGCGGAATGCCCAGAGAATAGAACGCAGCCTTGAGCTGCCAGTGTGGCGGCTTTGCCCGCATCAGCGTCCAGACGGCCTGAAGGCTCTGCAGCCCGTAATAGGCAACAAAGGCCTTGCTCGCCAAGGTGATGATTTCAAAGATGTTGGCAAACAGGGTGACAATGATCGCCGCGCCGGCCGTCACCGCATAGCCGGCCGCAACCGACAGGCGTTTGCCGGATTCCTCGGCCACGAGCCCGCCGGCACCGTTCATGTCGGCTACCGCCGCAGAAAGCTGCGACGCCAGTGCGGTGATGATGATCAGTGGCGCGATCAGAAGGGAAACGGGCCGCAGCAATTCGATGATCTCGGTTTCGCCGCCCACAGCGGGCAACTGACCTGTGAAGTAACGCGTCGCCAACAACACAAAGATCAAATAAATCGCCGTCGACAGCCATTGCGCATAACGCATGGTGCGTATCCGCAGCGGTCCGTCATAGGCTTCACCGAGATAGCGGGACGTCTCGAACCCCTGCACCAGGATCACCAGACCCAGAAGCACTCTGAATTCGTTCCAACCGGTGTCGTGGCTGATCTGCGGCCAGGAAAAGGTTCCCGTGGCAATTTCCCCGGTCTGGATACCGAGCAGCACCACACAAATCGACGCGATGATCGCCAGTTTAAGCCCAACGGCATAAACCTCGACGCGTTCCAGCCCACCCAGTCCGCGCCACAGGCCCACCGCCCCGATCGCTCCAATGACGACAACCGCAACCCAGCGGGTCGCATTGGGATCGACGATGCCGATCCCCTTCAATCCGAACGACGCGAACAGGTTGATATAGTATGCGACCGAAATGAAATAGGCGAAGGTCAGGACCGCGTCGGAGAGACGGTCCGTCACCAGCAAGTGCCGGGGCGCGGTGCCCGCCTCGATCTCAGCTTCCGAATAGCGAATCGTGGTTCGGATGGCACTTCCATAAAAGTAGGCGACCAGACAAAGACCGAGCATCGCGACGACTGCGAGTTGCCCCGCTGCATATGACAACACCGGCCCGGCCACGAGAAACCCCGACCCGATGATCGAGGCCAAGGGCGTTACCACCGCCCGCCAGTGCACGTTGTGTTGCACCTTTGGGTGGAGCAGGACCACAAGTCCCGCCGCAACAATGACAATCAGGGCGATTTCGACAAGCACGGCAACAAAGACACGTTTGAATGTAAGGCCCCTATGCGCCTCAGGACCACGGTTCGCAAGAGATTGACCAAAAATCGTCCATCGGCACTTGCCGATGAAGCGCGGACATGTGAAACCATCCGTCCAACCTGCCGACGGATTTCTTGATGTCACAGCTTTTTTCGCCGTTCACGCTGCGGGGCCTGACCCTGCGCAACCGCACCACGGTTTCCCCCATGTGCCAGTTCTCCAGCCGTATGGGTCTGCTCAACGACTGGCACATGGCCCATCTGGGGCGCTTCGCCATTGGCGGATTTGGCCTCGTTTACGTCGAGGCGACCGCAGTTTCCCCCGAGGGCCGGATTACCTATGCCGACACTGGCATCTGGTCCGACGAACACATCGCACCAATGAAGCGCGTGGTCGATTTCCTGCACTCCCAGGGCGCCGCAGCGGCACTCCAGTTGGCCCATGCGGGCCGCAAGGCGACCACGCCGCATCCCTGGCAGAAAGACCTCACAGATGTACAGAAGGCCCGCGTCGGCTTTGAGGACTGGCTGCCGGTTGCTCCAAGCCCGCTTCCCCACGCGGATGGCGATAAGGTTCCGCACGAACTCACCATCGCCGAAATCGAGACTCTGGTTCTTCGTTTTGTCGAGGCCGCCGAGCGGGCACTCCTTGCGGGGTTCGACATCGTCGAAATTCACGGCGCACACGGCTATCTGATCGACCAGTTCCTCTCGCCGCTCGCCAACAAGCGCAACGACAAGTATGGCGGCTCGCGCGAAAATCGCATGCGCTTCATGCTCGAAGTCGTAGAAGGCATCCGCAATGTTTGGCCCGATCAGAAACCCGTTTTTGCGCGGCTTTCTGTTCAGGACTGGAATGAAGCGGGTTGGCAGATCGAGGATTCGGTCGCGCTCGCCAAGGAGCTCAAGGCGCGCGGCGTGGACCTGATCGACTGCTCGTCCGGTGGCTTCTCTGAAGGCCGCGTCAAGGCCGGGCCGCTCTATCAGGTCCCGTTTGCCGAAGCCGTGCGTTCAGGTGCGGATATCCCGACAATGGCCGTCGGGCTGATCGACGATCCGCACGCGGCAGAAGCCATCATTGCCAACGGTCAGGCCGACCTTGTTGCCTTTGGCCGGCCCGCGCTCGAAGACCCGAACTGGCCGGTTCATGCCAAACGCGTGCTCGACGGGACCGAAGGGCTCTACGAACTCTATTCAGCGCCGGTTGGCCATGCGATCCGCGCCTTCGACAAGACCATGCAGCGCTAGCTCTTCAGTTTGAAGCGCCTTATTGGAGCCGGACGTTCAAATCACCCTTGAGCGTGACGATGAGCCGGATGCCGTCCTCGGCAAACTGGACATTGTCCACGTTGGCCTCGATGAGATTGCCCTGCGTGCTCACACCACCTTCGAGCTGATTGTCGAGCGCATCATCGAGGTTCTTGACCAGCTCGTCATATTCCGCCTTGAACGGAATGAAGGCGTTGTCCTCGGCAATCTGCATCACCGGGCGCTGCGACACAATGAACGAGGCCGCATCGACCACCACATTGTCCGCGACGCTGGCGAAATGCATGTCGCGGAAGCGGATGTCCTTGTTCCGCCAATTGACCTGTGGCACGGCTGACAGGTAGGCCCGCCCCGTCGCATCGAACAATGGCCCGGGCGCGTCGGCGACATAATCGAAGCCAATGACGATCGCCTTGTCGCTCGGGTAGACATCGTACTTGCTGAGCTCCAGCGTATACTCGTTGGGATCGACGACTTCGACGATGCGGTTCCCCAGTTTGGCCGAAGCCAATTGCCGCTCGATCGCCCGGTAACTCACGGTCACCGGCAGCGAAATCTCGAAGCCTTCTGGAAGATTGCCGACATCCCGGAGATTTGGCAGCGTTCGATCGACCGTCACGTCCGGCTTGGACCCGATGCGTGTCTGGGTCTCGACCCTCAGCGCAACATTGGCGGAGATGGTGTTGGTGCCAATTCGAAGACCTGAGAAATGCACGCTCCTGGGTGTCACCGCCACCCAGATGGCCGGCCCGTCGCTGACTTTGAAGGGTTGCTGCAGGTCGCGCCACGCGCGGGCCACCGTCTGTTTGAGGTTCAAGTCATTGAGCATTTTGGCAAGTTCGGGCCCCAACCCGTCAAGCGCCTTCTGGATCTCCGGCCGCAACTGATCGGCAAAGTCCAGACGGAACCCGAACACATCGGCATGTGCCCTGTCGCGCCAGCGGAAATTGGCATCCGCATTGACAGCAAATGTCCAGTTCGGCTTGAGCCGCGGCACCAGATCCGCATTCACCGTCAGCGACCCTTCAACGGTTTCACTCTGGCCTTTCAGAATGCCGTCAAGCGCCGTAACCGTGATGCGAAACTTGATCGGCAGCACGACGTTCAGCTTGCCGTCGCCAGATGAAATCTGGAGTTCCCCGTCCTTGCGGATGACACCCTCGATCTTGCACGCCAGTGTGATCGCGGTCTGGGTGACAATGAGGTCGACCTTCTGGTCGATACACTTGTTGCGCCGCTCGTTGATTTCCAGAAGCTTGTTGGGAACATTGGCGCCCAATTCTTCGCGCACACGCGAAATCGGCACGGAAACCGGCACGTTGATCACGCTTGGCCGCAAGGGAATATCGTCCGCCTGCGCCACGCGCGGCGGCGCGACGGCATCGATGCTGTCCGGTTTGAAACCGCCGCTCGCGAAGAAAACCAGCCCACCCAGCACCGCGATGCCGATCAGCGCCGAAAACAATAGCGAAATGCCGGATAGGAGTCGTTTCAAGGGAACCGGGCCTCATTCAAGAATCGTCTGAGCATACAACATGCCGAAACGACCATGAAAACCGGGCAAAATCAGGCCAGCACGGCCTTGTAGCGCCTGACCGCCTCAGCAAAGCCGAGGATCAAAGCGTCGGCTGTGATCCCGTGTCCAATAGAGGCCTCATCCACCTGCCCGACCGCGGCAACGAATGACGGCAGGTTCTCCAGCGTCAAATCGTGCCCGATATTGATCCCCAGCGGCCGCCCGCCGCCGTCACCGGTTCTGGCCTCGCGCGCGGCATTTGCGGTCGCAACCAGATCGTCGAGGTGTTCGCGCCCTTCATCCGTGCGGAAACTTGCGCCGTAGGGGCCGGTATAGAGTTCTACCCGGTCCGCACCCACCATTGCCGCAAGCGCCGGAGCATTTGGGTCCTCATCGATGAACAGGGACACACGCAATCCCGATCCGTGCAGACGCGCGATGACCGCTTTCAGAACCTGCTCATTGGCGGCAATGTCCCAGCCATGGTCGGAGGTTGATTGGCCCGGATCGTCCGGCACGAGCGTGACCTGATGCGGCTTGACCGCTTCGACCAGTTTGAGGAACCGCTCGTCGGGATAGCCTTCGATGTTGAACTCGGCGCGCGGATAATCGTTCCGGAGCAGATCGGCAAGTTCATAGACGTCCGTCGTGCGGATATGCCGTTCGTCGGGCCGGGGATGCACCGTCACGCCATGCGCGCCGGCGTCCAAAACCACCCGCGCGATGCCGGTCACGCTCGGCCAGCCCACGTCGCGGCGATTGCGCAGCATGGCAACAGCATTGAGGTTCACCGATAGGGCCGTCATGGCTTTGTCCGCATGAAATCCGACAGGAGAATCTCGCTATCACCACCGGGAACAAAACCCAACCCCCGTCGTGACTTGACCGGCAACGGAAACCGGCTCTAGCCTCTCAACAAAGACTGGGAGGAATGTCATGAAAAAGCTGCTTCCGATTTTGGCTGGCGCCATGCTGTTCACCACGTCGCAGACATTCGCCTTTGAATTCACCTTTGACTGGGGTGACATTCCGCTTTGCACTTCGGGTCATCCAAACCGGGTCAACAATCCGGTCTTTCAACTGCAGGACCTGCCCGAAGGAACGGCTCGCATTGATTTCAAACTCGTGGATCTGCAGGTCCGGAATTTCAATCACGGCGGCGGCAGGGTGGCAGGCCCCTTCGGCGCGACCATTGAGCCGGGCGCGTTCACCTACAAGAGCCCCTGCCCGCCAAGCGGTTCTCACAATTACCAATGGACGGCAAAAGCTTACGACGCCGGCGGAAAACTGCTTGATACCGCGCAGTCCACCAAACGCTATCCCTGATCAAAGGTAACCACTACGCTGCCGACCTTGTGGCCGGAATCGACGCGCCGATGTGCTTCGACGATGTCCGAAAACGGCAGAACCTGATCGATGACCGGTTTGATTTCGCCCTTGGACGCCAGATTGAGCAGATAGGCATAGTTTTCGAATGACACAGCCGCCTTGTCGTCGCGCGGCGAAATGACGGCGGACTGAAATCCGCCCGAAATCATCTGCCACAGATTGCCGATAACCATCAGAAACCGGCCGCCCGGCCTGAGCAGGTGTTTGACCCTGGCGTAGGGAGCGTTGCCATGCGTATCCATGATCACGTCATAGCGCTCGCTGCCCACAGCAAAATCGGTTTTGGCATAGTCGATGACGTGGTCCGCGCCCAGTTCGCGCACCAGGCCAGCATTTGCGGCGCTGCAAACCCCCGTCACCTCGGCGCCCATCAGCTTGGCGATCTGGATGGCCATCACGCCAACCGCGCCGGACGCGCCGTTGATCAGCAGCTTTTCGCCACTCTTCAGCCCGCCCTCTTTGAAAAAGACCAGCGATGTCGCCCCACCGAACGGCAGGGAGATCGCATCGACGTAGGAGAGGTTGTCTGGAATTTTGACCGCAAGGCCGTCTGCGTCGATCTGGACATATTCGGCGTGGCAGCCGAACTTGAACCGGTTCGAGGCCAGCACGCGGTCACCGACCTTCAGGTCCGTGACGCCTGCCCCGACTGCGGCGACCTCGCCCGCCACATCGAACCCGATAACGGCCTGCTTGGGGCGATTGAACCCCAGCGCCAGACGCATCAGCAGTTTCATGCCACCGGGATCGCGCAATGCTCGAACGCGTGCGTCGCCGGAATTGACGGTCGTTGCGTGCGACTTGACCACGATGCCGCCCTCGGCCGGTGCCGGCATCGGCACGTCGCGAATCTTGACCACTTCCGGCGGCCCGTAAGCTTCGACATAAGCAGCTTTCATCTTCACTATCCTTTCGCGTTCGGGCGAGGCTTGCGGCGCGCAATACGCGCTTCGAAGCCCGCAGGCGTTCTCGCGTCCGTCGCAATTTTACAATGTAAGGTTACAGTCTAATGACATCAAGGGGCACGGCTCGGCTCTGCGGGCATCACCCTATTCACCACCCTCTTTGTCCAGCCAGAAGACCTCGTCGACTTTCTGCCCGAACACATCGGCAACCAGAAAGGCCAGCTCCAGCGACGGCGAATACTTCGACTGTTCCATCGCAACAATCGTCTGCCGCGTAACCCCTACCGCGTCCGCCAATTGCTGCTGGGTCATTTCACCATGCTCGAACCTGAGCCGGCGGATCGCATTGCCGATCCGGTGTTTGCGCGCCATGTTCAGCCCTGCCGGTAGAGAACGAATTTGGTCACATCACCCGCCAGCCCGCCGGCCATGAAACCCAGAAAGGTCAGGTTCAGCACAACGATGGCCGTCCAACCCAGAAACGCGAGCCCGATCAGCGCCAAAAGGAATCCGACACCGGCCACCACCAGGTTGATCCTCAACCCCAGAACCCCGATAGCCCGGTCGCGCTCGTCCACCACTTCGCTCGGCTTGGCGTTCTGAGTCGCGATGGCGTACCCGATCGTCACCAGAATTGTCAGAACGATGGTCGCGACAATGGCGATCGGAATGACCAGGAGCACCGCCTGCGCCCATTGGGTCAACCCGTCCGCCCCTGCATAACCACCCGAAAAAACCTCGGGCAGAATCCAGAAGCCGAAATAGACGGCCATTGCCAGATTGATCAGGATCATCACCAGATTGCTGCGATCTTCGAAACTCATCATATCCTCGCTCGTCAAGTTTATTGGACATTATGTATGATTTTTCTTACATCATGTCAATATGGACAATCAAGGCGCGCCAGAATCCCGGTGACCCGTCAAATGGATGTTTCATTGGGGCGGCAATGTCGGCGAGCATATGCAACCCCATGTGAGCTGAACCACAAACGAAAAGGACGAGCAGAATGAACAGATTGCAGGAACTGGTGACCAAATATGCCGCACGTCTGAACCTGCACGAGCTCGCCATCGGGGTGAGGAACGCAAAGTCGGGTGAACCCGTTTTCGCCGCCTCAGGGCAACATTTCGACACACGGGTCAGCGCCGAGACACCGTTCTTTATGGCCAGCACGACCAAACTCTTCGCCACGGCCATCATTCTGCAATTGGTCGATGAAGCCAAGCTCACCCTCGACACCCGGATGACTGACCTGCTCGACGCAGAAACGCTTGCAGGCCTGCATCACTTCAAGGGACGAGATTACGTTCCGGAACTGACCGTGCGTCACCTGCTCGCGCACACGTCGGGACTGGCCGACTATTTCGAGCAAAAGCCGAAGTCAGGCGGCGCAGCCTATGCCGAAGACCTGCTTGAGGGCCACGACCGCACCTTCTCGGAAAGTGATATTCTCGACTGGGTCCGGACGCGCCTGGAGCCTAAATTCGCGCCCGGCACCCCCGGCAAGGCGCTCTATTCGGACACCAATTTCCAGCTACTGGGCCTGATCATCACGAAGCTGGATGCCACCAGCCTCGTCGAGGCTGTGCAAAAACGAGTTGCCGAACCCCTGTCGCTCAAATCCACGGGATTGTTTGAGGCCAACCGGCCAAACGCCTTTGGTGATGTCCTGCCCTTCCGCAACGGCCCGAAAGTTCTCGATATTCCCAACGCCATCCAATCCACGCGCCTCGATGGCGCCGGGGTTTCGACCGCGGCAGAACTGCTGACCTTCATTCAGGCATTTTTTGAAGGCCACCTGTTCGACAAGGCGCATTTCGAGAACATGAAAGACTGGCGGCGCATCTTCTTTCCCCTGCAGAACGGCACGGGAATCATGCGCTTCAAACTTCCTTGGTTCTTCTCGCCCTTCCGCCCCATGCCCGAACTCTGGGGCCATTCCGGCATTTCCGGCGCCTTTGCCTATTATTGCCCGGAACGCGAAGTCTATCTGGCCGGCACGATCAACCAGGCGGCCGACCGCGCCCTGCCCTATCGGTTCATGCTCGAGGCCCTTGGCGCAGCCTGATCACATCGGTTCCGGACCGCGCGCGATGGCGGCCAGGCCCGTGCGCACAACCTCAACCAGCCCCAGCGGCATCATCAACGCGATGAATTGCTCGATCTTGGTCGGCTTGCCGGTGATCTCGAACACGAAGGAATTGGTCGAGGCATCAACCACCTGCGCCCGGAACGCGTCAGCCAGCCGCAAAGCCTCGATCCGGTCGTCGCCCTCGCCGGCCACCTTGACCAGTGCCAGTTCGCGCTCCAGCGACTTGCCCGTCGCCGTCAGATCGACCACCCGGTGCACCGGCACCAGCCGTTCCAATTGCCGCTTGATCTGCACCAGAACCTTGAGATTGGCCTTGGTCACCACCGTGATCCGGCTCAACCCCTGCTCGTGCTCGGTTTCCGAGACCGTCAGACTGTCGATGTTGAACCCGCGCGCCGAGAACAGGCCCGCGATACGGGCGAGAATGCCCGGCTCGTTGTCCACCAGCACCGAAAGCGTGTGCCGTTCCACCGCGCTCGTATCGGCAACCAGCGAATAGACCGAACCGGTGGGAAGAATATTTGCGTTCATGTTTCAAACTCCATGAGAATCGTCATTGCGAGCAACCGCAGGTTGCGCGGCAATCCAGAAATCGCGCATTCGAGCGATGGCGGTTTCGCTCAGCCGCGCAGAATGGACGGGAATCGCGAGCACCGGAGCGGAGTGGACCTTTTGTCCATGAGCACCGGAAGCGCAGCGAACCCGGCAAGACTGCCGGTTGAGTAGAAACCGGATCGCTCAAACCAGCACCTTGCCCTTGTCGTCGATGATATTCCCCACATCCGCCGTGTCCGGCAGGATCATTTCATTGTGCGCCTTGCCCGAGGGGATCATGGGGAAGCAGTTCTCTTCCTTGGTCACCCGGCAATCGAACAGAACCGGCCCGTCATAATCGATCATTTCCTTGATCGCGGCATCCAGTTCCTTCGGATCCTCGCAGCGAATGCCCTTGCCGCCATAGGCCTCGGCCATCTTGACGAAATCGGGCAGGCTTTCCGAATAGCTCTGCGAATAGCGCCCACCATGCAGCAATTCCTGCCACTGCCGGACCATGCCCATATATTCGTTGTTGAGGATGAAGACCTTGATCGGCAGCCTGTACTGAACCGCCGTCGAGAATTCCTGCATCGTCATCTGCACCGAGGCTTCACCGGCAATGTCGATGACGAGCGCATCCTTGTGCGCCACCTGCACCCCGACCGCCGCCGGCAAGCCATAGCCCATCGTCCCGAGGCCACCCGACGTCATCCAGCGGTTCGGCAAGTCAAAGGGGAAATATTGCGCGGCCCACATCTGGTGCTGGCCGACTTCCGTGGTGATGTAGACGTCCTTGTCCTTCACCGCCGCCGCCAGCCGCTCGATGGCAAATTGCGGCTTGATCACTTCGTCCGAACCCTTGTAGCGCAGCGAATCCACCGCCCGCCATTTCTCGATCTGGTGCCACCAGGGCTTCAGCTCTTCCTCGCGCGAGGTATTGGTTCTTGTCCGCCAGATACGGATCATTTCCTCGAGCACATGGTTGCAATCGCCAATGATCGGCAGGTCGATCACGATATTCTTGTTGATCGACGAGGGATCGATATCGACGTGGATCTTGGTCGAATTGGGCGAGAACGCGTCCACCCGGCCGGTGATGCGGTCGTCGAAGCGCGCGCCGATATTGATCATCAGATCGCAATCGTGCATCGCCATGTTGGCCTCATAGGTGCCGTGCATACCGAGCATGCCCATCCATTGCGAAGAGGATGCGGGAAAGGCGCCCAGCCCCATCAGCGTCGAGGTCACCGGAAAACCGGTCAATTCGGCCAGTTCGCGCAGGTTCCGCGAAGCTTCCGGCCCCGAATTGATCACACCGCCGCCGGTATAGAAGATCGGCCGCTTGGCGCGCATCATCAGCTCCACCGCCTCTTCGATGGCCTTGTGATCGCCCTCGATCTGCGGGCGGTAGCTCTTGTGGCTCGTATGCGCAGCGGGCTTGTAATAATCGCCGATAGCGAATTGCACGTCTTTCGGGACGTCGATCACCACCGGCCCCGGCCGTCCGGACGAGGCGATGTAGAACGCCTCATGCAGAATGCGCGGCAGGTCCTCGACCGACTTCACCAGGTAATTGTGCTTGGTGCAGTTGCGGGTGATGCCGACCGTGTCACATTCCTGAAAGGCGTCCGAGCCGATCAGGGGCGTCGCCACCTGCCCGCTGATGCACACCATCGGAATGGAATCGAGCAGCGCATCGGTCAGCCCCGTCACCGCGTTTGTCGCCCCGGGCCCTGAGGTCACCAGCACGCAGCCGACCTTGCCGGTCGAACGCGCATAGCCCTCGGCCATATGCGTGGCGCCCTGTTCGTGCCGCACGAGGATGTGCTGCACCTTGTCCTGCTGGAAAATGGCATCATAAATGGGCAAAACCGCCCCGCCCGGATAGCCGAAAATGTGTTCGACCCCCTGATCCTGCAAGGCGCGGATCACCATTTCCGCTCCGCTCATTTCTTCGGCCATTTGCCGTCTCCTCTTCGAACCGCCTTTCGGCGGCTATCCACCCACACTCCCGAAATCCGGGCAATAAAAAAGCCCCTCAAGGGGGCTGGCGCGCATCATCATCCTCGGGGTTAGCTAACCCAAGGTGCCGATGCGCATTCCTACTACGATAAGGTCAAACCGCACGGGTCTTCCTCTCTCAGAATTTCCTGGCGGGTTTGATAAGGGGGTTTGGCGAAGAGGTCAAGCCATTCCTCCGTTGGGTAGTGTCTCAGTTTGAATTTGATTTCTTTTGCGGACTGCGGGCATCGAACCCAGTCCGGGCGCATCAATCAAGCTCCAAATCCATTTCACATCCCACAGCGTGTCAGAAACACCACCGAACATCGCCGGGCTGACCTTGTGCGATTTGTGAGTGTGGCAGAAATTGTAATGCAACAAGCAGTGCGACACCATGTTTAGATGGTTGTCCATTTTCTTCGAGAAGGCTTTGCGGCCATCCACAGTCAAATAGACATGGGCCGTCAGCCGATCGGCGAAAACTGCATGACTGCGTCCGCATGCGCAGCATCACTGCGGTCGACGTATTGGGCCAATCACCTTTCTGAGTGCTTCCAGAGCAGCGCATGTCCAAACGCGCCGGCACCGCCGCTTGGTACATTCATGTCCGTCAAAGTCTTTGCATGGCAGAGACAGAAGACCAAATCCCGTCGCGCAGGGCGCGCGATGCGTATGTATAATCGCAGCTCGTCTGCGCCCCGATGGATTAGCTAGATTTCAGATGTCAAACAATAAGCTCATTTCCAACCTGACGCTTCGCCCGTTTGCGTTCCATAGGGAAACGGAACTTGAGCATGTTCTTCATCCTGATCCGGCAATTCATTCAAAAACTCGAGCGTTCCGTCTTTTGTCAAAACCTTGCCGGCGTCATCAAATATTTTTGAAAACGCTTCTCGACTACTGCGTGCTTCAACTTTTTCTATTTTTTCATTCATAGCACTCTCCTTAGTCCCAGTCCTGAGTGGATATATCCAGAAACGCCAAGCTTGTTTGAGAAATAGTCTACGGCCAAACCGTGGTAGTTCTTGATTTTTTCGCTCAAATCATCGACTTTTCCAAAGTCGTCGATAAGCAATTTGATCTCAGCCCCGCCGAGATCATTCATCGAAATGCCTCTCCCGTGGGAATGCCATTTTGAGGCGTCACCCAGAGTTTCAGCAATTGCCTTTGCCCGGTCCTTGCGCATGGCCGGCGTCACGCGCTTCCCATTCGTTTCGGTCTTTTTCCAATCCTTGAACTTGTACTTGGGAAGCCATTCGGTGATTAAGGAGATTCCATGTTCGACTCCCTGCTCAATATGAAAAAGGAGCGCCGGATCGAATTTTTTTACCAGATAGGCGAGTTCAGCCCGACATGCAGCAGAATCCGCCGACTCGTTTATTGTCTTGGTAATTTCCTGGAATTTTGCCAAGTATCCGTACCCGGGCAAGAATTTCCCATCGCTATCCCTGTATTGCGGGTCGATGGGCCCCAATACGGAATAGTAGTCCATATAAATTTTGTCTCCAGAAAGCGCGAGAACAGTCCCTGCTGAATAGGCAAAATTCGGAATTACAAACGATACACGTCTGTAATGCGCCCTCATTACAGCGACCAACCGCTCGACGGTTTCCATAAACCCGCCATTGGTTTCCAACAGCACGACAAGGTGATCATTCGTAGAATCCTTCTTGATTTCCTCGGCAACAACACGAAATTCATCGTCAAGCGGGGGTCGCATTCCACAATTGATCAAGACGCAATCGCCATCCATCGCTTCCGCTACTTCCGCGTTTAACTGCCGAAGCACATGGCCCGTGAGTTGGTCGACGCTTATTGCTTCCAACGCGCTTCCACAGCCAATTTGGAAATATGGCTATGCTCCTCATTTGAAGGTCTTTCGGCACGCGCATTGGCTCCGGCCAGACCACTATTGGTCGCACCAAATTTCGTTTGTTTCGCATCTCCGATTTCGCCAATCGCTACTTTTGCGATCATCAACGCCGCAGCAACGGCATCAGCCGGTTGGCGCTGACCTTGCGATCCTTGGGGCATTCGCACCTCACCCAGCTTTCTCGGGCTCCTCCAGAGGCATATAGTCATTCGCACCCTAGGAGAATGTCCGCATAAAAACAATATAGACCCCGTTAGCGTCCTTTCGAGGGTCGGAGCAATCAATTTCTCATCAAGGCATGGTGCCACAAAAGAGTTTAACCCGGCCCTACCTAATGGGGAAAATTCAACCCTCGGTTTCAATCGGAGACATTGCCCCCACGCAACCTGCACCAACGTCGCACCGTCCTTTTCGTGACACATATCAGGCGCCATATCTGTATCGAGGTGAATGATGCGTTCAGGCGCCATTCAGGAGGAAAGCGGTCACATTCAATTGTTGGCCGCAGGTGGGACGCTTCTTCAGAACCTCGGCACACTGATCTCTTGCATTCAACGGAGGACGAAATGCATTTCTCTCGCACACTCAAACTCAGCCTGGCCTCGGTTCTGACCCTGACCATGGCCGGCAACGCGCTGGCGCTTGACGCCATGGCGACGACCGAACTCAACGTTCGCACCGGCGGCGGCACCAATTACTCGATTGTCGACAAGCTTTATGCCGGCGAAATCGTCAACGTGGTGGAGTGCCAGACCAATGGCTGGTGCTATGTCGATCATGACGGGCCCGATGGCTGGGTTTCCAAGAACTATCTGACGCAGCCGCCCAACCAGGGCCAGCAGAACAACAATGCGCCCAGCAACAATCAGGATGCGGCCAAGGCGGCGGCGATTGCTGCCATTCTCGGCTTTGGTGCGGCTGTTGTTGGTGGCGCCATCATCAACAACCAGCAGCAGAACCAGCAGAACAACCTGCCCTATGGCCCTGATACCTGCAAACAGGGCTTTGTCTGGCGTGAAGCCCATCCGCAGGATCATGTCTGCGTCACCGCGCAGTCGCGCACCCTGGTGGCCCAGGAAAATGCCAATGCCGGTCTTTATGTCGATCCCAACGGCAATTACGGCCCCAATAGCTGCAAGCAGGGCTATGTCTGGCGCGAAGCCTATCAGGGCGA
>JACKJG010000011.1 GCA_020638065.1 Hyphomicrobiaceae bacterium | reverse complement strand
GGCTCGCAAGTTTTGCTACAGCGTGTCCCAGTCGCCGAGCCCAGATGGCTTTTCAACAATGAAGCCACTGCTGACCGGACTCGCACCACATGAAACGCCCCAATCCGCTGCCGCCCGACCAGATGACGCCAGCAGAGCGACGTGCTGAGCTGTGCGGCCTGCTGGCCCACGGGCTGGTTCGGTTGCGGTTGCGGGAGACGGGAGAAGTATCTGACAATACTGGAGAAAGTTGCCTACACTATCCGCCCGACCAATGCCGTCATGCAACTCCAACTCAACGGAGAAATGCATGAACAAGCCCGATCCCATCCCCGCACGCCTGGCCGCGCTCAAGACCACGCCGACGCCCGACCTGAAGCGACAGTGGCGCGACCTGTTCGACAGCGAGCCGCCGCCGTTCAACCGGCGCTACCTCGAGTCCCGCCTGGCCTACCGCATCCAGGAACTGGCCTATGGCGGGCTGAAGCCCGAAACGGTCCGACGGCTGGAACGGCTTGGCGAGGAACTAGACGGCGGGGACAAGAGGAAGCGCAGCATGCGCGCCGATCGCGAGCGCCCGATCACCGGCACGCGGTTGCTGCGCGAGTGGCAGGGTGTCGAGCAAATCGTCACCGTCACCGCCGACGGCTTCGAATGGCAGGGGCGGCCCTACAAATCGCTGTCCGCCATCGCGCGCGCGATCACCGGCACGCGCTGGAACGGATGGACCTTCTTCGGGCTCAAGAACCACAGGGGGCGGACATGACGAAGCCGCCCGAAAAATCGAAGGTCCTCCGCAAGCTGCGGTGCACCGTCTATACCCGGAAATCCTCCGAGGAAGGGCTGGAACAGGAGTTCAACAGCCTGCACGCACAGCGGGAGGCCTGCGAGGCCTTCATCGCCAGCCAGCGGTCCGAGGGCTGGGTGCTGGTCCGCGATCAGTATGACGACGGCGGCATTTCGGGCGGCACGCTGGAACGTCCCGGATTGAAGCAGCTGCTGGAGGACATCGAGGACGGTTTGGTCGACGTGGTGGTGGTCTACAAGATCGACCGACTGTCGCGGTCGCTGGCCGACTTCGCCAAGCTGGTCGAGGTGTTCGACCGGAACGGGGTGACCTTCGTCTCGGTCACGCAGTCGTTCAACACGACGACCTCCATGGGACGGCTGACGCTGAACATCCTGCTCAGCTTCGCCCAGTTCGAGCGCGAAGTGACCGCCGAGCGCATCCGCGACAAAGTCGCCGCCTCTCGGCGCAAGGGCATGTGGATGGGAGGGGTCCCGCCCTACGGTTACCGCGTCGAGAACCGGAAGCTGCTCGTCGACGAGGACAGCGCCACGCATGTGCGCTGGATCTTCGCCCGCTTCCTCGAGATCGGGTCCTGCACGGAACTGGCGCGAGAAGTCGGCGCACGTGGCATCCGGACACCGCGCGGCAACCGGATCGACAAGAAATACATCTACCGGATTCTCAGCAACCGCGCCTACATTGGCGAGGCGGTCCACAAGGGCGATAGCTACCCCGGCGAGCACGACGCGATCATCGACCGCGAGACTTGGGACAAGGTTCACGCCATCCTCCAGGAGAGCCCGCGCAAGCGCGCCGCGCGCACGCGCGCCGACACGCCCGCGCTGCTGAAGGGGCTGCTGTTCGGTCCCGATGGCGCCGCTTTCTCACCGACGCATACCCGCAAGGGCGACAGGCTCTACCGCTACTATGTGAGCCAGACCGTGCTGAAGCACGGTGCCGGGTCGTGCCCGGTGGGTCGTGTCCCCGCAGGCGAGATCGAGGCCGCCGTCATTGACCAGCTCCGCGCCGTGTTCCGCCAGCCGGAGATCGTCGCGGGGACGTGGAAGGCGGCGCGCGTCCATGCTGACGACATCACCGAGGCCGACGCGCGTGCGGCTCTGCAGCAGCTCGATCCGCTTTGGGACGAGCTTTTCCCCGCCGAGCAGGCGCGCATCGTGGAGTTGCTGGTCGAGCGCGTGGAGATCGGGACGGACGGGTTGAACGTCCGGCTCCGTGTGGATGGGCTCGGCGGCCTCGCACGCGAGATGCTGGCCGGAGACATGGGAGCGGCCGCATGACGCGCGGCACTCTGATCCCCGAAACGGTGACGCTCCATGTCCCATTTCACATCGTGAAGCGCGGCGGGCGGAAGGAAATGCACCTGCCCGACCGCGTCCGGCCAGACCGCAAGGCGGACAACACGCTGGTCAAGGCGCTGGCCCGCGCCTTCCGCTGGAAGCGGATGCTCGAGTCGGGTGAGTTCGCTACCATTTCCGAACTGGCCGAGCGGGAGGGGATCGCGACGTCCTATATGACGCGCCTCCTGCGCCTGACGCAGCTTGAGCCTGGCATCATTGAGGCGGTTCTCGACGGACGTCAGGGCCATGCCGTTACGCTCGCGCGACTTATGGACCCGTTCCCGATCAGCTGGATCGAGCAGAAGAACACTTTCCTCGGTACCTGTTCACCTACTCCATACATCTGACGCCACTGCTGCTATTGCTTCATTGGGCCAAATTGGCCAAAAGTGATGCAGGCATAGGCGGGGAGTCGCATGCAGACCTTGAGCGCGAAAGACGCGAAGTACGGATTCGGACGACTGATCGATCTCGCTCGAGCCGAGCCGGTTGCGGTGGCGAAGCACGGCCGGCCCGTCGTCGTCGTACTTGCAATCGAAGAGTATGAGCGTCTGAAGAGGTTGGACGTGCAGGAAAAAAATCTCGCCGGCGAAGCAGCTTCAAATAACGAAGAACAAGGGGGCGGCTGACCGGTATGGACAAGCGAAGCCTCACCGAGCGCGATATCTGCACCAAGTTCATCCTGCCTGCCGTCAAGCGCGCAGGCTGGGACGAGATGGTGCAGGTTCGGGAGGAGGTCTATTTCACCAAGGGCCGCATCATCGTGCGCGGCAAGCTGGTGACGCGCGGCAAGGCGAAGAAGGCCGACTTTGTTCTCTACTACAAGCCGAACATTCCGATCGCCCTGATCGAGGCGAAGGACAACTCCCACAGCGTCGGCGACGGCATGCAGCAGGCGCTCGACTATGCCGAAACGCTGAAGATCCCCTTCGTCTTCAGTTCGAACGGCGACGGCTTCGTATTCCATGACCGCACCGGCGCCAGTTCGCCGCGCGAGCTGAACCTTGGTCTCGATGCCTTCCCGTCGCCAGCTGACCTGTGGGCGCGCTATCGCGCCTGGAAAGGACTCGATGGCGAATCTGAGGAGATTGTTCTTCAGGACTACCACGACGACGGCAGCGGCAAGGAGCCGCGTTACTACCAGGTCAACGCGGTCAACGCGGCGATCGAGGCCATCGCCAAGGGCCAGGACCGGGTGCTGCTGGTCATGGCGACCGGCACGGGCAAGACCTACACCGCGTTCCAGATCATCTGGCGGCTGTGGAAATCGCGGCGCTGGAACCCCGAAGGCAACAAGCGCGTCCTGTTCCTCGCCGACCGCAATGTGCTGATCGACCAGACCATGGTGAACGATTTCCGCCCCTTTGGCGCGGCAATGGCGAAGCTTTCGACCAACGCCAAGACCATCGAACGGCAGGACGGCACCTCTGTCGATCTGACGCTGGCGCTCGACAGGAAACGCCGCATCGACACCGCGTTCGAGGTCTATCTCGGCCTCTATCAGGCGATCACCGGACCGGAAGAGCGGCAGAAGCTGTTCAAGGAGTTCTCGAAGGACTTCTTCGACCTGATCGTGATCGACGAATGCCATCGCGGCAGCGCCGCCGAGGATTCCGCCTGGCGTGAAATCCTGACCCATTTTTCCGGTGCGACGCAGATCGGCCTGACCGCCACGCCGAAGGAGACGGAATACGTCTCCAATACGGAGTATTTCGGCGAGCCTGTATTCACCTATTCGCTGAAGCAGGGGATTAGCGACGGATTTCTGGCTCCCTACAAGGTCATTAAAGTTCACATCGACCGTGACGTAGAAGGCTACCGGCCCGAGAAAGGCCAGCTGGACCGAGACGGCAACGAGGTCGAGGACCGCATCTACAACGCCAAGGATTTCGACCGCACGCTGGTTCTGGACGACCGCACCCTTCTGACGGCGAAGAAGATCACGGCCTTCCTCAAGGAAAGCGGCGACCGCTACCAGAAGACCATCGTGTTCTGCGTCGATCAGGAACACGCAGCCCGCATGCGTCAGGCGCTGATCAACGAGAACTCCGATCTGGTGACCGAGAACGCGCGCTACGTCATGCGCATCACCGGCAGCGACAAGGAGGGCCAGGACCAGCTTGGCAACTTCATCGACCCGGAATCGAAGTGGCCCGTCTTGGTCACGACCTCACGCCTGCTGTCCACCGGCGTTGATGCGCAGACCTGCCGCCTGATCGTGCTCGACCGTGAAATCGGCTCGATGACCGAGTTCAAGCAGATCGTCGGGCGCGGCACCCGCGTGCACGAGGACACCAGGAAGTTCTATTTCACGCTGATCGATTTCCGTGGCGCGACAGCGCATTTCGCTGACCCGGACTTCGACGGCGATCCCGTGCAGATCTACTCGCCAGGCGCGGATGACCCGATGACGCCGCCCGACGAGGAACCAGCAAGGCCCGAGGGCGAGGACGCGATCCTGCCGACGCCGGGTGAGGACGAGACCATCGTCGATCAGCCCGGCCTGCCGCTGCCGACGGGCGATCCCGTGCGCAAGATCTACGTCGATGGCGTCGGCGCCCGCATCATCGCCGAGCGGGTGGAATACCTCGACGAGAACGGCAAGCTTGTCACCGAATCCCTGCGCGATTTCACCAAGAACGCCCTGAGGAAACGCTTCGCCAGCCTCGACGAGTTTCTGAAACGCTGGAACGCCGCCGAGCGCAAGCAGGCCATCGTCGAGGAACTGGAGGCCGAAGGTTTAGCCCTCGATGCCATCGCTGACGAGCTTGGCAAGAATCTCGATCCGTTCGACCTGATCTGCCATGTCGCCTTCGACGCCAAGCCCCTCACGCGCCGCGAACGGGCCGAGAACGTGAAGAAGCGTGACGTGTTCACCAAGTACGGGCCGCAAGCTCGCGCCGTCCTCGATGCCCTGCTGGAGAAGTACCGCGACGAGGGCGTGCTTAATCTCGACGACGCTAATGTGCTGAAGGTGACCCCCTTCACCGACATGGGCAGCGTCGTTCAACTCATCAACGCGTTCGGCGGCAAGGCGGGCTTCGAGAAGGCCGTCCACGAGTTGCAGGACGCGCTCTACCAGGAGACCGCCTGAACCATGATCGTCCGTACCACCGTCAAATCCATTCAGGACATCATGCGCCAGGACGTAGGCGTCGATGGCGATGCCCAGCGCATTAGCCAGCTCACATGGCTGTTCTTCCTCAAGATCATCGACGATCAGGACCAGGAACTCGAAATCACGCGCGACGATTACCGCTCGCCGATCCCCGAACGTTTCCAGTGGCGGAACTGGGCGGCGGACCCCGAGGGCATCACCGGGCAGGCCATGCTCGATTTCGTCAACGATGAGCTGTTTCCCGCCCTCAAGGGCCTCCAGGTCTCGGCTAAGCCGGGCGATCGCCGCCGCGTCGTGCGCGACGTGTTTGAGGATGCCTACAACTACATGAAATCCGGCCAGCTGCTTCGGCAGGTTGTCAACAAGATCAATCAGGTTGATTTCAACAACCTCGACGAACGTCGCCACTTCGGCGAGTTCTACGAGCAGTTGCTCAACGACCTGCAGTCGGCAGGCAATGCGGGCGAATACTACACGCCCCGCGCCATCACCTCCTTCATGGTCCAGATGATCGACCCGCATCCGGGCGAGACGCTGTTCGACCCAGCTTGCGGCACAGGCGGCTTCTTGACCTGCGCCATACGCCACATGGAGGAGAAATACGTCCGCACGCCCGCGCAGCGCGAGACGATGCAGGCGGGGCTGCACGCTGTCGAGAAAAAGCAGCTTCCCCACATGCTCTGCGTCACCAATATGCTGCTGCACGGCGTCGAGGACCCGTCCTTCGTGCGCCACGACAACACGCTGGCCCGCCCCTACATCAGCTACACCGCGTCGGACCGTGTGGACATCGTGCTGACCAACCCGCCTTTCGGCGGGCGCGAGGAAGACGGCATCGAGTCCAACTTCCCGCAGCACTTCCGCACCCGCGAGACCGCCGACCTCTTCCTTGCCCTGATCATCCGCCTGCTGAAGACGAACGGCCGCGCGGCCGTGGTCCTGCCTGACGGCTCGCTGTTCGGCGAGGGCGTCAAGACCCGGCTCAAGGAGCACCTGATGGAGGAATGCAACCTCCACACCATCGTGCGACTGCCGAATTCGGTCTTCCGCCCCTATGCCTCGATCGGCACGAACCTGCTGTTCTTCGAGAAGGGCGCGCCCACGCAAGACATCTGGTTCTGGGAGCATCGGGTGCCCGAGGGGCAGAAGGCCTATTCCATGACCCGGCCCATCCGGCTGGAGCATCTGGCCGACTGCGCCGCCTGGTGGGGCGGACCGCGCCGCGAGGGGCGGCAGGAGTCCGAGCGCGCCTGGAAGGTCAGCGCAGAGGAGGTGAAGGCCCGCGGCTACAACCTCGACATCAAGAACCCGCACACGGTGGCCGAAGATCACGGCGACCCCGAGACGCTGCTGGAGGATCTGACCGCCGCCGAGGCCGAGGTGGCGGCGCTCCGCGACCAGTTAAAGGCGATCCTGTCAGAGGCGCTGGCACGATGAACGCGGAACGGCTGCTCGCCCTCTACGAACAGGTCGCCGAGGCGCCGGATGCAGTTCCCCGCCTGCGCCGCTTCGTGCTGGACCTCGCCGTGAGAGGGAAGCTGGTGCCGCAGGAGGCGGGCGACGAACCAGCGTCGGAACTGCTGAAGCGGATCGCGGCGGAAAAGGCGCGGTCGGTGAAGGCGGGGGAGATCAGGAAGCCGCGCGACCTCGCCAACGGCGACGAGCTTGTGCCGCCTTTCGACATTCCTGCGTCGTGGCAATGGTGCCGCCTCGATACTGTAGGCGCGATCATTGGCGGCGGAACACCTTCGGCAGGCGACTCGGAAAACTTCGCGGAACCCGGTGAGGGTATTCCGTGGCTCACTCCAGCGGATCTGGGCGGCTTCCGCGAACTCTTCATTGAACGCGGCTCGCGCGATCTGACAGAGAAAGGATTCGCCTCATCCTCCGCGACCATGATGCCAGCCGGAACGGTGCTGTTCACCAGCCGCGCGCCAATCGGCTACGTCGCCATCGCTGCGAACCCGATTTCGACGAACCAGGGGTTCAAATCCATCGTCCCCTACGTCGCCGACTGCTCGCGTTTCATCACACTGGCTATGCAGACCTTCGCGCCCGACATCGACGCAAAGGCGCCGGGCACAACCTTCAAGGAAGTCTCGGGCAAGATCGTCGCCGCTGTGCCATTCCCCCTTCCACCCCTCACCGAGCAGCGGCGGATCGTGGCGAAGGTGGAGGAGCTGATGGCGCTGCTGGACCGGCTGGAGGCGGCGCGAGGGGCGGCCCAGGCCACCCGCGACCGGCTGACCGCCGCCAGCCTCGCCCGCTTGACCGCGCCCGACGCGGATGCTGCGGATCTCCCGGCCAACGCCCGCTTCGCCCTCACCACGCTCCCCGCACTCACCACCCGCCCCGACCAGATCAAACCCCTCCGCCAGACCATCCTCAACCTCGCCGTCCGCGGCAAACTGGTGGAGCAGGACCCGAACGACGAACCGGTCACCGGTCCCCTCGCGGCTATCAGCGCGAAACGGGACGACATGGTGAGGAAGAAGAAACTGAGGCGCGAAAAGCCTTTGAACCCCGTTCAAGGTGTTGATGCGCCATTTCAAATCCCTTCAACATGGCAATGGGTTCGGGTCGGCGAACTGTCCCTGTTCACACAATACGGAACATCTGCAAAGGCCGCACCTTCGGAAATGGGGATACCAGTCCTCACGATGGGAAACATTCAGGATGGCGCAGTCGTTCGCACCAACGAGAAACGCATCCCAGAAACCTCGGACGAGTTGCCGGGGCTGTATCTGAAGGACTTCGACCTGCTCTATAACCGTACGAATAGCGCCGAACTGGTGGGAAAAACCGGTCTCTATAGGGGTGATGACGACTGCCTGACATTCGCATCCTACCTAATCCGGATTCGCCTGAGCGCTGATCATACTTCACCGATCTACGTCAATCTCGCGATGAACGCGCCCGACTTTCGCGAAACTCAGATTGTCCCACACATCAAGAAGCAGACGGGACAGGCAAACGTCAGTGGTTCGGCATTGAAGAACATGCTGATCCCGGTCCCACCCCTCGCCGAACAACACCGCATCGTGGCCAAGGTCGATGCCCTCATGGCCCTCTGCGATCGGCTGGCGGCCGCCCTCGCCACCGCCGACTCCACTCGAGCGCGCCTCCTCGAAGCCCTTCTCGCCGACGCGCTGAACCCGGCATCGATGCATGAGATGGAAGCGGCGGAATGACGGAGCCACGCCTGTTCAACGTCTATTGCGACGAAAGCTGCCATCTCGAGCACGACGGCGTGCCTGTAATGGCTTGGGGTGCCGTCTATTGCCCGGCCGACGCCAGCCGCGCCATTTCCGAAGCAGTGCGGGCGCTGAAGGCCGCCCATGGGCTTGCGCATGATTTCGAGGCGAAATGGACAAAAGTCTCGCCAGCCAAGGCTAATTTCTACCTGGCGCTGATTGACCTGTTCTTGAACGATGAGCGGCTTCGGTTCCGTGGGCTCGTCGTTCCGGACAAGGGCTTGCTGGACCACGCGCGCTTCGACCAGTCACACGACGACTGGTACTACAAGATGTATTTCACCATGCTGCGCCCAATCTTCTGCGCGCCGCATCAGTATCGCATCTACCTGGACGTCAAGGACACACGCGGAGGGCCGAAAACCCGGAAGCTCCATGAGGTGCTGGCCCATAGCCTTTACGACTTCGACCGACAGGCGATCCAGCGTGTCCAGCAGGTTCGCAGCCACGAAAGCGAGTTGCTCCAGGTTACCGACCTGGTAATCGGAGCGCTTACATATGCGAACCGCGGCCTCACAACGAGCCCGGCAAAGACGGCAGTCGCGGCCAGGCTGCGTGAGCGGCTCGGGCAAAACGTTCTGATCCGCACATCGACTTTCACGGCAACGAAATTCAACATTCTCGTGTGGCGGGCGCGGGAGGCGGCTGGATGAATCCGCCCAATCTACTGCCGTTCGCCGCATTTGGGGGCGACTGGCCCGCCTATGAAGCCGAGCTCCACCGCATCTTCGTCGCCGAGATTGCCAACGGCGGTGTACAGTACGAGGGGCTTCGCGTCGGTTGCCGTCGCCATCCGGAAGCGGCGCGCCGATGGGCGTCGTTTTGGCATCTGGTACAGGAAGGTAGCGTCGAAGATGATCGTCTACCTGATTTGCGTCGCTGCGAGCGGATCCGCTGGGTGCGCTGGGTGATCGAGAATGCGGTCGCTCATGCCGAAATCGATGTGTGGCAGAATACCCGCGGCACACAGGTCAACACGCTGCTGTGGTTTCGCGAGGAATACCTCGTCGTTCTCGGGCAGCGCCAAGGCTACTGGCTCTTGAGAACGGCCTATTGCACGGAGAAAAGTGGGCGTATCGCGCAGCTCAGAAAGGAGCGAGATGCGTTCCGCCGCGCCAACCCCTAGAACGGCTGAAGCCGCCCAAGCGAACCTAGGCGGCCTCGAATGCTCCTCCTACACATGGCAGGTGAGACACCAAGAATATTGCGCATCTGGGCCTGATTGTCAAGGACCTCCGGCGCCCACCAAGCATGGTCCCAGTGCCGGCTTCGAGAAAAGTAGCATCATTTACAATGCCTTAACGATATTTGCTTTGACGCCTAGGGCCGTCATTCAGCCAGGCAGTGGTAGCGAGTGATGGCCGTCAACCTCGTGATCGCAGTCACAGACGGAGACTGGTTCGAGATGTTGCGCCAGCACCCCAACCTTGGCGAGGTCAACTTCTGGGCACCGTCAGCGGCGAACTTCCGGGCACTTCGACCCGGCGAGCTCTTTCTCTTCAAGCTACACGCACCCCGCAACGTGATCGTCGGTGGTGGCGTGTTCACGTACGCCAATGCTCTGCCATGCTCGCTGGCCTGGGAAGCTTTTGGCGTTGCAAATGGTGCTCGGTCGGCACAGGAGATGCGAGCCCGTATCGCACGCTATCGCAGGAGCGACCCGTCGGACCGAAGTGACTTTCAAATCGGTTGCCGGATCCTCACGCAGCCGTTCTTCTTCCATGAGGCCGACTGGATCCCCGTCCCGCAAAGCTGGGCACCAAATATCGTTTCGTTCAAGACGTACAGCACCGGAGACGCCGAAGGCCTGGCGCTGTGGAATGCGGTGAACGACCGAATGAATCGGCAGCAATTTGTCGGTATGGCCGAAGACCAAGCGCGGTACGGCGATCCGCAGCTAATCCGCCCGCGTCTCGGCCAAGGTGCCTTCCGCGTGCTCGTGACCGACTTATACCAGCGTAGGTGCGCCATAACGCAAGAGCGCACTCTACCAGCTCTGGAGGCGGCTCATATTCGTCCATACGGTGAAGGGGGCGGACACGAAGCCAAGAACGGCCTTCTTCTGAGGCGAGACATTCATAGCCTATTTGACGGCGGGTACGTGACTGTGACCCCGGAGAACCGCTTTGAAGTGAGCCGCAGGATCAGAGAAGAGTTCGACAATGGTCGACACTACTATGAGCTTCATGGCCGGAGTATCTCGCTGCCTACTGACGAGGGCGCCCGACCGGATCCCGCTTTTCTCCAATGGCACAATGAGAACCGGTTCAACGGCTGACGGAATTTGGATGTGGGTTCCGGGCGCCGCCCGGTTGGATTTTCGAAACACAACAGGCTGTACGCGGCAGAAAATCCTTACATTCCAGCGCATTGGGGGAAATTCACCAAATCACCGCAGGCAACAGGTCCGGAGAATATCGGCCCTGAGAGACCGCTTCCGGGGCTCTTGGCGGCAGCGCCAGTGCTCAGCCCCTTCCGCATAACCCTCGAGAACAACGGAAAAATCCGGCCGCAGCCGGATCGGGAGAACGCTTTTGCAAGGGCAAGTGGCGGAGAGGAAGGGATTCGAACCCTCGAGACGGTTCCCCGCCTACGCCCTTAGCAGGGGCGCGCCTTCGACCACTCGGCCACCTCTCCGCTGGCCTCGGTATAGGAGCAAAAGGCCTGAATCAAGGGCTTAGTCGGCTTTTGTACGATTTGCCGCCAATGCGCCTCCGATCGCTGAACGATTGCTGACCAGCCGACAATTCACAACTGAAAGTCATGGCACGGGAATCTCTGGAAACGGTCGGCCCGCGCTCCGGAGCGATGCGTGGTGGTGTGATTCCGCGCATGACATCTACATGTGAGCGCTAAGCAGCTGAAAAGAATGACAAAGCGGGCGTCACAAAAGCTTTGCGCACATCCGGATAATCAGAGGCACGGCAATTGGCGGAGACTGGACCGATGTCGCAACGGCCCGTTTCGAAGCGTGTGCGTTCCATTTTCGTGTCCGATCTGCATCTGGGCATGCGCAGTTCCAAATCCGCAGACCTTTGTGCCTTTCTCTCAGTGTATGAGGCCGACAACCTGTTTCTGGTCGGCGACATTGTCGACAGCTGGAAGCTCAGGAAACGCTGGATCTGGCCGGAAGCCTACAATCACCTGGTGATGATGCTGATCCGCCTCGCGGACAAGGGCACGCGGGTCGTCATTCTGCCGGGCAATCACGACGCGTTCCTGAAAAGATTCACCGGCGTGACCTTCGGACAGATCGAACTGCACGAGCGTTACGTCCATGCCGCCGCCAATGGCAAACGCTATCTGGTGCTGCACGGTGATCAGTTCGACGGCGTGGTCTCGCAATATGGCTGGCTGAGCCGGCTGGGCCATTGGGCCTACGATCTGGCGCTGATGCTCAATAGGCCGATCAATGCGCTGCGCGTTCTTTTGGGCTGGAATTACTGGTCGCTCAGCAAATGGGGCAAGCGACAGGTCCGGCAAATCGGCGACATCAAGAACTGGTTTGCCGAGGCGCTGGCTGGTGAGGCCGCCGAAGCGGGCGCGGACGGGGTGATCTGCGGACACATCCACATCGCCGAAATGCACAATGACTACGGGATCGACTACCTCAATTGCGGGGACTGGGTCGAAAACCGCACCGCCATCATCGAAACCCTCGACGGCCGCTTCGAGCTTTTGAGCTGGCAACCCCAACCGCTCGAAACCCAAGACGATTCTGCCCTCACCGGAAAGGCATTTGCGCATGGCTGAGCATCTCATGATCATCTCCGACGCATGGCACCCGCAAACCAATGGGGTCGTCAGGACGCTGGAGGCCATCAAGGCGGATATGGAGAACAGGGGTTTCGAGGTCAGCATGGTCACGCCCGACGCGTTCTGGACGGTGCCGGTTCCGACCTACCCGGAAATAAAGCTGGCGCTGACCCTTCCCGGCACCGTGGCGCAGCTGATCACACGCAAAAAGCCTGACTACATTCACATCGCCACCGAGGGCCCACTCGGTTTTGCGGCGCGCATGCATTGCGAGCGTGCAGGCCTGAACTTCACGACCAGCTATCACACCCGCTTTCCGGAATATCTGTCAGCGCGCCTGCCGGTTCCCGAAGACGTGCCTTACGCCTTTCTGAAATGGTTCCACTGGCCAGCCTCAGCGATGCTGGTGCCCACCATTACGGTGGCTAACGAACTGCTCGACCGCGGGTTCCGCAAGGCAAACCTCTGGACGCGCGGCGTGGAAACGGGGGCTTTTCATCCCGGCCCCAAGAGCCTGTTCTCGGATTTGCCAGGCCCTCACCTGCTCTGTGTCGGACGGGTGGCCATCGAGAAGAATATCGAGGCCTTTTTGCGTCTTGAAATCGAAGGCAGCAAGATCGTGGTTGGCGACGGCCCGCAGCTCGAAACACTCAAGGCAGCCTACCCTTCGGTGCATTTTCTTGGCCTCAAAAAAGGTGCGGACCTGCGCGCGGCCTATCAAAGCGCCGACGCGTTCGTTTTTCCGAGCAAAACCGACACGTTCGGCAACGTCATGCTCGAGGCGCTCGCCTGCGGAACGCCTGTCGCCGCCTATCCCGTTACCGGCCCGATCGATGTCATCACCGACCGGCGGGCAGGTGCGCTTGACAATGATCTTGGTGCCGCTGTGCGGGCAGCCCTGCAATTGTCACGGCATGACGCGCACCGGTTTTCGCAGCAATTCACCTGGAAACGGGCCACCGATATTTTTCACAATCACCTCGCCCCAGTGCGCGCAGTACCCGCAGGTTTGCCGGTTGCGGTGGCATGAGGCTCAAACAAGCCGCGTTGCGCTGGGTCCTTGCGGCCGGTAACGTTGATTTCGCGGTCTGCTGCCGCGACAGCCGAAAGGACAGATGGCCATGCGTCTGGCGATGATTGGTACGGGTTATGTGGGACTTGTTTCGGGCGCGTGCTTTGCCGATTTCGGGCACCATGTAACTTGCGTTGATTCCGATACCCAAAAAATCGATGCCCTGCGCGATGGCCTTATTCCCATCTATGAGCCTGGTCTCGAAGAGCTCGTGAAGAACAATGTCACCGGGGGCCGGCTCGATTTCGCCACCGCGCCGGACGATGCGGTCAGCGACGCCGATGTCGTTTTCCTCGCGGTTGGCACGCCCTCCCGGCGTGGGGACGGACATGCCGACCTGCAATACGTTTTTGCCGCCGCCCGCCAATTGGTGCCCTTGTTGCGCGACGATGCGGTAATCGTGACCAAATCGACCGTGCCCGTCGGTACTGGCGACGAGATCGAACGCATTGTCGCGGAGTTGCGCCCAGGTAGTGCTATCAAGGTCGCCTCCAACCCCGAATTCATGCGCGAGGGCGCGGCCATCGACGAATTCAGGCGGCCCAACCGGATCATTGTCGGCGTCGACAGCGAACACGCCCGCGAAGTCATGAGCGAGGTCTATCGGCCGCTCTACCTCAATCAGGCGCCGCTGGTTTTCGTTTCGCGCCGGACGGCCGAGCTGACCAAATACGCGGCCAATGCTTTCCTTGCGATGAAGATCAGCTTCATCAACGAAATCGCCGATCTGTGCGAAAAGACGGGCGCCAACGTTCAGGACGTTGCCCGCGGGATCGGGCTCGACCAGCGTATCGGCTCGAAATTTCTGCATTCCGGTCCCGGGTTTGGCGGCTCGTGCTTTCCCAAGGACCTGCTGGCGCTCTCCAAAACCGCTCACGATTTCTCGACTGAGCTAAGGCTGGTGGAGGCGACCATCTACGTCAATGACCGGCGCAAGCGGGATATGGCCAAAAAGGTCATCGCGGCCTGTGGCGGCAGTGTGCGCGGCAAGACAATCTGCATGCTCGGGCTGACCTTCAAGCCCAACACCGACGACATGCGGGACGCGCCGAGCCTTTCGATCATCACCGCTCTTCTCGATCAGGGTGCCAGCATCGTTGCACATGACCCGGTCGGCAACGAACAGGCGCAACGTGCGGTTGCCGATTCGCGGGTGCGGTTTGTCGACGACCCCTATGAGGCCGCCAAAGGTGCGGATGCCGCGGTTATCGTGACAGAGTGGACTTCGCTGCGGGCACTGGATCTCGACCGGTTGGGGACGGCGATGGCCGAACGCGTTCTTGTCGATCTTAGAAATATTTATCGCAAGGAAGAGGTCGTGCGGGCCGGGTTCGCTTATCATTGCGTCGGCCGGCCAACCGAAGAGACCGAAGTCTCCGAAAATGCAACGCGCTTTGAGAGTTTCAAATTGCATGCTTAAATGCCCCCGCCATTGCAACATCTGGTGAGGAGGGCAAGATGAATGTGATGACGATCCTCGAGCGCAAGGGCAACGCCGTTGTGACGCTCGAGACAGGCGCCAAGGTCAGCGACGCGGTCACTTTGCTGCGCCAGCACAACATTGGCGCACTTGTGGTGCTGGACCCGTCCGGCGCCGTTGCAGGCATCACATCGGAGCGCGATGTGGTGCGCCTGTTGGCCGATAGCGGTTCCGGTTCTCTGGACCGGCCCATCGAGGCCTGCATGACCGCAGAGCCTTATGTGGCCGCCAAAGACACCAGCGTGGACGAATTGATGTCGATGATGACCCAGCATCGCGTCCGCCATCTGCCGGTGGTGGAGGGCGGAAGGCTGGCCGGCATCATTTCGATCGGCGACGTGGTCAAGCTCAAGATCGAGGCGACCGAGGCCGACCGGGCCGCGCTCATGGACTATATCGCGGGCTAGGCACCGCGACACGTACCGGACATCAGGAACCGCCGCGTGGGCGGACGGGTTGGTTTTTGTGTGCACGCCGTCGCGCGGATGAGCCTGTTTACGGAACTTTTTTTCTCAATTGACCGCGGCTTGCTGGCATTGTCGCAGTTCGGCTACAATAGTCTTCTATTGTCGGCGTTGTTTGCGGAGACGGACGCATGAAAGCGGGCGCCATTGCTTCAGTTCTTCTTTTGGCATCAGCATGTGCCACGCTGCCGGGTGCGGCGGCGGCGCAAGACATGCTGACCCCCATTCTGGTTGGGACCTGGATCACCCAGAACCAGTCGGAAGTTACCATTGAACCCTGCGAAGAAGGGTTTTGCGGATACGTCTCGAAGGTCGAATTGCCGCAGGAGGTCATCGACAAGTATGGGCCCGAGCGGATTGCGGAGCTGCAGGGCGACTTCCGCGACGTCAACAACCAGGACCCTGCCCTTCGCGACCGGCCAATCATGGGCATGCCGATGCTGGTGCTGACCAAAGAGGTCAACCCCACCCACCTTGAAGGCAAGATCTACAATCCGCAGGATGGCAAGACCTATGACGGCTTCGCCGACATCGTTGACGGCAACCGGATCATGGTGGGGGGTTGCGTTGCCTGGCGCACCATCTGCGACGGTCAGATCTGGGTGCGCGCGCCGGTGATCGTGGCAGATCAGACCGAACTGGACGGCTGAACTCGCACGGCGTCTGCGGATTAACGCTTTTCCCGAATGCTGTGTTGCCTCAATGGGATAGTCAATCTAGGCTACCCCTTGAACGATCCTTATGTTCAATCAATTGCATTCAATTCAGTTTTTGACCGAGGGAAACAATGGTGAGGTACGTAACGACGGTCGCCAAAGGAGCAACTTTGGCGGTGCAGGATGCCGTGACGCTTGTCGAGAAATTCGTGGATGCCGATCTCAGATCGAGCGGCCAGACAAGCACAAGTTTCAGCACCAAGATTGGCAAGTACGTATTCAAGGTTGAGGGGAAAGGTTTCTCCTACAATGGAGACACGCTCGCTTCGGGAACCATACAATCCATCACTGCATTCAAGAGCGGCGAAAAACTGGCCACCTTCAAGGGCAAGTTCACTTTCAACGAAATGGCAGCGCTCTATCAGGCCGAGTCGACCAATAGCGACAAGTTCGCGTTCGAAAACTTCTTCATGAGCAAGAATTGGGTTTTTGACGCCCGAAAGGGCGCTTCCGCGGACGATTATGCGCTTGGCGTCACCAAGGTTGGCGACGGCGCCCTTTTCCAACCCAACGGAAATGACATTGTCTATCTCGCGAATGGCAATGACGTCTTCTATGCAGGAGCAGGAAACGATGAGGTCTATGGCGGAAAAGGCAACGACTGGCTGAGCGGCGGCAAAGGCAAGGACCTGCTTGACGGCGGCAGACAAAACGACACGCTGCAGGGCCGCCAAAATGCCGACAAATTTGTGTTCGGCAAGAACTATGACCGCGACAAGATCATCGATTTCGAAAACAACAAGGACACGGTCGTGCTCGACGACAACCTCTGGAAGGGCACAAAAAGCGTCAACAAGGTGCTCAACCAGTTTGGACATGCCCAGAATGGCGATTTCATCCTGGACTTTGGCGGCGGCGACGTCCTGACCATTTACGACGTCACCAAGAACCAGCTCAAGGACGATGTCCAGATCGTCTAGGGCTGAATTACCGGTGCGAGTGTAACTCCCGCGCCCCCCTTCACTTCTGCCCGAACAGCACTTTCTTGGCTTGATCATCGTCGCGCAGTGGCTTGTCGGCGGAATCGTCACCTTTAACCGCGAGACCTGCGGCCACACCGGGGCGAGCCTGCATGCGATCTATCCAGTCGCGTACGTTTGGAAACTCACTGATGTCCATTCTCTGTCGCTCGTGGCCCAGGGCCCAGCCGATGCAGGCGATATCAGCGATCGAGAATTCTCCGCAGATGTAGTTCTTCCCCTCGAGCTGCTTGTTGAGCACGCCATAAAGACGGTGGGTTTCGTTCACATAGCGGTCGATGGCATAGGGGATCTGCTCGGGCGCATATTGAACAAAATGGTGGTTCTGCCCCAACATGGGTCCGAAGCCACCCATCTGCCACATCAGCCATTGATTGACCTCGGTGCGTTTGCGCGCATCCCTTGGGTAGAAACGCCCGAACTTGTCGCCGAGATATTGCAGGATCGCGCCGCTTTCAAAGACTGAAATCGGTTCGCCATCCGGCCCTTCCGGATCGACAATTGCCGGAATGCGATTGTTGGGGGAGATGGCGAGGAACTCTGGTTTGAACTGATCGCCGCGCCCGATATGCACGAAATGCACGCTGTAGGGCACGCCCAGTTCCTCGAGCATGATCGATATCTTTTTGCCGTTCGGCGTCGGGAAATAATAGAGCTCGATCGGTTTGCTCTGACTGGTCATGGATTTGTCCGGCTCGTTGATGGCGAATTGACCAAAACCTAGGACGATGGAGAACGGACCGCAAGAATTCATCGTATATTGCCGATGAAATATGCGTGAACCCATTCGCACGACTGATGCCGTCATTCCAACTCGGCATTGGACAGACCCGTTCCAGTCGGGCAGAGGTGGTGCAAGGGGGAGATAATGCTAGAGGCCTTGCTGCTATTTGGTGCCGGTGTGCTGGCGGGTGTTCTGAACGCGCTGGCTGGCGGCGGTTCGTTCATCGCATTCCCGGCGCTTCTGGCCGCAGGCATTCCTCCGGTCGCGGCAAACGCGACGAACACCTTTGCTGCCCTGCCCGGCTACGTATCGGGCGCAGCCGGATTCTGGAGACACTTCAGGCCCGAACTGAATCGATTGCCGGGCTATATCGCAGCCACGGTGATCGGGGCCCTGCTCGGCGCGGAATTGCTGCTGCATATTTCGAACGATCAGTTCAACCTTACCCTGCCCTGGCTGATGGCGCTTGCCGTCGTGCTCTTCGCTTTTGGCGCGCAAATCAATGCCCTTGTTCGTCGCGTTGCGTCGAGCCACCGGCGCGCCGGGCTGGCCGGCGCGGTCGCGCTTTTTGTCCTGCTGGTGCTGGTGAACATCTATGGCGGGTTTTTCAATGGCGGCCTCGGCATCATCCTGCTGGCCTTTCTGGCGCTCGCGGGATTGACCGAAATTCACGCCATGAATGGTCTCAAACTGCTTTTGAGCGCGGTAGTCGCGGCGATCGCGACGGTGCGGTTTGCGCTTGGAGGTTCCATAGCCTGGATTGCCGGTTCCTATGTCTTCGCCGGGACGCTGGTGGGCGGGTTTGTTGCCGCAAGGATTGCACAATATATCCCGGTGCGGGTTCTTCGCATCGCAATCATCATATACGGAACCGGACTGACGCTCTGGTTCTTCTACGCGGCCTATTGGGCCTGATCGGCCCGCCGCACCCAGACCGCCGCATCGTGGAAAGCAGCGCCGCCAAATGGCGGCGTGCGATCTGCTCCGACGAGCGTATTGATGCCGCGTTTGTCAGCGTGTTCAGCGTTGCGATGCAGTGTCTCGACGATAACGACACCCTTCTGTAATCCGTCGAAAAGCTGGGCGGTGAGAGTCACTTGCCCGCGTCTGTTGCCAATCTGAATCATGTCGCCATCTGAAATGAACATGGCGCGCGCATCTTCGGGATGAAGAAAAGCGCGCGGGGACCCTTCCCGTTTGCGGCTGCCCGGCGTTTCAGTAAAACTGGTATTGAGAAACGTGCGTGACGGACTGGTCGCCAGCTTGAATGGGTGCTCGTCGTTGGCCTTTTCATTGACGTCGAAATGGCCGGCATATTTCGGCATGATTGCCGGGTCATAGTGCCATTCATAACCCAGCAACTTCCGGACATCTTCCCAGTCTGGTGCGAAGCGAAAACGTTTGTCGGGCCAGCCAAATCCATCGGCAAAATGCGCTCTGTCCTCAGTGAAGGCGCGATCGACATATCCTTGCTGCCTGATCTCGGAATAGTCAGGATAGCCGGACAGTTCGAAAGTCCTTTCCACGACTTCTTCGTCCGAATATGCAAAGAGATTCGGATCGGTTCCGAGCCGGATAGCCAATTCGCGGATGACATCGAAGTTTGACCGGCACTCGCTCGGGGCGTCCATGATCTTCGGGCCGAGCAGAACGCGATTGTGTCCGCCGCGCGTGTAATAGTCGTTATGCTCGGTGAACATGGTGGCGGGCAGGACGATATCGGCCATTTCGGCCGTTTCGGTCATGAACTGCTCATGCACGACGATAAACAGGTCGTCGCGGGCAAATCCCTGTTTGACCAGTTCCTGTTCGGGGGCGACCACGACGGGATTGGTGTTCTGGATGATCATGGCCTTAACCGGGCCGCCGCCGCGAAGCGCCTCCGCGTCGCCGGTGAGAACGCGGCCGATCTGGCTCATGTCGAGCACCCGCACGCCCGACACAGCCCTGTCGCTGGCATTGATCGCAATCTTGTTCAGTCCCCAGCCGCCGCCATGGGAATGAAATGCACCCCCACCGGGATATCTCCATGCACCCGTCACGGCGGGGATGCACAGCGCCGCGTGCATGTTGGTGATACCGTTTTTCTGACGTGTGAACCCGAATCCGAGCCGAAAATAGGTGGCCTTTTGCGTTCCGACGAGGTGGGCGAACGCCTCGATCTCGGCGACGCTGAGGCCGGTAATTTCGGCGGCCCATTCCGGCGTCCGGGTTTGCAGATGTGATTCAAACTCGTCCGAGAAGTCCGTGAAATCGCGCAGATATTCCCGATCCGCCAAGCCGTCGCGCAACAGGACCTGCATAACCGCGGCTGCAAATGCACCGTCGCTGCCAGGCCGGAGCAAGATGGGCATATCGGCCTGTTCCATTGTCCCCGTGCGGTAGATGTCGATCACCACGAGCTTGGCGCCATTCTTCTTGGCGCGCATGGCGTGGGTCATAACATTGACCTGGGTGTTGACGGGATTGGTACCCCAGATCACCACGACCTCCGCTTTGGCCATGTCGACGGGATCGACACCGGTGATCAGACCGGTTCCGGCCAGATAGCCAGCATAGGCGACGTGGGAACAGATGGTTTCGTATTGCCGGGAATAGCCGCGCAGGTTGCGCAATTTGTCGATGGTGTTGCGGTGAACGTGGCCCATCGTGCCGGCGTAGAAATAGGGCCAGACGGATTCCGGGCCGAAATCACGTTCCACTTCGGCGAAGCGGGCGGTGATTTCCTCAAACGCCTCGTTCCAGGAAATGCGCTGCCACTTCCCCTCGCCTTTTGCGCCGGTGCGCCGGAGCGGATGAAGCAGGCGGTCGGGATGATGATAGCGCTCGGCATAGCGGGCAACCTTCTCGCAGATCACGCCGGCCGTATATGGATCGTCCTTGGCGCCTCGAACGCGTCCCATGCGGCCATCAACACCGATTTCAATATCGAGAGCGCATGTCGACGGGCAATCGTGGGGACATACGGAGCGTGCGATGCGAGGGTGCTGGTTCATTTTCGGGACTTTTCGCGTTTCACCGATCCCTAGCGCGGCGCGCGCCCGGCATCCAGCCCCAAACGGTTTCAGGTTAAGATTAACGACTGCAATCGTTTGATCCGGGCGGTCCTCACGGCTAGTCGGAATGTCTGCGGAGGATCCAATGAGCGGCGTTGGTCACAGCATTCAGAGCGTTTTTGCCTCGGGTAACATCGATGTCGATGCCCTGCTCAGCGGCGTGCGCTGGGGCGACAACCAGATCTTTTTCGACTTCCCCGATAGCGAAGGCGATTACGCCTATCCAGACGACATCTCGACCTTCTCGCAAGTCGGTGCCTCGATCATGGCAACGGCTGCATTTGCTCTCGACAAGCAGGCCGGCACGGCCGCGGACGATGGTTTCAGCGTCGAAGGCTTCACAAATCTCGAGGTCGATTTTTCCAGCGCGACCAACGCGCAAATCCGACTCGGAAATGATAGCGGCACGGCCTATCACGGTGCTTGGGGCTTCTACCCCGACACCGAGGACACAGGCGGCGATGTCTGGTTCTTCGACTATTACGACAATTCGGTTGCGGGCAACTGGGCCTGGTACACGATCCAGCACGAAATTGGCCACGCTCTCGGGCTGAAGCATCCGCACGAAAACAATGTGTTCGGGGCGCTGCCAGCCGATCTGGATTCGATGGAATTCTCCATCATGACCTACAAGTCGCATGTCGGTTCGGATGGTTCTGCGTTCACCAACGAGGTTTGGGGTCGCGCCCAAACCTACATGATGTTCGATATCGCTGCCCTGCAATACATGTATGGAGCCGACTACAGCACCAATTCCGGCAATACGGTCTACAAATGGACACCGGGCAGCGGAAACACCCTCGTCAATGGCGGGGTTGCGATTGCGCCGGGTGAAAACCGCATCTTTGCCACCATCTGGGATGGTGGCGGCAAGGACACATATGACCTTTCCGCTTATACAAGCGGCGTGAAGGTCGACCTCCGGCCCGGTGGGCACAGCACGTTCTCGCAGAACCAACTCGCCGACCTCGGCGAGGGTTTCCATTCGCGGGGCAATATCTTCAACGCTTTGTTGTTCGAGGGAGACAAACGCTCGCTCATTGAAAATGCCAAGGGCGGTTCGGGCAAGGATTTTCTCGGCGGCAACGGCGCTGCGAACAAACTCTGGGGTAACGATGGTGCTGATGTTCTGCGTGGACGGAGCGGCAACGACCGGCTTCTGGGCGGAAATGGCTCCGACGATCTCTGGGGCGGCAAAGGGCGAGACATTCTCGAAGGCGGCAACGGCGCTGACCGCTTTCACTTTGGTGATGGGGACCGTGACGACCGGATCGTCGATTTCCACGGGAACGACGTGATCGTTCTCGATGAAGATCTATGGGCTGGCAAAAAGAGTGCGCGGGCGGTTCTCAACCAGCTCGGACACGACAGCAAGTGGGGCTATGTGTTCGATTTCGGACATGGTGACCTGCTCAAGATCAAGGGCGCCGATTTTGAAGACATCAAAGGGCATATCGAGATCGTTTGAGATCCAAGCCCCGCTGGCGCCTAAGTCGTTTTCCTGATCCCTGCCCCCACATTCCGTTAGCCAAAGCCACATAGCCTTTTTGCGATTTCATCTCACGGAGGCGAGCATGGCGAAAGAGCTGAGTCTGAGCGGCGTTGAGCAGTTTTTCGACGAGGACGAGTTGATCGTCTCGAAAACCAATCTCAAGGGCCACATAACCTATTGCAACGACGTGTTTTTGCGGGTTGCCGGGTATACCGAGCAAGAATGCATCGGGCAGCCGCACGCGATGATCCGGCATCCCGACATGCCGCGCGCGATTTTTGCGCTTCTTTGGGAGACGATCCAGAACGGCGACGAGATCTTCGCCTATGTGGTCAACCGCTGCAAAAATGGCGACCATTATTGGGTCAATGCGCACGTTACCCCGAGCCGGGACGCACATGGAAATGTGGTTGGCTTCCATTCCAACCGGCGGGTGCCGGACCGGTCAATTCTCGACAACCATATCAGACCGCTCTACGCCAGCCTTCTCAAAACAGAACGCGCCAACGCCAACCGTAAAGACGGGCTGGCTGCCTCGCTGGAACAGGTCAAGGCCTTTCTTGCCGAAAAGGGCATGGCCTACGACCGCTTCGTCCTCACACTCGCTGCCTGAAGGAGCCAAGCATGATGTTTTCCAACGCCAACAAAAGCGCCATCCAGAAAGCGCTCAAGGTTTGTGCCGCTGTCTCCCAGGGCGACTTCGAGGCGCGTGTAATCGGCATCAGCGAGAAAGGCGATGCCGGTGAATTGCTGCATGCGGTCAACCGGATGATCGATCGCTGCGACGCCTATGTGCGGGAAACCCGCGCTTCGCTCGAATATGTCGCGGCAAACAAGTATTTCCGCAAAATCTCCGAGCGCGGCATGCTTGGCGCTTTCGGAGAAGCCAGCCGCACCATCAATGTTGCGATGGAATCCATGGAAGGGCGCGTCAGCGCCTTTTCGGGAGTTGTCTCGAAGTTTGAGGAAGAAATGGGTCAGGTCGTCAGCAGCGTCACCGACGCGGCGGGCGGGTTGCAGACCTCGGCCACCAATATGGGTGAGAGTTCCTCGAGCACCACGCAGCAATCGATGGCCGTGTCATCCGCTGCGGAACAGGCATCGGCGAGCGTGTCCTCGGTTGCGGCGGCCACAGAGGAAATGACCAATTCGGTCAGCGAGATTTCCGAACAGGTCAACCGCGCCAGCCAGGTGACCGGTGCCGCCGTTCAGGAAGTGCGCCAGGCCAATGAAGACGTCAGAGGGTTGGCAGATGCCTCCCGTAAAATCGGCGAGGTCGTAGCGCTCATCGCCGATATTGCCGACCAGACCAACCTTCTGGCCCTGAACACCTCCATTGAAGCTGCACGCGCCGGCGAAGCGGGCAAGGGGTTTGCGGTCGTCGCCTCCGAGGTTAAGTCGCTGGCCAACCAGACGGCCACCGCGACCGAGGAAATCGGCAAGCAGATTGCGGAAATTCAGGAAGCGAGCAATCGCGCGGTCGACGCAATTGCGCGGATCGGAGAAACGATTGCCCGGGTCGATGAGGTCTCGACCACCATCGCCGCAGCGGTTGAAGAGCAGAGCGCGGCCACCCAGGAAATCGCCGGCAACATCGATCAGGCCGCGCGGGGCACGACAGAAGTCAGCGCCAATATCCAGATGATCAGTCAGGCGGTTTCCGAAACCGATCAGATCGCGGGTCAGGTTCTGGCGGCATCGAAGGGGCTCAACGAAAACGGCGAAGGCCTGCGCGCGGCCGTCGCGGGATTTCTTGAGGAAGTCCGCAAGGTTATCTGATTTTCCAAAGAGATTGATTCACCAAAAAACCGAGGGGGCCGGATGGCCCCCTCTTCGTTCAGCATTTATGCCTAGTGGGTCCCGGCAATCGGGATCTTCTTGCTCGTCCGCAGTTTTTCAGGCGGGTGCTTGACTTCGACGGTCAGCACGCCGTGCTGGAACCTGGCCGTCACCTCATCGGGGTTGATGGTGAACGGCAACCGGACTGTGCGGGAAAAACTTCCGTAGGAGCGCTCCGAGCGCATCCATTCGTCTTCCTTCGATTCCGTTTCCGAATGTTTTTCGCCGGAAATCGTCAGCATGTCGTGATCGACATTGATGTCGATATCTTTCTCCACCACGCCGGGCAGCTCAGCTGTGACGATCACCTTGTCTTCGACGTTGCGAACGTCCATTTTCGGGACGACGTCAGCGCGTGAACCGGAAAAGATCTCCGGCCAAGAATAACCGATCGAGAAATCGGTAAAAAGATCGTCCATACGCTTTTGCAGATCCATGAACGGATTGTGCGTGTGGGTTGGCAACTTTTCGGTGGTTTTGGTTTCGTTTCTCATCGGAACCTCCTCATTTAGAGTTCCTGAACGCCCCCAACATTCATGAATATGGTGATCACGAAACCTGGATTCCATACTGCCGCGAGCCCGCAACACAAAAAAAGAGCCGCGATTGCGGCTCTTTTGGAAAATGCGATTTGCCCAGCCGTGCCGACCGGTGCTCGTCCGTCGATCACCCAACGATTTCGGCGTCGGTGAAGAAGAACTTGATTTCCTCTGCCGCAGTTTCCGGCGCGTCGGAACCATGCACAGAGTTTTCGCCGACCGAGAGCGCGAATTCCTTTCGGATGGTGCCTTCCGCCGCATTGTCAGGATTGGTGGCGCCCATGACTTCGCGGTTTTTGGCGATGGCGTTTTCACCTTCGAGAACCTGAACGACGACCGGCTCGGAAATCATGAAATCGACCAGCTCGCCGAAGAAGGGGCGTTCCTTGTGGACCGCATAGAAACCTTCGGCCTGCTCGCGGGTCATGTGGATGCGCTTTGAAGCGACGACGCGCAGGCCGGCATCCTCGAACTTGGCGATGATCTTGCCGGTGATGTTGCGCTTGGTGGCATCGGGCTTGATGATGGAAAAGGTGCGCTCGAGAGCCATGGAAATCTCCTTTGGGAACGAATTGGCGCCCCTTTAGCGCAGCGGCCCACACCCGGCAAGGGGGAGAAATTCTCCGCCGGCGCCGGGAAGGCCGGCATTGCCAGCCATGCGCAATTGCCGCTATCAGGCACCCGTTCGTTTTCTCGGGTTCTACCATGCTGACCATCTCCGATCTGACATATGCGATCGAGGGCCGGAAGCTCTTTGACAAGGCCTCGCTCACCCTGCCCGCCGGCTCCAAAACCGGTTTGGTGGGGCGCAACGGCACGGGCAAGACGACCCTGTTCCAGCTGATCCGGGGAGAGATGCTGCCCGACGACGGCACGATCAGCGTGCATCCGCGCTGGCGCATTGGCGGAGTGGCGCAGGAGGCTCCCGCCAGCGAAACGCCGATCATCGACATGGTGCTTTCCGCAGACCGGGAGCGGGCACAACTTCTCAAGCGGGCCGAGCGCGAAACCGACCCGCATGAGATCGCCGAAATCCACACGCGCCTGGCTGATATCGGGGCACACTCGGCGGAGGCGCGGGCAGCCTCCATTCTCAAGGGTCTGGGCTTTGCGACGCCGCGGATGAGCGATCCCTGCTCGACCCTTTCGGGCGGCTGGCGGATGCGCGTGGCACTGGCGGGCGTGCTATTTTCGCAGCCGGACCTGCTCTTACTCGACGAGCCGACCAACTATCTCGACCTTGAAGGCGCCCTGTGGCTGGAGCGCTATCTGATCACCTATCCGCACACCGTGCTTTTGATTTCGCACGACCGGGACCTGCTGAACAAGGCCGTGAGCAGCATAGCTCATCTCGATCGGCTGAAGCTGACCTTTTATCGCGGCGCCTACGACACCTTTGCCGAAACGCGCCGCATGCAAATGGAGCTGCAGAACAAGGCCCGCGACAAGGCCATGACCGAAATCGCGCATATGCAATCGTTTGTCGACCGGTTCCGCGCCAAGGCCACGAAGGCCAAGCAGGCCCAGGCGCGCATGAAGAAAATCTCGAAAATGAAGCCACCGGAGGCCATTTTCGATGCCGACGTGCAACCGTTCACCTTTCCGAACCCGAAAAAGGCGATGGCGCGGCCCATGCTCGATTTCGAGGACGTGGCGGTCGGCTATGATGACAAGCCGGTTCTGTCGCGGATCAATCAGCGGATCGACCCTGAAGACCGCATCGCCCTTGTCGGAATCAACGGCAACGGCAAATCGACCTTCGCCAAACTCATTGCCGGAGAGCTCAAGCCAATGGGCGGCCAATTCCGGCGCGGACGCGGCTTCAACGTCGCCTATTTCGCCCAGCACCAGATGGACATGCTGAAACCGAAACTCAGCGCGGTCGAGCATGTCGACGAACTGATGTGGGAATCAACCAATGCGCAACGGCGGGCCCGGGTCGCGCAGATGGGGCTTTCGACCGTCAAAATGGACACGCCCGCGGAAAACCTCTCGGGCGGCGAACGGGCGCGACTTCTGATGGGCCTGATTACCTTCGACGGCCCGGCCATGCTGGTTCTGGACGAGCCGACCAACCACCTCGACATCGATAGCCGCGATGCGCTGGTGCAGGCGCTTAATGAATATGAGGGCGCCGTGCTGATCATCAGCCATGACCGGCATTTGATCGACGCGACAGTCGACGAGATCTGGATTGCCGAAGACGGCACGATCAAGGTCTGGGACGACGATATGGAAGCTTATCAGCGGATGCTGATTTCGCGCGCGGGCGGCGGAGACAGGTCAGACCGGCCCAAGGGACCGACGGCTTCGACCGATCGAAAACGCGAGCGGCAGGAAGCGGCGGCCAAGCGGGCGGAACTGGCGCCCCTGCGCAAGGAAATCCGGGCGGCCGAGGCCCGGATCGAGCGCCTCAAGCATGAGCTCGACATGATCGAGCGCCGGCTTGGCGATCCGGACCTTTATGCAGGCGATCCCGATGAGGTCATTTCGCTGGGAAAGGACAAGTCGCGGCTCGAGGGCGAGATCGAAGCGACCGAAGAATTGTGGCTTGAAAAAAGCGGTGCACTGGAAGAAGCGGAATTGGCGCAGACATGAAGGTGCAAGACATCATCGACGCGCTGGGGCTAAGACCTCACCCGGAAGGCGGTCGGTATCGGCAGACCTTCGAGGACTTGCGGTCCGGCGGACGCGCGCATTCGACCGCAATCTACTATCTGTTGCAGAAAGGCGAACGGTCCCATTGGCATCGGGTCGACGCTGCGGAGGTCTGGCATTTTTATACGGGTTCACCTCTCGCCCTGTCGATTTCGGATGGTACGAGGTTGGAGACCCTTACACTCGGTGCGGGCGTTCTGAAGGGAGAACAACCTCAGATCGTCGTGCCGGCCGGCCACTGGCAAAGCGCTGAGAGCCTCGGGGACTGGACATTGGTGGGGTGCACAGTCGCTCCGGGATTTCAGTTCGAAGGCTTCGAAACAGCACCCCGGAGCTGGTCACCCCAGGGCGACTAGCAGACACAACGTTCGGGTTGTGAGACGACCGGCGCCGACATCCCGGCATGGCGCGCTTGAAACGCCTGCCGCAGTGCATTGCGGCCAACCTCACGACCCTCGGAGTTTGCCCCGACTTGATGGGTATCTTGTTGGCCCGCGCGGTTTTTGCGGTCAAGTTCGCGCGCAACCAGGATGTAATTGAAAATCAGACGGTATGTGTTCATGTCCCTCTCCCTTGCTGGAGTGGGGTCAGCATATTGCTTGTTCCAAAAACGATAATTCTGTAAATTCATGCAATCAGCTTTGCATTTCAGGAACAAATATGCCGTCCACATCACGCGACATGCAGGTGTTTGAGCGGGTCGCAACGCTAGGGAGCTTCACGGCTGCGGGCGAAAGCCTGCGCCTGACGCCATCTGCGGTCTCGAGAATGATCAGCCGGATGGAGGACCGCCTTGGCGTTCGTCTCCTGACGCGGACCACAAGAGAATTGCACCTCACGACGGAGGGCGAAACCTATCTCGAACGGGCCAAAAGCATCCTGCAGGCCATCAGCGACGCCGAAAACGAAGTGTCGCAAGGCGGGTCGAAACCGACCGGGCTTTTGAGGGTCAGCACCGGGCCGACATTCGGGCGGCATTGGCTGATGCCCGTTCTGCCGGCTTTTGCTGAGGCCTATCCCGGCATCGAGTTGCAGCTCGAGGTGACCGACCGGATCATCGACCTGGCCTCCGAACGCGTCGATGTGGCGATCCGCTCCGGCCCCTTGCCGGACTCGAACATGATTTCACGCAAGCTGACGGAGGTCTCGCGAGTGATCTGCGCGAGCCCAGACTATCTCGCGCGAAACGGCACCCCTTCAGGTCCGGAGGATCTCGGCAAGCATCGCTGTCTTCTGGTGGCGGGAACGAGTTCGCTAAGCAAGTGGCCGTTCACGAGCGAAAATGGCGTCGAAACGGTCCAAATCCGCGCCAATGTGAGCAGCGACAGCGCGGACAGTGTCCGCGACATGGCGGTGGCGGGAATGGGCATCGCACGACTTGCACGGATTTGCGTGGCGCGGCATCTGGCTGACGGCACGCTGGTGCCGGTTCTGGAAGACGTTCATGCCGATCAGAGCGTGCCGTTGAGTGCCATCATGCTACCGGAGCGCCAAAGAGACCCCCGCGTTCGCGCATTCATTGACCATCTCGTCAGGTCAATCGGTCCGCGCGGCCAATCGCCCTTGGCAAATTCCGCCGAGTGACTAGAATTCCCGCTGCAATCGGCTGTGGCCCCAACACAATGGGCTTTGGCGGGTGAAGGAGGACGGAACATGTTGCGAATGGTCGTGGGGTTGTTTCTCGCCCTTATTCTCGTTGGTACCCCTGCCCTTGCCAAGGATGGCAGTTCCAAGACCAAGGCAGAAAGCGAACTCGTCGATATCCTCATCCATCGCGATATGGACAAGGAAACCCGCTTCGTCATCAACAACACGCTCTTCACCATCTACCATGAGGTGGGGCATTTGCTCGTCGACCAACTCGACTGGCCGGTACTTTCGCGCGAGGAAGACGTGGCCGACAATTTCGCCACCTACATTCTGTTGAACCAGAGCCGCCGGGCTATCGAAACCGCGCTGAAGGACTCCGCGCTCGGATGGCGCCTCGAAGACGAAATATATGGCGGCGCGCGCCGGCAGGTGTCCGACTATTACGACGAACACAGCCTTGATCTGCAGCGGGCCTACCAGATTGTCTGCCTGATGGTGGGCAAGGATCGCGGGACCTTTCACGCCACCGCCCGCGAATGGGGCATTGATCGCGCCCGCGAGTCCCGATGCGCCGACGATTACGCACAGATCGCGCATTCCTTTCAGAAGCTCATCGACCCTCATGCCCGCAAGACCGTACCCATTCAGGTCGATGTGAACTATGGATATGCCGAAGACGAGTTCGAACTGGCCTACAAGACTCTACGCCAGAGCCGACTGCTGGAGAGCCTCGCTGAGGATCTGCGTGAGGGATACGGCCTGACGCGGCGCATTGAAATCAATGCCCAGCAGTGCGGCGAACCCAACGCCTTTTACGACGAAAACGAAGTGCAGATCATTGTGTGCTACGAATTGCTCGACGACTTTTTCTACATGATCAACAAGCACTTGGCCGCTGCAAACGACAACTAGATTCAAGCTGGTCTGGCTGTCGATCAACCTTTTTTCTGCCAGCGCCCTTCCGGGCTTTGCTGCCAATAGGTCACCTCAAAATCATCGCGAAGCCGCTTCCAGTCCTCACGGGCTGCGTTGATCGCTTCAACATCGTGCCCGTCGAACATGTAAACCACGCGCTCGTATTCCTGTTCGTTGCTGGGTCGGGCGCGGTCGACGAAGAAGCGCACCTGCGCACCGTTGGCGTTTCCGCCTTCCACAGTCAGCAGGACAGGCTGGCGCGCGTCGGTGGATGACCCCGACAAACCGTGCGGCAGAAATCCATCATCGCGCAAGGTCCACAGGACCGCATCAAGATTCTCCGCGCGCTCGACGCTGCCGCATTCAACCACGGCACGCCAGCCGCGTTCGAGCGTTTTTTCCAGCAGAACTGGAAGCACGCGCTCGAGCGGCTGGTTTTCCAAATGGTAGAAAAGGATATCGGTTTTTGCTGACATCTGGATTCCGCGCAGAAATGGGCCGTCAAGGTGACCGGAACAGTGTGAATTCTTCGCTTGCGGTGGTCAAGATCGCGACCCGCAGACCCAGTTTCAATCAAGCGCAGTTGACCGCCGTGCGGCACTATGTTCACTGGCAGCATGAGTCGGTTGACGCGCTATTTGCTGGGCCAGTTTTTGCACGACGCCATAGCTCTTTGCCTGATTGCGGCAACGCTCGTCTGGCTGACCAACATGCTCGAACTGTTCGATCTGGTCACCGCCAAGGGCCAGGGTCTGATTACCCTTGCCGGGCAAGCCTTTTTGGCGACGCCTGCACTGACCCGTGAAATTCTCTACATCTGCATGGCGATCGGGTTGGCGCGGGCATTTGCGGCCCTGCAGAATTCACGCGAATTGCACACAATCCACATTACGGACCGGGTGCGTGCCATCTGGGGTGCCCTGGTCTGGTTCAGCGTGATCGGGGTCGTTCTGGTGGAGTTCCTCGCGCACTGGGCGGAGCCGGTTGCTACCCGCAGCGCGGTCGAATGGCAGGCACAGATTGCCGCCGAACTGGTCGGTGAAAACCTGACACCAGGCCGGTTCACAGAAATCTCCGATGGTGTTGTCGTGCGGATCGGACCGCGTCTGCCGGACGGAACCATCACCAACTTTTTCGCCGATGACAGCCGGTCGCCGACGCGCCGGACTTATTTCGCCGACACGGCCGTGGTCATTCAAAAGGGGAATGGCTACCAGATCAGCCTTCGCGACGGACGTGTGGAGACCAAGCCGGTCGACGACAAATACACCGAAGTCGCCTTCTCGCGCTATGAACTTGAGGTCGATAGTCTGACGGAAGTCAAGAATCCGGCAAATGACGCCCGCCAGCGCAGCACCCTGCAATTGATCGAAATGGGCCGCTACAACGCAAGAGTTGTTACATATTTGCACAAGCGAACCGCAGAAGCCCTGCGCATCGTCGCGATATTCCTGCTTGTCGCCTCGTTCATGATGATCCCCAATTCCGCCCGCAGGCAAAACTGGATGTCAGCGGAACTCTTCATCCTCGTTACATGCTTCGCGGAGCGCTCACTTTCAAATCTTGCGGCCGGCGCAACCCCTTACGGGCATTATCTTGGCCCTCTTCTGATGCTTATCGCCGGTGTGTCCGTGGCGACATACCGGTTTCGAGTGCAGGCACGTCCCCGGAACAAGCGGGTGCGAGGTGCAGCATCATGAGCCGGCTCGATTGGTTCATAACGCGCCGAATGGCGTTGAGCATTCTCGGCGTGGTGCTGGTCTTTTTTGCAATCCTCCTTTTGTCGGAAAGCCTCAACACAGCCCGCTTCTCAAGGATTTCATCGAGCTCAGGTGAGTTAGATGCCTGGCTCGCGATAGTCACGTCCGCGTCTCGCTGGGCGATCAAGACGCTTTCAGTGACCGTTTTGATTGGCGGAGTTGTCGGCTTGCTGGAATTCCAGAATCATCGGGAACTCATGGTGATCAAGGCCACGGGCCTTTCGATCTGGCGGGCCATGCGCGGGCCTGTCATGTTTGTTTTTCTGTTTGGTCTGATCGTCACGTTTGCTCTGGAGACCGCCTCAACCAGTGTCAACCGCGACATCAATCCAACCCGGCCAGGACTTGGCGGTGGCGTTGCCAGATCGACGACCGAATTATGGCTGGCCCAGACTTCGCCGGATGGCCCTTATTATCTAAACGCCAAATCGGCATTTCGGCGCGGACAGATTCTCCGCGATGTGTCGCTGTTTCCGCTGTGGGAAACCGACATTACCCGAATCAACGCCACGCGGGCTGATTATCAGGGAAAACGATGGGTGATGGCGGAAGCAACCATCACCCATCAGGACGGGTCCGTTGAAACCGAAAAGAACTTCCGCATCCGAACGCGGAGCACCGTTGCAGATTTGCGACTTGTCCTGGGTTCAACGGAAGACTTCACCTTCTATGAGCTTGTCAGCGCGCTGGAGAATGGCATAACTGAACCCGTGGTTCGTGCGGCAGCGACAACGCGCTTTCTGAAGCTTTTGTCACTGCCGGTTTTGCTTGTTGGCTCTTTGTTAATCGCGTTTGCATTTACCGCAGGTTATCGAAGAGACAATAACTACGGGCTAACCATAGTTTATGGTATCGTGCTGGGGTTTGTTGTGTTTGTGATTACCGAGATGGCCGACCGGGCAGGTTCGTCGGGCGTATTGGATGCAAACTACGCGACTTGGGGACCCGCGGTGGTATCGATACTCATTGGAGTGAGTGTGCTACTGCACAAGGAAGACGGTCGAGCGTAATGCGTCAGCGCCGCGCAGCTTTTCTTGGACTATTGCTCGGCGGAATATGGGCCGGGCTTGCGCTCGTGCCGCTGACCGCTCTTCCCGCCAGTGCCCAGTCCCTCGGCCCCTATTTTGGCATCGATGAAGACGCCCCGAAAACCGGCGGGCGGCGGCAGCTTCTTCCAGAAGGTTTTTTCGACAATTTCCCGACCTCCAAACTCGGCGACATCGCGGTTGAAGCAGATACGCTGACCTTTGAGGCCGACACCAACATGGTGATCGCCACGGGCAATGTGCAACTGGCCTACAATCACTGGCTGGGCAACGCGGACCGTGCGGAATATGACCGGACAACTGGCGATCTGGTCCTGATCGGCAACGCGGTCGTTCGTGATCCGGACAGGGTGATCTATACCGGCGAACGCATTTCAGTGACCGGCGACATGAAGCTGGCGTTCGTCAACGCCCTGCGGATGCAGACTCCCAATGGCGCGGTGATCACTGGTACGCAGGCGGAGTATCGCGACCAGACGATCGCCATGTTCGAGAACGGAACCTATGCACCCTGCGGGTTGTGTGTGGACGAAAAGGGCAACGTCATCGGCTGGCGGGTGCTCACGACCAAGGCTGTTCTGAACAGGGAAGAAAAAACACTCTATGTCGAGCGGCCGACCATCGAGCTTCTCGGACATCCCATCGCAACCATCCCGTTCTATTGGCTGCCGGATCCAACCGACCCGCGCTCTCCCGGGTTCAGGCTGCCGCAAACCGGCTACACCCCCGATCATGGGATTACCGTATCCGTACCGTTTTTCACGCCATTCGGTGCCGACAGCGATTTGTGGCTGACACCCAAATTGATGTCGCGCCAGGGCGGAACCATTGACGGTGAGTTCACGCATCGCTTCGAGAACGGAAGCATCGAAGTTCTGGGCGCTGTGGTTTATCAGCTTGATCCGAGTGCTTATGCCGGAGAAGTGGGCAACAGGAACTGGCGCGGGGCCATTCAGTCGTCTGGCAAATTCACGCCCATCAAGGACTGGGCGGCCGGCTGGTCGTATCAAAAGTTCAGTGACCCCAATTTCACCCATGACTACCGGCTGAAGGGCTACGATTCCACCAATGACGCCTATGTGCAGCACCTGAGCAGGGACATCTTCTTTGATGCCCGCCTGCAAGAATTTCTGGTGACCGGTCCAACAAAAACGGCGGCAGATCAAAGCATGGAAGGGGCCACCCTTCCTCTCAGCACCTACGACCAGGTTCTGTTCCTGCCACAGGACATGGGGCAGGTTCAGATCAGCGGCGATCTGATCGGTGTGTCGCGCGACCTTGATGATGCCCGCATCAAAAAGACCTGGTCCGATATTGACGGCTATATGGGACAGAAGGTCCACGGAACTGCCGAAGCGTTGTGGTCGAAACAGTGGATCGTGCCGGGTGGCCTCGTCGTGACACCGAGCGCCGGTGTCCGGCTGGACGCGGCCTATTACAACGGCGCCAGCGCGCTCAGCCCCACTGCGACTACTCTGTTTTCCGCAACACCCATCGCGGCCCTGGACGTGCGTTTCCCGATGATTGCCGTCGATGGCAACAACACGCATCTGTTTGAGCCGATTGCGCAAATCTATTATCGCGGAAGCGGCACGACCCTGCCTGGCATCAACAATGACAATGCGCAGGGCTTGCAGTTCGAAGAAGCAAACCTTTTCAGCTTCAATCGCTTTTCCGGAACAGATCGGCAGGAGACGGGGTTGAGGGCCAATCTGGGTCTCCAGTATCAGGCGAATTTCGAAGACGGCAGCTGGCTGAGACTGATTGGCGGCCAAAGTTATCAGCTTGCCGGCCTCAACGCCTTTTCCGTGACCGATCACACGCTTCTGGGCCCCGGCAGCGGGCTTGACGGCGCCAATTCCAGTATCGTTGCCGGGCTTAACGCGTTCCTCGGCGGCGGCGTCGAGGTGGCAGGCAAGATCGAGGTCGACCCGACGATTCCTGCAATCTCCCGTGGAGGCGTTGCTGTGAACATGCGTTTCGATGCTTTCACTCTGGACACGAGCTACTATTACGAAGCCGCCAATCCCGGCGCCCGCGTGAATTCTCCCACACACGAAGTGTCGGCAAAGCTGAGCATTCCGCTTTACGACACAAGGCCGCTGGTACTTGGCGCGGATTGGGATATTGCCGGCGCCGAGACAGAAGGCACGGTCAAGGTGCCTTTTGCCGACTATTGGTCGGCTAAAGTCAGTGGGGGATGGGATTTGGCGGCCAACGACTGGACCAATCTTCGCACGGAAATCAAGTATGATGACAATTACCTGATCTATGGCGGCTATTATCGGGTCAGACACAACGTCACGACGAATAATCTCAGTCATCGATTTGGCGTCATCTTTGAGCTTAAGGGACCGGACGGCTAGACCGGCGGTGTTTCGTGAAGGTTGAAGAGCTGGCTGTTTTCTACTCCTGAAATTGGCCGCATTTGACGGTCAAAAGCCTGCCAATGCAGTTTTGAGGTGGTTTCATGCGCATACATCAGATGGCCGTGCACGCAGTCGTTGCACTTCTTTTCGTGCTCCTGTCCGCACCTGTGGCCATGGCGGATTCGATTGCAGCCACGGTCAACGACCAGGCCATTACCACCAATCAGGTGGCGCAACGCGCGCGGCTGCTTCGCCTGGAACGGCGTGGCGCCAGCGACAATGCCCGCATCACGATGGCACGCGATGAGCTGATTGATGAACAGCTCAAGATTCAGGAGGCGGATCGGCTGGGCCTTGTGGTCACGACCGCGGACGTGGATCAGGCCTATCTTAACATCGCGCGCAATCTGAACATCAGCACCGACAATCTCAACAATGTCCTGCAGCAGAATGGTGTTGCGGTCAGCACCTTGCGTGACCGGCTGAAGGCGCAAATCGCCTGGCAACGCATCTCGCAGGCTGTAATCGCGAACCGGGTGCAATTCTCGGAGGTCGAGCTGGAGCAACAGGCCGCCTCGAAGCTGACTGACGCGGACGGATATGACTACATTCTGAAGGAAGTCCGGTTCATCATTCCCAGCAATTCCAACGTGTCACAGTCACGCCGGATGGCAGATGCCAACAAATATCGCCAGAGCTTTCAGGGTTGCGATTCCGCTGTGCAACTTTCGCTGTCCTACACGGATGCCGCGGTGATCGACGTTGGCCGTCGCCACGCGACCCAGCTTCCCGACGAAATCGCCAACGAACTGGCCGGGTTGAGCGTTGGTGGCATTACCAAGCCACGCGTGGTTGAAAACGGCGTTTCGATGCTCGCGGTTTGCGACAAGACCTCGGCGCAGGACCTGACCTTCGTGACCAACGAAGTCCGCCAGGAAGTGGGATCGGAAAAGCTTCAGGAAGCAGCCGACGCCTATCTCAAGGAGCTGAGGGACAAGGCGAATATCATCACGCACTGATCCGATGCCGTCTCACCCTCTTCCGCTCGCCGTCAGCATGGGCGAGCCCGCCGGAATTGGCCCGGACCTGCTGCTGTCCCTTTATGCGCTGCGCAAGGAAACCGCCTTGCGGCCGTTTATCCTGTTCGGCCACAGGCAGTTTCTCGAAGCGCGGGCCAAGCGGCTCGGGCTCGACATCGAACTTGTCGAATGCTTCGCCCGCGAGGCCTATGAGGCCTTTCCAGACAAGCTTCCCGTGTTCGATCTGGGCGGTAAGTGCGAGGATACGCCCGGCGTTCCGACCAGTGACACCGCGGAACTGGTGACGACGGCAATCGCCCGCGGGGTCGATGCCGTCATGCAGGGCTTGTGCAGCGCGCTGGTGACGGCGCCCATCAACAAGGCCGTGCTGCAGCAGGCCGGTTTTAAATATCCAGGCCACACCGAATATCTGGCGGCGCTGGCAGCACCCGGCGGAACCCCGCCGCTGGTTCTGATGATGCTGGCGGATCGCAAACACAGAGTTGTGCCGCTGACGATCCACATCCCCTTGCGCGATGTGCCCGACCTCATTCGCACCGACATGATCGTTGAAGCGGTGCAATTGCTGGCCGCCGAGTTACGGGACAGGTTTGGCATTCCGGAACCGAAAATCGCCATCAGTGGCCTTAACCCGCATGCGGGCGAAGAGGGCTTGATGGGAACGGAAGATGCTCGCGAGATCGCGCCGGCGGTCGCCATTCTCGATGCAACCGGGATCGACGTTGTCGGCCCCCTGCCCGCCGACACGCTGTTCGTCCCCAAAACGTGGGAACAGTATGATTGCGTGGTGACCATGTATCACGATCAGGGTCTCATCCCTATCAAGACGGTCGCGTTTGATCGGGCAGTCAATATCACGCTCGGACTGCCATTCGTCCGCACCTCGCCGGACCATGGCACAGCGTTTGAACTCGCGGGCACGGGCAAAGGCAGCGCGGCAAGCGTGATGCAGGCGATACGGCTTGCGGCCGAACTCAGCAGCAATTCCAGATGAGCGGCATTGACGATCTGCCACCGCTGCGTGAAGTGATCGCACAGCATGGTCTGTCTGCCCGTAAGGAACTTGGACAAAATTTCCTGTTCGATCTCAATTTGACCGGACGCATTGCCCGAGCGGCGGGAAACCTGAGCAGAGCCACAATCATCGAGATTGGGCCCGGCCCGGGCGGACTGACCCGTGCGATGCTGGCGGCGGGTGCAAAAAAACTGATCGTTATCGAACGCGACCAGCGCGTGTGCCCGATTCTGGAAGAAATTTCGGCCGCGTATCCGGGCCGCATGCAGATCATCGAAGCCGACGCGCTTGAAATCGATCCGGTTTCTCTCACCGATGGACCAATCAAAGTCGTCGCCAATCTGCCCTACAATGTGGCGACGCCGCTATTGACAGGCTGGTTGACCCACAAGGACTGGAGCACACGCTTTGAGAGCCTGACGCTGATGTTCCAGCGCGAAGTGGCGGACCGGATCACGACGGGACCCGGCAGTAAGACTTATGGGCGGCTGAGCGTGCTGTGTGCATGGAAAGCGGAACGCCGGAAGCTTTTCGACGTCTCGCGTTCCGCCTTCACCCCGCCGCCAAAAGTCACGTCGTCGATTGTGCAGCTCGTTCCCCGGCAGAATGTACGCGATGTGCCGCTAGGACTTTTCGAAGAGGTGACCCGTTCCGCTTTTGGACAGCGGCGCAAGATGGTGCGGCAAAGCCTGAAAGGGTTGGACGTTTCGATGGAGGCGTTGCTCGACGCGGCAAACCTCAAGGGCACCGAACGCGCCGAAGAACTCGCGCTCGACCAGTTTCTGGACCTCGCCGAAGCGGTTGGCCGCGCACGGTCCAAACAGCTGTCAGATTGATTCAATCTGGCTCTGCAAGTCCCTGACAAGAGAGCTTAAATTGGTCTGGCGCGTCCGGTCGAACGTTGCCACTTCGAGAATTGCCGTAACGCGGCGGCAAGTTTCGTCCAGATCGTGATTGACCAGAACATAATCATATTCGGCCCAGTGATCGATTTCGGTCCGGGCGTTTTGCAGTCGTCGCGATATCACTTCGCTGGTGTCGAGCGCACGCGTCTCGAGGCGGGACTTGAGTTCCGGAATTGAGGGCGGCAGCAAAAACACGGTGACCATGTCGGCGCGGCGTTTTTCGTAGAGCTGCTGGGTCCCCTGATAGTCGATATCGAAGACGATATCGCGGCCGGCGGTGATGAGTTCATCGACCTTCGCGGCAGGCGTTCCATAAAAGTTTCCGTGAACTTCGGCGCTTTCCAGCAATTCGCCAGCGGATTGCATGCGCCGGAATTCATCCACCGAGATGAAATAGTAGTCGGTGCCTTCCACCTCGCCATCGCGTTTGGGGCGTGTGGTCACGGAAACCGACATCGACAGGTTCGGGTTTTCAGACAAAAGCCGGCGCGTAGTCGAAGATTTTCCGGCACCTGAAGGCGATGCAATGACGAGCATCACGCCGCGCCGTGTACTGTCCGCCATTCTGCCCCCTACCCTGCGCGCCGCGCCTATTCGAGATTTTGTACCTGTTCCCGTAACTGGTCGATCACCGCCTTGAGGTCAAGCCCGATCGCGGTGAGTTCCACCGCGTGACTTTTGGAGCAAAGGGTATTTGCTTCGCGGTTGAACTCCTGGGCCAGGAAATCCAGTTTGCGCCCAATGGGTCCGCCTTCGTCCAGTAGCTTGCGCGCGGCCACGACGTGGGCCTGCAGACGATCAAGCTCTTCCTGAATGTCGGCCTTTGTGGCCAGAAGCAGCGCCTCCTGATGCAGCCGCTCCTCGGAAAATCCGGCGGAGGCCTCCTTGAGATCGTTGATCTGCTTGCGGATGCGCTCGACGAACACCTCGCGCTTGCGGCTTGGATGCTCGACCGCCGACTTAGTCAGGCGTTCGATTTCATCGATGGAGCGGATGACGACAGACTTGAGTTCTGTCCCCTCTTCGGACCGGACCCTGACCAGTGCTTCAGCACAGGTTTCAACGCTTTCGAGAATGGATTTGTGCAATTGCCGCTCCGCGTCTTCGCTGAGCTGGGTTTCGCGGGCCTCGAGTACGCCTTTGAGGTTAAGAATGCCGTCGAGCCTTGGCCGATCGGTCTCGATGCGCCCCGCAAGCGTGTCGAGCGCGTCGAGAACGGCGCCAAGCGCCTGCTCGTTGACCCCGATTTCGGCACCGCCATGCTCGCGTGCCAGCGTGACATTGAGCGTGACCGAGCCACGTGACAGATATTTCGACAGGGTGCGCCGTGCATCACCCTCAATCGCGTCCAAACCGTTGGCCAGACGCAATTTGACGTCGAGGCCGCGCCCGTTGACGGATTTGAGTTCACACTGAAAATTGCAGCCCTGCGCCGCACCCATGGTGCGGGCATAGCCGGTCATGCTGGCCACCGCCTTGGACATTGATTCTGTCGCTCCCCTTTTGCCAAGGGAGCGCATGTCCCCGGCCTAGTTTTCCGGCGCCGCCTCGTTTGCGGCGGCATCGGCGTTTGGCTGGTCAGCCTGTTCAGCCGCGGCGGCCGCCGCTTCCTGCTCGGCTTCGTATTCGGCAACCGCGCGGCGGTAGGCCGCTACGTTGCGGTTATGCTCATCCAGAGTGGTGGCGAAAACGTGGCCTTGGTCAGGCGTCGCGCCTGCAGCGACGAAGTAAATCGCATCGCTTTCCGCCGGGTTCGCGACAGCCTTCAGCGCGTCAATTCCGGGATTGCAGATCGGACCGGGCGGCAGACCGTCAATCTGGTAGGTGTTGTAAGGCGTTTCCTTGTCGATTTCCGACCGGGTCAACCCGCGTCCGAGCGGTCCCTGCCCCTGGGTAATGCCGTAAATGATGGTCGGGTCGGACTGCAGGCGCATGCCTTTCTTGAGCCGGTTGATAAACACTGCCGCAACCATCGGGCGCTCGCTCGCGATGCCGGTTTCCTTTTCCACGATCGAGGCCAGCGTCAACAATTCCTCGGGGCTCGCCAGCGGCAGGTCCGGATCGCGACTAGCCCAGACTTCTGCCAGGTCGTCGGCCATGGCCTTTTCCATCTGGTCGAGAATGATCTGGCGATCCTGGTCCCGTTCAAACGAATAGGTGTTGGGAAGCAGCGTCCCCTCCGGCGGAACTTCGGTGATTTCGCCGGTGAGATTGGCGGCCGCATTGATGCGCTGCACCGCCTCCCAGGACGTCCAGCCTTCGGGAATCGTCACATTGTAGGTAACGGCCTTGCCTTCGGTGATTTCCTTAAGGATCTCCGCCATGGAGGCATGGGCCGTGATGCGAAACTCGCCGGCCTTCAGGTCGGCCTGTTTGCGGTTCAGCAGCGTGCCGATGCGGAACGTCCACGGATCGGCGACCAACCCCTGGTCGGTCAGGCTCTCTGCAATAGTCGACAGGGATGCGCCGCGCGGAACGTTGAAGGTGGTGTCTTCGGCGCCCGGGCCGTCGGCATAGAATCGCTGGACGCCGTAGATGGCTACGCCAGCGGCGAGAATGATGACGATCACCAACAACGTCAAAATCGCATTGAGGCCCTCAATCAGGCCATTGCGGCGGCGTTGTCTCTTTTTTCTGGCCATATTTCTCCCCGCCCAGCATTTGCCCGGGGCTCGCATACGCCCGAACAGGCCCCGATTTATGGCAGCTTATTGGAGCTTGCGAAAGATCAGCGAGGCATTGGTTCCGCCAAATCCAAAGGAATTGGAGAGGGCAAACTCAATGTCCTTTTTTACCGCTTTGTTTGGCGCCAGATTGATCGCTGTCTCGACAGACGGATTGTCGAGATTGATGGTCGGCGGGCAAATTCCGTCGCGCATGGCGAGCATGGTGAAGATCGCCTCGACCGCCCCGGCAGCGCCCAGCAGGTGCCCGATCGCCGATTTGGTGGACGACATGACGAGATCCGCCGCATGGTCTCCCATCAGGCGGGTAACGGCCCCCAGTTCGATTTCGTCGCCGAGGGGCGTCGAGGTGCCGTGGGCATTGACGTAACCGATGTCGGCCGGTGCGATGCCCGCCCGTTTGATGGCCGCCTGCATGGACCTGTATCCGCCATTGCCGTCTTCAGCGGGAGCGGTAATGTGGTGGGCATCGCCGCTCAAACCATATCCGACCACTTCGCCGTAGATGGTCGCGCCGCGTGATTTCGCCGCCTCATATTCTTCGAGGATGACGATGCCGGCACCCTCGCCCATCACGAATCCGTCGCGATCCTTGTCATAGGGACGCGATGCTTTCGTGGGTTGGTCGTTGAACCCGGTCGAGAGGGCGCGCGAGGCCGCAAATCCGGCAAGGGATAGCCGATTGACCGGTGATTCCGCGCCGCCGGCGACCATGGCGTCGGCATCGCCAAGCGCAATCAGACGCGCGGCATCGCCGATGGCGTGCGAGCCGGTGGAGCAGGCCGTCACGACAGAATGGTTGGGTCCGCGCAATCCATGCCGGATGGAAACGTAGCCCGAGACGAGATTGATCAGACGCCCGGGAATGAAGAACGGACTGATCCGGCGGGGGCCGCGCTCGTGCAGGGTAATCGAGGTCTCGAAAATACCGCCGATGCCGCCAATGCCGGAACCGATCAGGACTCCCGTGCGATCACGCTCTTCCTGGGTCTTTGGTTCGTAGCCGGAATGCTGAAGTGCCTGAGTGGCAGCTGCCATTCCGTAAACGATGAAGGGATCAACCTTGCGCTGTTCCTTGGGCTCCATCCAATCGTCGGGATTGAACTTGCCCTCTTCGGTCGGACCGAAAGGAACGCGGCAGGCAATCTGGCAGGCCAGATCGTCTACCTTGAAATCGGTAATGTGTTCTGCCCCGCTTTTGCCCGCAAGCAATTTGGGCCACACGGCGTCGATTCCAACGCCAAGCGGCCCAACATAGCCCATTCCGGTAACAACGACGCGGCGCAGGTCCATTCTCGTAACTTCCTGAGCCGTCAGCAGATCAGGAGGCAGTCGCCTTGGTCAAAAAGGAAACGGCGTCGCCAAACGTCTGAATGGTTTCGGCGGCGTCATCCGGGATTTCGACCGAAAACTCTTCTTCGAAGGCCATCACAAGTTCAACCTGGTCGAGCGAATCCGCGCCCAGATCATCGATGAAGCTTGCCTTTTCAGTTACCTTGTCGGCATCAACATTCAGATGCTCCACAACGATCTTGCGAACGCGATCTTCGATATCGCTCATGCTTGTTCTTCCTTCTTCACACTATTTGGCCGTGTTCTCATTTTTTGCGGAAACGTTTCGGTATCACCGGAAACGCGCTCCTCCTCGCGCCGCTTATGGCCGATCAATGCTTCAATCAACCATTTTCTTGCGTCTGGCAAGTCAGTGCCAAGAGTTGTCCCACCCGCAAAACGGGGCGCCTCCTATCACAAAGGTATGGGTTTGGCCAGACAAGCAGGGAAACCCAGCACTGCGCTCAGAGCATAACCATGCCGCCATTGATGTTGAGCGTGTGCCCAGTGATGTAGCCGGCCTCCTCGGAGGCCAGGAACAGGGCCGCAGCGGCAACTTCGTCAGCGGTACCCAGCCGGCCGGCCGCGATCTGGCCAAGAATGGCCTCGTGCTGCTTTTCGTTGAGTTCATCGGTCATGGCCGACGAGATGAAGCCCGGCGCGATGGAATTGACGGTGATGTTCCGGGACGCGACTTCGTAGGCCAGCGATTTTGACATGCCGATAATGCCGGCCTTGGAGGCGGCATAATTGCCCTGCCCCGGATTGCCAATCACGCCGACTACGGAGCTGATCTGGATGATTCGGCCGAATTTCTGGCGCATCATCGGTTTGAGTGCCGCGCGGGACAGATGAAAAGTGGCTGTCAGATTGACGGCGATGACCTGATCCCATTCCTCGTCTTTCAGGCGCATGAAGATATTGTCGCGGGTCATTCCCGCATTGTTGACCAGAATGTCCAGGCCCCCAAGCTTTTCGACCGCCTGCGGCACGAGTTGATCCACGGCTTCGAGATCGGCAAGGTTGCAGGGCAGAATGTGCGTGGTTCCGGCGATTTCGGCCGCAACCGCTTCCAGTCGCTCCATCCGCGTGCCGCTGAGCGCAACTTCGGCGCCGGCGGTCGCGAGTGCCTTGGCGATCGCCCCGCCAATGCCGCCGCTGGCCCCCGTAACAAGGGCCTTACGGCCGGTCAGATCGAACATGAAAATCTCCCCGCTTCTTCCTGATATTGGATTCGAATTCAGCCCTTGAGATAGGCAACAAAGGCGTCGAGTGTCTCGCTGGTGCCGACGGATCGCGCGTCAAGGCCGCTGTCTATTCGTTTGACAAGACCGGCCAGAACCTTGCCGGCGCCAAGCTCCACGCATTCGGTGACACCGCCGGATTTTGCCAGCCATTGAACAGATTCGGTCCAGCGCACCATGCCGGTCACCTGCTCGACCAGCCGCTGACGGATTTCATTCGGATCGGAAATGGGCCTGGCGAGCACATTGGCCACGACCGGCACGACCGGCGCCTTCATGTCGACGCTGGCAAGCGCATCCTCCATGATTTCGGCGGCTGGCTGCATGAGTTCACAATGGAACGGGGCACTGACCGGCAGCATCAAGGCACGTTTGGCACCCATGGCCTTGGCGATTTCCACGGCGCGTTCGACCGCGGAAATGTCGCCGGAAACCACAACCTGACCGGGTGAATTGTCGTTGGCGACATCGCAAACCTGTCCCTGACCGGCCTGTTCGGCGAGTTTCTTGACCTGGTCCATTTCCAGACCGAGAAGCGCCGCCATGGCGCCCTTGCCAACCGGCACCGCGCTTTGCATGGCGCGCCCGCGCGTGCGTAACAACCGGGCGGCGTCGGCAACCGAAAAGGTGCCAGCCGCACAAAGAGCGGAATATTCTCCCAGCGAATGACCGGCGACAAAGGCTGAGTCGTTTTCGACGCTTATGCCCTTTGCTTCGAGCACTCTGACAACCGCCATGGACACGGCCATCAGCGCGGGTTGCGCGTTTTCGGTCAGACGGAGCGTCTCATCGGGCCCGTCAAACATCAGGCTGGAGAGTTTTTCACCCAGCGCTTCGTCGACTTCGTCGAAAACCGCACGGGCTTCGGCAAAGTTGTCAGCCAGATCCTTGCCCATGCCAACGGCCTGGCTCCCCTGCCCGGGAAAGCAAAATGCGCGAGTCGTCATTGGTCCGCCCACCCTCTTTTGGCGCCCATCCGAGCGCGTTTACCGTGCTTTGAACGGGTGTGGAACGCAAGTCAAGAAGAGCGCGGGTTCACCTGCACGTCCGGAGCTGCTCAGGAATTGAAGGAATCAAAGCCTCAGCTCATTTTTTGGTTCTGCCGCGTTTCCGAACCGGAACACCGTTTCACATTCTTTCTGAAAACGCTCTAGATGCGGCGAAACTCGAGCGATTGGCAGAGCACCAAACGGCAACCGCTGACCTTGAGCCGATCACCCGAAATCAACTTGACCGAGCCGTCAATCTGCTCGCCTTCGTAGATCACCGTGCCCTGCCAGACGTTCTCGCCTGACAATTGCGCCCGGTTGATGACCAGCTTGTTGAGATAGGCGAGGTTTTCGTCGGTCCGCATGTCCGGGCTGAGCCACGTCAGCCGGGCGCACAATTGGGTGCCGTCGCCGCAGAGGCTGACCTTGTAGCGGGCCTCGCCGCCAACGGATTGCCAATTGCCGGCGGGACCCGAATCTCCGGCAAAAGCGGGAATGGCCAAAAGAAGGGTGAGCGCCACCTCAACGAAAGTGCGGATTGTTCGAGGGATCATCTGGGTCTCCAAGATACTCGCAAAGCCGAAGGCCTGCGGCAGAACGGGTTCTGCCGGAAGACGGGGTTGCGTCATGTTGCTGATTGGCAAATTCCAGTGCGCGCCTGGCGCAAATCGGACTGCCGAATCCGGATTAAATGGTTCGGCGCGGCAAATGAGCGGCAAATGCGGTGAAAATGCGTCGGCGAGACCCGGCCTGGTGGGTGCGATTTGTCGCAAATTGCAGCTTGATTCGCGTGCGCAATGCGACTAGGAAGCCGCATCGCTCGTTCGGCCGGGGGCTGAACGGAGGGTTGTCGTTTGGCAATTTGCGGATTGAAGTTCGCTATCCTCCCGTGTTCCCGCTCTTTCGGAGTATTCTTTGAACGCCTTTTGGATGTTTCAAAGAGGCTTTGCGCCGACGGCGGTTTGAACACCAGAGAAAAGGATAAAGGCGTTTATGGCTCTTTATGAACACATCTATCTTGCGCGGCAGGATATCTCCGCGCAGCAGGTCGAGGAATTGACCTCGGCCCTCACCCAGTTGCTTGAATCAAACGGCGGCAAGGTGACAAAGAACGAGTACTGGGGCGTCAAGAGCCTTTCGTACCGCATTCGCAAGAACCGCAAGGCACATTACTCGCTTCTCAACATCGACGCGCCGCACGATGCGGTTGCCGAAATGGAGCGGCAGATGGGCATTAACGAAGATATTCTTCGTTTCATGACCATTCGTGTCGACGAACTCGAAGAGGGTCCGTCGGTTATGATGCAGAAACGCGACCGCGACGACCGCGGTGATCGTGGCGACCGCGGTGATCGTGGTGATCGCGGCGATCGGCGCCCGCGCTAGGAGGATTGAACAATGGCTGTACGTGACCTGACTGCTAAACGCACCCGCCGCCCTTTCCAGCGCCGCCGCAAGACCTGCCCGTTCTCGGGCGCCAATGCGCCGCGCATCGACTACAAGGATACGCGTCTGTTGCAGCGCTACATCTCGGAACGCGGCAAGATCGTGCCGAGCCGGATTACCGCTGTTTCCGCCAAGAAGCAGCGTGAGCTGGCCCGCGCCATCAAGCGCGCCCGCTTCATCGGCCTGCTGCCGTTCGCGGTACAATAAACTTCCCCACGCTGGGACCCGGTCTTCGGGTCCCTAACCGCGTGCGCATGACGGGCGCACGGGTCGGGACAGCATCAAGGAGAAATCAAATGCACGTCATTCTTTTGGAACGCGTCGGACGTCTTGGAACGATCGGCGATGAAGTCAATGTACGCGACGGCTATGCGCGCAATTTCCTTCTGCCGCAGGGCAAGGCGCTTCGGGCCACCGATTCGAACCGGGCCAAGTTCGAAGCCGAACGCGCCGTCATCGAGAAGCGCAACGAAGAGCGCCGTGAAGCGGCTGCAGGCATTGCATCGGGCCTCAACGGCACCAGCGTGGTCATGATCCGGCAGGCCGGCGAAACCGGTCAGCTTTACGGCTCGGTCTCGTCGCGTGACATTTCCGAAGCGCTGGCCGAGAAGGGTTTTGACGTCAGCCGCGCCCAGGTCGACCTGGCCATGCCGATCAAGACGGTTGGCGTACATTCGGTTGCACTCAGCCTTCACGCCGAAGTCGAGGTCAGGGTCGAGGTCAACGTCGCCCGGTCCGAAGACGAAGCCGCGCGCCAGGCCCAGGGCGAGGACATGACCGTTCTCAGCTTCGATGATGAAGAAGATCACGCCGAGGAAGCCGAAACCGCCGAAGGTGAGGCCGAAGGCGAGGCTGCAGAATCTGAAGAGCAGGAAGCGGCTTCGGATGAGGCTGACGACGAGAACCTCTAGGTTCAAGCATCCCAAAGCGATTTCAAAGGCCGGGCCATTTGGTTCGGCCTTTTTGTTTGTGCTGCACAGAGCTAGTCTCATGTGCCGCAACCGGAGACGAACATGGCCGATTTTCCCCTTGCCCTCAAAGCGCTCGACGTGGCTCCGCGCACCAGGAAATCGAACTATCCACCAGAATTCGCGCGCCGCGTTGAGGGCCGTGAGAAACGGCAACTGGGCGATCAGTTCGGCCTCAAGAGCTTCGGGGTGAATCTGACCGTCCTCAAGCCCGGCGGACAATCTGCGCTGATGCACCGGCACGAGATACAGGACGAATTTATCTACATTCTCGACGGCAGTCCCGACCTTCTGACCGACCAGGGCAGCGTGCGGCTCGGGCCCGGCATGTGCGCCGGGTTTCCGGCCAAAGGCGTCGCACACCACCTGGCCAACAATAGTGAAACGGACGTGACCTACCTGGAGATTGGCGACCGGCAACGGGACGATTCCGCGACCTATCCACAAGACGACCTTGTCGCCCTCGCCGACCCCGAAAAAGGCTGGGTCTTCACGCGCAAGGACGGGACTCCCTATTAATTCTGCGCAACGTGCCTCACTTATCCCCAATCTCCACAGCGCAAATGTGGAATTAAGATTTGATTCACCATAGTGGGCGACAAACGGCTCCCATTTTGGCATGAGGAGGCCGGGGGCACATCACGCGGCGGGCGGCTGCGTCTTGTTCTCATCATATGCCAATGAGATTCAGCGGCAGATGTGTTGACTTCCTTGCGTGGGTAGCAACACTTCTGGCGCAGCGGGAAAGTTTTGACCATGGAAGCGGCGCGGCAGCTTCAACCCATACACAATGACGACAATTATCGCCTTGCACCGCACAATATCGAAGCGGAACAAGCACTTCTGGGCGCAATTCTGGTCAACAACGAAGCCTTTTACCGGGTGTCGGACTTTCTCGATTCCGCGCATTTTTACGAGCCGGTGCACCGCGATATCTATGACGTGCTGTCGCAGCTGATTCGCGCGGGCAAGACCGCGACCCCGGTCACCGCCAAACAGTTTCTCGACGATGACCTGATCGAAAACCTCAGCGTGTCGCAATATCTTGCGCGGCTGGCAGCGCAGGCGACGACGGTCATCAATGCCTATGATTATGGGCGGTCGGTCTATGACCTCGCCATGCAGCGGGCGCTGATCCAGATCGGCGAGGAAATGGTCGATAAGTCCTACAAGGCCGATGTCGCAACCTCCCCCGCAAACATCATCGAGAGCGCTGAAAAGCAGCTGTTCGATCTGGCCGAAAAAGGCCGATATGATGGCGGTTTTCAGGGGTTCAACACGGCACTGACGGCGGCGATCGAACTGGCGGGGGAAGCCTATCGGCGTGACGGCGGGCTTTCCGGGCTCGCCACCGGCCTGACCGATCTCGACCGGCAGATGGGCGGATTGCAGCGCTCCGACCTCATCATCCTCGCGGCGCGGCCGGCCATGGGCAAAACCTCTCTGGCCACCAACATTGCCTACAATGTCGCGAAATCCTACGTGCCCGAAACGCTGGCGGATGGGCGGATCAAGGCGGCCAAGGGGGGAAAGGTCGGCTTCTTCTCGCTGGAAATGTCTGCGGAGCAGCTGGCGACACGTATTTTGTCCGAGCAATCCGGGGTTTCGTCGTCCGACATCAGGCGCGGAAATATCCACGAAAGCCAGTTTGGCGATCTGGTCGAAACCAGCCGGCGCATGCAGCAGGTGCCGTTGTTCATCGACGATACGGGTGGTCTTTCGGTGTCGCAGCTGGCAGCGCGGGCACGGCGGTTGAAACGCCAGCAGGGGCTGGATGTTCTCTTCATCGACTATCTGCAATTGCTGTCCGGCTCGTCGCGCCGCGCCAATGACAGCCGGGTTCAAGAGCTGACCGAAATCACGACGTCTCTCAAGGCTTTAGCCAAGGAACTCGAAGTGCCGATCGTCGCGCTCAGCCAGCTGTCGCGGCAGGTCGAGTCGCGCGAGGACAAACACCCGCAGCTCGCGGACCTGCGCGAATCCGGCTCGATTGAGCAGGACGCGGACGTGGTGCTCTTCATCTATCGCGAGGAATATTACCTCAAGAACAAGGAACCCAAGCAGGGCACGCCGGAACACCTGACCTGGCAGGCGGAAATGGAACAGATCCATGGGCTTGCCGAAGTGATTATCGGCAAGCAGCGCCATGGCCCGACCGGCACCGTGAACCTTGCGTTCGAAGACCGGCTGACGCGCTTCACCAATCTGGCGCGCGACTTTGCGCCAACCGGGTTTGGTGACTGATCGTGACCGCGCATGTGGGACAGTTCGGGGGGCGGTTGCGGATCGATCTGGGTGCGATCCAGCGCAACTGGAAGGGCCTGGACACGGTATCCAAAACCGCGCTGACCGGGGCTGTGGTCAAGGCCGATGCCTATGGAACCGGTCTGGTCCCCGTAAGCGCTGCGCTGTGGCAGGCAGGAGCACGTTTCTATTTCGTGGCCAATGCCGACGAAGGCATTGCGCTGCGGGAGACGCTGCCGGACGCGCATATCTTCATTCTCAACGGGTTGGCGCCTGGCGCGGCAACGTTTTACGCCGAAAACCGCCTGATGCCGGTGCTCAACAGTCTCGGTGAACTCGATCACTGGCTGAAGCTTTGCATCGAGGCCGAAGAGGCGCTGCCGGCAGCTTTTCAGTTTGATACCGGCATGAACCGGCTGGGCTTCCGCCTGCAGGAAGTTTCGATCGTGCGCTCGATGATGGAACAGTCGGGTTATCTGCCCCAAATGGTAATGAGCCATATGGCCTGCGCCGATCAGCCCAATCATGAAAAGAACCGCACCCAGCGGGCGCTGTTCCAATCGCTTCTGGCGCAGTTTCCAGACATTCCCGCTTCCCTTGCCAATTCAGCGGCCACGCTATCGGGCCGTGACAATCATTTTCAGATCGTTCGGCCGGGCATTGCTCTTTTTGGCGGGCGTGCTGTGCAGGGCCGGCCCAACCCCATGGCGCCGGCCGTAACGGTCGAGATGCCGGTGATGCAGGTACACGAGGCCCGGACGGGTGAGACCGTCGGCTACGGCGCAACCTACACACTCAACCGCGACAGCCGCCTGGCGGTGGTCGCCTGCGGCTATGCAGACGGCTATATCCGCACCCTCTCCTCGTCCAACGGCAAGCCGGGCGCGCATATGTGGTTCGGAGGGCGGCAATTGCCGGTGCTCGGGCGGATATCGATGGACCTGACCGTGATCGACGTCACTGACCTCGGCCAGAACGTGCCCTTGCCCGGGCAATTCGTCGAGGTGTTTGGCCCCAACAGCTCGATCGATGACGCGGCCGAGTCCGGCTCGACAATATCGTACGAACTCCTGACATCGCTCAATGGCCGCTATTCACGCGTCTATGTCGATGAAAACGGGGCGGAATTTCAGGTTTAGGTCCACCAGTTCCTTTGTTCACTCTTTGTTCTTGTTTTCGTGCGAGTCTTGTGCCAGTCTGTCGTGCGACGATGCGCGATTCCTGAAAGGTCCTGAATGGCACGGTCCCGCTCCAGCTTCATTTGTCAGAATTGCGGTTCGGTGACGGCGCGCTGGCAGGGCCGGTGCGATTCCTGCGGCGAATGGAACACGATCGTCGAGGAATTGACCGATAGCGGCGTGGGTGCCGGACCCAAGGCGGCCCGTGCTGCTGGAAAGCCGGCACAATTGGTGCCGCTTTCCGGCGAAACCCCGAATGCGCAACGGCTGGCTTCCGGCATTGGCGAACTGGATCGCGTGACCGGCGGCGGTTTCGTTCGCGGGTCCGCCATTCTGGTGGGCGGCGACCCGGGGATCGGGAAATCGACGCTTCTGTTGCAGGCAGCAGCGGAAATGGCCCGCCATGGTGGCAAGGTGATTTACATCTCCGGCGAAGAAGCCATCGCGCAGGTCCGGATACGCGCAGAACGGCTTGGGGTAGCGGATTGCGACGTCAAGCTGGCGAGCGAGACCAATGTCGAGACCATTCTGGCGACGCTCGAGGATGCGGGCGGCGCTGACCTGGTGATCATCGATTCCATCCAGACGCTTTGGACCGACCGGGTCGACAGTGCGCCGGGAACGGTGACCCAGGTGCGCACCAGCGCGCAAGCCATGACGCGGTTTGCCAAGAAATCAGGCGCCGCAATTGTGCTGGTGGGCCATGTCACCAAGGACGGGCAGATTGCCGGTCCACGCGTTGTCGAACACATGGTCGATGCGGTTCTTTACTTCGAGGGCGACGCCAGCCACACGTTCCGCATCCTTCGCGGGGTGAAGAACCGCTACGGCGCCACCGATGAAATCGGCGTTTTCGAGATGCAGCAGGATGGTCTTTGCGAAGTGGCCAACCCGAGTGCCCTGTTTCTCGACCAGCGGGACAAGGGCGCATCGGGCTCGGCGGTTTTTGCCGGCATGGAGGGCACACGGCCGGTTCTGGTTGAAATTCAGGCTCTTGTGTCCCCTTCACCGCTCGGCACGCCGCGCCGCGCGGTCGTGGGGTGGGATTCGAGCCGGCTGTCGATGGTGGTCGCGGTTCTCGAAACACGGTGCGGGGTTCGGATCGGGGCCAACGACATCTATCTCAATGTGGCGGGCGGGTTGAAGATTTCCGAACCAGCTGCTGATCTTGCCGTGGCCGCGGCGCTGATTTCGTCACTCACCGATTCGCCCCTGCCGCCGGATGCCGTTTATTTCGGTGAAATCAGCCTGTCCGGAGGCGTGCGGCCAGTGGTTCATTCCGGGCTGAGACTCAGGGAAGCGGCCAAACTCGGGTTTGCGGAGGCATTCACGGGCCAGGCAGGCAAGCAGGAAAAAACGACGGACATCGAACAGCACGCCTATTCCAGTCTGATGGATCTGGTGAGCCGGATCGCGGTGCGCGGCAAGCCTGCTTCGGCACCGATGCCGGAAGAATGGGCGTGACAGCCTGAATGGCCTTGGCCGCAAAGTTGCGGACAGATCACAGGTGAAGCTTGGAATTGCCACAGATTGTGGTTAAACGGGAGCCGGTTTCCTTGGTTGCGTGAGTTGAGCATATGCTGACTGCATTCGACGTTGGCGTCGGAATTCTCGTTTTCATTTCCGCTATTCTGGCGACGGCGCGCGGGTTGACGCGTGAAGTTCTTTCTTTGGCGACCTGGGCAGGTTCCGCCCTTTTCGCGGTGTGGATGTGGCAGGCCCATCCTGAGATCGCCCAAGGATATATCGAAGAGCCAATCGTGGCCGACATCACGACGGTCATTGTCAGCTTCATCGTTTCGCTGATCATTCTGCACCTTCTCACGATGCGTATTGCCGACTTCGTGGTGGATTCAAAGATCGGCCCATTGGACCGGACGCTTGGATTCATTTTTGGTGCGCTGCGCGGCATTCTGATTGCGGTCGTTGTAGTGATTTTCGGTCAGTGGCTTTTCCCGCCTGACACGCTGCCGAAATGGGCGAGCGAATCCCGCAGCCTGCCGATGCTCAATTCGCTGGGTGACACGCTGATCGCGGCCCTGCCTGACGATCTTGAAAAGCAGTTGACGGACATTATCCATCGCGGCGCAGGCGGCGAAGTGGGCGATGGGGTGCCCGCCGAACTCGACCAGGGCACCGATGCCGGCGAAGTGGAATTGCCGGCGAATGCGTGACGCGCCAAACGGCGTTTCGCATGAAGTGAAGGAGCGCCAATTGGCCAAGTCGGACGCCTTGCGCGAAACCCTCGATCCGTTTGACCTTGACGGCGACACGTTGCGCGAAGAGTGCGGCGTGTTCGGCATTCTCGGGCACGAAGATGCGGCAGCGCTGACCGCGCTTGGGTTACACGCTTTGCAGCATCGCGGCCAGGAGGCGGCCGGCGTCGTTACCTATGGCGATGGGCAGTTCCGGATGGAGCGGCATCTCGGGTTGGTCGGCGACCATTTCACCAGCCCTGACGTGATCGAGCAATTGACCGGCCGGACAGCCATCGGCCATGTGCGTTATTCGACAACCGGCGAGACTATTCTGCGCAACGTGCAACCGCTATTCGCGGAACTGAATGCCGGAGGCATCGCCATTGCCCATAATGGCAACCTGACCAACGGCCTGCACTTGCGGCGTGAGCTGATTGAGCGCGGTGCCATCTGCCAGTCGACATCAGACAGTGAAGTCGTTCTGCATCTGATCGCCCGTGCCAAATCGCGCAACTCGGCAGATCGTTTTGTCGAGGCCATATCACAGGTCGAGGGCGCCTATTCCATGGTCGCCCTCACACGCACCAAGTTGATCGGCGCGCGCGACCCCAACGGCATCCGGCCCCTCGTCTTTGGCGATCTCGACGGCCGGCCCGTTTTTGCATCGGAGACGTGCGCGCTTGAAATTATCGGCGCGAAATATGTCCGCGACGTGAAGCCGGGCGAGATCGTGGTGTGTGAGGCCGAACCAAATGGCGCCATTTCCATCCGCTCGCAAATGCTGCCCAACGCAGGCCCGGAACGGCTTTGCCTGTTTGAATATGTCTATTTTGCCCGGCCCGATTCCGTCGTGGGCGGGCGAAGCGTTTATGCGGTGCGCAAACGTTCGGGTGAGAACCTCGCCAAGGAAGCACCTCTTGAAGCCGATGTGGTGGTTCCCGTGCCCGATGGCGGCGTGCCGGCGGCGCTGGGTTTCTCGCAGGCGTCGGGCATTCCGTTCGAATATGGCATCATTCGAAATCATTACGTGGGCCGAACCTTCATCGAACCGACCCAATCGATCCGGGCCCTGGGTGTGCGGCTGAAGCACTCTGCCAACCGCGCCATGATCGATGGCAAACGCGTTGTGCTGGTCGATGATTCCATCGTGCGCGGCACCACTTCGGTAAAAATCGTGCAGATGATCCGCGATGCCGGAGCCAGAGAAGTGCATCTCCGCGTCGCGAGCCCGCCGATCACTCACCCTGATTTTTACGGGATCGACACGCCCGACCGGGAGAAACTGCTGGCCAACCAATATCCGAACCTCGACGATATGCGCCGTTTCATCGGCGCGGATTCGCTGCAGTTTCTCAGCATCGAGGGGCTGTACGACGCGGTGGATGGTGTGGCCCGCAACGACATCCGGCCGCAATTTACCGACCATTGTTTCACCGGCGACTATCCGACGCCGCTGACGGACCTCAGCGAAAGTGAAAGCGGTTCCAAGCCGAAACAGGCCGCCATGCTCAAGGAAGCCATTTGATGGCAGAAAAGCGGGATCTTGAAGATCGCGTGGTGGTCGTCACCGGCGCATCGCGCGGGATCGGTTATTTCGCTGCCCGTGAGGCCGCGGCTCGCGGTGCGAATGTCATCGCCGTGGCACGGACCGTGGGTGGTCTTGAGGACCTCGATGACGAAATCCGCGCGATGGGCAATTCGGCAACGCTGGTGCCGGCTGACCTGCGTGACGGCGAGGCCCTGGACCAGTTGGGCGGCGCAATCTACGCGCGCTGGGGCAAGGTGGATGGCGTGATCGCCAATGCCGGGGCTTTGGGCATTCTCAGCCCGGTGTCTCACATTCCGCCCAACGACGTCGAACTCGTCATGGACGTGAACGTGACCTCGATCTTCCGGTTGATCAGATCCCTCGACCCGCTGTTGCGGCAATCCGACGCCGGCCGTTTCACTGCGCTTTCATCCGCGGCAGCGGACTCAGCGAAACCCTTCTGGTCGCTCTATGCGGCGAGCAAGGCGGCCGTGAACGCATTGGTCAAAAGTTATGCGGGTGAACTCGCCAACACGGCGATCAAGGCCAACGTTGTCTACCCGGGTGCCGTGCGTACCCAGATGCGGGCCAAGGCGTTTCCGGGCGAAGACCCGCAAAGCCTGCCGCACCCAAGTGAACTGGCATCCGCAATCGTCGACACAATCAGCCCGGACTTTTCAGAAACCGGCATGATCATCGACATCGGTCAAGGCAAAAGCCGGACGCTCTAGGTTCCCGTTTTATCGCGTCCCCAACTGGAAGTCCGTTTCGCGGGCCATCAATCCGCTGGATCAATGCCGCTGCGCCTCAATTCCTGGAAACGCTTCAGCGCTTCTTGTCGCCTTTGACATAGGGATTGTCCCCTGCCCGCACCCAGATGCGAATGGGCGTGCCCGGCATGTCGAACGTGTCGCGCAGGCCGTTGGTCAGGTAGCGCAGATAGGATTTGGGCAGCGCGTCGGGGCGCGAACAGAAAATCACAAAGGTCGGCGGGCGCGATTTCACCTGAGTGGCGTAGCGGATCTTGAGGCGGCGGCCGGCGACAGCGGGCGGCGGATGTCCCTCGGTCATGGCGGAGAGCCAACGGTTGAGGCGCGCCGTCGAAATGCGGGTATTCCAGCGCCTTTCGATGTCGAGGACGGCCTGCATGAGCTTCGGGATATTGGTACCGCGCAGGCCGGACAGAGTAACCAGCGGTACGCCGCGCAGTTGCGGCAGGAGCCGCTCGCAGGCCTCGCGCAGGTCCGCCAACACGGCATTCTTGTCCTTGACCAGATCCCACTTGTTGATGGCGATGACCAGGCCCCGCCCTTCACGTTCCACCAGGTCGGCAAGCTGCAGGTCCTGCTTTTCGAAAGGTTGGGTCGCATCGATCATCAGCACCACGATTTCGGCATATTGTATCGAGCGCAAAGAGTCACTTACGGCCAGTTTTTCAAGCTTTTCCTGCACTTTGGCGCGGCGGCGCATGCCTGCGGTATCGACCAGCCGGATTTCGCGGTCGTGCCAGTGCCAGGGCACCATGATGGAGTCTCGGGTGATGCCTGCTTCCGGGCCGGTCAGCAGCCGGTCTTCACCGACCAGAGTGTTGATCAGGGTGGATTTGCCGACATTCGGCCGCCCGACAATGGCCAGATTGAGCGCGCGCGTCGGATCCCAGCGAGCGACGCTCTCGTCGTCCGGGTCAATATCGACCTCTGTTTCCGGCATGCTGAGGGTGAAATCCTCTTCTTGCGTCTCTTCCTCGGCCTGTCGTGCCTCGACCATATCGAGAATGATGTCGTGCAGATCGGAGAGACCCAGGCCATGCTCGGCGCTTAGCGGCACCGGCTCGCCCAACCCGAGCGAATAGGCTTCCAAAAGCCCGGCGTCGGCCGCTCTGCCCTCCGCTTTGTTGGCAACCAGATGAACCGGCTTGTCGGCACGGCGCAGCAATTGGCCAAACTGCTCATCCAGCGGTGTGACGCCGGACCGGGCATCGATCATGAACAGGATCAGATCGGCCTCGCGAATGGCCGCTTCGGTCTGTCGGCGCATGCGCGCCTCAAGAGAATTGTCAGTGGCGTCCTCGAATCCCGCTGTATCGACGACGGTGAAGGTCAGCGCACCGATACGGCCCTCGCCTTCGCGGCGGTCGCGGGTGACGCCCGGACGATCGTCAACCAGTGCGAGGCGTTGGCCGACCAGCCGGTTGAACAGGGTCGATTTGCCGACATTCGGGCGCCCGACAATGGCAACGCGGACGGACATGCGCCCAACTCCAGTTCAAGAATGCCGCCAGATGCGGCTAGTTGGCGGCGTCACTGGCTGCGGCAGCATTATCGGCGGGGGTTTCGCCGGGGTTGGCCGCAACGTCAGCACTGTTTGCGCTGGTATCCGCGGATGGCGCATCCGTTTCTTCGACGACCCCTTCGGCGGTGAGCTGCGCGTCGAACAATTCGATGCGCTGCAACTGGTTCTGACCGGCCAGCGGATCGGCCTTGATTTGCGAGAAGGTCTGGTGCGCCGCCTGCTTGTCGCCAGCCGCATATTGGGTGAGCGCGAGCAATTCGCGCGCAACATTGTGCAAACCATTGTCCGGGGCGAGCAAGGCGGTCAGCCGCGCTTCGACCGCGCCGACATCGCCATCGTCAACCATCAGCGAAACGGCCTGAAGGGCTGCCAGATCGCGCAGATCGGGATCAGAAAGCGTGGTGGACAGGGAATCGTAGGCCGCAAGCGCAGCCTTTCTTTCTCCCTGCTCGGCCAGAATGGCGGCCTGCGCAAAACGCGCGAGATCGGGATAGCCGTCAACGCCGTCGGCAATCGTCTCGTTGAGCCGCGACTGAGCGTCGGCAATGTCGCCGTCATCGAGCGCCTGAATGGCAGAATAGAACTTGTCAGATGAGGCGGCAGCGACCGAGTTCTTATACCATTGCCAGCCCTCGTTGGCGGCAACACCAACAACGATCAGAACGGCTACACCGATAATCCAGGGGCCGTATCTGCGCCAAAGGTTGCGCATCCGTTCGGAGCGGAGCTCTTCGGAGACTTCCTGGAAAATGGTTTCTTCAGACATGGGGAAAATCCGGGTCGATCAGGCGATTGGCGCGCAACATAGTGGCGCAATCCCTCGAATGCAATTGTTCGCGGTTAGCTGCGATAATCGACATTGATGTCGATATAACCGTGGGTGAGATCGGACGTCCACGCAGTGAAGGCGCTGCCCGGCTCCGCATTGCCGAGCCCGACCTCGATGCGGACCTCGTCACCACGCATGTGGGCTGCGACCGGCGCCTCGTCATATCCCGGAACCAGGGTTCCGTTTGCCGCGACGGGAATGCCGCCGATGGCCAGGGTCAGCTTCAACTGGTCGATCGGCACATCGGTCTTGCCGATCGCCATCATGATCCGGCCCCAGTTCGGATCGCTGCCCGCCAAAGCGGTCTTGACCAGTGGCGAATTGGCGATCGACATCGCGACCTTCTTGGCTTCGTTCTTGTCGCGCGCGCCACTGACACGGACTTCAGCGAATTTCGTGGCGCCCTCCCCATCCCGGATCACAAGGTGCGCGAGTTCGAGACAAAGCGCGTGCACGGCTTCAGCCAGCATGTCATACCCCTCGTCCTTCCGGGAAGTGATGCGCGCATGATCTGCCTGACAGGTCGCGGCGAGCAACAGCGTGTCGGACGTGGAAGTGTCGCTGTCCACGGTGATGGCGTTGAAGGTTGTGTCCACCGCCTGCGACAAGGCTTCCTGAAGAACGGGCGCCGCCACGTTGGCGTCGGTCGCAAGATAAACCAGCATGGTCGCCATGTTCGGGGCGATCATGCCCGAGCCTTTGGCGATGCCGTGGAAGGTTACGTCAGTACCCCCGATCCTGCGTGTCAGCGTTGCCAGTTTCGGGAACGTGTCCGTCGTCATGATGGCGCGCGCCGCCTTCTCCCAGTTGTCGGCCGAAAGGCCGCCCGCCGCGATTTCGACGCCAGCCTGCATGCGGTCGGCGGGCGGTAATTCGCCGATGACGCCGGTGGAACTGACAAACACTTTTTCTGTGCCGACTCCCAAGCTTGCGGACGCCGCCGCAACAGTCTTGCGGATGAAATCGAACCCGGCTTCACCGGTAAAGACGTTCGAATTGCCGGAATTGACGACGATGGCGTCGACCGCGCCCTGTGCGAGGTGCTGGCGGCACCATTGAACCGGCGCGCCGGCGGTGCTCGATTTGGTGAAAACGCCAGCGATCTGGCTGCCTTCGGAAAAGCGCATCACCATGACGTCTTCGCGCCCCTTGTAGCGGATTCCAGCAGCGGCGGTTCCGATCTCGACGCCGGCGAGCGGTCCGAGTTTGGCAAAGCTTTTTGGTGCGAGCGGAGAGACGTTCATCGGAATGGTCCGGACGTTGGTTCAACAGCGCAGGCTGCTACACCTGTGGGGCCCAAATTTGAAGCAGATTCTTGCGGCCGCCTAAAAGGGCGAAACCCCGAACAGGAGGCCGTGCAGCCAGTAGCCGAAGACGAAATAGAAGATCACGCCAATAGCCACGGCGCCAACGTCGCCCTGCCAGCCTTTTGACCTTGGATGCGGATCATGACGCATTTCGGCAGCGATGATGTGCCAGATCGAGGAGAGCGCGAACACGCCCCAAAGCAGAACCGATGCGAGATCGCCATTGGCAAACAGGTGTCCCACCGACCACAGGATGATGCCGATCAGCATGGGATGGACCACCCACTGCTTGATGTATCCGGTTGGCGTGCTCGACGCGGACAGAAGAACGAAGGCGATCAGGACCAGAAGCTCGGTGACATAGTGGCCCCAGTCGGGCTGGATGTAGACGTCAGGCGCGTCGACGCGCCATTGCATCCAGCCGATCACCATGAGGGCGATACCGGCAAAACTGAGAAGCGCGTAGATGCCCTTCCATCCCTGGAGGCCAAAGCGGGCGATGGCATTGTCGCGGACACCAGACACAAGCTGGCGGGTGTGATGGATGCCGAAAAAGACGATCAGACCAAGGATGAACAGAACCATTTGTGCCTCCCGAATGGTGGCGGGATCAAATCACCAACCCGCGTTACAATCAACATGGGCGATAGAAGCTACATGCCGCGATAGTTCGGGCCCGAGCCGCCTTCTGGTGGCGTCCAGGTGATGTTCTGTGCCGGATCCTTGATGTCACAGGTCTTGCAGTGCACGCAATTGGCCGCGTTGATGCGGAATGAGGGCATGCCGGACGCGTCCTTGACCACTTCGTAAACCCCGGCGGGGCAATAGAAGCGTGCCGGCTCGTCATATTGCGGCAGGTTATGCCGGATGGGCACGGACGCATCCGCAAGCTTGAGGTGAACGGGCTGGTTTTCGTCGTGCCCGATATTGGCCAGATAAACCGACGATGCGCGGTCGAACGTCAGCACACCATCGGGCTTGGGATAGAGAATTTCAGTGCTATTGCGGGCCAGATGCAACGTGTCGTTGTCGGCATGTTTGTGGTGCATGGTGCCGAAGGGGCTGAACTTGAGGAGTTGCTGGAGCCAGAGATCGATGCCCGTGAGCACGGTCCCGGCGATTGTACCAAAGCTGCTGAGAAGCGGCTTGGCGTTTCGAACCGGATGCAATTCGTCATGCAGCGCACCCGCCAGCACCTTGTTCTTTGCATCCTCGATGACATCGTTGCCACGGCCGTCTAGCAGAGCGGCGGAGAACAGATCCGCCGTGCGCATTCCGGAAAGTATGGCAGTGTGCGAACCCTTGATGCGCGGCAGGTTCATGAAGCCGGCCGAACAGCCGATCAAGGCCCCGCCGGGAAATGCCAGTTCGGGCACGGATTGCCAGCCGCCAGAGGTCATCGCTCGGGCGCCAAAGGCAATGCGCTGGCCACCCTCGAGCAGTTTGCGCATTTCGGGATGGGTTTTGAAGCGCTGAAACTCATCAAACGGCGACAGGTGCGGGTTTGTGTAATTCAGATGGGTCACATGGCCCACAATCACCTGATTTCCGGCGGCATGATAGACAAATCCGCCACCGCCAGTTGCATCGTCGAGCGGCCAGCCGAGAATGTGCTCGACATGGCCTTCGCGATGGTTTTCCGGAGCAACCTGCCAGATTTCCTTGATGCCAAGCCCGAATTTCTGCGGATCGGCTTCGCGGTCGAGGCGGTAGCGGGCAATTGCCTTTTTGGCCAAAGAGCCGCGCGCGCCTTCGGCAATCAGCGTGTAGCGGGCGTGAAGCTCCATGCCCGGCGTGAAACCCGAGGTTTCCTCACCATTTCGATCGCGGCCCATGTCACCGGTGACGACGCCTTTGACGACATTCATGTCATCGACCAGCAATTCAGTTGCGGCGAAGCCGGGGAAGACATCGACACCCAAAGCTTCCGCCTCGTCGCCCAGCCAACGGCAGAGGTCCCCCAGGCTGGCGATGTAACAACCGTGGTTGGAGAAAAGCTTCGGCAAAAGCGGCGTTGGAAAGTCAAACGCCCGAGACGAGGTGAAGTAGCGGAACCGGTCGCTGGTCACCTGCGTGGCGAGCGGAGCGCCTTTTTGCTGCCAGTCCGGCACCAGTTCGTTCAGGCCCACAGGATCGATAACGGCGCCGGAAAGGATGTGCCCGCCAATTTCGGCAGCCTTTTCCAGTACGACGATCGAAACGTCGTTGCCCGATTTCAGCGCATTCTGTTTCAGACGGATGGCAGCGGAAAGGCCCGCCGGGCCGGCGCCAACGACGACAACATCAACCTGCATCGACTCGCGGTCGGCCATATTCTTCCCGCATCCTCTGGGTTTCAGAGCTTTTCGGTCAGCTCCGGCACCGCTTCAAAGAGGTCTGCGACTAGCGCATAATCAGCCAGTTTGACAATGGGGGCTTCCGGGTCGGAATTGATGGCGACGATCACTTTGGCGCCACGCATGCCGGCAACGTGCTGGATGGCACCGGAAATCCCACAGGCGATGTAGAGCTCGGGGGCGACGACCTTGCCGGTCTGCCCGACCTGGCACTCGTTAGGCACGAAGCCTTCGTCCACCGCGGCGCGCGAAGCGCCAACGGCAGCACTCAGCTTGTCGGCAAGCGGGTAGACCAGCCGCTCGAACTCGGCAGCAGACCCAAGGGAAACACCGCCCGAGACGACGATGCGCGCCTCGTCGAGCTTGGGCCGGTCTGACTCGTCACGCTCGGTGCGCAGCAATTTGACGGCGCCCGTCGACGGAAGCGGCGACAGATGCTCGATCACCGCCTCGCCGCCTTTTGCGGCCGCTTCAAAGCTCGTTGTTCGCACGGTGATCACATTCCTGATCTGACCGGTTTTGACCGTTTCGATGGCATTGCCGGCATAGATTGGGCGTTCGAACGTGTCCGGCCCGAGAATCGCGGTTATTTCGGTGATCTGCTGTACATCCAGTTTGGCGGCCAATCGCGGCATCGCTGACTTGCCCAACGCATTGGCTGCCGAAAGGAAGGTGCTGTACGGGTCCGCGATCGCGAACATAATGTCGGAAATATCGGTCGCCCGGGCTTCGGCGAGATCCGCGCTTTCGGCCAACAGCACCTTGCGAGCACCCGCCAATTGAGCAGCTTCGCTTGCGATGCTGGTCAAGTTATGCCCGACAAGCAGCACATCGATGTCAGCGCCAATCTTACGGGCGGCGGCAACAACGCTCGCCGTGGCGGGAGACAGTGCGGAGCCATTGTGATGACCGAGGACGAGAACAGACATCAGCGCGCCTCCCCTTCCAGAAGTCCCGCATGCGACCTGAGCGCGGCAAGCAGTTCGTCGACGGAGCCCACACGCTTTCCTTCCGGCCGCGGATCAGGCGCGCGCGTTGCCAGAATTTCGAGACGGGGCGCCAGATCAACGCCGAAATCAGCGGCAGCCAGCCGCTCGAGCGGTTTCTGCTTGGCCTTGATAACACTTGGCAGCGACACATTGCGCGGCTGATTGAGCTGCAGATCGACGGTGACGATTGCCGGCAATGGCAGCGTCACGACCTCGCGCCCGTTGTCCGCCTCTTCGATCACTTCGAGCGCGTCATCTTTCGCTTCAATCTTGGCGGCAAAGCTTGAGATTGGCCAGTCCAACAATGCGGACAGCATGGGACCGGTCTGCGCTGCGTCATCGTCAATCGCCTGTTTACCCAGAAGCACGAGATCGGGCGCTTCGCGGGCGGCCAGTTCCTTCAGCAGCTTGGCGACGGCCAGTGGCTCAACGCGCTCATCGGACTCGATCAGAATGGCTTTGTCGGCACCGAGCGCGAGCGCTGTGCGAAGTGTGTCCTCGGCCTGTTTGGGGCCAATCGACACCACAACCAACTCATCGCAAGTGCCCGCCTCGCGCATGCGCACGGCCTCTTCCACCGCGATCTCGTCGAACGGGTTCATCGACATCTTGACGTTGCCGGTCTCGACGCCCGAGCCATCGGCGCGCACCCGCACATTGACCTTGTGGTCGACCACCCGCTTCACCGGAACCAGAATCTTCACGAAGCCGCCTCTAAGTTTGCTGTTTGTCGCGCTTTGCCACGATCTGGCGAGACGCGCTTTGACTTATACCAATCCTGCGAACGGCCACACGTCTCCGATCGCCGAATTTCCAGGTTATCCAGATGGTTTGGTCCGGGTTTTTCAAAATCTGATTCCGCTCCGCCATTTGGGCACGTGACGCTCGTTCGCACGCGCTCGGCATGATATGCTGCCGCCATGTGTGTTCTTTGCCGGTCGCGATTGCCGCGGCGTTCGTTTGTCAGCCTTCTGGGAGGTGCCTTTCTGGCGACCTCACTGACTGCAGTGCGGGCGGCAGAGAGTAATCTGGTTGAACCCGGCCTCAGGATAGCGGCACCTTCGCCCGATCGGCCGCGTGTGGCGCTGACACTCGACGCCTGCTCAGGCGATGTTGACATGCGCATTCTCGGATTTCTGATCGAGAAGCGCGTGCCCGCAACCCTGTTTCTGACCGGGCGATGGATCGCCGGCAATCCAGACGCGGTGGCACTCTTAGGCGCCAATTCGGATCTGTTCGAGTTCGAGGATCATGGTGCGCAACATATTCCGGCGGTCATCGGCACCGAAAAACCGTATGGGTTGACGCCGGCAGGGACTGCCGAAGCCGTTGTTGCCGAGGTCGAGGGTGGCGCTTACGCCATCCGGCAGGCGCTGGGGGTCACTCCGCGATTCTATCGCGACGCAACCGCCCTCTATTCGCGCGATGCTCTCGAACTGATCATGGGGCTCGGCTACCAGATCGGCGGCTATTCCCTCAGCGGAGACTGGGGCGCCACCGCGTCGGCAAGCCAAGCGAAGAACCAGTTTGCCAGCGCCACGGATGGTGACGTCATTCTCGCGCACATGAACCAGCCCAGCCGCCAAGCCGGCGCAGGGGTGGTTGAAGGGATCCAGTTGCTGCTCGATCGCGGCTTTTCATTCGTGCGCCTGAACGAGGTCGAACTGAAAAGCGCGTGGTAGGGACCACATCGCGATACCGATTGCGGCTCGTGACCCTTCTTGGCGCGTTCGACCGAGCTCGGCCATGGGATTGGAGCACAAAGCTATTTGGCACTTGCCTTCGCCTCAGGTCTAAGGGCGTAAAACGCCTGAACCACGCCCTCGACCTTAGGTCTCGGGCGTTCGCAAGCTATCGCCGATCCACCGGATCGACGACTTGGCGCTCCACGCCAACTGCTTGCTCACTCCCACTCGATTGTCCCGGGGGGTTTGGAGGTTACGTCATAGACCACGCGGTTGATGCCGCGGACTTCGTTGATAATGCGGGTTGCGGCGCGGCCGAGAAAGGCCATGTCGTAGGGATAGAAATCGGCGGTCATGCCGTCGATCGAGGTGACGGCACGGAGGGCGCAGACAAATTCGTAGGTGCGGCCATCGCCCATGACGCCGACCGTCTGGACCGGCAGCAACACGGCAAACGCCTGCCAGATATCGTCGTAGAGCCCGGCCTTGCGGATTTCGTCGAGATAGATGGCGTCGGCTTTTCTCAAGATTTCTAATTTTTCGCGCGTGACGCCGCCGGGCAAACGGATGGCGAGGCCGGGACCGGGGAATGGATGCCGGCCGATAAAGCCTTCGGGCAGGCCAAGTTCGCGGCCAAGCGCCCTCACCTCGTCCTTGAACAATTCGCGCAAGGGTTCGACCAGGTCCATGTTCATGCGGTCAGGCAGACCGCCCACGTTGTGGTGCGACTTGATGGTGACCGATGGACCCCCGGAGAACGAAACGCTTTCGATCACGTCGGGATAAAGCGTGCCCTGAGCCAGGAAATCGGCGCCACCGAGCTTGCTGGCCTCTTCCTCGAAGACTTCGATGAACAGCCGCCCGATGGTCTTGCGCTTGGTTTCGGGGTCTGCCTCGCCTTCGAGCGCAGAAATGAACTTGCCCGAGGCGTCCACGTGCACGAGCGGCATGTTGTAATGGGTGCGGAACATCTCGACGACGTCGGCCGCCTCGTTCTGGCGCATCAGGCCGTGATCCACGAGGATGCAGGTGAGCTGATCCCCAATCGCTTCGTGGATGAGGAGGGCGGTTACCGAGGAATCGACGCCACCGCTGAGTCCACAGATCACCTTCTTACCGCCCACCTTTTCGCGGATTTCGGCGATGGCCTGATCGCGGTAGGCAGCCATGGTCCAGTCGCCGGTACAGCCACAAATGTCGTAGGCAAATCTGCGATAGAGTTTGGCGCCGTCCGGCGTATGGTGCACTTCGGGGTGGAATTGAGTGGCCCAGATGCGGCGCTCGGCATTTTCGATGATGGCAAAGGGAGCATTGGGCGAGGTCGCAACGACTTCGAAGCCATCGGGAATCTCGGTCACCCGGTCGCCGTGGCTCATCCAGACCTGATAGGCACCACCGACGTCCCAAACGCCGTCATAGAGCGCGCTGGGTGCGTTGACGGTCAGATCGGCGCGGCCGAATTCGGCGTGGTGCCCGGCCTCGACCTGGCCGCCCAAAGCCATGCACAGCGCTTGTTGGCCATAGCAGATGCCAAGCATCGGAACGCCGGCATGGATGAGTTCGGGGGCGACATAGGGCGCGTTCTCATCGAGCACCGAAGCCGGACCGCCGGAGAGAATGATGCCCCGTGGCTGAAGCCGTTCAAGGTGCTCGGCTGCATTCAGATAGGTGTGGATTTCGCAATAGACATTCAGCTCGCGCAAACGCCGCGCGATCAGCTGTGTGACCTGCGAGCCGAAGTCAACGATGAGGATGGATTGGTGCACCATGTCCGTCATGGCGGGGCCTTACAGAACCGGCTGTGATTCCGCAAGGTCCGCCGTGACGGCTGACTGAGCTTCTGCCTAGTTCGACAGGCCGATGAACAGATTGATGATGCCGGCGAAGGTCACCCAGAGCATATAAGGGATCATGGCCAGCGCTGCGTACCAGTCCTTTTTCCATTCCCGCGCGATGAACCAGAGCGTTAGAAGCGCGACCAGCAGGATGACGATGAAGCCGAGCCAGATAGCGTGGAACGAGAAAAAGATGATGATCCAGATCCAGTTCAGGATCAGCTGGCCGGCCCAGATCCAGATTTCCTGACCATCCGGTTCACGCAGAAACGTCGCCCAGCCCGCATAAGCGACCAGGATGTAGAGCACGAACCAGACGATGGGAAACACCCAATTGGGCGGCGTGAAAGCGGGCTTGACCAGCCCCTCATACCATTCGCCACCCGGATTTCCGAAAAGCGAGACAATGGCGCTGACAACCAGAACGCCAAGAACGGCGATGACGAGCAAAACGACATCGACGGGTTTGATATTCGACATTTAAGCCTCCCTGCCCGGCCAGCGGATTGATGGCGCTGACGATTTTCCCCGGGCTGGCCCTAATCTTCACGCAGTCGCGGCGCGGGTCAAGACGGAGATGAAGAAGCCGTCGGTTTGCGTGCGTGCGGGCGAGAGCGTGATCCCCGCATTCGAAAAGGCCGGAAGCGGCGCGGAGGGAAATGCCGCGGACCAAAGGGCCGCGGAATCAGCTGGCGAAAAGATTCCGGATTTCTCGATAAATCCTTCGATTTGCTGCGAATTTTCCTCTGCAAGAACCGAGCACGTAATGTAGACAAGGTTGCCGCCGGGTTTGACGAAGGATGCCGCCTGTTCGAGCAGATCAGCCTGTTCGCCGACCCGCGCCGCCACCTGATCGGGCGTGAGCCGCCATTTGGTGTCCGGGTGGCGCCGCCAGGTGCCGGTGCCGGTGCACGGCGCATCGACGAGAACCAGATCCATCTTGCCTTCAAGATCGTCGAGGCTTGCCGGTTCGGGTTTGCGAACCTGGCAATTGCGCACCTGGTTGCGCTTGAGCCGTTCGTAGATCGGGGCAAGCCGATGGTAGTCGGCATCGTAGGCAAAAAGCTGTCCCCGGTTCTGCATCTGCGCCGCCAGCGCCAAGGTTTTGCCGCCGCCGCCAGCGCAAAGATCGAGGACCTGATCGCCGGGTTTTGCGCCCGCCAGCAACGACACGATCTGGCTGCCCTCGTCCTGAATTTCAACCCAGCCCTTCTGATAAGCTTCGTCTGCCTGCACGTTGGGCGTGCGCGTGTCGCCATCCCCGGATGGAATACGAAGACCGTCGGGGGCGATGGGCGCTGGTGCGGGCGAAAAGCGCTTCAGGCGCTTGATCACGCGCTCCCTGGTGCTGGTCAGCGCATTGACGCGAAGGTCGAGACCTGGGCGGGTCGCCAAGCCCTGCCCTTCTTGGATCCACGTCTCGCCAAACGCAGCTTTGAACTGCGGCACAAGCCATTCGGGCAGGTCGGCGCGGACATGATCCGGCGCGCCGGAAAGCGGATCGGGATTTTCCAAAAGAGCGATTTCTTGGTCTGTCAGGCGCTCCGGGGCGAATCTGTCGCCATCAAATTCCGCGCTGATGGCGTCCGGCGCCACACCCCAGTCACGCACCAGTACGCTGATGACCAAGGCACGGCCGCTGTCAGATTGCATTGCGAATCCGTGCGAGAGTCGCTTGCGCATGGCGTCGTAGACGAGATTGCCGATGGAGGAGCGGTCCTTGGAACCGGCGAAACGATGGTTCGTGCCCCAATCGCGCAGGGCAACCGAAACCGGGCGCGGACGTGTGGCGAGATCATCGAGGATTTCGATCGCCGCCTGCGCGCGGCCTCCAAGGCGCATCATGCGGCTCCGAACGCGGACATCATGAGCCGCGCAAACAGCCAAAGCCACATCGCGACAACGACGAAATAGCCCACGGAAAATGCCTGAAAGCGCTGCACCACGTTGTTCGACGTGGTGTGGATGAAGGCATGAACCAGCCGGGACACAACGAACAGCAGGGCCAGCGCCACGAACAGCCAATCCGCGCCAAGGTACAGGTCGAGCCCGAGACCTGCATAGAAGAGAAGCGGCAATTCGAACTGGTTGGAAACGGCGTTGCCAACTTTGCGAACATCTTCCGGATAGGCGTCGCTTGAGAGTGCGATCTCGCGGATCGCGCCCTTCGTGGCCGCAACCCAGCGCACACGTCGCACGCCAAGCAGGACATAGAGTCCCAGCACCAGCGCGGCCTGTAACAATCCGGCCAGTATGGCGGCGTGCGACGCGCTCATTGCTTAGGAACCGGCGTGGTAATTGGGCGGTTCGCGGGTGATGGCCACGTCGTGCACATGACTTTCATGCAGTCCAGCGCCGGAAATGCGCACAAAGGTCGCGTTCTTCTTGAACGTCTGCAAATCCTTCGCACCGGTATAGCCCATGGCCGCACGCAGACCGCCTGCCAATTGATGAAGAACTGCGGCGGCCGGTCCCTTATAAGGCACCTGACCCTCAATGCCTTCGGGCACCAGCTTCATCTGGTCATTGACCTCGGCCTGGAAATAGCGGTCGGCAGAACCCCGCGCCATGGCGCCAACCGAGCCCATGCCGCGATAGGATTTGTAGGAGCGTCCCTGATAAAGATAAACGTCGCCGGGGCTTTCGTCGGTGCCCGCCAAAAGCGAGCCGACCATGGCCACGGAAGCGCCACCCGCCAAGGCCTTGGCCAGATCTCCTGAGAATTTGATTCCGCCGTCGGCGATGATCGGTACACCGTGTTTGTCGGCTTCTTCGGCGCTGGCCATGATGGCTGCCAGCTGTGGCACGCCAACACCTGCGACCATGCGCGTGGTGCAGATCGAACCCGGCCCGATGCCGACCTTGACGGAATCTGCCCCGGCGTCGATCAGCGCCTTGGTGGCTTCGGCGGTCGCAACATTGCCTGCGACGATGCGGGTGGCATTGGCGCGGCGCTTAATTTTGGCGACAGCCTCGGCGACGTGCACGGAGTGTCCGTGGGCAGTGTCGATGACCAGAAGGTCAACACCGGCTTCAACAAGCTGCAGGGAGCGGTCGAAACCCTTGTCACCAACGGTCGAGGCCGCAGCAACCCGCAAGCGGCCCTGCTCGTCCTTGACGGCATCAGGGTGCAACTGGGCCTTTTCAATGTCCTTGACCGTAATCAGACCCACGCAATTGTAGTCGGCGTCGACGACCAGAAGCTTTTCAATGCGGTTCGTGTGCAACAGCCGCTTTGCATCGTCCTGTCCCACGTCGGCACCGACCGTGATCAGGTTTTGGTGCGTCATCAACTCGGAAATCTTCTGCAGCGGGTTGCTGGCGAAGCGAACGTCGCGATTGGTGAGAATACCGACCAGCTTGCCCTTGGTGCGGCCGCCGGTGCCGCCATTCTGGACCACGGGAATGCCGGAAATCTTGCGGCTTTCCATGAGCGAGAGCGCATCGGCCAGGGTTGCGTCCGGTCCGATTGTGATCGGGTTGACGACGATGCCGGACTCAAAATTCTTGACCTGCAGGACCTGCTTGGCCTGTTCCTCAGGGGTAAGATTGCGGTGGATGACACCGATGCCGCCGGCCTGCGCCATGGCAATGGCCATCTTGGCCTCGGTGACCGTGTCCATGGCGGAAGACAGGATCGGCAATTTGAGGCGAATATCGCGGGTGACGTTGGCCGAAATGTCAACCTCGCCGGGCATGACTTCGGAGGCAGCGGGCTGCAACAACACGTCGTCAAACGTGAGGGCTGCTTCGCCGGTAACAGATTGAATGATGCGGGCCATCGCCAAGCTCCCCGAATGCAAAAGTGAGGAAAAGAATCACCGCCCGCGACTCGCGGGGGTTCAGGAGTTGGCGCGGCCCAATATCATGTCGGGTCTGGGATGCAAAGGGGACGGCTCAGCGCATCCGGTCCTCAGCTCTTCAGCCGATAACCTGTGTTGAACATCCAGTAGATGACGCCAAGACAGGCCAGCATGAAAACCGAGATGGCGCCGAGGGAAACGACAACGTTGACGTCCGAAATCGAATAAAAGGACCAGCGGAACCCCGAAATGAGATAAACGACCGGATTGAAAAGGGAAATCGTCGACCAGGGTTCGGGCAGAACCGAGATCGAGTAGAAGCTGCCGCCCAGAAAGGTCAGCGGCGTAATGAACAGCATCGGCACGATATTAAGCTGTTCGAACCCGTCGGCCCAGATGCCGATGATGAAGCCGAACAGCGAAAAGCTGATGGCCGTCAGGACCAGAAAGGCGACCATCCAGACCGGATGCTGGATTTCGAGCGGCACGAAGAACCCGGCGGTGATGAGGATGATTGCGCCGAGAATGACCGTCTTTGTCGCTGCTGCGCCCACGAAACCCAGCACGATCTCGAAAGACGAGATGGGGGCCGAGAGGTATTCGTAGATCGTACCCGTGAATTTGGGGAAATATATCCCGACGGCCGCGTTGGTGACGGATTGCATCAAGAGCATCATCATGATCAGGCCCGGCACGATGAAAGCGCCGTAGGATACGCCGTCAATTTCCTGAATGCGGGTGCCAATGGCCGCCCCAAAAACGATGAAATAAAGCGATGTGGAAATGACCGGCGCGAGGATGGACTGCATCGCGGTGCGCAATGTGCGTGACATTTCCTGGACATAGATGGCGAGAACGCCGCGCAGGTTCATTGGTTTTCTCCCACCAGATCGACGAAGATTTCCTCAAGCGTCGATTGCTGCGTTTCAAGATCGGCGAAATGAATGCCGGCGGCGGAAATTTCGCCAAGAAGCTGGGTGATGCCGGTGCGCCCGGCGCGCGTGTCATATTCATAGACCAGCGCCCTGCCCTCGTCGGCTATCGAAAGTCCACGATCCGCAAGCGTGCCGGGAAGCGCCGCAAGCGGTTCCGTGAGTTCAAGCCGCAGGTGTTTCTTGCCCAGCTTGCGCATGAGTTCGGCTTTTTCCTCGACCAGAATGATTTCACCGTGATTGATCACCGCAATACGGTCAGCCATTTCCTCGGCCTCTTCGATGTAATGCGTGGTCAGAATGATGGTGACGCCATTCTTGCGGAGTTCACGAACGATTTCCCACATTTCCTTGCGCAGCTCGACGTCCACCCCGGCCGTCGGTTCGTCGAGGAACAGGATGCGCGGTTCGTGCGAAAGCGCTTTGGCGATGGCGACGCGCCGCTTCATGCCTCCGGATAGAGCCATGATTCGTGAGTCTTTCTTGTCCTTTAGGCTGAGTTGCTCAAGCAGCTTGAGAAGGTAGCCGTCGTCAGGGGCCTTGCCGAAAAGCCCGCGCGAGAACTGCACCGTCTTCCAGGGAGAATTGAAGATATCCAGAGCCAGTTCCTGCGGAACGAGGCCGATCAGGTCCCGCGAGGCGCGATAGCCAACCTGAATGTCGTGGCCCGCCACCATCACGCTTCCCGAAGTCGCCGTAACGATCCCGCAAATGATCGAAATGAGTGTGGTCTTGCCGGCACCATTGGGGCCGAGCAATGCCAGGATTTCACCCTCCTCGACGTCGAGATCGACGCTTTTGAGGGCAGAAAAGCCGGTTTTATAGGTCTTGTTCAGACCCTTGACGGAAAGTATGGGCGCCATTTGGTCCCCCGCGCGCAAAATCTGCTGGATCGGCCCTGTCCCGGAGCCGCTTGCTTGACAGTTTGTCGCACATAGGGAAACTGAAAGCAGGGTTCAAGCCTATGAATTCAATTGATTGCTCCGGGCAGACACTCTGAACCGGGAATGCTAATGTTCGAATCCCTCCTGAGACGCCTTCTGATTGGCCGGTTTTTCCGATGAGCAGAATTGCTCCCCTTGTGCTGGCCGTCGCCATGTTCATGGAAATGATGGACGCGACGGTGATTTCGACCTCGCTGCCCGCGATCGCCGCGGACATCGGCACGGAACCGATTGCGCTGAAACTGGCAATGACCGCCTATCTTGTGGCTCTGGCGATCTTCATTCCGCTCAGCGCGTGGATCGCCGACCGGTTCGGCGCCAGGAACGTCTTTCGCGTTGCCATCGTCGTGTTCATGGTTGGCTCGCTGGCCTGTGCAGCCTCCGACTCGCTCGGCACGTTCGTGGTCTCGCGCTTTCTTCAGGGTATTGGTGGCTCCGTGATGGTGCCGCTGGCACGGCTCATTCTGGTGCGGGGGACGCCGAAACATGATCTGGTCAACGCAATGGCCTGGCTTGCCATGCCCGCGCTGGTGGGGCCGCTGATGGGACCACCGCTTGGCGGGTTTTTGACGACCTATCTCACCTGGCACTGGATCTTTTTCATCAACATTCCCATCGGGATTGGCGGGATCATCGCGGCGACCCTGTTTTTGCCCGACTTCCCGGCGCAAAAGCCGCAGCCAATCGATTGGACCGGCTTCTTTCTGACCGCCACGGCCTTTTCGGGAATCCTATTTGGTCTGTCGGTGATCAGCCTTCCGGTTCTGCCGCCGATCGTTGGCATCAGCGCCGTCTTTGTGGGCGCCCTTTCTCTCGTGCTCTATCTTCGGCACGCCGCGCGGGTCGAAAACCCCATTCTCGACCCCAGAATTTTCCGTCACGAGAATTTCCGTCTGGTCAGCATGTCGACTTTCCTGTTCCGGGTGGCGATGGGAACGACCCCTTTCCTGCTGCCGCTGATGCTGCAGCTCGGCTTTGGCTACACGCCGTTCGAGGCTGGTCAGGTCATGCTGTTTGGGGCGCTCGGCGCCATCTCGGCCAAGCTGTTCGTCAAGCCGGCTTTCAAGCGGTTCGGTTACCGCTCAATCGCTTTCGCCGCGACGGCCATTTCCACCGGTGTGTTCTTCATGAGCAGCACGTTCCGGGCCGAAACGCCGATGGTGATGATGATGGCGACGATGTTGACGGCTGGATTGGCGCGATCGACTTATTTTACCGGCTCGAACGCGGTACAATTCGGCGATGTTGACGAAGACGAGGCCAGCCAGGCGAGCGCGATTTTCGCGGTGATGGTGCAGTTGGGTCTGGCAACCGGGGTGGCGCTGGCGGGCGGTTTGCTGGAACTGAGAACCTTCGTGACGGGCCACGAGCTGGTGCCCGATGACTTTCGCACGACGTTCAGGCTGGTGGGGCTGTTTTCGCTATTGTCTTTTCTTCCGATTTTCTGGCTCAAGCACGACGCAGGTTCTGAAGTGTCCGGCCACCAGGCGCGGCGCGGCGAAAATCCGGCCGTTGGCGGGTCGTGATATTCCTGGAAATTTCCGCGTCTCGGGGCGGGAACTAGCCTTTGAACCCTTTGGCGATCAGATAAGCTTCGGCGGAATCCTTGCGGCTGGCGGGCGGCTTGGCGTGAAAGGTCGTGTCGAAGCGCTTCTTGAGCTCACCCAACAGCTGGTGTTCGGTGCCGCCCTGAAAGACCTTCGCGACGAAGGCGCCACCCGGTTTCAGCACGTCGCAGGCGAAGTCGGCCGCCATCTCGACCAAAGCGATGATGCGCAGATGATCGGTTGCCTTGTGCCCGGTCGTGGGCGCAGCCATGTCCGAGAGAACCAGATCGACCTTATGGCCCCCGAGCGCCTCAACCAGCATGTCCGGCGCGTCCTCGTCGGTGAAGTCCTTTTGCAGGATGATGCTGCCGGGGACCGGCTCCATTTCGAGATAGTCGATGCCGACAATCAGCGGGTTTTCATCCGTTGATCCCGTCTCTTTCGCGGCCACCTGAAGCCACCCCCCAGGCGCGCAGCCGAGATCGACAATGCGCTGGCCGGGATGAAGCAGATGATGCTTTTCGTTCATCTCGATCAGCTTGAAGGCCGCGCGGGAGCGCCACCCCTCGGCCTTGGCACGGGCGACATAGGGATCGTTGAGCTGGCGCTGCAGCCATCGCGTCGAACTCGTCGAGCGGCCGCGCGCGGTCTTGACCCGCGTTTTGAGCTGGCGGCTGCCGGAGCCGGGCCGCTTAGTCATGCGTCCTCTCCGGTTTCGCAATGGCTGGCGCGGTGTTGTGGTGTTTGGGGTGGCGTGGCTGCTGTTGCGCGTGCCGGTGCCGGTCGGCATCCATTAGCGAAATCAGAATGCCCTCGCGCAGGCCGCGGTCGGCGACACGAATCCTTTCGGTTGGCCATTCGCGGCGGATCGCCTCGAAAATGGCGCAGCCGGGGATAACGAGATCGGCGCGGTCCTTGCCGATGCACGGATTGGCGACGCGGCGTTCATAGGGCATGTTCAAAAGCACGCGCATCGTGTCGACGACGTGTTCCGAGGTCATCCAAAGCCCGTCGATTTTCGACCGTTCATAGCGGTCCAGCCCGAGATGCAGTCCGGCAAGGGTCGTCACCGTGCCCGATGTTCCGATCAGATGGACCTTGTGGCTCTCGATCATCTGCTTGAGCTTGTGACGGCCCTTGAAGTGCTTGAGATGCTCGGCGACATAGGCAACCATTTCCTCGAAACCCTCCGGCGTGACATCGACGCCGCCGAATTTCTCGGCGATCGAAACCACTCCGACCTGCAAGGATTGCCAGGAGCGGATGGAGGCGGACATGCGCCCGCGCTTTTTCGGTTTGCCGCCGCGAAAATCGAGCCAGGCCAGCTCCGAGGACCCACCGCCAATGTCGAACAAAAGCGCCCCTTCGACGTCGTCTTCCATCAGGTCAGCGCAGCCATTGACCGCCAATTGCGCCTCGGTATGCCGGTCGATGATTTCGAGGCGCAGCCCGGTTTCGCTTTCGACCCGATCGAGAAATTCCTCGGCATTGGCCGCAGCACGGCATGCCTCCGTCGCGATCAGGCGCATGCCGGCGGGGGCATGATGGTCGAGCTTGGCCTGGCATTGCTTGAGCGCGGCGATGGTCCGCTCCATGGCGGCCGCGTCGAGCATGCCGGTTCTCGAAAGACCTTCGCCAAGCCGCACGATGCGGGTGAACCCATCCACGACGCGAAAACCGCGATCGGTGGGGCGCGCAATCAGGAGGCGGCAATTGTTCGTGCCAAGGTCGAGCGCTGCATAGAGCGACGCGCCTGCCCCTCCACCATAATGGCGTTTTTTGGAATCAGCCTTTTTCGCCCGGCGATATTGGCGTTTCGCGCCCTGTTTGAGCGCCTGCCCCTCATCTCCATTTTCCGGTGCTCCGCCAAGAGCATGGCCCGGCTCATGGATTGGGGCCGCCGGGCTCCCGTTCCCGGAGCCCAAATCGACGGGCCGATCACGATCGGCCACGTTACCTCTCTCAGCCCCCGTCGCTTGCGCCAATCCGCCGAAACGGTGTGCAGCGCCCAAGGGGCTTCATGCTTGCGTTGATATCAAGCTAGTGCAGTTCCGCTGCGGTTTCAATTGCGGCCGGTCTTATGGGTAGCATTGCGTTTCGGAACGGTTGCAATCGGTGGGACCGGCGGCTATATGGACCTTCGTTCCGCCGCCGAGACGGCCGGATGGGGAATAGGTTAACGGTAGACCCACGGACTCTGACTCAAGGCACAAGTGCCACGTTCTCAATGCGTTAGTCGGTTTCGCTCTGTCAAACCGCCGACGCAAAATCAAAGACTTAGCTGGGGTTTTGTCAAACCTTCTGGAGCGGTCCGGTGGGTGGAAATCCGCACTGGAATTGAGCCGTTCGGGCGTGCAAACTTGGCGCATGCGCATTGCCATTTTTCTTGCCGCTGCTCTGTTCGCCCTGCCCGCCCCAGCTGACGAGCTCGAGCGGGAATTTGTCTACCAGGTGCGATTCTGCGAGGGGATGCACATGGGCGTCGACCTCGGTTCGGTGGGAACGGCCGATTGCACCAGCGACGCTCTGGCGATCGAGGTCGGGTTCTTTTCAAAATGGAAGGAAGATCTGGGCCAGTCGCTGGCCTATGCCGCGGCGGCGGGGCTGCGGCCGGGCATGATCAGCATCTGCGACCGCGACCAGGGGGACTGCTACCGCTACGACCAGGGCCTGCAGCAGACGGCTGCGGCATTCGGGCTGGCGCTCGAGGTGTGGGAATGTCTGCCGACGGACATGGAGCTTTCAGAATGTCACCATCTGACCCTTGGGCCCAATGGCGGGCAATGAGCCCGGCGGAATGGGACCGGCGCATTATCCGATCGCGGCGTCTTTTTGCCGACCGGCGGCGCGTGGGCGACGAACAGTCGATCGCCGCGGCCGAGACGGAGCTGGCGCTGCTGAGGCAGCTGGTCGATATCTGTCCGGAGGAAAAGCGGACGAAGATCCTCAGCCTGATCGCGCGCGAGAGCTGACGTGGCCGGTGTCGCCATATTTGAAGCCGATGCTCGCGGCCGATGCCGGCGTGATGCACATCTGGTTCATGGCGTGACCGCCACATGCGGAACAGGTCAGGCGGCTGAGGAACGCGGCGCGATTGTCGATGAAGCGGTAGGACGCGCCGGCATGGGCGATGACCTGGTCGAGATCGAGAATGACCGATCGGCCGCAGCCCGCACACCAGATGCGGATCTGCATGTCCATTTCACGATAGGATTGAAGGGTTCCCGGCTCGGCGCGCATGACCGGGGAGAATAGGCGATTCTCCCCGTTCTGCGATCAGATCTGCTGAATGCTGATGTTGCAGTGCTTTGTGTCGCTGGCCTGCTGGATGGCCAGGATTTCGCCCTTGAGCCGGGCCACCTCGGCGGCGCTGGCGCCATCGCCCTTGTTGAAGAAAATGGCCGGCCAGAACAGAACCACTCCGACCGTCGTCATGGCGGCGTCGTGTTGGGCGGCCTGTTCCTGTGCTCCAGCCGCGGCAACGGCCGCGCGGGAAATGCCCTCGGCCTCACGCTCGAGCTGCGAGCAGCTCATGCCGTCATATTTCGAAGAGGACACATAGCTCGGCGCGATATCCGCCGGGCGGGTGGCGCAACCGGCAAGCACCAGTGGCAAAAGAACAATCGACGCATTCCAGAATTTCATGACAACCCCCAGGATGAACAATGCGGCCACTAGACCGCATTCATCCGCGCGAGGCAATTACGGGTTTATCCGGATTGGCAGGCGCTAACCGAACAGGGGCAGCGACGGCCGCTCGAAATTGGTGATCAGAACCTCTTTGGCCTGCTTACCTTCCCCGGTGATCGAGGTTGCCATCGTGTAGTTGAGCGTCAGTTCCTCGAAGCGCAGGCCCGCGAATGTCTCGCGGATTTCCGGTACATCATTGAGCGAGACGATCATCTTGGCATCGCAAGAGCGCATGAATTCGGCGATGCCGGAAAACTGGGCTCGATCGAACAGGCCCTTGCCATAATCGTTTTCGCCCGCCCAATAGGGCGGGTCCAGATAGAACAGGGTTTCCGGGGAATCGTAGCGCTCACAGAAGTCGCGCCAATCGAGGTTCTCGATGGTCACAGGTGTCAGTCGCTCATAGATATCCTCAAGCAATGGAGCGAGCTTGGTCAGATCGAAGCGCGCCGGACCGCCCGGGGTTGTGCCAAAGTTCTGACCGCTGGCCTTGCCGGCGAATGAGGTTCTCTGTAGGTAGAGAAACCTGGCCGCTCGCTGCAGCTCTGTCAGCTTGCCAGGATCCAGGCCAACCAGCCGCTCGAATTCGCGCCGCGACGTCAGCTGGAACTTCATGTGATCGATGAACGCCGTGTAATGCACCTGCAGGACACGGAAAAGGTTCACCACTTCACCATTGCGGTCGTTAATGGCCTCTGCCGGCGGCCTGAAGGCTCGGCGAAAAAACACGCCACCCATGCCGACGAACGGTTCGGCATAAATCTGGTGCGGCACCTCTGCAATGCGCTCGGCGATCAGCGACCCGAGAATGCGTTTGCCGCCCTGCCACGGCGCAGGCGTTGAGACTGGGGCTACCGGCTCAAGAGAATCCTTCATTTACGTTTTTGCCCAATGATCGGCGCGCCTGCCTTGCGCAGGTCTGGCGGGGCCGATGTTGAGCGTGCTTGCATTGGGCCGGGGGAGTGTCAACTCATGCCCGGTGGGGCGGTGCTGGATACACCGCTCACTCCGCTGGACGGCGGGGCTAATTCAGAACCTGCCGCATCACATCAAACAGCCCAATGCCCATCAGGCCGATCGCGATGGCGATCAGCGGGTTCAGCAGCCGCCGGGCGGCGATGATGCCGAGGCGCTGCCATCGTGTCGAATTGTTGCGCGGGCGGCCACAAAGGGCGCGAACCGCGAAGGGGTAATCGGCGTCGCAGGTCCGTTCGCCGCGATAGATGGGTTTGGGATAGAGGGTGAGGTCGCAGGCGCGCGGCGGCTGCGGTTTGGTCAGCGCCTCATGCGGGCGGGCGGGTGCTAGTTGATCCATTTGTGCACCTGGTCGGCGATGAATTTCAGCGCCCCTGCCCGGTCGATGATGAACAGGCCAATGATCAGCAGCCCGAAAAACAGGGGCCGCCCCCAAGGCCGCAGGGTCTTGACCGCAATAACCAGTGCCGCCCAGTCGCGCAGCGCTTCGGCCTCCTTGCGATCGAACACCACGATGTCGCCATTGCCGAGCAGATCATCGATGTGCTTCAGTTTCTCGAGCGCCGATTGCTCGGCCTGAGGGTCGGTCATCGCTTCAGCCTTTCGCGCAATCGCTGCAGGAGGGTTGGGCGCGGAGTCGGCGGGGTCGAGGCCTGCAGTCCCACGGCATATTTTTTAAGTTGTGGGCCACGCCCCCTGAAGACAAACCAGAGGCCGATCGAGCCGACAGTGATCGCGGCGATAACCGGGCTGCGGAACCAGCCCCAGAGGAACAGGAACGCACCGGCCAGACCCAGCACCAGCCACGACGCAGGCGGAAGGAACGCGATTTCAGTGAAGCCGGGCAGCACCAGCCCGACCGCGCCCAAAAGCCCAGCCCATGCCGCGCCCAGCGCACTGAGCAGCTGATCGAGGATCCAGTTGCCCATCAGCAGGACCTCCAGACGCCGTCGGTCAGCCAGCCGTGCCAATGGCCCTTGTCATGCACAGACGGGGTCAGGGTTGGCTTTTCGAACGAACCGTTCCAATTCCAAGTGTCTCGCCCTTTGCGTTCAGGCTTATAGCCGTTGCCGACCGCGATCATGGCGTTTTGGCCGCAACCACATGGGCACACAAACCAGAATTGCTGCCTGCCATCATCAACTGGATCATTTACCCGAAATGACCCGGCAACATTTTGTTCGAAGAACGCTTCCTTGCCCTGAATGTTGAGCGCCGTGACCGGCTCAGTCTTGACTTCACCCATCACGCACCTGCCTTGTCGATCAACCCGTCACGAATGCGGCGGTTGATGAGCGCCTGCCCGATCGGTCCCGGCCTGGTCGCCGAAAGGCGGGCAAGAAAGGTCAGGACGAAAAACACGAGCGACAGAAGCGACCCGGGCTTGTGCGTCAGCAGGTCCATGACAATCGCCTGCAGGCTGCTGGTCTCGGCCGGGGTCAGGTTCTGATAAAGCGACCAGATGAGGTCGGCGGCCGAGGCCATCATGCCCAACAGCGATGCAATGTAGGTCTTGAACCCGTCGACCTTTTCGAAAAGCCATTTGAGAATGTTCATGCGTTGGCCTCCTTTTTCAGCCTGGTGATTTCGGATTGCATGGCCTCGGTGGCGAGGCGGGAATGGCGGGCGCGCGCCGCAAAGCGGGCAAGCGCCACGAGCAGCACCAGCGCCAGAACCACGAGCAGGGCCGTGGTCACCCAGTCGCCATTGAGATTGGTGAGAACGCCGCCGCCCCCTGCCCCGGCGCCGGCCGTTCCGGCTTGCGCCGCGCCCGTGCGCGCATTGGCCTCCTTGCCGGCGGTGACCGGCAGGTTCTCCTCGAGGACGATGACGGGATCGCGCTTGGTCGCATTGGCCCACATGACCAGCGACGCTGCGCGCACGCTCGCCACGCGGCGCGACCAGCCCTTGCCGAAAGTCGACCAGATCCGGAGCGACTTCATGAAGCCCAGGCGCCGGTCGTTGATCGCATGGATGGTCTTAACCGCATCGGCCGCTGCGGCCTTGCGCGAGGTTTCGGGGCCGAATTGGCCGTCGACACGCGCCCCGATCGCACCCTGCAGCCACTTGATGCCCCGCGAGGTGCCCGAATTGACGCCGCCGTCAAACGTGGAATTGTCGACCCCGGCCTTCAGCTCGTCGCCATGCACCGGCACCCAATAGAAATCGTGATAGATGCGCCGCCACTCGGCCTCATTCATCTGCCGGACGTCGCGCCGCGGTTCGCCCCAGCGTTCCCGTGCCAGATCGTAGCGCGCCTGGGTGACGCCTTTATAGGTCGACCCGCCGGGATCCTTGGGATGGTTCGAATAGCCACCCTCATAAACGGCGGTCTGGTCGAGGCAGGTGTCGAAATTGCCTTGCATCTCGTCTCTCCAATGAAAAAGCCGCCCACTGAGGGGCGGCAGCAAAAGTGGCTTCCGGTTTTGCGTCCGCTGTGGCGGTTGCTAGCCGGGCACGCTCAGGCCCAGGGCCATCGCCTTGACGCCAGCGGCGGCTTTTGCCGCCAAGAGGGCCTGCTCGATGCCAGCACGCGACGTAGCGCTGGCAATGCCCGTTTCGGCCGCGACCCGCAGGGCTTCGACGGCGGCGGCGATCGTGGCAAATTCGGTCGCCTTGGCGAGAATTGCGTTGGCCTTGCTGGTCACAGCGTCAATTTGCGCCTGGCCGCTGAGGGCCTGACCCGCCTCGGCATCGCAGATGCCCGCAATGAGTGGTGCAAGGGCCGCGTTGTTGCCATCGGCCAGGAAGGCAACCGCCTCGGCCTGTTTTTGCGGCCAGGCGGCGCGCTCTGCCTCGGGATATTTGGTGAGCACCTGCGCCGTCACCCTGTCAGCATAGGCAATCACCTCCTGCCGCGCCTCGGCCTTGGCGTCATCGAGCGGCGGCTCGCCTGTCACAAGCGACAGGCCGTCACTGGCCAGAACCTTGCCACTCGGGTTCTCGGTGACGGTGAATGTCTCATCCGGCGCGAGGTCGAAGCCCGGCCTGATCTTGCGATATGCCGGCGGGTAACCGACGCCCTTTGGCGTGATGGCCCACATCAATATTCACCTCCCCAGATCGAGATGTTCGTGTCGTAGTCAGTCGCGTTGCTCACGCGGTAATAGATGGTCTGATCCTCGATGATCGGACACTCGAAATAGTCGAAAAGCCTCGTCGCATTGTAGCCGCCGACACCGCTCGCCAGAGAGCCGGCATTGGTCGGACCGACCTCGGTGTAGCGGGTATTCGCGGCGGCATAGTCGCCACGAACGATGCCGTGGGTTGCCTTCGCCCCGATGGGACAAACCTCCGACAGGTCGAGCGCGGTCATCGAGGTGGCCGTTCCAGTGTCCAGAATGGCGACGTAGGAAGTATTGGCCAGGCGGAACAGCGTGCCGGTCTGCTCGATCGCGACAATGTTGCCCGAACTGTTATTGTAAACGGCGCCGACGCGGGCGATGAAAACATAGTCCGTCGGCAGGGTGACCAGGTCGTAGCTGCTTTGCGTCGACAGCAGGGACGCAACGTCCGCGCCATCGGTCTTGGCGATCACATAGGTGTAGTACCAGGTCGAACTTGCCTCGGCCGTTGCGGTGTCGCGGCCATCGGCGCCGGTTGTCGAGATGTTGGCGGTCACGTCGACGTCCGCGAGCGTCAGTTTCTCGCCAGTGATCGAGTTGATCAATTCCAGATTGTCGGCAGTGACATCGACCGACACATTGTCGGAGCTCGAGAGCCGCAGGTTCTCGTGCGGAACGATGAAACCCGGTGTTGCCGAACCCGTCCCGGCAGCGCGCATGATCTGGACACGAAATTCAGAGGTTCCATCGCAATAGACGATCCCGGCCTCTCCGGGCGTGAAGTCCAGAGATGTTTCCTCATTGATCCCGTCGCCCGATGATCCGGCGACCTCGATCGTCAGGATATCGGACCCGCGATTGACGAAGGGGAGCAGCCACGAAGCGCCCAACGTCGCTGCCGACGTGAGTGTCCATGTCGTTTCTGCGGTCCCGGTGAAGACCTGCAAAACGCCCTTGTCCGGGGCCGTGAGTGTCTTGGATGTCGAAACCTCGACCTGCGTGCCGCTCAGGCCGTCGCCGTTTGTGCCCGGTGCGCCCTGGTCCCCGGCAATGGCAATGCTCCAGTCGGCATGGGTTCCCGAGCCACTGATGAGATCAACATCGACGGTCAGATCGGTATCGGTATAGTCGCTGATCTGGCCTTCCATGTAGTTGCCAGTGTCGGCATCGCTTACCAGGCGGATGCGCGATCCGACGACCCAATCGATCCCGGCCTGTGTGGTGAACGGCCCTTTGGACCCGGTGCCGATGGCGATCGATGTTGTCGATGTTCCGCTGCTGACCGCAGCGGCGCCGTCAGAACCGGCAATGTTTCCGTCCGCCGTGCCCCAGGTGCCGCCGGATTTTGAATAGACGTCGCCATTGTCGAGATCGAAATAGATGTCGCCGTTGCTTCCATCGCCATCGTCAGGCGCGCCGGACCCGAGCAGGATCGTGGCGCCGTCCGCGCCATCATTGCCATCGGCGCCGTCGCTTCCATAGATCGAAGGTTGGCCGAACAGGTATTCAGAAGCGGTTGGTGCCGAGCCGTTTTGGTAGGTGATGTCGAGCTCGAAATAGCCCGTCTTCGCAGTATATCCGGTCACCGCGTATAGCAGGGCCTTGCTGCCATCCTGGTTGCGGAAGTGGACCAGCCCCTTTGTGGTGGCGTTGACAAGGCTCAGGGGCAAATAACCAAGGCGGCAGTTCTCGCCGCCGATCTGCTGACTGTCGATCCAGATTTTCGTCGCTTGCGTGGGGTCCGCATGATTGAAGCGCACGGCGCCATTGCTGGTCACACCCTCGCTGGTCGAAACCGCGTCATAATAGTGGCGGTAGCCGCCAGGCTCACCGGCATCGCCGGTCAGATATCCGGGGTCAGACCAGTCCCCGCTTGTGGCGCTCTGTTTGTAGTAAATGGCCGCCCGCCCATCCCCGACGTCCGCCACGTAAATGGAGAAGTCCGCGGCCTCCGCGTCGTAGGCGGACCGCTCCGCCAGCGTTTCCACTTTCTCGTCGGTTGCAACACCGGAGACGAGTTCCACCGAGCTCACGAGCTCGAGCACGTCGGTCGCCGCAAATCGCAGAAACTGCCCGGCCGTCGCGCTCGCACCGATTGTCCCCAGGCTCGGGATCGCCCCGCTGCCGAGCAGGGAAATCAGGCTGGCATGATTTGTCGTCAGCGCCGACAAGACGGAGATCGGCAAATGCGAATAGGCCGCTCCGGAGATGCTCGTCCCGGTATAGGTCTGCATGGCCGTCGCGGCGGTATCGCTTGTGGGGTTTTCGGCGAGCATGATCGCAATTCCGCCAGCCGCAATCAGCACGTCTCCCTTAACATATTGCTCGAACTCAGTCCCGCTGCCGGTAATCGAAGTCGATCCGTTGGCGATCGAGATGGTGCCGGGTGCATAATGCTGAAAAACGCCGCTCATGATCAGGTCCAGTGTTTGTCCGCGCGATAGTCGAGCGGGATGGGGTCAAGCTGTTCGAGCCGGTTTGATGCGGCGCGAATGCGGTCAATGGCAGCGCGGCGAGCGGCGGCTGCATCGTGCGCAAGGCGATCCGCATCAGACCAGCGGTCCGGCGGACTGCCGGCAAGGCGCAGCATCAGGGCATTGTCATTCTGTTGCCGCCAAAGGGGCGCGATCTCATCGATGCGCCGGGCGGCTTCGGCTTTGATATGCTGGGTCTCGAGACTAATCCGCATCGCATCAAACCGTCACAACGATGCGGACGATCTGGTCCTGAAACGGGAACGCGTTCGTCAATGTCAGATCGTATTGGCCAGCAAGCTGAGCAGAAAACGCGAACTTTTCGCTGCCGACGACTTCCCTTTGCGGGTCAACATCGTCACGGTCGACGCAAACGCATGAAACAGCCGCTTTCGGCGGCAGGTTAGCATACAAAGCCTGCCCGGCAGCCAAGGTGACACCCTTCTCAGGGAATGCCAAAGGTCTTTCAGAGAAGCGAACGGAGTTGCCCAACAATTCGGCCATCTGCGTGTTCAGCAAGTCGCGATCCGATAAGCCTTTGTGAGATGGGTGCTCTGGCACGTAAAGATCAGAATGACGTTCGACGCGTTCAATGCGCCCGTCTGCATCGATCACAAGATATCGCGTCATTTTTTGTAGACCTCCATGATGATGGTGGGGTCCTCTGCCCTGATGGGATGAGTCCCATCCTTGGCTGAGACAGTCCGCATGCGGACGCTGTAGGTGAAGGTGCCGTCGCCGGGGTCATCGGTTTCCATGAAGATGACCTCGTTGCGCTCTCCGACGGCGTACCCGCCATACTGGTACTTCTGTGCCACGACGTTTGACCCGCGCCGCAACTGCATGCGACAAAACTCAACGGCCGATCCTGCATATGGCTTCAACAGCAGAGCGTTGAAAATCACAACGATCCGCTTGCCACCGGTGCAATTCACATTGCCCGAAATGATCGTGTGCCACTTCCCGTCATCTGGAAAATCGACGCCAGTGGCTGCGACCGCGCGCCCGTCAGATACTGCCTTGTCCTTGATCAGGTCAGTCAGAACCGTTCCATCAACGAGGATTTCATCGGCATCCAGTGACTTCGTCTTGATGTTCGTGGCGGTGAGGTTCCGGATGCGGGCGTTGGCAATTCGGGTGGTCCCGGAGTCAAACAGCGCGACAACGTTGCCATCGGTGTCGAGAATTGCGGTCTGGTCCGCGGTCAGGAGAATGCGCGACTTGCTGCCGGTCCCGACCTCGAGAAAGATGGCGGCGCTCTTGTAGTCAATGCTGGTGCTCCAGCGTGCCTCAAAGCCGACGCGGGCCTTGTAGCCGGCCGCTGCCGTGTAGGAGGCGCTCGTCCTGAAAAGTGCAGAGGCGGTCGCGTCTCCGATGGCGACCTGATTTCCAATAACCGTCTCTGAGAGCGCAGAAAGTTCGCCGTCGAGGTTTGTGATCGATACCTGCACCGCATTGATTGCGCTGGCATTGACGTTAACGCCGGTGCGCAGGTTTTCATAATCGACCTCGAGCGTTTCAATTCTCGAGACCGCCCCGCCCAGATCAGATGCAACGGCCGCCACCTTGACCTCATAGGCCGCCGTCACGCGCGCCTCTGAATTCAGGATGGCTGCGGCCAGGTTCTGGTTGCTGCTGATCTGCTGTAGCGACTGTGCGGACGAATTTTCCGAGAGCTGCAGAAACGCCTCGTCGAGGTCGCCCTTGATCTCGCGGATCGACCCGCCCATCCAGTCGCGCAAGTCCCTCAGCACATCGCTGAGTTCGTCTTTCTGGATCAGCACCTCGCCCAGCGTCACGTCGATCCAGCCCGTCCATGCCGTCTTGCGGGAGCGCATGGGCACATATTTGCCGCGCGCTTGCAGGATCGCGCCATTGTAGAAGGCGCCAGAAGCCCGCGTCGCCGACCCGTCGCTGACGTTCAGGATTTCCTCGTCGAGGATGACCTTCTCAGGGCTGGCATCCTTGACCCGGACCTGGACGCGGACGGCGCGGACCCCTTTGAGGTTCGCATCCCAGCCGAACAGAATGGCCAGCCGCTTGTCATTGCTGTCCTTGTCGCTGATCGTGGCCGCCGTTGCCGAAAAGGCGACAATCGACTGCTCCGGCGGGCGCACATAGTCGATCGGGACTGTGTCGTAATCCAGTTCGTCATCTGCCGGGGTCCAGGTTTCACCGTCCTGGTCGGTTTCCAGAAGCCCCACGGCCACATAGCCGTTTGGCAATTGTGTCACCAGAACCGGGGTGAAGAGCTTGGCCGAATAGCCCTCGCGTTCGGACGTCCAGGCGATGCCGTCTACAAAGGGGCGGATACCGGCATATTCGGGCGGCAGCACGATTGCGTGCCGGTTGAACTTGCGTGCCTCGATGCCCGCTTTGTTCTGCAGCCTCTGCACCTGCGTTTGCGAATGCACCCATCCGAGGTCCAGCTCGGCCACCCGCTCGATGCCACCATCGGCGGTGATGTAGCTCGAGAACCGGCGCTGGCGGGCTTCCTTTTCCGTCCAGCCCGAATCCGGATCGGTGAACGTCGCGGCTATGACGTTGGGCACATCGTCGGGTTCCGGAAAGAAAACGCCCGCCTGGCGTTCGGTCACCATGATCGTATCGTCAGAGATCGCATAGGCGGCGCTCGAGGGCACACCCACCTTGATCAGCCACTGGCCGCGATGCCGCGCCTGGTGGGCATTGCAGGTCATCAGGATGCGCTCGATGACCTGTTCGGGATCCTGATCGAGCGAGATCTCCGCGCCCCATTCATATCGCGGCTCGGTCCCCCCGCCTTTCAGGCTGACCGTGGCATCGCAGGAATCCATGGCGGCGGACCAGACGGCATAGGGCAGCTCGTAGGCCGTGGCCTCTCCGCCCCAGACCTTGTTGCCGTCCTGGTCGTAGATCCCGCGCCGGATATTGTAGATGGCGACAATCGGATTGGAGGTCTGCTCATAGGTCGATGGCGTGCCCCAGCGATGTGATCCCGAGCCGCCGGCCGTCGTGTCCTGGCGCGGATCGTAGAGCGGAACGCCGTCGACGATGAACCGGTAATCGTCGTCAGGTATATCGCTGAACAGGTCTTCGTTCTCGAGCGCCGTCACCACGGCATAGGGCAGCCCGGTGCCAATGAAATCGGACGTCCAGGGCAGGCTGCTCAGCGATCCGAATTTCGCCGTCAAATAGCTGTCCGCAGCGGTCTGGCTGCCATCGTGAAACCTTGCCCAGAGGTAATCCGTGCCGTTGTCCCGAAAGCCCGTGCAGGGATAACCGGTCGTGACTTCCGTCTCTCCGGTGTCATAGACCGTGTCCGCCCCCTTGAGCAGCACACCGGCCAGCGTGACGCCGGGGAAATCGCCAAGGCTGAACACGTCGACCGTGTAGGCATTGGGGCTGTCGCCGCTCGCTCCCCATTCCCGCCCGTAGACGTGATAGCCGTCGACCGCGCAGCGCCCGAAAATGATCGAGCGATAGGCCTCGCCGCCCAGCCGGGTCTTGCCCGTCAGGCCCGGCGCCTGTTCGGGCTGGGCATTGGCGTTTTCGTCGATCTGGCGCTGGCGTTGCAGCATGCCGACGGCCATGTTGATGACCAGCGACACGACGATCATGATGATCTGGGCCCAGGGCATCCTTATTTCCGGCTGTAGCTGCCCCATTCGCGGGCGATTTCGCGGCCGCGGGAGGCATATTTGTAGAAAAGGTCGCCCGCCGACCGGTCGATCTGCGAGGCATTGGATTTGCGGTCGGGCTGGCCCCTATTGGCCGCGTCGATCGTCTTGAAATCGAGGGTGAAACTTGCCGCCTGCCCCGGCCCGCTCAATTCGCTTTCCGCCTTGATGATCTGACCGTGCTCGAGCACCACCGGATCGGAAACCAGCCCGCCGCCGCCGGCATCGAAAGTGCCGCGGTGAATCTCGATTGCGGCCAGCCTCAAATCGTAGCCGCGCACCATCGTCTCGGCCGTAACGTGGGTCAGATCGAACGTGATCGAATATTGCTGCTTGATGTCGCCTGAATAGACCGCGTTGGGCACCGCATCGAACGCCATGCCGCCCCGATAGTCGCGTGAGGTGCTGACCCCGGTTCGGGCGGCGGGAACGGAAACGGTGACATCGTCGATCCCCTCCCAGAACCCGAATTCATCGCCGCTCAGCGCAATGATGTAGACGAAGTGCCTCAGCACCAGGCCGGGCTGAGCAAGAGCCGTCAGGGTCGCGCTGTCCATCAGGCCGCCTCGTGCACCTGCTCGGCCTCGAAGCGCAGCGTTTGCGACGTGGGGTCTGCGACGGAAATGTGAAAACTGCCCAGCACCAGCTTGAACAGGCCTGCGGGCTTGATCAGGTTCACCGCATCGCCATTGGCCACCGATGCCGGCAGCGGGGCCGATAGCGTTGCGTTGCTCACCACTCCGGAGCCATTTGCGGTCTTGTTCTGGGTGAACTGCCCCAGATATTCACGGCTCGTGTCATAAGTGATCTGCACCCAATCGCCCAGTTTGATCTCATAATCGGCTGGAAAGCCGCTCATGTCGGCCTGGTAGGCATTATCGCGGTTGGTCACGATCGGGGTTGATGCCCCATAGATGGAGCCATCCAGATCGTTCTGCGGATACGGCATGCTGGTTGGATAAAGCCGGAAGGCATTCATGGCGCCATTGAGGCGTGTCGAAAGGGCGCGCACGGCCTCAGCCTCGCCATTGGTCAGTCCCTGCGTTTGACAGATCGCCTTCCAGTATCCCGGTCCGAGGTCAGCGCTCCGCGGCTGGCCAGAGCCTTGCCGGCCAATCGATTGCATCGGCATCCACACCAATTCGGTCGACCAGACACGGGCGATCTCCAAAAACGCGCTGGCGGACAGCGGAAACGTGGGCGCCATCAGTTGCGCCTCATCATCGGGTCGCGGTTGATCCGCCGCATGTCATCGCGCAACCGGGTCCGCCCGTAATCGCGCAAACCCCGCACCAGCACGCCTTCCGAAATCTCTGTCATCCTCACCTCGAGCAAGTCTGAGACCGTCACCTCGATCTGCGTTTTCCCGCCACTGGCGCCGCGGCCCAGATCCGCGGCCGGGATAACGCCGGCGCCACGCGGCAAGCTGACAATCTCAGGGCCGCGTTCTCCGACGATGGCCAGTCCACCGGAATGAAAGTTCGTTCCGTCCGCAAATCCCGGCAACCCATAGGACCCAAACCCGATTCCGGTGCCCAGCGCCGCAAATGATCCGCCGCCCAGCCCCGCGCCCATGGTCGGCGCACCGAACACCGCACCGAAAATCATGTTGAATATCTGGCTCGTCGCCATCTGCATCATCTGATCTGACAGGCGCCCCAAAGCGTCGAGACCGGCATTGGCGAACGAGTCCCAGGCATTCTCTCCGGACCGCAATGCCTGCCCGAGCGCGACAAAAGGTTCAGTGAATGCGGACTGCAGCGAATAGCGCAGTGTGTCTGCCAGGCTGTTGACCTGCGTTTCAAGCGGCGCCAGCCCGCCTTCGGTCAGGTCCACCACTTCGCTGTTGGCCGCGGCCGCCGAGCTTCCCAGATCATTCAACGCCTGTCCGGCACTGGTCACCCCCGCCGTTGCCGTCGGCGTGCGCAGACTGTCAAAAAACGCTGCCTGGGAGCCCACAAACATCTGCGGGTTATTCAGTCCGGCAAACACGCCGGAAACGTTGAAGTTCGAAGGGTCTAGACGCCGTGCAATTTCGATTTCAAGCTCCGAAATCTCCCGCATCAGCTTGTCTTTGTCCCAGATCCAGCCATCCGCTTCGAGAACCGCTTTTTTCGACGCCAGTTGCTCCTGCAATACGTTAAGCGGTCGCTGTGCCAGCGGCCCGATGCGCATCAGCGCCTCGCCAACACGACCGATCGCCTGGGCGGCGAGGTCGAAGGCATCGACGATAGCCTGCGCAATCGCCACGGCCCCGTCAGCGAACTGAGGCGAGTTGAGTGTGTCGGCCAGCTGGTCCAGCGCAGGCAGAACCGCTTCCATGATCCGCGTGAAAAGACCGCGGAAGATATCAGAAATGCGGCGCATCGACTGGCTGAACTTCTCGGCAGCGGTGCCTGCCCGTTCCGAAAGCACCAGTCCCAACTGGTCGGCCTCGCGCTTCAGGCGCTCGATTCCGGATGCCCCTTCCCCGAGCAACCGGACGAACTGCTCGCCGCCGGTTCCCCCGAAAATTTCGTCAGCAATGCGGATCTGGGCGGCCCGGTCGAGTTGCGATAGTTTGCCGATGATTTCGGTGAAGAGGTCAGAAGGACGCTGCAGCTTTTCCCTGAGATCATCCGCCGTGAACCCGATGCGCGCAAACGCTTCAGCTGCAGATCCGGCACCTGTCACCACGAACTCATCGGCACGAAGGTTCATCTCCTTCAAACCGTCGGTGAGAGCCTCAATGCTGACAAGGTTCTTTTCTGCTGCGTATTTGAGGCGCTGAAACTCTTCGAACGCAACACCCGCCGTGCGCGCCTCGGCCCGCAGACTGGCTATCTCGCCGCTGGTGTGTGCAATTGCGATGCCCAGGCTGGCGATGCCGCCTGCTGCAGCCGCCGTCGCCCCGAACAATGCTGTCTGCGCGAAGTTCGCAAAACCCTTGAGACGGCCCTGGGCCGATTTCAGACCGTTCTCGAACGTGGCGCTGTTCAGCCCGAGCGTCACAAACATCGAGCCGATGACGTTGCTCATGCCATGCCTTTCCGGGTCACTTTGCCGCCAAGGGCCGCGTTGATGCTCCTGACTGCCGCCAGCATATGTGAGCGGCTTTGCCGCTTCGGTGGCACGTCCGTCAGCATCAGGGATTCAAGTTTCGGGAGTTTATTCGGGTTGGCCATTCCGCCCAGGGCAGCGTTGACCCAGGCAAGATGAACCCGTTCATTGTGCGACCGCATTTGACGCGTGCGATCGGCGTCGATCAGGCGGCGAACCTGTTTTGGGGTCGACCTCCAGAACGATTGCTCGTCGCCACCGGCAACCAGAAATCGGATCAGGATGGCGTTCCAGTCCCAGCATTCGCCGCCGGCTGGGGGTTTTCGCTTGTCCCCTCTCCGTCGTCTTCCGGAAACGCCGCCTGGAATGCCCGCTCAACGGTTCCGACGAGCGCCGGTAGCTTGATGCCGGATATCAGCCGGCCCGCTTCTTCCAGAGAGACGTCGGTCTTGCCGCCTGCCCGGATCGCCGCCCAAACCATTGCGCGTGTTGAAAGGGCGGAGAACCTGCGCAGATCCGCGAGTACATCGCCGATAGGCTTGCGCAGAGCACTTTCGATCTCGCAGAGCGCATTGAAATCGAAACGCAGCACGAACGATCCGTCAGTGGTCTCCAGAAGTACCTCGCCTTTTTCACGATTGACCATTCTAGGACTCGTCACTCAGCGTCGGGAGGCCGGTGATCTTGATCGTGACGTTTGCGGTCATCCTGTCATCGATCGGGGCCTGTGGCGCATAATTCGTGACAAATCCCGCGAAGTTCCAGGCGATACTCGTGTCGAAAAGGATCTGCCAGTTCGCCGTAGCCGCGCCGATTTCCGCGTAGACTGCGTCGCTATCCGACGGGATGTAGGCGACCGTCAGGCCGACTTCGCCGCCCTCAATCATGCCGCCAAAATACTCTTTGGCATTGTTCGGGCTCAGCGCATGAGTGCGCTCGATCGAAGTTCGAGACAGGTTGGGCGGGTTGATGCTGATCACCTCCGCGCCGAATGAGGCATATGTGCCGGGGGTGGCGGTTTCCTTGAGCAGGTCAACGCCGTAGCCGGTGTCTGCATTGCTGGCAGCCATTTTGGTTCTCCGTTGGTGTAGTGTTGGTCAGTCTAGGCGGCCGGCTTGTGCCAGACCTCGAAGTCGCTTGAAATCAGATGCTGCAATTCGCCGGCCAAAGTTTCCACGATGGCCCGCTGGTTGAGCATCAGCGCCGATCGGAAATGCGTCGTTCCAGAAATGCCAGAAAAGCCATTGATCACCGCTTCGACTGCATCGGCCACGGCGCGTGCCGCAGCATAGCTGTCAGCCCGCACATCCACTTGAACACGGGATGACGTCAATCCTGCGGCCCCCTTGGACGCATAGACTGGCGCGCCGCTGATCAGCGTCAGTCGAACGCAGGGATTCGCTGCAGTCTGTTCGATCGCACCCCAGTAAACGCGATTCCCAACAAGCCCGGCGACAGCACCGTCGGATGTGATCAAAGACCTGAAATCAACTTCCACCGGCTTGTGCCTTCTTCAACGCTCGTGCTGCGGCGCGCTTGGCAGCCTTGTCGATCTCGCCGGCCATGTCTCGCTTGACGATATCGAGCGCAGTAAAACGTTTTGTGTCCCAGGCGGGTCGCATGTAAGGGTTCGGACCCTGCTTGACGCTGCCGAATTCCTGAACGACCTGTTTGATCCCCTCATCACGTGACGACGCCTTCGCCGGCCCGATGAAGACCTGCACATCAGCGACGCCGGATCCCGCACCCCGCCGCGCCGCACGCAACGCATCGACGGCCTCCGTCCGCGTGCCGCCACTACGCATGACCGCCGCATATTCAGCCTTTCCAACCCGGTTGTTGAACTTGCCCGTGACGATGATCGACGAAGCCAACTGTCCCGTGTCCTTGGGAGCCAGGCTGGCCGCTTCTTCCGCGATCGGCGCGCCAGCCCTCGTCAGGACCCGGCGCACCACATTGCGGGCCGTGGCCTGTTTCAGCTGGCCCAGCGCCGCGTCGAGCTCGCGCAATCCGTCAACCTCGACTTCGAGTTTCACTGATCGTCTCGTGCGATCGCCGTAATTTCGAGAAAGGCGTTACGCCCGACTTCCTTGATGCCGGTAATTTCGAACGTATCACCGCCGCAAATTGCCCTGTCGCGAGCCGTTATTGTGCGCGTGACACCCGTCGAGCGCACCCGGAAACGCGACACCAACGCGGCGGTTTGCTCTCCCATCGCGATCCGCTCTCCGTCGCTCACATCGCGCCGCTCTGCCCAGATTGTCGTGAGAGTGGACCAGGTCCGATCCAACTCGCCGTAGCCGTTCTGACTCCCGCTCGCGCGCACTATTGTCAGACGGCGGTCAAGCGTGCCGGAGCCGATCATCTATTTGGCCTGGTTCGAATCTGACTTAACCTCAGTCGCCCATGCCTTGGCCACAAAGTGCCTGGCGGCCGCTTCGCTGATCGACTTGCCGGCCTCATAAACCTGACCGGCTTCGAAATGCGGTGACTTGATGCCTGGGCCCGTTGCCTTCCGGTTGGAATTCATCCTGATTTTCATTTTGGTCTCCTATCCACGCCGCCAGTTGGCCAGCAGCATTTCGATTTCATCGGACTGAGCGGTTCCGTCTCGCTCATGATTTGCAAACCAGCTCCCCAGCATGAGTAGAGCGGCCTGCTTCAAACTTGCGGGCGGGGTCGCAAATCCACATGTCAGCACCAGCTTGACCCGCGAATTGGCTTGCTGGCCCGGCCAACTCTGGTTGGGTTTGAGCGCAATCCGCGTGCTCAGCTCTTCATTGCGAAGTTCATAAACGCTTGTTCCAAGCGTCTGCTCATTTCCAGAACCGTCGGTGTAGGTCACCGCCACGGCGCTCACCGGCGCAACCGGTACGTGCGCCAGATCTGCAAACAGGTCGCACCAGATCGTTACGGTCTGGACCGGAATTCTGAGCCCGGTTCGCGCCTCGACATAGTCGCGCGAGGCGACCCGTAGCCGGTTGAGTTCATCGTCGAAATCCGTATCGCCGGATTCAAGCCTCACCTGCGCCCTTGCTTCCGCGATACTGATCAGTTCAGCCCCGTCAGTTGGCGCAGTGCTGACCGTTGCCCCGTACCACATGAACTAGCGGGTCTCGACGTTGGGATTCTTCCCGGTTGCCTGCGCTTTGGCTTTCGCTTCTGCCTCGGCCTTGGCTTTCGCTTCTGCCTCGGCCTTGGCTTTCGCTTCTGCCTCGGCTTTGGCCTGCGCTTCTGCCTCGGCTTTGGCCTGCGCTTCTGCCTCGGCTTTGGCCTGCGCTTCTGCCTCGGCTTTGGCCTGCGCCATGTCCCAGTCAATCGGCTCGGCAAATCCCGCTTCGACCAGCCTGATGCACTCAGCCGCCGAAAAGCGTTCGGTCACATCATTGCGGTTGAGCATGAAATTGGTGCCCGCCATACTTTGCAAAAGTCTGATTTTCATCGTCACTCTCCATTAATTGGGAAAACGGGCGGCAACGCCGCCCGTCATGCTCAACCGACCGGTTACGACGCGGCCGTAATCAGGTGCTTGACTGCCGCGGTGTCACCCAGCTCGCCATCGAAGCGAATCCAGCCCGCAACCCCGAAGCCGGGCCAGAAGTCCTTGTCCTGGAGGGCGCCGATGAGCGGGTCGCCAACCTTGCGGACGTAATACTTGCTGAGATCACCGAACAGCATCACCTTCTTGGCCGCCGCGATCGAGCTCTCCATCGCCTGGTTGACGTAGTAGCGATGTCCCAGAAGCGAAGCGGGAATGCCTTTCTGCACATCCCCCATCTGCCAGAGGTAATTGCCATCGCCGTCCTTCAACTTGCGGACCGCGGCAAGCACGAGATCGTGCATCATGAATGCCACCTTCGGCCCGCTGCGATATGCCGGATCGACGGAGTGCACCAGATCGATGATTTCGTCGCCCGTGATCGCCGTTGTCGACGCAGCCGTCTTGCCAGCGGTCGATGCAGTCACAATACCGTTGGGGGCCGAGGATCCGGTCCCGACGGTCAACTGGCTGTTGGCCAACCGCCCAAGCCGTTCGCCGAGCAGATCGCCGAGAAGTGCCTCCATCGCGAAGATCGAATCGTCTGCCAATTCCTTTGAGACGCGCAGCCATTCCGTATCGAACGAATAGGCCCCGAGCGCTTTCTGACCAAATGCGGCGTCCTTGCCGCCATCGTCGGTGAGAGTGACACCCTCCCCGTTGGAGGCCCCGCCCGTCGAGGCGGTATCATTGACCGTCGGGAGCAGGATCTGACCGCCACCGGTTGTCTTGATTTCGGTTGTGACACCAGGATCATACATCGGACCCCAGGCTGCCATGCTCTTGATCAGAACGTTTGCGACTTCGCTCGGCACCGTATAGCCGCCAGCGCTGTTCGAAGTCGTCTGGGCGCGCGCTTCAGATTCAACGGCTGCATAGCCCCGCGCAAGCACCGCGCGCGCTTCAGGCCGCATGGCGCCCAACTGCCCTTGCGCCCTCAAATATTCGTGGAACGCGTCGCGATAGCTGATTTCGCCATCGTCGGGGGCTGCGGCTGGGCCGGCGGCCGGGTCGATCGGACGGTTCTTGGCGCGAGCTTCATCTTCGCGTGCCTTGATGCCAGCTTCCAGCTCGGCGACTTTCAATTCGCGCTGAATCTGACCTTCCAGCCGGTCATATTCGGCCATGGCTTTGTCGTGCTGGGCTTCCAGTTCCTTGCTGCGCGTTTCGTCAGTCGATTCATCGATCTGATTGAGGCGCTCGCGCGCTTCCGCAGTGATCTGTTCCTGCTTCGCGCGCAATTCCTTGATGCGAGTGTTCATAGTCTTCTCCAAGCAATAAAGCCGCCATCAGGCGGCAGGGTGATTGGGCCGAACAGCAGGTGTGCCTAGGCTTTACTCCGGGACCGCAATCCCAGGTCCATCTTCATCCGCAGGCGGCGGGCCGCAGCGGAGAAATTGTGTGTTTTGATGTCCTTGCGGTGCGCTTCCAGGGAGCGCAGCGCTACCGACGTGCCATCATAGGCCGGGAATGCGACAATGCTGACTTCGTGCAGGTCGATTTCTTCGAGAGTCCGGATGACGTTGTCAGGATCGGTTTCATCCCAGGTCTGTTTTGTCACTGTAAACCCGAAGCTCATTCCGCTGAGGTCGCCACGTTCGATCAGCGCCGCCAGATCGCGCCCGTCCCCCGTGTCAGGCAGGTCGATCTCAACCGCCAGGCCCTTGTCATCTTCGCGCACGCGCAATGTGTTGGCTGCGGTGCGTCCAATGATCCGGCCGGTGTCATGGTCGACAAGTGCGCGAATATCGTTGGCAAGGCTTGCGGAAAACGCGCCTGGCGCGATCACCTCGGTGAAATAGCCGCCAATGTCAGCGGGTTGGTCGAAAACGGCTGCGTAGCCGCCGACGGATCGCGTCTTTCCGTCCGTTTTGCGAATCTCGATCTTGCTGTCATTGCAGCGTGTCTCAACCGTCATTTTGGTCCCCGTTCTTTCCACCCGGCAATTCATTGATCGGAACCGTTGCACCTTGCATAAAGAGATCATCCCCGCCTGGTAGAGCTGGCCGATTGTCGAGATCACGGCCTTCGTTCGGCGTGATCAGAGCTGACTGCACACCGCGCGCAAGGCCCTCCATGCGCGACTTGAAGTCTCCGCGCTGCAATCCATCCAGATTGTGTTCGACATAGCGCGAGCGCTTGGACTGCCCGAAAAGCTTGAGGTTCATTTCGTCTTCCAGCGCCTTCGCCCAGCCAGAAATCAGATGTTTGACCAGGTGCAGATCCTGCTGTTCGGTGTTCGAGAACGTTCCGCGCGAAAGGTCCTGCAAGAACACGACGGGCAGGTTGAAGATGCGGGCGATTTCCTCGATCTGGAAGCGCCTTCCATCCGTCATCTGTCCCTTTTCCGGATCGATGCCGACAGCTTTGAGCTCATGCCCGGCCGGAATGTTGAAGATTGGCCGGCCGCTTTCCCGTGCGTTCTTGATGGCCCTCTGCACTTCATCGGCCGCGCGGCGCAACGCGTCCTCGTTTTTGGGCAAAGGCCCGACAAGCACGAGCGGGGGCACCCCGCCGCCGTCGAAAAAGCCGTGAGCATAATCACCCATTGCCAGCGACAGGCTCAAAGCGTGTGAACCCATACCAAGCGGTGAATAGGACGTGACCTGGTCTTCCTTCAACAGGAAGGGCACGTCGATCACGTCTGCCGCGGGATAGACCTTGTCCTTGAACCGGTAGCGTCGCTGTCCGGAGCTCAAAAGTTCGACCGTGACCCTACTCGCGGCCATCGGCCAGAACGCCAGCGGGGTCCCCGCTCCCGAGCGCTCGATCCAGAACAGACCCCGGCCACACGTAAACACTTGCGACCAAAAATAGCGGCGCGCGGCGAAGCTGTTCCATTCGCTGTTTGGTGCCTCATTCACCAGTACCTGCAGGAAACCCCCGTCTTTCTCCGAACCTTTTCTGGTCTTTTTGAAGACGTGCATCGGCAGATTCGCCAGAGCCGCGCTAAGAAACGTGACGGCTCCGGAAAACGCCGGAACCTTGAGGGCGCGCTCTAGTGAGACGACGCCTGGCGTGTGGACATCGAGGCCGAAGAACTGCAGGAACCCATCAGCCGATTGAGCGATTGTTGCATCGTCACGGCGTTCCATTCCCAGAAGTCGCTGAAAAAGTCCCATGCTCAAGCCACCAGTGAAAATTCTGGATCGTCCCAGGGCGATGTCAGTTCGACCGCTGCGACCGGATTGCGCGCCATCAGGCTGAACGCGTTGAAAAACGCAATCAGCGGGTCAATCTTGGCCTTCCCCGCCGTCTCTTTTGTGATCAGGACCGCGTTGCCACGCTGCTCTGCTTTGGCGTTGCCCACGCACCAGGCCATCATGGGCTGCCCGCCATGGAGCAAGGTACCGTCCTTCAGTTTACGTTCCGCGCCCCATATGGCGTTCGAGAGGCGGTAACCCTGCGGCACCGAAACGACCAGGTCGCCGTCAATGCCGCGTTCGGCGAGTTCATCGACCATGGCGGCGATGCCTTGCGGATCAAAACCGACCGCATACTTCTCCGGAAATAGCCCTCGGTCCCGAACCCTTTCGACGATTTCTGCGACGTGCTCGATGTCGCCCGTCCCGATCTCGCAAAAAGTCAGATCCCCGTCCTTTTCAAAGTCTCTCAGCGATTCCGCAATTTCCTTGCGCAACTCCAGAACATCGGTCTGGGCGAAGCCGTAGCCCCACGCGAGCCATCGATTCGTCTGCTTCTCTCGCCCGACGATCGCAAGGCCGAGCAGATCATCGAGACCCCCGCCATCGATTCCCGCGACAGCGACCTCGCAACGTTCCAGCAAAGTCTCGAGCCCGCTCAGAGCGGGATCAGCGGCCTGTTCCCAATAGTCAGCACCGCGCCAGCGTTCGCTATGCAGCGCCAGGCCAATCTCGATATTGAGGTGCTGCGAAGCCCAGCGCCGAACCTCTTCCTGACCCTTTTCTTCCGCCACGCGGAAGTCCGCAATCAGCCGGTCGATCGTGATCGAGCGATTAAGATTGGGGAGCACCATCGGCCACAGCGATGGATCCCGCCAGTCTTCATCCTTGCCCGTCTGAATCCGTTCTGGAAATTCGTACAGGATTGGCAGCACGCTCGCTTCGCTGACCTTGCCGTCCCGGACTTTTCGGGCGTATTGCAGTTCGGCCTTGAACACACCGCGCGGCGGGTCATCGCTTTGCGTCGTAATGATGATCATGAAGGCTTCGGGGTTTGGCAACAGACCGCCGCGGATCTGCCCGACCACCTTGCTAGCATAGCTCAGCGACGACATGATGTGGATCTCATCGAGCAGAACCCCGGCCGGTTTTGCGCCGGTCATCACCTTCATGTCGAAAGTCTTGATCTTGAGGCTCGCCTTGGTGAGCCGGTCCCGGATCGTCTTTTTGTGTTCCTGAACCAGGAACCGCCGCTGCAGATATCCGTCTGGATCTGCTTCGATCATCCCGGCCGCCTGCTGAAAGGCCAGATCGGCAATTTCCTGTGTTGGACCAACGAGCAGAAATTCGGCACGCGGGCGCACGTTCAACAACAGGGCAGTCAACATGATGCCGGCGCCCCCGGTCGTTTTGCTGTTCTTTTTCGGTACAAGCGCGAAGCACTCCTGGACGTGCCGCACACCTTCATCGTCAAGAGAACCGAAAACGGCGCGAACGATATCCCTAAACCAGTCACCTGCGGCCTTTGCCATTGAAGGCTGCCCCGGCACATCGGGCAAGCGCAGCCGATTGAAAACATCGACCGCCTGTTGGGCTCTGCTGTGGATCAGCGGCAAATCCGGTACCAGTGTTCGCCCCTCGGAAAGACGTCTCTCCCAATCCGGGCAAGCAAAGTTCCAGGAGCTCAATTCGGTTTTCCGTCTTCAAACGGCGGGAGCACGTCGCCCCAGCTGCCCACCTTCTCTTTGGCGTCCTGATCCGCCTGTTGTTTCTTGCCCAGCCGCTCGGGCTTGGGCTTTGGGGCCTGTTCGGGTCGCAACTCCGCGCGCTGGATCATTTGATCGAGGAGCCGTAGCGCGCCAGTGTCGCCGTCTCCGATCGCCTTTTCATAAACCTTCGTCAGGTGAGCCGCCTTCATCCGGTCCCGCATTTTTGCGCGGTCTCCGAGGATGGAAAAATAATGCTTGCGCAACGTCGGCACCGTAATGCCGAGCGCACCGGCGATCCGGCCATTGGACCAGCCTTCTGCCAGCAAAACCTTGATCTTCAAGGCGTTTTCGTCTGTGGCGATATGTTCTGGCCGGCCACGCATCCCCCAGTTGCTGGGGATCGGGTCACCAAATAGGTCAACATTTGGGTCCATTTTCACCGGTCCGGAAAAAAATCTCTGAATGTTGGGGGCGGCGGTTAAGGTGGGGGTCGGTTTTTTCAGGGATTGACCCACCCCCTGGGGGCTACCTACCAGCCCGCCTCGCCCTGGCTTTGGCTGTCTTTGCGTTGTGACAGGCCTGACAGAGCGTTTCGACGTTGGTCAGTTCGAGCTCAAGCTCAGGCCGATCGCGGCGCTCGAGAATGTGATCGGCAATCAGCCGGATTGTGGATCCGCACCGCACGCACCTGCCGCCGTCCCTGCGCTTTGCCCTCGCTGCTAACGAACGCCACTCCTTGGATTGATAGAACAGTTCAGCGATCTTCGGTGCTGCACCCAGGCGCGTCGGTGCAGATCCAACCATCGCTGGCGCTTGCCGCAACCTGCCCATCCCCAGCCCCAAAAGCAAAACGCCCGGCGGGGTGATCCGTCAGGCGCTGAAAACCATAGATTGTTGATCGTGCCTTATAGGTCAAGCCATGCGTGCACGTCAACTCCCTTTTCGCGATTTGTTCGTGGTTCGCTCACGCCCTGTTCTATCCCACGATGCCCGGCCGGTCATAGACCGGATTGGCCGCTGCCCGGCGCGACGCCATGGTGAATTCGGGCGGCACGGGATCCGGCCCAGCCTGTCCGGCCCAGGGTTCGGCTGCAACCGCCGGCCCCGTGACCTCGTGATATCTCAGCCGCCCATCGCCCAGCGCCTCGGCCAGAAGCCGCAGCGCCGCGTGCCAGTCCGCCCAGCGCGCCCGGTCATGATCGACCCGCTCGACATGGGCCGCATAGTCCGGCCAATCCATCACCGGCCAGCGCCGCGAGCGCCGGTTTTTCGGGTTCTCATAAACCCATTTCAGCGTGCCGTTGGCATTGCGGGCCTGGCTGACATGGCCATATCCGTCCGGCGACCAGTCCGGCCGCCCGCCGATCCGCCCGAACTGCACCACCAGCGACGCCACCCGTACCGGCAGGCGATGGATGGCCTCATGCACCGCCCAGGCATCCTCATTGTCGGCCAGCGACGCCGATGGCGGCGGCAACCCGCCACCCTGAAGCGAATTGTCGACCTTTGTGCCCAATGCCTGCAGCCCCGAAAGGCTGTCGCGTCCCGTCCAGCCAAGGCCCTGGTCGCCCAACGCCCAGGCCACCAGCCTTTCAATGTCTATCCGGGTTTTGAGCATCTTTTCCTCTTGGGACAGTAGGGACAGTCTGGGACAGTTGTTTTTCAACTGTCAGAACGTCAAAACCGCCGCATAATCAAAAGCATGCGGCATGAGTTGGGAGGGTGGGACGGTTGAACCCGCCTATACGCATGAAAACCGCTCAGGCTTCAAAATCCGCTCACCCGAAGCCCCTCATAGATTACACGCGCGAGAAACTGTCCCACAGTCCCAAAAACGGCTTAACCTGTTGATTTTGCTCTTGTAATCGCTGGGAGGGATGCGCATCAACTGTCCCGGAAGTGTCCCAACTGTCCCAGTATCGCCGCGCCTTTGGCGCGGGCTGGGACAGTTGGGTCCATTCTTTCTTCCCTCTTCGGGGGGTGCGGGGCAGCGCTAGAGCTGCGAAATCAGCGGCCCGCGTTCTGCGATGCCTGCGCGTAGTGCGGCAGGTCGTCCCGCAGCCGGCAATCCTTGTAATAAACCGTCGAGCTGCGTTCCTTGGCCCAGCCGAGCTGGCCCATGCGGGTGCCGAAATAGGTCTGTTTGAATGGCCGCAGCGCATTGTGCTCGCACCAGAGCACGAAATTGTCATAGAGCGCCTTGGCCGGTTCGCGGTGATCGGGCATCGCCTCGAGGCAGACCTTGGCAAATTCGCCCACCAGGTCCTTGTCCTTGCGATATTCGTCGACGAACTGGCGCACCTCGGCCGGAATGTGCGGGGTCAGCCCATTGGCCAGCCATTCGAGCGCGCCCCCGATCAGCCAGTTGAGAATGCCCGGCCGCTCGGCGGCGAACCGCGCCTTCATGTCCTCGATCGGCACCTGCTCTTCATCGGGAATGCGCACGTCCCAGTGCATCAGCAGCAGCCGCCGCCAGATCCCGTCATCGGTGCCGAAGATCTCCGGCATGTCGTTGCCGGTCATCACCGGCACGAATTGCGGGGTGAATTCGAAGAATTCCTTGAGCAGGTGCCGGGCCAGAATGGGTGTGCCGCCCGAAACCTGCTTGACGAAACTTTCCTTGAGCGGCGTGCCGCGCGGCAATTCATCGATCGAGGCCAGGCGCACGTTGAACAGGCGCGCCAGATCGGGGCTGGCCTGCTGGCTTTGCCGCTGGCCCTCGCCGGCAATGGTCTCGCTCGAAACCGTGGCGGCATAATCGCCCAGGAGCTCGCGCATCGAGTCGACCATCAGGCTCTTGCCGTTGGCGCCCGACCCGTAATTGTAGAGCAGCTTCTGTTCGCCATTGCCGCCCATCAGGCAATAGCCCCAGAAGACCTGCAGAAACCTGCGCATGTGGGGCTTCGGGACAACCCGGGCCAGAAATGCGTCGAACTGGGGACATGTGGCGTCCGGCTCATAGGCGACATCGGCGCATTTGGTCATCAGGTCCTCGCGCCGGTGCGCCCGGAACGCGACATCGCCCTTGAGCCGCACCGAATCCGGGTCCGGGTTTTCCGCATCCTCGATGCGCGCAAATTCCAGCGTGCCGTTGAGCACGTTGAACGCCATCGGCATCGGCCTGTCCGGTCGACCGATTTTCGCTTCACGTCCCCAGCATGGCGGCGGTGCGGGTCGCATTGCCCGACGACACGGCAAAATTGTTGCCGCGTCGCTGCTTTTGAGGCTGGCGCGGATCTTCTCACCCAGCCGGATTGCCGCACCTCTTCGCGTGCGGGCATCCGGGTCCTTTTCGAGCGCGGCATCGGCGCTCGCCAGGCTTTCATTTTCCCGACTGAAAATGGCCAAAGGCTCGAGCTTGATCCGGAAACGGATCAGGTCCTGGGCCAGTTTGGCTGTACCGTCAGCGAGCCTCGCACGCGCTCGGTGCGCCATCCGCATGGTTTTCATTGCGGCCCTGACGAACATCAGGTTCTCGCCCACCATTGTCGAGCTCTTCGCGCATTGTCGCGGTCGTTCTGATCGAGCCCGCAGCGCTTCAGGGGCTTGTCCCAGTCGGCTGGCGGTGGCGGAACGAGCTGCCCCTGCCCGCGCCGGGCGTCGGCTGCGCTTATCGGGCGGCGCAGCCTCTGGCCCCGGCACATCCTCGACCGGTTCGGCTCTCGCCCATTGCGGGACTTGATGTCGGTTTCGTGGTCATGGCGTTCTCCGGTTCGCCACAAATCTGGCTTTACCCGCATTGACACGCAAGTCAAAATGCCGGAGATAAACACCGCGATCGAGCGTTTCCGCCGGGGTGGCGACCCATATGTGGGGCCTGTTCTTTGATTGGCTGAACGCGGAATGCTGAACCTCAGACAGCGGGCAGCCGCGAGTGGTCTTGCCGACGGCGGTTCTCGCTTTCGTGTTCTTAGCGATACTCGCATGGCGATCTCCAGAAATCTTCAAAGCGTTTTTAGAATATCGCAACGAAAGCAAGCGCATAATTTTACAATGATCGCGAAACGGCCAGAATTCGCGTACAACGGAACGCCGCCTCGAGAAGGCAAACGGAAGGGTGACAAGAATGACGGTCTTTCCTGTTGATCGTAGCTGTTTTGCGATTGGTGCCCCTCCTGCTCGCACGTTTTTTCACGCGAAGACCTGCCGCATGCGCATATTTTGAGCAAGCGTCTGAGGAATTCGTCAGTTTGCGGACGCCCTGCTTGGAGGATCTGACACGCTGTTCGCCGATCGCGATTGTTGCGATGATGAATAGACTTATCGGCGGACCCGCGCGCCGCAGGGGCGTTGCTGAGAGTCGTTTCTGGCATGCAGTTTGGGAAGATCAGTCCGAAGATGATACGCCGCTGAAGATGAGAGAGAAGTCGACGCGTTTTTCAAGGCCCGTCCAGAGCTTCAATAATGAGGCTTTTCGCAGGCTGGCTTCGTATTTGCCGTGCCCGTTTATCGCGGAGAGGGCTTTTCGAACGTTGGCCCGTTTGATCCTGCACAATGCCGCGAGTATTTTGTCGACTGCAGATGGTGAGCGCTATTACTTCCAGCCGTCGCAACAGGATGGCAACCACCTGTCGCCGCTCGGCCCGATTCATAAACCCGCTTAATCGACGCACCTTCATTCCCCCACCGCCCTGACGCAGCATCATGGCCAGTTCGTTCATGTCAGTGCCCGGAGCTGGGCGGCACGATGAAGGCGCAGGCCCGGGCCGGGCCTGCATGGCGCGCCGGAGGCCCCTGTTTCGGCTTGTCGGATGCGGCTTTCGGGTCGTCCCCATCGCTGAGAAACACCAGTTCGCGGCACCAGTCCGGCGGCATGAAGCTGTTCTGATCATTCGGCGTCCGGCTGGTCATGATCTCGTGCCTGGCCCCATCGCGCGCCGCCCGGCCTGACATGTTGACAAGCGACACCCTGCCCATTAGGCCGTGGCCGGCTCAAAAGCCCAGGCCAGCGGGGCTGTATGTGGTCTGATCCTCACCCATCACCAGCCGAAATGCATCCTTGGCGTATAGAGGTGGATCGCCCTCGCGCCGCCCACATGCCCGCGGGTTTTCTTGCCGTGCGCGGTTGCCTTTTCATCGTTGCCAAGGTTCAGCTTACTGGGCTGGGCCAGGTCGAGCCAGGTCTGCACGGCGCCAAACGTGCCGTCGGGCTGATCATCGGGGCCAGCATGGCCGGGCTGCGATGGATCCGATGGCACCTCGCCCGTGCCCCTGAACCAGGGCAATGCCATCAGCCCGCGGATCGCCGAGCGCCTGAGCCGGGGACGGCCGCCGCCACCCCCGCGCTGTTTGGAGATAGGCGGCTACCATTTCTCCGCGCTTGCGGGTCCATGTTGGCTGCCGCCTGCCAGATCCTCCAGCCTGGCCTTGATGGCGGCCGACTGGTCCGTTCCGCCTCGCGCGCGCCCGCTTTTCCTCGGACCGCTCGCCTCCTCGGCCAGACGTTGGCCTGGTGCCGGGTCATGCGGTGCATCGGCTCCGCCGCCCGGTGATCAGCCTGCAGGCTTTGACGAAATCGAGCCCCCTGTTTTCATCACTTCCACCAGGTCGATCACCCCTGCCGCCCGCAAGCCCGCAGCGCCGGCAATTTTAGCTGCTTTTTCCGGGTGCACGGCAAACCGGTCATCGCCCCCGCAATTGGGGCATGGCCCCGCCCGGTCGATGCCGGGGCCGAGCTTCCAGCGCTTGCGGATGGCCCAGTCGACGCAGCTCACCCGCATCGCTTCGTCCCTCAGGGCCTGCACTGGGCGTAGCGCCTGGCGGCTCCAGCCCTGACCCAGCGGATGGAGCCGGTCGTCGGGCCGCCCATCCTCGAACGCGCATTCCGCCTCGAAGGCGTCGAAGGCGGCGCGCAGGGGTTTGATGTCGGCCTGCCGGTAGGTGACGCTGGTGCCCGTGCCCAGAAGCGCCACCTCGGAGCAGATGATGCTCGCCTGAAGGCATTGGCAGCACACTGAACGCCATGTCCGACGCCGCGCGCCGCAGCGCACGCGCCCGTCATGCGAATCCGACCGGGGAGTTCATGCCAATACTTCCGGCCAATGTAGGCTGCGGGCGGTTCTGTCGCCGCAGGGCGGCTTAAAGGACCTCGGTCCGCTTTCTGGCACCAGTCAGCCAGCGCCATGCGTGCGTTCGAGCCTGCGCCACAGCCGGGCAGCAAGTCTTCGTAGAGATCACTCGGATAACCCGACAGGAACAATCACATGCCTCGAGCTCGCACTATGCACTGAGAAGTTGCATGCTGTTCTTCGCTGAGCTCATGCAGCGTAGGCGTGATAGGGCTGGCCACCCACCAGCTTTCCGCCGCGAGTCCCTGCGAGGGAAACAACAGTAGGTGTCCGGCGCATCGTGCTGACGCATCAAAGCGGTCGCGTCTCTTGTTTTCGACGGTCACCCTGCACAATCGATCAACGATCGAAGCAAGTGCCGCGGGTAATTGCGCTAATCCAAAGTCGGCGTAGAGCCACTCTTTTTACTGTCGGAACGGAATCCCGTTCGCCTGAAATTGACACCAAGCCCGCTACTGAACCCCATGAACGACCGTACCAGCAAGCGCCTGTCGCCTGACCGGATCAGTTACGTATTGGCAGGCCAACTCGAACTCGGCACGGGCAAAAGGCGTTATCGTATCAGTTCGACCAGCGCTGTTCCGCATCCGTGCCCCTGCAAGACGCGAAATGTCACCTCCTCCTCGCAGTCGTCCGCGTTGAGAAGAACAATGCCCCATTCGGTCTCGACCCAGCCGAGGTCCGGCTCGCCGTCAGCATCGCCGTCGAGCGCGTCGAGCAGCGCCACCAGCCGCGCCGCCGCGTCCAAGTGCCGTTCGATCTCTTTCTCGATGCGGGCGCGCCGGGCTGGATTCATGCGGCAGCCCCGAAATAGATGATGTTCTTGCTCAGGCCCTTGTTGTAGAGCTCAGAAATCGTCTTGCTCAGCGCCGTCTCGGCCGAACCCCCGCTCAGCTTGCGAAATCCCTCGGCATGCGCCGTCAGCTGCGCGAAACTCTGTCCGGCAAGCACGCCGCGCAACCGGTCCCGATCGAGATTGCTGTTGGTTCTGTGGAGCCGCGCCAATGCCTGAATCAAGGTCCCGCGCAGAGCCTTGGCATCGTCAGGCCACGCCCGGCGAATGATATTGAGCGCGTCGATGACGGCCTTGTCGCCATGACGTGCCAGGGCGCGTTGCAGCGCGTGCACGGACGATGTCAGGCCGACCCCGATTTCGCCCAACGACGGAACCACGTCACACTTCGCCTGCTTCAGAACGCCGGCCATATGCAGACAGTCCGGGTCGCTTGCCGCGATCCCGGCCCAATAGCGGTCGACCGCATTCACCGCCTGCCGGTCGCGATTGATGATAAGAAAGTTCTTTGCTTCGGCGTTCGTGCCGTCCGCCGCAATCACCAGCGCCGGCACCTCGGAAATGTCCGGATGCAGTGCCGCCGCCTTGACCCGGTGCTGTCCGTCGGTAACGTGAAATGTGCCGTCCGGTTGCGGTGCCAGAACCACGGCTCCAAAATGGTCCCAGCCGAAATTGGCCAGGATACGCTCGACCAGCGCCGGGCGGATTTCGCGCTGGTAATTGTGGTCCACTCTGATGCGTTCAACGGGCACCCATTCAAGCGAAGGCCGGGCACCGATGGCCTGGTTGATCTCAGGCATCTGGCAAATCTCCCAATATGACGCGATAACCGCGGCCCCACTCGGTCTGGATGTTGAGCGGTATACCTGCGAGCTTTTTTCGGATCTTGCAGACGTAGACGTCGACGATCTTGATTTCAGGCTCCTCATCGGCACTGGCGGGATAGGCGCGCGCCAGCAACTGGTCCTTGCTCAGAACGCGCGGGCTGGACTCGAGCAGAGCAGCGAGGATTTCGAATTCCTGTTTTGGGAAACTCGCGAAGCGGCCACCGAAAACGACGATCCCCGCTTCGTAATCGATCTGCAGCGCGCCATCGTCGGGCAGCTTCTGGCCGCAGGTCGGGCAGCATTCACTCATCGCGCCGCCTCCCGCCCGCAAACATGCGCGCCGCATGTCCGGCGCAATAATTGCCCTCGCCTGCAACGTCGGCCGCGCAATAGAGCGTCCCGCCCTCCGGCCCGACGAAGGGCCAGCAGCACATGCCCGGTTCTCGATCGGTCAGGGGCAGAAGCCGCGCACCCGGCGGCGCGTTGAGGGGATCGAGAACCGAAGCGGCAAAGCGCTCGCCGGACCGGCTGGTCTTGACCTCCGGGCCTGATGTGCCCGGCAACACCGGACGCCGCGGCCGGTTGAGTCCGCGGGTCTGAATGCCAAGGCTGGTCAGCCTGTGGTCGACCGCCGAAAGCGGCTGATCCATCAATTGCGCGATTTCGCGGCGCGAATAGCCCTGACCGGCCAGTTCGCGAAGCCGCCCGTCCAGCGCATCCTGCCAGGTCGAGCGCACAACCCGGGCAATCTCGACGTCATGCCGCTGGGCATGGCGCTGGATGGTCGATTTGTGGCGGCCGAACGCATCGGCGATCTCGGCGAGGGTCAGGCCGTCGCCGGCCAGCTTTCTGAGCCGGCGCACATTGGCTTCGCTCCAGGGCGCGGTCTGGTTCATTTCCGCGCCTCCCAGAACATTTTCGGAAGAAAGGGCGCCCAACTGGCCGGTCCCCAGACGAACCAGGCATGGTCTTCGGTTCCGGTCTGTCCGTTGCCCACCCAGCTGATCCGATCGAGCAGCGCCACCTTGCCGAAGAACCGCGGCTCGTCACGCAGCAGATGGGTGCGGGTCTTGCCGAAGTCGAACTTGGCCGTCAGCAGCATGGCTACCCAATTGGGGCAAACCAGCAGTGCACGCTCGACAAAGGCGACCGCCAGGCGATTGCTCTTGCCATAAGGCGGATTGGTGACGACGCTCCAAAGGCCACCCGATTTGGGAGATGGCCAGAGGAAGTCGGCTTCAAAATCGTGCTCTCGATCATAGGTTTCTATGTCAGAGGCAAGGGTTACCTGCCCGCGCGCGCGAAACAAATCCAGAATGGCATGGTTGCCCGCGGCCGGGTCCCATATTCGCGCTCCTGCGTCGCCGAAGTCAGGAACCGCACGCACCAGCGCGTCAACCGCCCAAGGCTCCGTCTCGTACAGATCGTTCGGCCTGCCCACAAAGCTGGAGGCGGTGACAGTCATCCCCGTCCCTCCCCGGCTTTGGCTGCCAGAACGTGTTTCAGGCGCACGGCGGCCTCGATCAGCTCATCGACTTCGGGCAGGAGGTCGTCCGCCTCGGCGCGGGTGAAGGTGCCGTCGGCGATCGCGAAGGCCCATTGCTGCACCACGTCGGAAAATTCCTTGGAACATTGCGCCAGGCTCAGTTCGACCTCGCCCATGCCGCCCGTTGGCAGCTTGACGAACACCCCGCCCTGCAACTGCGCCATGAGGCTGGTGACCACCGGGTCGCCGCTATGCCGCTCGAGATCTGCCACCACGTCGACGGGCGGAAAATGTTCAAAATCGTGCGGCGCGCCATATTTGGAAATCGCCGCCTGCTCGACCCGCGTCACCTCGGCGGCATAGGTCTGCTTGCCCATCTCCGCAACGAGCATGCGAAACGCCGTCTTGAGCGCACGATATTGTTCCTGGCCGAATTGCCGCCCTGCCCGATCAGTCATGGAATAATTCTCCACAAGCTATTCCGTGACCCCGCACGGCGGGGCGTGAAAGGGTCAGATGATCGAGGGTACCGCCCATTGGCGGGGATGCCGGTGAAGCAATCGGAGATCGCGACGGCGGCGAACACAAATGGCGGGGGTGCCGGGGAAGCGGCCAGAGGCCGCGACGGCGGCAACAACAAGAAAAAGGCCGGCGGATGAAACGCGAAACGGGCTCACCCGCCGGCCAGTCCGCCGCAGCCCCAAGGGAGGAGACACAGAATGCAACCTGACAGGAGGAGGAGATCAGGGACTGTGCAGGGCTGCGGAAAGGGTTTGCGGCGCTCATTGGACCGCCTCGGTTTTTGCTTGAGCCGCCGTCGGGCGCTGGGCGCCCTTCCCCGGCACCCCCGCCAATTGGAGTTCCCTTGTTCCGGCCAATGGATCGGCCATCTCGGCGGCATCAAAAGACGGCCGCGGCACATCGGCTGGCCAGGCAACGCCCTCCGGCCAGTTTTCGGAAAACCAGTGCATCGCCTTTTCAAGGCGGCGGCTGCCCACATCTGCGCCGTCGGCAATTGCCTGCAGCTTGCCGCCCCGGCCGAATACCATGTCGGAGACGCGGCCGCGGCTGCGGCCCGTTGCCTGACCGAACACGTCGGCCACGAGGAAAATCTGTTCGATCTGAGTCAACATGGTCCGCATCAATGCGGCAGTTCTGCCGTTTTGTCAACGGCACTTATGACGCTGGTGCGAATTCGGGGGCACGGCTAATATGCCGCTTATGACCAAGCCCGCGGAAAATGACGTTTATCTGCGCATCCGTGCGCGGCTCGATGAAGTCCATCCCGGCCTGACCGATCGCGAGGCGTCACTGCGCGCAACCGATGGCCGCAATGCGGATCTGTTCCGGAAACTCAAATCAGGTCCAGTCTACACGCCGCGGGGTCAGAACCTTGCAGGGCTGGCCGAATTGCTCCAGGTCGGGGTCGACTGGGTGCTGGCCCTGACCGACAGAGGCAGTTCTGCAAACCCGCCGGCGCCACGTCCGGACGCGCGCATCGTCAAGGGGCCGCCTATCCCCAAAGGCCCGGCAACGGTTCCGGTCATGGGCACGGCCCAGGGGTCCATTCTCCCCATCGGCGACAATGGCGGCTTCGAGGGTTTTCTGATCGACATGACGCCCATCCAATGGGCGCGCATGCCGGATGGACTGGCCAACCAGCGCGATATCTACGCGATTTTTGTCGAAGGAGATTCGATGGACCCGATGCACCCGCCGGGCACCATTCGTTTCGTGCAACCGCACCGGCCTCCGGCACCGGGCGACACGGTCATCGTGCAAACCAAGCACTGGGAACACGAGCCCGGCCAGGCCTATATCAAGATTTACCGGCGACGTGGCGGCGGCAAGCTCATTCTGGAACAGATCAACCCGCGGGCAATTGTCGAAATTCCCCTTGAATTCGTGACCGCCATCCACAGGGTAGCAACTGACAATGACCTGTTTCTGTTTTGAGGTTTCGCGATGCCGACCTATGCACCGGCGCATTCGTGGATAGGCGGCGGCACGTTCGATGTCGACATTGTCGGCGAAGCGTCCAACCAGAAAAACCTGCGCTCCTGCGTTGAGGATTTGGGGGCCGGTGGCGTCGAGCAGGAATGCCAGGCACTTCTGATACCCGAGCCCAACAACCCCCACGACAAGAACGCCATAATCGTCGCGATCGATGGCAAGCTGGTTGGATATCTGCCGCGGTCCCGCGCCGCGGAATATCAGGAGGCCCTGGAATATCATGGGCTTGGTCGCCGGCCGATTGGCGTGGCAGCCATGATTGTCGGCGGCTGGCTCGAGGCCGACGGGCGGCGGGCCAATTTCGGCGTCCGCCTCGATATGGACTGGCCGCCGGAACCGGATCCGCCAGGACCCTTGACGCTCAGCCGGAATGCCGGGCAGGCCAAGGCTCATTCGCAAGACGCACCCGCGCCGGCCGCCACACCAGGGAAGCCTGCAGCGCGGCCCATGTGGCAACGCATGATCACCCGGGAGCCACTCGACACCGAAACCATGCTGCTCGTCGAACAGCGCGTCGCCAATGAACGCAAATCGAGCCTTCTGGCCTATTTGCTCTGGTTCTTTCTGGGCTGGGCCGGCGCCCATCGCTACTATCTGGGCCGGTTTGGCAGCGGCATTCTGCAACTGCTTCTATTTGTATTCGGCACCGCCACTTTCGTGCTCGGAATCGGCGTCATTCTGCTGGGTATATGGGGGTTCTGGGCCCTGATCGATCTCATTCTCATTCCCATGATGGTTGACGATCATACCCGCACGGTCAGGCGGCGGCATGAGCGCCGCCTTGGCAAATAGCGGCAGTTTTGCCGTTTTCGTTTGACACGGCAGTTCTGCCGCATTACGTTCCCCTCCGTTTCACCAACGGAGGGCGCCATGTCGCTTCAAATCCATTCCATCAATGCCGGGCGGTCGACGGGCATCGATTTGCCCATCCGCCCAAAGACCCCGTTTTCCAGCGTCGAGCTGCTCACCATTTCCCGCATGTCCGATCTGGCCCGGGACTATCCCGACCTGCCCTATGAGGATATCTGCCGCCTGTGGCGCGAAGACGGGTTCACCGATGCCGAGATCGCGCGGCTGGGCGAACGGGCCTGCGCAATTGCCGGCATCCGCCTCACCCGCCCCTTAGGCCTTTCCGCCGACGACGCGGCGCGGCTGGCCGTCGAACAATCCCCGGACCGCAGCGCCAGCGCCCTGGCCACACTCTTTGCGGCCGAGTTGCCCAACGAGCCGGCCCTCATTCTGGCCGCCCGCAGCGCCGGCTGGACCAATGGCGAGATCGAGGCCGCATGGGCTGATGCCCTGGCCATCGCCGCAGACCGCTTTGCCGATCGCACGGACCTGACCGGCCGCTTCGCCAGCCTGATGACCGGCAGACAGGAGGTGCAGGCATGAGCAACAAGCACACCAAACACCGCTCTCGGTCCGGCGCAGACGAGCAATGCCCATACTGCCTGAAAAAGCTGCGTGGGCAAAAGGGGTTGGCACTCCACATGCTCGACGAACACAGCGAGCGCACGTTTCCGCCGCACCTGGCCGAGTTCGTCAAACATCGCATGCCGTCGCAGTTCAAGAGGATAGGCCAATGAGCCGCCTGCCCCGCAATCAATTCAGCTGGATCGAAGTGGCGCTGGTCTTTGCTGCTGCCGGCGCGTTTGTGCTCGGCATCATCTATTGGACCGCCCCACCCGCCGGCGCGGCCGAGGCCTACGCAGCCGAATATGCGCTCTATGTGGAGGCGGGGATATGAGCCTCAGCCTCTCACAACTGCGCACCGCAAATCGAGCCCGCCAGCGGCGCTGGGACCCGGACTCAAAGATCACGCTTCTGTTCTGGAGTACAGCGCTGGCTGGCGAAGTCGGCGAGGCGTGCAACGTGGTCAAAAAGCTGGAGCGTCAATCTCTGGGTTTGGCAGGATCGGCGACGTCGATTGATGCACTGCGCGAGGAGCTTGCAGACGTATTGATCTACCTCGACCTGTTGGCCGATGCCGCCGGCATCGACCTATCGAGGGCCACAATCGAGAAGTTCAACAGCTCAAGCACGAAACTTGGTCTCAAGGTTTTTCTCGGCACTGGCGAGGACACCTCCCATGCGGCGGGGGTGCCGGGGAAGCGGCCGGAGGCCGCGACGGCGGCAGGCGAAGAATGACCTCCCCCTACGACCTGACCCGCATTGCCCATCAGCTCAGCCAGCTGCCGCGCTGGCTGGGCCGCACCGACCCGTTCTATTCGGTGGCCGAACATTCCTGCCGGGTGGTTTTGCTGGTGCCTGATCCGGCCCATCGAGTCTATGCGCTCCTGCACGATGCGCCCGAGGCGTTGGTGGCCGGCGACGTGCCGGATCCGGAAAAGTTCGCCATGGTCGCGGCGGGATACGACCTGATCGCCCGCGAGCGGCGGCATTTCACCGCCCTTTGCCAGTTTCTCGGCCTGCCGCCCATCCCGGCCGATGCGGCCCGCGCCATCGAGGAGGCGGACCACGCCCTGCGCCACGCCGAATATCGCGACCTGGTGCCTCACACGCCCGAGCGCGACTGGACACCGGAGGGCTTTCAATACCGGCCAGACTATGCCGCCCGCTACCGGAGAACCATCGTGCCCCGGCCTGCCGAGCAGGTCCGCGCCGACTGGCTGCAGCGCACAAGCGCCTATGCCGGGATCACCCGCGAAACGATCCGGAAAGGCGCCGCGTGATGGCTGACGACCTGTCATTTGAAGACCAGGTTGCAATCTCCAAGGCACTGCCTGAAATCGCCAAAACCGTCGATACGATGTTGCAGAAAGCAGCGGGAGGAAAGCGCATTCCGTTCAGTGTCCTCACATGGGGCGGGCATCGATCGCAGTACATTGCCAGCGCCGCCCGTGACGACGTGAAACGCGCGCTCGCCGATCTGCTTGATCGTTGGGAAACCGACGATGACGGGCCTTTGCACAAAACGGGGAATTGATCATGGCAAAAGCGGTTGGATTTGAGGGGGCGTCGTCGATCTTTCGCGCACCTCCTGGAATGGCTCAAGACGAGTGCTACGACTTGCAGGCGTTTTCAGATGGGCAGCAGGTCATTTCATGCTGGCGGCTAACAGCGGAGGAACTGCAAGAGGTGCAGCGGACTGGCGTTGTCTGGCTTTCGATTACGGGCCGCACGCTCTCACCGGTGTTCGTGAGTGGAACGGCGCTGATAACAATCGACGGACGCCCATCTGAGGCCGAACCGGACCTACCCATCGCCGAGCGGAGCAAGGGCTGATGGCTGACCAACCGCACCGGGTTCAGTTAAGCCGCAAGAAGGGCTGGCGCATGCCGCCCAACACCGTGAAGGTCGATCGGTCGACCCGGTGGGGCAATCCATATCAGGCGGGAAGTGACGGCGACGGCAACCGCGCACATCTTGTTGGCCTCTTTCGAACCTACATGAGCCGGCCCGAACAGGCAGCGCTGCGCGCTGACGTGAAGCGCGAACTCCGCGGCAAGAATCTCGCCTGCTGGTGCCCGCTCGACCAGCCCTGCCATGCCGACGTTTTGCTGGAGCTCGCCAACCAATGACCCCCTCCCGCCTTCCCCTACCGGCCCGGCGCATGCTGACCGAACAGCAGGCGGCCGACTATCTCAGTATTCCGGTCTCGACCTTTCGCCGCCTGGTCAAGGTGCAGCCGGTCAAGCTGGGCACCAGAACGCGTTTCGACGTGCGCGACCTTGACAGATTCCTCGATGGCGTCACTCTGCCCACCGACCCGATGGATGGCTTGGAGGGCATTTTCGATGAGGCTGAGGGTGCGCGGCATTAAGCGGTTTACCGACCGCCACGGAAAGACCCGCCTTTATCACCGAAAGTCCGGTACGCCGATCGACCCGGCCCTCAGCGATGCCGAGATCGCCGCGCGCGTGGCGGAACTCGACCGGCGCTTTGCAGACAAGACGCCGCGGCCCGGCACCCTGGGCGGCCTGTTCGATTCCTATCGCCGCTCGCCGCGTTTCACCCGGCTGGCGCCGCGCACCAAGGCCGATTACGAGCGCATCTGGCATGCGCTGCACAAACTGCACGAACGGGACCTGCTCGATTTCACGCCGGGCTTTTGTGCCCGGCTTCGCGACGTGACGCTGGCCCGGAAAAAAGCCGGGTTCACCAACCACATGATGGCCATGCTCTCGAGCGTCTTCCGGCATGGCGTCGAATATGAAATCGTCGAGCGCAATCCGGTCGCCGGGCTTTCCAAGGCACCCATGCCGCGCGAGAGGCGGCGGCCGAACCGGCCCTGGCAGGCTCAGGAAATCCGCAATGCGCTGGATCTGGCCCCGCCCCACCTGTTGCGGCCGCTGGCCCTGGCGGCCTATCTCGGGCTTCGGCGCGGCGATATTACCGCCCTGCCCCGTAACGCCTATGACGGGCGCATGTTGCGCTTCCGCGCCTCAAAAACCGGCCGCACCATGGCCCTGCCCGTTGTCGGCCGCCTCAAGCAGATCCTCGATGCCGAAATCGAAAACCAATCCATGTGCCTATGTCCGACATCGCACGGCGACAAATGGACCGACGGCGGGCTGTCCGCATCGATGCGCAAGTTCTTTGCGCGCCTGGTCGAAATGGGCGCGGCCCAGCCGGGTATCACCCTGCACGGGCTGAAACACAGTGTCGCCAGGGCCCTGCGCGAGGCGGGCTATTCCAACGCCGAAATTGCCCCGTTCACCGCCCACGACGATGAACGAACGACCGCCCATTATTCGTCGACAGCCGACCTCAATCCCATGTTGACCGAAATGGCTCATGTGATAGAACGCGGCACGAACGGCGAACAGAAAGTGTCAAACCTCGGCACGAAAACTGTCAAACCCCGTTCGCGCAAATCGCTAATCGGTTGATCTGCAAGGCTTTTGGGGAATAGGTTAACGGTAGACCCACGGACTCTGACTCCGTTAGTCCTGGTTCGAATCCAGGTTCCCCAGCCAATTTTCATCCTTCACATGCTGCATAAGCACATAATCAGTCTTTCGGATGTCAGCGCGCAGCCGAGCGCCCGGAGCCGTTGGGGAAACGATCGAATCGGAACCTTTTCTTCAGATCCTGGTTTTTGTCGCGTTTCCAATCCCAAAGCCGTTTTGACGGCCATCGACCCACCGGTTCACGGACTTCCCCGCTCAACGCCTCGAAACGCGCCCAGCGTTCACTGGCCGGGGTGCGGGAACCTCTCCGGGGCGCGCTGGGGTAAGCTGATTTTCAAACAATTCGGCCGTTCGCTCCCATGTAAACCGTTTGGAAAAGCGGTGGGCGTCGGCCCGCGACGCCGTCAGGGCCTTTTCCACGGCAAAGGCCAGATTCTCGTCGAGCGCGCCGGCGCCGGGATCGGTGATCACATCAATGGGCCCGGTCACCGGAAAGGCGGCGACCGGCGTTCCGCAGGCCAGCGCCTCGAGCATGACATTGCCAAATGTCTCCGTGCGGCTGGGGAACACGAGAACGTCGGCACTCTGATAGGCGGCCCGCAATTGTGCGCCCTCCAGCTTTCCGAGGAAATGAACGTCCGGATAGGCCCTGCGAAGGTTGGCAAGGTCGGGACCTGCGCCGACGACAATCTTGCTGCCGGGAACGTCAAGCCCAAGAAATGCTTCGACATTCTTTTCGACCGACAGGCGACCGGCATAGAGCAGGTGAGGCCCTTCGAGATTTTTGAAAAGGGTCTTGGGTCCGGGATGGAAATTGTCTGGATCCACACCCCTCGTCCAAACCCGCAAGTTCTCGAAACCGTGTTCGGAAAGCTCCGCTGCCATCGAGGCCGTCGGCACCAGTGTTGATGCGGCGGGACGGTGGAACCATTTCAGGTAGGCATAAATTGCGCCAGCGGTTCCGCGCACACGAGCGGCCATGTATTCAGGAAAACGGGTGTGGTAACTCGTCGTGAATTTCAGGCCGTGTCTGACACAGAACCGCCGACCCGCAAATCCCACCGGAGCTTCCGTGGCGATGTGAACGTATTCGGCGCGATCCGGATCGAGCAGACGCTTGAACATTCCAGGCAGAACCATTCCGAGCCGGATTTCCGGATAGGTGGGCATGGGGAAACTGAAAAACCTGTCCGGCGTGATCATGTCGACGTGCCAATCGCGTGATTCAAGGTCCCTCTTGACGGCGTCGAGCGTGCGCACCGCGCCGTTGATCTGGGGGAACCAAGCATCTGAAATTATGGTCAAATGGCGACTCAAGAGACACGCTCAACTGTTCTGGTCAGCAGGCCTTTCATACGTTTTGCACGTCCGGCAGGCAACGTTTGACCCAGCCTTGGCTGCCGTCGAAGTTCGGACCAAAAACCCGTTTGGTGAAGCCGCCAACCCGCAGGTTTGCCTTGACGGCAGCGCCTGTTGAACCGATAGACCCCGATACGCACCCTCATTTTCTGCAATTCCGGACGCTGACGTTCAAGTTCATGCTGAATTCAAAAAACGCCGATCGGCGAACGATTGAACAGCCGAATCCGAGCCAACATTTCCAGGAACTCGGAACGTGATGACGAGATTCTTGCGCTGGGCGCGCGTTGGACTAAAAGACATGCGCGGCGACCTGAGCCGTTTCGGGCTGATTGTTGCATGCCTGATTCTGGGGACCGGCACGATCGCAATGGTCGGAACCGTTGGATCCGGTCTGAAGGCGGCCATCGTCCGCGACACGACTGTGCTCATCGGCGGCGATATGGAAATTGACCGCGAGGATCGTGCGTTGACGGCGGACGAGCTTTCGACACTGAAGAGTTTCGGAAGCGTTGCCGAAATGATTGATACGGTCGCGCGTGCGAGCGCGGATCAGACCAGTGCGCTCATCGATCTGGTTGCGGTCTCTGAAAACTATCCTCTGCTTGGCGGGGTTCGGAGTCCGCAACTGGCGAAAGGTCAGAAGCCAGCCGCGCAACTTGGCGAACAAAACGGCACCTACGGCGCTCTGGTAGACCCTTTGTTGCTCGACAAACTGGGTATCGGGCCGGGGCAGTCTTTCAGTATCGGCGGAACGCACCTTCAAGTGCGCGGAACGCTTGAGAGCCTACCGGACGGCGCGGCGCGTGGATTTCAGCTGGGGCTGGCGGTTCTCATCTCATCGGATGCCTTTGCGTCCCTTGATGACTTTCACACTCCGCTTCCCGGCCTTCTGACAAGCTACCGCTACAAGATCCTGCTGCATGGCATGTCTTTTCAGGACGCCAAAGCGCAAATCCCGGCCTGGCTTTCGGATAGCAACATCAAGATACGCTCGCCCCAAGATGCCGCCGGAACCCTCGCACGCTATTCCGATCTTTTTTCCCGCTATCTCCTGATTGTTGGCCTGGCATCGCTGCTCGTCGGTGGAGTGGGCGTCTCTATCGGAGTTTCGAGCTATCTGGCTGAGCGGCAAAAAACGATGGCGATCATGCGGACACTGGGAAGCACGGGCTCCCGGATCGTCGTGCATTTCATGGCGCAAATCGGCGCACTGGCACTTTTCGGAGTTGGTGCAGGCATGTTGATCGGAGCGCTAGCGGCTTGGCTTGTCATGCCGGTGATCGGCACAACCATCGGCGTTCAATTGAACGCCGGCATCGCCGTGGAACCGTTGCTGACGGCCGGAGCATTCGGCATGCTGGCCAGCTTCGCCTTTTCCTACCCACCACTCTTGCGGGCCAAAGCGACCAGCCCGGCTCTGTTGTTCCGTACGATGGGAAGTGCGGCCGCGCGGCCAGGACGGCTAACGCCGCGTGGCGTGGTACCGTTTTTTCCCGTTCTCGCTGCAATTGCCGGAATGCTGGTCCTTGCGATTGGGGTGACGCAGGACCCCATTCTCGTTTTGCTGTTTGCGCTCGGGGCGGTGGCGAGCGTTTTGGTCTTGCAGACCGGTGGCTGGCTGTTGCAGCGAGGACTAAGGCCCGCGGCGGGGCTACCCTGGACTTCCTTGCGCATTGCGTTGCGAAGCATCTTCGCGCCAGGGTCTCCAGCACCTGTTGTCGTGGTCTCGATCGGTCTTGGTTTGTCGGTGCTGCTGCTGATTGCGCTTCTCGCCGACAATTTGCGCTCCCAATTGCTCGGATCGGTTAGTTCAGCCGCACCAACTGCCATTCTCACGGATCTGTTTCCGGATGAAGTTGCCGCAACTGGTGAGTTTGCCAGCGGCAATCCTGATGTCGAACATACCCTATTCGCTCCACTTCTCAGGGGGAAAATCCTCAGCGTCGGCGGAATTGACCCCAGGCATAACGCGAAGCTCGCCGAAGAAGCCGAATTCATGCTTGAGCGGGATATCCCCATGTCCTGGCGCGCCGGCGAACCAGAAGACGGGCAGATCGTCGAAGGATCGTGGTGGCCGTCGGACTATGACGGTCCGCCCCTCATTTCGATGCGGGCCAGTATTGGATCGCAACTGGGAGCGCACGTGGGAGACCATGTCGAAATCCGGATATTCGGCGACGTTCTCGACGCCAAGATCGCCAATTTTCGCGACTTCGACTATCAACAGGGGATCAACCCATTTGTGATCTTCTCCCCTGGCGCGATCGAGACCTTTCCCGCAACGTTTCTCGGGACGATCAAAGCCGTTCCCGGTCACGAGTCGGCGCTGATGCAGTCCCTGACCAGCGCATTCCCGGATATTGGCGTCATTCCAGTGGGTGACGCGCTGGAAGAAGCGGCCGGGTTGGTTGGTGAGCTTGGGGCGGCGATCAACGCAGTTGGCGCCATCGCAGTGCTGAACGGGCTTTTGGTGCTTGCGGGGACGCTGGCCGCTGGCCGCAAGCAGCGGGAGGCGGACGCTGTGGTCCGAAAGGTCCTTGGCGCAACACGGCGAGATATCTTGACCGTCTTCGCTCTCGAATATGGCCTGATCGGTGCGTTCGCCGCGGCCATCGCATCGCTGATCGGCGGTGTGGCAGCTCTGGCAATCACCCGGGCCGTCCTCAATCTGGACTTCACGGCCAGTCCGTTGCTCATTGTGTTTGTGGTTGCTGGCGCAATGCTGACGACAATCACGACAGGAATGTTGATGACCTGGAACGCACTTTCCAGGTCACCTGCGCAAGCTCTCAGAGGCATGTGAACCCGGGTGATCGTACGCCGGTTTCGAGGCGGATCGCCCATGCTTTGGCGCGATGCACGCCCGGGGCGTCGCGAGGTATCGCGCCGCGCTTCGGCATGATGGGTTGCCTTGAAAGAGAAAAAATGAGACTGAACCGCCTCGGGTTGGCGCATCGGGGCTGTCGTTTTGAGTTTTGCATCTGAGATTTCGGTCGTTTCGACCGATCTGGGTCCCATTGAATTCCGCCGCATCGGCAAGGGTTCGCCCATCCTTTACTTTCATGGTGGCCAATCCGACGCTCGCAACGAGACCTTTGACAACGTATTCGATCTGACGCGGTACGAATTGATCATTCCCACGCGCCCGGGCTACGGCAAAACGCCGTTGGGACACCACAAGAGCCCCGAAGACACAGCGCGTCTGGTCGAACGATTGGTGGACCAACTCGGCTTGCCGGCGGCCGCGCTGATCGGTGTTTCGTTGGGCGCACGCGCTGCCATCGCGTTTGCCGCGCTCTTCCCACGGCGATCCCGCTCGCTGCTTTTGTCTGCACCGGTAGCCGGGCAATGGATGACCCCAAAAGACAGGCGCAGAGCCATGGCGCACGCTTTTTACAATCCGGCAGTCGAGGGCGCTTCGTGGTCCATGACGCGGCTTGCGTTTGCTACCGCCCCCCGCACATGCGCCAGTCTGTTCGTGCGCGGCGTCTCGACCAGGCAAATCGAAACGCTCAGCAAGGATGACATATCGCGCTTGCGTGCCAGGATCGGAAGCTACCGTTCGCGGCGTGGATTTCTGGCCGACCTCAATCAGACGCTTTCCGATGAATGTCTGCGCAAGGTCAAGTGCCCCACGCTTATCCAGCACAGCCTGCACGATGCTTCTGTGGAAGTCGAACAAGCCAGGCTCGCAGCGCGCCTTATTCCGGCGAGCGAATTGCGGCTCTATGACAATGCTTGCGGACACTTTCTGTGGCTCGGGCCTGGCTCGGCCGAAGTCTTTTCAGATGTCCGACACTTTGTTGAAGACGACATTGCCGAACGAATGGCTGCCGAATAGCTCCCTTATCAAAGTCTGTGGACCAGGCGCGATTCCGCCTCTGGGGCTCAAGGGCAATCAGGCGGGGTCCTCGAGCAAGCAAAGGCCCCACCGCTCGTCCGTTTCCCTACCGGCGAACGCCGAAAGAAGCGGGCGTTTCAGTCCATCAGCGCCTTGATATGCGCCACCGCGCTGCGGGCCAGTACGTCGGGCACATAGCCGCCCTCGAGCATTGAAAGAACCCGGCCCTTGGCGTGTATGTGGGCGATCTTCATCAGCTCTTCGGTGATCCACTTGTAGTCGTTGTCGACCAGTTCGATGTCGGACATGTCGTCGAGCACGTGCGCGTCGAATCCCGCTGAAATGAAAATGAATTCGGGTTTGAAGCGGTCGAGGGCGGGAAACCAGTGTTCGGTGATCGCCTCGCGGAAGGCGACGCTGTCGGTGCCGGCCTTGAGGGGAACATCGACGAGGTTGATCGCGTCGCTTTCGTGGCCGGTGAAGGGATAGAAGGGATGCTGGAACGAAGAGCAGAACAGCACCCGCTCATCGTTGTGGAAGATGTCTTCCGTGCCGTTTCCGTGGTGGACGTCGAAATCGACAATGGCGATGCGTTTGAGGTTGTAAGTGCCCAGCGCGTGGGCGGCCGCGACGCCGACATTATTGAACAGGCAAAAACCCATCGCCGTGTTGCGTGTCGCGTGGTGGCCGGGCGGGCGGACGGCGCAAAAGATCGGGTTGGCTTTGCCTTTCATGATCAGGTCAACGCCCAGAATTCCGGCTCCTGCGGCATGCAGGGCCGCCTTGAGCGTGCCCGGAGACATCACGGTATCGCCGTCGATCTCCACCGATCCGTTTTCGGGCGCTTCCCTGAATATGCGCGCCACATATTCAGGATCGTGCGCCGCCGCGAGCTGTTCGATGGTTGCCGCCGGCGCGTCGTAGCGCTGCAGCACGAAATCGAGACCCGACATGATGAGCTGGTTCGAAATCGCGTCGAGGCGCTCGGGCGTGTCGGGATGCAGCGGTCCGGGATCGTGATCGTGGCAGGACGGGTGCGAAATGTAGGCGAGCATGGAGGGTTTCCGTTAGAGCCAATGCTCGACAAAGACCACGTCGGGGTCCTCGGGGTCACGGGTCTGGGTGAAACCAAGATCGGTCATGAGCCGAAGCATGTTGACGTTTTCGCGCAATACCGTGCCCTCGATCCGGGTGAGCCCATGATCACGGGCGGCCTCCATCAGGGCTTTCATCAGCCGGGTGCCGATGCCCTGCCCCTGATATTGGTCGGACACGACGATGGCGAACTCGCAACTCTTGTCGTCAGGATTGATCGAATAGCGGGCAACGCCGTGTTGTTCTTCGTCGCTGTCACTTTTTTCGACCATGGCGACCAGGGCCGTTTCGCGGCGATAGTCGATCTGGGTGAAACGGGCGAGCATTTCCGGCGACAATTCATCGATTGCCCCCATGAACCGCAGGCGTTTGGCGGTCGGCGACAGGCGGCGGACAAACTCAATCTCGGATTGCGCGTCTTCCGGCCGGATCGGTCGGATAGTCAGCGGCGTTCCGTCCGACAAGTGTTCACGGCGCACGAGATGGCGCGGATAGGGATGAATGGCGACGTGGTCGTAGGGACCATCCTTGGCAGGCGGACGTGCAATTCCGATACGCGCATCGACCGCGAGCACGCCGTCGGGTCCGGCAAAAAGCGGATTGATGTCCATTTCGGTGATCTGCGGCAATTCGCACACCATATCCGACACGCGCAGCAGCACGTCGATGACGGCCTCGCGGTTGACCGCCGGACGGTCGCGGAAGGCTTCAAGCAGCCGGGCCACCCGGGTGCGGTTGATCAGACGATTGGCGAGCACTTCGTTGAGGGGCGGCAGAGACACGGCGCTGTCGCGCAGGATTTCGACCATGGTGCCGCCGGCACCGAACATGATCGCAGGCCCGAAGATGGGGTCGCGCGTCACGCCGATCACCAGTTCGCGTGCATCTTCGACCTTGGCCATGGTCTCGATGGCAACGCCCTTGATTTCGGCGTCTGGACGGGCTTCGGCAGCGCGTCGGGTGATGTCGTGGAACGCCTGGGCCACGTCGGCGGCAGTCGGCACGTTGAGACGCACGCCACCCACATCGGATTTGTGCGGAATTTGCGGCGAGTTGATCTTGATCGCGACCGGATAACCGACCGTCTCAGCGGCTATGAGCGCCTCGGAGGTCGTTCTGGCCTCGATGGTGACATTGATCGGGATGTGGAAGGCGCGCAGAACCGCCTTGGATTCGATGTCGTTGAGCATCGAGCGGCCCTCGGCGAGCGCGGCAGCAATGATCATGCGCGCACCCTCGATGTCGGGCGGATGCGCGTCGTGAAGCGGATCTGGCACTTCAAGCGCGAGTGTGCGGTTGCGATGGTGCTGCGCCAGATAAGAGAAGGCCTCGACTGCGGCTTCAGGCGTCGCGAAATCGGGAATTCCGTTGGACGACATGAGTTTGCGCCCTTCGACCACCGAGGTTTCGCCCATCCAGCACGCCAGAACCGGCTTGCCGCCGCGTTCCGGCATGGCGTCGACCACCGCCTGGGCGACCGCCGTCGCATCGGTCATGGCCTGCGGGGTCAGCATGACCAGAAGCCCGTCGAAATTGGGGTCTTCCAATCCGGTCTTGAGTGCCGCAGCATAGTGTTCGGGCGGGGCGTCGCCGAGAATGTCGATCGGATTGGCGCGCGACCAGAACTCCGGAAGGACCTTGTCGAGCGCCGAAATGGTGTCATCGCTCGGCTGAGCCAGATCGATATCCTTGTCGCCGGCGCGGTCGGCGGCGAGAACCCCGGCGCCACCGCCATTGGTGATAATGCCGAGGCGATTGCCGTTGGCGCGCTTGCCGGGCGAAAGGATTTCCGCCGCGGCGAACAATTGTCCGAAGGTCTGGGCTCGGACGACACCGGCACGGGCCAGTGCCGCATCGAAGACGGCGTCATTGCCAATCAGCGCGCCGGTATGGGTATGCGCGGCATTCGAGCTTTGTGCATGGTGCCCGGCCTTGAGCACGATGACGGGCTTGGTGCGCGCCGCGTAACGCAGGGAGGAGATGAAAGACTGCGCGTCGTGCACGCCTTCGACATAAAGAAGGATGGCCTTGGTGTCCGGATCGTTGGTCAGGAACTGCAGGACGTCGCCGAAATCGATGTCGAGCGAATTGCCCAGTGACACCAGCGCCGAAAAGCCGAGATGATGCGGGGCCGCCCAATCGGAAATGGCCGAGCAAAGGGCACCAGACTGCGAGATCAAAGCCAATTTGCCCTTGGGCGTGGTCGAGCGCAGGAAGGTTGCATCCATGCCGAGCCAAGGGCGCACCAGACCCACACAATTGGGTCCCATGAAGCGCACGCCGGCCTTGCGGGCAGCGGCTGTCAGTTTGCCAGCAAGATTGCTGCCGGGGCTGCCGCCCTCCCCGAAACCCGCGGAGAGAATGATGGCGTGCGACGTACCGGCCTCGCCGCACTGCTGAATGATACCCGGCACTGTTGCCGCGGGTGTCGCGATAACGGCGAGATCAACAGGTTTGCCGATCGCGGCGATGTCCGGGTAGCATTTCAAGCCGCCAACGGTTTCGTATTTGGGATTGATCGGAAAGACCTCGCCCTTGAAGCCGGCCTCGCGCATGTTGCGAAACACGAGCGAGCCGACGGCGCCTTCCTTCTCCGACGCCCCCAGAATCGCGACGGATTTGGGATTGAACATCGGCGCCAATGGGGAACGGTCCATGCTGTCACCTTTTGCAGGTCAGGGAGTGAGGTCTTTTGGAGGCCAAGGGTTTTCGCCAATCAAATGACACCCTTATGACGAATCCCAGTCGCTTTATGCCATCTGGAGAGGCCCGGCAACCGGCGCGAGCGTCAAATCCGAGCGAAGTATGGATTTGCATTTGCGCCGGCGACTCTCGCGGCCTAAACTGACAACAGTTCTCATCCAACCCTGCCTCTTTGAAGGGCGGCGCACAAGGCGCGGTCCGCAACGTCAAGGATATTGTCATGGAATATAGAAAGCTCGGCCCGTCCGGGGCGATCGTCACAAATTATTGCCTCGGAACAATGACGTTCGGCTGGGAAGCCGACGAGTCCACATCGCACAGGCTGCTCGAGGATTATATCGAGGCGGGCGGCAATTTCGTCGACACGGCCGACGTTTATTCGCAAGGCACCTCGGAAAGCATTATCGGTCGCTGGCTGACGGCCAATCCGGAAAAGGCGCAAAAGCTGGTCATCGCCACCAAGGGGCGTTTTCCCATGGGTGACGGGCCGAACGATATCGGTCTGTCGCGGCGGCATCTGGACGATGCGCTCAACGCATCGCTGAAGCGGCTGGGGATCGAGCGGATCGATCTTTACCAAATGCACGCCTGGGATGCGCTGACGCCGATCGACGAAACGCTGCGCTTTCTGGACGACGCTGTCCGCGCCGGTAAGATCGCCTATTACGGGTTTTCGAACTATCTGGGCTGGCACATCACAAAGGCCGTGCATCGGGCCAAGGCGCTTGGGTTTACAGCTCCGGTGACCTTGCAGCCGCAATACAACCTGCTTGTGCGTGACATTGAACACGAGGTCATTCCCGCCTGCCAGGATGCCGGGATGGGACTGATGCCGTGGTCGCCTCTGGCAGGTGGCTGGCTGGCCGGGAAATATCAGCGCGACACGATGCCGACAGGTGCAACCCGGCTGGGCGAAAACCCGGAACGCGGCATGGAGGCCTATGGTCCGCGCAACGCGGAAGAACGGACCTGGGCGGTGATCGATGCCGTCCGCCAGATTGCCGCGACGCACAACGCATCGCCGGCGCAGGTGTCGCTGGCATGGCTGGCGCAGCGCCCGGCGGTGACCTCGGTCATTCTCGGTGCGCGGACCCGCGAACAGCTCAAGGACAATCTGGGTGCCGCCGGCGTTCATTTGTCCGATGCGGAAATGGACACGCTCAATACGATCTCAAAGCCGCATATGAGCGAATACCCCTATGGCGAACAGGGTATCGCCCAGCGCCACCGCAAGATCGAGGGCGGCAGATAGGTCCGTCATGTTGTGCGGTAACCGGGGCAGACGGTCTGCATTCTTGTTCGTCGACTGTCTGAACCGGAATACCGCTTTGCGCTTTTCATGGACAGCCTCCTAGCGATGTGGCCGGTTGCATTGAAACCATGCGGGGCGTAAACGGGCGCCGGAAAAACCGGAGCCGTTCATGTCCCGCAAAAAGGCTTATCCCGCGCTGTTGCCACCCATGATGGTCAGTGACGCCGTGCGTGTGGCGCTGGCTGAAGATCTAGGGCTGGCGGGGGACCTGACGACGCAGGCAACGATTGCGCCTGACGCAACAGCCGTCGCCGTGATGAATGCCCGCGAAGATGGCATCATAGCGGGCATGGATCTGGCGCGTGCTGCTTTCGCGGAAATCGGGCCGGGGCTTGTCTTCGAACCCTTTGTGACCGATGGCGCGCACGTCAAAGCAGGTGCCAAGATCGCCGAGATTTCGGGCAATGCGCGGCTCATTCTGTCTGCGGAGCGCGTGGCGCTGAATTTCCTGATGCGCCTTTGCGGGATTGCGACGCATACGGGCCGCTTTGTCGAGGCGATCGGCGACAGTCACGCGCATGTCTGCGACACGCGCAAGACAACGCCGGGGCTGAGAGCGTTCGAAAAGTATGCGGTGCGCTGCGGCGGCGGACACAATCACCGCTACGGGCTGGATGACGCGATCCTGATCAAGGACAATCATATTGCCGTGGCTGGCGGTGTCCGTCAGGTCATCGAAGCAACCCGCGCTTTCGCCGGACATCTGGTGTCGGTCGAAATCGAGGTGGACAATCTCGACCAGCTCGAGGAAGCCCTGGACGCGGACGCTGATGCGGTGCTGCTCGACAACATGGATGCAGCAACGCTCAAGAAGGCCGTCGCCATCAACAAGGGCCGCGCCAAGCTCGAGGCCTCGGGCGGTGTCGATCTCGACACGATCGGTGCCATCGCGAAAACCGGCGTCGACTACATTTCCACCAGCAAGATCACAATGGCCGCGCCTCCGCTCGATATCGGGCTTGATATCGACATTCGCGCCTGAACCAGTTCCGGAGACAGACATGAGCAACCAATTCATCGACCTGATGATCGATGCCGCTTTGCAGGCGGGCCGCGCGATCATGGAGGTTTATGCCAATCCGATCGAGGCGGAGGCCAAGGCCGACGGGTCACCGGTCACAATGGCTGACGAGCGCGGCGAAGCGATCATCCTCGACATGCTCAGCACGACCGATATTCCGGTTCTGGCCGAGGAAAGTGCGGCGGCGGGCAACATTCCCGAACTTGGGGACCGCTTTTTCGTGGTCGATCCGCTGGATGGCACCAAGGAATTCATCAAGCGCAACGGCCAGTTCACGGTCAACATTGCGCTGGTGGAAAACGGCATGCCGGTCGCCGGTGTCGTGTTTGCCCCTGCCCTCAACCAGCTGTTTGTCGGCGGCGCGGACGGCGCTTTCGAATACCAGACGAATGATGATTTCACGCTCGGGGCCAAACGGCAGATCGAGGTGATGCGCGATGGCCCGCTGCATATCGTTGCCTCGCGTTCGCATGGTCACGCGGCGCTCGGGCCACTTTGCGAGGCCTTCGGGGTCGATGACAACGTGTCGGTCGGCTCGTCGCTGAAATTCTGCCTTGTGGCACGCGGAGAAGCCCGGCTTTATCCCCGCTTCACGCCGACCTGCGAATGGGACACGGCGGCGGGGCAGGCCGTTTTGGCGGCGGCCGGAGGATATGTTTACGGCTTCGATGGCAAACCGCTCACCTATGGCAAGGCCGAAGGCAAATTCTACAATTCCTATTTTTCAGCGGCGGCAGATGCCGATCTGGCCAAATCCTGCGCGGACAAGATGCGCGAACTGGTCGGCAGCGAAGGGTATGTCGAAAACTTCAAACCCCGTTAAGGCTTCGCACTCACTTTTGACTTAGCGGGGTTGCCAGACGTCATCAAATCTCTATATACGCGCGATATATATCGAATCGATACATGCTGGGGCGTCCTAAGCACGATGAATATCCGAAACGTATGTCTTGCGATCCTGTTTGACGGGAATGCAAGCGGCTATGAAATCCGCAAGAAATCGACCGAAGGCGAGTTCTCCTATTTTGTGGAGGCCAGCTTCGGCTCCATCTATCCGGCTTTGGCCAAGCTCGAGGAAGACAGTCTGGTCACCTCTGCAGTGGAACTGCAGGAAGGCCGTCCCGCCAAGAAGGTCTATTCGATCACACAAACGGGCCGCGAGGCCTTTCTGGAATCGCTTCACGATGATCCGGGCGACGATGTTTTTCGTAGTCCCTTTTTGTTGTTCGCAAGATTTGCCGAGCATCTGCCCGCAAGTCTGGTTGGACAGCGGATCCGGGAGCGGATGGCCAGCCTCGAGAATCAGATCAAGGAACTGCAAGAGCTTCGCGAGAAATTCGACTGCCGCGCCGATCGCTGGGTCATCGATCTGGGCCTGAGTGTCCAGAAGGTTGCGCATGAATATATGCGCACCCACATGAATGACCTTGTTGGCATCGCTCAGCAAGACGAAACGCGCGACGCGGCAGAATAAACGGGACGAATAGAATATGCGTAATCTGATGTCATACGGCATTGCGCTGGCGATCATTCTGGTCGTGGCGCTGTGGATGTCGACAGGAACCTTTGTGCAGGGTGGCCGCGGCCCCGGAAACGGCGAAGAATCAATCGTTTCGCTGGTCGAGCCCAATGGTGGCCCGCTGACCGATTTTAAGGATGCCACGGGCCTGAAAAGCGCGGATGAGGAACAATCCGCCGAAGAGGTCAATCCCGAGCTGACCATTGCCGAACGCAACGAACAAGATGCCGGGAACGGCGAAGGTGCGCTGAGAAGCGTGCGTGTTCAGACATTCGTCGCCCAGCCCTTCCCCATCGAGGTTGATCTGCGCGGAAAGACCGAAGCAAAGGCCAGCGTCACGGCAACTCCGGAAACTTCCGGCATTGTCGACACTGTGGAAGTCAAAAAGGGCGATAGCGTCAAGGAAGGCGACGTTCTGTGCACGATCGATCGCGGCACACGCGAAGCCGGCGTAGCGCAGGCACGCGCCGCGCTGGCCCAGGCACAGGCTGCTCTGCAGCAGGCCCAGACCAACCTCGACAACAACAAGGTGCTGCGCGAAAAGGGCGTCGCGCCAGCCAACACCGCGATGCAGTTCGAGGTGGCGCTGGAGGCCTCCAAGGCGGGCGTCACCGCCGCGCAAGCCGGACTCGACAATGCTTTGGCTGAATTCAACCGCACTGAAGTCAGGGCACGCCTTGACGGCGTCGTCACCGGTCCCATGACCGAAGTCGGTGCGTTGCTGAGCCCAGGCGCCCCCTGCGCGACAATCGTGCAGCTTGATCCGATCGTGTTCGTGGGCAGTGTGCCCGAGGCCCGCATCGGGCTGGCAAAACTCGGCCTGCCGGTTGAAATCACAACAGTCGCTGGTGACACGCTCTCGGGCGAAGTGACCTACATTTCGCCGGTTGCCGACGACGCGACGCGGTCGTTCCGGGTCGAGGCAACTGCTGACAATCCGGGTAGCAGCGTTCGCGATGGCCTGACGGCCTCTGCCAAGGTGAAGGTCGGCACCCTGCCCGCACATCTCGTGCCGCAATCGGTCTTGACGCTGGGCGACGAAGGCGAACTCGGAATCCGGGCGGTGAAAGATGGCGTGGTTCAGTTTTACAAGATCACCATCGTTTCGGACTCGCGCGACGGGGTCTGGGTGACCGGGCTTCCGATCAGCGTAGACGTGATTACCCTCGGCCAAGAAAACGTCAAGGCGGGCCAACAGGTCAACGCCCAGGCATATGAAGATGAAGGGACGCCAGCATGATCGATTTTCTCGAACGCGTTCTGAGGGCGCCACGCGTCGTTCTGACGGTAATGGTGCTGCTGTTGCTGGCGGGTTTTTCCGCCTACGTGGCGCTGCCAAAAGAGAGCTTCCCGGCGATCGATATCCCGTATTTCTATGTCTCGGTCAGCCAGACCGGCATTGCGCCGCGCGATGCGGAACGGCTGATTGCAAAGCCGGTCGAGGATCGGCTCAAGGACATTGACGGTCTCGATGTCATCACCTCGACCTCCACGACCGGCCATGTGTCGGTTCTGCTGCAATTCGACGTCAATACCGACAAGGATCAGGCGCTCAGCGATATCCGCGCCAAGCTTGATGGCGTGTCGTCCGAGCTACCTGCGGATGCCAAGGAACCGACGGTCACCGAGATTTCGTTCCAGGACATTCCGGTCATTTCCGTCGCCATCTACGGCGACATGCCGGAACGCACGCTGGTCAACCGCGCCAAGGATTTGCAGGACGCTCTGAAAAACATCAGCACGGTTCAGGACGTGACGATTTCCGGATCGCGCGACGAGGTGCTTGAGGTCGTGATCGATCTCGAACGGCTCGACGCATATGGGTTGACGGCGGCCCAGCTTTTTGACGCTCTGGCCAAGAACAATCTGGTGGTTGCCGGTGGAACGCTCGATACGGGTCACGGCTCGTTCAATGTCGAGGTGCCCGGCCTGATCACGACGGCACAGGACGTCTACAATCTGCCGCTTAAAACGGCGGACGGTACGACCGTGACCTTTGGCGACGTGGCAAGCATTACCCGCACGTTCAAGGACGCGACGCAGTATGCCTATGTAAACGGCTCGCCAGCCATTACGCTTGGCGTGACCAAGAAACTGGGCACCAACGTCATTGAAGTGTCGGACGAGGTCCGCAGGATCACCTCCGAATACACTGCTGATTGGCCGCAGGGACTGCATCATTCCTTCCTGCTCGATCAGGCGGAAAACACCAAGGCGCTTTATCGTTCTCTCGAAGCCGCGGTTCTGACCGCCGTCGCGCTCGTCATGATCATGTGCGTGGCGACGCTCGGCCTGAGGCCCGCCATCATGATCGGCACCTCGATCCCGATCTCGTTCATGATCGCTTTCCTGTTCGTGCAGATCTTCGGCATGACCGTGAACATGATGGTCATGTTCGGTCTGGTGATCGCGGTCGGTGTGCTCGTTGATGATCCGATCGTCGTGGTGGAATATGCCGAACGAAAGCTCGCAGAAGGCGTGAGCCGGCGGGAAGCCTTCATTCAGGCGGCGCGCAAGATGTTTGTGCCGGTGGTTTCCGCCACGGCGACAACGCTTGGCGCATTTGTGCCGCTGCTGTTCTGGCCGGGCATTATCGGCAAGTTCATGAGCCAGCTTCCAATCACCGTGATCGTGGTGATGGGCGCTTCGCTTCTTTCCGCCCTCGTCTTCATGCCGATTATCGGGGCGATGCTGCCGCGCGGCAAGGTGACGGAACGGGAGGTCGAAGAAGCCCGCCTGGTCATGTATCCCGAAGAATTCGACGTCAAAAAGGTGCGTGGCCTGACTGGCGGCTATGTCCGTTTCATGCAGACGCTTCTGCGGCACCCGATCATCACGCTTGCCGTCGGCTTTTCAATTGTTGGCGCAATATTCGCGGCCTATATCGCGAACCCGACTGGCACTGAGGCCTTTCCCGCGTCCGAGCCGGAATATGGCACGGTCGCCGTGGTTGCGATCGGTAATTACTCGCCGACCGAAATTCGTGACTATCTTCGCGAGGTCGAACATCAGGTCTTGCAGGTGCAGGGCATTCAGGACTCTATCCTGACCTTCGGTGGCGGATCGGGCCTGGGCAGCGGAAACACCCCGCCCAATACGATCGGCACGCTCAGCCTGCAGCTCATGCCGTGGAATGAGCGCGTTCCCGCAGCGGAGATCTTTCAGAACATCCGCGACCGCGTGAAGAACATTCCCGGGCTCGAGGTTCAGATCAGCGCACAGGAAAACGGTCCGCCGGCGGGCAAGGCCATCAATCTGCGCGTGGAATCCGACAATTACGGGGACCTTGCGCCGGCAGTTGCCCAGCTCAGCGATTACATCAAGAACGATCTGGGTGACACGGTCGACGTCGAGGACGGCCGCCCTGCCCCCGGCATCGACTGGGAAATCAAGGTCGACAGGGTCAAGGCCGCAGAATACGGCATCGGTGTGCGTGAACTCAGCCCCTATGTGCAGCTCGTGACGACCGGCGTGCGGCTTGGCTCCTATCGCCCGGACGATGCGACGGACGAACTGGATATTCAGGCTAGACTGCCCCAGGACGAACGCACGTTCGATGCTCTGGACTCCATGCGGATCGCCACGGCCAAGGGTCTGGTGCCGGTTTCGAACTTCATTACGCGCGTCGCAAAACCAAAGGTTGCCAATGTTAGCCGCCGCGACGGCGTCTATTACATGCCGGTGGCTGCCAATATCGCCGAAAACGCAGTCGACGCCGATGGCAAGCCGATTCTCGCCTCAGACAAGATCGATGACATCAAGGCCTGGGTTGCCCAGCAAAACTGGCCAAGCGACGTTCAGGTCATCTACGGCGGCGCAGCGGAGCAGATCGGCGACACCAATGCCTTCATTCTCAAGGCGTTTGGTGGAGCCATGTTCCTGATCTTCCTGGTGCTGCTGATGGAATATAACAGCTTCTGGCAGGTGGCGGTGACGCTTTCGACCGTGATCATGTCGACGGCGGGTGTGCTTGCGGGCATGCTGGTGACCGGCATGTCGTTCTCGGCGATCATGACCGGGCTCGGCATGGTGGCCCTTACCGGCATCGTGGTGAAGAACGGCATCGTTCTGATCGACACCTACAACCATTATGCGCGTGAAGATAAAGTCGAGCCGATCAAGGCCATGCTGTTGACGACCTCGCAGCGTATCCGGCCCGTGCTGCTCACAGCCACAGTGACGGCTCTGGGTGTTATTCCAATGGCACTGAATATCGAGTTCGACTTCATTCGCCGCGAAGTGGTCGCAGGCGGCCTTTCCGGATCCTGGTTCGTGCACCTGAGTTCCGCGCTGGTTTCCGGCCTGTTCGTCTCGACCGCGCTAACGCTGGTCATGGTGCCGGTCATGGTCACCGCGCCGTCGGTCATCTGGAATGGCTGGTTCGGCCGGCTGCTGCGCTGGATCGGGCGCATCATTGCCTGGCCTTTCCGGGCCTTGTTCGGACGGCGGAAAGCGGAAGCGGTTGACGACGCCATACCTGAAGGGGCCGCGATGGCCGGGGTTGACAGCGTTGCCCACTACATGACGGCCGACCAAACGGGCCTTGTCGAAACCGAACGCAACGGGGTTACCGTGGTGTCGCGGCAGGCAGCAGAGTAAACTCTCCCACACCTAAGGATCCAAAGGCCCGCTTCGGCGGGCCTTTTTGTTGTGATGTGCGCAATTGATCAATCTAGCCATTTTGAAGAATGTGCATGCCAGTGGTCACGGGCGACGCGTCAGGCTGACGGCACTTTCAATCGCGACGTGCTTCACGCGAGGTTGCACGTCAATGCTTGTTTGAGGTGACTTGTTTGGTGCGAGCCAGGTTGTGCCTCTCGTCTAGGCCCTCACCCAAGGTTTCGGTCATTCGAAACCGGCATGAGCTCGACAAGAGCTTGCGCTTGATGTTTCGCGCCGACTTCGGCTGCACTTCGCGGCGTCGCTCGGCGTTCTCGTGGCTCAAATCTTTCCACCGGAACGATTTGTCCCTCCGGGCCGCCCATCGCTACTCAGCGGCCGGCCGGTCGGCGATGACATAGCCCTCGTCATCGTTTTCACGAGTTTCGCGCAGCTTCTCCTCGGCCTGGGTCACCTCAAGCTGGCGTTGCCACATCTCTGCATAAAGTCCGTCCTGGCCAAGCAGATTTCTGTGATTGCCGCGTTCTACGATGCGTCCGGCTTTCAGGACGATGATCTCGTCTGCATTGATGACCGTCGAGAGCCTGTGCGCGATAACCAGGGTCGTGCGGCCCTTTGAAACTGCATCGAGCGCTGATTGGATATCCCGCTCGGTTTGGGTATCAAGTGCGGACGTCGCCTCGTCGAGAATGAGGATTGGCGGCGCCTTGAGAATGGTCCGCGCGATGGCGACGCGCTGTTTTTCGCCGCCCGAAAGCTTGAGCCCGCGCTCGCCCACCATGGTATCGAAACCCTTTGGCAGAGTCGCAATGAAGTCGCCGATCTGAGCCATTTTCGCCGCCTGTTCGACCTCATCGGCGTGGGCTCCGGGACGGCCGTAATTTATGTTGTAGGCGATGGTTTCGTTGAAGAGCACGGTATCTTGCGGAACCATGCCGATAGCGGCGCGCAAGCTTTCCTGAGTCACGTCACGAACGTCCTGGCCGTCGATCGTTACCTTGCCGCCGGTCACATCGTAGAAGCGATAGATCAGCCGTGAAATGGTCGACTTGCCGGCACCGGACGGACCGACGACCGCGACCGTTTTGCCGGCAGGCACCTCAAAGCTGACATCGTGCAGGATCGGACGGTCGGCGTCATAGTGGAACGAGACGTTTTCGAACCGGATCACGGGACCCGAAATGGCGAGTGGTTGCGCGTTCGGGCCATCCACAATTTCGGGGGTCTGATCGAGCAGTTTGAACATTTCCTCGATGTCGGCCAGTCCCTGCCGGATTTCACGATAGACAAATCCGATCATGTTGAGCGGGCGGTAGATCTGCATCAGAAAGGCCATGATCAGCACATAGTCGCCGACCGTCAGGTTGCCGTTCAGCACGCCCATCGCTGCCATGATCCCGATGATGGCGGTGCCGGTCCAGAAGATGATGGCCTGCCCGAAATTGAGTATGCCGAGGCTCGACCACATGGAGACGGTGGCGCTTTCATATTGTGCCATCGACTGATCGAAGCGTTCCGCCTCCATCTTCTCGTTTCCGAAATACTTGACCGTCTCGAAGTTCAAAAGGCTGTCGATGGCCTTGGAATTGGCTTCTGTGTCGCTTTCGTTCATCTTGCGGCGAATACCGATACGCCAGTTCGATGCGCGGATCGTGAACCAGATGTAGGCCCAGATGGTGACAATCAGGACGCCCAGATAGGAAATGCCGAACATAGTGACGAAGATGATGCCCACCACGAGAAACTCGACCAGCGTGGGTGCCGTGTTGAGCATGGTGAAGCGCACGATGACTTCGATGCCCTTGATACCACGTTCGATGACCCGGCTCAGTCCGCCGGTGCGCCGCTGCAGGTGGTAGCGCAAAGACAATTGATGCAGGTGCGTGAAGGTCTGGTAGGCGAGCGTGCGTACCGCGTTCTGGCCGACCCGCGCGAACAGGACGTCGCGCAATTGCGAGAACCCGCTGTCCATCACGGTCGCCAGCGCATATGCGGCGACCATCAGCAATGGCATGGCTATGCCGAGCACAAGGGTCTGGTCGGCCTCGGCGACGCCCAGAGAGTCGATGATAGCCTTGTAGGCGAATGGTGCCAGCGATGACGCCGCTTTGGCCACCAGAAGCGCGGCCAGCGCGTAGAGAACGCGGCGCTTGAGATCGGGCCGCTGGGCTGGCCACATATAGGCCCACAGATTGGCAATGGTGTGGAGCAACGATCCCTGATCGGCGGAAACGCTGGGTTTCGCCGTTTCGGCCTGATTAGCCATGAAATGTCCTATTCTGTTGCTTCAAGTCGGGTTGAGCGTGTCAGCCCGTCCGCCAATCCGGAAAAGGCCGAAGAAACGGCCTCAAAGCGTTCCGCCGACAACACGTAGTAATTGCGGGTGCCCTTCGAACAGCGTTCGATCAGGCCGGCATCGAGCAGAACCTTGATGTGTTGCGAGACGGTCGATTGCGCGAGCGGCAATTGATCGACCACGCTTGCGCAGCAGCATTCATTCTGTGTTTGCGCCAGAAGACGCAGAATCGAGAGCCGGACCGGATGGCCCAGCGCCCGCAACTGGACGGCAAGCAAATCGTCCTGCATTGGCGGTACCCATTTATCGTAAGATTGCGATATAAGCGGTGTCGGGCTGCGGATCAAGTCGGAATGGATCAGGAATGTCCAAACGATACGCGCTGAAGGCATGAAAATGGCGGGGGGCGCGTGCCCTCCGCCAAATTTGGCGTTTGCGAGACTAGAGTCGCTCGATGGCCAGGGACTGCACCATGTGCTGCTGACCCTGTGCGTCCCAGATCAGTTTGACCATGGCGCCATCAACGAGGCCCGGATCCTGGAAATTGTCCGGCAGCGTATAGTTGATGCCGTCACTCAGGCGAAGTGCCCCGGTTGACAGGTCGAAATACTCGACTGTGCCCTGCGTGGAATGCAGCGGGAAGGCCATAGCCGATGTCGACAGGAGTGCTGCAGCTGCAGCGGTGATGAATAGAGTGCGCATATCTCACTCCTTGATTTGCTCCACATTCGTTGGGAGCGTTTGTCTGGAAGCCGTCTTGGTCTGTCGTGTCGCGGTGACCTCTCAGCGCCGCCGGCTGGCCCCGGCTTCCGGCATTGGTCTAGGCCGCGCTACCTCGAAGCTCAACTTAAGAAAAGATAATTATCCGTTCAGGTTGGCGGCCACTTTTCGCCACACAGATGAATGCGGGCACAAATGAAACAGGCGCCCTTGGGCGCCTGCAATCACTCGGTCACAGGCCTATTCGCCGCTGGGCAATTCGAACACCTGCCCCGGATAAATCCAGTGCGGGTTCTCGATCTTGTCGCGGTTGGCCTCGAAAATCCGGACGTAATCGCGGCCAAATCCATAGACGCGGCGCGAAATCGTCCAGAGATTATCGCCACGCCGAATGATGACTTTGCCGGATGCGAACCGGTTTTCTCCCGGCTCACCGACCGCAACCACGGTCAAAGTCGGAACCTCGTCACCTTCGGCTTGAGAGAGGCCCGGCACGGCGGGCGCCTCGGTCGGCATCTCCGCGAGTGGCACCTGATCGACCGGAATCAGGGTATCGCCTGAGCTTGCGCCACGGGCAACCGTTGGGGCAGGAACTGGCGGCGCGCTGGTCGGCAATTCAGCCGGGGCCAGTTGGTCGGCGGGTATTTCGACCGCCTGAGGCGTGGCCGCGGATTCGGTGGCGGGCGCGCTATCACCCTGTCCGTTCGGCTGGGCGTCCGCAACCGGCGTCTCGGGCTCTACCGGAACCGGAGGTGCTTCGGTCGGAAGTTCGGCGGGCGCGAGTTGGTCTGCCGGAATAATGACATCCTCACTCGCAGGCGCGGATTCCTCAGCCGCCGCAGCACTGCTTTCCGCAGAAGGCGCAGCGTCCGCTGCCGGCTCGTCCGCCGGAGCCGGAACGGCAGGCGCCACGGTTGGCATTTCGGCCGGGGCCAACTGGTCGGCGGGGATCACGATCTCGGCTGAAACCGGCGGCTCTGTGACGGGCTCTTCTTCCGTTGCCTGCTGGTCAGCCGCAGGAGCCGGTTGAGCATCCGATTCGCCTGAATTCGTTGCGGAAGGTGACTCGCTTTCCGCCGGAGCCTCCGACGCTGCATCCTGACTGGTTTCAGCAGCCATTTGCGGTTCCACAGGCGTTTCACCGGCCGGCTGCTCGATGATTGCGGGCGCCTCAGCTGTCGGCGCTGCTTCGGCGGCAGGCTGTTCCCCGGTCATTTCCGAAGGCTGCGTCTCCTCACCGGTGGTCACTTCCGCAGGCTGAGTTTCTTCACCCGCCGCCATTTCCGTTTCCGCCGGCGTGCCCTCTGCGACCACGAGAGGCGCGGTCACAGGGAGGGCAATCGGTGCGAGTTGATCCTCGGGGAGAACTATGTCGCCTGTGGCCGTCGTGGGTTCGCCCGGCGTTGCCACCGGACTGGTGTCTGCAACTTCAGTTTCAGCGGGAATGAACGGCGCTTCGGTCGGCAGAATGGCGGGCGCAAGCGATTCCGCGGAAAGACTCAGCCCCGTCTGCTCAACAGCCGTCGCGTCGGACACTTGCGCGGTCTGATCTGGCTCAAGGCCCGCGATGACGAAGTTAACCTCCGGCTGCGCGTCGATCGTCTGGCCATCAGGCGAAATGAACTCGGCCCGGATGCGCTGGTTCGATGACGTCAGCGCGTCCTGCGCCTCTACCAGCCAGCGGCCGCCATCGACGATTGTCTGGCCGACCAGAACGTCATCCACGAAGAGCTTGACGGTCGTCCCGTCGGTCCCTGCACCGGCGATGAAGTTGGCGCTGCCATCGATTTCCACAGCGTCAATGCTCGGGGCGATGTCGGGAACGGCCACAATCGGTGTTTGTTCGGCGGCGGGTGCCGTGGTCTGCGGTTCAATGGCCGCGACTTCCATGTCGGCGGGGGTTTCAGACTCGGCAGCTACCGGCTCTGCCGTTTCGGCGGGTGCTGTCTCCGCTGCAGGTGTGGCAGGTGTCTCCGCCTCAGCGACCTGTTCAGGCTCCACGATTGGTGTCGTCACCGCACGGTCTGAAGGTTGTTCTTCCTGCGCCACCTCGGCTTGAGGCTCGACTGCCGCGACTTCCATTTCGGCCGCGCCCGGTTCAGCGGCTGCCTCAGGCGTGGCTGCAAGCGGATTCATGCCGGTGAGATCGGTCAATGTCTGGCCGACCTGTGCGGCGTTTCCGGCGACCACTTGCGGCTCACTGGCGCCATCTGGATCGACGACAATCGCGAGTGAATCGGGCTGGCTGTCATCTGCGCCCATCAACTCGCCGATATTGGTGGTCAGCGCCACGCCGCCTGCCGGCAAGGGCTGATCAGGAATGAAGACCCAGTCGCCGACATCATCCGTGGTTGTCGAGCCGATCGGTTCGCCGTTGGCAAAGAAGTGAATTTCACTGTTCGGGGAAGCGCTGCCGACAAGAACGGCGGACCCATCCGGTTCGACCCGGGCATTGATCAGCGGAGACGCATCTGGCGCTGGTTCCGTTGTCGCATCTGCGGCCTCAACTTCTGCCGTGGCGTCACTCAGGTTGGCGACCAGTTCGCCCTGATCGGTCTCGTCTGCTGCCTCGGGCTGGGCAGCCGGAACGACCCCGACACTCTCCAGCTTCTGGCGAACACAGGTTCCAAAGCCCGCATCAGCGCTGGCGCAATCGACGACGGTTGGTGCCGCGACAGCGCCGGCTATACCAAGCGCGGCCAGAATGGAAATGATGACGGGACGGGACACAAAGACGGAAGACTTCTGCTCAGCCAAATTGATCTCCTGATCGGCCTGGTGTTCGGCGCGGCAACACTAAAGCCCCGCGGCGGCGATGAGTTTGTAGTTTATCGATTCATAGAGGGCTTCAAAAGACGCGTCCACGATATTTGGTGACACACCTATCGTGAACCAGCGATTGCCCTCGCCGTCCCGGCTTTCGATCAGCACACGAGTGACCGCGCCCGTGCCGCCGTCGAGGATACGCACCTTGTAGTCGACGAGTGCGAGATCGGCGATCTGGTCGGAATATTTTCCGAGGTCCTTGCGCATGGCGAGATCGAGCGCATTGACGGGACCGTTGCCTTCGGCAACCGACATGACCAATTCATCGTCGATGCGAATCTTGACCACGGCCTCGGTCACCGAGATCAGTTCGCCCTTCGCGTTGTGACGGCGCTCAACCGAAGCGCGGTAGCTTTCAACGTCGAAATATTTGGGCAGTTTTCCAAGATACCTGCGCGCCAGAATGGCGAAGCTTGCATCGGCACTATCGTAGGAATAGCCGCGCGCTTCGCGTTCCTTGACCTCACGCAGCAGGCGCTCTAGCCGCTTGTCGTCCTTTTCGATCGTGAGGCCGTTGCGTTTCAACGCGGTGAGCAGGTTCGATTTGCCGGCCTGCTGGGAGACCATGACGTTGCGATCGTTCCCGACGCTTTCCGGCGGCACGTGCTCGTAGGTCGAAAAATCCTTGGCAAGCGCCGAGGCGTGGATGCCGGCCTTGGTCGCAAAGGCCGAGGCCCCGACATAGGGTGCCTGCCGGTCCGGCGCGCGGTTCAACAGGTCGTCGAACGCCCGCGAAATGTGGGTCAGTTGACCGAGTTGCTCGGTTGTGACGCCGATTTCGAACTTGTCCGCATAAATGGGCTTGAGCATCAGGGTCGGGATGATCGTCATCAGGTTGGCATTGCCGCAACGCTCGCCGATGCCGTTCATCGTGCCCTGGATCTGCCGAACGCCTGCCTCGACAGCCGCCAATGAATTGGCGACCGCATTGCCGGTATCGTCGTGGGCGTGAATGCCCAGCTTGTCGCCCGGACAGACCTTCTTGACGTCGGCAACGATGTCGTGGATTTCACTGGGGAGCGTGCCACCATTGGTGTCGCACAAGACGATCCAGCGGGCACCCTCTTCCAGAGCCGCCTCGACGCATTGCAGGGCATAGTCACGATTGGCCTTGTAGCCATCGAAGAAATGCTCGCAATCGAGCAACGCTTCCCTGTCGCGCTGCACGGCCGCGCCGATGCTGTCGCGGATGCCTGTGAGGTTTTCGTCCAGATCGATGCCAAGTGCGAGTTTGACCTGATGGTCCCAGGCCTTGGCGACATAACAGATGGCTTCGGCCTCGGAATTGAGCAGGGCCTGCACGCCAGGATCGTTGTCGACGCTCCGCCCCGCACGCTTGGTCATGCCAAAAGCCGCAAACCTGGCGAAACGCGTGCGCTTCTTGTCGAAGAATGCCGTGTCGACCGGATTGGCGCCGGGATAGCCACCTTCCAGATGATCGGCACCCATCTGTTCGATGAGCCTCGCCACGGCGATCTTGTCCTCGAGTGAGAACTCAATGCCAGTGGTTTGGGCACCATCGCGCAAAGTGGTGTCGTAGAGGTACAATCGTTCTTTGGTCATCGGCAGAATCGCTTACCCGAATACTTTGAGCTTCCACATGAGGAAAATGGCCACACCGGCGATCGCCAGAAAATGGACCGCGAAGAAAATGATCAATCCGCGCGGCAGGCCGGTCTTGCGCCGTGGCGTTTGTGGAGCCGGATCGGTCATTCGGTTCCCCCTGCCGGCGGCCAGACTTTGGTGTCATGATCGGGGTGCTGGTTGTTCGTCGCCTTGATGGCCGCCGCCCATTCTCTGCGGTCCGGCGCTTCCGTCGGCCCGCCATCGGGGTCGCCAGAAATATTGTCGAACCAGGGCACCTTGGATTCCGTGCCGGTGTTCCCGCCGGACGGGAACCATTCCGGATGATCGAGAGACCCGATGGTGAAGTTCGTCCGTCCGTTCGTCACGTCGTGGTAGAAAAGCGGGGTGCCGCACTTGTTGCAGAATCCGCGCTCCACATGTTCCGAACTCATGAAGATGGAGGGTTTTCCGCGTGTCCAGGTGATGGCGTCGTCCGGCGCCGCAACCAGGGCCGCAAAGATGTTGCCGACCGCCTTCTGGCACATGCGGCAATGGCAAAGGTGCGAGTTGTCGAGCATTTTCGAGGCATGGTAGCGCACCGCGCCACACTGACAGCCGCCACTAGCTTCGATTTCGCGAACACTCATCGATGTGTCTCCATGGGCCATTCGGTTGTGTCGTGATCGGGATGCTGGTGGTTGGTCGCCTGGATGAAGGCCGCCTTATCGGGCATTTCGTCTTCCGTCGTCGCCGATCCGGGCAGGCCGGACAGGTCTGCGAACCACGGCATGCGCGCCTCGAGGCCGTATTGATTGTGCGGTTCGACCCGCTCTGGATGGTCGAGCGAGCCGATCGAGACGGCGATGTATTTCGATTCGAGATATTCGAAACTCAGCGGCGTTCCGCACTTTTCGCAAAATCCGCGATCGGTCGCATCTGATGAACGGAAGCGCGCCATGCTGCCGCGTGTGAATCGGATATCGGTCTTGAGGACACCGACCAGCGGCGCGAAGAACGAGCCGAAGGCCTTCTGGCACATGCGGCAATGGCAGATATGCGGATCGTCGAGTGGCCCGGTGATTTCGTAACGCACCGCGCCGCATTGGCAACCGCCGGTGATGGGCTCGGTCATTCTTGGTCTCCCTGCGGCGGCCAGAATGCGGTGTCGTGATCCGGATGCTGGTTGGAGTGAATGCCCGCCATGAAATCCAGCCATTCGTCGGTCGGCACATCACGCACCGGCAGGGATGTCAGTCCGTCGAAGAACGGCTGTTTGTCAGTGAGATTGACTTGAATGACCGGCGCCACCTTTTCCGGCTCGTCAAACGCGCCGATGGCGAGTTCGAGGCCGTAGATGGTTTCATAGGCCAACGGGGTTCCGCATTCGCCGCAAAAGGCACGGCGTGCCCGGTTTGAAGACTGGAACCATTTCGGCTCTCCACGGGTCCAGTGGGCGTCGTGAGAGGTCACCAGGGGTCCGAAAAAGCTGCCAAACGCCTTTTGACACATGCGGCAATGGCAGATCGAGGCCCGCCCGATCAGCCTTGTCGCGAAGCGAACGGCGCCGCACTGGCAGCCGCCGGTCAGGGTTTCATTCTCCGGCATGACAAACCGCCTCGATATTGTTGCCATCGAGATCGAAGACGAAGGCGCCGTAATAATTGGCGTGATAGTGCGGTCTCAGCCCCGGCTTGCCATTGTCTCGCGCGCCCATCGACATGGCGACTGAATAGAAGGCGTCGACTTCGGCGCGGCTTCTGGCAGTGAAGGCAACATGGTTGCCCCCAGTCGTTTTGGTGGTGCCGGACAGCCAGAAAAATGGATTCTGTCCAACCCCAAAGCCGGCATGGCGTTTGCCATCGTGGGAAAAGTCCATCAACAGGTCGATGCCGACTGTCCCCAGCGTGGCCTTGTAGAATTCGACTGACTTGTCGATGTCATGAACCAGAATGCCGACATGATCGAGTGCGCTCATTTCCTGATCTCCCATTTGGTCCGGCGTTCGCCGGTTTCAGGGTCTTTGTAGTCCATCAGCTGGACATTCTGTGTCAGCAGGTCTTCGCGGATCGCATCGGCCGTGGCGAAATCCTTATTGGCGATGGCTTTCAGGCGTTCGTCGATGCGGGTAGCGACCCCCGTTTGATCCACGTCTTCCATGGCCTCGGCTTCGGCGGCGACAAAGGCCTTCATCGAGGCCTCGTCTGCAAGGCCGAGCAATTGCAGCGACCCGTAGAGCCGCTGGGCATGATGCAAGCCCTCCTCCCGCGCGTGCCGGTGGAGTTCGGCCAGTGCGCCGGGCATGTTCAAGTCATTGGCGAGCGCTGCGATCAGTTTCGAGCATGGGCCGGCGCCCGCTTCCACAGCGGCGGTCGAGCCATCGAATTTCAGACCACCTTCGAGGATGCGCGTTTTCCATTTCTGAAGCATCGCCTCCGCCTCGTTGAGACGGGCAATCGAAAAGTCGATCGGCTCGCGATAATTGGTCATCAACACGGCGAGGCGCAGCACGTCGCCTGGCCATGTGCGGCCGCCGAACGTGTCGGTTTCCAGCAATTCATGGACGGTGATGAAATTGCCCAGGCTCTTGGACATTTTCTCGCCTTCGACGTTCAGAAAGCCGTTGTGCATCCAGACCTGCGCCATGATCTCGGTGTGATTGGCGCAGCGCGACTGGGCCAGTTCGTTCTCGTGATGCGGAAAGCTGAGGTCGATGCCGCCGCCATGTATGTCGAACGTTTCGCCGAGGTAGCGCGCGCTCATGGCGGAGCATTCGATATGCCAGCCGGGACGGCCCCGCCCCCACGGGCTTTCCCAACCCGGTTCGTCATCGGTCGAGGGCTTCCAGAGCACAAAGTCCATCGGGTCGCGCTTGTAGGGTGCGACTTCGACGCGAGCACCGGCGATCATGTCATCGAGCGAACGGCGGGCCAGTTTGCCGTATTCGAGTTCGCCATCCGAAATGAAACTCCTGACGTCAAACAGTACATGTCCGTCCTTTGCATAGGCATGGCCGCCTTTGACGAGGCCATCGATCATCGCGATCATCTCGCCGATATTTTCGGTCGCACGCGGCTCCACGCTCGGGTCAAGGCATCCAAGCGCTGACATGTCGTGTTTATATTGTTTTTCAGTGGTTTGCGTGACGTCGTGAATAGCCTGATTCAACGGCACGCCGGGGTAGTCGCGTCGCGCGCGGGCCGTAATCTTGTCGTCTACATCGGTGATGTTGCGCACATAGGTGACGTGGTCGTCGCCATAAACGTGCCGCAACAGGCGAAACAGGACGTCGAACACGATGGCGGGGCGCGCATTGCCGATATGGGCATAATCGTAGACCGTCGGTCCGCAGACATACATGCGCACGTTGGCCTCGTCCAAAGGTGTGAATATCTCTTTGGACTTGGTGAGCGTGTTGTAGAGCCGGATTTCGGGTCGATCGGCAATCATGTGTTCAGGCACCTTGGCAAAGGTCTACCGGCAGCAGCCGCGGATCACATGGAAAAAGAGACAGGAGAACCGAGCCGCTACCGAAGGTTTAGCGGGTAATAATGCAAGCAGCGATGCAAATCGAGCTTCGTGTTCTCATGGCGCGGACAATGCCCAGTTTGTTCCGCCAAATCAAGAAAAAAGCGGCGCCCGAGCCGGGCGCCGCGAGATGCGTGTGGATGGGAGGTGATCTGTCTTATTGGGGATTCTGACGGAAGCTCATATGGCATTCGCCGCAGACGGGACCCAAAACGGAACGGGGGGCCGCAGCGAAGGTGGCCGTGTCGCCCGCTTCAGCGGCAGCCAGAAGCGCGGCAGCCGCTTCCTGCGCCTTGGTGATTTCTGCGGCGAACTCTTCCGGTTGATCCCAAATCGCGGGAAGCGCGAGGCTGCCCTCAACTTCACCGACACCCGAACCTTCAGGGAACCAGTTGGCCATATTGGCGAAGGTCTCAACATACACATTGGCAGCATCGACCATGGCCTGCTGATCGGTCAGGCCGCCAAGGGTGCGCATGGTGCCGCCCATCTTCTTCATTGCGTCGGAGCGAACGGCGTGGGCCTCTTCTGGCGACAAGGCGTGCAAAGCGGCATTTACAGGGGCTGAGACCGCAAAGGCCGTCAGGGCAATCGCTGCGGCGGCGGATACGGACATGATTGTTCTGAGCATGGACGGGGCATCTCCAAATGGGTCATTGCGGAACGCGCTCAACGCGCATGGCCATGCAAGCCTTTGTCCCGATAGGGTGCAAGTCGTTTCTGGCGAAGTCATTGTCCAATTTTTTGAAACAATGGAAACAATTGGTCACAAAACTATCACAAACTCGTGAATTGCCGTGATCGGCGCCGCGTCCCGATGTCGCTTTAGAAGATGGCAAGCAAAAGCCGCTATTTACTTGTAGACCCAGAGACATGATAGGCTCCCTGAGATAATTCGCGGCATCCGGATGACGTCATTGGTGAAACTCGGCACATTTGATGTGCGGCCCGCATTCTGGCGGGCCGTCGTGCTGCTGTTTCTTGGGGCGTCCCTGGTTTTGACGATGGTGGCGGACGCACAGGCACAAAGCTGCCGAGACGTGCAGAACACGATCCGCTCGATCGAGCGCAACCGCGATTTCAGAAACTACAACCGCAATGCCCAGTCGCTGGCCACGCTCGAAAGCGACATGAGCCGGCTGAGCCGCGCCTTTGTCAGCGGCGGTTGTCAGGATGCACTGAATGCGGGGCAGAACCTCAGCCGGGAATGCCGCAATGCTGCCAGCCAGCTTCGGCGCGCCCAAAACAATCTGCAAGCCTTGCAGCGGCTGGTGGCGACCGGCCAGCAATTGGCAGCACAACGCGAGCAACTCATCCAGCAACTCAATTCAGGTCAGTGCAACTCGAGCGCCACTGTGCAGACCCAGGACCGCAACATCTTTCAGCAGATTTTTGACGCGCTTTCGGGCAATGGGCTCGGATCGCAGGTGATCGAAGAAGAACCTTCCTATATCGGGCGCACGGTCCGCTCCGTCTGTGTCCGGGTCAGCGATGGCTATTATTGGCCGATGAGTTTCTCGACCGTTCCCGAATATCTGAACAATGATCTTTCGCGCTGCCAGGCCATGTGCCCGAACGAGGCGGTCGATCTCTACTATTATCATAATCCCGGCGAAGAGCCGCGCGATATGATCAATCTGAGCGGTTCGCCATACACTGCGTTGCCCGCAGCGTTCTCCTACCGGGAGAACTACGACGTATCGCTCAAATGCAATCTGACGAACACAGAAGCGGGTAGAATCGAGATTTCAGAAGTGGACGGCCAGTCCCGGCCGATCCTCATCCAGGGGGACTTCAGCATCCCCTTTCCCCTGCGGGATCCCAGGCATCTTGCCGATGCGCCGGTCATCATAGAGGCCAGCTACGAGCCGCCCATTCCCCTGCCCCGTCCCCGCCCAAATCTTGAAGCTGGCGAAACACAGGTGCGCGAGGTCATCGTGCGCGACGCCGAACTCCGCGTGATCGAGGTGGGCGGCAAGAATGTCAGGCTAGTCGGTCCAGAGACGCCTTACGCCCAATTAGGGGAAGGAGCGACTTGAGCTCCGGCCCGTCGGGACGCCCCGTCAGTGCCAGCCGCAACGGCAGAAAAAGGGACTTGCCTTTCCGCCCGGTTTCCAACTTGAGGCGATCGGTCCAGGCCTTCCAGGTTTCGCCGTCCCAGGGCTCCTGCGGGAGCAAATTTCGGGCTTGATTGATGAATTCGCGGTCGTCCGCGTCGATTTGAGGGCTCACCGGCCCATGGACGAGCGGCAACCATTCAGTCAATTCGCTGAGCCGTGTGAGGTTGTGCTTCAGTGCTTCCCAGATATCCGGATCTGTCACGCCGAACTCGGCCAACCGCTCCTTGATCGCCTCGAACGGATATTCGTGCAAAATGCGGGCGTTAAGGTGCTGCAATTCGGAAGGATCGTAGCGGGCCGGTCCATGGGAAATCGCATCGAGCGAGAATGCACCGGCAACGGCGTCGAGGTCGGGATAGGGCTCCGGGTTCAACGAGGTCCCGGTGAGCGATGCAATGATCGCAACCGCGAGAGGCTCATAGCCGTCAGAGCGCAGCTCGGAGAGTGACAGCGACCCCAGACGTTTGGACAAGCCCTTTCCCTCGGCGTCGGTCAGAAGGTTGACGTGACCGAACGCAGGCGCCTCTGCGCCAAGCGCCTCGAATATCTCGATCTGCACGCCACTGTTGGAAATATGGTCCTCGCCGCGAATGATGTGGGTGATGGCAAGATCGATATCGTCGACGACCGAGGTGAACGTATAGAGATAGGTGCCGTCCTCGCGGATCAGCACCGGGTCGGACATGGAGGAGGTGTTGACCGTCTGCGAGCCCCGCACCTGGTCGATGAAGGTCACCGGGTCACCTTTGAGCTTGAAGCGCCAATGCGGGCGGCGGCCTTCGGCCTCGAAAGTGGCCCGCTGATCGTCTGTCAGGTCGAGCGCGGCGCGGTCGTAGATCGGCGGGCGACCCAAAGCCAGAGCGCGTTTGCGGCGGCGATCCAGCTCGTCCGGGGTCTCGTAACAGGCATAAAGATGCCCGCTTTCGATCAGGCGGTCCCGCGCCGCGTCATAAAGCGCCAGACGGTCAGATTGCCGATAGGTTTCCCCCGGCGTGATCCCGAGCCAGGCAAGGTCCTCGGCGATCGCTTCAGCGAATTCAGGTTTGGAGCGCTCGAGGTCCGTGTCGTCGAGGCGCAAAATGTAAGTGCCGCCGGTTTTCGTCGCGCAAAGCCAGTTGATGAGAGCTAGCCGGGCATTGCCGATGTGCAACAGCCCGGTTGGAGACGGCGCAAAGCGGACGCGGGTCATTTATCTCGTCTTTCAGAACCACTCATGTCGCGGAAACCATTGGTGATCGGATATTTGCGGCCGATGCCGAACGCTTTTTCGGTCAATTTGGGTCCGGGCGCCGACTGCCGGCGCTTGTATTCGGCGACGTAGATCAGCCATTCGACGCGTTTGACCAGATCGAGGTCGAAGCCTTCCGCCACGATTTCGGCGACGGACTTTTCCTCTTCGACGAGCCCCCTGATGAGGGCATCGAGCACCGGATAGGGCGGCAGGGAATCCTGGTCTTTCTGATCCGGGCGCAGCTCGGCGCTCGGTGCCTTGTCGATGATCGACCGAGGTATGACCGTGCCCTTCGGACCAAGGCAATCGCCCGGCATGTGATTATTGCGCCAGTCGGCCAGGTGATAGACCTGCATTTTCAGGAGGTCCTTGATCGGATTGAAGCCGCCGTTCATGTCGCCATAGATCGTGGCGTAACCCACGGCCATCTCCGACTTGTTTCCGGTCGTCAGAAGCATGGAGCCCATCTTGTTGGAGACGGCCATCAGGATCA
>JACKJG010000010.1 GCA_020638065.1 Hyphomicrobiaceae bacterium | reverse complement strand
AACGAGCAGGCTACGGCGGTCAATCCGGGCGAAGCCATCGATGAAAAGGTCTCGCTGTCAGATCGTTTCGGGTTGTGGCTTGGTTTTCACAATTGCGATCAGGACACCTATTTCGCGATGATCGAGGGCTATGTCCAGTACTATGCCATTCCCGCTGCAGCGGATGACTGGCGCAAGGGAGCCGTAGAATGGGCTCAATTGCGCGGCGGGCGGTCTGGCCGCGTCGCCATGCAGTTTGTGCGGCAGTTGGCGGGCGAGCACGGAATTTCGCTCTAGCGCCCAGCTCCACCAAACAAAAAAACCCGATGCCGGGCGGCATCGGGTTCTGCATGGGTCGTCGCTATCGTTTCAAGTATTCAGCTTGCCAGAAGCGGCATTGGGTCAATCGGGGTTGCGCCTTGCCGCAGTTCGAAATGCAGCTGCGGGCGATTGACAGATCCGGACATGCCGACCGATCCCAGCGTATCCCCGCGCGAAATCACGTCGTCTTTGGCCACATTGATCGACTTCAGATGGGCGTAGGCCGATACGTAGCCGTTGGCGTGGCGCACCAGAACGAGGTTGCCATAGCCTTCGATGCCGTTGCCGACATAGATGACGGTGCCTGACTCGGCGGCGCGGACAGCGGCTCCTTCAGGTGCTTCAATGTTGATGCCGGTCTGGCGTGACGCATCGAAATCGACGATCACCCTGCCCTGCACCGGCCAGCGGAACGTCTGGGAGGGCGCAGCAGGGGTCGTGTTGGCAACCTGCTGAACCGGAGCAGGTTCGGCCTGAGGCGTGGCTGCTGGCGTGACCGGAACCGTCTGAACCGTGCGCACTGTCGCCTGCGGCGTGATGGCACCGGTCGTGGTGTTATCGGTCGGCTGCTGGGCCGGGGTCGATTGCGGCGCCCGCGCGGCCAGAAGGTCCGGACGGCCGGGAATGATCAGCTTCTGGCCTACATAGATCTGGTCAGGGGCGTCGAGATTGTTGGCATCAATGATCTGTTCGGTGGTCACACCGTAACGCCGGGCGATGGCATAGAGCGATTCACCGCGCTCGATCGTGTGCTGAAAAGCGTTGTCCGGGACAACGGAAAGGTTGCGCTGCGGTGTGGTGACCGGATCGACGGTCGGCGTCGAGTTATTCTGGAACAGAGGCGTGACGTTCTGATGTGCTTGCATGGCTGGCTGGTTCCCGGGAGTCTGCGTCTGAGGCAGTGTTGGCAAGGGCTGGGTTGCAACGGATTGCGTCGGGCCGTTCATCACGGAGATCGGCTGAATTGGTGCGATTGAGCCGGTCATCATCGGATCGGACATACCTTGTGATCCCACGTCGGCGGGCGGCAGGTATCGACCGTCCGGTTCGCCGGTTCTGGAAAGCTGATTGGGCATGGCCTGATTGAGATCGCCCGGATTGGCGGTCTGTGTGGAGCCGGTGAACAAAGGCGCTTGCGCGCTGGTTCCACCAAACCCCAACCCCGAACATCCGGCCAGAGAGACCGCGACCAGCAGAGTTGCCGTCACCTTTGGGACAACATGGGCTCCGCTAACGCGCAGACGGTTACTCATGGGACTACTCGTACTCAATACTACAACGAGATCGAGACTAGCCGGTCTTGGTAAATGTCCGCTTAAGGCCGCTAAGTTTTATGGTTTCCCGGAAACCGGGTCTTCACCATATGCCGACTGGCCAGTGAACTATTCGCCGTTCAAATGCTGTTCGAAGCCCGCGATGGCTTCAAGATCATACTGGCGCAGAGAGAGCGGCGTGACGGTGATGGCCCGTTCATAGGTCAGCGCGTGGAAGTCCGCACTTTGGGAATTGGGGCCAGGCGTGTCGGGAATCGTGACGTAGAACTTGCCTTCGTTGCGGCTGGGATAGTGCTTGAAGAGCGAGCGTGAAAAGCGCTCGTGCGGCACGACGCGGGTGCCGCTGACCTCGTCCGGCTTGCCGAAGGGGAAATTCACGTTGAAATAGACGTCGCCCGGACGCGCATAGTCCAGGATCGCACGAATCGTGTCGAGTGCATGTGCTTCGGCCACGGCGAAATCGATCGGAGCTTCGTTTTCGTAGTCGACGGCCTGACTGAGGGCGATTCCGATCGCTCCCTGCAGAGCCCCCTCCCTCGCGCCCGCTGCCGTGCCAGAACAATGGATAATATCCCCGAGATTCTGGCCGTGATTGACGCCGGACAGAACGACATCCACCATTCTGTCAGCCGCAAAATGTGTGCAGCCGACCACGGCGCAGTCTGCCGGCGTGCCGGTGATCGCGAAGGTCTTTTCGCCGCGCTGTTCGGCGGACAATTCGTGGCCAAGCGTGAACCTGTGCCCCGCGCCGCTCTGATTGGCTGCGGGAGCGACGACCCAAACGTCATCGCTTAACTGCCGCGCGACGTGCTCGAGCACGGCAAGCCCCTGGGCATCGATGCCATCGTCGTTTGTCAGCAATATGCGCAGATTGGACGGCATGAGCTTACCCGATACGTTCCAGTCCGCCCATATACGGGCGCAACATTTCGGGAATTGTGACGGTTCCGTCCTCGTTCTGATAGTTTTCCATCACGGCAATCAGGGCACGCCCCACCGCAATGCCCGACCCGTTGAGGGTGTGTACGTAGTCGAGTTTGCCCTCGTTGTTGCGATAGCGCGTGTTCATGCGGCGGGCCTGATAATCGCCAGCCATCGAGACCGAAGAGATTTCACGGTAGGCATTCTGACCAGGTAACCAGGCTTCGATGTCATAGGTGCGCCGCATGGTGGCGCCCATGTCGCCGCTGCACAGAATCACGACGCGATAGGGGATTTCGAGCAGTTGCAGCACCTTTTCAGCACATCCGAGCATGAATTGCTGTTCCTGCTCCGACTTGTCCGGCGTCGTGACGACAACCATCTCGACCTTAGAGAACTGGTGCTGGCGCAACATGCCGCGCGTGTCGCGACCTGCCGAGCCGGCTTCAGAGCGGAAGCACGGGGTCAGCGAGGTGAAGCGCAGCGGCAGGTCCTGCTGATCGAGCGATTGCTCGCGCACGAGGTTGGTCAACGAGACCTCAGAGGTCGGGATCAGCCAACGGCCATCCCTGGTCTCAAAGGCATCCTCGGAGAACTTCGGCAATTGCCCGGTGCCAAACAGGGCCTGCTCGCGCACCAGCAGTGGCGCGGAAACCTCGGTGAACCCGTGTTCCCGCGTGTGCAGATCGAGCATGAACTGGCCCAGCGCCCGCTCCAGCCTGGCCAACTGGCCGTTCAGCACCACGAAGCGAGAGCCGGCCATCCGCGCCGCTGCTTCGAAATCCATCTGCCCAAGCGCTTCGCCGATTTCGAAATGCTCTTTTGGGGCAAACGCGAATTTGGCCGGCTCGAGATGCGTGCGAATGGTGACGTTGTCTGCCTCTTCCGTACCGTCAGGCACATCGGCGTGCAGCAGATTGGGCAGGAACGACAGTTTGAGATTGAGCTCTTCGGTCAGATTGCGCGCAGCCTCCTCGAACACCTGAACCTCGGTTTTCAGAGAACCGACTTCGGCCATGATCTGTTCGGCGCGCGCATCGTCGCCCTGGGCTTTGGCTTGACCGATCTGCTTGGATAGCGCGTTGCGCTTTTCCTGCGCCTCGTTCATGGCCGTAACCTTGGCCTTGCGCTCGTCATCGAGCGCCAGCAATTCTCCCGTCAGGGGAGCCATTCCCCGGCGTTTGAGGTTCTGGTCGAACAGGTCTGCGTTGGCGCGAATCCACTTGATATCGAACATGAGTGTGCCCGGCTCGCCGGCCGGTCTCCGCAAAAGGTTGGACGACTGGTCCTATTCGGACGGTGCTGTTTCAGGAACAGACTTGCGAGAACGCTCGACCCAACGCACCGACAGGATGGACAGTTCGTAGAGGAGGAGCATTGGCAGAGCAAGACCCAGTTGAGAAATCGGGTCTGGCGGGGTCAGAAAAGCGGCGGCCGTCAGAACCAGAACGATGGCGTATTTGCGCCAGCTTTTCAGATTGTCCGATGTGATGAGCTCAATTCTTGCCAAAAGAGTGAGCACGACCGGCAGTTGGAAGCAGATTCCGAAAGCCAGAATAAGGGTCATGATCAGGCTGAGATATTCGCTGACGCGCGGCAGCATTTCGATGGTTGCGGCCCCCTGGCCTCCGCCTTCCATGGAAAGGAAGAAGCGCAGAGCCAATGGCATCACACCATAGAACATCACCGCTGAGCCGATCAGAAAGAAGATGGGTGTTGCGATCAGGTACGGCAGAAAAGCGCGGCGCTCTTTCTTGTAGAGGCCCGGTGCGACGAACGCATAGATCTGCGATGCGACAACAGGGAACGCCAGAAACACGGCACCAAACAGGGACAGTGTCAGCTTGGTGAAGAAGAATTCCTGTGGCGCCGTGTAGATCAGGCGCACATCGCCGATATCGCCGACGGCCCATTCGAAAGGCTGCAGCAGGAAGTCGAAAAGCCAATCCGAAATCAGAAAGCAGAAAACGAACAGAACGCCGATGGCGATCACAGAGTAGATCAATCGCTGGCGGAGCTCTGTGAGATGCTCGATCAGCGTCGCCTCGGTGCCCGCGAGTTCGTCTTCGGGCTTGTCGCCCTTGTCTTCGATCTGCCCGGCGTCAGTCATTGATCGGCCTTTGCAGTCGCTTCAGAGCTTTTGCCGGCACTAGTGCTTTTGCGCGTTGCCGTGGTTTTTCGGGCAGATGGTTTTTGGGCAGTGGATTTGCGCGCCGCAGGGTTTTTCGCCGCAGATTCCTTGACCGCGGAATCCTTGGCAGCAGGTTTCGCTTCCGCGGCTGCAGCCTTGCTGGCGCGCCGGGTGCCTGCCGGTTTGGTCGAGCGCTTCGCAGCCGGTTTGGCGGCGGGTTTTGCCTCAGAGGTTGCGGGCGGAACCTCAGTCACCTTGCCGGGAGGCGCAATCGCCGCAGTGATTTCCTCGTAAACCGATTCCGATTTCGGGTCCTTGGGCACGATCTTGCCGGACGGCTCGACGCTTCCATTGGGACCAACCTTGTTGAACTCGCGCTCGATTTCCTGGCGCGCCGTCATCAAAGGCTGGGTGATGGACTTGCGGATGTCGGTGATTTCATCAACGGCAACCGCCTTATTGATCTCGGCCCTGAAATCGTTGCCCATGCGGCGCAACGTGCCCATCATGCGGCCAAGCTGGCGCAACATGGCAGGCAAATCCTTTGGCCCCACGACGATCAGTGCGACCGCCGCGATGACCAGCATTTCGGACCAGCCGATGCTTAGCATCGCATCACTCCCGGGCGATGCCGATCAGGCGTCGGTGGTGTTCTTGTCTTTTTGCTGCTCGGAAATCTGGGACTGCTCTTCGTCCTTCATACCGCGCTGGAAAGCTTTGATGCCGGCACCAAACTCACCCATCATTCCTGCAACCTTGCCACGGCCAAACAGCACGATGACGGCAACAACGATGACAACGATGCCCCAAAAACCCGGATTCATTACGCACCTCCGTTATGGGCCGCTTTGCGGCCTGACTTGAGCTTCACAGTTATTGTCAATTTGGGTCAAAAACAAGAACGTGTTCCGGATTCAGCCTTAACGAGACATCAAGTCCACGTGTCAGGGCCGGATCCGAGGCCCGCCTGATATGGATGGGTGCGTCAATTCCGGCAACCGCAACTTCAAGCAAATCAGTGCCCAGCGCCTTGCGTTTGGCAACCACACGGCCCGGCACGCCTTCTCCGATTTTGCCGAGCGTCAACGCTCCGGTGGGTCTGATGGCCACGATCACCTCTGCTCCATCCGAACGGCCCGGCGCCTCCACAGTTCCAAGGGGCGTTTGCGCCTTCCCTGACTGAACGATTGCGGAAATTTCGGCGAGCGGCGACAAGAAGCGGGCGGCGCCGAGATCGACCGGAGACTCGTAGAGCCTGGCACCATCGTCGATCTGGATGATCTTGCCGTTCCGTAGAAGCGCAATCCGGTCGGCGAGCACCATGGCCTCTTCCGGATCGTGGGTGACAATCAGCGTTGTAGCCCGCGTTTCGCGCAAAATTGCAAGGGCTTCCGTCCGGACCGTTTCCCTCAAACGGGCGTCAAGACTCGAAAACGGTTCGTCCAGCATCAGGATGCCGGGGCGCGGCGCGATGGAGCGGGCCAACGCCAGTCTTTGCTGCTGTCCGCCGGACAGGGTGTGCGGATAATCGTCGCAGCGGTGGTCAAGGCCGACACGCTTGAGTGCCGCTGTGGCTCGCTGCATCGCGTCCTTTTTGGGCAGATCCGACAGGCCGAACATGGTGTTTTGCAGCAACGTCATGTGCGGAAACAGCGCGAAATCCTGAAACATGAGGCCCACGCCACGCTTTTGCGGCGGCACATGCACGTTTTGCGCGGACATCAGTACGTCGTTGACCCGCACCTCACCGGAACTGATGGATTGCAGCCCTGCTGCCACTCGCAGAACGGTCGACTTCCCCGATCCACTCTCGCCCAGAAGGCAGACGACTTCGCCGGGGCGCAGATCGAAGGTCAACTTGTCGAGAATCGTGTGGCCGTCGAGCTGAACGGTCACGTCGGCGAATTTCAGTGCCGAGGCAAAGCTGACGCTCGCTGTGCCGCGTTGGCCCCAGGGCTGGTCAGAAACACCAGCGCGGGTGGATGGATTGTTCGCGCCTGTCATTTGAGATCGTCGGTCTCGCCAATATCGGGACCTGACAGCGCCTCGTCCAGATCGCATTCGTCCATATCATCTTCATCGCCATCGAGCGGGTCCTCGTCGTCGCGCAGGGCACCGTCAAACGGCAAGGGGATCTGCATGTCCGGTGGAAGGCGGCTGGACAGGAGGCCGGCGCCCTTGAGTTCTTCGAGACCGGGCAGGTCCGATAGGGCCTCAAGACCGAACTGATCGAGAAATCCCTCGGTCGTTCCATAGGTGACCGGGCGGCCCGGCGTGCGGCGGCGGCCGCGCATCCGAATCCAGTCAGCCTCCATGAGACGGTCGAGCGTACCCTTGTCGGAACTGACGCCGCGAATTTCTTCGATTTCGGCGCGTGTTACCGGCTGGTGATAGGCGATGATCGCCAGCGTTTCGAGCGCCGCCCGCGACAGGGGACGGGTCACGACTTCGTCGCGACGGAGCAAGAAATTCAGGTCCTCGGCCGTGCGGAATGCCCAACCCTCACCACGCCTGACCAGCGAAACACCCCTGCCCTCATACATGGACTGGAGTGCGGTGAGTGCAGCTTCTACATCCGTTTCCTCGGGCAGGTAGGGTGCAAGTTCACCCACAGACAACGGTTCGGCCGACGCAAACAACAGGGCCTCGAGCACGCGCAGGTTGCGCGCCGCGATTTCTGAGCGATCCGAGAGATTGTCCGTGTCTGCCATGGCCGCCGGTTAGTGGTTGCGATCCGTGCGCCGCCTTAGCATCAAAGGACCAAAGGTCAAAGACTGTCTGACCTCGAGATGCCCCTCGCGCACCAGTTCAAGGGTCGCAGAAAAGCTGGATGCAAGGACCGTTGCCCGCTCCTGGGGCGATGCCAGATAGTCCGCAAGATAGGAATCGAGCGCCATCCATTCGTTCGTATGGCCCACAAGCCGCTCCAATATCTCGCGCGCGTCCTGAAGGCCCCACACGGTCCGTTTCATCGGCACATAATCTACCGGAATGGCGCGTTCGCGAATGTCTCCGTAGGCCCTCAACAGGTCGTAGAGCGTCACCTGCCAGAGATGTGAGCGATCGATCACGATGGGTTCGGGCGCGCCGCGCGCGAACACGTCCATTCCCAATTGTGGGCGCGCGGTCAGCCGTGCTGCTGCCTGGCGCATTGCCTCAAGGCGCTTCAGGCGAAATTGCAGCAGGGCCGCCATCATTTCACCCGACGGCTCTTCGTCGTCTGCGGCCTGTGGAACCATCAGCCGGGATTTGAGGTAGGCGAGCCATGCGGCCATCACCAGATAGTCGGCCGCGATCTCGATGCGCTTACGCCGGACCTTCTCGATGAACGTCAGGTACTGTTCCGCAAGCGCAAGTACCGAGACCTGGGTGAGATCGACTTTCTGTTTTCGCGCCAGATCGAGCAGGAGGTCAAGCGGCCCCTCGAAGCCATCCACGTCGACGCGAAGGACTTCGTCAGCGGGCACGTTTGCCTGCTCCTGTGAATCGTCGAACCAGTCCTGTTGATGTGCCGAACTCATCGCCGCCCCGTGTGAATGGCGCATTTTCACACCGAGACGCGCCGGGTCAAGCAAAACGCCTTGTCGGCGGACCAAAGGCTAGTTGTTTCTGGGGAAACAATTGCCGCCGGCGGACTGAATACGCGTACAGATGTTCGTCGCCTCGGTCAGCGAAGTTGCGGGGAGCATGATGCGGTAGAACACACCCCTGTCACCCAGATCCGCACGCTGAATCTGAAGCTGCTGTCCATTGAACAGCGAGCCGAATTGCCGTGTCAGAACCGCAGCGGTGTCTTCAGCGGCGCCCTGCGAACGCTGGGAGGCCAACTGAACCCACGCGGCCGACGTGGGCGCGCTCGTCTGCGTCGTTTGCGCCGGCGCGGTGGTGATCAGATCAACCGCGCCATTGTTGGTCGGCGTGGCGGGTGTGGATGGGGTTGCTGCGGCCAGTTTGGCCTCGCGGTCCGTGATGCGTGGCGCCGGGTACGGCACCGACGCGCCGTTCACTTCAACCAGGTTTGCCGCCGTCGCAGCTGCCGGGCTCGCGTTTTCGTCGGGATTGTCGCTGGTCAGCGAAGCGACCGTGGTGTTGGCCAGATCGCTATCGACCGCCCCTTCCGGCAAAGCGGGCACATTGGGCCGGTCGACGCCAAGTTCTTCGCTGCCGGCAACCTGATCGTCACCCTGAATGATGGTTCCATCCGGCCGCACGGTCACAGTGCGAACCTTACGGTTGGCGAGGCCGTTTTCATCGGTTTCCGCCGTGATGATCTGCCGGATCGGATCTGCGTTTTCCTGGCTTTGATCTCGTGACACCAGACGCTCATCTGCGGAATCACCATTCTGGCCATCCAAAACAACCGATTGATCGGCGCCCTGACCACTGGTCGGTTCAGGCGCGGCCTTGCTCGGGTCATTGCTGGCCGAAATCAGAGGCGCGTCACCGGTCGGTGCGGAACCGCCGGAAATGAATGCATAGATGCCGTAGATGACAATTCCCAAAAGCAGAAGGGCTGCAACCGGCACCAGCCAGCGCCCCAGGCTAAGCCCGCCCCTCGACCTCGCGCGGCCTTCGGCGAGAACCGGCCCAGACTCGTCATCGAAATCATCGCGCAAAAGCCCGCTTGTGTCGGTTTCCACCACGTCGTCTCGCATCGCCGCATGGATGGCAGCTTCGGCGGCCGCGACATTGTCTTCGATTTCGATTGCAGCTGGGCGTGGCGCCTGACGGGCCGCCGGTTGTGGAGCCGCTTGCGGTCGAGCTTGCGGCGCGGCCTGTTGCGGACGTGCCTGCTGTTGCGGGCGCGGCATGGCGGAGGCAGGACGAGGTCCTTCGACTGCAACGCGGGCGCTTGAATCGTGCGCACCCGCTTCCTGCCCATCCAGCCTCACGGCGTTGCCGATCAGGCTTTCTATTTCATCGAGCGCCGCCGACCCGGAAGTCGATTTCGCCTGACTCGGAGCTACCTTTCCGCCAAGACCGAACACTGGCGATACCGAGAAACGGTCTTGAGCGGCCGATTCAGCCGCGGAAGCCTGGGGCGACGCGGCAGGTGCAGGCGGAGCGGAAGGCCTCGTGGCACTGGTCTGCAAACCAGCTTGAGCCGGAGGCGTGTGCAATTGTGCCCGGATCAACTCAGCGATTGGATCGTCTTCGTCCTCCGCTGCAGACGTGACTGGCGCAGCGGTTTGCGGCACCACGGTCGGTGCGGGTTCATGCACTGCGATCTGTGGTTCCTGTGATGTCGCGGCCGAATAGGCAGCCGGATTGTGTTGCGGCTTTGGCTCGTCCTGAGGTTTCTGGTCGAAACCAAAATCAAACTCGAAGCGCGGCCCGGATTGCGGTTCGGGTGCCGGTGTGCGGGCGGGCGGCACGAAAGGCGCCGGGCTGGGCGCGGCAACCTGACGGGGCGCCATCTGTGGCACCTCCATCTGCGGCACATCCAGCTTCGGTGCAGGCTTTTCGATCTCTGGCTCAGGGGACTGGATGCGCGGCACCTCTACCGGCTGCGATTCCACAGCGGCCGGTTTGATCGGGCGCGGCATCCAGCTTGGCGCATCATCCCCACCCGAAATTGAGGGCTCCTGACGCGTCGCGGAAGCAACGTGCATATCAGGGCGAGCGGAAAACGGCTCGGGCGCGGGAGATTTCGGTTCCGGTGTGACTGGGGGCGTTTCCGTTGCCGGCAAAGGCCGCCAGGACGGCCGCGCGTCGTCGTTCGCCGATATGCCGCTGTCGGGCCGGGAATCGGATGCGTCCCGCGCCATCAACCGCGCCATCTCTTCGATCAGGTCCCCGCCAGACTTGTCCGCTCGTGGGTTGGATGGCTTATCGTTCTCCATACCCCAGAATTCCTCACTTTTTTCGGACTGTCAAAACCGCCATTCGGTTAAGTCCCAAGCAGCACATCAATGTGCTCGAATTATGTTAGGTTTTCCGGGGCCGACACGCCCAACAGGCCCAATCCGGAACCCAGCACGGTGCGCAAAGCAGCCGCCATTGCGACTCGTGCCAGTGTCAGTTTGTTGTCGCCATGGTTAACAAAGCGTAATTGCGCATCCTGGTTGCCCTTGGTCCAGAATGCGTGGAACACACCCGACAGGTCGTGCAGGTAATTCGCGATGCGGTGCGGCTCGTGAGCTCTGGCCGCCAACACGACCTGGCGCGGCCAGTGTGCGACAGCTTTGATAAGCTCCAAATCCTCAGGAGCCGTCAGGACGGTCAAGTCTGCTGCCTTCAGAGCTTGATCCGAAAAATCAAGCGATGGCAGGTCCTTGGCAGCATTGCGCATGACAGAACAAGCCCGCGCATGGGCATACTGAACGTAGAACACCGGATTGTCGCGGGTCTGTTCGACGACGCGGGCAAAATCGAAATCCATGGCGGCGTCGTTACGGCGCATGAGCAAAAGGAAGCGCGTGGCGTCACGGCCCACTTCGTCGACGACATCAGCCAATGTCACCAGTTCGCCAGAGCGTTTCGACATCTTGACCGGCTGACCGTCGCGCATCAGGCGGACAAGCTGACATATCTTCACGTCAATCTGGGCTTCGCCGTGCGAGATCGCCTTTACAGCTGCCTGCAGCCGTTTGACGTAGCCGGCATGATCGGCGCCGAGGACGATGATCTGATCGTTGAACCCACGCAGGTATTTGTCGCGGTGATAAGCGATATCGGCAGCAAAATATGCATATGTGCCGTCGGATTTGACCAGTGGCCTGTCGGTATCGTCACCAAACTGGGTGGCACGAAACAGGGTTTGCTCCCGATCCTCCCAATCTTCTGGCGCCTTGCCTTTGGGCGGCTCGAGCTTGCCCTGATAGACCAGCCCTTCCTGCCGCAACCAGGCAAGGGTTTCGGCGATCTTGCCGTTTTCGCCATGCAACTGCTTTTCCGAGAAGAAGGTCTCGTGTTCGACGCCAAGCTTTTTGAGGTCAGAGCGGATGAGGTCCATCATTTCTTCAAGGACTATGGCCTTGATCTTGTGAACCGCTTCGGCCTCGGACATTTCCCGCAATTGACTGCCGAATCTTGCCTGAAGCATCTCGCCGACGGGGACGAGATAGTCACCGGGATAAAGCCCGGCCGGGATCGGCCCGACGTCTTCACCCAGCGCCTCGCGGTAGCGCAGCAATGCGGAGCGTGCGAGCGTATCGACCTGGGCGCCGGCGTCGTTGATGTAGTATTCGCGGGTGACCGCGTAGCCGCAATGCTCGAGCAGGCTCGCAAGCGCATCGCCGAAGACCGCGCCACGCGTGTGCCCCACGTGCATGGGGCCGGTCGGGTTAGCCGATACATATTCGACGTTGACCTTTTCGCCCTGCCCCATGTCGGGCTTACCGTAGCCCTCTGGCTGGTTGAGTACGTCCTGCAGGACCTTGTGCCAAACCTCGCCGGTCAGGCGGAAATTGAGAAATCCCGGACCGGCAACTTCGACGCTCTCGATTTCAGGATCGCCGGCCAACAGTTCAGCCAACTTTCCGGCAATATCGCGCGGACTGGCCTTGAGCTCTTTGGCGCAGACCATGGCGATGTTTGAGCTCAGGTCGCCGTGCCCCGCATCACGTGGCGGCTCCATGGTCGCCTTGGCAACGAGGTCTTCAAGACCTTCAACGTCGGGATAGAGCGTTTGCATGGCACGCGACACGCGGTCTGCGAACAGGTCGAATATGTTCATCGGAACTACCGGAAGTGTTTGATTTGGAGGGCCGTCCATCCGGCCGCCGCCCTAGCGGAATTCGACAATTTCGTCAAACAGGCGCTGATATTCCGCGAGTGCGTACGGATCGGTCATGCCGGCAATGAAATCGCAAACATGGCGCGCGCGTTCGGTTCCGCTCGCCGAAGCGTCGAGCCGCGTTCGCCATTTTGACGGCAAATCGCCTGTTTTCATATACTTGTCGAACAACCGCTCAACGACCTGCTCGGATTTGGTGACTGCGCGCATGACGTTTTCTTCGCGATAGACGTTGGCGAATAGAAACTGCTTGAGTTCACGCTCATCTGACGCCATGGCGTCCGGAAACGCAATCAACGGAAAGTCGAGTTCGCGCACCGCATCTGCGCTTTCAGGGTTGGCGGTCTCGATATTGACCTTTGCCGTGGCAATCACGCCCTCGATGGTCCGCGTGATCAAGCGGCGCTGGACTTCGTGGGTCTGGCGGCCCAATTCAGCATCCGGGTATCGGCCAAGCACCTCCTCAACAACCGCACCGACCAAAGGTACGCCGCGCAATTGTGTGAGCGTCAATATCCCTGCCCGCACAGCATCGTCGATGTCATGGGAATTGTAGGCGATATCGTCGGCAATGGCGGCGGCCTGTGCTTCGAGTGAGGAATAGCCCTTGTTGGATATCTTTTGCGCGTCCGGCAAAAAATCCAGCATGGCCAGAGCCTTGGGACCGACGGGGCCATTGTGTTTGAAAATGCCGTCGAGCGTTTCCCAGGTCAGGTTCAGCCCGTCATGCTCGGCGTAGCGATTTTCCAGCAGAACGACGGTTCTGAGTGCCTGCACGTTGTGATCGAAGCCGCCGAAACCCCGCATGGCGCGATCCAGAGCGCGTTCCCCGGCATGTCCGAAAGGCGGATGGCCGAGATCGTGCGCGAGTGCGACGGCTTCAGCCAGGTCTTCATTCAAGTCCAGCGCCCGCGCAATCGAGCGGGCGATCTGGGAGACCTCCAGCGTGTGCGTGAGACGGGTCCGGAAATGATGCCCCTCATGATGCAGGAAAACCTGGGTCTTGTGCTGCAATCGGCGAAAGGCCGTGGAGTGGATGATCCGGTCGCGATCGCGCTGGAATTCGGAGCGGGTTGGACTGTCCGAGGTCGAATAGAAGCGGCCCCGGCTCCGTTCAGGCTTTTCGGCATAAGGCACAGTCACGAATTCGTTCTCACAGACAGGCTTTGCAAACCGGCGGCGGCTGATTATCTTTACTGAAATTGCCCATAGCCCAAGAACGGGGTCTGCCAAAGTGTCTGATACCGAAACACTCGAAAAAGGGGTAGTTTTGACCCCAAGCGCGGCCAAACGGGTCGCCGCGATCCTGTCGCAGGAGCCGGACGGGACGATTTTGCGTATTTCGGTGGCCGGCGGCGGATGTTCCGGCTTTCAGTACGAATACAACCTCGTGCCGGACGATTCTTCGGATGATGACCTGGTGCTGGAAGGCAGCGGCGCCAAGGTCGCTATCGATTCTATGAGCCTTGAATTCATGGGCGGATCCGAAATCGACTTTGTCGACGATTTGATGGGCCAGTCATTTCAGATAAAGAATCCGAATGCGGTCGCAAGTTGCGGCTGTGGCACAAGTTTTTCGGTCTGAGCATCCGATGGCCCTCAAGATCGCGACCTGGAATATCAACGGAATCAAGGCGCGGCTCGAAGTCGTCAAGTCCTGGCTGGAACAGGCACAACCGGACATTGTCGGTCTGCAGGAAATCAAGTCGATTGACGAAAATTTCCCGCGCGAGGAGTTCGAAGCGCTCGGCTACAATGTCGAAATACACGGGCAGAAAAGCTTCAACGGGGTCGCCCTGCTCTCCAAACTGCCATTCGACGACATGCATCGCGGACTGCCGGGCGACGATAGCGACGAACAGGCGCGGTTGATCGAGGGTACGTTTTCGAGCGAGTCCGGCAGTTTCAAGGTCTGCTGCATCTATTTGCCTAATGGCAATCCGGTCGATTCGGAGAAGTTTCCGTACAAGTTGGGCTGGATGGACCGGCTGAATGCCTTCGTGCAGCAGCGGCTGGATGAGGAAGAACCGTTCGTTTTGATGGGTGATTTCAATCTCATACCCACCGGCCACGATTGCCATGATCCAAAGGCCTGGTGGGGCGATGCGCTGTTCCGCCCGGAGAGCCTGGAGAAGTTCAGAATTCTGCAAAATCTCGGGATGACCGATGCCCTGCGCGCCACGACCGATGCGCCTGCCTACACGTTCTGGGATTTCCAGTCCGGCGCATGGCGGCGCGATGCCGGCATCCGCATCGATCACCTCATGCTCTCACCCCAAGCCGCCGACCGGCTGGATGGGGTGAAGGTTCATCGCGATTTGCGCGGATGGGACAAGCCATCGGACCATGTTGCGGTCGAGGGGCAGTTCAGCTTCTAATGCTCTAATTGCTTGCGATCTGAGAACTGACCGCGTTGGCCGCGTCGAGAGCCTGCTTGCGCTGTTCGGGCGTTGCGATCGAGGAATCCCGGTTGAGCAGTTCGGCCACCCAGGTTTCGTCCTCGCTGCCCTTGGTGCGCTGATGCGCGAGATTGAGCCACATCAGCCCCTCGACCGGCTGCTGCTCGATGCGGTCGCCGTTGAAGAGCAGATCACCAAGCACTGCCATGGCCCCGACATGGCCCTTGTGCGCGGCGAGTGCCAACCAACGCGCACCCTGCAAGGCGCTGCCCGGATTGTCTTCATCGAGATAGACCAGACCCAGTTTGTACTGGGCTTCCGGGTCGCCGAAATAGGAGGCGGCGTGGAACAGAAGCGCACGCGACTCATTCTGGTCAGCGGTGATCCCCGCGCCGGGCAAGCCAACGCGATAATAGTCGCCCATCTTGACGAAGGATTGGGCGACGATATCGGCCTCGATGGATTTGGGCGCGGCGTCAGCGTTTTCGTCGGCAATGCGTGAAAAATAGCCAAACGCCTTCACGCGATCCTGCTCGACACCGGTGCCGCTTTCATACATCACGCCAAGCCGCCACATAGCCAGCGGATCGCCGGCGGCAGCGGCCTGTTCGAGTACCTGAACCATGTCCGCACTCGAAATCCCGGCTTCGGCACCGGCAAACGCACCCTGCCCGCCCGCTGCCAAGGCGTTGGCGGCGTCAGCGGCTGATTGCGCAAATGCGCCGCCGGCCGCGAAGTTCGCGGCCAGAAGCGTGCCGGCAAAGGCTATGGACCTAAATGTCCGCATAGCACTCCTTTTCGCCCTTGGCGCCCGGGTGGGTCAGCGCGCCGTAGCGAGCAGAGCCAACGGTCTGTGCATATTTCCAGATGGCGCCGGACCCGAACTGGCTTTCTCGCGCCTGCCAGTCGGCCCGGCGGCTGGCCAGTTCCTCATCGCTGAGGTCGACGCTCAACTCGCCGGTTACGGCATTTATCGTGATCATATCGCCGTTCCTGAGAAGTCCGATCGGCCCGCCTTCGGCAGCTTCGGGTCCCACGTGGCCGATGCAGAAACCGCGGGTGGCGCCCGAAAAGCGGCCATCCGTGATCAAGGCAACCTTGTCGCCGGCGCCCTGACCGTAAAGAGCCGCCGTGGTCGACAGCATTTCGCGCATGCCAGGTCCACCCTTGGGACCCTCGTAGCGGATGACCAGAACGTCGCCTTCCTCGTACTCACGGTTGGTGACGGCGGCGAAGCATTCTTCTTCGTTATCGAAGCAACGGGCCGGGCCGGTGAACTCGAGGCGTTTCATGCCCGCGACCTTCACGATGGCGCCGTCCGGCGCCAGATTGCCCTTCAACCCGACAACACCGCCGGTCGGAGAGATCGGCGTTGAGGCCTTGACCACGACGTCCTGCTTGTCGTTCCATTTTACGCCGGCAAGGTTTTCGGCAATGGTCTTGCCGGTCACTGTCATGCAGTCGCCGTGCAGAAAACCCTCATCGAGCAGGGTTTTCATGAGCATCGGGATGCCGCCGGCCTCGAACATGTCCTTGGCGACGTAACGCCCACCCGGCTTGAGATCGGCGATGTAGGGCGTGCGCTTGAAAATTTCGGCAACGTCGAACAGATCGAAATCTATGCCGACTTCGTTGGCGATGGCCGGAAGATGCAGACCGGCATTGGTCGAGCCACCAGAAGCAGCCACAACGGTTGCCGCGTTTTCCAATGCCTTGCGGGTGACAATATCGCGCGGGCGCAAATTCATCTTGATCAGCTCCATGACCTGCTCACCGGCGGTCATGCAGAAGCTGTCACGAATTTCGTATGGCGCCGGTGCGCCAGCCGAATAAGGCAGCGCAAGGCCAATGGCTTCGGACACGGTCGCCATGGTGTTGGCGGTGAACTGGCCGCCGCAGGCACCCGCCGACGGACAAGCTGCCATTTCGAGTTCTTCGAGATCCTCATCGGACATCTTGCCGACCGAATGCAGACCAACACCCTCGAACACGTCGACAACCGTCACGTCGTGGCCCTTATAGGTGCCCGGAAGGATCGAACCGCCGTAGATGAACACCGACGGCACGTTGAGACGGCACATGGCCATCATCATGCCGGGAAGGCTCTTGTCACAGCCCGCGAGCCCGACGAGCGCATCATAACAGTGACCGCGCATGGTCAGTTCGACCGAGTCCGCGATAACATCGCGCGACACCAACGAGGACTTCATGCCCTGGTGTCCCATGGCAATGCCGTCGGTCACCGTGATGGTGGTGAATTCGCGCGGGGTGCCATGGTTGGCGGCAACGCCTTTTTTCACCGCCTGCGCCTGACGCATGAGGGAAATATTGCACGGTGCGGCTTCGTTCCAGCAGGTCGCAACGCCCACAAATGGCTGCTGAATCTGCCCGGACGTCAAACCCATCGCGTAATAGTATGAACGGTGCGGCGCCCGCGACGGACCAACGGTCACGTGCCGGGATGGAAGCTTGGATTTGTCGACGTTTTTCACGTCCATTATGGTTCCCCTGACTCAATCTTGTGTGAAAGGCAGCGTTGGCCGGGCGGCCATGTGCCGGGACAAGATGAAGACGTGGCGTGAAGAAATGGTTTCGGCAGGTGCTACTCAGCCCTGCCGCAATTCTTTCCGCCCCGCTCCACTGATGTGAGATTTTAGGTCAGATTGTGGCCGGAGAAATGGGCAATTGTCCGCACCAGACCAGCGGGATGATTCCATTTCGGAGTGTTGCAGTTTGGCAACGCTCAGTACGCCGGATCAGCCCAGCCGGCCGAGTGCCGCCTCAACACGCGACTTCTGAGTAGCGAGGCCCTCAAGCTTCTCGCGTTGCTCTTCGACGATCTCCGGCGGCGCCTTGGCGACGAATTGCTCGTTGGAAAGTTTGCGATCGATCTGAACGATGTCCTTATCGAGCTTTTCGATGTCGCGGCGCAGGCGGGCCATTTCGGCGTCGATGTCGATCACGCCTTCCAGCGGCATTGCATAGGTCGCCTCGCCCACGATCAATTGCGCGGATGCCTGCGGCACCGATTCCGCAAACGTGATGGTCTCGATTCTGGCGAGCCTCTCGATGGCAGCACGATGGGCTTCGACCCGGGCGCGGCTTTCGCTGTTGGCGCCAACGATGTTCAAGGCGATTTTTGCCCCGGCCGGCACATTGACCTCGGAACGGACCGAGCGGATGCCCGAAATCACCGACGTCAGCCAATTGATCTCGGCTTCTGCAACCTCATCGCGCAGCCCGGCAAGGTCCGGCCACTCGCTGAGCATGAGCATGGTCGAGCGGTCCGCGTGAGCGGAATTGGTCTGGGTCCAGAGCTCTTCGGTGACGAAGGGCATGAACGGATGCAGGAGTTTCAGAATCTGGTCGAGCACGAACGCGGCGGTGCCGCGCATTTCGGCTTTGGCAGCTTCGTCTTCGCCCTGTAAAACGGGCTTGGACAGTTCGATGAACCAGTCGCAGAACGTGCCCCAGACGAAATCGTAGGCCGCGCTGGCGGCATCGTTGAAACGGTGCTCGTCGATGCCCTTCTCAACTGCTGAAACCGCCGCCGCGACCGAGCCTACAATCCACTTGTTAATCGGTTGCGACAGCGCCTTGGGTTCAAAGCCCTCAACATGCGTACAGCCGTTCATCTCGAGGAAGCGCGCCGCGTTCCAGAGCTTGGTGACGAAGTTGCGATAGCCTTCGACCCGCGACATGGCAAGCTTGATGTCGCGCCCCTGCGCGGCCATGGCAGCCAGGGTAAAGCGGGTTGCGTCGGCGCCGTACTCGTCGATGAGCTTGAGCGGGTCGATCACATTGCCCTTGGTCTTGCTCATCTTGGCGCCCTTCTCGTCGCGGACGAGCGCGTGCACATAGACCGTATGGAACGGTTCTTCGTGCATGAATTCGAGGGCGGCCATCATCATGCGGGCGACCCAGAAGAAGATGATGTCGAAACCGGTGACGAGAACCGAGGTTGGGTAATAGCGCTTCAGCTCATCTGTCTGGTCAGGCCAGCCAAGGGTCGAGAACGGCCACAACGCTGATGAAAACCAAGTGTCGAGCACGTCGGGATCGCGTTCCAGCTCAACCGCGTTGCCGTAATGTGCTTCGGCTTTCTGATTTGCTTCGGCTTCATCATGAGCGACGAAAACCTCGCCATCTGGACCATACCAGGCCGGGATCTGATGGCCCCACCAGAGCTGACGCGAGATGCACCATGGCCTGATGTTTTCCATCCAGGAATAATAGGTGTTCTGCCAGCTTTCCGGCACGAATTTGGTGCGGCCTTCGCGCACCGAGGCAATGGCGGGTTTGGCCAGAACCTCGGCATCGACGAACCACTGGTCGGTCAGGAACGGTTCGATGACGACGAGCTTGGACTTTTCGTCATGCGGCTGCATGATCTTCTTGTCCTCGACCATGATCATCAGACCTTCGGCGTCGATATCGGCGACGATGCGGTCGCGCGCTTCGAAACGATCGAGCCCGCGATATTCGTCGGGCACAATGTTCATCGCCGCAATCTTGTTCTCGTCGAAATCCTCCTCGCCGTTGGCGATGCGCATGGCGATGCGGGCCTGATCCTCATAAGGCGCGCCGTCATCGCGCATGCGGCCGCCAACATCCATCAGCGAATACATGGGGATGTGACCGCGCTTGGCGACTTCGTAGTCGTTAAAATCGTGTGCGCCAGTGATCTTGACCGCGCCGGAGCCGAAATCGGGGTCGGGATATTCGTCCGTGATGATGGGGATCAGACGGCGATGTTCCTTGGGACCAACGGGAATTTCGCAGAGCTTGCCGACGATCGGCGCATAGCGCTCATCGGAGGGATGCACCGCGACCGCACCGTCGCCAAGCATGGTTTCGGGGCGGGTCGTGGCGATGGAAATGTAATCACGCTCCTCGGAGAAGGCGATGTTGCCGTCCTCGTCCTTCTCGACATAGGTGTATGTCTCGCCTCCCGCCAGCGGGTATTTGAAGTGCCACATATGACCGTCGACTTCGATGTTCTCGACTTCGAGGTCGGAAATGGCCGTATGCAGACCGGGATGCCAGTTGACCAGGCGCTTGGCGCGGTAGATCAGGCCTTTTTCATAAAGGCCGACAAAGACCTTGAGAACGGCGCGGCTGAGGCCCTCGTCCATGGTGAATCGCTCGCGCGACCAGTCGCAGGACGCGCCCAGACGGCGTAACTGATTAAGGATGATGCCGCCGCTCTCCGCCTTCCACTCCCAGACCTTTTCGAGGAACTTCTCGCGGCCGATCTCGCGGCGTGACGGTTCCTGTCGGGCCGCCATCTGACGCTCCACGATCATCTGTGTGGCAATTCCCGCATGATCGAGACCGGGCTGCCAAAGCACATCCTTGCCGCGCATGCGCTCGAAACGGATCATGATGTCCTGAAGCGTATTGTTCAGCGCGTGCCCAATATGAAGGGAGCCCGTGACGTTGGGGGGCGGGATGACGATCGAAAAACTCTCCGCACCGGGCTTTGCGCCGGCGCCAGCCTTGAACGCACCGGACTCGTCCCATTCGCGGTAAATGCGCGATTCCACGCTTTCGGGTTGATAGGTTTTGTCGATCATCTGAGAATTCCGGGAAAACCAAGCCCGCCCGAGGCGGGCGAAAAAGTTGTTCTTCAAAAACCAAAGGCGCCGCGCGTGTCAACACCCAAGCGTTCCGGGCTGTGGCAGAAGTGCTGGAATCCCTGCCTCCGGACCGGCTTGTCATGCGACTTTAAGGCCAAATTGGCCCATCGGGTCAGTTAGTCACCGCCGATTTTCTTTTGCCGTTCGGCACCTTTCAATCGTTCAGCGGGACGCTCAAGTTCGTGCGAAGGAGCCGGCTGGACACTACGCCTCGCGGCCCCGTTCGGCGCGCTCTATCCTCAAATTGGTTCACTGAACCGACTTGCCCCGGCGGGTCGTTTTCGCTACTCGCCTCTGGAAATGCGGGAAATCTCACGTTCGACCAGACGTTCGACCATCGCGGGCAGGTTTTCGTCCAGCCAGGCCTTGATCATCGGGCGCATCATTTCGCGCACCATATCATCCAGCGTGACCCCAGATGCGACGGCCGCGCGGGAATTGAGCCTGGACATGGTGGAGCGGACGGCCGCATTCGTCGCGGGCGCGAGAAGTTCTTCGGTCATGGCAGCACTGAGGCCGGGATCCGGCATTGCCGACGCCGCTACGGGGATATCCTCGACAAAGGGTTCGCGAACCGGCGGCATCGCTGGTGCTTCGTCTTCGTCGGCCTGCATCTCGTCGTCGGCTGCCGCGTCCTCCTCAAAGGCAACATCGTCGGCGACAACGATCGGCGGAAAACCCATTTCGCTCTCGACAGGCGCAGTGTCCTGCCCGGTCGACATTTCCGGCTCGCCCAAGTCCTCGTCCGAAATCGCCGTGTCGGGCTCAAATTCCGGTTCCGGCGTGCTCAAAACGAGCGGCTCTTCGTCCAGGCTTTCCGCTTGTTCAGACATGGCGCCGGAGAGCATCTGGTCGGTGGACAGCGAAAGGGGAATGTCTTCGTCCGCCCCTGCATCGAATTCGGGCACTTCGGGCTGTGCCGTGGGTTCAACAGCGTTGCCGCCCACTGCCTGCATGTCTTCGTCGGCAATAATCTGGCGAATGGACGACAGGATTTCGTCCATAGATGGTTCCTTGGCCGCAGGCTTGTTCATTATGACCCCTAACTCGCTCACTGAATTTCCAACGCGCCCTCGTCACGGATGCCATCGGGAACCCCGACCCGCCACACTGCGATCCGTCCGATTTCAATCGGCTCGGGCCTCTGGCTACACGCAAAAGGGCCCAGAACCATACTGATTCGGCGAGCACAGATTAACGCAGGGTCAAAGCAGCGAAAACAATGCCCCGAAAATCTCCACGGATTTCGGGGCATCTTGCAGTTTTCGGACTGCCGGTCGGTAGCGCCTAGTTGTCGGGCAGACTGAGCACTTCGGCCCAGACATCCTCGACCGACTGCACGTAACCATCTGCATTGCGCAATTGAACCGGAAGGCTCAGATGCTCGGCAGACAGGTGGCCCGTGGACGCCAAAAGCGAGAATGACGCAATCATCTGGGAAGTGCGGGCCGAGATCAGGACCTCGCGGGCGCTGGTCAGGTTCGAGCGGGCGTTAAGCACGTCAAGCGTGGTGGCCTGTCCGACATTGCGTTCTTCGATCACGCCATCCAGAGCGAGCTGCGAGGCACGTTCCGAGGAGAGCGCTGATTGAATCTGCGCAGCGGCATTCTGCAATCCGGACCAGGCCTGGAACACGCTTTCACGCACCTGGTCGCGAGCGTTCAATGCATCGACCTCAGATTTGATCTGGTTGAGATTGGCCTGCCGCACGCTGGCGCCCAAAGCACCGCCGGCATAGATCGGAATGCTCAGTTGCAGGGAGATCGAACCGGACATTCCCGACGATCCCGCGCCAAAGCAGTTCAGCGCGCAGATCGAGCCGATCAAATCGAGCGTCGGGCCAAACGCCGCCCGTGCAGCGTCGGAACCTGATTGCGCGGCACGGATCTGGGCCTGAGCCGCCAGAATGGCCGGATGGTTGCCTTCCGCCTGGTTTAGCGCATTGTTGAGGCTCGAAGGCAGCATGTTGCCGAAACTGAAATCGAGGGACAAATCACGCGGATCGTGCCCAATCCAGCGAACGTAGCTGGCCTGCGAAGTCTGAAGGCTCGCGATGGCGTCCTGATAGGCCGCGATCGCCTGGGCCAAGCCGGCCTCGGCCTGCGAAACCTCCACGCGGGTCCCCTCGCCGATGCTTTCACGATCCTTTGCGGATTGCAGCTGAGCCTGGAAAAAGGCGACGTTGTCCTGACGCAGGCGGACCAGTTGCGTGTCGCGAACGACGTTGGCATAGGCGGTCGCTGCGGAAAGAAGCACGTTCTGCTCTGCGTTACGCAAGCTTTGAGCGGCGGCCACCGTCACGGCCCGCGCCTGTTCGATCTGCGCATCCGTTTTCAGGTTGTCAAACAGGGTCTGCCGATAGCTCAATCCCAATTGCGTGACCGTGCTCTGGGTCGTCGTGCCACCCGTAACCGCCCAATTGTAGGTTGCGGTCGCGGACCCGGCAATCGTCGGCAATTTCCCGGAGCGGCGAATCGCGATATCTTCTGCAGAAGCCTTCACGCTGAGAAGCGCGGCGGCAATATTGGGGTTGCTGGCATAAGCGCTGGCGAGTGCGTCGCGCAGAGATTCTGCATGGGCAGACACGGCGGCAAGACTCAACGACGCCGCCAAGGCAGCTACCCGAACGTACTTTTTGAACAACATGCTCACGCCTCCTGATGGGCACACACTAATCACCCCGCACACAGCGAACAACTTAACATTCCGCAACATGACCGCCCCGAGGGTGAATTGCGGAGGGGCGTGATATCAAGGCAACATTTTTTTGCGACACTTGATTAACTTTCCGGCAGTTTCGGAAAGCCAATGGCCGATATGGTAAACCATCGGTTGACGTTCAAGGCAAGGCCAGACCGGACGAAAGTCTGTTGATGACCTGGATGGTTGCCTGCTCCTTGGTGCGTGCAAAAGGGCGCGACTGAATAAACGCAAAGCCCTCGAAATTTCAGAATTGCTTAAGAGCCTCAAACCTAATACTAAGCCGCGACATTGGGGCCACGTGGCGGAGTGGTTACGCAGCGGACTGCAAATCCGTGTACTCCGGTTCGATTCCGGACGTGGCCTCCATTTCCCTTTTGGCGCAGTCATTGTAAGCCGGATTTCGAAATGAGGTCCGGAGACTTGTCTTGTCGCATCGCGATGCGGTTTTTATTGTCGGGGGCATACTGGCCGGGGGCTTAGGCACGCGGCTAGGACATGTGGAAAAAGCCGGCCTGAGGGTCGGCGGCGTGTCCCTTCTGACGCGTTGCGTCCGCTTGTTGCAACGGCAATGCGACGCCGTGACGCTCATTGCGCCCCTTCCTTCTGCTGAATTCCCCGACACCATCTGTGATCCCGGACTCGGCCCGGGCGAAGCTATCGCGACGGCGCTTTCGGAAATGCCGCGACAATATTCAGGGGCAACGCACCTTCTGACGGTCAGCGTGGATTCCTATCTGCTTCCAGCGGACTTCACCGAGACCATGCTCGACGCGCTTACCCGGGGCGCGGCGGACGTCGCCATCGGGCAATTCGAGGATAACGAGTACCCGGTCAATGCGCTCTGGCGACTGGAAGCCGTAGCGCCCGCCGCTCGGGACGGAGCAGCCAGATCGAGGGGCCGTTCTGTCCGATCGCTCTATGACGACCTGAAATCCACTCGCGTGAACTTCGCACGTGCCGATGGGCTGGATCCGTTCACGAACGTCAATACGATGCACGATTTGGTCACGGCGCAACGACACTTTCGGAGGCATCCGGACAGTCCCCAAAAAAGCTGAGGCTCCGGCAATTGAGGTCTTGGCAAACCGGATCAGTTTCGCTACATGGGGCCAGCTTTGGCGCACCAAAGCGGGTGCGACTGCATCTGTTCCCCGGTAGCTCAGTTGGTAGAGCAAGCGGCTGTTAACCGCTGGGTCGTTGGTTCGAGTCCGACCCGGGGAGCCATTTTCCCAAATTCAAATCATCCTGATTGGCTCTGCACCTGAGTTGCGCGCATAAAAAAGCCGGCGCAACCATGAGTGGCGCGCCGGCAAGCTCGGTTTGGTGCAATCCGGGTCCTAGTGGCCGAACAGACCGTCAAAGACCTCGTTGGCCAGTTCAACTGCAGACTCGTTGCCGCCGTCCAGCGTGATGTCTGCCAATTCCGGCCGCTCGAACGGCGAGTCGATGCCGGTGAAGTTCTTGATCTCGCCCTGACGCGCACGCCGGTACAGGCCCTTTGGATCGCGCGCTTCACAGATTTCCAGCGGCGTGTCGACGAAGATCTCGGTGAACCTGATATCCGCTGCGATCTCGCGCGCCATACGCCGCTCGTTTTTGAACGGCGAGATGAATGACACGAGAACGATCAGCCCTGCATCTGCCATCAGGCGCGCCACCTCGGCCACACGGCGAATATTTTCGATGCGTGACTGTTCGGTGAAGCCGAGATCCTTGTTCAGACCGTGCCGCACATTGTCGCCGTCGAGAATGTAGGCGTGCTTGCCTTCGGCAGTGAGGCGCTTCTCAACCAGATTGGCGATGGTCGACTTGCCTGAGCCGGACAGACCGGTGAACCAAAGGATTTGCGCTTCCTGCCCCTTGCGTTCGGCGCGCACCTGACGGTTCACATCGAAATCCTGATAGGTCAGGTTGTGACCACGCCTGAGACCAAAATCGATCACGCCGGCGCCAAGGGTCGCATTCGAGACTCGATGAATCAGAATGAAGCCGCCGGTCAGGCGATTGGTGCCATAGGAATCGAATGCAATCGGCTTGTCGGTTGCCACCGTGACAGTTCCGACTTCGTTGAGATGCAGTTCGTTGCCCGGCACCTTTTCGAGCGTGTTGACGTCGGTCTTGTGCTTGATGGCAGTAATGGTTGCCGGCACCATCTGGGTGCCGATCTTGAGCAGATAGGACCTGCCGGTATAGGCGGCCTCCTCGTGCATCCAGATAATGCGCGCCTGAAACTGATTGGAATATTCCGGTGTTTCGCCCGGATGGCTCAGGATGTCACCACGCGAGATGTCGACTTCGCGGTCAAGCGTGAGTGTCACCGCCTGCCCGGCACTGGCTTCGCGCAATTCGCCATCCATCGTGACGATCGACTTGATCTTGGCGGGCTTGCGAGAAGACGCAACAAGCACGTCGTCGCCGGTTCGGACAATACCCGAGGCGACCGTTCCCGAGAAACCGCGGAAATCAAGGTTGGGCCGGTTCACCCACTGCACCGGAAAGCGCATGTTGGCCATGTCGCGGTCTTCGGAGACGTCGATTTCTTCGAGATAGGGAAGAAGTTGCGGCCCGTCATACCAGGGCGTGTTGTCGGAAGGCTCCAGAATATTGTCGCCGCGCAACGCGGAAACCGGGATGGCCTGCAACGTGTCAAATCCAAGCGGCTCGGCAAATTCGCGATACTCGTTCTCGATTTTGTCGAACACGGCCTCGTTGTGGTCAACCAGGTCGATCTTGTTGACCACCACCACCACGTGGCGAACGCCAATCAATGACAGAATGAACGAGTGGCGCCGGGTCTGGGTCAGCACGCCCTTGCGCGCGTCAATGAGAACCAGCGCAAGGTCCGAATTGGATGCGCCAGTCGCCATGTTGCGGGTATATTGCTCATGGCCCGGAGTGTCGGCGACGATGAATTTGCGCTTGTCGGTGGTGAAGAACCTATACGCGACGTCGATGGTGATCCCCTGCTCGCGTTCGGCTGCAAGGCCGTCGACAAGAAGTGAGAAATCGATGCCTTCTTCGCCGACTGCGCGGTTGCGGCTTTCGTTCTTCAGGCTTGCCAACTGGTCATCGAGGATCAACTGGCTATCATAAAGCAGGCGGCCGATGAGCGTGGATTTGCCGTCGTCGACGCTGCCGCAGGTGAGGAAGCGCAACAGGCTTTTGTGCGTCTGATCGTGCAACCAATGTGCAATCTCGCCGCTTTGGGTCTGGGCGGAACCGGTCTGAACAGTCATGGCTTAGAAATACCCTTCCTGTTTCTTCTTTTCCATGGATGCGGACTGATCGCTATCGATCAGACGCCCGTCGCGCTCCGATGTGCGCGCGGCCTGCATTTCCATGATGATTTCGGGAAGCGTCGAGGCAGTCGAGGGGATGGCGCCGGTCAACGGGTAACAGCCAAGCGTGCGGAAACGCACGCTCTTGGTCATTGGGGCTTCGCCTGGATTGAACCTGAACCGGTCGTCATCGACCATGATCAGGATACCATCGCGTTCGACCACGGGGCGGGGCGCGGCGAAATAGAGCGGCACAATCGGGATCCGCTCGGCGTAGATGTAGGTCCAGATGTCGAGCTCGGTCCAATTGGAGAGCGGGAAAACGCGCATGGATTCGCCGGCCGCAATCCTGGTGTTGAACACGTGCCAGAGTTCCGGCCGCTGACCTTTTGGATCCCAGGCATGCTGAGCATTGCGGTGGGAAAAGACGCGCTCCTTGGCGCGAGACTTTTCCTCGTCGCGGCGCGCACCGCCAATGGCGGCATCGAACTTTCCGTCGGACAATGCCTTGCGCAGCGCTGCGGTTTTCATGATGTCAGTGTAGGCAGAACCGTGGTCAAACGGATTGATGCCGTCGCGCACGCCTTCCTGATTGGTGTGGACGATCAGGTCAATTCCGAAGTCGCGGCAAGTCTGATCACGGAAGGCGATCATTTCGCGAAATTTCCAGGTGGTGTCGATATGCAGCGCCGGAAACGGAACCTTGGAAGGATAGAAGGCCTTGCGCGCCAGATGCATAAGCACACTTGAATCCTTGCCGATGGAATACATCATGACGGGGCGTTCGAAATTGGCAGCGACCTCGCGCATAATTTCGATGCTCTCCGCCTCCAGCATTTGCAGGTGAGACAGACGGGCTTTGTGTTCAATCATGTTTTGAATGCGGTCCTTGGGGAAAATTTTGCGCCGGGATACGCCTTCATTTTGGCAATGGCAAGGCCGTGAGAGCGAGATTTTGCCCATCTGAGCCGATGTGAGGGCCCAATTTTCACTTCTCAAAGTGCAGACAATGGGAATGGATTGCCTCATCAATCCCGATTACAGCAAAACATGCTTTTTTCGGCAGGTTTTGGAAACTTGGATTGCGAATTGGCTCGCGCAAGCTTGTTGTTGTGCATTGCTGCCGCTAAGTCTCCGGAAAACGACAGGAAACCAGAATGACTAAGTTTAACTCCGTGCTCGACGCAATCGGGAACACTCCGCTGATCCGGCTGAACAAAGCAAGCGAACTGACCGGATGCGAAATCTGGGGCAAGGCGGAGTTTCTCAATCCCGGCCAGTCGGTCAAGGATCGGGCGGCGAAGTTCATCATTCTCGATGCGATCAAGAGCGGCGCGTTGAAACCGGGTGGCACGATCGTTGAAGGCACGGCTGGCAATACCGGCATCGGGTTGTCGCTTGTTGCCAACGCGCTGGGCTACAAGACGGTGATAGTCATTCCCGAAACCCAGAGCCGCGAGAAGAAGGATACACTCCGGCTCAATGGCGCTCAATTGATCGAGGTTCCTGCCAAGCCCTATCGCGATCCGAACAATTACATCAAGATTTCGGGTCGTCTGGCCGACAAACTCGCATCTGAATTGCCTGAAGGCGCTGTGTGGGCAAATCAGTTCGACAATGTGCTGAACCGACAGGCCCACATCGAAGGCACAGGACCGGAAATCTATGAGCAGACCGGCGGCAAGATCGATGGGTTTGTCACCGCCGTCGGATCGGGCGGGACTCTGGCCGGCGTCGCTGTGGCGCTGAAAGAGCGGAACAAGGACATCAAGATCGGATTGGCCGATCCCGAGGGCGCGGCACTCTATTCGTATTTCACAACGGGCGAGTTTGCGTCGGAAGGCAGTTCGATCACCGAGGGTATCGGTCAGGGGCGCATCACCGCCAATCTGGAGGGCCTGAGCGTTGACATGGCCTATCGCATTCCGGATCGCGAGGCCCTGCCCGTTCTGTTCGACCTGTTGGAACATGAAGGACTTTGCCTTGGCGGATCGAGCGGCGTGAACATTGCGGGCGCCATGCGCATGGCCCAGGAAATGGGCCCCGGACATACGATCGTGACGACCCTTTGCGACTACGGCTACCGCTATCAGTCCAAGCTCTTCAATCCGGAATTCCTCAAGTCCAAGGACCTGCCGGTCCCCGGTTGGCTGGAAAGCGCAGAAGACATCGATATTTCTTCCGTTCTCGCGTAAAGAACGGGAATGAGTGAGCCGACAGAATTTCTGTTCCGAGATGACGCCTATGTGCGCGACGCGACGGCGATCGTGCTGGACGTCAATGATCTTGGCGGCATTCTGCTCGACCGCACCATCTTTTATGCGACGTCCGGCGGGCAGCCCGGTGACTCGGGAACGTTGACGCGACCAGACGGCACGAATGTGCAGATCGCAACCAGCATTCATCCGGATGGCGACAAATCCCTGATCGTTCATGTGCCGGCAGAAGGACAGACCTTGCCAGCGCCGGGCGAAGCTCTTTCCCTGCAAATCGACTGGGAACGCCGTCACCGGTTGATGCGGATGCACACCGCGCTTCATCTCCTGTCGGTGGCGTTTCCGTTTCCCGTGACTGGCGGTTCGGTCGGCGCAGACAAGGGCCGGCTCGATTTCGACATGCCGGAGGTGCCGGACAATGTCGACGACTTGCAGCGCCAGATCAACGACTGGATCGCTGCAGATCTGCCGATCAGGGCCGAGTGGATCAGCGAAGCGGAGCTCGATGCCAATCCCGACCTCGTGAAGACGATGAAGGTCCAGCCGCCGCGGGGCCATGGGCGGGTTCGCCTGATCCGTATCGGCACCGCCGACCAGACCGTCGACCTGCAACCGTGTGGCGGCACGCATGTGCGCTCGACGGGCGAGATCGGTCCGGTCCGGATCGGAAAGATCGAGAAGAAAGGCAAGCAGAACAGGCGCGTGTCGCTGCTTTTTGACGAGGAGAATCCGTCTTGAGCTCGTCTCCTTTCGTTTCCACCGAATGGCTTTCGGCGCACATGTTCGACACCAATGTTCGCATTGTCGATGCGTCCTGGTACCTGCCCAACGAGGATCGCGATCCTGAAGCTGAGTTCTTGTCAGCTCACATTCCCGGGGCCGTGTTTTTTGACATTGATGGCATTGCGGTGCCGGGCACCGATCTTCCGCACATGGCCGCCGCACCAGACGACTTCGCCGAGGCCGTGGGTAAGCTCGGAATATCGGACAGTGATACAATCGTGATCTATGATGGCCTGGGGCTGCGAACGGCGGCGCGGGCCTGGTGGAATTTTCGCATCATGGGTGCGCATGACGTGCGCATTCTTGAGGGCGGTTTGCCCAAATGGGTGACGGAGCAACGACCGCTGGCAACTGGCAAAGCGGACTGGCCCATCGCCAAGTTCAATTCGCAGAGCGCCGCGCCGGGCCACATCAAATCTGCCGCGGAGGTGCTGGCGGCAATTCAGAGCGGATCGGCACAGGTCGTTGATGTGCGGTCGGCGGAGCGGTTTGCGGGCACCGCACCTGAACCGCGGCCGGGGCTGCGATCGGGGCATATGCCGGGTTCGTTCAATCTGCCGTTCCCCGATCTGATCGAGAATGGCCGCATGAAGCGGCCCGCCGAACTGCGCCGCCTGATGAGCGACGCCGGTATCGACCCCAACAAGCCGGTAATTGCCAGTTGCGGGTCAGGTGTGACGGCGACCCTTTTCACCCTGGCCATGACTGAAATCGGGATAGAGGCTCTGGACGTTTATGACGGGTCCTGGGCTGAATGGGGTGCGCGCGAAGACTTGCCGGTCGTAACCGGCAGCGAATGATCCGGCCGCCATTATAGACGCTAGAGGACGGGGGGCGCGTAAAGCAGACCACCCGTCGTCCAGTTTGCGTTCAACCCGCGAACCATGGATGCCCCGGTTTGGGCACCGAAATTGCGATCAAAGATTTCCCGATAATTGCCCACTGCTGCGATGGCCTTTGCGGCCCAATCGTTCGACAGACCCAATTCGGCACCGAGATTTTCTTCAAGGCCGAGTAATCGGCGGATCGCCGGTGTTCTGGAACTTTGCATTGATTCAAGGTTGAGTTGCGATACGCCAAGCTCCTCGGCATTAATGATCGCGTAGTAGACCCAAGCGACGATATCCGCCCATTGGTCGTCACCGGCGCGCACAACGGGGCCATAGGGCGCCTTTGAAATGAATTCCGGCATGATCCGGTGTTGTGCAGGGTCCGGCAATGTTCGCCGGATCGCCTGAAGCACCGACGCGGGTGCAGCGATGGCGTCGCAAAGGCCCGCTTGATAAGCGATGGCAAGATCTTCCCGGCTTTCGTAGACGACTTCGCGGAACGTTGCCTGGTTTTCAAAGAAGAACTCGTTCATCCGCCGCCGATCGTCGCCGGCTTCGGCCACGCACACATCCACATCGTCCAGGAGGTAGGCGGATACGATGCCGAGTTCGCCACGTACAAGGAATGTCAGACCATCGAAAAACGATGTCGCGACAAAACGGACACCGAATTGCGTATCGCGCGCCATGGTCCAGACCGCATCCCGGACCATGACGTCGACGGATCCGGTCTGGAGGGGAGCAAAGCGCCCTTCCCCATCAAGCGAGCGAAACTCGACCTTGTTCGCGTCGCCAAGGGTTGCCGCGGCAATTGCGCGGCAAAAGTCGACATCGAACCCGACCCATTGGCCGCTGCTGTTCATTTGCGCGAAGCCTGGCAGATCATCGCTCGAACCACAGACCAGAAATCCGCGGTCGCGGACCTTGTCCAGCGTGGACGCGACAACCGGATCATCCTGCGCCAACGAAGCGGCCACAGACGCGGACAGAAGCAGCAGGCTTGCCATGAACGCAGCAAGCAGATGCGCGAATGTCTGTTTTACGCCCACAAAATCCACCAAGGTTCCCACTCGATCCCTCGTTCCTCCCGCCTGCGTTCTTTGCGCGGCTGGGCTGATCCAAGACATCTATCTCCAGCCCATGGCTGTGCGTCAAGCCAACTGGCAGGGAAGCACTTCACAACCCACATTTTCCGTCCGGTGGCAGACGGAAAACGACTGGCGACGATCCCGGTTTTCCGGGATGCGTGCTAGTGCAAAATCTGGCTCAGGAAGAGCTTGGTGCGATCATGCTGGGGATTCGAGAAGAACGGCTCGGGCTCGTTTTCCTCGATGATCTGGCCCTGATCCATGAAGATCACGCGATTTGCCACTTCGCGGGCAAAACCCATTTCGTGGGTCACGCACAGCATGGTCATGCCCTCTTCGGCCAGACCAACCATCACGTCGAGCACTTCCTTGATCATTTCGGGGTCGAGTGCCGATGTGGGTTCGTCGAACAGCATGACCTGCGGGTTCATGCACAAGGAGCGCGCAATGGCAACGCGCTGTTGCTGACCGCCGGAAAGCTGGCCGGGATATTTGTTGGCCTGTTCGGGAATCTTGACGCGTTCCAGATAGTGCATCGCCGTCGCTTCAGCTTCCCTTTTTGGCACCTTGCGGACCCAAATCGGGGCGAGCGTGCAATTTTCCAGAATTGTGAGATGCGGAAAAAGGTTGAAATGCTGGAACACCATACCGACTTCGCGCCGCACCTCGTCGATGCGCTTCAGATCGTTGGTCAGTTCAACCCCGTTGACGACAATCGAACCCTTCTGGTGCTCCTCGAGCCGGTTGATGCACCGGATCATGGTTGATTTGCCGGATCCGGAAGGGCCGCAGATGACAATTCGCTCGCCCTTGTGCACCGTCAGGTTGATATCCCTGAGCACATGGAAATCGCCATACCATTTGTTGACGTTTTCGAGTTTGACGGCGATCTCCTCGCCTACCTTCATTTTTGACCGATCAATTGCGTCGTCTTTTTCAGCAGCATCAGACATGGGTTCAGGTCCTTTTCAGCTTATCTCTTGTGTCCGGTATGAAGCCGCTGCTCGGTGTAAATCGAGTAACGCGACATGGAGAAGGTGAAGATCCAGTAGGTGAAGGCGGCGAACAGATAGCCGCTAAGCGCCTGTACGGGCGATGCCCAGTTCGGATTGGCAAAGCTCGACTGGATTTGGCCAAGGAAATCGAACAGGCCGATGATCAACACCAGCGTGGTGTCCTTGAACAGGCCAATGAAGGTCGACACAATTCCGGGAATGACCAGCTTGAGCGCCTGAGGCAGGATGATCATGCGCATCATCTGCCAGAAGGTCAGACCAAGCGCCATCGCACCCTCATATTGACCGCGCGGAATGGCCTGCAGGCCGCCGCGAACGACTTCAGCCATATAGGCGGAGGAGAACAAGGCAACGCCGATCAGGGCACGCAGCAGTTTGTCGAAATCCGTGTCGGCCGGCAGGAACAGCGGCAGCATCACCGATGACATGAACAGCACGGTGATGAGCGGAACGCCGCGCCAGAATTCGATGAAGATCACCGAAAGAGAACGGATCACGGGCATTTGCGACCGACGCCCCAGCGCCAGCAGCACGCCAAACGGCAGCGAAACCGTGATGCCCGTCACCGAAATCACCATGGTGACCAGCAGGCCGCCCCAGACGGCCGTTTCGACCGGCGCCAGACCGAAATCGACTGCGAATATGGCCATGATCACGCCAATGCCGACAAAGACGGCAATAATTGGCACAACGACCGAACCAGGGTTTGATCCTGTTGCCCGAGCGGCCAACAGACCAGCGCCAGCGACGATCAGCGCGACAATGGCCAGGTCCGCAAAAAACGCGAAGTCCCCCGAAAGCCCAGCCAAACCAGAAAGGCCAAAGAAGAAACCACCCAGTTCGAAGTGGCCGCCCGTCAGCAGAACGATGGTTGCCACCGGGAAAACAATGGCCGCGAAGAGAAGCGCCCAGCGCTTGAACGGCAGATTGGGCACGAGAACCGCAATCAGGGCCAGAACGAGCAGAATTGCCGATATGTCGACTCGCCAGCGTTCTTCGAACGGATAGCGCCCATACATGAACTGGTTCAGATAGGCACCGACATAAGCCCAGCAACCGCCAAACCAGCCATCAGGCTGAATGCCGCCTTGGGCGGCGGTCGTGCAGACCGTACGGTCGTCGCCCGTCCACACGCCATTGATAAACACGAATTCGATGACCGGCCAGGCGACTGAGTAGATGACGTAGAGGGCCAGGAGCGTCAGAATTGTGTTGAACGGGCCGTTGAACAGGTTCTCCCGCATCCACCCCACAAGACCCGTGGTGGAAGCCGGAGCCGGTTGCTGTTCAGCGAGCGTGTCGCGCACGTAATAGGTTTGTTGAGCCATCTTCCCAATCCCCCTCAGCGTTCCACCAGCGCGACGCGCTTGTTGTACCAGTTCATGAAGGCCGAGGTCAGAAGCGAAATGGCCAGATAGGTGAGCATCGTCATCAGGATGATTTCAACCGCACGTCCGGTCTGGTTCAGGGCGGTGCCGGTAAACGTGGACACCAGATCCGGATAAGCAATCGCAACCGCCAGCGACGAGTTCTTGGTCAAATTTAGGTATTGACTGGTCAGAGGCGGGATGATGACGCGCATGGCCTGCGGAACGATGACGAGGCGCAGCGTCGGTCCGTTGCGGAGGCCGAGCGCATGCGCGGCTTCGGTCTGCCCGTGACTGACCGCCATGATGCCGGCGCGCACGATTTCAGCGATGAATGCAGCCGTGTAGAGCGTCAAGGCCAGCAACAGGCCGATGAATTCCGGGATCACCCGAATGCCGCCCTGCGGACCGAAGCGCGCCAGTTCGGGGTATTCGAAAGTGATCGGATCGCCCGAAATGAAATAGGCGATCAATGGAAGCACGATCAGGAGACCGATGAAGGTCCAGCCGATCGGGAATTGTTGCCCGGTTGCCATCTGGCGGCGGCGCGCCCAGAAGCGGATACCGATGCCCAGGGCGATGGCGATCAGGATAGCGACCCCCACCATCCAGGTGTTTGCACCGAATATGGGCTTGGGCGCGTAAAATCCAGCAATGTTGAGGAGCCCGATGGGGCCGAGGTCCAACGCTTCGCGCTTGGCCGGCAGCAGCCTGAGCACTGCGAAATACCAGACGAACAATTGCAGCAGAAGCGGAACGTTTCTGATGATCTCGATATAGACCGTCGCGATGCGCGCGATCAGCCAGTTGTGTGACAGACGGGCTATGCCGATGAGAAAGCCGAGTATGGTGGCGAAAAACACGCCAATGACGGCCACCAGAAGTGTATTGATGAGCCCAACCCAATAGACATCGCCATAGGTCGAGCTTTCGGAATAGGGAATGAGCGACTGATTGATGCCGAATCCGGATGGCGCCGTCAGAAAATCAAATCCGAACGGTATGCCGCGTTCGTTCAGATTGGTGGCCGTGTTGTCGACGATCGACCAGCCCGCCCAGACCACGATAGCGACCATGACGACCTGATAGATGATGGCCCGGACTTTCGGGTCATTCAGAAAGAACGTGCGTTCGACGCCGCCGTTCTGGCTTGAATCTGTCATGTGGCGGTACTCCCTGCCGTGCCCCAACATTCACGGGTGGTTTCCACGCTGGCCGGTTTGACGTGCCGGCATCAGCCCCGAAGATAAGTCGCCCTTAGGCGAAACGCCCGGTCAGGTTTTTTCTGACCGGGCGTTTCTTGTCCTTAGCGGATCGGCGGTGCGTAGAGAATGCCGCCCTTGCTCCACAGAGCATTCAGGCCGCGCGAGATGCCGAGCGGCGTATCCGGACCGACGTTGCGGTCAAAGATGTCGGCATAGTTGCCCACCATCTTGATGACGTTGTAGGCCCAGTCGTTGCTGAGGCCGATCATCTCACCAAAGGTGCCTTCGGCGCCAAGCAGACGGCGAATTTCCGGATTGTCGGAACCCAGCATCTGGTCGACGTTGGCCTGGTTCACGCCGAGGTCTTCTGCGTTGATGATCGCGTTCAGAACCCACTTGTTGACGTTGAACCACTCATCGTCGCCCTGACGGACCACAGGACCGAGAGGCTCTTTCGAGATGATTTCCGGCAGAATCATGTGTTCATCCGGATTGGTGAGTTTGAGACGTTCGGCATAGAGGCCGGAAGCGTCCGTCGTGAACACATCGCAACGGCCGGCGTCATAGGCGGCGATAACTTCGTCGCCCTTTTCAAACGCCACAACTTCGTAGTCCAGGTTGTTGGCACGGAAGTAGTCGGCCACGTTCAGCTCAGTCGTCGTGCCCGTGTTGGTGCAGACCGCGGCGCCGCTCAGTTCGAGCGCCGAAGACACGTCAAGCGACTTGCGAACCATGAATCCCTGACCATCGTAGTAGTCAACGCCAACAAAGTTCAGCCCGAGGCTGGCATCGCGGGTCATGGTCCAGGTCGTGTTGCGCGACAGGACGTCAACTTCACCGGATTGAAGTGCGGTAAAGCGTTCCTTGGCCGAAAGCGGCGTGAACTTCACGGCATTCGGATCGCCGAACACGGCTGCAGCAAGCGCACGGCAATAGTCGACATCAAGGCCAGTCCAATTGCCCTGATCATCCGGCACGCCAAAGCCCGGGAGACTGCCGTTGGAACCGCACTGAACGAAGCCTTTGGCCTGTACGTCCTGCAAGGTTCCAGCCTGCGCAGTCGCCACGCCCGCGAGGCCGAACGCTGCTGCAAGCGCTACTTTGATAATTTTTTTCATGTGATTGCCTTTTGTTTCCTAACCTGTTTTTCGCCCGTCCGGTTCCCGGCGCGTCGCGCCTGGTCCAGACCTGTGCCTGCACCTGGCAAGGAAAACCGGTGCAGAGCTGGCTGCATCGAAACCATTATTGACCAAAAGGTCAAGTGGCACACCGTCATTAAACCTTTGCTACCACCGGTTTGTCCGAAGCGAGGCGACGACTGCTCGGGAAAAAAGGCCGGTGGGAAGTGCGGACATGGTGCTTGTCATGGCGAGCCATGGTGTGCCCTAGATGCGGGTCAAATCTGGATGGATCGCCATGGCTCAAAAGCAAAAAAACAGCGCAACCTTTTTCGCTCATGCAGGGCGCGACCCACAAAATCAGTATGGCTTCGTCAACGTTCCTGTGGTGCATGGATCGACCGTGCTCTATCCGGATCTCGAAACCTTCGACAACAAGGCGCAACGCTATTCCTATGCCCGTGAGGGGAACCCTACCTCCGACGCGCTGCAGGACGTGGTCACTCAAATGGAGGGCGGCGCCGTCACGCGCATCACACCCTCGGGGCTGCAGGCAGCGTGCATGGCGCTGATGTCAGTCGCAAGCGCAGGCAAGACGGTTTTGCTGGCGGACTGCGTCTATGAACCGACACGCAACTTCGCGAACGGGGTGCTGAAACGGATGGGTGTCAATCCGGTCTATTTCGATCCGCGCATCGGCAGTGGAATTTCGGACCTGATCAATGATGACGTCTGCGCCATCTATCTGGAAACGCCGGGCTCGGTGACGTTCGAGATGCAGGACCTCCCGGCGATTGCGGCGGCGCGCGGCGAACGCGATATTCCCATTCTCATCGACAATAGCTGGGCTTCACCGCTCTTTCATCAGCCGCTCGCGCTTGGCGCCGATGTGGTCGTGCATACCGGCAGCAAGTATTTTGGTGGCCATTCGGATCTGGTGATCGGCACCATGACCGCCAACGAACGCTGGGCGGATGCAATTGTCTCGACCCATCATCTGTTCGGCAGTGCGTCGTCTCCTGACGACATTTATCTCACCTTGCGTGGCCTCAAGACCCTCAGGCTCAGAATGGACCGGCATTCCAGTTCCGCCCAGCAAATCGCAAACTGGCTGGTTGGGCAGGACGGCGTGAAGGAAGTCATTCATCCCGCCCTGCCCTCGCACCCGGACAATCATCTGTTCAAGAAATACTTCTCCGGCTCCGGCAGCACATTCGCGTTCGAACTGGAGCCGGCATCGCGCATGGCCGTTGGCCGGATGCTGGATTTCATGGAGATTTTCTCGATCGGCGTTTCCTTTGGCGGTTTTGAATCGCTTATCCTGTCGCCGCGGCCGGGACATGCCCGCACCGCGGTCCCCTATCATCGTGAAGGCAACCTCATTCGGGTTCACATTGGCAGCGAAGACGCGGACGACCTGCAGCAGGACCTCGCCGAAGGGCTGAAGCGCTACAACCGCGCGCGAAACTAGGGCCGGCGAAACTGGGGCCGGACGGAGCGCACCAGTCGCTTGAGCCCTCGCCAGATCAGTGCGCCAGCCGGGTTGGTGCCGGTGCCGTTTCGTGCGGCCACGGGAAAGCCGTGGCGCTCAAACCGGTCAACGATCAGTTTTGCGCCGAACCACCCCAACAATGTGCCCGCAATCACATCGGTCGGATAATGCGCGCCCGTCGTGATGCGCGACAGCGCAACCAAGGCAGCCCAGGCGTAGAACAGCACGCCCCAAAGCGGCGCCGTCAGGCGTGTGGCGACGTAAGCGAGGGCAAATGCCGTGGCCGAATGGCCTGACGGGAAGGAATGCAGGGTCCAGTCCGGCGGCAGAAAGTGAAAGCTGAGCGAGCCCTGTTGGTCATAGAGGAATGGACGCGCGCGGCCAATCAATCGTTTAGCGATCTGCACAATGAGGCCCGGGAGCCCCACCGCTACGAATATCATCCAGGAGACGGCGCCGATTGCCCGCACTGTCCAGCGCCAGGAATAGCCGAGCGGAGCAAACCCCAAAAGCAATGCGCCGACAGTCAGTGCCAGTGTGGGATAGAGAATCCAGTCGGATTGTCCCCAACGCGTCAGCGCTTCAAACCAGGCTCGCTCCTCATCCGGCCAACGGCCCAAAGCGCGTACGATCTGAATATCGATGCTCAGCGCCAAAAAGGTGAAAATCGCGAGCAAGGCCACGATCCCCAAAGCAAACCGAACCGTGCCGGGCAATTGATTCCATCCCGAATTGCCCGTCTCGTCCTGCACGCCCTGCCCTTCGCATATTGGAGATGTGGAGGCGGCGTAACATGGCTTGCCCATGGCAACAAGAAGATGTAATCGGTCGCCCTGCGCCGGGACGGGGCATAGCTCAGTCTGGTAGAGCACTGGTTTTGGGAACCAGGGGTCGTAAGTTCGAATCTTGCTGCCCCGACCAGGCGCAATGGAATTGACGAATCCGGCCTGTCACAGCAGACTGGCGATGGATACGACAGTATGGGAGCCGATCTTGACCGCGATCATTTATCGTCCCGCCCGCAACGCCATGCAGTCGGGCAAGGCCAAGACCAAGGACTGGGTTCTGGTTTTCGAGCGCGAAACGCCCAAGGAAATCGAGCCGCTCATGGGCTACACGTCGTCGTCGGATATGAAGAGCCAGATCCGCCTCAGCTTTGACAGCCAAGAAGCTGCCGAATCCTATGCGAAGCGCAACGGCATTCCCTATCGCGTGCAACAGCCGCACGAATCCAGTGTCAAACGCACGGCCTACACGGACAATTTCCGTCACGATCGCAAGCGCCCCTGGACGCATTGAGCGGCGTACGGCACCGATTAATCGGCGTCCAATTCAATAATTTTTGAGAATTTGCGCCCACTGTAAACAGGCGCCATCCATTGTTTTTGCTCTATATTCTTGCCTCAAACCCCCACGATCCAACATAATGAACGCTTTCTGAACGCCAAGTTCAGCAGGAGTTGAATCGCGTCTTTCCATAAAGGTCCCTGTCAACAACGGGACTAACCCAAACAACTTCTGGAGAGACACTATGACCAACACCAAACTCATCGCATCCGCCCTCGCTGTGGTTCTGTCGCTGGCTTCGGCCCCGGCATTCGCCAACAACGTCTACATTGAACAGCATGGTCTTTGGAATCAGGCCGGCGGCGGACAGGCCGGCATCGCCAACCAGATCGGCGTTTATCAGGACGGCTTCTTCAACGGCGTCTATGCCGAACAGAGCGGCGCAGGCAACGTTTCTGGCGCGGGCCAGGTCGGCATCAACAACGGCTATGACTCGCATCAGGTCGGCTGGAACAACGAAGCTGGCGCGGCCCAGTTCGGTGCCAACCACAATGCCAGCATCAACCAGGACGGCATCGACAACACTGCTGTCGGTATCCAGGTCGGCAATGGTTGTGACTACACGGTCGATCAGAACGGCGCAGGCAACGTTTCGGCTTTCGTGCAGGTGTGCCCGTAATCGGCAGCCCTGACCACCAAAATCAAAGCCGGGGCGTGCAACCAGCACTCCCGGCTTTCTTGCTTGAAAGGAACCGAACATGACCAAACGCTTGATTGCACTTCTGACCGCCGGAACGCTCATCGCCGCTGGCGCCGGTGCCGCAACCGCACTCCCGTCCGACGAACAAGTGATCGACGAAGGGCCGCTGACCTGCAACATCGAGACGAACATGCAGGGCCGCTCCTATGTCATCGAGGCAAAGGTCGCGAGTACTGAAGACATGGCCGGCACATTCCGCTTTGTTGTCGACGGTGGCGCCAATGGCGGCCGGACGCACATTCAACAAGGCGGCGGCTTCTTCGCTCCCGCCGGAGAACCCATCGTGATTGGCCGTATGCAGCTCGGCAGCAACAACGCCCATTACGAATTGACGCTCGATCTGGACACCGAGATCGGCAGCAAAAGCTGCTCTGTCGTTCTCGGCCTTTGATCGTTCTGCAAAATCATCGAAAGGCCCCGATCGCCGGGGCCTTTTTCATTGGGGTCGCCGATCTGATGAATGAAAGGTGAATGGCCGGTTCGCTGGGGTTTCAGCTTCGGGCTTCTAGTGTGGGACATCGGCTCGGACAGCCGCAAACAACTGGAGACACCACAATGAACAGCACTTTGAAATCCATCCTCACCGCCGGCACGCTGGCACTTTCGCTCGCGTTTGGCGCGGTCGCGCCCGCCGCAGCTGCCGGTTCCATTTCCGTCGTCGTAACGCCGACCGATCCCGAGCAGGCGCAGGCCATGCGCATGGGTCTGACCATGATCTCATTGGTCAAGGGCATGTCGGAAAATGGCGGCATTTCCCAGAACGGTCTCGGCAACATGGCCGGCGTCATTCAGAACGGCGGCAGCAATCAGGCCGTGATCATTCAGGAAGGCGACGGTCACGTCGGCACGATCGAACAGAATGGCGACGACAATTCATGCGGCCTGTTCCAGTTCGGTGAAGCGACGGAGTCGCATATCGAACAGAATGGCGGCGAGACCTGCATGGCCTTCCAGGTCGGCTTCTGAGCCCCCAACACCACCTCCCAATCCAAGGCGCACTCTCACAGTGCGCCTTTTTTGTCTGGCAAACGGGTCAGACTTGCCAGTGCCTCTGGACTTTTATATTAGCAGTTCCTAATATATGGCTTGAATCGTTTGGAAGCGCATTGCGTTGCGGCTTCCGTCTCAGAATTCCGGAGCGTCCTTCATGACCAATATCACCATTCTGGGTTCCGGCTTTGGAGCCCTGACCGCCGTTCGCGAATTGCGCAAACAGGGCGTCACCGACGAGATCACGCTGATTTCGCCGCGCGACGAACTGCATTACCTGCCCTCATCGATCTGGGTGCCAGCCAAACTGCGCAAAGCCGAAAAGCTGAAGATCCCGCTCCGGCACTATTTCTCGAAACACAATGTGAATTTCGTTCAGGCCTCTGTCACCGGAATGAAAGACAAGGGCCGGACGGTCGTCACCGACCAGGGCGAGTTTACCAACGATTATCTGGTCATCGGCACAGGTGGACGTTTCATCAAAAAGCTACCGGGTATCGAACACGCAATGACCATTTGCGAGGGTTTGCCTGTCAGCGAGCAGATCAGCCAGCGCCTCGACGAAATGAACGGCGGCACCATTGCCTTCGGATTTGCCACCAATCCAAACGAACAGGGCGCGATGCGCGGCGGACCGATGTTCGAACTCCTTTTCATCGTGGATTCCTACCTGCGCAAGACCGGCCGGCGCGACAAGTTCAAGCTGGTGTTCTTCTCACCTGCCCCGAAACCGGGCATTCGTCTCGGCGAAAAGGCCGTCGACAAAATACTCGCCGACATGCGCAAGCGCGGCATCGAAACTCATCTCGGGCACAAGATGGTGCGCTTTGAAGAAAAGAAGGTTGTCACTGAAGGTGGCGAGATCGACGTCGACATGATCCTGTTCATGCCGGGCATGACTGGCCCCGCCTGGGTCGCGGACACCGGACTTCCGCTCTCACCAGGCGGCATGATCGCAGCGGATGCAACCTGCGCCGTCAACGACCATGAAAACGTCTGGGTGGTTGGAGATTCCGGATCCTATCCGGGCCCCGACTGGCTCGCCAAACAGGCGCACCAGGCCGATTTGCAGGCCGAGGCTGTTGCCCACAACATCGCGGCCAAGCTCAAGGGTCAGCCCGCCAATCACAAGTTCAAGCCTGAACTGATCTGCATCATCGACACGCTCGACAAGGGCATTCTGGTATTCCGCGATGAAAAGCGCAGTTTTGTTTTGCCCGGCTCGATCATCTTCCACTGGATGAAGCGCTATTTCGAAGGTCATTATCTCAGCGTTTATCGATAAGTGCGATCATGGCACCTTGCCTTCGTCCGAGTTGGCCCGGCGTCCGATCAGCAACAACAGGGCGGCGGGCAACAGCCAGACAAGCAAGAACGGCTGCAAAATGTAGGCTGTCCAACCCACCGGCGAAAAGGGGCCGCTTTCCACTGCCGCCGTCATCCAGATGAGTAATTGCGCTAGCGCGGCGACCAGGGAAAGCACCGCGAACCAGACCGGCATTTGCCGGTCTGCGAGGATTGCCATGCCCACCGCGAACATGAACGCGGCGCCGCCTATTCCCGAGAGTGTCAGCATGGCTGCCGAAGCGGACATCAAGGCGAGACTGGCGGGCACCTCAGGCGTGGTGGCCATCGCATACCCAATCTGAATGCATTGGGCGGCCACCTGCAAACCGATCCAGATTGCGGCAGCGCCAAACGACGAATTGGCCCAGAGCGCTGATGCGCCGGGCTTTTTGAGCCTTTCAGCAAGCCCGGCAATCATGAAGAGCAGCAAGATGGGACTGAGAGAAAAGGCCAAAGATTGGCTGATCAGCATTGATTTGTGTTCGAGCACGAAACGAGTGATCACGCCCACATCGCGCGTGTCTGGAAACCCGGCTTCAAAGTAGGCACCGAACAAACCGGCTATCAGGGACAACAGGCCCGCTATGCCGGCGAACCGTGAGGCCGCCTGATGGCTCATTGAGTTCCCTCTTCCGCTGCCGCGTGGCGATCAACGCTAGTTCGCGACGTTACTTCTCGCAACACAATATGGCGGGCGGCCATCGATCGGAGCGTTGCCTGAAGGCCTCGCCCCGCCCGGACGGCCACACCTGAAGACAGAAACCGGGCTCATGGCGCCTACTGACATTTCCTGTCATCGTTTGTGGCTAGGGTTCCTCAAGCAAGGGAACTCAGCCATGACCAAGAAAACCTACCACGGAAGTTGCATCTGCCAGGGTGTCCAGTTCGAAGCTGAGGTGGATCTGGCCGAATCCGGCACAAAGAAGTGCAATTGCACCCGCTGCTGGAAACTGAGGGCGTGGAGCGCACCCGTTGCACCCGAGAACTTCCGCCTGGTCAGTGGCAGAGACCTTCTCAGCGGCTACGCGATCGGCGGCAGGAAGGAACTGGGCGGCTTTTGCAGGCGCTGTGGCGCCAGCGTATTCGGTCACGTCCCCAAATCAGAATGGAACAATGCGGAACGCTACGACATCAGCGTTGCGGCGCTGGATGATCTCGACCCCGGGGACCTGATTTCAGCTCCGGTCACCTATTACGATGGACGTCACGACAATTGGTGGCACGCTCCGGCCGAAACGCGCCACCTCTAGAGGTTCGGAATACCAGCGGGTCAGCCCAGACGCGTCCAGTGTCCGTCATTGTTGCTCGAGGTCACCGCCGCGACGATGAACTTCATGCCTTCGACGCCATCGGCCATCGTTGGCAAAAGCTCGCCGCCGGAATCGCCGCGGATCACATCGGCGAATTCCTTGTAGAGCGTTGCAAAGGCTTCCAGATAACCTTCAGGATGACCCGGCGGGATGCGGATTTCCGCGCCCGCAGGCGCTTCCGCACCGATGGGTGTGGCACCGCCACGTGTGAGCAATTGGCGCGGCTGGCCCAGCGGGCAGAACCACATCTTGTTGGGCTCGATCTGCTGCCATTCGATGCCGCCCTTGTCGCCATAGATGCGGATCGAGGGTCCGTTTTCATTGCCCGGCGCGACCTGGGAGGCCCAGAGCATACCCTTCGCGCCACCCTTGAAGCGCAACATGATGTGGACATTGTCGTCGACCATGCGGCCCGGCACGAAAGTGGTCAGATCGGCACTTAGCATGTCGAGTTCCAGCCCGGTCATGAAACGCGCCAGATTGTAGGCGTGGGTCCCGATATCGCCGATGCAACCGCCCATTCCCGATTTTGTCGGGTCCGTGCGCCAATCAGCCTGCTTGTTGTGAACCTCTTCGGTCAGCCAGTCCTGCGGATATTCGACTTGCACCACGCGCAAAGTGCCCAACTTGCCGTCGGCAATCATCTGCCGGGCCTGACGAACGAGCGGGTAACCGGTATAGTTGTGGGTCAGAAGGAATTTCGCGCCGTTCTTCGGCTGCACTTCGGAAAGTGCAATCGCGTCTTCGAGCGTCGAGGTCAGCGGCTTGTCGCAAATGACGTTGATGCCGGCCTCGAGGAAAGCCTTCACCGGCCCGAAATGCACATGGTTCGGCGTTACAATGGACACCACTTCAATGCCATCTTCACGCGCCGCTTCGGCATGGGCCATTTCCGCGTAATCGGTGTAAGCCCGGTCCGGCGCGATTCCGAGCCGTTCTGCTGACGATTTGGCAACCTCCGGGCGCGATGACAAGGCACCAGCGACCAACTGATATTCGCCATCGATGCGCGAGGCGATACGATGCACGTAGCCGATGAAGGCCTCCTGTCCGCCACCCACCATGCCCCATCTAACGGGACGTTTTCCGTACTCACCCATTACAAGTCTCCTCTTGGTCGTCGCGTTGCCAAACCGGAAAACCGGTCCCCACTTTTCCTGGCAACGCATCCTTCATCCCGGTGGTCACGTTGCCGAACCGGAAAACCGGTCCCCACTTTTCCTGGCAACGCATCCTTCATCCCGGTGGTCACGTTGCCGAACCGGAAAACCGGTCCCCACTTTTCCTGGCAACGCTCCTACGACAATCCCAGCATCTTGCGGTTGGCTTCGCGGTCGGTGCCCGACGATGCGAAATCGTCAAAGGCCCGCTCGGTCACGCGAATGATGTGATTGGCAATGAAGGTTGCGCCTTCGCGCGCGCCATCTTCAGGATGCTTCATCGCGCATTCCCATTCAAGCACAGCCCAGCCGTCGAAATCGTATTGGGTGAGCTTGGAAAAGATGCCGGCAAAATCGACCTGGCCGTCACCAAGCGAGCGGAAGCGCCCGGCCCGATTCACCCACGACTGGAAACCGCCATACACACCCTGCCGGCCAGTCGGGTTGAACTCGGCGTCCTTGGCGTGGAACATCTTGATCCGGTCATGATAGATGTCGATGTGATCGAGATAATCGAGGCACTGCAGAACATAGTGGCTCGGGTCATAAATCATGTTGGCGCGCGGATGGTTGTTCACCCGGTCGAGGAACATCTCGAAAGTGACGCCGTCATGCAGATCCTCGCCCGGGTGGATTTCGTAGCAGAGATCAACGCCGTTGCGGTCGAACTCGTTCAGAATTGGCGTCCAGCGGCGGGCCAGTTCGTCAAACGCTTCTTCGACGAGCCCAGCGGGGCGCTGTGGCCAAGGGTACATGAACGGCCAGACCAGCGCACCGGAGAATGTTCCGTGGGTTTTCAATCCCAGGTTCTTTGACGCCGAGGCGGCCCACATGAGTTGCTGAACTGCCCATTCCTGCCGCGCCTTGGGATTGCCGTGCACGCTTGCGGGTGCGAAACCGTCAAAGGCCGTGTCGTAAGCAGGATGAACGGCGACAAGCTGCCCCTGCAAATGGGTCGTCAGATCGGTAATGACCAGACCGTGCTTGGCCGCAGTCGCGTTCAGATCGTCCGCATATGCCTTTGAAGTTGCTGCCTTTTCCAGATCAATATACGAACCCACCCAAGCCGGAATCTGGATCCCCTTATAGCCCAGTCCCGCGGCCCAGCCGCAAACATTGTCGAGCGTGTCGAAAGGCGCTTCGTCGCTGGCGAACTGCGCCAGGAAAATGGCTGGTCCCTTGATCGTTTTCATGTGTCCCTCCTCGCAATTTCAGATCAAAACACCCACGCCGAGTGCCGGCGCGGGTGTTCAAACAGGTCAATTACTTCCCACAAACCTCATTTGAGCATCGCTCTTGCTTCGTCCGGAGACAGAGGCAAAGGCCGTTCGCAAGTTGTCTGTAAGGTGACGGCCGAGCCTTCTTCCGCAGACCTCAGAATGGACGTCATGACGTCGACGCCATGCAGCGCCATGTCGAGCCCGCAGCGGGGCGGCCGTCCGGCATCCATGGACTGCACCATGTCGGCAAAACCTGCCGTTCGGTAGTTGGCGACCGACGGGCGACCTTCGCGATGCTGGTTGGCGACACCGAACGGATGATCCCATGCATCAACAAGCGACACGTCTCCATTCGCATTGGAGACCTTGACGTCGCCGCCGAAGAAATTCGGGTCCGGCACAAAAATCGAACCCTCGGTTCCGTAGAGCTCCATGTTGGCATGGGTGTGTGCCTTCACGTCCCAGCTGCCATCGAGCGTAACGACGGCGCCGTTGACGAATTCAAGCACCGAGTGAACCGTCGTCGGCGTCGAAACCGGCACCTTTTCTCCCGCGCGCGATCCCGAACCGATCGTGCGTTCTGTCCTCGCCATATTGGCAAAGGCGGTGACGCGCCGGACCGGGCCGATCAGGTTGATGAGATTGGCAACGTAATATGGCCCGACATCGAGGATCGGCCCACCACCCGGACGGAAGAAGAAGTCGGGGTTCGGGTGCCAGCTTTCCATGCCCGCGCTCATCACGAACGCCGTGCCAGACATGATCTTGCCGATCTGGCCGCTGTCGATGATGGAACGCGCCTGCTGGTGTGCCCCTCCCAGGAACGTATCGGGCGCGCAGCCAACCAGGACATTATTGTCCTTTGCGGTTTGCTTGAGGTCCAGCCCCTGCTCGATCGCCAGCACCAGCGGCTTTTCGGAATAGGCATGTTTGCCGGCTGACACGATGTCCTTGGACACCTGATAATGCACTTCCGGGATTGTCAGATTGACGATGATGTCAATTTCCGAATTGGCCAAAAGCTCATCAACGGTCTGGGCACGGACGCCATACTCCTCTGCCCGCGATTTGGCCGCATCGGGCAGAATATCGGCGACGGCCCGAACCTCGAGGCCTTTAAACAAAGGCGCGAGGTTCAGATAGGTCGTCGAGATGTTGCCGCAGCCAAGAATGCCGACGCCAAACGTTTTGCTCATCAGATCAAACTCCGAAATTGCGGGCCGCTTCGATGGAGCGGCGCGCGAAACGATCGACGTCAGAGGGATTGTCGTGTTCCATGACGAAGTATTGAGCTTTGGTCTCGCTGGTGACGACCTTCATGATTCCGGGCCAGTCGAGCGTACCATGGCCGACATCGGCCCAGCCGTCTTCGTCCCGGCATTCGCCGGCCGGAGCGATATCTTTGACGTGGATAGCGACGACGCGATCGGCATATTTGCGCGTCCAGGCGATCGGGTCCTGCCCGCCGCGCGCCGTCCAGGCAATGTCATGCTGCCAGACCAGATTCGGTGCCGTCTCGAACATGATGTCGAGTGGCAGCTTACCGGATGCGGTGGCCCGGTATTCGAAATCGTGATTGTGCCAGCCAAAGCCGAAGCCGGCAGCCTTGTAGGTCTCGGCCAATTCGCCAAGTGTTTCAGCGAGTTCAACCCACCCGGCCTCGCCCTGCGTGCGCTGAAGGAGCGGGATGGCTGGGCAGAAAAGGATTTTGGTGCCCAGATCCTCGGCCAGTTTCATCGTGCCGGAGGTATCCTTGAGCATATCGAGACCGAAATGGCCTGTCGGCATGGTTAGCCCCGCTGCCTTGACGGCCTCGGCCAGGCCAGGCTCCTGGGCATAAAGTCCGCCGAAGCCCTCGACCTGAGCGTAGCCCAGAGCTTTCAGGCGCGGCAGGATATCGAGAATTGGCGCAAAATTGCGCGCGCAATAGAGCTGGAACGAAAAGTCCACCTTGGCCTCCTTGATCATGGTGTGCCGCCGGCGGGGGTGCCGGCGGGAAAAGTCGTTGTCAGATGCGGTCGCCGCTCTGTTCGTCAAAAACGGACGAACGCTGCGGATCAAACCCAAGCTTGACCTTGTCGCCGACATTGAGTTCGAATTCACTGTCGACGCGGAATTTGATCTGACTGCCGGCAACGGAGGTCCAGCCAACGGTGTCCGAGCCCATCGGCTCGACGACCTCGATTTCACCCTCAAAGGTGATCGGCATTCCGTCGGCAGCGCCGTTAACTCCGAAATGTTCAGGCCGGATGCCCAAAACGGCGCCCGCTTCGCCACCCTTTTCGGTCGAAAATTCGTAGCCCTTCAAATTCCAATCCACGCCGTCGGCGGTGAACCTGCCATCGCCATCCCGAGCGACCTTGCCCGAGATGAAGTTCATGGACGGAGAACCCATGAATCCTGCGACAAACAGATTGACCGGCTTGTGATAGATGGTGTGCGGCGTGTCGAGCTGCTGAATGATGCCGCCCTTCATGATGGCCACGCGATCGGCGAGCGTGAGGGCCTCGATCTGGTCGTGCGTCACATAGATCATCGTGTTCTTGAGCCGCTGGTGGAGGCGCTTGATTTCCACACGCAACTCGGAGCGCAGCTTCGCGTCAAGGTTGGACAGCGGCTCGTCGAACAGGAACACGTCCACGTCACGCACGAGGGCCCGCCCGATGGCCACACGCTGGCGCTGGCCGCCGGAAAGAGCGGCCGGCTTGCGATCCAGCAGGGGTTCGATCTGCAGAACCTCCGCCGCGCGCTTCACCCGCTGCTCGATATCATGCTTGGGCAGACCGGCGACACGCAGACCAAAGCTGAGGTTCCGCTCAACCGTCATCTGCGGATAAAGCGCATAGGACTGGAAGACCATGCCGATGCCGCGGTCTTTCGGTTCGGTCCAGGTGACGTTCTTGCCTTCAATGAAGATCTGGCCGCCGGTGACGTCGAGCAACCCGGCGATGCAGTTGAGAAGGGTTGACTTGCCGCAGCCAGAGGGGCCGAGCAGCACGATGAATTCGCCCTGATCAACGTCCAGATTGAGAGAGTCCAGCACCGTCAGGTTGCCGAAGGCGAGGGTCAGGTCCTTGATGGAAACGGAATGCTGCATGAGCTTTTATCCCTTGACTGCGCCCGCGGCGATGCCACGCACGAAAAGTTTGCCGGAGATGAAGTAGACGGTCAGCGGCACGAGGCCGGTGATGATGGTGGCCGCCATGTTGACGTTGTATTCCTTCACGCCCTGCACCGAATTGACGATGTTATTGAGCTGAACCGTCATCGGGTAGGTGTCGGGCTTGGTGTAGACCACGCCGAACAGGAAGTCGTTCCAGATGCCGGTGACCTGAAGGATCATGGCCACAACGAAGATCGGCAGTGACATGGGCAACATGATACGGAAATAGATTCCCCAGAACCCTGCCCCGTCGATACGGGCAGCCTTGAATAGCTCTTCGGGCACCGAGGTAAAGTAGTTGCGGAACAGAAGCGTCAGGATCGGCATGCCGAAGATGGTGTGCACGATGACGAGACCGGTCAACGAACCATAGAGGCCGATTTCACGCAGGATGATCACGATCGGATAGAGCATCACCTGGTAGGGAATGAACGAACCGAAGATCAGGATCGTGAAGAAGATGTTGGCGCCCTTGAACCGCCAGTTGGCCAGCGCGTAGCCGTTGACCGAGGCGATGATGATCGAAACGATCACTGACGGCACCAGAATCTTGACGGAGTTCCAGAACCCGCGGCTCAGGCCGTCGCAATTGAGGCCGGTGCAAGCTTCCGCCCAGGCTTTGACCCAGGGCTGGAAGGTGATTTCCATCGGAGGCGAGAAAATGTTGCCCAGACGGATCTCGGGCATGCCCTTCAGCGACGTCACGATCATCACGTAGAGCGGTACGAGATAGTAGAGACAGATAACGATCAGCGAACCGTAGATGATGATGTTACGGCGCGAGAATGCCGGTTTCGGCTTTGGCCCTGCGGGGCCTGACGCGAGGGTTGTATCAGTCATTCTTGTTCTTCCCTCCACCGAATTCGAGATAGGCCCACGGCACGAGAATGATGAACACGGACAAGAGCATCATGGTCGAAGCCGCGAAGCCCTGCGCCAGGTTCTGGCCGAGGAACATTTTGTCGTAGACGTATTTTGCAGGTACTTCGGACGCGATGCCCGGGCCGCCGCTCGTTTGCGCGACCACGAGGTCATAGAGCCTGACGATGCCGGATGCGATGATCACCAGCGTCGTGATCAGGACCGGGCGCATCATCGGCAGAACGACGAAGATGTAGGTGCGCCACATCGGGATGCCGTCAACGCGTGCGGCCTTCCAGATATCCTCGTCAATGCCGCGCAGACCTGCGAGCATCAGGCACATGATGAACCCGGTGCCCTGCCACAGGCCCGCGATCAGGATGCCGAAGATAACGATGTTCTGATCATAAAGCGGATCGAAAACGAAGTTTGACCAACCTAGTGAGCGCACCACTTGCTGCACGCCGAAATCCGGATTGAGAACCCATTGCCAGACAAGGCCGGTCACGATGAACGACAGCGCGAACGGATAGAGCAGAATGGTGCGGAATGTGTTCTCGAAACGGATCTTCTGGTCGAGCAGAGCCGCCAGAATGAAACCGATTACAAGCGATAGCACCAGAGAGCAAACGCCGTAGATTGCAAGGTTCTTGATCGAGATGATCCAGCGGGATTCGCCCCACAGCCGGATGTACTGATCGAAACCCACCCATTTGGTAACTGGCAGAAGCTTGGAGTTTGTGAAGGAGAACACGACGGTCCAGAGCGTGCCGCCGGTGAAGACGCCAATCGCCACAAGCGCCATGGGGATGGCCGCAACCTTGGCGGTCAGCTTCTGAACAAACGTGCGTTCCATCCTGCCCGGTGCTGCGACGCTCGGGTCGCGCACGCCGATGGCAAGAAGGCCCAGCGCAATCAGGATGGCGCATGCAGCCCAGAAATATCCGTGCTCGCCGCAGAAACGTACGATGATCTTGCCCGACTTTCCGAGAAGATCGAAAACGGATTGCAGAGGCTGTCCGGCAATGGCGATGAAAAGCAGGATGGCCGCAATGATCAACCAGCCGATCGCATGAGCACGGAAGCGATTTCCGAAGAATTTGAGGCCGCCACCGACTTCGGAAAAGACGCGCGTCAGCGCAAGGGCCGAAATGGCCAGCGCAACCCAGGGTAGCAGCCGAACTGTCCAGGTGCCAGCGTCACCCATGCCCGAAAACAGCCCCGACAGACCCAGGGAAAGGCCCAACCAGATGACCATGCCCGTGAACAGAGAGGTGAGAAAGAGCCTTTCACTGCCGCTCCGACCGTTTGTCGGGACAGCGATAGCCATGCCGGAATCGGCGGATTCTGCCATGTGATGTTCCTCCCCTTGGCGGCTCTTTGTGGATTGGCCGCTATGTGCCGGATCAAGCCGGCACGCCCCGCAGGCTAGACCGCAACCGCCGACCCGCGCAAGCGGGCCGGCGGAAGCTTGTTTGGTGCTTAGTCAGCGTTCGCGATGATTTCAGCGTAACGTGCCTGCGCATCTGCAGCCGACAGATCGGTCGACGACCAGAATTCGGTCATCAGATCTTCGATCTGGCCCTGAGTATCCGGGCTCAGCAGCTGATTGCCCGAAGGCAGGATCTTGCCAGCCTGAAGCAGCTCGATGCCCTTCTTCATGCAGGCGTTTGCTGCATTCAGATCAACGTCGAGGCGGATCGGCATGGAACCCTTCTTCAGGTTGAAGGCCACCTGCGTGTCCGGAGCGAACAGAACGTGCGCAAGACGCAGCTGAGCCTCGGACTGATCGGGGTCATCCAGGTTCGGGAAGTAGAACGCATCACCATCGGTCGAAACGATCGGGTTGATGCCAAGACCCGGCAGACAGTCATAGTCGACACCAGCGACCTGACCGGCAACCTGGAACTCGCCCTGTGCCCAGTCACCCATGATCTGCGCGGCAGCCTTGCCGGTGATCACGAGGTTTGTGGCCTGGTTCCAGTCCTGAACGTTCGAGCCTTCGCTCAGCAGACGGGCATTCGCAGCAGCCTCGAAGACCTTTGCGTATTCCGGACCTGCAGCGACGGAAGCGTCTTTGTCCTGGTTGACCTTGAGCCAGGCGTCAACGCCTGCGATACCGACAGCCATCACGCCGAAAGCACCCGAAGACTGCCAGGGCTGGTTGCCCATTGCGAGCGGGATGATGCCCTTTTCGCGGAGAGCCGGTGCGGACGCGACGAACTCATTCCAGTCAGCCGGAACAGCGAGACCGTTGTCTTCGTAGACGTGACGGTTGATCCAGATCCACTGCCAGGAGTGGATGTTCACCGGCACGCAGTAGACCTTGCCGTCAAGCGTACAAGCATCAAGCAGCTTCTTGTCGGCAATAACGTCGGCCCAATGTTCGGAATTAGCGAGATCGGTCAGATCACGCATCAAGCCGGCCTGAACCAGTTCTTCAGCCTGACGGCCGTGGTTGAACTGGGTGGCGCCCATCGGGTCACCGCCGGTAATACGCGAAATCATGATCGGACGCGCGACACCGCCGGAACCGGCGATAGCACCGTCGACCCAGTGGTCACCGTAGCCATCGTTATCGAATGCTTTGGCGAATTCGGCCACAGCGGCTGCCTCGCCGCCCGAAGTCCACCAGTGGGTAACTTCGAGATCGGTTGCAGAAGCTGCGGTCGCAGACAAAAGGCCTGCCGCGAGCGCGGCAAACGCAAGTTTCTTCATAAGATTTCCTCCCAACATTCGCACCGCAACAGGCGATACGCAAAAGCCCCACCCAGTTTGTGTTCAGATCAGGGTCAAGCTGTGTAATCGTTTACAGGCTCTGCGACATGTTGGCAAGTGTAATCGTTCTCATTTTTCGGGCTTTTCCCCTTGCGCGAAACCGGAGGCATGGATAACCCTAAAAGCTCAATGGCTGGCCCTGGGGAGGAGGCGTCATGCCAATGACTGAAAAAATACCGACAATTCAAGATGTTGCGCGCATCGCTGGTGTGTCGACCGCAACCGTCAGCCGGGTGCTCAGCGCTCCGGACATGGTGCGTGCGCGCACGCGCGAACGGGTGACTGACGCGATTGAAAGCGTTGGATTCACACCCAACATGGCGGCACAATCCTTGCGCCGCCGCCGGGTCAAAACCGTGCTTGTCGCCCTCCCCAATATCGGCAATTCCTTCTTCGGTCCGATCGTTGACGCGATCGAACGGGCTTGCACGGAACGCGGCTATGATGTGCTGATCGTCAACCGCCGGCCAGACAGTTCGGACGATGCCAGTCTGCTGTCGTATTTCAATTCCAACCGCGCCGATGGACTTCTGTTGTTCGATGGAAGTACGTCCCGATCCAATTGGTCCGCGCGCGTGGGGAACCGGGAACTCGCTTTTCCAACCGTCAACGTTTGCGAGCTGATCGAAGGTGGTGGGCTACCCACTGTGCTCAGCGACAATGAAGGCGGCGTCGAGATGGCGATCGACTACCTCGTGCGCATGGGCCACCGCAACATCGGGCGGGTCGCCGGGCCGGAGGAAAACGTTCTGAACCGCCAGCGTGGGCTCGGTTATGCCAAAGCCCTCAAGCGCCACGGCATCGACCCTGGCCTGCAATGGCGGCATGCGGGACCGTTCGGGTTTCAGACAGGCCATGATGCGGCGCGGCGTTTCGTTGAACTGGCGGACAAGCCAAGCGCCGTATTTTGCGATGCAGATGAAATCGCAATCGGGTTCATCAGCGAATTGCACGCGCACGGACTCACTTGTCCAAATGACGTCTCGGTGATGGGGTTTGACGATATTCCATTTGCGGCGCAATCGTCCCCTCCCCTGACCACGATCCGGCAGCAGCACAAGCAGCTTGGCCGCCTCGCGGCGGAATTATTGATGGATATGCTCGAGGGCGGGCTGCAAGGCGAGACCGCGCATGTGGTTCTGGCGTGCGAACTGGTGGAACGGCAAACGGTCCGGGCTATCGCGCCGACGCAGACATAAAGCGTCTGAATCCGGTTTCTCGAAATGCTGGCGACCCCGGCAGGATTCGAACCTGCGACCATCGGCTTAGAAGGCCGGTGCTCTATCCAGCTGAGCTACGGGGCCGCGTGCGACCCGCTTACACCAGACTCGCCGTTCTGTCAGCCGCTTCGCGCCCCGGCGGGACACCATGCCGGATGATCGCAATCAGCAAGGTGCCGATCAGCAGACCGTTGAAGATGTGCCAGCCGAAATGCGTCCCAAAGGGAAGCGCCGTGCACAGGGCGTTATCGAACGTCCGGAATGCGAGAGAAACGATGAATATGCCCAACCCCGCCCAGATGTAGGACGCAGCCGGGTGCTTTCGCACAGACAGGGTAATTCCGAAAATGATCAGGGCGACGATGGCCGGCGCATATTGCTCCGAGCCATTGAGAAACGAGGCGTTGGAATCGACCGAACTCGGCATGAGATAAAATGCCAGGCCGACTGCGGCGATCGTGATGACAAAGCTGCGGAGTGCGCGGGGCCAGGTCAAATGGTAGAATCCGCGCAGCGAAATCAGCACGTAGATCACCACGAAGGTCCAGATCGGGACGACGTCCGCAATGTCGGACCAACGGTTGGCGAACGTGTGAAACAGGAATGAACCAACGCCGATGGATGCTGCCAACACGATCAATACCGTGTTGGCCAGTGTGAGACGGTGCATGCTCACCGCAAGCCATAGTCCGACCAGCGCCGCCACGATGAACGAGAGGTTTGTCCATGCATTGAGCGGTTCGGCCCAGAAACTGGCATCGGTGCGCTCGCAATAAATGTCCATAGGTTCGAACCAGTTCATTGGGGCGAGCTTTCCGATTTGCTTATTCTCACGTGGGATATCTTGTCGCCAGGAACTGCACCGATTTCAGCAGCACGACCGCCTGGAATTTCCAGAACAAATTGGACCGGGAAGCCGGACGGGATTGCCGTGTCGTCCTGCGGCCGAGCGTTTGCGTGAATGGACCTTATGGTCCCGTCGCTGGCAATGAACAGCATATCGAGCGGGATGAAGGTGTTGCGCATCCAGAATGCCGTTTCACGTTCGCGATGGAAGTCAAACAACATGCCGTGGTCCGGCGCCAATTCCTGCCGGAACATCAGCCCCTGCGCCTGCTGCTCTGGTGTGTCGGCGATTTCGACGGAGAAATGGAATTGACCCTTGGCGGTCTTGATCGTCAGGCTATCATCTGCGGAACAACCGGCCACGAAAGCTGACAGAAAGAGACCGAGCAGAATTCCCCAAAGCCGCGTCATGCCTGGCCTCCAGAATTCTGGTTTTCGGTTAGTGAGACGATGGACCATCCGTCCAGCCATCGGGACGGATTTCGGCCACCATCAAGCCTTTTGGACCCTCTCCAAAGCGGACCAAAACATATTGGCCAGGGCGGAGTTCCGCCATGCCGAAACGCCGCAATGTTTCCATGTGCACGAACACATCGGGCTCGCCATCGCCACGGGTCACGAATCCAAAACCCTTGACGCGGTTGAACCATTTGACCTGCATGCGATCGAGGCCGCTGGTCGCTTCCACGGTGACATGCGTTCTCGGAGCACCTTGCTGGGATGGATGTTTTGCAGTCGATTCGTCCATCGAGAGGATTCGATAGGCCTGCAATCCGCCGGGCCGGTTGAGCGCCTCGCAGACAATGCGCGACCCTTCATACGCTGTTTGATAGCCATCGCGGCGCAGGCAGGTCACATGCAGCAATACGTCCGGGCTGCCATCGTCGGGAACGATGAACCCGTAGCCTTTGGCGACGTCGAACCACTTGATCGAACCGGCAATTTCCAGGGAGTCAGCTTCACTTGCGGCGAAGTGCGCAGAAGTGGCGTCCGCTTCATCGGTCGGGTAATTCCGCAGCGAGGCATCAGCCTTTTTGCTGGAATCGAATTTGGCCCCCATACTCCGCCGCCTCTTCACTTTTTCAGACGAAGCCCGAACAGGCACTTCGCAACGCACACCAACGTCATTCTGAACGATTCATTTACGAATGTTAAGATGGCGCAGAACAATTGTTGCCGTGAACCTCAGCCACACGTCAAGCGGCAAGATGCGATTGCCGCTCCAAACCGGCCTGAATATGCTCGGCGGGAAAAGCCAGGAAGGAATCACAAGATGAAATATCTGCATACGATGGTGCGCGTCACCGATATCGACGAGAGCCTTAGATTTTATTGCGACGGGCTTGGACTTGAGGAAGTCCGGCGACATGAAAACGAAAATGGCCGCTATACTCTGGTCTTTCTCAAGGCACCTGGCGATCAGGGCGGCGAGGTTGAACTCACTTTCAACTGGGACCCTGAAACCTATTCCGGAGGCCGGAATTTCGGGCACCTAGCCTACCGCGTGGACGACATTTACGCGCTCTGCCAAAATCTGCTGGACATGGGCGTCCCCATCAATCGGCCGCCCCGTGACGGGCACATGGCCTTCGTGCGATCGCCCGACGGGATCTCGGTTGAACTCATCCAGGACGGCCATCTCGATCCGGCCGAACCCTGGGCATCCATGCCGAACGTCGGCAGCTGGTAAGTTTACCCGGACTTAACCACGCCTCTTAGGCCGGCCTTATCCATCGCAGCGTTAGTCTTGCGGGTGTTGCCAATCGAACACGCTCCCGCAAGGCCATGCGCTCTTTCAAATTCTCAAAAGCAGCTCTCCGCCGCGTCGTGACGTCTGCCGCTCTTGTTTCGGCGCTTGCTATTTCAGGTTGTGCGCCGATGGCGATGTTTGCCCAAGGATCGAGCGGATACAGAAGCAATTGGGGCGTGCAAGTTTCCCACAGTGATGTGAGCACATTCTGCATGACGCCGGCGCTGCGCTTTGCATTGTGGAAAGTGGAAGGACATTTCCTCAAAAAGGCGGTCGTCAATTCCGCCTATAGGACGCCCTGGCACAATGCCGCCGTGGGCGGCGCCGAGAATTCTTATCACACCAAATGCATGGCGGTGGATTTCTTCCTGCCCGGCGTGCCGAAACAGAAGCTGATCGACTATGTCGCGACCCTGAACGTGATTGGCGGGCTAGGATGCTATCCGGGCCGTGACTTCATTCACATGGATGTCCGCCAGCGGCCCTCGGGCTACCGTCAACCGGTCACCTGGGGCTGCACCTGATCAACGTCCTGCACAAGTCGAAGAATGTCTGAAAATTGGGGTTGCGGTTTGGCGTGCCGCCCCCTATAGGGTCACCCTGCTTTGTGCGCCCATCGTCTAGCGGTCTAGGACGCCGCCCTTTCACGGCGGAAACACGGGTTCGAGTCCCGTTGGGCGTACCATTCGCTCTCCCGCGCAAAAGCTGGTCGGGCAGGCGTGTCAGAATTGGCACTGCCGCTTGATTCCGGCGCGGGAATGGCGAATATGAAGCGTGGCCGGTGCGCCAAACGTGCGCTCCCATCGTCTAGCGGTCTAGGACGCCGCCCTCTCACGGCGGAAACACGGGTTCGAGTCCCGTTGGGAGTGCCAATTTCTGCAAAATTCCGTGCACAGTTCATTTTGGAATGCACAGCATTTTGAAGGCACAGCTACGCGGCCCGTTCATTGACGGGGCGGCGCAGGTATTTCGCCTGAAGCCTGTCAATTGCCTAGCAGGCGATCGATGTCCTTGGCAGCAGATGCCAGGGCGTCGGCCACACTCACTTCTTCACTGAAGGCGGCCCTAATTCCGCGCACCCAACGATCTGCAAGGTCGAGATATCGCGGGCTTGGCGTGACGAGCACCCGCGCATCCCCTTCAATCAGTTCGCGCGCGACTGGGTAATAATCACCCCAATCGGCCGCAACTTTCTTGAAGGAAGCATCGTCCCAGATGCTCCGCCGCGTCGGATTCATGTTCCCTTCGAACGCAGAGCGCAGCAGAAACTGTTTTCCTGCCGCCCATTCGATGAACTGCCAAGCCGCGCTTTTGTCCGGCGCATTCGCATTCATCACCAGGGACCACGTCCACATGTTGGATTCCCGCCTTCCGGTAGGTCCGGCAGGTGGCAGGGCGTATCCCGTCTTGCCGTTGATGGAGGACTTCGAGGGATCTTCGTAGAAGGCCACATAATGATCGGAATCGACGATGAAGCCATATTTCTTGTCGGCGAAATCCAGTGCCAACTCGTACCAACGCTGGTTCAACCAGTCGGACGGGCCGCATTCACGCAAGGCGGCAACAAAATCGCTGGTTGCCGCAATTCCCTCCGCAGAGCCGATTGCGCACTTGCCCGTTTCGTCGAAATCCTCGGCACCATAAGCCCAGAATTGCGTCGCGTAGCCTGTGTACATGGTGTGCCAGACCTGAATCCCGCGTTGGGCAAAGCCCCGAATTTTTCCAGCGGAGGCCGTCTGAATCTTCGCCGAAAGTGCGAACAATTCCTCCCAGGTCTGGGGAACCGGAACGTTGTAGCGGCTCAGCGTTTCGGGGACATAGGCCAGATTGTAGGTCTCATAGTTTACAGGAATCTCCCAAAGGGAGCCCAAGCCCAGCCGGTCGCCAAATTTGCCGCTCCAGCGATTGCTGGCAATCAGCGACGGAAAAAAGTCATTGTGATCAAACTCGGCACTAGACGCCTCGAACAAATCTTCAAGCGGCGCCACCAGCCCGGCACCGACATGCTGCCACAACAGAACCGGTCCCGACATGAATATGTCCGCGGCGCCGGGCCCTTTCAGATAGCGATCAATCTGGTTCGAGAAATACTCATCGCTGGGAACGATAGTGATGTCCAACTCGACCCCGGTCTTCGCGGTAAATTCGTCGGCGTGACGCACTATTGAATCGACGTATGCGTCGGTATCCGGTCCGCAGAATCTGACTTTCGCCATTGATAACTCCCTCCTGTCCCCGCATAGCAGTGAACGAACGCAAGTTGCCCGGCTCTGGCTCTTTCAGGTGGTTGTCGGCGCCCGGGATCACGCCGGTATCCGGACTTTGAACCTCGCTACATGTGACCGTGAACGCTAGTTGCGCGAACGATTGCGCGCAAGTCCAAATACAGGCGGACCTGCCTTCGCGCGAAACGAACACCGCAAAAACGACAAGGAACACGGGCAGTTACGAATGCGGCGCGGCCCAGCATCAACGCATGCGCGGAGCGTCTAGCCAGGCAGCGCTGCGTCTTCGATGCGCAGTTGCGCCGTCTCCCTGCCCTGCCAGTGATTGAGGCTGAGGTTGCCGCAAACGTGCAGAGCTTCCATGTCGCCGAGGGTGAGCAGTTTCTCGCCGAGCGGTGACGAGGCGGCGCGGAAAGCGATTGCGCCAAGGCGGGCGCCATCGGGGCTGAGCAAGGTGCAGCGGACGTGGCCGCCCACACCGACGATCGAGGCGCCCTTGATCCGATGCGCCGGAAAAGCAAACACCGGGCTGGGGTTGCCGGCTCCGAACGGACCCGCCTGCTGCATGGAATGCACGAAGTCTGTCGACGCTGCGCGGGCCGTAAGCGCGGCATCTATCTGGACGGCCGCCTTGTCCCGCGCCGCCCTCACCTGTTCCTGCAAATGCTCGGATATGAAGGCCTTGAAACGGCTGATTTGCTCCTGCCTGATGGTGATCCCCGCGGCCATGGCGTGTCCGCCACCCTTTTCGACCAGTCCCTGCCCAACCGCCAGATGCACCGCATGGCCCAAATCCACACCGCTGACGGACCGGCCGGATCCCGATCCCGTGCCGTCGCGGCGCATGGCAATGGCAAAAGCGGGGCGGTCAAATCGTTCCTTGAGACGTGCAGCGACGAGGCCGACGACGCCGGGATGCCAATGCTCTGATTCCAGCACGAGCACGAGCGGCCCCTCGCCGTCTCCGATTTCTCGCTCCGCGACGGCGATGGCTTCTTCGACGGCCTGAGCTTCAATCGCCTGACGCTCACTGTTCAACTCATCGAGTCGCGCGGCAATTCGGGTAATCTCTGACTCATCCGTCGCGGTGAGCAATTGCATTCCGAGGCTGGCGTCGCCAATCCTGCCGCCTGCATTAATGCGCGGGCCAATCATGTAGCCGAGCGAATAGGTTGAGGCCGGGCCGGAAAGCCGGGCCGCAAGTCCAAGCGCGGTGATGCCGGGATTGCCGCCGGCGCGAATGATTTCAAGGCCGCGATGCACGATGGCGCGGTTGAGGCCGACGAGCGGGACCACATCACACACAGTCGCCAGTGCAACCAGGTCGAGCATTTGCATCAGGTCTGGCAAGTTGGCCTGTCCGCGCTTGCGCAATTCACGGTTCAGGCCGACCAGAACCATGAAGGTAACCCCGGCGGCACTCAGATAAGTGAGACCCGAGAGGTCATCGCCCCTGTTGGGATTGACCAGCGCGTCGGTAAGCGGCAGTTCGCCGCCGACCTGATGGTGATCGATTACCAGTACATCGAGGTTCCGGCGCCGCGCGTGGGCGATGGCTTCGATCGATGTCGTACCGCAGTCGAGCGTCACGAGCAGGGTCGCGCCAGCGTCCGCGAGTTTGTCGATGGCGTCGGGGTTCGGGCCATACCCCTCAAACACCCGATCTGGAATATAGGCTTCAGGATCCAGGCCGAAATGCCTGAGATAGAGCCGCATGAGGGCGGTCGAACTGGCACCGTCGACATCGTAATCGCCGAAAAGCGCGATATGTTCCTGCCGGTCGATCGCATCGGCCAGACGCGCAGTTGCTGCGTCCATGTCGGTCAGCGTCGCTGGATCGGGTAAAAGATCGCGCAATTTGGGATCGAGATAGGCCTCGACTTGTTCGGCATCGACGTTTCGAGCCGCAAGGACGCGAGACAGGATGTCTGAAACCTCGTGCCGGTCTGCTATGGCGCCGGCCAGCCGTTTCTGTCGTTCATCGAGACGGTCCAACCAGGCGCGGCCCGTCAGAGACTTTTCGACCTGAAGAAAGAAGGAACGCTGCGTCTCCATGGCCTCAATGCCGATCCGTCCCGCCGGTGTGGCCAAAGCGCCTATCGCGCATGGCGCGTTGCCACGCGGCGCACAGTTCCGGACCAGGTTTCCATAACGATGGACGATGTCCGGTACGCACCCTTGTTCATGGCCACGCCGTCGACGAGCGTTCCATTGGTCACCCCGGTCGCCGCAAAGAGCACATCACCCCGCGCCAGATCTTCGGCAGAGTAGATCCGATCCCGATCCGTGATGCCTGCCGCGTCGAGTTCCTCGACAAAGTCATGCCGGTTGGTCTGAAAACGGGCCTGGAGCACCCCGCCAAGGCAGCGGATGGCAGCTGCAGCCAAAACACCCTCCGGTGCGCCGCCGCTGCCCATGTAGATATCGACCGATTCATGAAAAACGTTGGCAGCATGGATGACGGCAGCAATGTCGCCATCACCAATCAGGCGCACGGAACAACCGACCGTGCGCAATTCGTCGATTAGCGCAGCATGACGCGGGCGATCGAGCACACAGGCCGCGATTTCGCGCACCGGCACTTTTTTCGCATCCGCCAAGGCCCGGATATTGTCCGCCGGGCTGGCATTGAGATCAATGAGGCCTTCAGGATAGCCAGCGGCAATGGCGATCTTGTCCATATATATGGCAGGCACGCGCATCAGCCCGCCCGGTTCGGAGGCCGCCAGAGCAACCAGCGCGTCATTCTGTGCCTTGGCGCACAGGGTCGTACCTTCGAGCGCGTCGACGGCGAGATCAACTTCGGGGCCTTCGCCGGTTCCGAAGGTGTGGCCAACGCCGAACGTGTCGGACTCGGTGTGGGTGCCTTCGCCAAGCGAGATGGTGGCGCGCATGGGCATGACGTTCAGCCCGATGGCCAGACCGTCAGCCGCGGCGGAATCCGCGGCACGTTCATCGCCCTTGCCGCGCCATTCGGCAGTGGCGATTGCGGCGAGTTCAGTGGCCCGGACAAAGCCCAAGGTCAAAGCCCCTTCGGCCAGACCGCTGTGCATTCCCATCAAATTCAAAATGTCCTCCGCCGCCCGGACTGATCAGAAGTTTTCTATCCGGATAACCTGCGGGGCGCCACTGGTAAAGCCGTCATCGGTGACCTTGGCCAGCGCCGCGCGCACCGAGGCCTCCATCGTTTCATGTGTAATCAGGATGACGGTCCGCGTCGGTCCGGTTTCTCCCGTCTCGGCGGCAACCTGGACATCGGGACGCTGGATCACGCTTTCGAGTGAAATGCCGGCCTCGCTCAATCTGGTCGTCACCGACGCAAGCGCGCCGGGCACGTCGCGGATATTGAGGCGGATGTAGTAGCCGCCCTCGTGTGTCCGCATCGGCGCGCGGCGATAAGGCGTGAGTTCCGCCACCGGGGCGCCCAATGGCGGCACATTATGGCCACGGGCAATGTCGAGAATGTCGGCCAGAACGCTGGCCGCTGTGGCCGACCCACCCGCGCCGGGGCCCGCCAGCATCAATTCGTTGATGTGGTCGGTTTCCAGCGATACGGCGTTCAGAACATGATCGACCCGGGCAATGGCCGACGATTCGGGAACGAGCGTTGGGTGGACGCGCTGCTCGATGCCATCCGGATTGTGTTGGGCGATCCCAAGAAGCTTGATCTTGTAGCCGAGGTCGCGCGCTACCTTGATGTCAGCCTGCGAGATCGACTCGATGCCTTCTACAAAGATCTCGTCGGCCGCGATTTCACATCCGAAACACAGGGCGGTCAGAATGGCGAGCTTGTGGGCCGTGTCGAACCCGCCAACGTCGAATGTCGGGTCGGCCTCGGCATATCCGAGCGCCTGGGCATCGCGCAGGCAATCCGGAAACGAGATACCCTCGTTGCCCATGCGGGTCAGGATGTAGTTGCAGGTGCCGTTCATAATGCCATAAACGCGGGTCACCTTCGCGGCGCCCAGACCTTCACGCAACGTTTTGATGACCGGAATTCCGCCGGCGACTGCGGCTTCAAAGCCGATATAGGCGCCGCGCTGTTCGGCAAGTGCCGCCAGTTCAACGCCATGTTTGGCGAGAAGCGCCTTGTTGGCGGTGACGACCGGCTTGCCCGCTTCGAGCGCCGCGCGAACGGCGGCGTATGCGGGTCCGTCTTCTCCGCCGATCAGTTCAACGAACAGGTCGATGTTGCGGGATTTGGCAAGATCGACCGGGTTGTCGTGCCACTCATACCTGGAAACATCGAAGCCGCGCTGGCGCGAACGAGAGCGTGCTGCAACTGCAACCACTTCGATGCGCCGTCCATGCTTGCGCACAAGATCGTCCGCGCAGGTCTGGAGCATGCCCACCAGCGCGCCCCCCACTGTGCCAAGGCCAGCAATTCCCAAGCGCAGCGGCTTGGCAACCGCCTCCGGCACAAACGCGGCCATCGCGGCGATCACCTTTTCGCGGGTATCGCGCCGGGGTTCCCGTCCCTCGCGCAGGTCAAAGACGAATTGCGGGTCGCCGACAAATTCGCGCCCGAACCGCGTGGGCGACATGTCTTGCCGCATCAGGAAGGATTCAATCTCATCCAGCAAGTCCGACATGATCCGGCACCCGGTTTCCTACAAACCCATACAATTGACCGCTTTAGAATAGGAAAACTCCAACAGGTCAATAGGATTTTGAAGGGCAATTTATGCGACCGCAATTCGCGTTCGCATTGGCGAAAACCCCCGATCAAAAAAAGTTTGAACCCGATTTGCACGGCGCGCGTCTGACGAGGTGAAGGGGGCGCAATCCCTGCTGCCCTCCAACCGGACCAGAGGAGTTCACCATGACCAACCGTTTCGCCAAATCCGCCGCCATTTTTGCAGCCCTCATCGCGATTGCTGCGTCCCCCGTCGAGGCCGCACCGAACCAGTTCCGCGCCGCACCTCAGACCAACAACATCGCCCTGCTTTTGCCCGCCGTGCAGCAGGCCCGGGAAGCGGCATCCCGCCCGTCCCTGCCCGGTGCTCAGGTTTTTGTCGCCAATGGCGGCCCCGTTGCAGATACCTGCACTGAATCCACGCCGGGCAACCCGGAAGCCTGCGACATCGACCAACTGACCGCGCGTTGCGATGAAGCTGGCGGCGGCATGGTCTCCCTGCCGGGCGGTGGTGTCGAGTGCGACACGTCGGGCTGGGACAACGAATAAGCCCCTAAACACAATCGAATTCAAACAAAAAGGCCGGTGCAGAAATCGCACCGGCCTTTCGCGTTATGTCGTGTTTGGCTGACGCCTCACCAGAAACGTCGTCGACTACGAATTCGGCTTGAGCTGTACCACGTTTGCCTTGCCGCTCTGGCTGGACAGGAAGCGCTTGATATTGCGGGCGGCCTGGCGGATGCGCTGCTCGTTCTCGACAAAGGCAAGGCGCACATATTGGTCACCATATTCACCAAAGCCGACACCGGGAGCCACGGCCACGCCGGTTTCCCTGATCAGGAGCTTGGCGAATTCCAGCGACCCCAATTCTGCGAACTGATCAGGTATGGGCGCCCAGGCAAACATGGTGGCTGACGGGACCGGAATGTTCCACCCGGCGCGGCCAAAGCTCTCCACCATGACGTCCCGGCGCGATTTATAGATCTGGCGCATTTCGGCGATGCACTGCTCGTCACCGTTCAATGCCGAAGCCGCGGCGACCTGAATCGGGGTGAAGGCCCCGTAGTCGAGGTAGGATTTGACCCGCGCGAGCGCGGAAATCAGGCGCTCGTTACCGACAGCAAACCCGACGCGCCAGCCCGGCATCGAGAAGGTTTTGGACATCGAAGTGAATTCGACCGCGATATCCATGGCGCCCGGCACCTGCAACACGGAGATTGGCGGATTTTCGTCGAAATAGACTTCCGCGTAGGCCAGGTCCGAGAGAATGAAAATTTCATGCTCGCGGCAATAATCCACGACCCTCTTGTAGAAATCATAGTCCGCGACATAGGCCGTCGGGTTGCTCGGATAATTGAGGATCAGGGCGATCGGCTTCGGAATGGAATGGCGCACGGCCCGGTCGAGCGAGCGAAAGAAATCCTCGTTCGGCTCGGCCGGCATGGAGCGGACCGTACCGCCGGAAATGATGAAGCCAAAAGAATGAATGGGATAGGTCGGATTGGGCACGAGCACGACATCGCCGGGCGCCGAGATGGCCTGCGCCATGTTGGCAAAGCCCTCTTTGGAGCCGAGCGTGGCCACGACCTGCGTATCCGGATTGAGTTTGACGCCAAACCGGCGGCCATAATAGCTGGCTTGCGCCTTGCGCAATCCGGGAATGCCTTTTGAAGCGGAATAGCGATGGGTGCGCGGATTCTTCACCGTCTCGTTGAGCTTTTCAACGATGTGCTGAGGGGTTGGCAGATCGGGATTACCCATGCCCAGGTCGATGATGTCGACGCCTTCGGCCCGCGCCTTGGCCTTGATCGGATTGATATGCTCGAACACGTAAGGCGGCAGGCGCTTGATGCGATGGAATTCGGTTTGCATGACATCCTCGTCGGGGCGTTGGCTGCATCGGCGCAGCCTGATCGTTCATAGTGAACAATTATGGTGTGAAATTGATTAAGTCGACCGGATTTGGGCGATTTCAGCGCGCGGCTGGCGCTCGCGCGCCTTTTGCCGCGACCAGACCCAAATAGTGCATCGCGATCGACGCTCCGGCGATTGCGGTGATGTCGGCGTGGTCATAGGCCGGTGCAACCTCGACCACATCCGCCCCGACCATGTTCAGTTTGCCGAGTTTTGCGAGAACCGACAGCATCTTTGCCGACGATGGTCCGCCCGCGACCGGCGTGCCGGTGCCCGGCGCGAAGGCCGGGTCAAGGCAGTCGATGTCAAATGTGATGTAGGCGGGCCGGGCCCCTACCCGCTTGAGAATGGCCGCAGCAATCTCGGACGCGGTCATCTCTTCGATCTGGTGACCCAAGAGAATTTCGATGCCGCAATCCTCAGGAGCATGGGTGCGAATACCGACTTGAATGGAATGGTCCGGATCGATGATCTCGTCGCGCACGGCGCGCCCGACGAATGAGCCATGATCGATGCGATTGCCGTCATCGGGCCAGGTGTCCTGATGCGCGTCGAACTGGACCAGCGCCAACCTGCCGTGCCGGGCGGCGTGAGCCCTCAGAAGCGGCCAGGTCACGAAATGATCGCCTCCGAGCGACACAAGAAACGCGCCCGATTTCAGGATTTTGCCTGCCTGGCGTTCGATGGCGGCAGGCGTTTTGCGATGATCGCCATAGTCGAGCAGACAATCGCCGTAATCGATCACCGCCATTTGCGCGAACAGGTCGCGATCGAACGGATATTGCGGGTCGTTATCGAAAATTGCCGAAGCGCGCCGGATGGCCTGAGGACCAAAGCGGGCACCCGGGCGGTTCGAGACCGCCGCATCGAACGGAATTCCCCAGACAGCGACGTCGGCGCCTTTGAGGTTCTTCGTGTATTTCCGGCGCATGAACGAGAGCACGCCGGCATAGGTGGGGTCCGATGCTGCGCCGGTCAGACTGCGTGCAGTGATGGCGTGATCAATGGACTTTGATGGCATGGCCGGACTCCCCGGAAGAAACGCCGCCTTTTACTATGCAGAATGCCGCACGCAAAAGGGAAAAGGCCCCGCCACTATGACTGGGCCCGGGCCAAGCCGTGTGCCGGAACGCCCGTCGTGGATTTGCGTGCGCCGCGGAAGCGCTTGCTCAGAGGGGCTTCGAGCCAATTGTAGGAAATGTGCGAGAGCAAAATCACTACGGCGACCCCAAGAACGTGCACGGCGCTAGCCACATAAACGTTCCCGAAATCGATGACTGCCTCACCCGACGCGCTGACGCTTGTCGGCAGTTTGAAAACAATGCGCAATGCCTGACGCATGGCCCACCAGACCGCCGAGTGGATCATATAGACGCCAAAGCTGATCGTGCCGAGATAGACAAGGAACCGGTTCTCCAGAACCCGGATGATCAGGCTTTGCTTGTGGCTGGCATTGAGCCCGAGGATCAGCGCCGCACATAGCAGCGGGAACGCCAGGAACAGAATGCGCGGAATATCGGACGAGAACATCGCGAACAGGACCACGATTGCCATGATTGCCCCGGCGATGAGGGAGCCTTTGACGTGCTGGCTGATCTTCAAGGCGCGTTCGAGTTCAAACGCCAGACTGCCGATGAAGAAGGACAGAAGGCAGCGGAACAGCCGGACCTGCACGGCGTCCTGCGGGTTCGAAGCGACGAAGTAAGCAGACATGAGCAATAGCGCGCCGATGATTGCGTAGCGCATCCGGGTTGCGCCGTTGAACAGGACCAGAACCAGTGCAAAGACGAAGTAGGTGTAGAATTCCGCAGAGATCGACCACGACGGTCCGTTCCAGGACCAGTCGTTTCCAAGAACATTATGCACGAGGAAAACGTGCTGCAGGAATGCTCCGAGGTCGTTTCTTGAAAATGCGGGATCGGTTGCCAGCACCCCGCTGCGGGATTCGAAGATGAATTTGGCGATTTCGATCAGCACGAACGCCAGCAGCATGACGAAATGTAGCGGGTAGATGCGCCAGAACCGCTTCTTCTGGAAGTCGATCAGGTCGCCGACGCTTTGCATCCGATCAAAATAGTTCAGCGAAATGACATAACCGGAGAGGACGAAAAAGAAATCCACCATGATCGGCGCATTGTCGGTGAACGCGTTGTTGAAGATGGACCCGATCTGCAGGTGGTAGAACGCCACCGACAGGGCGGCCAGTCCGCGCAGAGATTCCAGATAATTCTTCTTGCCCATTGGCCCGCCTCATGTCCGCCTTGCCGCGCCGGGATGTGCCCGGCAACCGTCCCACCGGTCAGGCGTCCAGATGCCCACATCCCGGCATGCCCGGCAAACCATTTGCGGCGGCACGGTTAAGCGCCAAAGTTAAAAGGCCCGGCTGATAGCCGGGCCCTTCGAAAACTTGAACGGGATCCGAGCGGCGCTTAGCGCTTGGAGAACTGGAACGAACGGCGAGCCTTGGCGCGACCGTATTTCTTGCGTTCCACCACGCGGCTGTCGCGGGTCAGGAAGCCGCCGCGCTTCAGAACGCTGCGCAGTTCGGGTTCGTAATGGGTCAGGGCCTTGGAAATGCCATGACGGACGGCGCCGGCCTGACCGGACAGACCACCACCGGAAACGGTGGCGACAATGTCATACTGGCCGGTGCGTTCGGCGGCCACGATCGGCTGCTGCAAGACCATTTGTAGAACCGGACGGGCAAAATATGCGGCGAAGTCCTTGCCGTTGACGGTGATGAGGCCGGAACCGGGCTTCACCCAAACGCGGGCCACGGCATCCTTGCGCTTGCCGGTGGCATAGGCGCGGCCAAGTTCGTCGATCTTCTGCTCGTAAACCGGGGCATCGGACTGCTCGGCCGCAACCGCGGCGCTGCCCAGATCTTCGAGAGTATTGAGAGTTTGCGTATCGCTCATCGTCTTTATGCCTTCGCATTCTTGGCATTGAGGGAGGCCACGTCGAGCTTGACGGGCTGCTGGGCTTCGTGGGGATGCACGTCGCCGGCATAAATGCGCAGATTGCCCATCAGAGAGCGGCTCAGCGGCCCGCCCGGCATCATGCGGCGCACGGCGTTTTCCAGAACGCGTTCCGGATAGCGGCCTTCGAGAATCTGGCGGCTGGAGCGGTTCTTGATGCCGCCGGGATAGCCGGTGTGCCAGTGGAACTTGCGCTGATCGAGCTTCGCGCCGGTCAGCTTCACCTTGTCGGCGTTGATGACGATGATGTTGTCACCGGTATCGATGTGCGGCGTGAAAGTCGGCTTGTGTTTGCCGCGCAGACGCGAGGCGATCAAGGCAGCCAGACGGCCGACGACGAGGCCTTCGGCATCGATCAGCACCCACTGCTTTTCGACTTCGCCCACCTTGGCAGAATAGGTCTTCATGTGTCTCTTCCTGAACAGGTCAATTGCCGCCGGCAACAATGTGGCCACGGCGGACCGAAACGTAATCCAATCCAATCGGGATTTGTGGCGGCGTGATAGTGTCAAGCCGCGTTTTGGTCAAGCACTATTTTTTTGTATTGTTTTTCAATATCTTGCGCTTGTGGTATTATAATACCCGACTATTTCTCAAAGGAAATCGCGGTTCCGTCCGCCAGAGCGGCCGAAACGAGCCCGAAAACCATGAAGGCTAGGGACTGGTGGGCGAGCGCCAACGGAACCGGAATGACCAGAACCAGGGTGAGAATGCCGAGCACCACCTGCCCCAGCACCGCCCAAAACAGGATTTGCACCCAACCCTTGAGCATGGTGTTGGCGCTCAGACGCGACAGGCCAAACAGGATCAGCACAACGGTAAGCACGAGATAGGCGATCATGCGATGGGTGAATTGCGCTGTGAGATGCATCTCGAAGACGTTTCGCCAGATCGGTTCGACCACGATCAGGTTGTCGGGAATGAATTTGCCGTCCATGAGCGGCCAAGTGTTGAACCCATAGCCGGCGTCCATGCCCGCAACGAAGGCTCCCATCAGGATCTGCAGGAATACAAGCAGTCCAAACAATGCCAGCGTCCACATCCAACGGGCATCGAACTTCAGGCGCACCGCCGTTTCCGATCGGACTAGTCGTGCAACAAAAACGAGAGCAAAGAACAACAAGCTTGCCGCACCCAGATGCGCCGCCAATCGGTATTGCGAGACGTCGATCCGCTGCGTCAGACCGGAGGTGACCATCCACCAGCCGAGCGCACCCTGTAGCCCGCCGAGCACAAACAAAACTGCCAGCCACGGCGCCAGACGCCCCGGAATGCGCCGCTGAAACAGGAAAACCACAAACGGAATGGCGAAGACAACGCCAATCAGGCGACCAAGAAAACGATGAGACCACTCCCACCAATAGATGAACTTGAAATCGTCGAGCAGCATCCAGAAATTCTGCTGTGCAAATTCCGGAATGGACTTGTAGAGATCGAACTCGTGCTGCCAGTCCGCGGTGCTCAGCGGTGGAATGGCCCCGGAAATGGGCTTCCATTGCGTAATCGACAGTCCGGAATCGGTCAAGCGGGTCGCGCCACCGACGGCCACCATCAGCAGAACAAGCGCCGCCAGAGCGTAGAGCCAGATTCGAACCGGTTTCAGCCGGTCGGACGGAGTTGAAGCCGCGCCGCCAAGACTGGCGACCGCGTTTTCGAGATCGAGGGACATTCAGCAAACCCGTGCAATGGGACTGGAGCTGTGCTAGTCGCTCGGCGTCAACAATTCAATGGTTGCATCGTCGCACAACGAAGAGAAAAGCCTGACCCCTTGATGTCACAAAGTGCCCGAAAATTTGCTGGTGTGTGGTTGCTGGTGGCCATTCTGATCGCCTATCCGCTGTTTGTCGCGGTCATGTACGCAACCTACCTGATGGAACTGCCGGTCTGGGCGTCACTTTTGTTCTTCCTGGTCACCGGCCTGTTCTGGGCGGTTCCGGCGGGAATCATCATTCGCTGGATGTCGAAGCCCGACGCAAACGATACCAACTGAGCCTTCCGGCGCGTTTGTCTATCCCAACAGCGAACTGGCTGTGGTGAAAACAGCCGCCGCGGCAAAGACGTCGACATAGCGCGGTGTCTGGAAATGGCCATTCAGTGAAATTCTGGGCAGTGACAGAAACTGGTCGCGGTGCCGGTAATAGAGCGCGCCGGGCCGCGTGGTTACTGCCGAGGTGAAGCCCGCCTGCCCTGCCAAAGCGAATTCACGCTCCGATGCCGAGATCTTTGCGCCGATCGGATAGGACAGATGCCGGGGGCGCTCGCCGAACTGTGCCTCGAGCACTTGGGCGGATTGCTGCATCTCGGACAATGCCTCGGGCTCGGTAAGCGTCGAAAGCTCGTAGTGGCGGACGGTGTGCGCGCCGATTGTGCACAATGGCTCCCCGGCAAAAGTCTGCAACTCCGACCAGTCCATGATCAAGGATCGGCAATGCGCGGACGCATCGATTCCGTACCGCTCTCCCAACTCGCGGATCACGGCGACGCGTCGCGGATTGGGCATGGCACGCATATCCCAATAGAGCTTCTTGTAGGCGGCCTGCTTTTGCGCCTGAGACTTGGTTTCGAGGTAGGTAATCGCACCTTTGGTGTCCGGCACGGCAATGGCGTTTTGCTCGGCAATCACATCTTCAAGTAATTGCCACCAGACCTCCCCGATACCATCCACAAAGGCCGTCGGCACGTAAAGAGTGAACGGCGCCTTGTACTTGCGCAGGATGGGCAATGCATGCGTGAGGTTGTCCCGATAGGCATCGTCGAAGGTGAGAACGGCGAAGCGCTGTTTGGCCTCGTGCGACGCGGTGCGCTCCAAGGCCTCGTCGAGCGGGACTATTTCGTATCCAAGCTGGCGGATGCGGATGATGAAATATTCAAGGAAATCGGGCGTGATCTGCAGGATTGAATTCGGAGAAAAGTCCGCCGGCGCTTCGGGAACGACGCGGTGAAGCGTGAATATGGCGCCCCGCGCCCGGGATGTCATCCGCACCATCTGAGCGATGCGGGTCATCCAGAGCGTCTCGAATGCCGTCCGCAAAACGAGGTATTTGATATCCACCGTTTCGGCTCCTCAGGCGAGTGCCTGCTTCATGCGACGTCGGGCCGCCGCGCCGCAGACTGCGCCGGCCGCGCAACCGCGAAAGCGATATTGGTCAGATCGAGCCGGGTCGCGTCCCGTTCAACCTGACGCTGCCTTTCCGCGCTGAGCGGTTTGGCGCTCACGACGACCAGAAGCGCGTCGCACCCCGAAAAGAGTGGCAGATTTGCGTGCGTGCCCGCCGCGCCCGTCAAAACGATAACCGCGTCGTTGAGATCGCAAAGCGCTTCGACCAGTGTCGCGGGCTTAGCCGACGACCGGTCGATTTCGGCAAGACGGCCCCAGCCCACTTCATTGAGGTTTGGATAGCGGGTTTCAGAAACCACCTCTCCGAAATCCACGTCACCCGCGGCCAGATCAGTCATGCCCGGCGCGCGCGTGCTCAATCCGGTACCGGCATCGACCAGGGTGATGTTCCGCCCCTTGTCGATCAACCCGGCCGCGAGCCGGTCGACCAGTCCGAGGCAATCCGCATCGGAATCATATCCGGCGACCAGAACAAGCCGGTCACGGCCGCGCAGAAGGTGCCGTTCGAGATCGGCAAGCGTCCATTCATTCGAATTTGCCGCGCCGGGATCGATCTCGCGAGCCTTCCGATTTCCGCTGGACTGACGCAACAGCCTGCTGGCGCGTTCGCGCATCGTCAGACGTTCGTCGGCTCTGTCTGGTTGCTGAGCCGTGCTCTTGCCCAGAAGAACGTTGTCCTCGCGCACTCCAAATGCGGCCCAGTCTGAACTGGCTTTCTCTCGATCGTCCTCGCGCAGCATGGTTCCCGCATAATGGCGCAACAGGATAATTCCGAGTTGACCCATCAGCGCCACGATGGTGACGGCCACAATGATCAACATGGTCTGCGGATAAGAGGGCGTAATCGCTGCAGTCGCAAAGGTGATCTGGCGCAAATCCGGCAAGGCAGCGCTGCTATCGGTACGCGCGACGGCATCACGGTAGCGCAGCAGGTAGGTTTCGAGCAGGTTGCGTTGGGCCGTGGCTTCGCGCTCCAGTTCCTGCAACTCGACGTTTGAATTGGTCGCATCGGAAGCCGAGAGTTTCAGACGGGCCAGATCGTCACGCAGGGATGCCTCCAGCGATGCCTCGATCTGAGCTTCAGCGTCCAACGCGTCAGCAACCTTTTTCGCTTCGGAATTGATCTGACGGTCGATCTCCTCGATCTGGGCCGTCAACGCCTGAATGTCAGGATGATTGGGCAAAAGCGTCGAGAGCAATTGCGCGCGGTCGCGCTGCAATCCCGCCTTGTCTTCGAGCAGGCGCTGCACGACCACCGAATTCTGCACGTCGGTGACGCCGGTGATCGACTGTCCGGACTGAAGCATTTGCCGGATCAGGTTGGCCCGCGATCGCGCTGTGTTCTTGCGCTCCTGCGCATCTGTGATCTGCTTGGAGATGTCGGACAATTGCTGATCGATCAAGGTCGTATTGTTCGGCCCAACGAAGAGGTCGTGATCGACGCGATACTTGGCGACCGCACTTTCGGCATCGTTGACCCTTGTTCGCAGCTTGTCAATTTCCGTCTGCAGCCACTGGGTCGCCTCGGCGGTGTCATCAATCGTCTGATCCGCGCGCCGGGTGATATGTGCCTGGGCGATGGCATTCGCGATGTCGGCAGCCAATTGCCGGTCCTCGGACCGGACAAAAATCGAGATCACGCGGGAATCGCGTTCGCGCAGGACGGTGATCTGTTTGAGTAATTTGGCCAACGCAATCTGCTCGGCGTCCCGCACATCGGGCTGGCTGCCGAACATTGAGGTGATAGCACTCAGCGGAGACTTGCTTGCCTGGAATTCGGGTTTGCTGATCAGGTCAAGTTTGCGGATGACGATCAGCAGTGTGTCCGCGGATTTGACCAGTTCCATCTGCGAGGACATGAGAACGTCATCGGGCACCGACGCGTTGGTCGCCGTCGATCCATTGTCGTCGGCCGCTCGCGAGAAGGCGTTGGCGCGCGGCTCGACCAGGATGGAGGCCGATGATTCATACAGTTTGGGAAAGAACGAGAGAACCGCATAGGTGGCCATGCACAGCAGCAGCGTTACGAAGGCAATCCGCCACTTTTTGCGCCACAACTCGGCGGACAGAGTCGTCATGTCCGTTTTTCCGCTCGCGTCCATTTGAGAGGTCTGCGACATAGGCCTTCCCTGTGGCGACTCTCGCCATCAAACGAGTCCTAGACAATCGTGGTAAGCAACTCGTTAACTTTGACGCATTCTGCACGCGGCCCCAGGATGAGCTAAGGGGTTTCTTAACCATATTGCGCGACCCATGAGACATGACGTGCGCGGTGAGTCCCATGCGGTTGTTCAAGATTTTGCTATTGCTGATGGTCCTGCCGCTGGCCGCTTGTGCCGGAAACACGGCCCCAGGCACCTATTCGGTCGAGCAACAGGGACCTTACACACTCGACACCGGAGACGTGGTCAGAATCATCGTTTATGGCGATGACGCGCTAAGCGATGATTATGCGGTCGACGATGCCGGCAATATCGCGTTTCCCCTGATCGGCCCAACGAGCGTTCGCGGGCTGACAACGAAGGCTGCGTCGGCCCGTATCGCGTCGAAACTTGCTGCCGGCTACATTCGCAGTCCCGATGTTTCGATGGAAATCGCCACGTATCGCCCATTCTTCATTCAGGGTGAAGTTGGGACGTCGGGGCAGTATCCATATGTTTACGGCATGACGGCACGGGCCGCGATTTCGACGGCTGGCGGCTTCACAGAAACGGCAGACCGGACCAAGGTCGTCGTTTATCGGCCACACAATGGCCAGATGATCAAGGGCACGGTTGGCCTTGATTTCCCCATTCAACCCGGTGACACGATTGTCGTGCTAGACCGTTGGATATGAACCAAAACACATTCGACAAGAGCTCTGAGCGCAGGAAACTTCGAATCCTGATGGTTTTGCGCGCACCCATCGGCGGGCTTTACCGGCACGTTGTCGATTTGAGCGGAATGCTGGCGAAACGCGGACATCAAGTCGGAATTGTCATGGACAGCGAGGTTGAGGACGCGCAGACATTTGCGCGGATTGACGCGCTGCCGGAGCCGCCCGCGCTGGGCGTTCACCGGGTTCGCATTCCGCGCGTGCTTGGGTTGGGTGACTTCACGGCCAGTTTCAAAATCAGAGATTTGGCGAATTCTCTTAAAGTAGATGTTGTGCACGGACATGGTGCCAAGGGCGGGTTTTCTGCGCGCTGGGCACGTCTGGGCGTTCCCGGCAGGATCAGCGCCTACACGCCACATGGCGGGGTCTTGCACTATTCTGCGACTTCGCTCGCGGGCATTCTGTTCAGGCGTGTTGAGTGGTTTCTGCTCTTCATGACTGATGCGATGACGTTTGAAAGTGCTTACGCTCGGAGCGAATTCGAACATCAGATCGGCAAGGTGAAATGCCTGTCGCGCGTCATACTCAATGGCCTTGATGAGTCAGAGTTCGAGCCGCTGGACGCGGCTGATATCGACCACGACTTTGCCTATGTCGGCGAACTGCGCCCCATCAAGGGAATCGACGTGATGTTGCGCGCCCTTCCCGGTGTCAAAAGGCCGGATGGCCAACCCGCGACACTAGTCCTTGGCGGCGGTGGCCCGGAAGAAATGTCCCTCAAGGCGCTTGCGCAAGAGCTGGGAATCTCTCAGCGCGTCGAATTTGTCGGGGTTCAGCCGGCCCGCTCCGTCTTCGGCCGCGGTCGTGTTGCCATCGTGCCGAGCCGGGGCGAGAGCCTCCCCTATGTCTGCCTTGAAGCGGCGGCAGCTAGCAAACCGCTGATTGCGACACGGGTCGGCGGGATCGCCGAAATCTTCGGTCCAACTTCAGCATCGCTGGTACCGCCCGAAAATGTCTCAGCACTTGCCGGGCGCATGCAAGCGGCCCTTGACGACATGCCCGCCGAACAGGCCGAAGCCGAGCGGCGATTTGCGCACGTCCGCGAGGGTTTTTCGATGTTGGCAATGACCGATGGTATCGAGGCTGCCTATTACGACGCGATTGCGGCCAGAAAACGCTGAGCTTCACTCTCTTTTCACGGATTCCGGACTAGGTTTTCTCAACTCACACAAGAGCTGGGACTAGCGATGTTCAAGCTGGACGCAAAAGAGACCATCATCAACCACCTGAATTCCGATGTTGCGGCATCAGGTGGCCATTCGGGGTTTTCCAAGGAAGCCCAGGCGATCATCGATCGGCCCGCGGAACCCCGCTTCTCGTCAACGGTTGTGGTCGGAATTGCACAACTCATTGAAGCCGCTCTTCTTTTGACGCTGGGGCTTGGCATTTACTGGTCCTATGTCGATGGCGGAGATCACACACTCTACATCCCGGTTATTCTCGCGTCGGTCGTGGGTGCCAATGTGTTGTTCAACATGGCCCGCACGCACCGCATTCAGGCCTACAGGACTTTCGTCACTCAGGTTGGACGCGTGCTGGCCGCCTGGTCGCTCATGTTCCTTCTCCTGATCAGCACTGCCTTCATCTTCCGGTTTTCGACCGAATTCTCGCGGGTCTGGATGGTCAGCTGGTATGCGCTCGGCGCGGTTGTGCTGGTTATTTTCCGGTTATCGCTGCGCAGTGCGGTGATTGCCTGGACCAAGGCCGGTCGTCTCAAGCAAAGAACTGTCATTGTTGGCGGCGGTCCGACCGCGCAATCGCTGATCGAAGCGATCGAAGCGAGCGCCGACAACGATATCCAATTGCTCGGCCTGTTCGATGATCGAGACGACAACCGCTCGCCCGAGCAGGTGGCTGGCTTGCCAAAACTTGGTCGGATCAGTGACCTGATCGCGTTTGCACGGCACACCCAGGTCGATCTTGTTGTCGTTTCGATGCCACTTTCTGCCGAAGAGCGCGTGTTGCACATGCTCAAGCGCTTGTGGGTTCTGCCGGTGGATATCCGGCTCAGCGCCCATATGAGCAAACTGCAATTCACCCGCTCGGCCTATTCGTATATCGGCGATGTGGCCGTGTTTGATATGGCCGACCGGCCAATTGCAGACTGGAATCTCATCTACAAGTGGGTATTTGACCGGATCGTTGCGGTGGCCGCCATACTGGTGCTGTCGCCGGTCATGATCGCGACGGCTATCGCCATCAAACTGGAGAGCAAGGGGCCTATCCTCTTCAAACAGAAGCGGCATGGGTTCAACAACGAGCTGATCGAAATCTACAAGTTCCGCTCTATGTATACCGATCAGTCGGACATGAGCGCCTCCAGGCTCGTCACCAAGGACGATCCGCGTGTCACGCGAGTTGGCCGCTTCATCCGCAAAACCTCGATCGACGAATTGCCGCAGCTCTTCAACGTGCTCAAGGGTGAGCTGTCGATTGTTGGCCCCCGCCCCCATGCACTTGAAGCCAAGGCTGCAAACCGGCTTTATCACGAGGCCGTTGACGGCTATTTCGCGCGGCACAAGGTGAAGCCGGGCATGACCGGATGGGCGCAGATCCACGGCTGGCGGGGCGAAACCGACACCCTTGAAAAGATCATGCAGCGCGTGAACCACGATCTCTATTACATCGAGAACTGGTCGCCGCTTCTGGACCTTTACATCCTGTTCCTCACACCGTTCTCGCTGTTCAGCAAGAACGAGAGTGCCTATTGAGCCTGAGCGCGACATCGACGGGAAGCACAGAACATGGCGCCAGCCTGATCGACGCGATGCGCCATCTGGCGCGCCGGATGCTCGGACCGCTGGTCGCCTTGTGGATGTTTGCCGGCGGGTTCGTGCTGATCGAGCCATCACCCTATGAACTTGTCTTCATCATGGTGTTGCCGGTGGCCATTCTGGCCGGCGTGGGGTTGCACAAACAGCCGCAGATTCTTCTCTATCTGCTGATCCTTTTTGCGCCGTTCGGCATGATTGGCGCGTTTCAGGTGACGCACATGCCGACCTACAAGGGCGTGTTCTACGTCCTTGTCACCATCTTCTTGTGGCTGACCGGATATTTTGCGGCCAATTACGTGGCCGACGATCCGGACCGCAATATGACCCGGATGATGAAGGCCTATACGATCGTGGCGGTGCTGGTAGCCGCTGTCGGGTCGCTCGCCTATCTCGGGCTCATTCCGGGCAAGGACATTTTTACCCGCTACGGGCGCGCCAAAGGCACGTTCGAGGATCCGAACGTTTTTGGTCCCTTTCTGATCCTTCCGGCCATGTATGCCCTGCAGGCGATCCTTCTGAAGGGCCGGAAGGGCCTGCTGCGCAATGCAGCCATTCTTGGCGTTCTCGCAGCAGGCGTCTTTTTCAGCTTCTCGCGGGCCGCGTGGGGCCATCTCCTGATATCCGGACTGCTGGTTTTTCTGTTCGTCTATCTGTTCGAATCGACGAAGAAGATCCGGGCGCGAATGGTGTTTCTGATCCTGATCGGCGTCGGTGTCGGCGTCGTGGGGCTTGCCGCCATTCTGAGCATCGGGCCTGTGCGGGATCTGTTTCTGCAACGCGCCAATCTGGTGCAGAGCTATGATTCCGGCGAAACGGGGCGCTTCGGGCGTCAGGCCTATGCCTTCGAGCTGGCATTGAATAATCCGATTGGTATCGGTCCGCTCGAGTTCGAAAACCTGCGGATCGTCGAAGAACCGCACGACACCTACGTCAAGGTGCTGCTCACTTACGGCTGGATGGGCGGGTTGGCCTATTACATCCTCGTGATCCTGACACTGCACCGGGGTTATTCCGCTCTGGTTCGGCAACCCAGATACCGATTATGGCTGATACCGTTGGTTGCGGTGTTCACATTCCTTGTGATCGAAAGCGCGATTATCGACAGCGACCATTGGCGCCACTACTTCCTGGTCATCGGGATGATCTGGGGCGTGACGGCCTACGCCGACCGCAAGCAAGATCCGATGCGGGCGGATATGCGGGCAATTCAGTAGGAACCTCACCGGTACCGCTCTTGCCGCGTTCTCCCATGCCCATTCAATTTCCCAGAGGCCACCTTGACCGCCGCGCCGCAAGAAACTAGAGGTGCGCCAAGTCGGGGCGTAGCGCAGCCTGGTAGCGCATCTGTCTGGGGGACAGAGGGTCGTCGGTTCAAATCCGGCCGCTCCGACCATTTTCCCAAATCCAGCTAGTTTGCAGGCCTAACGGCTGTTCAGTCTGCCGCGCCAACAAAAAGGGCCGCCAGTGGCGGCCCTTCCGTGAGTTGCATGAAACAGCAGCTCGACCCCTGTTGCGGGGTCTCAGGAGGTGGGTTAGCGGGCGGTTTGCCCCCCGAAAACACCTAACCTTCCAAAGTCTGCGTGCCTCAATTTGATCTCACTCGACATTGGATCACCTCCTTTCGAATTGTTGACGATAGAAGAATGCTGCCTATTTGAGGACGTGTTGGCAAGTCCCAATGACGTGAAGTCCGTCAGTTATTGCGCGCTTCGTCCAAAAGACGTTTGCAATCAAGCAGTTCGCGCAAAACGTCGGATAGCGCGTCCTTAGCTGTCGCGTGCAAATGCACGCCCTTGAGCTCCGGCAACGTGCCTGGCGCCTGTGCCACAATCGCGACTTCCCCGCCATCCTCAGTGATTCCCGCCATTTCGATGACGGCTCGAGCCCCCTGCTCCTTGAGGATCTTCTGCACACCCTTGATCGTGAAGCCCTTTTGATAGAGCAGGTGGCGGATGCCCTTAAGCAGGTTGATATCGTCAGGACGGTAATACCGGCGTCCGCCGCCGCGCTTCAGGGGTTTGATCTGAGAAAAACGGGTTTCCCAAAAGCGAAGCACATGCTGCGGCAGATCCAGTTCTGTCGCTGCTTCGGAGATCGTTCTGAACGCTTCAGGTGATTTGAGCAAGCCGCGTCCCCAGAAAATGCCTTATTTTCCAGAGCCGACCATAGATTTGTTGATCTTGGATTTCAACACATTGCTCGGTTTGAACACCAGAACCTTGCGCGGCAGGATCGGCACTTCCTCACCCGTCTTGGGGTTCCGGCCAATTCTTTGATTTTTCGAGCGTATCTGGAACGACCCGAACGATGACAGCTTGACGTTCTCGCCGCTGACCAGCGCATCGCTGACCAGATCGAGGATACGTTCGACAAGTTGGGCTGATTCGGTTCGCGACAACCCCATCGACTGGTACACCGCCTCAGCCAAATCGGCCCGCGTGATCGTCTTGCCGGTCATTTTTGCCTCTCCTCGGGGTCGCTCGCCCCTGAACAAAGCTCCCACCCTGGGCTAGCGGGCAGGTTAACGCTCAAAACCATTTGAGGTCAATTGTTTCACCAGCGAATTAGCGATGCGCCCCAGGTAAATCCGCCACCCATTGCTTCGATCATAACGTAGTCGCCCTGCTTGATCCGGCCATCCTTGACGGCCTCATGAAGGGCGAGCGGCACAGAAGCCGCCGATGTATTCGCGTGCCGGTCTACAGTCACCACGACTTTACCGGCAGGAATACCAAGCTTCTTTTCGACGCCATCAATGATGCGCTTGTTGGCCTGATGCGGAACAACCCAATCCAGATCATCGATATGCATGCCGGATTTCTTGAGGACATCAACGACGACATCTGAAATCATGGTTACGGCATGCTTAAAGACTTCGCGGCCTTCCATGTGAATGAAGCCGGCCGTGCCTGAACGCGACACGCCCCCGTCGACGTATAGCTTGTGCCAGTGGCGGCCGTCGGTCCGCAATGTCGAGGCCAGGACACCACGATCATCCGGTTCCCCCGGAGACTCGACCGCCTCCAGCACAATTGCTCCCGCGCCGTCGGCAAACAGCACGCAGGTTGAGCGGTCCTGCCAATCGAGGATGCGCGACATGCAATCCGAACCGATGACCAGCGCGCATTTGGCCATGCCCGAAGTCAGGTAATTGTCGGCCGTGGCCACGGCAAATACGAATCCGGTGCAAACCGCCTGAATGTCAAAGGCCATGCCATGGGAACTACCGAGCTTGTTCTGCACAATCGAGGCAGTCGCGGGAAAGGTATAGTCCGGCGTGGTCGTGGCCACCAGAATGAGGTCAATGTCCTCGATAGTCTTGCCCGCCCGCTCAAGCGCTTCGCGGGCCGCGGCAACCGCCATGTCTGAGGTGTTTTCGCCATCAGCGATGATGTGGCGTTCCTTGATACCGGTTCGCTGCGTGATCCATTCGTCGGACGTCTCAACCATATGGGCGAGATCGTCGTTGGTCAGCACTTTTTCGGGCAGATAGGAACCGGTTCCGCGCACGACGGATCGGATTCTGGTCACGCGTTTTGCTCCGCTTGTTGTTCTTGTTGCTGCTCCGATTCCGCCGGTTCGCTTTCGATTGGTCCAAAGCGCTGCAGAGCAGTGCTGATCTTGTCGATCAGATCAAAGCGGCCCATTTCATAGGCCAGCTCAAGCGCGCTTTTGAAGCCGATTTCGTCTGTGCCACCGTGGCTCTTGATGACGACGCCGTTCAGCCCCAGAAACACGCCTCCATTGATGGATCGCGGATCCATACGGCGTTTCAGCGCGGTGAGCGCCCGCATAGCAATCAGGGCGCCTATTCGCGACACGATGTCGGCATTGAGCGCGTTGCGCAGATAGGTGCCGACCTGGCGCGCGGTCCCCTCCGCCGTCTTCAAGGCGACATTGCCGGTGAACCCCTCGGTTACCACTACGTCGACCGTACCTTTGCCCATGTCGGTTCCTTCAACGAAACCGTGGAAGCGGAACCCCGCACCGTCTCGCTCGGTCAGGATCTTGGCGGCTTCCTTGACCTGTTCGATGCCCTTCATCTCTTCCGTGCCGACGTTGAGCAGGCCAACCGATGGCCGCGACTTGTCGAACAGCGCCTGTGCCATAGCCGCACCCAGAATCGCAAAGTCGACCAGTTGCTGGGCGTCACCACCAACCGTCGCCCCCACATCGAGCACGATGATGTCAGCTCGCGTCGTTGGCCAGATCGCCGCTATCGCGGGCCGAGAAACACCCTCCATCGGCCGGAGACAGAAGGTTGCCATGGCCATCAGCGCGCCGGTGTTGCCGCAAGAGACAGCAACGTTGGCCTCGCCATCCTTCACGGTCTGCAGCGCGCCCCACATGGACGATACATTGCGGCCGGTGCGCAGGGCCTTGGAGGGCTTTTCGTGCATTTCGACCACGGTCTCGTAGTTCTTGATGGTCGAAACCTCTGCGAGTTCAGGGAACTCGGTCATGAGCGGTTCGAGCACGTCGGCAGGACCATGGAACACGAAGCGCACATTGTCGTGTTCGCGAAGGGCCAGGCGGGCACCATGGAACACGATGCGCGGACCATTGTCCCCGCCCATGGCGTCGATCGAGATGGTAACGGTGTCAGTCATTTGCCGCTTGGTAGCCCCGCGAATATGGCGGTCAATTTAGTCATCGGCGGGTGATGCGCAAGTGCCCCGCAAATATGATGGCGAAACGAGGCGTTCAGTTTTCGTTGTCCGGCTGACCCAGGCGTTTGGCCAGGCCAGCGAACGGTCCACTTGGTGCGTCGGCCTCTTCCGCCCCGGATTCCGGCAGTTTTGCACCGGGTGCGCGCGGATAGAGGTCGATCTCCATGCCCAAAGTGTCCAGAAGAAGGGGCGCCAGATCGATGTCATCACCGGCAAAATAGTCTGGCAAATCCTCTGCTTCGAGATCGATGTAGGTCTCGCTCGAGGGTGCAGGATCGGAAATGCGCATTCTTTCGGGCAGATAACGGCGGTCGAGCGCCACGTCGATTCTCTGGGTCACCGGCTCCAGAGTCACCACGCAGGGCTGCGTGCTGGTCGCCTTGAGCTGCCCCGTCACGTGGAGGCCTTCCGCCTCACGGATCAAGTGAAATGTGGCGCTGACATCGGCGAGTTCGGACACGCGCATGGTTTTGGCCAGCCAGACACATTGCGCATCCGACGCCTCGAAGGTGACATCCCTGCCCGCCGGCTTGAGTTTGTCGACTGATACGACCAGATCGAGATCCTCAGGCACATTTGGTTTCCTGCTCATGCCGCGACCTCCGGAAATTCCACTTCGCCCTTGAGCAGGGACTCGACGTTTATTCCCGCGAGGCGCGCATTTGCGGCGGCGACATAGTCTGAAAACTGACGCAGTTCGGCGTCGCCGGTGCCTTTGTCGACAAGATTGCGCCTGAGGATTGCGGTGACCTCGTCGTTGTCGTTGCTGTCGAGCGCAACATTCAGCTTTTCGAGAAGGCCATAAAACAGAGCCCCCATTTTCTGAATGCGCTTGGGAATTGAGATATCGCCGGTTCCGGCTTCTCTAAGGGAGCGGTCCATGTCGAGGAAGAACAGATCGAAAAGGTCCTGGGAGAATTTGCTGGCGCGGTCGGACCGGTTGCGCAATTGCCTGAACACAAGCGCCATATGCAACGAGATCATGTCGAATCGCCCGGTCACATTGTCCGGCACGCCCCAATCCTCATAGAAGCGCGGTTGCCGGGATTGTGCCACAATGGCGTTGTAGGCAGCGTAGTGCTGGGGGCCGAAGCGGCGTTTGCGGAAAATTGACAGCATTGCGGTATTTCCGTTTCGAATTCCGGTATTGAGCGCGGGGCCGGCAGCATCGCTTGCCAAGTGCTCATATTCATGCCTAAACATCGGCGCCCGGCCGAAAAACGGCCAAGCCTTTAGTTGAGAAGAGTCGAGATAGTCAATCGATGCCGCGTTTCCAAGAAGCCTTGCCCAAACCTCTTTCGCGCGCACTGAAGGTCGCGGGCCTGACAGCTTTTGCGCTGACACTCGCGGGATGCTCTAGCGGTCTGACCGGTTTTACTGGACTTGGCGGCTTTTCCACCACCCGCGTGCAGGGCACGGAAATGTCGGATTCGCAGCTTGAGCAAATCCGGCCGGGCCAGAGTGCGGATCTGGTGACGACTGTGCTTGGGTCGCCGTTCACCCAAAACACGTTTGGCACCGAAACCGCCTATTACTACGTCGAAACCAAGGTCGAAGTGACCACATTCGGCATGCGGATGGTGAAGGAACGCACGGTTCTGGCGGTCTATTTCGACGATTCGATGCGGGTCAAGGACAAGGCCGTTTACGGGCTTGATCAGGGCCGCGTCATCACCATCGAAAGCCGGCGCACCCCGTCCTTCGGTGAAGACAGAACCTTCGTTCAGTCGCTGCTATCGTCGCTGACCGGCTGATCACTCAGCCCAATTCCACGATCAGATTTCAGCTTGCCGCGCCTTGCGTGCGCGCGCGTCACTCCATGCCAGCAGGGCAATAACTGCGGTTGCGACCGGGATCACCAGAACATTGACCGCCTGCCAACCGATCATGTTGAGCAGCACGCCCGAGAAAATCGAGGCCACGGCCATGGTGCCGAACACCAGTTGCTCGTTCAGCCCTTGAACGCGCGCCGCCTCTTCGGGGCGGTAAGCGGAGGTCAGCATCGAGGTTGCACCGATGAATCCGAAGTTCCAGCCAATACCCAGAAATACAAGGGCAATATCGAAGTGCAGCGTGGACAGGCCATTGAGCGCCGTCGCCGCGCACAACAGGATGAGCACAAGCCCGATGCCGGTCGTCAGGTGCGTCCCGAGCTTCTTGATGACCCAGGGCGTGAAAAAGCTCGGCGCGAACATCGCAACGATATGCCATTGGATTGCGTCCGTGGCTTCCTGCACCGGCAGGCCGCAGACATGTACCATTGCCAGAGGCGCCGCGACCATGACGAACGTCATCAGGGCGTAGCTGGCCATCGCGGAAATGATCGGCACGAAGATTTCCGGGGTTTTGAGCAGTTCGGGCAGGCTCCGGCCGGTATATTCGTGTTTGGGCTGATGAACGACCGGCGCCAACCGCGTGAAATACAACAGTGCCGCCGCGACGATCGACAGCATCGTGACCATCAGATACGAGCCGGCAAATTCATGCCCTTCAATGAGATTTCGGCTGAAATAGGCCAATTTCGGACCAATTAAGCCCGCCGCGATACCCCCCAGCATGACGTAGGAGATCGCCCGCGCCTTCATGTCGTGCGCGACCGAGTCGGCGACGGCAAAACGGTACTGCTGGGAGAAGGCTGCGCCCGCACCCACGAGAATCAGAGCGGCGGAAAACAGATAGAAATTGCCCATCAACACCGAGAGGCAGGCCAAAACGCCGCCCAACATGGCAATCAGAGTGCCGAGCATGAAGCCGTAGCGGCGGCCAAGCCGATAGATGACGAATGTTGCCGGAGACGCGCTCAGCGCCAGCCCAATGATCATGGCCGAGGTCGGAACGGTCGCCAGGCTTTCGCTCGGCGCCAGCATGGCCCCTGTCAGCGCCCCGACCGACATGACCACAGCCTGATTCGACCCGCCGGTCGCCTGGCTGAGGGCGAGCAGGGTCGTGTTTCGTACGGCAAGCGACTTGTCAGTGCCGGTTTCGGCGTTGGTTGAGCTGGTTTCGGTCATCCAGGGATGGGGCTGGCAGAGCGGTTTTTGGGTTCAGGTGCGATCCTGCATGGTGCGGGCGAGCTTGTCGAGCACTGCATTGACAAGGCCCGGTTCACCTTCGTCGAAAAAGGCATTGGCGACATCGACGTATTCGCTGATGACGACGGCCCGCGGCACGTCCGGCTTGTGCAGAATTTCAAACGCCCCTGCCCTGAGCAGGGCGCGCAAGGTGGCATCGATGCGCTGAACGGGCCATGTGGCGGGCAAGGTTGAATCGATCAACGGATCGATTTCGATCTGGTTTTTCAGAACGCCACGAACAATCTGGCCGAAATAGTCAGCGTCCGCAGGCAGATAGGTATCATCATCAAGTGTGACGCCTTTCAGTCTGGGCGCGAATTGGGCAAGAGTTTCTTCCAGCGTCACGCCGCCAATGTCCATCTGATAGAGGGCCTGCACTGCAGACAGACGAGCAGCTCCGCGTTGGTTTGCATGCTGAACGGCCGGCTTGCCGGCTGACCGGTTTGTCGTTTTCTCACTCATCGCCGGCCCCGTCCGCACGGTCCAGATCTTCAAGAAAGGACCGAAAATCATCTGCTGCGGCAAAATTGCGGTAGACGGAGGCGAACCGGACGAAAGCGACGTCGTCGAGTTCCTTGAGGCCGTCCATGACAAGCATTCCGATATGCTCCGAGGTGACTTCGCCTTCGCCGCTGCTCTCCAACTGGCGAACGATTCCCGAAATCATCCGTTCGACGCGATCCGGGTCTACTTCGCGCTTGCGCAGCGCCGTGTAGACCGAACGGGCCAGTTTCTCGCGGTCGAACGGCATTTTGCGGCCGGATTTCTTGGCCACCGTGATTTCGCGCAGCTGCACGCGCTCAAAGGTCGTGAAGCGCCCTCCGCACGCATTGCAGACGCGCCGGCGGCGGATTGCGCTCGAATCTTCGGTGGGGCGGGAATCCTTGACCTGTGTATCGGTGCTTGCGCAATAGGGGCAGCGCATGGGTTGGTCCTAGCGGTTGGGGTAGATCGGAAAACGGCTGGTCAGGGCTTTGACCTTTTCGCGCACCGCGGTTTCGACGGCGCCGTTGTTTTCGGGGCCGTTTGCGCCGAGCCCGTCCAGCACCTCGACAATCAACTCACCCACCTCGGTGAACTCCGCCTCGCCGAAACCGCGCGACGTTGCCGCCGGCGTGCCGACGCGAACACCGGACGTGATCGCCGGCTTTTCGGGATCGAACGGAATGGCGTTCTTGTTGCAGGTGATAAAAGCGCGTTCGAGCGACTGCTCGGTGTCGCGCCCGGTCACCCCCTTGGGACGAAGATCGACCAACATCAGATGGTTGTCGGTTCCGCCAGTCACGATATCCAGCCCACCTTTGACCAGCGAGTCGGCCAGCGCCGTTGCATTCTTGACGACCTGAGCCGCATAGGCCTTGAATTCGGGGGTCAGCGCCTCCTTGAAGGCAACGGCCTTGGCGGCGATGACGTGCATCAGCGGGCCACCCTGGATGCCCGGGAAAATGGCCGAATTCACCTTCTTTGCAATGTCCGGGTCGTTGGTCAGGATCATGCCGCCGCGCGGGCCGCGCAGGGTCTTGTGAGTGGTCGTGGTCACCACATGCGCATGCGGGAACGGGTTCGGGTAGAGTCCTGCCGCAACCAGTCCGGCAACATGAGCCATGTCGACGAACAGATAGGCGCCAACTTCGTCGGCAATCTGGCGGAATTCGGCCCAGTCGAGCGTGCGCGAATAGGCGGAGAAACCGGCCACGATCATCTTTGGCTGATGTTCCTTAGCAAGCGCTCTCACTTGGTCCATATCAGCACGCCCATCCTGATGGCGTACGCCATACTGAATGGCATTGAACCACTTGCCCGACTGGTTCGGCCGGGCGCCATGGGTCAGGTGTCCGCCAGCGTCGAGGCTCATGCCCAAAATCGTGTCACCTGGCTGGATCAGAGCCTGATAGACGCCCTGATTGGCTTGCGAGCCGGAATTGGGCTGCACATTGGCGAACTCGCATCCGAACAATTGTTTGGCGCGTTCGATGGCAAGGTTCTCAGCCACATCGACGTGGGCGCAGCCGCCATAGTAGCGCCGGCCGGGATAACCCTCGGCATATTTGTTGGTCAGCACCGACCCCTGCGCCTCGAGCACGGCCTCGGAAACGATGTTTTCAGAGGCGATCAGTTCGATCTCGTGTTTCTGCCGATCGAGCTCGGCGGCAATGGCCGCGGCGATGTCGGGATCGGCTTGTGCCAGGGGCTGTGAAAAGAAAGCTGTGGTGGTGGCGCTCATGTCCGTTCCCCCCGCGAGATAGTTGAATTGGTAAAGCGGCTCCGCTCTATCACGCAGCGCCGGAGGATTCCAATATGAAGCGTTTGGTGGTGAATTTCCGAAGGTCGTATCATGAGGGGCTCCCAAGGTTTTGTAGGGTGCCCAGGCGAGCGGCGGCATCTATCCACGCTCCCCGATGGTTTCCCATCTTCATTCTCGCCAGTCGCGCAGACGCCGGGACGATAGGCGATTCCGTGGTGGAATGAAAGCCACCGGTCAGCGGCGATTGGCCAGGGCTCGCTGCAGTTTGGCGGCGGCAATTTTCTTGATGTCTTCACGGCTGGCGTTGCGAGGCGCAACGATGACGACTTCGATGCCGGTTTTGGGATCAAGGGCAGTCACGCGCCACTGATTGCCAATGGCGCGAAACTCAAAGAGGACTTCCCTGCCCGCGTCGCCGTTCATGTTGTGCGGCAGACGATGTCGGCGCCCTCAGGAGCTGAAGTTGATGATGTTGTTGGCATCATACTGATAGACGTCGTCGCGGAAGCTGATGACTCCCTGACGGTTTGCCCAGGCCGTGATGTAGGTCGTCTGGATGGGAACCTGCCGCTGAACATCGACGTCCAGGCGCTCGCCGGAATTGAATACGGCCTGGATGGCCGCCTCGTCCCAGCCGCCGTTGCCCGAAAGGATCCACGCAACCAGTGACGCAACGTTTTCGACGCGCACGCAGCCCGAGGAGTGGAACCGATCGTTTTCGTCGAACAGGTTCTTGCTCGGCGTGTCGTGAAGATAGACCGCATACTGATTGTGGAAGTTGATCTTGACGTGACCCAGTGAGTTTTCCGCGCCGGGTTCCTGGCGATAGGTGTAGTTCATCGCGTCCATCGTCGACCAGTTGATGTCGCTCGGATTAACCTCGCGGCCGCTGCCGTCGAAGGCGTGAATGTTGAACTTGGTCAGGTATTCGGGATCCTCGTTCATGTAGCGAATCAGATCCTTTTCAACCAGCGATTGCGGCACGTGCCAGTATGGGTTGAAGTTGATCTGGTAGATTTTCGAATGAAGGATCGGGGTCGGCCGGTCGACACGGCCGACAACAGCCGTATGCCGCTGGATGACTGAAGCATTTTCAACCGCTTCAATGGTTGCGGCCGGAATGTTGACCAGCGTGTATGTGTCGCTCAGCTGCGACGCCATTGCCGGCACGCGCGCGGCGTTGATCCGCAACTGATTGAGGCGATAATCGGCAGGCACCGCCATGGCATAGAGAGTGTCTTCGCCGATAATGCCGTCCGAGTTGAGACCGTGGCGTGCCTGGAAGAGCCGCACGGCAGCGTCGACAGCGCCATTGAACGTGTCATTGATGCGCGTGTCCGGCGACAGATCTCCCGTGCCAATAAGAAATCGCTTGAGCATCCGCACCGACCCCCGGTCGGCGCCGATCCGCAGATTGTAGATTTCGGACGTGATGGATTCCCATCCACCATTGGCCACCAGCGCCTGGTATTTCGCAATCGCCAGTTCGAGATTGTAGGCGGTGTCGTAGCTGAGAATGGGCTCCGTCGTGCTGATCGCATCGAGCGCGGCGGCGGAGGCTTCACCGTTATTGGCCTCTCGTGTGATCTGGTTGGCGCGCAGGCGGTCCCACACCGATACCGCATAGGCATTGCTGGCCGGCAGCGCCCCCATTGCGGCCATTCCGGCCAGCAAAGTGCGTCGCTTCATTCGTGGCAAGCCATTGTGCTGCATTTCTCTATTACCCTGATTTCTCAAACCGCACCGGATTTGGTTCGCACTTAGCAAAGCGCCCTGATCAACTCAACGCGAACAGCACGTCACCCTGCTCACCTTGGCGTGAGCGGCACGCAATACTGCAAATCGAACGGCGAACGCAAACCAAACCGGTTTGGCGGATAAAAAGCCTTTGCGGCACAAATAAGAAGCGCCGGACAAGCCGGCGCATTCTTTCTGATTGTGGCTTTTGGGCAACGCTGGGAGGTGCCGCCGCCTGCCTTGTCAGAGCTTGTAGAGGATCTGATCGATCCAGAAACGTTCCAGCCGGCCCAGAGACAGATTGAGCGCTTCGAAATCCGTGTCGCCGAGGCCCCCGACCTTTTCGATGGACTTCAGATGACGGTCATAGAGCTCGTCGATCACTTCCGCGACTTCCTCGCCCTTGGGGCTGAGGCGAATGCGGACCGAACGCCGGTCCGTGCGCGAGCGTTCCTGAAAGATATAGCCGGTTTCGACCAGTTTCTTGAGATTGTAGGACACGTTCGAACCCAGATAGTAGCCGCGCGAGCGCAGTTCGCCGGCGGTGAGTTCCGAGCCACCGATGTTGAACATGAGCAGCGCCTGGACGGGGTTGATGTCGTCCCAGCCCATACGGTCGAATTCGTCCTTGATCAGGTCCAGCAGGCGGCGGTGCAACCGCTCGACCCGCGTCACCGCTTCGAGATATAGCGGCTTCAGTTTCGCCGCATCTTCATCCGGCGACAGCGCTGCCGCTGTGTTTGCGTTGGTGTTCATTGTTGCCTCTCTGTGTTTCTGCGCGATTTTCTCGCGTCTGATGGGGAGAAGCTAAGCGGGTCCGAATAAAATCGACTTAAAAGACAGTCTTAATTCTATCTTACTCAGTTTCTTTGTGTTTTTGGCTTTACGAGCCGTTACACCCGGTCACGAAAAGCTAACCTTGACTAGTCGTGAACAGCCCGGCGCCAGGCAAAATAGGAAAAGCCGAGAAGGAAGGCCGAACCGGTAAGGAGCAGCAGGCGCAACAGCCAGCCGAATACGTTTGCGTCGATTCCCGCCATGCCGGTAATGACGATCAGAAGTTCCAGTATCGAGGTCAGAAACAGCAGGACCGCACCCCAGGCGGCATAGATCCACATGCCCACCGCCGAGAACAGGCGAAACATGGTGAGCCCGGCCATGACGGTGAACGTCGCTACCCCCATCGTGCTGACCGGATTTCCCGATGCCGAGCCGACCCCGAGCAGGCGCGCAGCATCAAGAAGCGCAGTGAACAGCGCTGCAAGAGCAATGATGCGGGTGATGCGGGCAATCACGGTGCCTATTATGCCTTTCTCGAATTGTCGCTGCGAAGACGTATCCGCTTTTGTTTTGCGGCTCAAGTTTGACGAGCGGCCGCGTCGTTGACTCGGCATTCGTTGACTCGGCATTCGTTGACTTGGCATTCGTTGACTTGCCGAATGCCTCTGCTAAACCGGCGCCAAATGCAGGAGCAGCGCAAAATGGCATTCGTCAGGCATGATGTGAGCTTTCTTGAGGGGCGGCGCTTGCGGCGTCTGCGCCAGGCACCCTGGTCGCGTGAGATGGTGCGGGAAAACCGTCTTTCGCCCGCCGATTTCATCTATCCGATCTTCGTGATGGACGCTCCGGAAGGACGCCAGGCCATTGCGACCATGCCAGGGCAATCGCGGCTCGGCATCAAGGATGCGGTCGAAGTGGCTCGGGAAGCCCGCGATCTTGGAATTCCGGCGCTCGCCATTTTTCCCAACACACAGGATGACCGCCGGTCCGAAGAAGGTTCGGAGGCTCTCAATCCGGACAATCTGACCTGCCGTGCGCTGCGGGCCATCAAGAACGCCGTTCCGGAAATCGGACTGGTGTCGGACGTCGCGCTCGACCCCTACACAACACACGGCCATGACGGCGTCATGTCGGGCGACGATATTCTCAATGACGAAACCGTCGAGATTCTCGTCGGACAGTCGCTCAATCAGGCGCGAGCCGGCTGCGACGTGATTGCGCCTTCGGATATGATGGATGGCCGCGTCGGTGCGATCCGGCGGGCACTTGATAGCGAAGGCCACACCAATACGTTGATCATGGCCTACTCCGCCAAATACGCTTCCGCCTTTTACGGACCATTCCGCGATGCGATCAGTTCCGGCAACCGGCTCAAGGGCGACAAACGCACCTATCAGATGGATTATGCCAATAGCGACGAAGCGCTGCGCGAGGCCGAACTCGATCTCGAAGAAGGCGCGGACATCATCATGGTCAAGCCCGGATTGCCCTATCTGGACGTGATCCGACGTTTCAAGGACACTTTCAACGCGCCGATCGCCGCCTATCAGGTCTCGGGTGAGTACGCGATGATCGAAATGGGCGCCAAGGCTGGCGTGGTCGATCGTGACGCGGCCATGATGGAAAGCCTCTTCGCGTTCAAGCGCGCAGGCTGCGACACGATCCTGACCTATTTCGCCTTGGACGCCGCGCGCAAGCTGGGTGCCTGACCAGGCCGAGCACTTGAATTCTGCCCCGTTGCACCCATCTCAGCGGCATCAACGTCTGGAGGCGTCATGAGCGAATATCTGCCAGATCCGTCTACCGCGCCTGAACTGTTCGAGGGCGTGCTCACCCGCCGGGTCGTGGCCTACATCATCGATGTCGTGATCATGTTCCTGATTTGCGTTGCCGTCTTGCTGATTGGAACAATTCTGGGCTTCGTCACATTCGGTCTTGTTTGGGCCGCGTTGGTGTTTGCCATTCCGGCCTCCATCATCATCTATTATGCGGCGACGCTCGGCTCGCCACGGCGGGCGACCATCGGCATGCAAATGCAGGATATCGTCCTGACCCCAACGCACGGCCTGCCCTTGGACGGCTGGAAGGCCTTCATGCACCCGCTGATCTTCTGGCTGACCTGCTGGTTTTTGCCGCCCTTCAACTACATCTTTGCGTTGTTCACACCGCGCCGGCAAATGATCCACGACCTTTTGACGGGCACGTTGATGGTCCGGAAATCGCCGATGGTTCAGCATTGGCAGAACGCCTAGAGCCGTTCCGGGCTGCCAAGACAAGGTTTTGTCCACAGAATTGATTGGCTTTTGCTGTTCGCGGACCTGCGATAAAACCCAAATCAGGCGACGCGCCGGAAGTTGCGGGACAGCATCCCGGCGCATCTGAGATTGGCCCTCAAGGGACGGGGCGGAATGCTGGATTTCTTCATCGTCAATGGCGACGCTATCGCCATGTGGCTGACATTTGCCGTTATCGGCGTGTCGATGGCCTATTATGCTGCGGAATGGGCTCCAATCGAAGTCATTTCGCTGGGCGCCGTGGTCGCTGTGCTGGCGATTGCCACATTCTTTCCCGGCCTTGGGCTGACCTCGACCGATGTGCTGGCGGGGTTTGCCAATCCCGCGCTCCTGACAATCCTCGCGCTTCTGGTCATGGGCCAATCATTGATCCAGACCGAGGCCATCGGCTCGCTTGCAGATCAGTTCGCGCGGCTTTGGCCCAAGCAGCCGGTTATCGCGGTTGTCGTGGCACTCGTTGCTGCTGCCCTGTTCAGTTCCATCGTCAACAACACGCCGGTCGTCGTCGTGTTCATGCCGGTTCTGGCGTCGCTGCTGGCGCGGCGGAAAATACCGGCGTCGCAATATATGATGCCGCTGAGCTTCGTGACCATTCTGGGTGGCATGACGACGCTTCTGGGCTCGTCCACCAACCTTCTTGCCGCGGGTGTCGCGCGCAATGCCGGGGTGGAAAGCGTTACCTTCTTTTCATTTTTCGTGCCCGGTCTGGCGATGGCGGCAGCCGGTATTCTCTACGCCCTTTTCGTCATTCCCCGTTTCGCGCCACAGAACGAGCGTGACCTGCCCGCGTCGCGAGGACGGGCCGTGCAATTCATCACCGAGATCCGGCTTACGCCCGGACACCCGCTTGTCGGCGATTCAACCGTGGCCGGCATGTTTCCGAAGCTGACGACGCTGACTGTGCGGGCCGTCAATCGCGGATATCAGACCTTTCTGCCGCCATTCGACGACATCACGCTGAAAAGTGGCGACACGCTGATCATCGCAGCGACGCGGGATGCACTGACCGATGCCCTCCGATCGTGGAAAGCGTTCGACGAGTCATCCGGCATTCAGGCTGCCGATGATGGGGAAGACGCCATCGTGCTCTATGAGGCGCTGGTGCCACCCGGCTCGCGGCTGGTCAATAATGGTGTCGATCAGCAGGGTTTTCTGGCGCAGCATGGCTGCCTTATTCTCGGTGTGGAACGGCGCAGCCGCATGCCGCGCCAGCGGCTGGCGGATATCCGGCTCGAGGCTGGCGACGTGCTGCTGGTGGCAGGTTCGCGCAGTGCGTTCCGGCGACTGCGCGGGTTGCAGGACTTGATCGTGATGGAATGGAGCGGTTCGGAAATCCGTCCCCACGGCATGGCACTGCGCGCGCAGCTTATTTTTGCAGCAACAATTCTGGTCATCGCCTCGGGACTGGTTCCGATCGAAGTCGCGGCGATTGCCGGTGCGTTCACGATGGTCGCAGCGGGTTGTCTGAACGTGCGGCAGGCGGCGCGCGCCATCGACCGGCGGATCGTTCTGCTTGTCGGGTCATCAATCGCGCTGGCGACAGCGCTACAGGCCAGCGGCGGTGCAACTGCAATCGCTCAAGTCACGACAAATGTGCTCGGGTCTGCACCCCCCGCCGTCTATATGGGCGGGCTCTTCCTGGTGGTCGCAGTTTTGACCAACTTCCTTTCAAATAATGCGACCGCAGTGCTGTTCACACCCGTCGCCATCGCCGCGGCGCAGCAATTGGGCATCGCGCCCCTGCCGTTGATCGCAACCGTCATTCTGGGCGCCAATGCTTCATTTGCCACCCCTTTGGGCTATCAGACGAACCTTCTGGTCATGGGTGCGGGACACTATAAGTTCCGCGACTTCATATCCATGGGCACACCGCTGGTCGTTCTGGTATGGATTGTCTTCTGCATTGTCGCGCCGTGGTATTACGGCGTCTGACCATTCCGGGGTAGCAAAGGGCGTCGCATGACCGAACAGAGCATGCACACATCGAAGTTCTTTCTGACGGCACCGTCGGAATGCCCCTACCTCGCCGGTCGCGAGGAGCGGAAGATCTTCACGCACCTTTCGGGCAAGACCGCAGGACTTATGGCGCAGGTGCTGGCGGAAAGCGGGTTCCGGCGCAGCCAGTCGCTGATCTATCGTCCGGCCTGCGAGGGCTGCGCGGCCTGCACGTCGGTTCGGGTCGTGGCCGGCGAGTTCGCCTGGAGCAAGCGGTTTCGCCGGGTGCAGCGCAAGAATGAAGGCGTGTTCGGAATCGAACGTCCGGCCACCTCCACCAACCAGCAATTCGACCTGTTTCAGCGCTATCTGATCGCGCGGCACAAGCATGGGGGCATGGCCAACATGACCCGCGCCGACTATGAATTCATGGTCGAAGACACACCGGTCGATACAATGCTGGTCGAGTATTACGGCAAGGACGGCGACGGCTGCGAGGGTTTGATCGGCGTTGCCCTGACGGACCGGATGTCGGACGGGTTGAGCATGGTCTACAGCTTTTTCGATCCCGAGCTTGCTGCGAACAGCCTCGGCACATTCATCATTCTCGACCATATCGAGCGCACGCGCCAGGCAGGCCTCAACTATCTCTACCTCGGCTATTGGGTCCCCGGCTCACCCAAGATGAGCTACAAGACCCAATTTGAACCCATCGAAGCGTTGCACGACCATTCCCGCTGGGAACGGCTGACGCCGCCCGATACCGCCGAATAGGGTGAGGCGCGGGTGAAGGCACTTCTCAATCTCTTGCGCAAGCTCATTGCTTTCGTCGCTTTGAGTTTCCTTTCATTGTGGGCGGCAATGGCCATTCTGGCCTATCTCGGCTTTCTGGTGCCGCTGTTCGATGCTCTGAACCATTTTCAACCGATCTGGTTCTTTGGTTTGATCACGCTTCTGGTGATCTCGATCCTTATTGCGCGCCACAGCCGATTGCGGACATTCTTTCTCTCATTCGGCCTTGTCGGTCTGGTGCTGTCTTCCATTCCCCTTCTGGGCGAGGCCCTGAGAGCACATTTGGCGATTTCACCGCGCGATTCCGATCGGCCAACGGTTCTGGTGATGAGCCACAATCTTTTCGGCAACAACTACAACATGCACCGGGTTGCGGATCAGATCGCCGCCTACCAGCCGGATATCCTGACGTTTCAGGAATATTTCCCCGAGCAGTCCATCAGGCTTCATCCGCTCATTGCCGGCGATTATCCCTATTTCGAGACCTGCTCTGGCGGGCGTAGGGCTTCGATTGCCATCTATTCGAAGCTGCCGTTCAAACGCTCACCACTAAGCACCTGTCCGGAAAACCTCGATGAATACGACAATCAGGTCTCGCACCTCGTCGCGGAATTCGGCGGCGAAGACGGGACGCCCAACTGGACGCTTGTGACCACCCACCTGAACTGGCCGGTTCAGGTCAGCGCGCTGCGCCGCTCCGATCTGGGTTTCTGGGAACGGGTCGATGCCATGACCGCCCGCAAGCAACAGGAATTCTCTGACCTTTCGGCAGCGCTTTCAAAAATCGACACACCGCTGATGCTGGAAGGCGATTTCAATTCGACGCCCTGGTCCTACGATATGAACCGTTTCGCTTCATCTTCTGACCTGACGCGCGAGACCCTGAACATGCCGACCTTCCCCGCGCTCTGGTACATTCGCGGCTGGCGCGATGTGTTGCCGTTCCTGCCTCTCGATCATGTATTCACGCGCGGCGGGGCCCGTGCCTATTCGATCGAAACGATCGCACCGGCGGGAAGCGATCATCTTGGTTTGTTGACCGAACTTTCACTGCCCATTCCGGCGGATGCGGCGATCACCGTCGCCCGCGCTAGCCTTTGAACCGATTGTTGCGGGGGAACCCGTTCGGCCGCATGCGCCCGGCCTGGGCGCGTTCGCCGATCCATTCGCCCAGCTCGCTCATCGGTTTGGTGAAATTGCGCCCTGAGGAATCGGTCCAGACCAGTCCGTCGTCAGCCGAGAAGGTCTTGAGATCGGACACGCCACCATCTTTGTATTTCTGCAGCCGGACACCCTTGCCGCGACCCATTTCGGGAAGCTGCTCGAGCGGGAAGATCAGCATTTTGCGGTTATCGCCAACAATGGCGACCTGATCACCCGTGACGGGAATGCAGAAAGCCGCCTCGTCCGCACCTGAAACGTTGAGCACCTGCTTGCCCTTGCGCGTGTTGGCGATAAGATCGTCTTCGGCAACGATGAAACCGTTGCCGACGCGCGAGGCCATCAGCCGCTTTGCACCCTGTTGGTGGGTGAAGAGATCGACGATGTCATGCCCCTCCTCCACATCGACCATCAGGCGAACGGGCTCGCCGTGGCCACGGCCTCCGGGCAGCTTGTCCGCGCCCAGCGTATAGACCCTGCCGGACGTGGTCAGCATCAGCAGCTTGTCTGTGGTTTCGCACTTGACCTCAAGCTTGTATGCGTCGCCTGCCTTGTATTGCAGCGAGGCAGTATCGACATTGTGGCCTTTGAGGGCGCGGATCCAGCCCTTTTCGCTCAATACGATCGTGACCGGTTCCTTTTCGATGAGCGCAATGTCGAAATCGATATCGTCGACGGCGGGCAGTTCGCCGATTTCGGTGCGCCTTCGTCCGATCTCAGTGTCCTTTGAATAGGCTTTCTGCAGATCGGTGATCTGGGTGGTGATCGCCCCCCATTGCCGGCGGTCGGAAGCCAGAAGCGCTTCGAGGTGTTCCTTCTCCTCGCTCAGCTTCTTGTGTTCGGAGCGAATCTCGATTTCCTCGAGCTTGCGCAACGAGCGCAGACGCATGTTGAGGATTGCTTCAGCCTGCCCATCCGTCAGGCCGAACTTGGCCATCATCACGGCCTTCGGCTCGTCTTCCTCGCGGATGATGCGGATGATCTCATCAAGATTGAGGTAGGCGATGAGATAGCCGGAGAGGACCTCGAGACGTTTCTCGATCTGGTCCAGCCGGTATTGCGACCGTCTGACAAGCACTTCCTTGCGGTGCTGGAGCCAGGCCTTGAGCACCTCGCCCAACGACATCACGCGCGGCACGACGCCCTTGTCGAGCACGTTCATGTTCAGCGAGAACCGGTTTTCGAGTTCCGTGGTGCGGAACAGGCTTTCCATGAGCACATTGGCATCGACGGTACGCGAGCGCGGCTCCAGCACCAGCCGGATATCCTCCGCGGATTCGTCGCGGATGTCCTTGAGGAGCGGCAATTTCCTGGCCAGCAGGAGTTCGGCGACCTTTTCGACGAGGCGCGATTTCTGCACGCCATAGGGGATCTCGGTGACCACGATCAGGTAGGTGCCATTAGTCGTCTTTTCGACCTCCCAGCGGGCCCGGAGCCGGAAGGCGCCGCGCCCGGTTTCGTAAGCTTTTTCGATCTCGCTTCTGGCTTCGACGAGGATGCCGCCCGTTGGAAAGTCAGGGCCAGGCACGAATTGCATCAATTCATGCGCGGTGGCGTCGGGATGATGGATCAGATGCAGGGCGGCGGCGCAGAGCTCGGCGACATTGTGCGGGGGGATCGAGGTTGCCATGCCCACGGCAATGCCGCTGGCCCCGTTAGCCAGCAGGTTGGGGAAATTTGCAGGAAGAACCTCGGGCTCTTCGGCCTCGCCGTCATAGGTTGGGCGGAAATTGACCGCGTTCTCGGTAATCCCTTCAAGCAAACGCGCGGCGACGTCGGTCATTCTCGCTTCGGTGTAACGGTAGGCGGCAGCCGCATCGCCATCGATCGAGCCGAAATTGCCCTGCCCGTCGACAAGCGGGTATCTGAGGGAGAAATCCTGCGCCAGGCGCACCAACGCATCGTAAATCGACTGATCGCCGTGCGGGTGAAAGCCGCCGATCACATCGCCGACAACCTTGGCGGACTTTTTGTAGGCCTGCTGCGGGTCAAGCTTGAGCAAGCGCATGACGTGCAGAATGCGGCGATGAACCGGCTTGAGCCCGTCGCGGGCATCCGGCAGGGCACGCTGGGTGATGGTCGAAAGCGCATAACTGAGATAGCGCTCTTCGAGTGCCTGTTTGAGATCGACGATGCGGGTGCGGTCGTCATCCGGGGCGATCGGTTCGGCCATTGGCTCTCTTTTGTGGTTCTGGATGACCTGAGGTTTCGATTCCGCAAAAGACCGGAAGTGCCTGAGCGGGAATCTCTATCCTGAAATCAGCCGTTTGATTCGTTGGCAGAGTTTACCGCGTTCCGGGCCCGGTCTTGAAGCTTTGCGAGCAATTGGTCGCGGACTGGTGGCGGCTCAAGATTGCGCGGCTCCCAGACATGCATTTGCAGAAAGTGCCCGGTCAGGCGAAATCCTTCGAGAATGTCGGCCAGACTGGCGCGCGCATGCTCTCGAAAATAGGGCGGCAGTGGCAACAAACGATCCAGATATTGCTGCCCTGCTTCCCTTGTCACCGCCCGCCCGGATTTCGGTGACACGAAAACCAACCTTTCGGTTGCGCCGCTGACGGCGCAGGATGCCAGATCGAGGCCAAACCCCAGTTCATCAAGCAGATTGAGTTCGAACAGGCTGAGCATCTGGGCGCGTTCAACGGCATCGAAATCGCCATCGAGGGTGGAAATGGCCAGTTCCAGCAACCGATCATGCGGGTCGCGCTCGGGCAGAAGGCGCAGATGCGCGGTCAGCAATTGCGCGGCGTAGAGTGCTTCTCGATCCGCGATCAGGGCAGCAGCGCGCGGCTTGTCCAGTTCGACTGCGTAGACGCCGAGATGCTCGTCGAGCCGTGCGCGCCAGGTCAAATGCACGGAATTGCCGGATTGAAGGATGGCGGACTGGCGCGGCGAGCGCCCGCCCCTCACAAGTCCAAGATGCCGCCCCCGGCCCCAGACCATGGCTTCGACAATCACGGCGTTTTCGCCGTGTTTGCGCACTCCGATGATGAGACCGTCACCGCTCCACTGCATGGATGCACAAGAGCGGCCCTATTGGCCGAATTCAAGCCCCATCTGTTCGTAGCGCTCTGGATCGTCGGCCCATTTGGCGCGTACCTTGACGAACAGAAACAGGTGCACTTTGGTTTCGAACAGGTCCATGAGCTCCTTGCGGGCCGCAGCGCCGATGGCCTTGATGGTCTGGCCGCCCTGCCCCAGCACGATCTTCTTGTGGGTGTCGCGGGTGACGTAGACCACTTCCTGAATGCGGTAGGAACCGTCTTTCTGCACCTCGAACTGCTCGACCTCGACGGTAGAATTGTAGGGAATTTCGTCGTGAACGCGTTCGAACAGCTTTTCGCGCGTCACCTCCGCTGCCGTAATCGCGAGCGACATGTCGCTGATCTGATCTTCCGGGAAATGCCATGGCCCGGGCGGCAAATGGGCCAGCACCCAATCGAGGAAGTCATTCACGCCGTCGCCATTGAGCGCCGAGAGCATGAATGTCCGGGCGAAAGGCACCCGATCATTCAGCGATTTGGCGAGTTCCATCAGCTTTTCGCGGTCCGACTTGTCGACCTTGTTGAGCACGAGGACAATCGGCGCCGATATCCTGGCCAGGCCCTCAACAATCGATTCAACTTCGGCGCTCAAACCCTTTGCCGCGTCGACAATAAAGGACACAACGTCGGCATCGCCCGCGCCCGTCCAGGCGGAATTGACCATGGCGCGGTCAAGCCGCCGCTTGGGCTGGAACACGCCCGGTGTGTCGATGAATATGGCTTGATCGGCGTCGCGGGTGAGCACGCCGCGAATTTGCGCGCGGGTCGTCTGGGCCTTGCGGGTGACGATCGACACTTTGGCTCCGACAAGTGCATTCAAAAGCGTGCTCTTGCCGGCGTTGGGAGCACCGACCAGCGCCACAAACCCGCATCTGGTCGGCGCAGATGGTTCCACGCTCATTCAGACGCGCTCCAGATGCCTTCTCGCACCAGAAAGCCCTCGGCGGCCTGGTGTTCCGCCACCTTTTTCGAGGAACCCTTGGCCAGGGCCGGTTCGAATCCGTTGATTTCGACGGCAATGGCAAATGTCGGGGCGTGATCGGGGCCGGTGCGCTCACGGACCGCGTAATTGGGGGGCGGAAGACCGCGGGACTGCGCCCATTCCTGCAGTTCCGTCTTGGGATCAGCGCCCTGTTTGCGGGCGCTGCGCAAGTGACTGGCAAATGCCGTGATGATGAATTTGTAGGCCGTGTCGAGACCTGCGTCGCAATAGACCGCGCCAATCAACGCCTCGCAAACGTCGGCGAGAATGGCGTCCTTGTTGGCGCCACCAGTGCGCGCTTCGCTGTCACCGAGCACGACGTGACGTCCAAGATCGAGGCTGCGTGCCACTTCGGCGCAGGACTGGCGCCGCACAACCGCGTTCAGCTTTCTGGAGAGTTCGCCCTCATTGTCGTCGGGAAAGCTTTTCAGCAGCACATCGGCGACCGTCAGACCGAGCACCCTGTCCCCCAGAAATTCGAGGCGCTGATAGGAGTTCTGCACCCTTTTGGCCGGTGAGATGGCACTGGAGTGGCTCAGCGCGCGCACCAGGAGGGACCGGTCGGCGAACGTGTGACCGATCCGCTCTTCAAGCTTTTCGAGTTTCCCGGCGGAGGTCGGCATCAGTTATTGACTGGCTGGAACATCCGATCCCACCGCACGTTGCCCGGCCAGCGCCAGATCTGCCAGGGTGGAATATCGTCCTTGATCGAGAAGAAGCGGGCTTCGGCCTTGCCGATCAGGTTGGATTCAGGGACATAGCCCACGGCCGAGAGAACGCGGCTGTCCTGAGAGCGATCACGGTTGTCGCCCATCATGAAATAGTGGCCGGCGGGCACGACATATTCCTCGGTATTGTCGAGTTGGCTGTTGTCCGAGATTTCGTTGATCAGGTGGGTCACGCCATTTGGCAGCGTTTCCTTGTAGATCATGACCGGCAAGGTGTTGCCGAAGCTGTCCGTGTCTGTTCCGCGCCCAACCAGTTCGCGCTGCACCGGCTCACCGTTGATGTTGAGAATGCCGTTGATCATCTGGATATGATCACCCGGCAATCCGATCACACGTTTGATGAAGTCCTCTTTCTGCGGCACCGGCCGGAAAACGGCGATATCACCGCGCTGAGGTTCACTGCCGAAAATGCGGCCCTTGATCGGAATCGCGCCGAAAGGGAAGGTCCATTGGCCGTAGCCATAGGCAAATTTCGAAGCAATGACGTAGTCGCCGATCAAAAGACTGGGCTGAAGCGACGCCGTCGGGATCGAAAACGGCTGATAGAGAAAGGTGCGAAACAGAAGCGCGATGACCAGCGCCTCAATCACCACGATGATGGTTTCGCGGAGTTCGTTTGGTTTGGCCTTTTTGGCCGCCTGTTCGGACATGAAATTGATCTCGGCTGCGGGTTCGGCGCGCGTTGTTGAAAACCTCGATAGGCGGTTCGGTGCGCGCGGTCAACCAAACCTATACGACGATGGGAATGGCCTCGATGATTACAAAGGCCTGAGCCAGCCCGGCATCGTCAGTGATCGAAACATGGATATGGGGCTTGTGGCCCTCTGGCACAATATAGTCCAGCACTTTTGCGGCCCCACCCGTCAGCGCCATTGTCGGCTTGCCGCTGGGCAGGTTCACCACGCCCATATCACGCCAGAATACGCCATGACTCATACCGGTGCCGAGCGCCTTGGCGCAGGCCTCCTTGGCGGCAAAGCGCTTCGCGTACGATGCCGCCCGCTCGGCGCGGCGGTCTGACTTCAAACGCTCAATTTCGGTGAAGCAACGATGGGTGAAACGCTCGCCGTATTTGTCGAGCACCGCCTGCACGCGGTGGATTTCCGAAATATCGTTGCCTAGCCCAATAATCATCCCGGCACCTAGTGCAGCCCGCGGCTACCCGGCTTGACTGCCGGAATGGCCGCCAGTTCCGGCGGCAGGGCGTCGGCCGGATAAGAGGGAACCTCGAATTCGATCAGCGAAATCAGAGGGACGCCGACATCGACCTTTCCAGCGGAACGATCAACCAGGCATGCGGCGGCCAAGACGTTGGCACCCATTCCCTGCACTGCCGCAACGCATTCCCGGATCGAAAGTCCGGTCGACACGATGTCTTCGACGATAATGACGTTCTCACCTGCGGCGACTTCGAAATTGCGGCGGAGCTGGAATTCACCATTGACCCGCTCGGTATAGATCGCGGGTTTGCCAAGCTGGCGCGCCGTTTCATAACCGGGAATGATCCCACCGACCGCCGGCGACACCACCTGGGTGAATTCTGGCAATCCCGCCGCCTCGATCTTCCGGGCCAGAGCACGGCAGATGATCTCGGTCTTTTCCGGCTGCCGAAATACCAAAGACTTTTGAAAATAGGTCGCGGCATGGCGGCCTGACGTCAGAATGAAATGTCCCTCAAGCAGGGCATCGCATGAACGAAACACATCCAGCACTTCGTCCCGCGTCATTGGTGCGTCAGGTTCCGTCATGTCCTAATCCTCGAGTACGGCGGTTTCGATACGCGCGATGGCCTTGGCCTCGCCATAGTTGGCGCGGCGCGCTTTGGAAAGCCCCTGTACCTGCTTTAGCAGGGTCAGGAGATCATCAAGCTGGACCACGTCGCGCACTTCGACCTGGAAAATGAGCTGGTGGAAGTCCGTCGAAACCGTGCGCAAGACCAGATTGTGGATGTTGATCTCACTCGAAGCGATCGTGGTCGAGGTCTGGGCCAGCATGCCGGGCCGGTTTGCGGCCAAAACGGAAATCGTCACCCGGAACAATTGCTGCTCGATCGATTTTGCCGGCTCCCACAGAACGTCGATCCAGCCCACATCCTTGTCATGCAGTTCGGACAGGGCGTCCGAATGGACCGGATAGACCGTGATCGTGCCCGTTTCATCGAGAATTCCGACCATGCGGTCGCCGGGAACAACGCCTTCGGGCGAGACGGCGACCGGAGTATTGAACCCGACATTGTCGAGCACCTTACGCATGGCCGGTTTGACGTTCTGGCCACCGGGGACCCGAAACTTGAAGAGTTCGGATTGGCGCAGGGACAACCAGCCATCAGGCTGCATGGGCGCGGGAAGCGGCACCTTCTTGCGACGGCGGAAGAGTGAGCGGCGGCCACCAAGTTTGTCCACAAGTGAATTGAGGTCCTTGGCCGTCACCTGACCTTTTCCCACGGCGACATAGAGGGCCGCCGCATCGCGCAGGCCCAACTCCACGATCAGATGGCCGAGCGCATCATCCTCGTCTTCAATTCCCGATTGCTGGAACAGTGTACGCAGCACCTCCTCGCCCAGCCGGTTTACCCGCTGTTCTTCGCGCGTCCGGATATTGCGGCGAATGGCGGCGCGCGCCTTGCCGGTTGCAGCAATGCTTTCCCAACTGGCGGGCGGATGGTGATTGTAGTCGCGCAGGATTTCGACCTCATCACCATTGCGCAACTGGGTGATGACCGGGGCGTAGACGCCGTTGATCTTGGCGCCGATGCAGGTGTCGCCGATATCCGTGTGCACCGCATAGGCGAAATCGACCGGCGTCGCGCCGCGCGGCAGGGCGATCAGTCTGCCTCGGGGAGTAAAACAGAAGACCTGGTCCTGAAACAGTTCCAGCTTGGTGTATTCGAGGAATTCCTTTGTGTCGTCGCCCTCGGTCAGATGTTCGATGGCGTGCCGCAACCAGGCGTAAGCCTGACTGTCGTGCTCGAAACCTTCGGCGCCCGGTTTCAGTCCTTCCTTGTACAGGGCATGTGCAGCGATGCCGTATTCGGCCACCTCATGCATGGCTTCCGTGCGGATCTGCAGTTCGGCACGGTGCCGGCCGGGGCCAACGATCGTCGTGTGAATCGAGCGATATTCATTGTATTTCGGGACCGAAATGTAATCCTTGAAGCGACCCGGAACCATTTTCCAGGTCGCGTGCACGACGCCCAGGGCCCGATAGCAATCGTCGATGGTCTCCACGATGATGCGGAACCCCACAATGTCGGACAATTGCTCGAAGGCAATCGACTTGGTTTCGATTTTCCGAAAGATCGACCAGGGCGTCTTCAGGCGGGCCGAAACAACGCCGGCAACTCCGGATTCCGCAAGCTTGTGGGTCAGCTCGGTGCGGATCTGGGCGATCAGTCCCTTGCTGTCCGCCTCCATGTGGCGCAGGCGTTCGGTGATGGCTTTGTAATGGTCCGGATGAAGCACCGAGAAACAGATATCTTCAAGTTCGGAACGCATGTCCTGCATGCCCATGCGGCCGGCGAGCGGCGCATAAATGTCCATCGTTTCCTGCGCGATCCGCTTGCGCTTTTCTTCTGGCACAAAGTTAATCGTGCGCATGTTGTGCAGCCGGTCGGCCAGCTTGACCATGAGCACGCGGACATCCTGCGATATGGCCAGCAGCAGTTTTCTGAGGTTTTCGGCCTGCGCTTCTTCGCGGGAAACCAGTTTCAGGCGCTGAATCTTGGTCAGGCCTTCAACGATGGCACCGATCTCGGCGCCAAACAGCTGATCGATTTCGGCGCGGGTCGCGTCGGTGTCTTCGATGGTATCGTGCAACAGGGCGACTGCAATGGTCGCGTCGTCCATCTTGAGATCGGTGAGAATTGAAGCAACCTCGAGCGGATGCTGGATGTAGGGCGCCCCGGATGCCCGCGTCTGGCTTCCGTGCTTCTGCATCGCGTAAACGTAGGCACGATTAAGCAGGTTTTCGTCCGCCTTTGGGTTGTAGGCGAGCACCTTTTCAACCAACTCGAATTGCCGGGTCATTCCGGGCAAGTCTCCAAATCAGGCGGAACCAAACAAACAGGGCGCCGGATGTTTCCAGCGCCCTGAGAAAATATAAAGGCTTTTCAGCCAATATCAACGAAACGATTAGTCTTCCCGGCGTTCCGGCGGAGCCAGACTCTCGATACCGCGGAGAAGCTCTTCTTCGCTGATCGACTCGAACGTGATCTGCTGCGTATCGGCCGGTGCGGAAAGCTCTTCCGGCAGATCCGGCAAAGCCTCTTCCGGCTCGTCCACCTCCACATAATGCTGCATGGAGTGGATCAGGTCCTCGGTCAGATCACCCGGCGAAATCGTGCCATCGCCAATTTCACGCAATGCCACGACCGGGTTCTTGTCGTTGTCGCGTGCGACCGTGATTTCCTGGCCGTTTGCGATAAGACGTGCCCGGTGTGCGGCCATCAAAACGAGTTCAAAGCGATTTGGAACCTTTTCTACGCAGTCTTCGACGGTAACGCGTGCCAAGGCATACTCCCAATTTGAGTGGAAATTTGAGGGCCTGATACACCACGCATTTCCATCAGGCAAGCACTGCGACCAAAAAGCGCGTATACTCGGGGGGCGGCAGACGCTTGCCAAGCGATGTTATTTCTGATTATCCGGATAAATACGGACCGCGTGGATTCATGGTCCCACAGGGCTGGCGTGTTTAGAGGGAAAACGCACCAACGTCTGTTATCAGTCAGTTAAGCAGTCAAGGGACGCATTATTTGAAACACCTTAATCCTCAGGACCGTGCGGTAGTTTTTATTGATGGCGCAAACCTTTATGCGACATCAAAAGCAATCGGCGTTGACATCGACTACCGGGCTTTGCTGGAAGAATTTCAATCCAAGTGCCGGTTCCTTCGGGCCTATTATTATACGGCTTACGTCGAGGACTCCGAATTCTCCTCAATTCGCCCGCTTATCGACTGGCTGGACTACAATGGCTACACCGTCATGACCAAACCGGCCAAAGAATTCACAGACTCCTCTGGACGCCGCAAGGTCAAGGGCAACATGGACATTGAGATGACCGTGGATGCCTTGGAACTGGCTCCCCATTTCGACCACATGTTCCTGTTCTCAGGCGACGGCGACTTCACCGCGTTAGTGGCCGCCTTGCAGCGCAAGGGCAAGATCGTCACCGTGGCATCAACGATGACGACGCCGACCCCGATGATCTCTGACGAATTGCGCCGGCAGGCCGATCACTTTATGGATGTGGCCGAACTGGCCAAAACGTTTGGCCGGCAAACCTGACGGCCTAACGACTTCATGAATCCTGAACCGGAAAGCGACTGCGCGCTCTGTCCGCGCCTTGCTGAATTTCGTTCTTCGAACCGCGCGCAATTTCCGGGCTGGTTCAACGCGCCGGTCCCCAGCTGGGGCGACCCCAAGCCGAAATTGCTGATTGTCGGGCTCGCGCCGGGGCTTCGCGGTGCCAACCGCACCGGCAGGCCGTTTACCGGCGACTATGCCGGCGATTTGCTTTTCGAAACGCTGGCAAAGGCAGGTGCCAGCCGCGGGACATATGATTGCCGGCCCAATGACGGACTTGAACTATCGGGGGTCCGGATCACGAACGCCGTGCGATGCGTGCCGCCGCAAAACAAGCCGGTTGGCGCCGAGATAACGGCCTGCCGCGGGTTCCTGACCTCAACAATTGCAGCGCTGTCTGACGTCCGGTCCATCCTCGTGCTCGGCCGCATCGCGCACGATTCCCTGCTCTCCAGTCTCGGCCTGAAACGCAGCCAATATGCCTTCGGGCATGGTGCGCGCCACGATTTGCCGAACAAACTCGTGCTGTTCGATTCCTATCATTGCTCGCGTTACAATACGAACACCGGACGGCTGACGTCTGAAATGTTCGAAGAGGTGGTGTTCGCCGCCTGCAAGCATGCGCGCATTGGGCAATTTGCAGACTGAGTCCGGAAATCGGCACAACCTGCTGATCCGACAACGCTATCCCTGATCCTTCAGAAGACGTGATTTCTGGCGCGTCCAGTCGCGATTGCGCTCTGTCTGGCGTTTGTCGACGGTTTTCTTGCCTTTGCCGACACCGATCAGGAGCTTGGCCAGCCCCTTGTCGTTGAAATAGAGCTTTAGCGGGACGATCGTCTGCCCTTCCTTCTGCACTGCCCCCATCAGGCGGTCGAGTTCGCGCTTCGACACGAGCAGCTTTCGCGGCCGGCGTTCATTGTGGTTGAAGCGGTTGGCCTCGACATATTCGGGAATGTAGGAATTGATCAGATACAATTCCCCACTCTCCGGAGAAGCGTAACTCTCGGTAATCTGCGCCTTTCCGTTGCGCAGCGAACGGACCTCGGTGCCGGTCAGAACCATCCCTGCTTCGAGCGTGTCGAGGATTTCATAGTCGAACCGTGCGCGCCGGTTCTCTGCGATCAGCCCGGTCGCGATGCTCTTCTTGGTCTTTTTCGCCTTGGCCACGACCGCCTCAGATCAGTCCCGCATGCTTGAGTGCGGCGTCGATGGCGGCCCGGGCCGGTTCGGTTGCCTGCACCAGCGGCAGCCTTAGTTCGGCTTCGCAGAGACCCAGCCGTTCGGCGGCATACTTGACGCCAGCAGGGCTTGGTTCAAGAAACAAAGCCCGGTGCAGCGGCGCCAACTTGTCCTGATAGGTCAACGCCGTGGCATAGTCTCCGGCAGCCATCGCTGCCTGGAATTCGGAACACAGGCGCGGTGCCACATTGGCGGTGACGGAAATGCAGCCCCTGCCTCCATGAGCGTTGAAGCCAAGCGCCGTCATGTCCTCCCCCGACAGTTGAATGAAATCCGGTCCGAGACGTTCGCGATCGAGCGTCGCGCGCGACATGGACGCCGTCGCGTCCTTGACGCCGACTACATTTGGGTGGGCTCTGACCAGCCGCTCCATGGTTTCGACGTTGATCTCCACGATCGACCGGCCCGGAATGTTGTAGAGATAGACAGGAATATCCGCAGCACCCGCCACGGCGGAAAAATGCTGAAACAGGCCTTCCTGGCTCGGCTTGTTGTAATAGGGCGAAACCGACAAAACCGCGTCTGCGCCTGCGGATTTAGCGAACCTCGTCAGTTCAACGGCCTCGGCGGTTGCGTTGGACCCTGCCCCGGCCATAACCGGAACCCGGCCATTGGACACCTCGACGCACACCTCGACGACACGGCGATGCTCGTCATGCGACAGGGTCGGGCTTTCACCCGTTGTTCCGACAGGCACCAGGCCGTTGGTCCCTTCCGTGATTTGCCATTCGACAAGTTTGCGGAATGCGGCCTCGTCAAACGCACCGTTGGAAAAGGGTGTGATCAGCGCGGTGATTGAGCCGTGAAACATTGGAAAGGGGTCCCGGAAGATGAACGTCACAATTTTGCGAAAGTACCGCGCCATCCTTCTCCAATTGGTGAACAGCGCAGCCCTTGGCTAAACCGGCGGCACCATAGTGCGGGAAGTCCGGCCAAACAAGGGAATTGCAGTTTTGCGGCGGCGGTGTGGCGCGGAAAGAGATTGTTCACCATGCACCGCTAGACTTGCGGCTTGCACAAGGTTCGGGGGCGCCTTGTTGGAGTGGGACCAACAGGATCGGCCGTGATGCTGATTACATCTCGATTGCTGGCGTTGATAATGCTTGTCGCGGCGCTGTGGGCGCCCGCAGGACCGGTTATGGCCGAAACCGGCGACATTACCGGCTCCACAAATGCGAATGGCGCAGTCTCAACACCGGTCTACTCCCCGCAATTCGCCGATGCGCTCAGCCTGATTGAAAATGGCAAATATGCTGATGCCTATCAGCTGGCTCGGGGGTTTGTGAGCACGCCCGAGCGCAGGGCGATCCAGTGGGCAGCCATCTATTACGGCAAGGGCGAGATCGATTTCGATTCCGTGAAGCGTTTCGAGGCCGATGCTCCCGATATGGCGACACAAACCCTTTACAGGACCCGCATCGAGCAATCGATCATCAAACTCGATCCCGGGCCGGGCCAGGTTATCGCATTGCTTGGCGGACAGATGCCGGTTCTCACCGATGCCCAGATTGCACTGGCGCGGGCATATGTTGCCGATGGGCAGGTGGATCGCGGTTTCGGTATTGCCGCGCAGGTCTGGACGACCCAGTTTCTCGACCGCGATCAGGAAGCGATTATCCTTCGGGAATTCGCTCCCAAGTTTCGCAATGCGTTGAACTGGCGGCGCGCCATCCATCTTCTGATGAATGATCGCGCCAGCGCCGTTGAGCGAATGTGGGGACTGCTTACTCCGGCGCAGCAAAGCCTCGCACAGGCTCGCATCGCCGTGGCGCGCAATCAGGGAAATGCTTCGACACTATTGTCTCAGGTCGATCCAAGCCTTCGCGATGATCCATTGTTCTATTACTCGCAAGGCCAGTTGGCGCGCCGGTCAGGTAATCTGGTGGGCGCGGTTGCCTACTTCAACAAGGTGGGTGACCGGGATCTGCCCGACTCTGAAGAGTGGTGGTACGAGCGACGCTATCTCGCGCGCAAGCTCATGGAATCCGGGCATTATCGGGAAGCCTACGCAGTCACTGCCGCCTACAATACGGGCCCGGAAGGCCGGGTTGTCGATGCCAACTTCCACGCGGGTTGGATCGCGCTCGAATTCCTCAACGACCCGGCGGCAGCGGCGCGGCACTTCGAGCGTATGGCCTCCTTGTCGACGCTCGAAAGCTCGATCACGAAATCGTATTACTGGCTCGGGCGCGCAATGGCCAAACTTGGTGACGACCGAGGCGCGGCGGCAGCCTTTGCCAAGGCCGCCGCATATCCAACCTCCTATTACGGCGTTCTTTCGCTCTATCGCCTCGGGCAGACCGACTTTCACATGCGCCCCCTGCCCGACAGCTCGGGTCGCCTGGCCATTTTCGAGAACCGCCAACTCGTTCAAATCGCGCACCTTTTCGCGGCCGCTGGGCATCCGAAACTGGCAGAGCCACTGGTGACGCGCCTGATCTATTCGGTGACTGACCCCGGCGACATGGTGCTGACAGCGCGGCTGGCACAGTCCCTTGACGCTCACAATCTCGCAGTACTCATGGCGGACGTTGCCGAACAGCGTGGTGTCGCCCTTGATCTGTTCAATTTCCCGCGCGACGGTGTGCCGTCCGCCCACGAGCTGACTGGCATTGATCCGGCAGCGGTCTATGCGATCGCGCGGCAGGAAAGCCATTTCGATTTCGACGTTGTTTCGGCCGCCGGTGCGCGCGGATTGATGCAATTGATGCCCTCGACCGCCGAGGAAACCGCCCGGGCGCTTGGCGTCGCCTATTCGCTGCAACGTTTGACAGCCGATCCGGAATACAATGCGCTGTTGGGATCGAGCTATCTCAGGCGGCAATTGTCGCGATATGGCAATTCGCTGGTTCTCGCGGCAGCGGCCTACAATGGCGGTGCCGGCAACGTGAACAAGTGGATCGATCTTTACGGCAACCCGACCAACCCCGCGATAGACCCAGTCGTCTGGATCGAACAAATTCCCTTTGCGGAGACGCGAAACTACGTGCAACGGGTGGTCGCGAATTTCATTTTGTACCGGGCGCGGCTGGGTTTGCCCAAAATGAACGTGGCGCAGGTTCTTCGAAGCATATGATTGGCGCGACAGTGCTTTTCGGGGCCTAAAGGGCCTGATAAGAGGCGCGAATGCTTGCCCAAAGGTTTGATCTCGAGACATATCCGCCCTTTGCCGGCCTTCCCGCAGAGACCGTGACGCTCGGGCATGCGGATGATCATTTGCGTGTTCACCTGCGCGGGCAATTCGATGGCGCGCGCCTGCCGATTGTCTGCATTCCGGGCTATTTCCGCAACATGAGCGATTTTGCGTCGTTTGCGGATCTTGCGGCGCGCACGATCCATAATGACTGGCCGATGGTATTGCCTGACCTCAAGGGACGCGGACGATCTCCCTATCGTGCCAGAAGCGAAGATTATTCAACGGTTTCCGACGCCACAGACATCGCTTTGCTGATGGATGCACTGGCCATCGAACGCGCCGTTTTTCTGGGCCAGGGGCACGGTGGCCACGTGGCCATGAATCTCGGCATCAATCATCACCGGTTTTTGGCCGGGCTGATCCTGCTTGATTCAGGGCCGACGCAGGACGCGGCCGGGTTGACCCGCGTGCGTGACAATTACCTGCGGATTGCCCAGACCAGGGGCAAGCACGAGTTCGAGACCTTGAGCCGCGAAATCAGCGCCCGATCCTATCCCGGCGCAACCGAAACGGAGCTGGACGCGCTGGTTGCACGCACGCACACGATGTTGCGGCGGCGGGCGAAAACCCTGTTCGACCAAAAACTGCTGCAGAAGCTCGAGGATGTGCGGCTCGATGACGTTTTCGAGGCGCAATGGCCGTTGATGAGCGCACTACATGACGTTCCACTGATGCTCATGCGCACGCAATTGACGGATCAACTGCAGCGGACAACCTATGAGCACATGTCTGAAATCCGCCCTGACGCCAGAACCTTCACGATTGCCGGTCAGGGATCGCCGGCCCTGCTTGCCGAGCCTGACTGCGTTAGTGCAATCATGGATTTTGTGCAGACATGCAATCAGACCGCGGGGCCGAATCCAATCGTTGCAGGGTAAAAGAAAGGCCCGCTTCGCGGGCCTTTCGGGGAAAAGGGGATTCTGGCGTTCAGCTATTTGGCCAGTTTTTTGGCCTGTGCCACCCATTTGTCGCGCTCGATGCGTCCGTGGAAGCTGAGATAATTGTCGACCCATTTGATCTCGGCCTTTTTCCAGGCCGCGATCTGGTCGAAGTGGTAGACACCCAGACCATTCAGAATGCCCTCAATCTTGGGTCCGACGCCTGAAATCTGTTTCAGATCATCCTTGCCGCCTGCGCGCGGCGCTGACAATCCCTCGGGCTTTCCGGGTTCAGCGGCGGCGGGTTTGGACTCCGCTTTGGGCTTGGCAGCGGCCTTCGGTTTTGCGGCAGGCTTTGTCGCCGCGCTCTTGGGCGTCGCATCCGATTTGGGCGCAGCTGCACGCGCGCGCGACGCTGGCGCCTTCTTGGCCGCGGCTTTTGGCTTGCTCGCGACAGCCGGTTTTGGCTCTTCGGGCTTTTCTTCCGCTTTGGGCGCTATTTCAGCCACTTTAGCCGGAGCAGGGTCTGGCGCGGGCTCTGGCGCGGGCGCGGGTTTTGGCGCGGCCGCCACTGGGGCTGGTGCCGGAGCTGGCTGCGGTGCAGATGCGGCCGCGGTTGAAACCGTGGGCGACGCTGAGGCGCTTACCGTGCTTGCTGCAGGCTGCGCGGGCCGCGTTGCCGTGCTCGATGAATCGGTGTCGCGAAACACGCGCGTCCTGAAGAACCAGCCGATGACGCAGCCAATCAGAAAGGCGATCAGCAAAAGAAGCGCTGTTTCGATAATGTGGGATGATCCGTCCATGATATTGCCCCCTGTGTCCGTCTAGTTGCCCTGACTGGCGCCAGATGCGAGCCAGCCGGTCACGATTCCGATCACCAGAGCGATGAGAAGGAATATCCAGTAGGTTGAAATGATTGAGCCGAATGCGTCGAACGCCATGACATCCCCGTTTATTGCTGTTTGATCAACTCGAACACGATACGCCGGTTTTGCGCCTTGCCCTGCCGCGTTTCGTTGCTGGCAATGGGCAGCGTTTCGCCGTAGCCAATCGCGTAAAGCCGCGTGTAGCTTATACCCAGTCCGATCAATTCCTCAATAACAGCTTCAGCTCTTGCGACCGAAAGCGCCATATTTGCGTCCGCGGGACCGTCGGAATCCGTGTGCCCCTCCACGTAGAGGTCTGCGTCGGGACATTTGAGCAGTTCATCCGCAAGATCGCCCAGTTGGGATCTGGATTCCGATTCGATTCTGGCGCTGGCCGGGGCAAACAGGATCTGATGTGAATCCGAGAAGGCCGTCACGGCGCGCGAACATATGTCGAATAGCGGCGCCTGTCTGATGTCAATCGTCCAGCTCTTGCCAGCCGGCAGGGCCGCGACCAGCGATTTGGCCGATTCCGCGTCGAGATTCGTCAAGCTCTGACCGGTCAGGTTCCAATGCGCACCATTAAAACTGAGTTCCCCCGTCTCGAGATTGTTGAGGGCGCGAACGCCCGCAATGGCCGCATTGACGAAATCCGGCGCCGCCTGCCCGCCAATCCTGACATTGTCGACATTGCCGTTGCCTGAGATGACCTGCAGATATGAACGAAGCGATGCAGCGGGAAGCAGCCCATTGAGTTCGACCGGCCCGCCATTCGCTTTCATGGCGCTCAACGTGACGGGCCTGACTGAGAGAATTCGGGTCCAGTCTCTCGTGTGCGCATTGGCCTCTAGCTGGCGAGACAATGCATCGAGGCTTTCCTGATCATCGGCAAGCCCGGTGAACACCCATTTGCCGTCGCGGAACGAAATCCGGGCTTCATCGGACTGCAATAGCGGATCCATACCCGCCAGGACCTGATCCACAAAGCCATCAGGCGCGTCCGGGCGGACGTCCATACCATCCCCGGCACCTTCTCCAGCCCTCACAAGCAGGTAGCGGCGCAACCCATCGGTCGGCACATCGCCTTCAAAGGAGATCGCATCTCCGTTCTTGGCGACTGACCACGTGTAGGGTGCATCAAGCACGGGAGTTGGGGCCGCCAGATCCAGCTCAACCTGTTCAATAAGCGGCAAGCCCACGTTCAGGTCGAGCAGCAGCGGCAACTGGTCGTCCGTGAGCAAGGTTCCAGGCTGTGGCTCGTCCGACGGCGCTGCCGCATGACTCTCCGGCGCAGAATTCGACACGATTCAGGCTCTTCCGCCGTTTCGATCACTTCAGGCACAGCCGCTCCGGCTGCCTCGAAATTTGGCAGACCCGCGTCGAGATTCAACACCGGAAGCTCGGAGGCAGAAATCGCCTGTTCGAACAATGGCGGCGCAACATCCAGATCAAGGGGCGGCAATTGGCTTTCATCCAATGTTGCACCCTCAGCAGGCGCGGCGGCCGCCATCGGCGCAACCTCAACCGACCCGTCAGCTTGCTGGGGTGCCGGTGGCCCCATTGGCGAATCGGAAATATCGATATCCCAATTGCTGGAATCGGTTAGCGAAGAAAGTTCACCCAATACATTGTCGACGGTCGAACTGGGCAACAATATTCCGGTCAGTGACCAGCCTGCTCCCGTAAACGCAACGCGTCCACGTTCGAAATGGCGCAGCACTGTGATGCCCGCGATGGCATCCTGGCTGAAATGCTCAGGAGCGCCATCCTTGACGCGCGTCGTGTCCTCGGCGATGCCCCCGGCCCGCACACCGAGAAAGCGTTGGAGCTGCTCGGTCGGCAATGACCCGTCCATTTCGATCTGGCCGCGCACATTGGTTGCCGACCATCCATAAAGAACGGTCACCTGTGACCAGCCTGAAAGCGGGGCCAAACCCAGCAACAAGATCAGCGCCAGCGCACCAAGCCGAAATCGATTGGAAAATGTCATGTATTGCCCGCCACGTCCGGCCCAATTGCTTGCCGATTCTTCCAGCAATATTAGCCGCTTGTCCCATCGGCGGTCAAAGAATCAATCCGGTTTTGCGTGCCCCCAAAAAAAGAAAGGCCCGGTCGAAACCGGGCCTTCCCAATTCTGTAGTTGAGCCGAGTGGCTTACGAGAAGTTGTTCTCGCCGCTCAGGCCAACATAGTAAGCACCGAGGGAGTTTGCACCACCCGAAGCCGTCATGCTGAGCGAGTCGCTCGGAGCCCAGGTCAGGCTGCCTTCGAAGTAAACGTTCGAAGTCGCAGCAAGGGTCGAGTCGATGTAACCAACAGTCGCAGATGCCGACAGCGTATCGGTCAGATCAGCGGTAACGTTGGCTTCACCCTGCCAAGCCTGGTCAACAGAGTTGTCGAAGTAACGGCCACCCAGGTTCAGGGTCACGCCGTCCGTGATGGCAGCGGTAGCCGAACCGCCGACGCCCCATTCGCCACCATTGGCAGCTTCACCGGACACAGCGAGGGTGAACATGTCGAAGGTTGCCGAAGCCGAACCCAGGACGTTCCAGTTGCTGGCGCTATCGACAGCCACGGCACCGACGATTTCGAACATGTCGAAAGTTGCGTCAAAGCCAGCGTGGACACCGAACGTTGCACCATCCCACAGACCAGTTGCGTGAGCGGAGATACCGTCACCAGCATAGGTCAGGACGCCAACCAGAGACGGCATCAGGGTGTCGATTGCTTCAAGAGCAAGACCGACGCCTACACCGTTACCCAGGTCAGAATTGATCTGGATGACGTGGCCGCCAGTTGCCGGCATGGCAGGAGTGCCAACGCCAGTACCGACGTGGTCGGAGCGGAAGAGGCCGCCGTAGTTGAGCGGATCGTCGTCGCCGAAGTCGGCGATCGAGTCAGCGCGGCCGAGGGTGACGATGGTGCTGTCACCAACGGACAGGTACGCATTGCCAACCATCAGAACGGTGGTTCCGGTCGAGGTGATCACACCGTTCCAAACACCCCAAGTGTCGGTGTTGGTGAAATCGATATGGGCAATGCCCTTACCGAAAGCGGTGTTGTGAGTTGCTTCGAGCGACAGGGTCGTCGTGACAACCGAGTCCCAATCAACCGGGCCAAAGAAGCCGGCGTCGTTGTCAGAAGCAGTCGTTGTGCCCATGGCGGACGTGATGTACGTCACGGAACCCTTGTAGTCGCCCCACATAGCGGAGTAAGCGACACCGCCGGTGATGGTCAGGCAGTGGTCGATGAGCGGAACGCCCTGCATGCCAACGGCGTCGCAAGCGTCCAGGGTCGGCATAACCACACCCAGGTCCGCAGCAAATGCGCCGGTGGACAGACCAGCTGCTGCAACAGAACCAAGAAGAAGGCTCTTCAGTTTCATAATTGACCTCCAAAGTCAGTCATTTGGTGTGTCAGAAAATCTGACGGTTACTGATTGTCAGTTTCCTGACGGTTCGCTGAACGAGCTACACCAGCTTGACGCATTTATTGTGCTTCTCATCCAACACACGAACGATCCCATGCATGGATTCGCAAAACTGAACATACCGATGCCGAAAGTACGCGCAACACAAGAGTCGGCCAGACAAGCTCCAGATGCCCACGAGGTGTTGCACATGTTGCAGATTCAGCACACATCCGGTAACGCCCCGTTAAGAACTGTGAAAAATTCCTGAAAAACCGGGGCTGACGGCCGCCGATTTCCGGAGTTTCAAGCCATGGGAGAGCATGAATGATCAAGGGAAAATCCGCAATCGTGACCGGTGCCGGCTCGGGAATCGGGCGTGCGGCCGCCATCAGTCTGGCGCAAGCGGGATGCAATGTCGTCCTTTGTGGACGCCGCCGCGACGCACTCGATGCGACGAGTCGGCTTTGCCCAAGCGAAGCAAAGGTGCAGTCCGTTTCAGCCGACGTGGGCGTCGAGGCAGACGTGATACGCCTGTTCGATGAGACGATTGCGGCCTTCGGGAGAGTAGATGTTGTCTTCAACAATGCCGGCGCCGGCATGGAAGCGCTTCCTGTCGAAGATACCTCGCTCGATGCGTTTGAAGCCGTTGTCCACGTAAATCTCATTGGCGCGTTCCTTGTTGCCCGCGAGGCGGTGCGTCGCATGAAGGCGCAGACACCTCAAGGCGGGCGGATCATCAACAATGGTTCGATTTCCGCCTATGTTCCACGCCCCAACGCCGTCGCCTACAACATGACGAAGCATGCGGTCCTGGGTCTGACCAAATCGGTCGCCCTGGAAGGACGCGCGCACAACATCGCCTGTGGTGAGATCGATATCGGCAACACAGGCACTGAAATGACCGCGCAAATGGCGACCGGCAAACTGCAAGCCAACGGCACCATGGCGCCCGAGCCGACATTCAATGTTCAGCATGTCGCCGACGCGATCGTCTACATGGCCAACCTGCCGCTCGACACCAATGTGCTTTCAATGAATGTCATGGCTACCGGCATGCCTTATGTAGGGCGCGGATGAACCCCGCCCCTTTTGTCGGCATCAGTCCAGAGTTTGGCGGTAGCGCAGCATCGCCAGCGTGACGATGACAATCATGATGATTCCAAGCGCCAGCATGTCCCCGGTGATTTCGGGAAGGCCGGCACCCTTGAGCATTATCTTTCTGACAATTCGCAAAAAGTGCGTCGCCGGAACGGCCGTTCCCAACGTCTGCGCCCAGGCGGGCATGCCGGCGAAGGGGAACATGAAGCCACTGAGCAGAATCGAGGGCAGAATCGTAAAGAACGAGATCTGCATGGCCTGCATCTGATTGCGGGTGACCGTTGAAATCAAAAAGCCAAGCGCCAGGTTGACGACAATGTAGAGGTTGAACCCCAGGAAGAACGCAAATGGCTCCCCGTCGAACGGCACGCCGAAGATCAGCCGGGCAGCCACGAGAAAGACAATCGTCTGAACGTAGCCAACCAGAATATAGGGAATGATCTTGCCGGTCATGACCTCGATCGGGCGAACGGGCGACGCGATCAGCGTTTCCATCGTCCCCTTTTCCCGCTCGCGGACAATGGCCACGGCCGTGATCAGCACCATGGTCATTGAGAGGATGACGGCGAGAAGGCCCGGCACAATGTTGGTGGCGGTTTTTCCCTCCGGATTGTATTCGCGGTGAACGACGACGGAAAAAGGTTGTGCGGGCGCGGATTGGCCCTGCATGGGCCGGGCCGCACCCTGAAGGCTCTGGTCGACGGCGATGTTGACGATTCCCGAGAGTGCAGCAACCGCGCCGCTCAATGCCGTTGGGTCGGCCGCATCGGCATCGATCAGCAGTTCGGGCGAACGGCCACGCAATACATCACGTTCAAAATTCGGTGGAATCACGACAACGAAATTGGCGGTTCCGTCGCGCAGCGCCAGCGCACTTTGCGCCGGATCGGTCTCGATGCCCACGAAATTGTAATAGTCCGACGTCTTCATTCCGGAAACGATCGCGCGAACGATCGGCCCATCGTCATTGAGTTCCAGCAAGGTGGGAAGGTTGCGCGGGTCGGAATTGATGGCAAACCCGAACAGGAAAAGCTGGACGATCGGAAGGCCAATCATCATCGCGAACGTGACGTGATCACGCCGCATCTGAATGAATTCCTTGACGAGGACGGCGACAAAGCGGGCGACAGAAATCATCTCAGTGCCCTTCCCCATCATCCGGCCCGGCGAAATTGTCGCGCACGCCGGTCATCAGGTAGATGAACGCCTCTTCGAGCTCTGACGGTTTTTCCTGCCAGCGGCCCTTGCCTTCAGCTTGATAACGTTCGGCAAGCGCCTTTAGCGCCGGCAAGTCCGTTCCGGATGCGTGCAGGACCGAACCGAAGCGCGCGACCTGCGCAATATCGGGCTCTTCACGCAATTCCTTTTCAAGCGCAGTCAGGTCGGGAGCCTCCACGCGGAACGTGTGCAGACCGATCATGTTCGGGATTTCCGAAGAACGGCCCGAGATCAGCTTCTTCCCGTAGGCAATATAGGCGATGTAGTCGCACTGAATGGCCTCATCCATATAGTGGGTGGACACCAGAATCGTCACACCGCTGGCGGCGAGTTCGCGAATCTCGTCCCAGAAATCGCGACGCGCCTTGGGGTCCACACCGGCTGTGGGTTCATCAAGAAGCAGAAGCCGTGGTTCGTGCAACAGACAGGCCGCCAGCGCGAGGCGTTGTTTCCAGCCGCCCGACAAGGTTCCGGCCAGTTGGTTCTGCCGGTCCACAAGGCCAAGGTCTTCCAGCGCGAGATCGACTTTCTTCTTGCGGCCCTTCAAGCGATACATGCGAGCCATGAAATCGAGATTCTCGCGGATCGTCAGATCCTCGTAGAGCGAGAATTTCTGAGTCATGTAGCCGACATGCTCCTTAATGTTCAGAGATTGGGTTCGGATGTCGTAACCGAGACACGACCCTTCTCCGTCATCCGGAACCAGCAGACCGCACATCATGCGGATGGTCGTGGTTTTGCCGCTCCCGTTCGGCCCCAGAAATCCATAGATGGTGCCGGCGGGCACCTCCATGTCGAGGTGATCGACCACCGCGCGGTCACCATAGATCTTGGTCAATCCGCGAACGGAAATCGCGGGTTCTGGCGCGTCGGTCATTGCGGCCTCGCGACGGTGACAGGCTGACCGGGGCCGGACCTTCCGCGGCCTCAATTCGGGCCTCGACAAGAAAGACCATTCTCGAGCGTTCTTCGCGGCTGAAATGATGGGAGGCGCATATTGCGGATTGCGGCAAGTGGCGCCTGACCTTGGCCATCAGCATATCCGGAACAGCCACTAACTGACCTGTACTCACCGATTGTGATCTGCGAGCGATCCAGCCTGGCACGAAAAAGCGCACGAGGAGTGCATTGTCGGGGAGAATTACCACGACCGGCGATCCCGGAACCGACCACCTCGCCTTCTTCATCATAGGTCACGTCATCAATCAAACCATTGGCGGGTGCCGTTATCTGGCGGTCCTGCAGCTGCGTCTGATACAATTGAACTTCCGCCTCGGCGGCGGAAACCGCCGCTTCCGCGGCTACCTGTTGGGCCTCACGGGCGGGAAGCTCGGCAACCTGTAATCAGCTGTGAGCTGGGCGTGACCTGCGCCTTGGCACTTTCGACAGCAGCCCGGTCCGCATCAACCTTGGCGGGTGCGACAAGCTCCTTTTCCAGAAGCCGTTCGGAGCGCCCAAGACTCAGTTCGGCCAAATCCAAAGACACCTGTGCCTGTTCGAGCGAGGCACGAATGACCTCGATTTCGGCTTCGCGGCTGCCGGTTTCGAGATTGGCCAGATTGGCTTTGGCCTGCGCGCAAGCCTTCCAGTTTTGCGCGGCACTCAGCGTAGCCTTGGCCTGGGAATCGTCGATTTCGAACAGAATCTGACCTTCTTCGACGCGGTCTCCGCGCGCGACCATGAGCTGGTCGATCTGCCCGCCGGATTGAGCCGATACATAGACATAATCGCTTCGATATATTCAGCGCATTGTAATGCTGGTGGGACGTCTGACCCTGCAATTGGAACGATTGAGGCAACAAAACCCCAGATCGCGGCGAAAAATTCGTTCATGAAAGTTCTCCCTTGGCACGCAGCCCCTGGGTAAGAATGGCAATGTGGTTTTCGAGAAGATCGTCGAAACGCAATCCGCCCTCGACGGACATCGAAGACTCTTGACAGCATCAGGTGAACCAGCACGGGATCACGCGATCGATCGGACCGTCAAGTCTGGTCGACAGCCGGATTTCTTACCGGACTTAATTCCCGCCCGATGCGCGTTCGCATGGTGGAACTGCCACATCCAGCACCGCATTCCGGTAGAATTCGGCGACTTTTGGGGAGTGCCGCCAAAGGCCGCGAAACAGCTCGGCATGGCGACGTTTTTCGGATCTCTAAGTTGGTGAACGATGCCTGAGAATCAGCACGATGACGTTGAGCGAACTCCCTTCACCCCTGGCGCGCCCTTTTGCCATCGGTGAAACGGTCGGCGCGACCAAACCCCAAGCAGCGAGCGCTTGAAGGAAAAATAGAGGTAGACCGCACCCTTTGAAATCCCGGCTTTTCGGGCAATGTCCAACCCTATCTGCGCAAACTCGTTCAGCGCAACCCAGCAAAGCGGCGTCAAGAACCTCGTCCGGATGGTGCGCTTCGGCGCGCCGCCGCCTGGAACTTTGGCTCTCTGGATGCTGTTTTTGCGAAGACCGCTGACCTTGGAGGGCAGCGGTCGGACATCTCTGGAATAAATAACTGACCGGTCAGTTACTAACATGTCCTGACAGACCCCAAAAAGCAGTGGCGGGTCAAACTTGTTTAAAATTCATGGAAAATCGGGATGGAGCCGGAAGACCAAAGGCGGCGCGGCCCCGAACCTGAGCCCGCAAAAGGGCTGCAGATTGAGTCATATGGAGCAAATCGTTCAGATGCAGATTCCGCGACTCTCGGAACGTCTAGACATTGGCCGACCCTTACTCACCAGATCCAATTCCTTCGGGTGAAGCCCCGACCACGGTCTGGTCGTAATCAATAACCGATCCGGTAATGACGCCGGATTCGGGAGACAGGAGATATAGAATCAGGCCGGCAACTTCGTCAGGCTTGATCAGTTGACCGAAAGGCTGGCTTGCCTCGGCCTTTTCAAGCCAGTCATCAGGCGCATTGTGATACCGCTTTTGAGTGGCGTCTTCGCCGGGTGTATCCATCCAGCCCAAAGCCACAGCGTTGAATCGAATTCTCCGCGATTTCAGAGCATTGGCCGCGTTCTTGGTCAGCGCCGCCAGCGCGGCTTTGGACGCCGAGTACGGCGCAAGAAACGGCAAACCGCAATGATATTGAAGGCTTGTGACGTTGACACAGGATGCCGGAATGCCGTTCGCAATGGCACGCTTGGCAAAAGTCTGCATCACCAAAAACGGCGCGCGGGTATTTACCGCCAATACGCGGTCGAAAAGTTCGGCTGATGTGTCCAGAAGCGAACCACGGTCGCAAATTGCTGCGGAATTGACCAGGGCGTTGATGGGCCCGATTGCCTGTTCGGCGCTGAGAACCAGTTCCGAAGCGGCTTCGGCGTCAGAAAGGTCGATTTCGAGCAAATGAGCGTTGGCGCCCATGCCTTTCAGCCTCTCAATCGCCGCAGGTCCCTGCCCGTCGGGTAGTCCGGCAATGGCTAGATTCGGATGGCCCGCCCGCACGAGCGCTTCGGCCACGGCCAGACCGAGGCCCTGCGTGCCTCCGGTAATCAAGGTGTTCATCGCGCTTTTAGTCATGACTTTGCCAAATTAAGTAATCAGCAAGTCTGTTATCACTTTGCGGGCGTTGCGACTATTCGCCCGGATATCGGCCTTGACGCAGATCAAGTCTTTCGCGTTTATGCGGCCTATATCCGCGGCAAACCCGCGATCACAAATTGGAGTCTATGATGCGAGCTGCCTTTACCTGTGCCCTTTGTGCTTTCGTTGTCGCAGGAACTTTGCTGCTGCAGCGCTGTGGGCGCAGGACGGCATCGATCGCGCAGGAGAAAATCGTCTTCAAGCAGTGCAAAGCCCAATATCAGGTTGGTGACGGCGCCAAGAACCGCGTCGGCCCCATTCTCAACAATGTACGGTCAAAAATGGCTGGGACCGAGGAAAAGTCATACAGCAACGCTATGATCGTGCTGCGGCGGAAGCAAAGGCCTTGTTCTGACGCCAGAGATTCCCGTTGAGTATCTGGAAAAGCCGCGCGACTTCGTGCAGGGCACCAAAATGGCATTTGCCGGACTTTCCGACATTGCCGACCGCGAAGCAGTTGCTGCCTATCTGCTGACATTTTCGCCGGATTACGTGCCGGCCGACGGTGCGGACGCACCCGCCGAATAATTCACCCGCTTTCGGGAACAACGATTGGCCGGCGCGAACTAAATTCGCGCCGGTTTTGTTTTGTGCGCCGATCTGGTTCCAGCCGCTTCAGCACGCGCCCCGGAAAACACTCTCTTTACCCCCTTAGGCTAATTTACGATCAGAATTTGGGGGTAGCGCAGCATTGCGGAAAACCGGAACGGCAGCAAAACGCCAGAGTGGCAGAGCGCTTATGGGCGTTGACGACCATTTGTGGCGCTATCTGGCCGATGATGATGGTCATGGATTCTGGGACTACGATCAAATCGATCGCAGGACCCTGGTTTCTGACGGCTGGAAACGCATGCGCGGTGTGCCGGTTGAGGCGAACATACAGTTCGGCGGCCCCGAATGGTATGCGGAGACACTGCATCCAGAAGATCAGGAACGCGTCCGGGAGTATATGGCCCGGCAATATGCGGGCACCGGCGAGGCCGAGTTCAGCCTTGAATACCGCGAGCGGCACGCCGATGGACATTATATCTGGATTCTGGCGCGGGGACGCTGGGTCGAGTGGACGGAAGACGGTTTGCCCAAGCGCATTGTGGGCAGCGACACCGACATTACCGCCCAGAAGCAATCTGAAGAGACTGCCAGGCACGCCGCGGACGAAGCCCTGCGCTGGCGGGTGGCGGTGGAGAGCGCTGAACAGGGCATTTGGGACAATGACCTGACCTCGGGCAAACGCTTTCACAGCATGTCGTGGCGGCGCATTCGCGGCCTTGGCCCGGATGACGCGACGCCAAATTCCCGCCAGGAATGGCTGCAACGCGTTCATCCTGACGACCGCGAACGGGTCAATGCAGAACTCACGCAACGCTATGGGAGCGGCAGCCCGACCGTCTCGTATGAGTATCGCGAAAAACACAAGGATGGACACTGGGTCTGGATACTCAGCCGTGGCCGTGTTGTGCAGCGTGACCAGAACGGACAGCCATCGCGTGTCATCGGCACCGATATCGATATTTCGGAGCTGAAGCAGGCCGAAGAGGCCATGACAAAGCTATCCCATCGCTACCAGTTGGCCCTTGCAGCCTCCAAGGTGGGCATTTTCGAGCACGACTGGACCACGATGAGGACCCGGTGGGACGATCGCATCTTCGAGATGTACGGCATCGAGCCCACCGAAGACGGAATCATTCCGCCGCAGGGCTGGGAGCACGCGGTTCATCCCGACGATCTGGCTGCCGCCTCGGCAATCGCCGATGAAGCGATGAAGCATGAAGGCGACTTCACGCAGGATTACCGGATCATTCGAACTGACGGCGAAGTAAGGCACATTCGCAGCCGCGCGCGGGCATATGTCGATGCCGACAATGGCACGAAGCTGATCGGGGTGAACTGGGACATCACCTCGGACTATCGCAAATCTGCGGATCTGGCTCGCGCCCGAGAACTCGCGGAAGAACGTGCCAGAGAACTGGAAGTGGCCAAACGCGAGATGGAGCATATGTCGCTTCACGATGCGCTGACCGGTCTTCCGAACCGCCGGCGGCTCGATCAGGTCATGGAAGAGGTTGCGGCAAATGCAGGCGAAAAGAACGTCGCACTTCTGCATGCGGATCTAGACCGATTCAAACAAATCAACGACACGCTCGGACACGCGGCGGGCGATGCTGTCCTCATCCACACTGCGGAAATTTTGCGGGAATGCGTGGGCGAGGACGGGCTTGTCGCGCGCGTTGGCGGCGACGAATTCGTGGTTTTCCTGACCCGAAACGTTTTTCAGTCACGGTTGCGGCAGCTCGCGCTGGAAATTCTCGAACGAACGGCAGAACCCGCGACCTACGACAACAGCGAATGCCGGTTTGGCGTTTCGGTGGGCATTGCCACGCAGTCGGGCAACGAAATCGACGTCAAACGGCTATTGATCAACGCCGATATCGCGCTCTACCGCGCCAAGAACGAAGGACGCTCCCGTTACGAGTTCTTTGACGAAGCCATGGAACGCGAAGTCGTCGCCAACAAGAGCCTAGCCGACGAAATCATGCGCGGTCTCGAACGCGAGGAATTTTTCGCGGTTTACCAACCCCAGATCGACGCCAGGACCATGGAATTGTGCGGTGTGGAAGCTCTCGTGCGCTGGCGGCACCCGAAACGCGGCATCGTGGTGCCGCAGGATTTTCTAGACGTCGCCGAAGACCTGAATGTGGTCTCACGCATCGACCGGCTGGTGCTTGAACAGGCACTCGAAGACATGCGTGAGTGGCAAAATGCCGGTCTGGGCGTGGATCACGTCTCGGTCAATGTCTCGGCGCGCAGGTTGCGGGATCGGAACCTGATTTCATCACTCGAAGGCCTGAATATCCGGCCCGGCGAGGTGTCGTTCGAATTGTTGGAATCCATTTTTCTCGACGAGAAGGACGATGTTCTGACCTGGAACATCGATCAGTTGCGTGAAATGGGTATCGAAATCGACGTCGACGATTTCGGCACCGGCCACGCCTCGATCATCGGGCTTCTGCAATTGCGGCCCAACAGGCTGAAAATCGATCGGCAAATCGTCATGCCGATCGTCAACAGCGAACCTCAGGCCAGATTGGCACGCTCGATCGTGGACATTGGAAAATCTCAGGGAATTCAGGTCGTAGCCGAAGGTGTTGAGACCATGGCCCACGTCGAATTGCTGCGCGAAATGGGTTGCGACGTGCTGCAGGGCTACGTGTTCGCACGACCGATGCCCAACGAGGAATTGATCTACTTCCTTGGTGGCCGCAAAAAACGGATGGCGGTCTAGACGGTCCCAAGGCCGTGCAGATAGCCGCTCAAAGCAGCTCTGCCCACATCATCGATCCTCAAGCCGAGTTTCGACCGTCTCCACAGAATGTCATCCGCCGTTCTTGCCCATTCCCGATTGACCATCCAGTCGACTTCGCGGGCCGTCAGCGTCGCGCCGAATGATTGGCCGAGATCGCTCGCGGATCCTGCCCCATCCAGCATCTCAAATGCGTCCGTTCCGTAGGCGCGGATCAGGCGCATGGCCCAGTCTCCGTCCAGAAAACTGAATTTCTCCCTCAGCCTTGCAGTCAACTTTCTGGCGCCGCCAAATTCGAAATCACCGCCCGGCAACCGCGCATCGGCCGTCCATTTGCTGGCCATTTCCGGAAACCAGTGGCGCAGCCGGTGCATGGCTTCTTCGGACAGATGCCTAAATGTGGTGATCTTGCCGCCGAAGACGTTGAGCAAAGGTGCCTTCTCGACTTCGTCGCTGACGGTCAGCACATAATCGCGCGTCGCCGATGTGGCATCATCGGCATGGTCATCGTAGAGCGGGCGCACGCCGGAATAGGTCCAGACGATGTCGTCAATGCCGATCTGCTTGCGGAAAAAATTGTTGATGGCGTTGACCAGGTAGTGCTTTTCCTCGTCGGTGCACACGGCGTTGCCGGGATCGCCCTGATGCTCGCGTTCGGTCGTGCCGATCAGGGTGAAATCTGTCTGGAACGGGATGGCGAAAATGATCCGGCCATCGGCCAACTGGAAGAAATAGGGCTGATCGTGATCGAAAAGCCGCCTGGTGACGATGTGGCTGCCCCGGACAAGGCGCACGCCTTCGTTGCTGATCTGGCGCAGCTTCTGATGCAGCACGTCCTCGACCCACGGTCCCGCCGCATTGACCAAGGCGCGAGCATAGATGGTCTGGCTTGTGTCGGTCTCGGTATCTCGAAGCTCCGCGCGCCACAGATCCCCTTCCCTGTCTGCCTTCTCCAGCCGCGTCCGCGTCAGGATTGTGGCGCCACGATTGGCTGCGTCGCGGGCACACAGGACGACCAAACGGGCATCATCAACCCAGCCATCCGAGTATTCGAAGGCTTGTGTGTAGAGTGATTTCAGCGGTCTGCCGGCGGGATGCGATCTCAGGTCCAGGGTTTCGGTGGGCGGCAGGTTTTCGCGCCCGCCCAAATGGTCATAAAGAAACAGGCCGGTTCTGGTCAGCCATGAAGGCCGGCGGCCGCCCAGAAACGGCACAATGGACATCAGGCGCGCGAACGAGGAACCATGTTCGGGGAAGCGTAGATCCTCATCAATGGGCAGCACAAATCGCATCGGAAAGGCGATGTGCGGCATGGATTTCAGTAGAATTTCACGCTCGATCAGGGCTTCGCGCACCAGCCCGAATTCGAAGTATTCAAGATAGCGCAAACCACCATGGAAGAGCTTGGTTGAAGCCGATGAGGTCGCACCGGCAAGATCACCCTTTTCGCACAAAATGACAGACAGACCGCGCCCTGCCGCGTCGCGGGCAATCCCGGCGCCATTGACGCCACCGCCGATGACCAGAATATCGACCGGATTGGATTGATCGGCGCCCGATCGCGCCTTCATCCCCACCATTATTATTCGGCTCCATCAAGTCTTCGCTCACGAAGCGATTCAGAGTGTTCGTCTAACATATTGGCGCTGAATCGATTTGGTTCAATTCGCGGCGGCGATCATTCCCGGGACTTTGGCGCGTTCAGACCCTGTCGCGCAGGGAAAACCAGACCATCGCCGCGGCGAGAAGCGGCGTTCGCAACAAGATTCCGCCGGGAAAGCGTGGATTGGGCAATTGCGCAAAGAGGTCGAACCGTTCGGCCTGTCCCGCAATCGCTTCGGATGCGATCCTGCCCGCAAGGGTCGCCATGGCCACCCCGTGTCCTGAGAAGCCGGACAACGACAGGATGTTGCCCGACAGCTTTTCAAACTGCGGAAGGCGCGACATGGTGATGCCCAAGGTTCCGCCCCACGCATAATCGATGCGGGTATCTGCCAATTGCGGGAAGACCTGCAGCATCGGCTTTCGAACCTTCGCGCCGATGTCGCGCGGGAAGCGGTAGCCGTAACTTTCTCCACCACCGAAGACCATGCGATTGTCGCGCGACAGCCGGAAATAATTGATCACGAAGCGGCTGTCGGCCACCGCGTAATCGTTTGCGATCAACGATTTGGCACGCTCACCGCCAAGAGGCTCTGTCACGGCAATAAAGTTGTTGATGGGCATGACACGCGCAGCGAGGCGGGTGTCGATGTTATTGTGATAGCCGTTGAGGCCGAGGATAAGGAAATCCGCCCTGATCGTTGCTGAGCCGGTTTTGACGACGACTTTCTTGCCAGGCTCGATCTCGATCGCGCGGCTGTTCTCAAGTATCTGAACGCCGAAATCGGTGGCAAGTCTTGCCAATGCCAATGCGTATTTGAGCGGATGGACGTGCGCGCCACCGAGATCAAGAACGCCGGAAACATAATCTGCGGATCCGATTTCCGCGCGTATGGCGTCGCGGTCCAGAAAGCGCATCTGGTCGTAACCGTAATGTTCAGCCATGTGCTCGACGATGCGACGCGAATGCCTGGTGTAGCGGGCGCGGTGATCGGCATGAATGATGCCGGGCACCCATTCGCAGTCGGCGCTGGCTTCGTCCGCCAGTGATTTGACCAGCGCCACCGATTCCAGCCCCAGATCCCACAGCGCCCGGGCGCGCTCTTGGCCCACCATGGGTTCGAGGTCAGTCTGTTCCAGCCTTTGCCCCGTACCGACCTGGCCGCCGTTGCGGCCCGACGCTCCTGAACCCACGCGCGATGCTTCGAGCAAAACCGTCCTGAACCCCCGCCGGGCAAGATGAAGCGCGGCGGACAGGCCGGTGAAGCCACCGCCGATCACACAGACGTCGGCGTCGATCTCGCCTTCGGCCCGCGGAAACGGGTTCAGCAGGTCTGCCGTGGCGGCGTAAAAGCTCGGCGGATAGTGCCCTGGCCGATCGTTGACAGTCAGAATGTCCATTGGCCGATCAAGCTGACTGCCACAGCCCTTCCGCCTTTACGGCGGCATAGGTTTCGTCGAGTGTCTTGATGGCGCGTTCGATCAGGATGTCGATTTCGTCGTGGCTGATGACCAGCGGTGGCGCGATGATCATGCGGTCGCCCACGTGACGCATGATGAGGTTGTTTTCAAACGAGCGTTCCCGGCACATGTAGCCAACTGTTCCCGACCCGGCGGCGAATTTGGCCCGGGACGCCTTGTCAGGCGTCAAAGCGAGCGACCCCATGAGGCCCTTGATGGTCGCCTCGCCCACCATTGGATGTTCAGCGAGACTTTCCCAACGCTCTTTCAGATAGGGCGCAATGTCCCGGCCGGCACGCTCGACGATACCTTCTTCGTCAAGAATGCGCAGATTCTCGAGAGCCACAGCGGCGGCTACCGGATGGCCGGAATAGGTATATCCATGCGCGAATTCACCACCCGCATTGATGACTTCTGATACTTCATCGCTGACGATGGAGGCGCCCATCGGCACGTATCCAGACGTCAGGCCCTTGGCAACCGTCATGATGTCGGGACGGATATTATAGGTGTCGGACCCGAACCAAGCGCCCGTGCGCCCAAAACCACAGATAACCTCGTCGGCGACCAGCAGGATTTCATGCGCATCGCAAATGCGCTGGATTTCGGGCCAATAGCTGTCCGGTGGCACGATCACGCCGCCAGCGCCCTGCACCGGTTCCGCAATGAAGGCCGCGACACGATCCTCGCCCAGTTCTTCGATCTTGGCTTCGAGTTCGCGGGCCCGGGCGATGCCGAATTCCTCCGGGCTCAGTTCACCGCCCTCGCCCCACCAATCGGGCTGGTTGATGTGGACGATATCGGGGATCGGCAGCCCGCCTTGCGCGTGCATGCCTTTCATGCCGCCCAGAGACGCCGCGCCCATGGTCGAGCCGTGATAGCCGTTCCAGCGGCTGATTATGACCGTTTTTTCCGGTTTGCCCTTGAGTGCCCAGTAGTGACGGATCATGCGAATGTTGGTGTCGTTGCTGTCCGAACCCGAGCCATTGAAAAATACATGGTTGAGATTCTCAGGCGCCAGTTCCGCAAGGCGCTGCGCCAGTTCGAGTGCTGGAATGTGCGAGGTCTGGAACAGGGTATTGTAAAACGGCAATTGACGCATTTGCCGGGCCGCAGCCTCGACCAACTCGTCGCGGCCATAGCCGATATTGACGCACCACAGGCCCGACATTCCGTCGAGAATCTGATTGCCGTCACTATCGGTGATGAAAACGCCATCACCCTTGATAATGATGCGCGCGCCCTTGGCGTTGAGTTGATCACCGTCGGTGAAAGCATGGAGATGATGTGCGGCGTCGATGGCCTGCAGGTCCGCGGTAGGCAGATGATTGTCCAACATGAGATTTGTTTCCGGCTAGGCGTTGAGCAGGAGGTGCTCACGCTCCCAGGGCGAGATTTCGCGCTGGAATTCGTTGAATTCGGCTTTCTTGATGGCGCTGAAGACGGTGCAGAACTCCTCCCCGAGCAGTTCACGCATGTCTTCGGCTTCGTCGAACAGCGCAATGGCGTCAAAAAGGCTGCGTGGCAAAAGCAGCCCATCCTCTTCGATTTCACCAGACGCCGCCTCTCGGGGCTCGATGGCATCGATCATACCCTTGAAACCGGCGACAAGGCTTGCGGCGATTGCGAGATAGGGGTTGGCATCGATGCCGATAATGCGGTTTTCGAGACGACGCGCATCCGACCGCGAGTTCGGAACTCGAAATCCGGTGGTCCGGTTGTCGGCAGCCCATTCGAGATTGTTTGGCGCACTTTGCCCGCCGGCAAGACGGCGGTAGGAATTCACGAACGGCGCCAGAAGCGGCAACATTTGCGGCACGTATCTCTGCGATCCGCCAATGAAGTGCATGAAAAGAGCTGTCGGTTCGCCTTCGGGGCCGGAAAACAGGTTCTTGCCCGTTTTCACGTCAATGACTGACTGGTGCAAATGCATTGACGATCCGGGTTCGTCGCGCATTGGCTTGGCCATGAAGGTGGCGAAGTTTCCATTTCTGAGCGCCGCTTCGCGGATGGCGCGTTTGAAGTAGAAAACCTGGTCAGCGAGCGCGAGCGGATCGCCATGAACGAGGTTCATCTCGATCTGTCCGGCACCACCTTCCTGAATGAGCGTGTCGATCGCCAGACCCTGCGCCTCGGCGAAATCGTAGATCGTGTCGATGACAGGCCCATATTCATCGATTGCCACCATGGAATAGGCCTGCCGCCCTGCTCCGCGCCTGCCCGTGCGTCCGGTGGGCGGTTCGATGGGCTGGTTGGGGTCGACGTTGGGGCCGACAAGATAGAATTCGAGTTCCGGTGCGACGACCGGCTGCCAGCCCTTTTCCCTGTAGAGATCGAGCACCTTTTTCAAGACGTTGCGCGGAGCAAGCGGGACTGGCTCGCCCGACCTCTGGTGAAGATCACAGATGACCTGAAGGGTTACGTCTTCAGCCCATGGCGCCGCGGATGCGGTTTCCATGTCCGGACGCAGAAGCATATCGCCCTCGACCCATTGACCGACGATATCGGGCATGTCGACCCATTCGCCGGTGACGGTCTGGTAGAAGATCGAATCCGGCAAGTAGATGTTTTCGTCCGGCCGGAATTTGTGGAACGGCATGGCCTTGCCGCGTGACATGCCTACGAGGTCCGGCACAATGCACTCGACCTCCTCAATGCGCCGGTCGCGGCGGTATTCAAGGAACGGGATGGGAAGCTCGTCTTCCCAATTTTTGTCTGAGGCACTCATCTTGATTGACGTCCAGAATTGCGGTTCCCGGCATTTTGTATGCTCTGTCGAACCGTGCCGAGACCATATGACCAAAGGTCAAATTGTCAAAGAGGGTATGAGCTTGCCGCGACGCTTTGGCAAACTGATTCAGGCCGAGGGGGCTTGACGGACCCCCCGGCAATTCGGGAGATGGGCATTCAAACTGTTTTGCGTACCTTCCAGACTGGCCCTTCTTATGAGTTTCCTGCAGGAATATGCCGACTATTGCACGCAACATGGCGTGCCTGACCGGCTCGAACTGCTTTTATGCGACATCAATGCGGTGATGCGCGGCAAGTGGCTTCCCGGCGATCAGGCCGGCAAACTGCCGAGCGGCGATGCACGCCTGCCCATGTCGACCTATGCGCCCAACATTATCGGCTATGAAGTCGAGGGCACAGGGCTTGGCATCGAGGTCGGCGATCCTGATGGATATATGGTTCCCATTCCGGGCACGCTTCGCCCAATCCCCTGGCTCAGGGGCAATATAGCCCAGGTGCTCGTCGAGCTCGAGGACGAAGACGAAAAGATATCGGACTTGTCGGCGCGCCAACATCTGGCCCGGGTTCTGGAACGGTTTGCGGATAAAGGGCTGAAACCGGTCATTGCCACCGAGCTTGAATTCTACGTCATTCGCCAACGTGAACGGTCTGAAGACCCGCCGACCGCGCCAGTCCGCACCCCGCGCGCGCAGAATTACGACATGGAGCTCTTGCACCGGCTCGAACCGATCCTGACCGATATTCTCGATGCCTGCGCGCGCCAGGGCCTGCCCACGGATACACTGACCGCGGAATATGGACCGGGCCAGTTCGAGGTCAATTTCCACCATTCGGACGACGTTCTGGCCGTGGCCGACATGACCTTGATGTTCCGCAGACTGGTTCGCGGCGTGGTTGGCAACCACGGGCTTGAGGCGACCTTCATGGCCAAGCCTTATTCCGAATATTCGGGCAACGGCATGCACGTGCACGTTTCGCTTCTCGACATGGACGGAAACAACGTTTTCTCGGGAACCGAAGAGGACCTGGCGCCGATGCTGCAATATGCCGTTGCCGGGGTTCTTGAAACCATGCCGGACATGCAGGCGATCTTTGCGCCGCACCTCAATTCGATGCGGCGTTTCGGGCCCGCAAGCCATGCGCCGTCGGCCCCGGAGTGGGGATTCGATCATCGCGGCGCCGCCGTTCGCATTCCGGAAATGACGGGCATGGGTGCGCGGCTTGAGCACCGGATTTGCGGCGCGGATGTCAACCCCTATCTGGCGCTGGCGGCCATTCTGGGCGGTGTTCTTTACGGACTGGAACACAAGCCGGATTTGCCGCTGCCGATGGATGCGGAAGATGCGGAACCGGCGGAGCGATTGTCAACCGACTGGCAGGGCATTGTCGAACGATTTGCCGAGTCGGAATTTGCTGCAGAGATTTTCGGAGAGGAGTACCGGCACATCTATGCAGAGGTTCGCCGCGATGAAATCGCGACCCTGTCGTCGATTATCTCGCCAATTGAATATCGCTATTATCTGTCGCGATTCTAGGTGAGCTTGATGCGCATTGGCATTCTCGAAACCGGCGGCCCTCCTGCGGAACTCATCGGCGAGTTCGGCTCATACGTCGACATGACGGAGAACTGGCTGCGGCCGGTTTCGGACGACTTCGTGCGTTTCGATGTGCAGAAGGGCGAAATGCCGGCCTCAACCGCTGAAGCGGACCTGTGGGCCATTACCGGCTCACGCTGCGCTGTTTACGAAGCACATGACTGGATACCGCCGCTCGAGCAGTTCGTGCGCGAGGTCCGGGCCGGCGGTCGCAAGATGTTTGGGATCTGCTTCGGGCATCAGATCATGGCCAAAGTCTTTGGCGGGATGGTCGCGAAGTCAGAAAAAGGCTGGGGTCTTGGCGTCCACACCTATGAAACGGTGAACTGGCCGGAGGTCTTCGGTCCGGAATTGCCCCATCTGGCCATGCAGGCCTTTCACCAGGACCAGGTTATCAACAAACCAGATGATGCGGTGCAGATCAGCCGATCCGAATTTTGCGAATATCCGGTCCTCTATTATCCGGGTTTTGGCCTATCCGTTCAGGGCCACCCGGAATTCAGCGCCTCTTATGCGCGGACCTTATTGAACATGAGAAGCGGCGTCACGCTTCCGGTCGACGTCGCGGAAAAAGGTCTTGAGACAATCGATGATCCGACGACGAATGCTGAACTGGCCCGGATCGTCGCGGTGGGCTGGCAACAGTTCTGAACCCGCGGCTTGTCAGATGACGATATCTGACGCGCCAATATCCGACAGATCCGCTCCGTTCACGACGATCCGGGTTCCGTCGTGGTCAAACCCGACCTTGTCGTTGCTGGCGCCTCCGATTTCGTAGAAGTGTTTGAGCGCGGCGGTCTTGGAGCTGAAGTTAAAGGCCTTGAGCACCAGCTTGTCCTTGCCGTCCTGGAAATCCAGCACGTCATCCCGGCCATTATCGGGTGCGAATATGAAACGATCCGCATTGGCGCCGCCGGTGAGTGCGTCTTTGCCCATCCCGCCATTGAGCTTGTCTTTGCCTCGCCCGCCGAAAAGATCGTCGTCACCCTTCCCGCCGGAAAGCCGGTCGTCGCCGGCGAAACCCTGAAGAATGTCGTTGCCGCCCTTTCCTGCAATCTCGTTGGCCTTGTTGTTTCCCGACAGCAGGTCGTTTTGGCCGGTCGCCTTTCCGCCACCTAGCTGACCTCCCATGACGTCCAGCTCACGAGTCGGAGCCGCATAGGGGATGAAGCCATCACCAATGGCCAATTGCTCGAACTTGTCCTGCTTGCTCTGGTTGTTCAGATAATCGACGGCGAAAACCGGGATGCCGTTGTCGAGAAAATCGTGCTGGAGCACGTGTATCTTGTCTTTGTCGGGATGGAGGCCGTTGTTTTCGTCCTTGCCGCCGATGAAATAGGTGTCTTCGACCGCAATCGCGCCGATCGCATCGAGTAGTGCCGACTTGCGCGCGTTGTCGGTCCCTTCGAGCGCATCGATAATGAACTCGCCGTTCTGCAGGATGACAAAGAAATCCGGATTGGTTTCACGTGCGTGCGCAGTGAGGTCGACGATGAAGTCGATCATGCGCTGCGCGGCGTCCTTTTCGTCGTTTTTGGCCGGGTCGCCGGCCTCGCGCTGGGCATTCGGAACCTCGACGGCCCAGTAATAGTAGGCGTCAACGATATCGAGGTAGGCGGCGTCGAAGCCCTGAGCAACAATCTTGTCGAGCCAGCCAGTCTTGGCGTCGTTGAAGATGATGTCCTGCCATTCCGGGTCCCAGTAACGGACCTTGCGGCTTTCGGGCCAGTCGGGATTGGTGGGCCCGAGCCAATCAGGCGCGGAGGCGGTCAGATTGCCGTCCGCCTTGCCATTGGTGGTCCACGCCGGATCCCAATGATCTCGGAACTCGCTGGCTTCGCCGATACTGAGATAGGACACCGCGACCGTGCGGCCGCCCGGACCGTCCTTGATCTTGTCGATCTGGGCTTTGGAAAATGCGTTTGCGCCCGTGCCGTCCTCTGAGAAATCCATCACGATCAGATCGTGATGCTCCTTGGCAATGTCGTTGGCATTCAGTCCGCCGCTTTGCTGGAGCATGTAGCCCCAATTCTTCACGTTGACCCTGCCGGTCGAGGTCTCAAAAACAGGCATGCGATTCCCTTGCTTTGTCTCAACGTGCCAGCGAATTGCGAAAAAACCTTGATGCACAATGGCGCAATTGTTCTTGAAACGCTTTCCGGTTTGCCTTGGACCCTTCGAATGCTATCGAGCGGTCAGGGAGAAGACATCCGGAGATCAAATCATGTTGCATGTGGCCGAGGCGATGAGCCGGCTGGGAACCGAGAGTGCCTTTGAGGTGCTGGCGCGGGCGCAAGCACTGGCGGCGCAGGGCAATGACATCATCAATCTCGGGATTGGCCAACCGGATTTCAAAACGCCGGAGCACATCGTCGAAGCCGGCGTGAAAGCCCTCAGAGACGGGCATCACGGCTATACGCCGGCCAATGGCATTCCAGCCCTTCGGGAGGCCGTGGCCGCCGATCTGCACAAGCGGCACGGCGTCGAAGTCAGTCCGGACAATGTCGTCGTGGTGCCCGGCGGCAAGCCGACAATGTTCTTTTCGGTTCTCATGTTCGGCGAACCTGGTGCGGAAATCATGTATCCCAATCCGGGCTTTCCGATCTATGAGTCTGTCATTCGCTTTTCGGGCGCGACGCCTGTGCCGATCCCGCTTGAGGAGAAGAACGGGTTCGCCTTCTCGGCCGAGACCGTGCTTTCCAGAATTACGGACAGGACGCGCCTGATCATCATCAACAGCCCGGCCAACCCGACCGGTGGCGTTACGCCGAAGGCGGAAATCGACAAGCTGGTCAAAGGGCTGGAAGGTTTTCCGCAGGTCACGATTCTGTCTGACGAAATCTACAGCCAGATGCTTTATGGCGGCCGCACACATGTCAGCCTGCTGCAATATCCCGAAATTCGCGACCGCCTGATCATGCTGGATGGCTGGTCGAAGACTTACGCCATGACCGGCTGGCGCCTTGGATATGCGATCTGGCCGGACGAACTGGTGCAGCATGCGATCCGGCTCTGCATCAACGACCATTCCTGCGTCAACGCAGCCACACAATTTGCCGGCATTGCCGCCTTGAATGGTCCGCAGGACGCCGTGCGCGAGATGGTTGCCCAATTCGACCAGCGGCGGCAGATCATTGTTGAGCGGCTGAATGCCCTGCCCGGCTTTTCCTGCGTGGACGCGTCTGGCGCGTTTTACGCCTTCCCCAACATTTCAGGCACAGGCCTTTCTGCACGCGAGGCGCAGGACCGCTTTCTCAATGAAGCCGGGGTCGCAACGATTGCAGGCACATCGTTCGGGGCGTGGGGCGAAGGTTATCTGCGGTTTTCGTATGCCAACAGCATCGAGAACATCGAGGCCGCGCTTGACCGGATCGGCAGAACCCTCGCAGCGTGACCTCTGGTGTGAACCGCGCTGTTATGCGGGTGAACGGCGGGCGGGCCGCATCAACCGGGCCACGCCGTGGCGCAGCTTTTCGGCCGTGGCGCGCACCACTTCGGGCCTGCGATTGAAGAGCTCCAGCGAAACGTCGCCGGAAAAGCCGCCTTCGAATAGTTGATTCAGCAGGCCCTTGTCGTCGGCGCGGTTTGTGAGGCTAACCGCCGTGGCGTCCTTTTGAACCGTGTCCGGATCGAAAAGCGGCAATGCTTCTTCGCCGGTGACGTGAACGAGACCTATGCGCTTTGGCAAAACGAGATCGTTGGCGCCGCGCTCGAATTCGAATGTGTCGAGGCACAAGGCGAAGTTCTTCCAGTCCGCCACTTCTTCAACGGCCTCAACCGCCTCAAGATGCCGCGACAGCGTCGAGTTGGGATGGCCCGAGGGTTCGATGAAGCCGATCAGGCCATGATCGTTGAGGATAGGCGCGAGATTGACCAACGCGTGCCGCAACATGCGGTCGAGCTCCCGATCCGTCCATTCGCCAGCGCCCTCTTCCGACGGACATAGAACGATTCCTCTCGCATTCAGGGCTTGTGCGTCGGCGGCCAGTTGGCGCGCTTCGCGCTCACGCTCATGGTTCCAGTCGTTAAATCTTTCGAGGCCGACGAGCGCAGCGACTTCCAGCCCCTCTTTTCTCAGCCGCGCGCGAATATCGTCGGTCGTTGTGAGGTAAAGATCCGTTCGTTGCAGATCATTGCGGAACTCAACCGCCTGAGCGCCCACTTCCTTGGCGAGCGTGACAAATTCTGAAACTGGCCGATGAGGCAGGCAGGAGCGATTGACCGCGAACCGGACAGACATTGACGTGCCTCCTTCCTCTCCGTTTGTGCCACCTAGCAGGTACAAGCAGCAGTTTTGTGTCAGCCAGTAACCTCGAAACGAATGTTGAAATTGTGACCTTCCCAAGCGTTGCCGTCGGTATAGCGGAAGGTGAAAACCAGGTCTTTGACATCAATCAGGTCTTCGGGCGCCAGTTCGACCCCATAAAGACCAAACGCTGAGACCTTTGCCGTCGTTTCCTTGCTGGTTGCCCAATTGTCCGTACTGAAATGCAAAACGAAGGGCTGCCCACGTTCGATGAACAGTCCACGACCGGATGGCATCGATGAGAAGGGACTGTTTTCCCGCCAGTGCCATTTCTTCGCTTGCGGGACCTTTCCGCCATAGCGGGTTTCGACCGCTTCGAGCAATTCGGTCGGGCGTCCATTGGCGATCGTCACCAGAAGCTTGAGAAACTCGGCATGCGCCCAGACCAAAGGCATGGCGCTGCCGGACGGTTTGCCCGGGAACAGCAGCCGTTCCGGAATTGGATCGACATCCCAAATCTGCTCGGGCAGAAGTCCACCCGGGCCGGTCATGCGGGTCATCGCTTCGAGCCAGGGGCGCGCATTGCCGCCCGAAACCGCTTCATAATGCCCGCGTTCACCGGTCAGAAGCGGCCAGAGGCGTCCCACGCCGATGCCGTCGAATGGATGGCCATCTTCGTGCTCGCCATACCCGTCGCCGTTGTAGCGATGATAGGATGGGCCGCTCGGCGTCTCGGCGCGCAACATGGCGTCGACCAGTTTAACGGTGTCTGTGATGCGCTTGTCGTCCGGAGCGCGTAGCCCCATCCGCACGAGATAGAGAAATTCCATGCCAATGAGTTCGTCCGCCGGCAATTCGCCATGCGCGACGTTGCGCACGTCAATCGAGCCGCCAAGCTTTCCGGTGCCCACACGCGGGGCGAGCCGGACGTAATAGCCTTCTATGCCGTGTCCATCACAAAGCGGGCCATTGTCTGAATAGGTCCAGCGCTCGATCCGCTCGTTCCAGCAATCTGCCAACGAGTAGAGGTATTCCCGCTCTTCGCCGGACAACCAATGCGCCGCCGCCACGAGCGCGCTGATCGTGACCGCCAGCGTGAACGGGCTGGCCCCGGCATTCTCTTCCCAGCGGTCCTGATCGGACATGGGGCCATTGCGGACTATGTATCCCACTGCTTTGTGGACCATCTGCTCGACGGGAAGCGAATTGAGTTCGCGCCCGACTGCGCGCAGTTTGGCCAGCAGGATCAGGGGAAGTGCGACCTCGTCGAGCTGGCTGCCACTCCAATAGCCGGTGCCGTCGGGGAAGTAATTCTGCGCCCAGGAGCCATCGTCTGCCTGCGTGCCGACCAGATAGGCCAGCGTGCGCACCGCGTCGTCGATCTGCCCGACAGCCAGCATGGCGAGCGAGGCTTCGACCGTGTCGCGCGTCCAGACCAGATGGTAGCCACCAGGATCGTCATGTGCCGAGCCCCAGGGAACGCTGAGGCTGGCCACAATCGCACCGGCATAAGTGACGTCTTCATGGATTCTGATCACAGCGGCAGACAATTCAGCGGAACGCAGCAATTCCGGCGAGGAAAACGGGATGGAAAGCGTTTGTGCCCAACTCTCCCACTGCTCGATGAAGATGCGCCGGCATCCCTCATAATCGTCCGCAAGACTTGACCGTGCCAATGTGCGTGCACCCTCCAGCGTTGGTGCGAAAGCGAGTGACAGAAGTCCGCTATTGCCCTCGACCGCGCCGGTGAGGGCAACGTTTCCGCCCAGCGCTTCGGGATAGGTCCAGGCCATCGAACCGTTGCGGGAAAAATCCTGCCAGCCATCGGATGTGCCGACGAAACCTGCACTGGTTCTGGCAAAGCCGTTTTCGGCAGACAGGCAAAGCGCGACATTGCCATGGCGTGCGGTCAGGTCCCTGCCCGCCCAGGCATCGTTTTCACGGGCACCCTCAAGATGAGGTGCCAGAAGCGAGAACAGCTCAGCATCCTCGCCTTCAAGGTGAAAGCGGATCATTAGCGCATCGCGCAACGGGTGGGGCAAAAACTCCAGCTCAAGCCGGTAGTCTTCTCCTTCGTGCACAAAGCGCGGGAGCGGCACAGCGGCGCTGGGCGTCGAGAGCGTGTAGCGGTTCACCCGCTTGACTTCGGACCACCCGTTTGCGGTCTTGACGATGAAACCGAGATCGCGAATTTGCGGGTAGCCAGTCGCGGGCCAATAGACCTCGTTGACGATGCCAAAGCCGAACGTCGCCCACAGGCGGCTGCCGCCCAATGATGTGGTGACAAAGTCTTTTGCGCTGGACGACCATGTCGGGCCGATGCCGGGCTTTCCGGGTGCTTGTTTTTGCTGCGTGTGAAACATGGCAACCTCCTGGGTTGCGGTGGCCGGGATCAGCCGCCGTGAGAAAAATCGGCGAAATCCGTCATCCCGCCATCAATGAAAATGCTCGATCCGGTGGCATATGAGGCCACGTTGGAGGCGAGAACGGCCACCATACCGGCAATCTCGGCGCGCTCGCCCATCCGGCCCATCGGAATTTTCCGGTTGAGGTCCGCCAGCCCGCCAGGATCGCTCCACACGGACTTGTTGATGGGCGTCTTGATGGCGCCGGGCGCGACGGACAATACGCGCACGCCGAATGGCGCGGCTTCCTGCGCCAAGGTCTTGGTCATCATGGAGAGCCCGGCTTTTGATGCCGTGTAGGCGGCGTAGCCACTCCACGGGATCATCTCATGCACCGAGGTCATGTTGATGATCACGCCTGACCTCTGCCCGACCATTCGCCGCAAGGCCTCATGGCTCATCAGAAAGGCGCCGGTCAAATTGATGTCGAGAACACGTTTCCAGTGGGCCGTGTCCAGTTCCCAGGCCCTGCCCGCCTTTCCGTCGATTCCGGCATTGTTGACCAGGATATCGATGCCACCTAGGGCCGAGTCCATTTTTTCGAACATGCCGGCAACCTGCGTTTCGTCCGACACGTCAGCCTGGATGGCTACAGATCGCGAGCCCTTGGCTTTGACCCGTTCAACGACCGCGCCAGCGGCGTCTGGATGGGAGATGTAGTTTACCGCGACGTCCGCACCCGCATCGGAAAGCGCATCAACGACCGCCTCGCCGATGCCGGAATTGCCGCCGGTCACCAGGGCCCGCTTTCCGGTCAGATTGATATTTATCATGACATGAATCCATTTGTGCTTGGCGCCGGCCACACACCGGGAGGGAGAAGCGTGCGTCCTGGGCGCCAGTCACAATTGGGCTGCGTTTGCCACAAATAAATGGCGAAACCCGAACATTTCCAAGAGTTAAGGTGTTGGACAGGTTTTCTGGAAGACCCGCCGGCGCGGCACAAACAAAAAGGCGCGGCATCTGCTGCCGCGCCTCGTTTGCACTCTCGAAGGCCTTTGCTAGTCCCGCGCTGCGCCGGGCCCCGGCGTTGCGGCAGTCGGACATTTTCCAAGAATGATCATCCCCAGCACCTCGTCTTTGGTCACGTCCGCAGTCTTGGCGGTGCCGACAACCTTGCCGTTCTTCATGACGCAAACGCGGTCGGCCAGATCGAAGACGTCGTGAATGTCGTGGCTGATCAGGAAGATGCCGATGCCCTCAGACTTCAGCTGCTTGATCAGTTCGCCGACCTGCGCCGTTTCCTGAGGACCGAGCGCGGCAGTGGGTTCATCCATGATCAGGATGCGGGCATTGAAATGAATGGCCCGGGCGATGGCCACGGACTGCCGTTGCCCGCCGGAGAGCGCCTTGACCGGGGTCTTGAAGCGCCGGAAGTTCGGGTTGAGCCGGCCCATGATCTCGCGCGTCTCAGCTTCCATCGCCACATCATCGAGCGTGCCAAGCCTGGTGCGAAGCTCGCGCCCCAGGAACAGGTTCGCCGCCGCATCGACGTTGTCGGCGACGGCAAGGGTCTGATAGATGGTCTCGATGCCGTAGGTCTTGGCGTCGCGAGGATTGTTGATTGTGGCTTCCTTGCCTTCGATCATGATCCGGCCGCTATCACGATGATAGGCACCGGACAGCACCTTGATCAGGCAGGATTTACCGGCGCCGTTGTGGCCGAGAATGCCCATCACCTCGCCGGGATAGAGATCGACCGACACGTCATCGACGGCATGGATACCGCCGAAGGACAGCGAAATGTGCTGCATCTCAACCAGAGGTGTCGCAGAGTCCAGCATATCAGTTCACCTATTCCGCCCGACCACGATAAAGTGTGTCCAGCCACACGGCCAGAACCAGCACCGCGCCAATCACGATAGACTGCAATGGCGATTCGATGCCAATCAACACCATGCCGGATTGCAATGACTGCATGACGACAGCGCCAACCATGGCGCCGGCAATGGTGCCGATGCCGCCTGCGAACGATGTGCCACCGATCACGGCAGCGGCGATCACGTAGAGCTCGTTCAGCGTACCGAGCGCGTTGGTCGCCGCATTCAGGCGGGCCGAGGCGATCGCCGCCGAGACGGCGCAGAGCACGCCCATGAGCATGAAGATCTTCATCGTCACCCAGCGGGTGTTGATACCGGCGAGATCCGCCGCTTCGGGATTGCCGCCCATGGCGAAGACGTAGCGGCCGAAGCGCGTCCGCCGCGCCAGAAAGTTCATTACGACGGCAACGCCGATGGCCATCAGGACCGGGATCGCGATGCCGGTCGAAATGAACAGGCCCTCAGGGGGAATGGCGATGTTGTTGGCTTCGGCGAATTGCTCGGCAATCCGGCGCGGCCAGGGATAAGCGTTGAAAACGGCGACCGCGCCCAAGGTCACGGCGCAGCCAATGCTGCCGATCGTGATCTCGGCCCAGACCGGGCGCTGCGGAAAATTGTAGCGGTGCCGTTGGCGCCGATTGTCAATGATCGCCCAGATGATCGCCAGACAGGCGACGATTCCGACGATCCAGCTCGGAAGGGCCCCGATTGAGCCCTTCGGGCCGCCACCCATCAATTGAAACGTTGAATCCAGCGGTGCGACGGTTCGGCCGGACGTGACCCACCAGGCCGCGCCGCGCCAAACCAGATAGCCGCCGAGAGTGACGATGAATGCCGGCACACGCAAAAAGGCGATGATGTAGCCGTGCAGGCCGCCAATGACCGCGCCCAGCGCAACACCGACCGCCAGCGTGATGATCCACGTGCCCCAGAAATCGAAGCCGACGAATTGCGGAAGGATTTCGGCCTGCAGCGTCGCCATGATCATGCCGACGAACCCGACGACCGAACCCACGCTGAGGTCGATATGGCGGGTGACAATGACCAGAACCATGCCGGTGGCCATGACCGAAACCGCAGCCGCCTGAACCGAGAGGTTCCACAGGTTGCGCGGGGTCAGAAACAGACCGCCGGACAATACGTTGAAGACGATCCAGACCAGCAACAGCGCGCCGATCATGCCGAACATGCGCGTATCGATTTCGGTCGCGGTCAATAACCGGCTGATCAGGTTGCCGCCCGTTTCGCCCGGTTTTGTGTTTGTTGGCGAAACCGTTCGCTCAGACATCGTGCCTCACTCCCCCTCGAAGGCAATCAGACCCAGTTTTTCAAAAGGCCGCCGCGGCGTTGACCGCGGCGGACCTTGTTCATGATACCGCCAGTGGCGGATTTGGCCAGAGACTAGCCGCAGACTGCGACTGTGCCAGCGGCAACGCCCTGACAGGCCTGTTCCTTGCTGATCCAGCCCGCATCGATAACCAGGTTAAGGTTGTCGCGGGTGATGGGGATCGGGGTCAGGAAGATGGAGTGCATGTTCACGCCCTTCGGGCCGCCATCGAACATGACCGAACCATCGATCGAGTCCATGGAAGCGCCGCCGGCGAGATCGACAGCAACCTGAGCAGCCGCATGGCCGAGGTCACGTGCGTCTTTCCAGACGGAGACGGACTGCGTGCCGAGCGCAACGCGGTTGAGCGCTGCAAGGTCGGCATCCTGACCAGAGACCGGAACCTGACCGGCGAGACCCTGCGCAGCGAGCGCGGCAACAACACCGGAGGCCATGCCGTCATTCTCGGACAGAACCGCATCCACATTGTTGTTGTTGACGGTCAGGAACTGTTCCATTTCACGCTGTGCGTTGGTGGGATCCCAGTTGTCGGTGTAGGTTTCGCCGACATTCTTGATGTCGCCGGAATCGAGTGCACCACCGATAACTTCCATCATGCCGGAAAACAGGAAGTCGGCATTCGGGTCAGCGGCATTACCCTTGATGAAGACGTAATTGCCCTTCGGTACCAGGCTGTAAATCGTCTGGGCCATCAGGACGCCAACGCCCTTGTTGTCGAAGGTCACGTAGAACGCACCGGGGTTTTCGATCAGGCGGTCATAGCCAATGACCGGAATACCTTCGTCCAGCGCCTTCTGCACGGCCGGCTGAATAGCCTCGGTGTCCTGCGCCAGGATGATGATAGCGTCCGCGCCCTGCGAAATCAGGTTTTCAATGTCGGAGAGCTGCTTGGTGGCCGAAGACTGCGCGTCGGTCGAGATATAGGTTGCACCATTGGCAGCCAGAACCTCTTTCATCGCAGGTTCGTCCCATTTGCCCCAGCGTTCTTCCTGGAAGTTGTTCCAGGACACGCCGACAACAAGACCATCCTGGGCGTAGGCGCCGGCAGACATGCCAACGACCGCGACGGCGCTGAACAGCGCCATGGCGAGATGTTTCATATTTTCCTCCCAATGGAATGCATTGCGCATTCCCTGTGCCAGATTAACGTTGCGGTCGCTCCGCAACGATCCTGAGCATTAATTTTAATGCTCGAAAAAAATAGTGACATGTCGTTTCGAGATGTGTCAACTTGTTTTTTGCGGGATAGGTTCCGGAGCAACGGGGTCCCCGCGACGTGGGAGGGAATTGCGTGAAACGCGCCGTCAGTGACGCAGATTCCATGCGCCGGCACAACCGCGCGCTGGTGTTGCGCGCCTTGCGTCAGCACGGTGAATTGTCGCGCACGCAGATCGCGCAGGAGACCGGGCTGAGCCACGCGTCGGTTTCTGCCATGATCGCCGATCTCATGCTGCAGGGCGTGCTCAAAGAACTTCCCATCGATTTCGGAAATCAGCGCGTGCGCGGCCGGCCGGCGATCAATGTCAGCTTCGAGCGGGGTCCATACAACGTTCTGGTGATCGAGATTGATGTGGGCCGCATCCGCACCTCGCTCGTCGACTATTCCGGTACCCTGGTCGACCGGATCGACCGCGATTTGACGCCCGAGATCTTTCAGGAACAAACCCCAACCGAACTGATCGCTGAACGGATCGAACGCATGCTGGCGCGAAATCCTGACAAAGCGGAACTCATCGCGCGGGGCGCAATCTCGGTTCAAGGCATTCTCAACCGCGACGGCTCGGCACTCAAATGGTCGCCGGTTCCCGGTTTTTCGGGACACAATATTTCCGGCGAGATTGGCAACAGATTCGGGTTTCCCTTCCGGCTGTTCAAACGGGGAAGGCTTCTGGCCGAAGGCACCCGATGGCTTTATCCGGAGCTGCGAAGCGCCAACGTGGCGACCGTGTTTCTCGGCTCGACCATCGGCCTCGGCATGACGCTGCACGGCCACCATGCCGACGCCGGAGACGATGCGGCGACCGAGTTCGGGCATATGGTGCATATTCCAGGCGGGGCGCTTTGCCGCTGCGGGATGCGTGGATGTATCGAAGCCTATGCTGCTGACTATGCGGTGCTGCGCAAAACCTATGGGGTCAAGGACACGACCCAGCCCGCTCCTGCCGTGCCGCTTGAGCGGTTTTTCGAACTGATCGACAGCGCCCGGCGCGGTGAGCGCAATGTCAAACACGCCTTCACCCAAGCCGGCAGCGCTATCGGATTTGGTATCAGCCGGTTGATGACCGTGTTCGACCTTACACATGTGATGCTGGTTGGCCCGGGCGCACGCGCCCTGCCGTTCATGCGCGAAGCCCTTGAAGCCGCCCTCGCCGACTCACTCGTCGGGCGCATCCATGGGCTTCCCGAAATCCTCGCGCAGGACGACGAGAGCCAGCCGGTTTTCAAAGGGCTGGTAATGAAGCTCTTGGGAGAAGTGGACGAACTCGATGTCGCGGCCCTCCCCTCTTTTGCCAACAGCGCGGGAGGCGCGTGATGTCCGTTCTTGGCGAGCGACCAGACCGCCTGCGCCACAACCCGCGGGCCGCCGGGCTTCTATCGTTGCAACTTTGCAGCGACTTCACTTCTTGCGGCAGCACGACCCAAACCAAAAAACAGAAACCGGACGCTCGAAATGCGTAAATTCCTTCCAGCCTTTTTGATGGCGCTGATGGGTGGGGTGGCTCTCGCGTCGCCAGTAACGTTCATCGAACGCGCACCCTATGACGAAACAGGGATCGACGTCGCCGTCGATCAATCAGCCTTGCACGGGATATTGCCGGAGGCGGAACTGACCGATCTGGTCGAAGCCGGCCGGCGGCTGTTCAACACGCATTTCACGACCAACGATGGGGCGGGCAGGCCCCTGGCGACGCAGGCGACCATACCCACGCATTTCAAGCATCCGCGCGAGATTGTCTTCCAGCGCGCTTCCGGGCCAGACGCGAATGCCTGCAGTTCCTGCCACAACAAGCCCAGTTCGGGTGGCGCGGGCGACTTCACCGCAAACGTCTTCACTTCCGAGGGCACGGAAAGTGCCGACTTTGATTCCGTCGACCCGCAATTCTCCAACGAACGCAACACCAACCACATGTTCGGTTCGGGGCTCATGGAGCTGCTGGCCCGTGAAATGACGGGTGATCTGCATGCGCAAAGGGATGCGGGATTTGCGGAAGCGATGAAGAGCGGTGAACCGGTTCGCGTTGACCTCGTGACCAAGGGCATCTCATTCGGTTCGATCAGCATCTCGCCCAACGGCGTGATCGATGTCAGCCAGCTCGATGGTGTCGATCAGGATCTGGTCGTGCGCGCGTTCAGCCAGAAAGGCGTCATTCCATCTCTGCGCATGTTCACGCTCAACGCTCTCAATGCGCATCATGGCATCGAAGCCGACGAACGATTTGGCGCCGCCATGACCGGCGAAATGGACTTTGACGGCGACGGCGTGATCAATGAACTCAGCCCCGGACTGGTTTCCGCACTTGTCGCCTATCAGGCCACCCTGCCTTCGCCGTTACCTACGCCGTTTGACAATTCCGAATGGAACGCAATGGCAAAGCAAGGTAGCGCGGTATTTGCCGAAGCGGGTTGCGCGAGCTGTCATGTCCCGGCGCTGCCACTGTATGATCTCAAGTTTGCCGACCCCGGCCCACTCGACAGCGCCGGAACCCTGGCGGCGGGAGATGTGCCGGAGCCTGCGCTCTATGATCTGTCACAACTGGATTGGGTTGCCGCCCTGCCACGGGACGAAAACGGCGATGTGCTGGTGCCGATGTTCGGCGATCTGAAACGGCACGAAATTGCCGACGACCGCACGAGCCATTTTGGCAATGAATTGATGAGTCAGGGATTCGTGCCGCGCAGCACATTCATCACAGCGGAACTTTGGGGAGTAGCGGACACGGCGCCATATGGTCATCGGGGCGATCTGACCACACTCGACGAAGCCATCCGAGCCCATGGCGGTGAAGCGGCCGCATCGCGCGACGCCTATGCCGACCTGAGCGAGGATGATCGCAACGCCCTTCTGACCTTTCTCAAGACGCTGAGGATGCCGCAATGAAACGGTTTGCCCTGATTTTGCTTTCGCTTTTTGCGGTTCATTCGGCGTTCGCCCAAAATGAAGAGCGCGCCGCACGTCTGCAGACCGTCATGGTCCCGGAATTCATCGAAGAAGCCCAGGCGGCGGGGATGGACCACGCCTATCAGGGCGGCTGGGAGTTCTTTGTCGGTGGCGGTGGGGCGTCATTCGATTGCAATGGCGACGACATGCCTGATATCGCGCTGGCAGGCGGCACCGAGCCTGCAGCACTCTACATAAATGACGGCGAGCCCGGCGGAGCGCTGCATTTCTCGCAAGGTTCTCTTGGCCTCGACGATCGCCTGAGCAGAAATGTACTGGGCGTCTATTCGCTCGATATCGATGCGGACGGCAATTTCGACCTCGTACTGTTGCGGCTTGGCGAAAACATCGTTCTTCGCGGGCTTGGACAATGCACGTTTGAACGCGCGGAACGCGCCTGGAACATCGATGGCGGCCGCGACTGGACCACCGCCTTTGCCGCCGAATGGGAACATGGCCAGACCTACCCCACGCTGGCGTTCGGAGACTATGTCGACCGCACGGCTCCCGGATCGCCCTGGGGCACATGCTCGGACAATTACCTCATCCGGCCTGATGCAGGGACGAGCACGCCCGTTTATGCGGATGCCGAAGCGCTCAGCCCGGGCTATTGCGCGCTCTCCATGCTGTTTTCGGACTGGAATCGCTCCGGCGAGGCCGCGCTTCGGATCGCCAACGACCGGCAATATTATCGCGGTGGCGAAGAACAGATGTGGAAGATCGAACCAGGGCGCCTTCCGCGTCTTTATCGCCGCGCCGACGGCTGGGCACATCTTTCCATCTGGGGAATGGGCATCACGGCGGCGGACCTCAACTCGGATGGTTTGCCGGAATATGCCCTGACCTCGATGGGTGACACAAAGCTGCAAACACTCGACGATCCGGGTGATACGACCTATCCGAAATATGTCGATATCGCGCTCGAAAAGGGCGTGACTGCAGCCCAACCTTATACCGGGCCGGACAAGCTTCCTTCGACCGGCTGGCACTCCGAGTTCGCCGACTTCAACAACGATGGGCGGCTGGACCTGTTCATCGCGAAAGGCAATGTCGAGGCGATGTCGGATTTCGCGGCATTCGACCCGGACAATCTTCTGCTGCAAACGATTGATGGGAAATTCGTTGAAAGCGGCGACATGGCCGGAATTGCGCTGCCGACGAACGGGCGCGGCGCCATCGTCGAAGACTTCAACCGGGATGGGATGCTCGATCTGCTTGTGGTCAACCGGAAGGCCGATGTGTCGCTCTTCCGCAATCTTGGACAAAGAACCGATTGGGGCCACAAGCCGCTGGGTAACTGGATTGAAATCGACGTGCGCGATCAGGGCGGCAATATTCATGCCGTGGGAGCCCGGCTGCTGGTGAAAGTCGGCACAATGTCGATGAGCCGAACGATCTATGTGGGCGGCGGACACGCGTCCGGCCACGCCGGCTCGGTCCATATCGGGCTCGGACTGCTTGATCGCGGCACCGTGCGGGTGCAATGGCCCGACGGCTCATGGAGCCACGATTACCGGTTCCTGGCCAACCAGCACATCGTGATCGAGCGTGGCGCCGAGGACGTCGCGTACAAATTGACGGAGTAGGCCTGATCACATCAGCGGCCACTCCGTGATGTATAAAACATCATGGCCGAAGTGTCGCTGGAAGCAAAGGCTGCCAGAAAGTCAGATGATCAAATCGGATCCATCGAGGTGGTGAATATCAAAGCCGTCCAGCTTGATCTTGGTCTGGGCGTGTTCGAATACAACACTTTCGCTATTGCCGTGCCCGACCGACTTGAAGTCCGCTAGGGCCTCGGCCTTGGTTTTGTAGTGAAATGCGGACAGGTTGAGCCTGTCGTGACCGGTTCCGAAATCCGTGATCGTGTCGGCCCCGTCGTGTTTGCCGAACACAAACACGTCGCGCCCCCGGCCGCCTGTCAAAACGTCGTTGCCGCGCCCACCGCTGAGATGATCGTTGCCAGAACCGCCGGCCAGGTGATCTCTGTCGTTACCACCGTCAAGGCGGTCTGCACCCGTACCTCCGCTCAGGTTGTCCTTACCCGCGCTGCCTGAAAGTTGATCCTTGCCTTGACTGCCTGACAATAGATCGTTGCCTGATCCGCCATCCAGGCGGTCATTCCCTTTGCCTCCATTGAGGCGATCAGCGCCGGCGTCGCCGGAGGCAACGTCTCTGCCAGTTCCGCCATTCAATACGTCATCACCTTGACCGCCGTGCATGCGGTCATCACCGCCCCTTCCTGCCAAAGTATCGTCACCTCGGTCGCCGTCCAACACGTTGGAAGACCTTGATCCCGAAATGTGATTGTCGGCATTGTTTCCGCTGCCCTTGCGTGCCCCTCCCAAAAGCACCAGATCCTCAAACTGGCCCTCGACCTTGTCGCCCTGATTGAGGGAAAAGCTGACTTTGGATTTGACCAGATCGTGACCCCCACCAAGCAGTTCGCTTACACGGTCACCCTTGTTGTCGACAATGTAAGTGTCGTCGCCCAGTCCACCGATCAGCGTGTCCCGCCCTTCGCCACCGTCAAGCAGGTCATTGCCGGCATTGGTTGAAACCACGTCATTTCCCTTGCCGGCGTGGATAGTTGTGCCACTGCCTTCTATCCCCGCCCAAAACTGGTCGTTTTCAGCGGTCAAAACAAATGCTTCGACATTCACGATGGTATCGCCCGCAGCAGCACCACCGTTGATGTTGCTGCCCAAGTCGATGGAAACCGGGCTTGAACTGCGCGCGAAAATCAACGTGTCAAAACCCGCTCCGCCATCGAAATAGTCCGCCCCCGCTCCGCCGACCAGCTTGTCGTTTCCACTACCGCCGAGGAGGGTATCGTCACCTTCGCCCCCATCCAGCCGATCTGCCCCAGCCTCGCCGCGCAGTACGTTGTTGAGAGCGTTGCCACTGATGCTGTCGCCCTTGACGGTGCCGATCGCATCCTCAAAATCGCCATTCACGACAAACTCGGCACCTTCCACGTGGCTAAGCGCACCTGAATGCATGTTCAGGGACACCGCCTTGCCGGCCGCTGCAAAGTTGAGAGTGTCCTCACCGCCGTCAGTGTCTTCAATGACCTTTCGCTGATCGTTGGCACCCGCCAGCTGGGCAAACGATGAAGTGAAGTAGTACTCATCGTTTTCGTCCTCGAAGTCGCCATAAACGTCGAGCGATGCGGACTTGACCGAGAATGAATCCGAGGGCGTATCGTGCGACAGGATCAAGGTCCATGTTCCAAAGGGATTTTCGCCCCAGTGCGCGACAGAAGAGAAGGTGAAACTAAGCGATGTGGCACTGCCTGCAGCGTTCAGATTGGGAGCGATCAGCGAATGCGTCCCATCGGGCGAAACCAGTTCGATGGACAGATCCTTAAGGTCGGCATCGTCCACCGCAATTGACAGCTCAACGAAATCGGTCGCGAACTTGTCGAACGTCTCGGGGGTCAGATCGAGCGTGAGTTCCTGATGGCTGGCATCGGTCGTCGCAGGCAGAGCGAAAGCCTGGGTCAGATGGGCCTCGTTGGCGGCCGTTGACGATGCGGTCCAGACCTTCGCCAAGTGCACGGCGGCTTCGGCATCAAGCGAGCCAAATCCAAGATCGCGGGAAAAATAGAGGCCACCGCCATTGACATTACCGGCGCCGTTTTCCGCTCCATTTTCGTCAATTCCCGTCTTGGCGGTAATCGCCAGGATCTCCTGGACGTCGCGATATCCGAGGTTGGGATTAACCTCAAGCATCAGCGCAATGGCGGCACTGACCATAGGCGCGGCAAACGACGTGCCGGAAACATAGGCGGAGTCGCTGGAGCCGCCTTCATTGCCGCTGGTGGTGACCAGCGCAACGCCCGGCGCAGAAATAAGTACGTTGGTGCCGGGGCTGGAAAAAAAGGCGGAGTTGCCATGAGAATCGTGCGCACCGACCGCAATCGCGAACCGCGAATTGGACAGATTGTGAAAATTGGAATCGCCTCCGATATTTTCACCATTCGCCATAAGCTTGGAATTTCCCGCGGCCACGACGAACGAGGTGCCCAGTCCACCGCGTCCCGTTTCCGCGTTCGATTGAATCGCGGTCGCCAGGCCATGAAATGTGGAATTGTTGAAATTGTCGGCAAACGAAGCAGTGAAGCCCCAGGAATTGTTGGAAACGTCGAAAGTCGACTGGTGTCCAACATTGGCGACAATGTCATCCATGTTCACGCTGGAGCCGAAACGCTGATAGGAGGCCGAGATGGTCGCGTCCGGCGCCGCACCGAATGTCCCGATGGAATTGTAGATAGACCCTGAAATGATGCCGGCCACCTCGGTGCCGTGCTGCTGCGACATGTCATCGGGCATGGCATCCCATTGACCGTCCGGATCCTGCGGATCGTAATCAATGTCGCTGTTGTAGCTGTCGACCAGGTCAAGATGCGTGTAGTTCACGCCCTCATCCACCAGTCCGATGGTAATTCCCGCGCCCGTTGCGTAATCCCAGGCGCTCTGAAATCTTGCCGAGCCCATGCCCCCGACTTGCAGGCTCCAGAATTGGGCGCCATTCAAGCTTGAATGGGCGGGTATTACCAGCGCCTGGCCCTGAATTTCGTAGCCGTCACTTGCAATATTGTTTGTATTATCTTCGATCGTCATTTGACCGCTTCCCCGTTTCACGCAGTTTTACGAGAAGCGAACAAAATCGATGTTAAGTTACATGCTTAATTGCATTGCATTTTTCAAGTTAATTACTCAGCCTTAATCCGACGTATATTGGTTAAAGGTTCGTTTTCAAGCCGAAAACAGTCGGTCTACGTGCTTGGTTTATTTGCGGTAAATGTCTCAAGAGGATTTACTCTTGCTTCACTCTGCCGAATAACGTGCCGTTGAGGCTGAGTGGGACGGCTTGGTTAAGGCGATTGCGCCGGGCACGACGGAAGTGGCCGTAATGCCGGGTTTGTCGAGTTAACAACTGCACGCGTGCGCCGCGGTCCCGCCCAAGCGGCATCTTCTCGCCCGGCCGGTGCGACGCGCCGGAAGCGCAAATCGTTAGGGTGAACAGATCGGCAAACGAAAGATAGACTTGCCGCTATCAGATTAATGAGTTGAGGTATGGTTGAAGGCCGATCCGGTAACGAATAGGCCCAGATCGCCCCGATCCAGCTAAAGTTTTACGGGCGGGGTTCACACTTTTCCTCGCCGGCCGGCCCGACACTATCGACGGAATGACCCGAAAAAACCCCGGCCAAACTGGCCGGGGCCCGTGAATGCTCTGCCTGTCAGGTCAGATGATCAGGTCACCGTTGGTGACATCGTGCAGATCGATGCCTTTGACAATGAGCGTGGTGCCGTCGTGCACAAACTGAACCTGGTCGTCGCTGGTGCTCCCCAGTTCGGCAAAGGCGAGTTTTGCTTCGGCCTTGCTGGAGAAGCCAAAACCGGACAGGTCCAGTTTGTCGACGCCATCCTGGAAATCCAGGATCTTGTTCTTCTGCTGGTTCTTGCTGAATACGAAGACATCGGCACCCGCGCCACCTGTCAACATGTCCTGCCCCCTGCCCGCAATCAGAGTGTCGTCACCCCGTTGGCCGCGCAAATCGTCCGCATTTATGCCACCGATCAGAGTGTCGTTGCCACCCCGGCCCTTGATCAGGTCGTTTCCGGCGCCCCCGTCGAGCCGGTCTGCTTGACTGCCACCGAGCAGCACATCATCCACCGGAGCCGTCACGTTGATCTGCACGTTCAGTAGAACGTTGTTTACGCCATCGCTGACCGTTATCTGCATGGCCTCGTTGGAGACGCGATTCCTCGCCGAATAGGTCAAAGACAGCAAGTCAGCTTCCGAGAGAACTTGACCGCCGGTCACCTCCGTTCCGTTCAGAAACACCGTTCCATGATCCGGGAGCGTCGTCATCGTATAATTGACCGTGTCTCCGACGTCTTCATCGGCAATTGCGGTCAGTCCAAGCGCTGCCTCCGTCAAACCAGCCTGAATCGATGGAGTCTGCGTTGCAAGGACGCCGGCGCCGGGGGCTTCGTTGACGTTATCAACATTGATCGTGAACGTTTGGACGTCCTCGTTGCCGTGGGCATCTATAGCGGCCACGTTCAAGGCATAGGAGGTGGTGGTCTCGAAATCGAGCGCACCGTTGACAGTGATGTTGCCCGACGCATCGATCGCAAACGGTCCGGTATAGGCTCCGCCGCCCGTTTCGCGCAGTTCGAATGTCGTCGTGTCACCCAGCGCAGCCTGGCTGTTGGTCACGCTGACCGCGGCCACCTGGGTTCCGCTGGCGCTGTTCTCGTCGACAGTAATGGTCGAACCAGTCTGAGGATCATCGATTGAGTCAATGGTCACGCCGATATTCGTGCGCGCATCGTCCGCGTCCACTGTCACGCCGTTAATATTGATCTTCTCGATATGGGTCAGCACATCGGTGTCTACGCCCATGACGACTGTGTAGGTGCCGCCAGAGCCGGCGATCGTGTAGTCGGCAAAGCTTCCGTCAAGCACGACTGTGTCGGTTCCACCCGCGCCATCGATCGTATCACTCCCGACGCCACCATTGATGACGTCGTCGAGGGCGCCACCCTCGATATTGTCATCGCCTCCGCCGCCATTCAGCGTCAGATTGCTGGGATTCGAAATGTAGGTGGGAATGAAGTGATCGGCGAAGTCTGTGCCCGTCACCTCCTGTTGGCCGGTCGTGCTCCCATAAAGGTAGATGGAAACGCCGCCCTTGCCCGTATCATAGGTGTTCGTGCCGAAAAAGGCCGAGACGTCGACGTTGGGCTCCAGCACGCCGTAGGCGACATCGACGCTCGAATTATTGGTGAAGGTGTTGCCGTCAATGAAGGTGCTGACATCCCAATTGTCACCGTTGAACGCATTTCCGTCGTTCTCGAAATGATTGTTCGTAACGGTGAAACCGGTGGTCGGATTGAAGTAGCCACCTGAGCTAGCCCATCCTGTCACTAGGTTGCCATCAATCAAAAGACCAATCACGCCGCCGCCATAGGGGGTCAGGAAGGCACGGGAAGCGGTTCCATCACCTTCGATGACGGTGTTCTCAATCGTGACGTTGTCCGCACCGACATAAACGCTGGCGGGTTCGCCAAGCACAGTTGCGCCGCCGAGGATCTTGATGCCGTCAACATCCACACCAGCGACATTGATCTGTAGGGCGCCATCCAGAACGGACTCGTGGGCTGTATCTCGACCAGCGTCGTATCCCGTCACGCCAACATTCTGACCAAGGATGGTCACGGCATGGTTGACCTGAACAACGCCCTCGTTGAGCGTCATTCCACCGGCGATGATGATGGTATCCCCGTCGCCAGCATCCGCGAGCGCATCGGTCAACGAAGTGTATCCGCCGCCGCCTACGAGCAAGATCTGATGGCCGGAACCATCGTCAATCGCCTCCACGTTGACGAGACTGTCGGTTCCATCGCTGGCGGCCACCACCCACTTTCCGGTCGCCGTGTTGAACGAGATGTCGGCCTTCGGATCGAGGGCGGAGGCATAGACGGCGGTATCGTACCCGCTTCCGCCATCCACATCGTCATCGCCGGCGCCACCCGTAATCGCATCGTCGCCGGCGTTGGCGGAAATGTGGTCGTTGCCGCCCATACCATCAATCACGTTGTCACCGGATGTACCGACGATCATGTTGTCCAGATCGTTCCCGGTACCATCCACGTTGTTGGTGTTGCCGATGGTGTTGGTGATATCGTCGAAATAGAAGCCCTGGTTGTCTCCATTCGGCCCGTCGTTGGGCGCTCCACCCGCCGAGGCCCGGAAGAAGATTGTGTTGGTCTGATTGGCTTCGGCGTTGGCCGCGTGCGTTCCGCCGATCGCGTCGCGATAGTTTTCGAAGCTGGTGCTGGTTCCGATGAGCAAACCGTCAACGTAGACCTCGACGACGTCGTTGTCAGGCCCGTCATGGTAGATCATGCGGAGCTCGACGTTAAGCCACTGGTCGGCCGGCAGACCGTCCGCGAGTGTAATATTACCGGTGAACGCGGCAAAGTCATTAAGGTCGCCGCCGGTATCCCAATTCCCGTCCAACAACGGATCGGAGACCGCGATGCGAACGCCTTGGCCAGCAATCGATTCGATGACCATAAAGTTGTTGCGGTCGGTTCCGTCGGGGAGCCCGAAATCAACCTCGAGGCGCGAATTGTCCGCCACGTCCGAGACCGGTTTGACGCGGAATGACAGAACATGCATATCGCCGTCGGCGGTCGTCTGTGGCTCTCCGGCGGTGAAGGCCAGTTCGGGAGAATATGGTCCTCCGAAATCACCCGACGACGGGTCGGATGACATTCTGAAAACCATGTTTCCGCCAAGGTCGACGACTTCCTGATCATGGGAACCGGCAACTTGCCAGCCGTTCTCACCGTCGGCGATCGGGCCGGTTGAGAAGTTCTCGAAATCCTGAGTGTCCGACGTCAGGATGGTGTCCTGAAGAACCAGGTCCTCGACGTTGGCGCTCAGCGTATAGTCGACAGAGCTTTCGACGGTATCGTGGCCTTCGCCGACATTCTCGGTGACCGTATCGCCAACATTGTCGACAATGAATGTGTCATCGCCGGTGCCACCGGACATGGCATCGGCGCCCGCTCCGCCGTCGATATAGTCGTCGCCTCCGCCACCATCGATTTGGTCGGCATCAGAGCCGCCGAAAATATAGTCGGTGACATCAGTTCCCGTGACGTGCAGCGGTTCATCGGGATAGTAGACTTCGACGCCGTCCTCGGTGTTGGTGAACGTGTTCCCGCTGAAATCGGGCGTCCCGCCGGAATTGGTCGAGACAATGCCCCACGGAATGTCCGAAATCATGTTGCCGGTGACGACGTGATCGGCGGTTCCGCCCGTATCGCCAACCACGTAAATCGCGACGGCGCTGAGCGTTTCGCCTGCTCCCGGGCTGTTGGTCGGGCCGTCGACAGTGTTGCCGGCTACGGTGACCTCGTCACCAAAGACCAGAATGCTGCTCGACACCCATTGCGTGCCGGTACCGGGCCAGAACCAGCCGATCTCGCTGACATTGTTGTCGTCGATCGAGCCGGTAACACCGCCCGAGGTCTGGATGCCGTTCTGTGCGGTCGTCGACGTGCCATTGTTGCCGACGACATCGTTGTCGTGGATATCCGCGGTCAGGCCCGATCCCGAAAAGACCACACCGGTTTTCTGGAAGTCCTCGACCAGACTGTTGGAAAGCTCAACCGTGTGAGGGCCACTGTCATCAACGATTGCGTAAACGCCAACACCATACTGGGCACCGGAAACGTGGCCATTGCCGTCCAAGGGCTGGCGAATGCCGGTCACGGTGACGCTGTCGATCTGTCCATCGGCATTATAGTAGAGAATGCCGGTGTAATCGTCGCTGCCGGAGGCGCGCTCGTCGCCACGGCCATCGCCATCGACCTTGATGCCGGAAATATCGACGTTGCCGTCCTGAACGAAAATGATCGCGGATTTGTCAGGCTTGGACGAACCCGGAATCGTGACTGAGATGGGAATGTCGCCGGAGGGCGGTCCGATAATCGTGTTATCGCCCTGACCAATGATCGACACATCCTTGCCGATGACCGACACCGATTCCTCGTAGGTGCCGGCAAGAACGTAGATTTCGTCGCCGGTGGAGGCGGCGTCGACACCTTCCTGAATGGTATTGTAATCCGACGACCCATCCTGGCTGACGACGACGATGTCGCCATCATTGAAGCTGAGGCGACCCGCATCGGAGACTGTGAATGTTTCACCGCCGATGGTGACGGTGTAGGTTCCCGGCTCGGTGCCTGCCGTAATCGTGGCATCGGCACGATTGGCATTGAACACCACGATGTCTTCACCGCCGCCGCCGTCCACTGCATCGCCGTCTTGCAGGCCGGAGAACACATCGTTGGCGCTACCGCCGACCACTTTTTCGATGGAAGTCAGATTCGCAGTTGCGCCGCCGAACACGTTCCCAGTCGCCATATTGACCAGAAGGCTGCTTGTTACGTCGCTGGCATCATAGGTGTCGGTCCCGCCGCGGCCATCTATATCGTCGGTGCCGCCGGACGCAAAGAACGTGTTGTCCCCGCTGTCGCCGTGGAACTCGTCGTCCCCACCCGAACCGCGCAGGTTCTCGATGTGGCTCAGGATATCAATACCGGTGTCTGCCGAATAGGAAACGCCCGACTGAAGGTCCGCGTACGCCCCGCCAGCAGGATTGGCGACACTGAAAT
>JACKJG010000001.1 GCA_020638065.1 Hyphomicrobiaceae bacterium | reverse complement strand
GCCTACATGACCTTTAACGTTGTCCGGCATTTCAACAAATAAAAACAATAATTAAGGCAATTTCTGCCTTGGTGACAAATTCCTGTGAATTCGCGATTGTCACCAAATTTGTCACCATTCAATTCGCAAATGCTAATGTACTCCGCAGGCGTCATTTCCGGCCATCCTGACGGGCCGTCCCCGCTCTCCCCCGTTTTGTGGAGCGTCCCTCCAGGCTCGAGGCCTTGCGAGCTGCAATAAGCCTATAAAAACTAATGGTTGTACTTTTCCCTAAATTTGGGGAAACTCCTATCTTAGGTTGTATGCTGTGCTGTGCACGCCTATGGCAATGCCCCGACATGGCTGCGAATCTGCTGGCCCATATGGACTGAGACGCATAATACCAAACAAATTCAATACGTTGTACTTTACCCCAAACCAGCGCGAAACCAACGCCTAGGTTGTACGCCACTCCTACACCAATCACTGCCGCATCGACAACCTCCGAACAAAGTCGCCCCAGGCATGGAAACGGGATCAGCAGCGATGGACGCTCCATAAGACTGTGGAGCGAGGACGCGTCAAACATCGCTAAGAAATTTATGGGATGACGTTTCCAAAATTTGGGAAGCGTCCCTCTCGCTGCCGACGACGCAGATGTGTTGGACCGGTGGTTGATCGCATCGGCCAGAGCGCGGGTGTGGTGGTATCCCAGCGCCCACTGGCGCAGGCGGTGCTCTGGGAGGCCACTATGACGGCGGGGTGGGGGACCTCCTGAGCCGCCGGTACATTGAGGGCGGCGCGGTCGCGGGCCTCGCGCAGGTCGCTTGCTGCTGCCCGCTGCCTGTCTGCTGGCTGAGCTGTCACAACCGACGGCGGCGACCACTGCGGCTTCTGGCAGTCGATTTGGGTCCTCCTGGCCTCAGAAAGGGCAGGCGGGACGGGCGAGCCGCCAATTGTGATAAAGATACAACAATCTAAGGGGGGTTATTCTATCGTCGAAAAACTCTATTTTTTATCCCGAGGGCCTTCTATGATATCTCTGCGGCTCAAGCTGGAGACCCGCAAAAACCGGTTGGTTTTGGCGCGATGATCGGCTTTGTTTGGCCAGTTTTGTTGATGACGGCCTATTTCGTCCGTTTTCGACCACCATTGGATGCGGCCTGAAGGTCGGTTTGATGCATTTTCGCCGTTTTCGGGCGCACCTATCCCATGGCCTTGCGGCGTTCATGGAAAATCAGACGGTCAAAGTTGTAGGCCAGGTTGGCCAGCGTGAGTTTGGCCTGCGCCCGCGCCAGGCCGATCGTTCGAATGAACAGGCCATAGCGATTCTTCTGATGCGCAAAGACATGCTCGATGGCTGCACGGATGGATGACTTCTTCGCGTTCGACCGCGCAGTCGCCCTGGCCATCGGACGGTACGCCGGCTTGCGCCGGTGAATGCGGCTCGTCAGCATGTTCCTCTCCAGCCAGGCCTCGTTCTCCTTCGAACGGTAGGCACTGTCGGCCCATACATCCGACGCCGTATTGGTCTTGTCGATGACATGCTTCATCTCCCGCCCGTCCGACGCAGCAGCCGAGGTCACCGTGCCAGCCCGGATGAAGCCGAAGCGCCGGTCGATGCTGATGTGCGACTTGTAGCCGAACACAGGCAAGGCGATCTGCGGCAACGGCGTGCCATCCGGACGATACCGGATCTTGCCGCCAATCTTCAGCGTCCAGCGGGCGTCCGTGTCTTTCTGCGCAGCCTTGTTCGGCTCGTCCGGCCAGATCTCGCCGGCCGTCTTGCCGTCCTTGATGGCTTCCTTCTCACCTTCCGTATTGCGCTGCTTGGGTGCCGGCACCAGGGTCGCATCCACGATCTGGCCGGACATCGGGATGTAGCCTTGTTTGTGAAGTTGCCAGTCAAAGGCCTTCATGACGCGCTTGAGCGTCCCTGTTTCGATCATCCGGTTGCGGAAATGGCGGATGGTGTTCTCATCGGGTGTCGCCCCGCCCAGTTCGAAGCCCAGGAAGCGCAACCAGGACAGCCGGTCGCGGATCATGAACTCCATCCTCGCGTCTGAAAGATTGTGCTGCGCCTGAAGGATCAAGACCTTGAACATGGCAACCGGATCGAACGGTGGCCTGCCGCCCCTGGAGCCATTCCCATAACCGAGGCCTTCGACAAGCCACGTTCGGAAATACTCAAAATCCACGGTGGCAGCGAGCACTTCCAGCGGATCGCCATCCTGGCTCAATCGCTCAAGATGTTCAGAAAGGGAAAACAGGCTTTCGGGATTCATCGGCGCACCTCCACACCACCGATAGAATCATATCAACCCGACTAGGGCGAGGTTTTTGCGGGTCTCCAGCTCGGCAGCACGGATGCGAATGCCGCGCCAGGCCTCCAGCATAGGCAG